>NZ_CP063374.1:2563333-3845000 GCF_015160875.1 Streptomyces chromofuscus | reverse complement strand
CCCGCAGGAAGAGAAAACAACCGTGATTCCGGGAGTAGTGGCGAGCGAAACTGGATGAGGCCAAACCGTATGTGTGTGAGACCCGGCAGGGGTTGCGCATGCGGGGTTGTGGGATCTCTCTTTCACGGTCTGCCGGCCGTGGGACGAGTCAGAAACCGTTGATGTAGGCGAAGGACATGCGAAAGGTCCGGCGTAGAGGGTAAGACCCCCGTAGTCGAAACGTCAGCGGCTCGTTTGAGAGACACCCAAGTAGCACGGGGCCCGAGAAATCCCGTGTGAATCTGGCGGGACCACCCGCTAAGCCTAAATATTCCCTGGTGACCGATAGCGGATAGTACCGTGAGGGAATGGTGAAAAGTACCCCGGGAGGGGAGTGAAATAGTACCTGAAACCGTGTGCCTACAAGCCGTGGGAGCGTCGCGCAGGGATTTGTCCTTGCGTCGTGACTGCGTGCCTTTTGAAGAATGAGCCTGCGAGTTTGCGGTGTGTTGCGAGGTTAACCCGGGTGGGGTAGCCGTAGCGAAAGCGAGTCCGAATAGGGCGTTTCAGTAGCATGCTCAAGACCCGAAGCGGAGTGATCTAGCCATGGGCAGGTTGAAGCGGAGGTAAGACTTCGTGGAGGACCGAACCCACCAGGGTTGAAAACCTGGGGGATGACCTGTGGTTAGGGGTGAAAGGCCAATCAAACTCCGTGATAGCTGGTTCTCCCCGAAATGCATTTAGGTGCAGCGTCGTGTGTTTCTTGCCGGAGGTAGAGCACTGGATAGGCGATGGGCCCTACCGGGTTACTGACCTTAGCCAAACTCCGAATGCCGGTAAGTGAGAGCGCGGCAGTGAGACTGTGGGGGATAAGCTCCATGGTCGAGAGGGAAACAGCCCAGAGCATCGACTAAGGCCCCTAAGCGTACGCTAAGTGGGAAAGGATGTGGAGTCGCACAGACAACCAGGAGGTTGGCTTAGAAGCAGCCACCCTTGAAAGAGTGCGTAATAGCTCACTGGTCTAGTGATTCCGCGCCGACAATGTAGCGGGGCTCAAGCGTACCGCCGAAGTCGTGTCATTGCAGCATGAGGGCCAACGCCTGCTGTGATGGGTAGGGGAGCGTCGTCTGCCGGGTGAAGCAGCCGTGTAAGCGAGTTGTGGACGGTTGACGAGTGAGAATGCAGGCATGAGTAGCGATACAAACGTGAGAAACGTTTGCGCCGATTGACTAAGGGTTCCTGGGTCAAGCTGATCTGCCCAGGGTAAGTCGGGACCTAAGGCGAGGCCGACAGGCGTAGTCGATGGATAACCGGTTGATATTCCGGTACCCGCTGTGAAGCGTCAAACATCGAGCATCGTGATGCTAAGGCCGTGAAGCCGTTCCGGACCCTTCGGGGAAAGGAAAGTGGTGGAGCCGCCGGCCCAAGCGGTTAGTAGGTGAGTGATGGGGTGACGCAGGAAGGTAGTCCATCCCGGGCGGTGGTTGTCCCGGGGTAAGGGTGTAGGCCGTGCGACAGGTAAATCCGTCGTACTTGTGGCTGAGACCTGATGCCGAGCCGATTGTGGTGAAGTGGATGATCCTATGCTGTCGAGAAAAGCCTCTAGCGAGTTTCATGGCGGCCCGTACCCTAAACCGACTCAGGTGGTCAGGTAGAGAATACCGAGGCGTTCGGGTGAACTATGGTTAAGGAACTCGGCAAAATGCCCCCGTAACTTCGGGAGAAGGGGGGCCACGCCTGGTGAGAGTACTTGCTGCTCGAGCTGGGGGTGGCCGCAGAGACCAGCGAGAAGCGACTGTTTACTAAAAACACAGGTCCGTGCGAAGCCGTAAGGCGATGTATACGGACTGACGCCTGCCCGGTGCTGGAACGTTAAGGGGACCGGTTAGCTCCATTTTGGTGGGGCGAAGCTGAGAACTTAAGCGCCAGTAAACGGCGGTGGTAACTATAACCATCCTAAGGTAGCGAAATTCCTTGTCGGGTAAGTTCCGACCTGCACGAATGGCGTAACGACTTCTCGACTGTCTCAACCATAGGCCCGGTGAAATTGCACTACGAGTAAAGATGCTCGTTTCGCGCAGCAGGACGGAAAGACCCCGGGACCTTTACTACAGTTTGATATTGGTGTTCGGTTCGGCTTGTGTAGGATAGCTGGGAGACTTTGAAGCGGCCACGCCAGTGGTTGTGGAGTCGTCGTTGAAATACCAGTCTGGTCGTGCTGGATGTCTAACCTGGGTCCGTGATCCGGATCAGGGACAGTGTCTGATGGGTAGTTTAACTGGGGCGGTTGCCTCCTAAAGGGTAACGGAGGCGCCCAAAGGTTCCCTCAGCCTGGTTGGCAATCAGGTGTTGAGTGTAAGTGCACAAGGGAGCTTGACTGTGAGACCGACGGGTCGAGCAGGGACGAAAGTCGGGACTAGTGATCCGGCGGTGGCTTGTGGAAGCGCCGTCGCTCAACGGATAAAAGGTACCCCGGGGATAACAGGCTGATCTTCCCAAGAGTCCATATCGACGGGATGGTTTGGCACCTCGATGTCGGCTCGTCGCATCCTGGGGCTGGAGTCGGTCCCAAGGGTTGGGCTGTTCGCCCATTAAAGCGGTACGCGAGCTGGGTTTAGAACGTCGTGAGACAGTTCGGTCCCTATCCGCTGTGCGCGTAGGAGTCTTGAGAAGGGCTGTCCCTAGTACGAGAGGACCGGGACGGACGAACCTCTGGTGTGCCAGTTGTTCTGCCAAGGGCATGGCTGGTTGGCTACGTTCGGGAGGGATAACCGCTGAAAGCATCTAAGCGGGAAGCCTGCTTCGAGATGAGGACTCCCACCCACTTGATGGGGTAAGGCTCCCAGTAGACGACTGGGTTGATAGGCCGGATATGGAAGCACGGTAACGTGTGGAGTTGACCGGTACTAATAGGCCGAGGGCTTGTCCTCAGTTGCTCGCGTCCACTGTGTTGGTTCTGAAACCACGAACAACCCCGCCCTGATGGGTGGTGCGGTTGTGTTTCATAGTGTTTCGGTGGTCATAGCGTGAGGGAAACGCCCGGTTACATTCCGAACCCGGAAGCTAAGCCTTACAGCGCCGATGGTACTGCAGGGGGGACCCTGTGGGAGAGTAGGACGCCGCCGAACAAATATTGAGAAAACCCCGCATCTTCGGATGCGGGGTTTTCTGCGTTTTCGGGGCCTTACGACGGGCTCACCAATCTCGTGTCGGCTGACGTGTGTCTTCACCGTCGACTCGGCGAGGTGCAGGCGCATGGCTATCTCCGTGTTCGTCCAGCCGTGGCGAGGACGGTCGCGAAGGAGACCGTGCCGATGACCGCGGCCTTGGACCACAGGACGGGCAGGCGGCGTGGGACGGCCGTCATGGTGGAGCGGATCTGCCCGGTCGAGTGCTCGCCGGCGGTGGCCAGGATGCCGAGGACGCCGACGATGATCTGCGTGAACTGCATGCCCAGGAGGGTGAGCAGGACGGCGTCCATCTCGTCGGCGTCGCCGGACTCGTAGGACGCGCCGATGGCGAGGCCGGTGGCGAGGGTGAGGGTGAGGGCGGGGACGAGGCTGATCCAGCTGGAGCGGAGGGTGCGCAGTTTGTGCCACTCCGCGTGCAGGACGCGGGCCGGCGTCACCCGGTAGGGGCCGGTGGTCGTGGTCATGCTGCGGCTCCTTCGGGGGTCGCGGCGAACTCCACCGAGTCGCGCGTGAGGTCCATGAAGGCCTCCTCCAGGGAGGCGTGGTGCGCGGTGAGTTCGAAGAGCGGAACGCCGTGGGCGGCGGCGGTGCGGTCGATGTGTTCCGCGTCCGTGCCTCGGACGTGGAGGGTGCCGGGGGTGTCGGTGGTGATGTCGACGCCGGGGGTGGAGAGCAGTCGTACGAGGGTGGGGGCGTTTTTTTTCCGGGGTGACGACCTTGACGGTGCCGGCGCCCGAGTCCCGTACGAAGTCCGCGACCGTGGTGTCGGCGAGGAGGCGCCCTCGGCCGATGATGATCAGGTGGTCGGCGGTGAGGGCCATCTCGCTCATCAGGTGGGAGGAGACGGCGACCGTACGGCCTTGTGCGGCGAGGGACTTGAGCAGGGTGCGGATCCACAGGACGCCCTCGGGGTCGAGGCCGTTGACCGGTTCGTCGAGGATGACGGTGGCCGGGTCGCCGAGCAGGGCCGCCGCGATGCCGAGACGCTGGCCCATGCCGAGGGAGAAACCCTTGACCCGGCGGCCGCCGACGTCCGACAGGCCGGTGAGGTCCAGGACGTGGGTGACGCGGCCGCGCGGGATGCCGTGCGTGAGGGCGAGCGCCGTGAGGTGGTGGTACGCGGTGCGGCCGGGGTGCACCGAACGGGCCTCCAGCAGGGCGCCGGCCTCGGTGAGGGGTGCGGGGTGGGCGGCGTAGGCGCGACCGCCGATGGTGGCGTGGCCGCGGGTGGGGGCGTCCAGGCCGAGGACCATGCGCAGGGTGGTGGACTTGCCGGCGCCGTTCGGGCCGAGGAAGCCGGTGACGGTGCCCGGGCGGACGGTGAAGGGGAGGTCGGTGACGACGGTCTTGTCGCCGTAGCGTTTGGTGAGGTGCTGGGCCGTAATCATGTGTCGATCGTCGGCCTCGTGGGGCCTCGGGCGTCGGACTGTGGTCATTATTCGCGGGAGGGCCGTAGTACCCGGGTACTACGGTGGGCCCATGAGCACCAGTGCCGAGGAGCGGTATGTCGTCCGGTCCCTGCGGGCCGGGGAGTGGCCGGCGATGAGGGAGCTGCGGCTTGCCGCGCTACGGGATCCGGTGGCGCGTATCGCCTTCCTGGAGACGTACGAGCAGGCGGTGGCCCGGCCGGAGTCGTTCTGGCGGGAGCGGGCGGCTCGGGCCGCGGAGGGGGCGGCCGGGGCTCAGCAGATCGTCGCGGAGGGGCCGGACGGGGCGTTGGTCGGGACGCTGACCGTGCTGGTCGAGGAGCCGGGGACGACGGACTGGGCGGGATTTGCCGTCGAGCGGCGGCAGGGGCATGTCGTGGGCGTGTACATGCGGCCCGAGCTGCGGGGGTGCGGGCTGACCGAGTTGCTCTTCGACGAGGCGCTGCAGTGGTGCTGGGCGCGAGGGCTGGAGCGGGTGCGGCTCATTGTGCACGAGGAGAACGGGCGGGCGCAGGCCTTCTACCGCAAGATGGGCTTCGAGCCCAGCGGGGTGACGGTGCCGCTCGCCGGTCGGCCGGAAGCCTGTGAGCGGGAGTTGGTCCTGGAGCGAGGCTGACGTCAGACCGGCAGCTCGTCGTGGGGCCAGCGGGTGCGGGCCTGCTCGCGGGAGCGGAGGAGGGCCAGGGTGGGCAGGCCCTGGTCGGCTCCCGATGCCAGCAGCCAGGGGAGTTGGGGCAGCGGTGCCACCGCCGCGACGTCGTCGAGGACGAGGGTGAGTGGTGGGTCGAGGCGACCGGAGGATGACCGTTCGGCCATGCGCCGGCCGCGCTCGACCACGCTGGACACGAGCGCGGTGAGCAGGGGCATCGCGCCCGGGTTGGTCCGGGGGTCCTCGATGGATTCACCGACCACATAAAGCGTGCCCCCTTCGGCGACGAAGGAATCCAGGGCGAGGGTGTCGGGTCGGTTGGATGTGCAGGACTCGCGGATGTTGACGGTGAAGAGCGAGGACAGGGTGCGGGCGGTCAACTCATGTGCAATGTCCCGGCGTTCGGGATGTGCGGTGAGGGCGGCCTCGAGTTCGCCGGCGGCGCCGGGAGCCGCCTTGGGGTGGGTGCGCAGGGTGCGTACCGCTTCCTGGATCTGGGTGCCCTGGGCCCAGCGGTGGACATGGCGGATGGTGCGGTTGTCCAGGGCCGCGGCGTGCAGATAGCTGCGCAGGAGGGTCGCCGCGGTGTCGCGGACCGCCTGGTCCAGCCGTGAGGTGGGGCTGACGGGGGTGAGCAGGGCGGCGGCTCTCGCTGCCGCCGTGTCCTTGTCCTCGCAGCGGGAGACGGGGGACCAGTGCAGGCGGGCCGGGGTGTCGCAGGCGTGGGTGGGGTCGTAGAGGAGGGTGGGGCCCAGTTTTGCTCGGGCGTCCTTGGTGTCCTGCCAGACGGTCGGGTTCGAGGTGACGACGAGGGTGGGGCCGTCCGCGTCGCGGATTGCCTCGGTCGCGGTGGTTCGGCGGCTTTCCCTGGTCGTCACGATGATCTTTTCCCACCCGCCCACCCGTTCACCGCCGAGCAGGGAAGCGGAAGGCTGCTGCTCCGCTTCCGTGGGTTCCACGGGCGCCGCGGGGGCCTGCTGCGGGAGTCTCGGTGCGGGGACCTCCTGAGCCGTCGGCTCGGGCGCCGGCGTCGGCGCCTGCTGTACGGCCGCCCGGTGCCTGGCCTTCCCCGCCTTCCACCGTGCCACGGTCCCCATCACGAACATGGTCAGCACGAACAGCACCATCAGCTGGCCGATGAACAGGCCCCAGAACAGCCCGTACCCCGAGAGCTGTGCTCCCGGGGTGTCCGGCCAGGCGCCGGCGAGGTCGTGCGGCTCGGCGATGAGCCGGCGCATGGCGAGCGGGGTGCGCGGGAACGTCACGGCCTGCGGCCACGCCCCGTGCGTGAACCAGCCCGCCAGGCCCGTGGCCGACCAGACCAGCAGGGTGATGCCGAGCAGGAACGCGAGTATGCCGATCAGCAGGCCGTCGGGGATGCCGCCCTGGGCGTCCCGCCGGTGGTCGTCCGCTCTCACGCCGTCCCCTTACGCCACCGTCTTACGCCACCGTCGACTCGGAGTCGCCGAGGTGCTGTTCCATGAACGCCGCCGCCCGCTCCTCCGCCTCCAGTTCGGCGGCGCGCAGGGCGTCGTCGGTGAGGTCGGCGGCGGACTCGGTCATCGCGCGGTCGGTGAAGACCAGGGGACGTTCCGTCTCCGTGACCAGGTGTTTGACGACCTGGACGTTGCCGTTGACGTCCCACACCGCGATGCCCGGTGTCAGTGTGGGGATGATTTCCACCGCCCACCTGGGCAAACCCAGCACCCGGCCGGTCGCCCGCGCCTCGTCGGCCTTCTGGGCGTAGATCGTCCTGGTGGAGGCCATCTTGAGGATCGCCGCGGCCTCCTTCGCCGCCGCGCCGTCGACGACGTCGGACAGGTGGTGGACCACCGCCACGAAGGACAGACCGAGGCGTCGGCCGAACTTCAGCAGGCGCTGGAACAGCTGCGCCACGAACGGGCTGTTGATGATGTGCCAGGCCTCCTCGACCAGGAAGATGCGCTTCTTCCGGTCGGGGCGGATCCAGGTGTGTTCCAGCCAGACGCCGACGATCGCCATCAGGATCGGCATGGCGATGGAGTTGCGGTCGATGTGGGAGAGGTCGAAGACGATCAGCGGGGCGTCGAGGTCGATGCCGACGGTCGTGGGGCCGTCGAACATGCCCCGCAGGTCGCCGTCGACCAGGCGGTCCAGCACCAGCGCCACGTCCAGGCCCCACGCCCGTACGTCGTCTATGTCGACGTTCATCGACTCGGCCGACTCGGGTTCGGGGTGGCGCAGCTGCTCCACGATGTCCGAAAGGACCGGTTGCCGCTCGACGATGGTTTCGTTGACGTAGGCGTGCGCGACCTTCAGGGCGAAGCCGGAACGCTCGTCCAGCCCGTGCCCCAGCGCGACCTCGATGATGGTCCGCAGCAGGGCCAGCTGGCCGGTGGTCGTGATGGCGGGGTCCAGGGGGTTCAGGCGGATGCCGTGGTCCAGGGCCGCCATCGGGTCCAGGCGGATGGGTGTTATCCCCAGCTCCTGGGCGATGAGGTTCCACTCGCCGACGCCGTCCTCGCCCTGCGCGTCCAGGACGACGACCTGGCGGTCGCGGAAGCGGAGCTGGCGCAGGACGTAGGTCTTCTCCAGAGCGGACTTGCCGTTGCCGGACTCGCCGAGGACCAGCCAGTGCGGAGCCGGGAGCTGCTGGCCGTACAGCTGGAAGGGGTCGTAGATGTAGCCCTTCCCGGAGTAGACCTCGCGGCCGATGATGACGCCGGAGTCGCCGAGGCCGGGGGCCGCGGTGGGCAGGTAGACGGCCTGGGCCTGGCCCGTGGAGGTGCGCACCGGCAGCCGGGTGGTCTCCACCTTCCCGAAGAGGAAGGACGTGAAGGCGTCGGTGATGACGGAGAGCGGGTCCCGCATCAGGGCATCAACCCCTACCTTCGGATTCCGGTGGCGAACGGGAGCGTGTTCACGAAGGCCCGGTGGTGCTCGCGATCGCACCACTCCAGCTTCAGGTACGACTTTCCTGCCGAGGCTCTTATCGTGCGCTTGTCCCGGGCCAGCGCCTCCGGGGAGCGCGACGAGACGGTGATGTAGCCGACCAGGTTGACGCCGGCCGCGCCGCTCGCGAGGTCCTCGCCGCGCTGGTCGAGGCGGGTGTGGGCGGCGATGTCGCGCGGGTCGACGGTGCGGTTCATCTTGGCGGCGCGGGACGCCTCGGCCTCGTCGTTGGTCTTTTCCGTCAACATACGTTCGATGGCTACCTCGGTGGGCTCGAGATCCATCGTGACGGCGACCGTTCGGATGACGTCCGGGGTGTGGACGAGGAGCGGGGCGAGGAAGTTGACGCCGACGGGCGTCATCGGCCACTCCTTGACCCACGCGGTGGCGTGGCACCACGGCGCGCGGGTCGAGGACTCCCGGGTCTTGGCCTGCAGAAAGGTGGGCTCCGTGGCGTCCAGTTCGGCCGGCCAGGCGTTGCGTTTCGTCATCGCCTGGATGTGGTCGATCGGGTGGTCCGGGTCGTACATGGAGTGGATGAGCGAGGCGAGCCGGCCCTGGCCGAGGGGCTGGCGTACGCGGATGTCGGCCTCCTGCAGCCGGGAGCAGATGTCGGTCAGCTCGCGGGCCATGACGACCGCGAGGCCGGCGTCCCGGTCGACCTTGCCGCCGTGCGGGCGGGCCGCGCGGGCCATGGCGTGGGCCTCGGCGGCCAGTTCGCGGTTGTAGTGCATGCAGGCGACGAGGTACGCGCGGTGCTGTTCGCTGCTCGTAGACACCATCGACTGGAGCTGGTCGTACGACTGCTGCAGCCACCCCGGTGCGCGGTCGTCGCCGCGCACGGCGACGTCCTTGGCGTGCGCGTCGGGGTCGGCGGGCAGGGTGCGGGCGAGCATCTGCAGGCGGGTGACGAAGCCGTCGCCGTTCGCGACGTGTTTCAGCAGGGTGCCGAAGCGGTCGACGAGGGCCTCCTGGTCCTCGCTGTCGCGCAGGCCGACGCCGGGGCCCTCGATCTCGATGGCGGCGGTGACGGTCTTGCGGTCCGCGTGCAGCAGGACGGCGATCTCGTCGGGCCCGAAGGGGGCGGCGAGCCAGGTGATGCGGCCGATGCCGGGGGGCGGGCCGATCTCCACCTCGCGCCCGTCGAGCCGCGTGCCCGCCTCGACGACGCCGGAGCGGTAGGTGGCTCCCTGCTTCACGGTGCGCTTGTAGCTGCGGTTGATCTCGAACCACTTGTAGAACGTGCGGTGCTTGTACGGCACGTAGACCGCGGCCAGCGCGAGCAGCGGGAAGCCCATGAGGAGGACGATCCGCAGCGACAGCACCGGGACGAGCAGACCGCACATCATGCCGAGGAACGCGCCCGCGATGATCAGCGCGATCTCACCGGTCTCTCGATTCCGGCCGACGATCGCGTTCGGCCGGGCGCGGCCGATCAGATATGTACGGCGGGGCGTGACCGGATGGGACAGGTGGGACTCGGTCGTCAACGCCCTTCACCTCCCGAGCGATTGCTGGAGCTGTTGCGGGTGTTGCTGGCGTGCGGGGTGTTGATCGGACTGGAGGAGCGCGGCGCGGGTGCGGCGGAGGGGACAGGTCCGCCGCCACCGGTCGAGGGGCGGGAGCTGTGGGCGGCCACGCCGCCGGAGGCCTGGTTGGCGGGGCGGGGGCCGCCGCCGGAGGACTGGGCCTGGCCGTTGTTGTCGGCGCGGGTGCTGTGGGTCTTGATGCCCTGGGCGACGAGGGTCGCGGGGGAACTGATGACCGCGGCGGCCTTGCCTTCGGCGCCCTGCATGATGCGGTTGTTGCGGGAGCCCGCGATCTCGTCGCCGAAGCCGGGGACGAAGCGGTAGATCATCGCGGACGCGAAGATGGCGAGCAGGATGATCGCGAGGCCGGAGACGACGGCGGAGAAGGCGTCGGGGCCGTCGTCTGCGCTGAGCGCGCCGGCCAGCCCGAGGACGATCACGATGACCGGCTTCACGAGGATGACGGCGATCATGATGCCGGCCCAGCGGCGGACGTGGCCCCAGAGGTTCTTGTCGACCAGGCCGGCGTAGACGACGGTGCCGAGGAGGGCGCCGACGTAGAGCAGGGCGGCGCGGATGACGAGTTCCAGCCACAGGACGCCGGCGGCGAGGATGCTGACGAGGGAGACGACGATCAGCATGATCGGGCCGCCGCCGATGTCCTCGCCCTTCTCCAGGGCGCCGGAGAAGTTGCCGAAGAAGGCGTCCGTCTGGTCGCCGGTGGCCTTGGCGAGGACGTCGGAGATGCCGTCGGTGGCGGAGACGACCGTGTAGAGGATCAGGGGGGTGAAGGCGGAGGCCAGGACGGTGAGCCAGAGGAAGCCGATGGCTTCGCCGATGGCGGTGGACAGGGGGACGCCGCGCACGGCTCGCTTGGCCACGGCCAGGAGCCACAGGAGGAGCGTGAGGACGGTGGACGCGGCGAAGACGACCGCGTACTGCTTGAGGAACTGGGCGTTGGTGAAGTCGACGTTGGCGGTGTCCTTGACGGCTTCACTGAGCTTGTCGATGGTCCAGGACGCGGCGTCGGCACAGCCCTTGGCGAGGGAGGAGAGGGGGTCGAGGGTGGAGGTGGGGTCGAGGGAGGGTGTGCTGGTGCCGCTTCCGGATTCGCCGGTGTCGCGTTCGCAGTACTTCTTGGCCTCGCCGACGATGAGATCGCAGGGGTCGTTGCTGGGCGTGGGTGAGGGCGTGGGCGCGGCGAAGGCCTGGGTGGCCACCAGCACGGAGGCTGTCTGCACGGCTGCTACGAGGCCGGTGAGCTTGAGCACGCGATGCGGGTTACCGGGCATACGTGAACCCTCCGTACTCCTGGATGGCCTTGCTGATCTCTTCGGAGGTCGCCGCCCGGTCGTCGCCGGGCACGGGGGCGGGGCCGTCCTTCTGCGAGTCTGTGACGATCTTCCAGTCACCGCTGGACCATCTCAGATCGAAGGTCCAGGTCTTCCACGTGGAGGTGACCGGGTCGGTCGACTTCTCCCCGGACATGCCGATGAGCCCCATGTACCAGACCGCGACCTTCGCGTTGGTGTCGCTGTACTGCTGGACCGTCGTGCCCACCGGAACCACGCGCGAGACGAAGGTGCGGCCTGACGGCGGGTTTCCGTTGGCGTCCAGCCCCAGTTTGCTGAGGAAGCTGATCGAATAGGCTTCGTCCATCGGGCCTTTCAGATCGGCCGCAGCCTCGGGGGTGTACAGGGCGTCCACGATGGTGTGCCGGTTGTTCTTGTTGAACATGCCGGTCGAGCCGAGCGCCACCGAGTAGTTCACCGCCGCCGACTGTGCCCCCTGTTCTGTCTGGGCGAAGCCCGAGGGGATGCCCGCTGACTTGGTCTCCACCGGGCGTTCTCCGCTCGCCGCCGTTGACGTGGCCTCCGGGGCCGACGGGTTGGCGTCCGTCGAAGTCGGCTCGTTCGAGCCGCGGTTGGCGAAGGCGATCGCGGCGATCAGGAGGACCACCACGCCGACCACGGTGACCAGGTTCCGGGAGGAGTTGCGGCCGCGCCGGGCGCCGCCGTAGGGCTCGCTGTCCGGCAACCGGGTACGGGTGTGCCCGGTGCCGGCGTAACCGCCGGAGGCCTCGTGTTCGTCCCCGGGACTCATGCCGCGTCCGCCCCCTCGATGTCGTAGCGGAGACCGTCGTACTGAATGACCGCGTAGGTGTACGACGGTAGCCGCGCTGGTTCCCGCGCGGGCGCGGTGTGGTGACTCGACATCAGGGACATCAGGGAAACGCAACCTCAGCCGGTGGGCACGACGGGCGGGTGGGGTAGGGGGACCGGGCGCGCCCGGGGAGGACGTGGTGGGGCTTACACCGCCATGCCGTACACGATGGTGAAGAGCGTGCCGAGGGAGCCGATGATGAAGACTCCGGTGAGGCCGGCGATGATCAGGCCCTTGCCCTGCTCCGCGCTGAAGGTGTCCCGGAGGGCCGTCGCGCCGATGCGCTGTTTGGCCGCCCCCCAGATGGCGATGCCGAGGCAGATGAGGATGGCCACCGCCATCACCACCTCGATCATCACCTTGGCCTCGTTGCCCAGGCTGCCGAAGGGGCCCCAGTCCGGAGCGATCCCGCCGATGATGGTGTTGATGTCTCCCTTGTCGGCCGCAAAGAGCATGTAAGTCACCGCCCCTGTTGGGTAGTTCCGCAGTCCCCTGCGGTGCGCAGAGGTCAGGCCTCATTCTCGCCGACAATGGCGCTGTCGTATGTCGACTTGGCGTCATTGCTTGGCGGGTTTCGTACGAATACCTCGTATCGTCACTCTGTGTATCACGGCCGGTAACGCCGGGCAACGAGGTGGGAGCGGAACCTGTGGTGTGGTGCCGTCGTTGTGCCTCTTTACGACCGGGCCCGTTTCCGGTGGTGGGTGGGGCGGTTGGTCGCGCCGGTGTTCGCCGGGTGCTCAGGGCGTCAGGATGAAGGCTATCGCCGTGTGCCGGGCGGGCGGTGACGAGGGGTCAGCGGGGGCGCAGTCCGTGCAGCAGGTGGTGGACGTGTTCGCCGATGCTGTCGAGGGCGGCCTGCGGCGGGAAGGTGCCGTTGGCCGTGAAGGCGGCGATGCCGTGGACGGTGGCGCCGGCGAGGAGGGTGATGTGTTCGGGGTCGCCCTCGACGATCTCGCCGCGCCCTTGCGCCTCCGCGATCAGGCGGGTGAGTGGTGTGATCGCGTGTTCCACGGCGGTGGCGAGCTGCTCGGAGACGTCCGGGTCGTGCTTGCGGGCGTACATCAGCTCCAGTAGTGCGGCGTTCTCGATGGCGAACCCGAGGTAGGCGCGCGCGAGGGCGGTGAACCGGTCCTCCAAGGGGAGGGCGGGGTCGTCCGCGGTCTGCAGGGCCCTGGTCATGCGCTCGAAGCCGGTGAGGGCGAGGGCGTCGAGCAGGGCCTGCTTGTCCTTGAAGTGCCGGCCCGGGGCGGCGTGGCTGACGCCGGTCTCGCGGGCGAGTTCGCGCAGGGACAGTGCGGCGGCGCCCTTGTCCCGCAGAGTGCGTTCCGCGCCGGCGAGCAGGGCGGCGCGCAGGTCTCCGTGGTGGTAGGGGCGGGGTTCGGGCATGCGCATCATCGTATCCCGATGTTGACGACGTCAGCTTTGTTGGCGTCGCCATCTTTGTTGTCATTGACAGCATTGTTGTCGTTGTCTACATTGAGTCCATGGCTACGGGAAAGAACACGCGCAGGACGAGCAAGTGGAACGTCGGTCGGCTGCCCGACCTCACCGGTCGGACGGTGGTCGTCACCGGCGCCAACAGCGGTATCGGGCTGGCGGCGACGGACGCGCTGGCGGGTGCGGGGGCGCATGTCGTCCTCGCGGTGCGCGATCCGGGGCGCGGGCGGGCGGCGGCGGCGAGCGTGCGCGGCAGTACGGAGGTCCGGCGGCTCGACCTCGCGGACCTCGCGTCGGTGCGGGAGTTCGCGCGGGAGTGGGGCGACCGTCCGCTGGACCTGCTGCTCAACAACGCGGGCGTGATGATGCTGCCCGAGCAGCGCACCAAGGACGGCTTCGAGATGCAGTTCGGCACGAACCATCTCGGCCACTTCGCCCTGACGAACCTGCTGCTGCCGTACGTCACCGATCGCGTGGTGACCGTGTCGTCGGGCGCCCACCGCTGGGGCGCCGGTGTCATCGACTTCGACGACCTGAACCTGACGAAGGGGTACACGCCGGTCCGCGCCTACGCCCAGTCCAAGCTGGCGAACCTCCTGTTCACCCTGGAGCTCCAGCGCCGGCTGACGGCAACCGGCTCCAGGGTTCGCACCCTGGCCGCCCACCCCGGCTACGCGGCCACCAACCTGCAGACCCACGCGGCAAACCCGGTGTCCCGCGCCCTGATGCAGCTCGGTAACAGGCTCTTCGCCCAGGACGACAAGGCCGGCGCCCTGCCGACCCTGTACGCCGCGGTCATGGACCTGCCGGGCGCGAGCTACGTGGGCCCGGACGGCCTCGGCGAGATGCGCGGCGCACCCACGCTGGTGGGCCGTTCGGCGGCGGCGAGCGATCCGACGACGGCGCGCCGGCTGTGGGCGGCGTCGGAGGAGCTGACGGGGGTCGCCTTTCCGCTGGGCGCCGGAGCGAAGGTGGTCTGACGAGCGGTCACGGGACCCGATGGCGGCCTCGGAGTGGTGACCGGCCCGGGAGAGTCCGGCAGGCGGCCACTCGATGGGGCCGGCTGCCTGACAGGCAGTACTGCGCCTCTGCGGGACCGCGGCGGGCATCGGCCTTTCGGGTCGACAGCCTGACGAGCGGTCACTGATGTCTGGCCGGACCGGTCCGGCCGAGTCGTCCGGGAAGCCGCCCTCTCTTTTGCCGCCCCTCCTTCTACACTGACCTGGGCGTACTCCCGGGCGGCGAGGGGCGGTTGACTGTGCGTAAGGCGTGGGTCGTGGCGGTGGCCGCGACGGGTGCCGGGGTCGCGTTCGTGATGCTGCTCGTCGTCGGGGTGTACCTCGTGGCCGGCAATCTGGTCAACGGCGTCGGCGGGGCCGGACGGAATCTGGCCAAGGGGTCCGTGCCCGCCGCCTATCAAGGGCTCGTACAGCGATGGGGCAATCTGTGCCCCGCCATCAACCCCGCCCTCCTCGCCGCGCAGTTGTACCAGGAGAGCGGGTTCAACCCGACCGCGCAGAGCCCGGCGCAGGCACAGGGGATAGCGCAGTTCATCCCGGGCACCTGGGCCACCCACGGCATCGACGGGGACGGGGACGGGGACCGGGACGTGTGGGACCCGAATGACGCGATCCCGTCGGCCGCGTCGTACGACTGCACGCTCGCGAAGTACGTGAAGGACGTGCCCGGGGACGCGACGAAGAACATGCTCGCGGCGTACAACGCGGGCGCGTACGCCGTCATCAGGTACGGGGGTGTGCCGCCGTACAAGGAGACCCAGAACTACGTCCGGGTGATCACGACGCTCCAGGAGAGCTTCGCCGCGCCCGTCGGGCGGGTCGATCCCTCCGAGCAGGCCGCCGGCGCCATTCACTACGCGCAGAAGAAGCTCGGCACGCTCTACCTGTGGGGCGGCAACGGTACGCCCGAGCAGGGCGGGCGCTTCGACTGCTCGGGTCTGACCAAGGCGGCGTACGAGAGTGTGGGCATCACCCTGCCCCGGGTCGCCAACGACCAGTACAACGCCGGGCCGCACCCGGATCGGGACGAGTTGCTGCCCGGGGATCTGGTGTTCTTCTCGGACGACCTCACCAACTCCCGGGCCATCCGGCACGTGGGGATCTACGTCGGCGGCGGGTACATGATCGACGCCCCGCGGCCGGGTGCGGTGATCCGCTTCGACCCGATCGACACCCCCGACTACTTCGGCGCCACCCGGGTCACCGAAGATGGCGCGAAAGCACTCCCCTCGGCGGTCTGAAAAGGGCTGAGACGGAGTGTGAAGCACACCCCTGAGCTGCGGCGATGTATCTCTCTTCGATAACGTCTGCGTGATCATTCCGTGGAATGTGGAACCCAGTGACGGAGGTCGTGCGTTCCTGTTGACGTAGCCGAGCGGACGTCGGTCGAGGCACGTGTCAACGGGTGTCGGCGGGACGGGTCCACCACGGGGATCGACGCGGATCTACACACCACGGGGGTGGGCGGAGCGGCGCACGCACGGGTGCGCCCGAAGACGACGACGAAGGGGCCGCTGCACCATGGCTGGACTCGCGCAATCCGGGTCGAACCCCGACGTCGAGCTGCTCTACGACATCAACGGCCTGGCCAAGGACGCGCCCCGGTGGTTCGACCGCGTCGTCGGGTTCGTCGGGGAGTACGGGCTGCTGCTCGCCATGACGCTGCTGCTGGTGTGGTGCTGGTGGAGCGTCCGCCGACGGAGCGGCATCTCCGGCGAGGAGGCGGCAGGGTCGGTCGCCGCGCTCGTGTGGGCGCCGCTGGCCGCGGGCGTCGCGGTGCTGGTGAACGTGCCGATACGGGGGTTCGTGGAGCGGCCCCGGCCGTTCCGTCAGCACCAGGGGCTGGAGGTCCTGGTCACCGGGAAGACCGACTTCTCCTTCGTCAGCGATCACGCGACCATCGCGATGGCGCTCGGGGTGGGGCTGTTCGTCGCCCATCGGACCCTCGGGCTCGTCGGCATCGGGCTGGCGCTGGTCGAGGGCTTCTGCCGGGTGTACATGGGCGTGCACTATCCGACGGACGTCATCGGCGGCTTCGCGCTCGGCACCGCCGTCGTGCTGCTGCTGTCGCCGTTGGCCATGGCCCTGCTGACGCCGGTGACGAAGGCCGTGGAGCGCTCGCCCCGGGCCGGCCGGCTGGTGCGGCGGCGGCGCGCGGTCGAGGAGCGGGACGCCCTGATCCCGGGAGCCCGCAAGGAGACCACCGGCGCTGAGGAGCGCGACCTCGCGGCCTAGTGCCGCGACAGGCAGCGTTCACCCCCTCCCGACGCCCGGCACGCCCTGTCGCCGCACCGGCCGGAAGCCCGAGTACATCCAGTACGACGGCCTCCGTCCGGCACTTCCCCAGCCTCCGGCCGGGGGGACCACCGGAGCACGCACCGGACGCCGCTCCTTGCCGGGCACACGTTGCCTGCCGCGGCACCAGGGCTCCGTCGGACGGGCCGTGGCTCGGGTTGGGCCGCAGAGGGCTTGTGACGGGCGCCGGCCCGGCCGGGTCTCACAGGGCCTGCGGGGACGTGAACACCCTGTCCGGGTCGTAGGTCCGCTTCAGCCGGGTCAGGCGGGGCGCCGCGTCCCCGTAGTACGCCGTCCGCCAGTTCCGCAGCGTCGGGTCCGTGTAGTTCTGGTACGCCGCTCCCGACGCGTACGGGCGCATCGCCGTGTGCGCCGAGTTCAGCCAGGACTGGGCCGTCGCGCCGGAGGTGCCGGCTCGCCAGGACACGAGGTACTGGGCCAGCATGCGCGACCGGCGGTGGACGAAGGCCGTCGCCGTGGGGGAGACGCGGTTGATCGCGCCGCCCAGGGCCGTGAGGGCGATGCTGCCCGCGCCGCCGCGTACCGACGGCGGCTGGGCCAGCAGGGCGCGGATGCCGGCCGCGGGGAGGGAGCGGTCGAAGAAGTCGGAGCGGGCGGCGTACGTCTCGCGGCCCAGGGCGCCCTCGGACGAGCGGCCGGGGGTCGTGCCGGGAAGGTGGCACTGGGCGTCGGTGGCGAAGGACGAGCAGCCGGCGTAGACCTCCATGGACTCCTCGTACGAGCGGCGCTTCAGGGAGACGTGGGACGCCGAGGAGTCGGCCCGGGCGGCGAGGCGGTCCACGGCGTTCTGGAGTTCGCCGTAGGTGCCCAGGGAGAAGGCGGCGACCGAGACGGTGGGGGTGCCGCCGGCCGCGTTCGCCAGGTGCAGGGACGACCAGATCTCGTCGGGCTGCGCCGGGCCCCACTCCTGCCAGGCCCGCACGACCGCCGCCGCCTTGCTCCACGGCCAGGTCAGGTACGCCGAGACCGCCTGCGGGGCCGGGTGGGTACGGAAGCGCAGCTCCGTGACGACGCCGAAATTGCCGTTGCCCGCGCCGCGCAGGGCCCAGAAGAGGTCGGGGTGGTGCGCGGCGTCGGCGGTGAGCCGGCGGCCGTCCGCCGTCACCAGGGTCGCCCCGGTGAGGCTGTCGCAGGTCAGGCCGTAAGCCCGGGAGACGACGCCGTGTCCGCCGCCCAGCACCAGGCCGGAGACGCCGACCGTCGGGCAGGAACCGGCGGGGATGGTGACGCCGTTGGCGGCGAGGGCGCGGTAGACGTCGATCAGCTTGGCGCCGGCGCCGACCACGGCGGTGCCGCCGCTCGCACGGACGCGGCCGAGCCGGGAGACATCGATGATCAGGCGGCCGTCGCCGGAGGACCAGCCGGCGTAGGAGTGGCCGCCGTTGCGGATCGCCACGCGTATGTGGTGGGTCCGGGCGTAGGCGAGGACGGTGGCGATGTCGTCGGGGTGGGCGACATAGGCGACGGCTGCGGGCTTCAGCGCGTCGAAGCGGGTGTTGTAGAGCTGCCGTGCGGTCGGCCAGGAGGCGTCGCCGGGGCGGACCAGGGTGCCGTCGAGATCACGGGCGAGCGCCGGCCAGCCGGCGGCGGCCGTGGCGGTGGCCGTACGGGCGCCGGTGCCGGTCGGGCCGTCGCCCCGGCCCGTGACGGGAGTGGCGCCCCGGCCCGTCGTGGGGGTCGCGGTGGCGGTGCCGGAGCCGCCGCTGCACGCCACCGCCGACGCGATCCCCGCGACCGCGACGACCCCGCCCCCGATGAACGTCCGCCGTTCCATGCCTGCCTCCCGCTGCCGCCGCCTGCATGAGGCAAGACGGCTTCTCGGGAGCGCGCGTTCCGCCGATGGGCCGCTTTCGGCCGCCCACTTCTGGGATGTCCGTAACCCGCGGTCACCTCCGCCACTCGTCCGTGATGTTCGATTCGGTGAGGAAACCGTGTACCTTCGTGCGGGATGCTGCATATGTACGCGCCTGAGTCGATTCCCGGGGGTAATCGGCGGTGCACGCGCAGGTGAGGGCGTCGGATGGAACCTTTGCGTGCCCTCCCCGTGAGCGTTCCGTGACCTAACCGCACCGACCGCAGGGGTTCACCCTCCGTTCACTTACGGCCATAGGCGGCTTCACCTGATCTGCCTAATTTCGGCCTTACCGGTGACGGGCGTGCTCGAAAACGCGTCCGTGCCGACCAGACTTCGCACGCCGCCGATCAGGACGGCGGCTCCTGGAAGGAACTCCCGAAAGTGAAGCTTCAGCGCATGAACCGGCGGGCCCTCACCCTCGGTGCTCTCGCCGTCTCCGGCGCCCTGGCCCTCACGGCGTGCGGCTCCGACGAGACCGGCAACGGCGGTGACTCGGCGGGCGCCAGCGCCGCCGCCACGGGCTCCATCGACTGCGGCGACGCCAAGGGCCAGCTGCTGGCCGACGGCTCCTCCGCGCAGAAGAACGCGATCGACGCCTGGGTCAAGGCGTTCACCGCCGAGTGCTCCGGCGTGCAGATCAACTACAAGGGCTCCGGCTCGGGCGCCGGTATCACGGCGTTCAACCAGGGCCAGGTCGCCTTCGCCGGCTCCGACTCCGCGCTGGACGAGGAAGAGATCGCCGCGTCCAAGGAAGTCTGCCAGGGCGGCCAGGGCATCGACCTCCCGATGGTCGGCGGCCCGATCGCCCTGTCCTACAACGTCCCGGGTGTCGACAACCTGGTGCTGGACGCCCCGACGATCGCCAAGATCTTCGACAGCAAGATCACCAAGTGGAACGACGCGGCGATCAAGAAGCTGAACCCCGAGGCCGACCTCCCCGACCTCAAGATCCAGGCGTTCCACCGCTCGGACGAGTCCGGCACCACGGACAACTTCACCAAGTACCTGATCGCCACCACCCCCGAGAACTGGAAGTACGAGGGTGGTAAGGCCTGGCAGGCCAAGGGCGGCCAGTCCGCGTCCGGTTCCTCCGGTGTCGCGCAGCAGGTCTCCCAGGTCTCCGGCGCCATCAGCTACATGGAGCTGTCCTACGCCGAGGGCATGAACGTCGTCGCCATCGACACGGGAGCCGCCGAGCCGGTCAAGGCCTCCACCGAGGCTGCCACCGCGGCCATCGCGGACGCCAAGGTCGTCGGCCAGGGCAAGGACCTCGCCCTGGAGATCAACTACAAGACCAAGGCCGAGGGCGCGTACCCGATCACCCTGGTCACCTACGAGATCGTCTGCGACAAGGGCAACAAGGCCGAGACGCTGCCCGCCACCAAGGCGTTCCTGAACTACGTCGCCGGCGAGGACGGCCAGGGCCTGCTGGCCGACGCCGGCTACGCGCCGATCCCCGACGAGATCATCGCCAAGGTCCGCACCACCATCGAGGGCCTGAGCTGACCTGAGTGCGCGGCCCGGCCCCCCGCCACAGGGGGCCGGGCCCCGCACCGTCCGGTGCACCGCCGCCAGGAGCCGTACGTCGAGTCCGGCTCCGCAGACCGGAGAACCTGATGGACATAACGACGAAGAACACTGCAGCACCTCCACCCATGTCCCAGCCGACGCAGGCCGAGCGCAAGCGCGCCGCCCGCGGCGCCACCCGGCCCGGTGACCGTATTTTCCTCGGTCTTTCCCGCGGGTCGGGCATTCTGCTGCTGACGATCATGGCCGCGATCGCGGTCTTCCTGACCTACCGCGCCGTCCTCGCCATCAGCGAGGACGAGGGCAACTTCCTCACGACCTTCGAGTGGAACACGGGCACCCAGCCGCCGGTCTTCGGCATCGCCGTGCTGGCCTTCGGCACCGTGGTGTCCTCGATCGTCGCCATGGTCATCGCGGTCCCCATCGCGGTCGCCATCGCGCTGTTCCTCACCCACTACGCCCCGCGCCGGCTGAGCGGTCCCATCGCCTATGTGATCGACCTGCTCGCCGCCGTGCCGTCCATCGTGTACGGCCTCTGGGGCGCCCTGATCCTCGTACCGCAGCTGAACGGCCTGTTCAGCTGGCTCGACGCGTACTTCGGCTGGACCGGCATCTTCGACTGGCAGGGCGGTCCGCCCCGCTCGATGCTCACGGTCGGCATCCTGCTGGCGATCATGATCCTGCCGATCATCACCAACGTCAGCCGTGAGGTCTTCCGCCAGGTCCCGCAGGCCCAGGAGGAGGCGGCCCTGGCCCTCGGCGCCACGCGCTGGGAGGTCATCCGGATGGCGGTGCTGCCGTTCGGCCGCTCCGGCGTGATCTCCGCGTCGATGCTCGGCCTCGGCCGCGCGCTCGGCGAGACGATGGCCGTCGCCACCGTGCTCTCCCCCTCCTTCGACATCCAGGCCAGCCTGCTCGACCCAGGCGGCGGTACGTTCGCCCAGAACATCGCCAGCAAGTTCGGTGAGGCGGACACCTTCGGCCGTGACGCGCTGATCGCCTCCGGTCTGGTCCTGTTCGTCATCACCCTGCTGGTCAACGGCGCGGCCCGCGCGATCATCGCCCGCCGCAAGGAGTACTCGGGGGCCAACGCATGAGCACCGTCGTCACCCACAAGCGCCCCAGCAGCCTGCGCGGCGCCAACCTGCCCAAGTGGGCACCGTGGGCGATCGCCGCCGGCTCCCTCGCCGTCGCGGTCGGCATCGGCCTGGCCGCCGGACTGCACAGCCGGATCCAGTGGGGCCTGATCGCCGCGATCCTCTACGTCCTCGGCACGTACGTCGTCGCGACGGCCGTCGAGGGCAAGCGGCAGGCCAAGGACCGGGTGGCCACCTCGCTGGTCTGGGTCTCCTTCCTGATCGCCGTGGTGCCGCTCGCCTCGCTGGTCTGGGCGACCGTCGAGCGCGGCACGAAGGTCCTGAACGGCTACTTCCTCACCCACTCGATGGGCGTCGTCGGTGACCGGGAGCCGGGTGGCGGCATCTACCACGCCATCATCGGCAGCCTGGAGCAGGTCGGCCTCGCCACGCTGATCGCCGCGCCGATCGGTGTGTTCACCGCGATCTACCTGGTCGAGTACGGGCGGGGCAACCTGGCCCGGGCCGTGACCTTCTTCGTCGATGTCATGACGGGCATCCCGTCGATCGTCGCCGGTCTGTTCATCCTCAGCATCATGCTGATCTTCGAGATGCAGCCGTTCGGCTTCGCCGGCTCTCTCGCGCTCGCGATCCTGATGATGCCGGTCGTGGTGCGGTCGACGGAGGAGATGCTCAAGCTCGTGCCGAACGAGCTGCGTGAGGCGTCCCTGGCGCTCGGCGTGCCGAAGTGGCGGACGATCCTGAAGGTCGTCCTGCCGACGGCGATCGGCGGTATCACCACCGGCATCATGCTGGCCGTCGCCCGTATCGCGGGTGAGACGGCGCCGGTGCTGCTGCTGGTGTTCGGCAACCCGTTCATCAACAACAACCCGTTTGAAGGGGCCCAGGCGTCGCTGCCGCTGTACATCTACCAGCAGTACTCCCAGAGCGCCGGTGCCGAACCTGCGTACGACCGTGCGTGGGCGGCGTCGCTGACGCTGATCGCCTTCGTGATGATCCTGAACCTGCTGGCCCGCGGCATCGCCCGCTGGAAGGCCCCCAAGACCGGTCGCTGACGCGGCCACTCAGCGACCGATTTTCCGAAAGAAGCAGTGATTTCACATGGCCAAGCGCATTGATGTCAGCGGCCTCAGCGCCTACTACGGTTCGTTCCGTGCCATCGAGGACATCTCGATGACCATCGAGCCCCGTTCGGTCACGGCCTTCATCGGGCCGTCGGGATGCGGCAAGTCGACCTTCCTGCGCACGCTCAACCGGATGCACGAGGTGACGTCCGGCGGGCGGGTCGAGGGCAAGGTCATGCTCGACGACGAGAACCTGTACGGCGCGGGCGTCGACCCCGTGTCCGTGCGGCGTGAGGTCGGCATGGTGTTCCAGCGGCCGAACCCGTTTCCGACGATGTCCGTGTACGACAACGTGGCGGCGGGTCTGAAGCTGCTGGGCTCGTACAAGAAGTCCCAGCTGGACGACATCGTGGAGCGGTCGCTCAAGGGAGCGAACCTCTGGAACGAGGTCAAGGACCGGCTGAACAAGCCGGGGTCGGGGCTGTCGGGTGGTCAGCAGCAGCGTCTGTGCATCGCGCGGGCGATCGCCGTCGAGCCCAACGTCCTGCTGATGGACGAGCCGTGCTCCGCGCTCGACCCGATCTCGACGCTCGCGATCGAGGATCTGATCGGGGAGCTGAAGGAGCGCTTCACGATCGTCATCGTGACGCACAACATGCAGCAGGCTGCGCGTGTGTCCGACCGGACGGCGTTCTTCAACCTGGCGGCCGTGGGGCAGCCGGGCAAGCTGATCGAGATCGACGACACGGAGCGGATCTTCTCCAACCCGTCGGTCCAGGCCACGGAGGACTACATCTCCGGCCGTTTCGGCTGATCAAGCTCCTCGCGGTGCTGCATGGCGGTGCCACCGCGAGGACGAAAAGGGCCCGCCCCTGGCTCCCGGGGGCGGGCCCCGTCGTTTGCGGCGGTCTTGTGTGGTCCGGGTCCGGGCGTCGTGCCGCGGTGGTGTGGTGCCGCGGTGGGGTGTTCGGTGCGGGTGCGGGTGCGGGTGCGGGTGCCGGTTTGCATGCCTGCGGCGGCCTGTGGCTGCGGGTGCGGGGTTGCTGTGGCGCCTGCGGTGTGTGCGTCGTCGGGGCGGCGCCGGGGGGTGTCCGTCCTCGGAACGGCGCGGAATCGGTCTCTGACCAACGCGCCCGGGTTGACGCGCCAACCGCTGCGGGCGGACACCCCGGCACGACCCCTTCGCGTCGTGGGCGGGTGCGGGGGCAACCGACAAACGACGCCGGGCCGTGCGGCTACGGCTGCGCTGCAGGGTCAACGCCGGGGCCGTGCGGCTAGGGGCTACAGGAACGCCAGGTACACGAGGCCGTAGGCGCCGGCTGCTACCGCTGCTGCTGCCGGCATCGTGATGAACCAGCCCAGGACGATGTTCTTGGCCACGCCCCAGCGGACCGCGTTCACGCGCTTCGTTGCGCCGACGCCCATGATGGCCGAGGTGATGGCGTGGGTCGTGGAGATGGGGGCCTTGAAGAGGAAGGCCGTGGTGAACATGATCGACGCGCCGGTGGTCTCGGCGGCGAAGCCCTGCGGGGGGTCGAGTTCGATGATGCGGCGGCCCAGTGTGCGCATGATGCGCCAGCCGCCGGCGTAGGTGCCCAGGGAGAGCATGACAGCGCAGGCGATCTTGACCCAGATCGGGATGGGGTCGCCGTAGTCCTCGACGTCCGCGATGACCAGGGCCATGACGACGATGCCCATCGTCTTCTGGGCGTCCTGGAGGCCGTGGCCGAGGGCCATGCCCGCCGCCGAGACGGTCTGCGCTATGCGGAAGCCGCGCTTGGCCTTGTGCGGGTTGGCGCGGCGGAAGATCCACATGATCGCCGTCATCACCAGGTAGCCGAGGATCAGGCCGACGACGGGGGACACGAACATGGGGATGATGATCTTGTCGAGGACGCCGTCCCAGTAGACGGTCGTGCCGCCGGCCAGGGCCGCGCCGACCATGCCGCCGAAGAGGGCGTGGGAGGAGGAGGACGGCAGGCCGAAGTACCAGGTGACGAGGTTCCAGGTGATGGCGCCGAGGAGGGCGGCGAAGAGGATGCCCATGCCCGTGGAGCCCTTGGGCGTTTCGATCAAACCCTCGCTGACCGTTTTCGCCACGCCGCTGCCGAGGAAGGCGCCGGCCAGGTTCATGACCGCGGCCATGGCCAGGGCGGCCTTCGGCGTCAGGGCGCGGGTCGACACGGACGTGGCGATCGCGTTCGCCGAGTCGTGGAAGCCGTTGGTGTAGGTGAAGAAGAGGGCGACCAGGATGGTCACGACCAGGGCAAAGGTGTCCATGGACGGGTCAGGACTCCTTGACGGCGATGGTCTCCACCGTGTTCGCCACGTGCTCGAACGCGTCGGCGGCCTCTTCGAGGACGTCGACGATCTGCTTGAGCTTCAGCACCTCGATCGCGTCGTACTTGCCGTTGAAGAGGTGGGCCAGGAGCTTGCGGTGGATCTGGTCGGCCTGGTTCTCGAGGCGGTTGACCTCGATCCAGTATTCGGTGAGGTTGTCCAGGGTGCGCAGGTGCGGCATCGCCTCGGCCGTCAGCTCGGCGGCGCGGGCGAGCACCTCGATCTGCTGCTCGACGCCCTTGGGGAGCTCCTCCACGTTGTAGAGGACGACCAGGTCGACGGCCTCCTCCATGAAGTCCATGATGTCGTCGAGGGAGGACGCGAGGGAGTAGATGTCCTCGCGGTCGAAGGGCGTGATGAACGAGGAGTTCAGCTGGTGAAAGATCGCGTGCGTGGCATCGTCACCGGCGTGTTCCGCTGCCCGCATGCGCTCTGCGATCTCGGCCCGGGCGGAAGCGTCCGCCCCGAGCAGTTCCATCAGGAGTTTCGAGCCGGTGACGATGTTGTCCGCGGACGCGGCGAACATGTCGTAGAAGCTCGTCTCCCTGGGGGTCAGACGAAAGCGCACGTGGGGTCCTCGGGGTGCATCGGTTTCGGTCAGGGTGATGCTAGGCGCATCATCCGGCCACGGCTAATGGGCCGTCCCCCAGTGTCGCCCATGGAATCCGCGCACCTGTACGGGGGCGGTTCGGTGGTCGACTCCGGGGAGCGGCCAAGGGCCGTATACCCAGCAAAATTCGGTACGATATACCCAGCAGGGGTATGTGGATGGAGGGTGCGCGATGACCACCGAGGCCGGCGAGGGTGTGGTGACCGACCATGACCGGGGCATCCACGGCTACCACAAGCAGAAGGACGAGCACCTGAAGCGGCTGCGCAGGATCGAGGGACAGATCCGCGGGCTGCAGAGGATGGTCGACGAGGACGTGTACTGCATCGACATACTCACGCAGGTGTCCGCCTCCACGAAGGCCCTCCAGTCCTTCGCCCTGCAACTGCTCGAGGAGCATCTGCGGCACTGCGTCGCCGATGCCGCGCTGAAGGGCGGGGACGAGGTCGACGCCAAGGTCGAGGAGGCCACGAAGGCCATCGGGCGGCTGCTGCGGACGTGAGCTTTCGCTCACCTCCCAAGGGGTCACCTCACGGGGGAGCCGTTCCCGCGCTCTTCGGCCACCCTCAGGACCTCGTCGATGCTCGCCAGGCTCAGCCGGTCCTCGTCCGCCGCGGAGGCGGCGATGATCAGCTCTCCGCACAGCTCGATCTCGGCGAGGGCCACGTGGTCCTGAACTGCCGTACCGCCGACCGGAGCCACGTGCATCACCTCTTCTCTGCCGTCACCGGCTTCCTAGAGTAGGGAGTGGCCTACACAACGCGCATGGCACGGACGGGCTAGTTCACGCCGGTCACTCCTCGGCGATCCGGCCGGCGTAGATGTCCTTCTCGGGCGGCAGGCGTACGTCGACGGGGGCGCCGAAGTCGTAGAGCAGGGTCGTGGACGCGACCGCCACGGTGCCTTCCTGCCGGCCGTTGACGAAGCTGAAGCGGTGCCGGATCTTGCGGATGCGGCCCTCGTCGTCCAGGAACACGTCGAACGGGACCTCGGCGGTGGCGAACCCTTTCGCCGCCGCCGCGAGCGAGGCCCGGCCGCCGGAGGAGGCGGTCCTGGCGGCCTTGGCGAGGTCGGCGGTGCCGCGGTAGTGGTGCACCGCGGTGCCGGCGACCCGGGTGCGGCCGACGTACGTCGCCGTGCGGGTGCCGCGCAGCACCTCCGCGGCGGCGTAGGGGTCCGTGGCGCCGCCGGTGACCAGGTTCCCGTCGGACAGCGTCGCGGTGTCGACGCGCACCCACTTGTCCGCCGGGACCCCGGCGCCCCGGTTCTTCATGTACAGGGCGCCGGGCGCGAGCAGCGCGGTGATCGGGCGGTGCTCGGTCTGGCCGGACGGGTCCTGGGGGAGCAGCACCTTCAACTCGCCGCGCCGGCGGGTGTAGTCGTAGACGCCCTCGCCGCGGATGGTGACGCGGGTGCCACCGGTCGCCATCTCCATCGACGTCCGGGCCTTGGACGTGCCCGCGTCGACCAGCGCGTCGGCGGCTCCGTGCAGGGTGCGGACCGGGTCGGCGGGGCGGGCGTCGTCGGCGGCCGCGCCGCTGCTCGTGCACCCGGAGGCGAGGAGGCAGGCGCAGGCCGTGAGCCCTGCCGCCACGACCGCTGTGCTCGTCCTGCCGTACTGCTCCGCCATCGCCTGCCTACCCCCAGCCGTACGTTCGTCTCGGGCCCCCTGTTGTTCGGGTTAACGAGGGGTAGGTTGAGCCGTCACGCGGGCGGTGGGGTGGTGGAGGCGTGCGCGGGGAGTGTGCGGCAGGGACGCGCGGGGGCGGCCGGGCGGGCCCGTGGAAGGCGCTCACCGGGCGTTCACCAGAGCTGTGTAACCTTCCCGGAGTGACAGAGCAGGATCGGTTCGCCCCAGGTCAGGACCATCCGGAGCATCGCACCAGCACGGTCGAACAGGGGCCCTTCTGCGTGGCTCGCTGTGTCTGCGGCTGGCGCGGTCCCGCGCGGCGGGCGCGGAGTCAGGCCCGGACGGACGCGGCGGGGCATGTGGCCGGATCCTGACGGTCCCCTCGACCGTCAGGGGACCTCACGCGTGGCGTATGGTCGCCAGTAGTTCGTCCACCAGTTCGCGGTCGCGGAACTGGGTCAGGCGCAGCCGGGCGGCCGCGGGGGGCAGCCACAGGATGCGGTCGACCTCGTCGCTCGGCGTGAAGCCGTGCGAGGCGGCCTCGGCCGCCCAGTAACGGACCTGCTTGGGGCGGCCGTTCGCCATGTAGTGCAGGGTGGGCAGCTCGGCGCCGGGCACCGCGGTGCAGCCGGTCTCCTCCTCGACCTCCCGCAAGGCGCCCGCCAGCGCGTCCTCGCCGCGCTTCAGCTTGCCCTTGGGGTGGGACCAGTCGTCGTACTTGGGCCGGTGGACGAGGCAGATCTCCAGGCCCTCGTCGACGGCGGAGCGGCGCCACAGGACGCAGCCGGCCGCCTGGACCGGGGTGTCCTTCGTGCCGTCCGGCCGCTGCTCACCGCTCCCTCGTGCGTTCAGGACGTACCCACCGTCTGCCTCTGCCACGACTGCTGGAACGCGAACCGTGCCGCCTCGACCTCGTGTCGCTGGTCGGCGTGCAGCACGCCGAGCGCGTACGCGGTCGCCGGCGCGATGCGCGGCGTGCGGGCCGCCGCCGCCGCTGCCGCCGCCGCCTCGGAGGCGTCGCGGTGCCGGTTGAGGGCCTGTCCCGCGGCCAGCAGGCGGACGTCGACGGGGGCCTCGCCGTGGAGGACCTCGCGGGCGTAGCGGTGCAGCCGCAGCAGGAGGCGGACCTGGTGCCAGGGGGCGTCCTGCGGGTGCGGGGCGGGGTCCGGGGACAGGCCGTGGATCAGCGCCTCCGCGTTGTACGGGTGGCCCGCGGTGACCAGCGGCAGGGCGGCCACCGCGTCCGTGAGGCGCTCCTCGGCCGCCGCCGCGTGCGGGCGGAGGTCGGTGGTGGCCGCGGCCGGGGTGAGGGGCACCTCGCTGGCCAGTACGGCGACCTTGTCGGCGACCGCGTGGAAGCGGGAGGAGCCGAGGGCCTGCAGGGCGCTGGAGTGGGCCCGGGTCCGGGCGAGGGTGAGCTGGCGTTCGAGCAGTGCGCCCGCCTTGGCCGCGCCCACGGTGAGGTTGCCGCGCTCGGGGGCCGCCGGAGGGCCGGCGGTGGGAGGCGCCGCCCCCACCGGGGCCGTGCCGACCCCACGACCGCCCGCGACGACACCGGCCGCGTCGCCGACCGCCGCCGCGCGGCCGGCCGCCGACTGGCTGGGGAAGGCCGCGCCCGACAGCCGGTGCAGGGCCTGGAGCAGCCGCTCCAGGCGAGCCGCGTAGGCGTGCTCCAGGGCCAGGGTGCCGGAGAGCCAGGCCAGTTCCGGGCGCATGCCCTCCGACCAGTCGGTGTCCAGCAGCGGACGGAACGTGTGCAGGCTGCCGCTGATGCGGCGGGCCGAGCGGCGCAGGGCTCGCGCCGCGTCGACGGTCTCCTCCGAGCCGTTGTGGCCGGCTCCGCCACCGGTCTCCCGGTGCTGGCGGAGTGCGCGGAGGAAGTCCGTGGCCTGGGCGCGCAGGTAGCCCGCGAGGGCGTCGCCGGTGGGGGCAGCTCCCTGCTCGAGCGAAGCCGAGAGCTTGGGGGACGGCCCGGCCATCGGGTCCGTCGGGTCAAGGTGTTGCTGTGCCACGCCGGCGCCTCCGGGCGTCTATGAGCATCTCCTGGACGTTCCGCAGGGGCCCGCCGTCGCCGTCCGTCGCGTGCCGGTTCCACTCGCCGTCCGGGCCCAGGTGCCAGGAGGCGGTGGAGTCGGACATGCCGGTCTCGAGGAGCCGGTTGAGCGCGGCGCGGTGCGCCGGGTCGACGACGCGGACCAGCGCCTCGATACGGCGGTCGAGGTTGCGGTGCATCATGTCGGCGCTGCCGATCCACACCTCTGGTTCGCCGCCGTTGCCGAAGGCGAAGATCCGGGAGTGTTCGAGGAAGCGGCCGAGGATCGAGCGGACCCTGACGTTCTCCGACAGGCCCGTCACGCCCGGCCGGATCGCGCAGATGCCGCGCACCCAGACGTCGACCGGCACGCCCGCCATGGACGCCCGGTACAGGGCGTCGATGACGGCCTCGTCGACCATCGAGTTGACCTTGACGCGGACGTAGGCGGGACGTCCGGCACGGTGGTGCTGGACCTCCTTGTTGATCCGCGCTATCAGGCCGTCGCGCAGGGACTTGGGGGCGACCAGCAGCCGGCGGTAGGTCTCCCGGCGGGAGTAGCCGGACAGCCGGTTGAACAGGTCGGACAGGTCCGCGCCGACCTGCGGGTCGGCGGTGAGCAGGCCGAGGTCCTCGTAGAGGCGGGCCGTCTTCGGGTGGTAGTTGCCGGTGCCGACGTGGCTGTACCGCCGCAGCGTGTCGCCTTCCTGGCGGACCACCAGCGACAGCTTGCAGTGGGTCTTCAGGCCGACCAGGCCGTAGACCACGTGGCAGCCGGCCTCCTCCAGCTTGCGCGCCCACTTGATGTTGGCGTGCTCGTCGAAGCGGGCCTTGATCTCCACCAGGACGAGGACCTGCTTGCCGGACTCGGCGGCGTCTATCAGCGCGTCCACGATGGGCGAGTCGCCGGAGGTGCGGTACAGGGTCTGCTTGATGGCGAGGACGTCCGGGTCGGACGCGGCCTGCTCCAGGAACGCCTGCACGGAGGTGGAGAAGGAGTCGTACGGGTGGTGCAGCAGGACGTCCCTGGCACGCAGCGCGGCGAAGATGTCGGGCGCGGACGCGGACTCGACCTCGGCCAGGTCGCGGTGGGTGCCGGCGATGAACTTCGGGTACTTCAGCTCGGGCCGGTCCAGGCTGTGGATGCGGAACAGGCCGGTCAGGTCGAGCGGGCCGGGCAGCGGGTAGACCTCGGCCTCGCTGATCTTCAGCTCGCGCACCAGCAGGTCCAGCACCTCGCGGTCGATGGACTCCTCGACCTCCAGGCGGACCGGCGGGCCGAACCGGCGCCGCATGAGCTCCTTCTCCAGGGCCTGGAGCAGGTTCTCCGCGTCGTCCTCCTCGACCTCCAGGTCCTCGTTCCTGGTCAGCCGGAAGGCGTGGTGCTCCAGCACCTCCATGCCCGGGAAGAGCTCCTCCAGGTGCGCGGCGATGACGTCCTCCAGCGGGACGTACCGGCCGGGGGCGGCTTCCAGGAAGCGGGAGAGCAGCGGGGGCACCTTGACGCGGGCGAAGTGCTTGTGGCCGCTGACCGGGTTGCGCACGACGACGGCCAGGTTCAGGGAGAGGCCGGAGATGTACGGGAAGGGGTGCGCGGGGTCCACGGCCAGCGGGGTCAGGACCGGGAAGATCTGGTGCCGGAAGAGGGTGAACAGGCGGGCCTGTTCCTTCTCGGTCAGCTCGCTCCAGCGGACCAGGTGGATGCCCTCGTCCGCGAGTGCGGGGGCGACGTCCTCGTGGTAGCAGGCGGCGTGCCGGGCCATGAGCTCGCGGGAGCGGGCCCAGATCATCTCCAGGACCTGCATCGGCTGGAGCCCGGAGGCGGAGCGGGTGGCGACGCCGGTGGCGATGCGGCGCTTCAGCCCTGCCACCCGGACCATGAAGAACTCGTCCAGGTTGCTGGCGAAGATCGCGAGGAAGTTGGCGCGCTCCAGGAGCGGCGTGTTCGGGTCCTCGGCGAGCTCCAGGACGCGCTCGTTGAACGCCAGCCAGCTGCGCTCACGGTCGAGGAACCGGCCCTGAGGCAGCTGGACGCCGTCCACTCGCGCGTCCTCGTAGACGTCGAGGTCGGAGTCGAGGTCGGGTTCGAGGTCGGAGACCGTGGCCGAGACCGTGTGCGGGCGGTGCGCGGCGATGGAGCCCACCGAGGGCTGTACGTGCTGGACCTCTGCCGGGGCGTTCTGCTGGCTCATGGCCCCATTGTTCCGCGCCTGGGGCGAAACGGGCGCGTCGGACCGGGCGGGCGGGAGCATCGCGGCCCCGGTCCCCGCGCGGCCCTCGGGGGGCGGCGAAGGCTCTGGCACAGCGGGCGTCATTGGCCGAGCGTCGCAAGCCTGGCTGAATCAATGGTTACGGAGACATGACGTGCGGGATAGCGCGGGGCGGCTCCCCGGAGTCCATGGCGGCTCGGGCGACCGGCGTTGCCGGGGTCGCTGGGGCAATTGGGGCCATAGGTACTGAGGGGATGAGTGGGCTTTCAGTTGCCAGTGGGGCCACCAGGGCTGCCGAACCTGCTGTGACCGTGTCGGTCACGGCTGTCCGTCCCCGCCCCGCCCCTGTTCCGCGAACTCTTCCGCGAACTGCTCGTCCAGGACGGCGGCGAACAGCGCGGCCACGTCCTCGCGCTCCAGCCCTGCCCCGCGTGCCTGTGCCGCCCACGCCACCAGCTCCGCCCGCAGCGGGGAGTCGGCCGGGGCGGCGCCCAGCGACCGCCGGACGAACGTGCCGAGGCCGCGCCGCGCCTCGACCAGGCCCTCGCGCTCCAGCTCGCGGTAGGCCTTGAGCACGGTGTTCGGGTTGATGGCGGTGGCCTCGACGACCTCACGGGCCGTGGGCAGCCGGTCGCCGGGCCGCAACAGGCCCAGCCGCAGGGCCTGTTTGGTCTGCTGGACGATCTGGACGTAGGTGGCGACGCCGCTGCGCCGGTCGATGCGGTACTCGACCACTCGGACACCACCCTTTCACTAATTGAGTAGTGAAAGGGTGGTGCAAAGGAGGGGGCGGCGTCAAGATTGGCGCCCCCTTCCGGGGGTCATGCGCGGACACGCCTCACGTCTCGGTCCGGTACATCAGGTCCGTCTCGTACGTCGTGAAGCCCATCCGCTCGTAGACGCTCACCGCCGCCTTGTTGTCGGCGTCGACGTACAGCATCGCCGTCGGCAGCGCCTGCGCCGCCAGGTGCCGCAGGCCGATCGAGGTGAGCGCCTTGCCCAGCCCGGTGCCCTGCGCGCCCGGCGCGACACCGAGCACGTACACCTCGCCCAGTTGTTCCTCGGCGTGCACCTTCGTCCAGTGGAAGCCGACGAGTTCGTCGCCGCGGAAGGCGAGGAAGAAGCCCGCCGGGTCGAACCACGGCTCGGCCTTGCGGTCGTCCAGGTCCCGCTGGGTGAGCGAGCCCTGCTCGGGATGGTGGGCGAACGCGGCGGCGTTGACGGCCAGCCAGGCCGCGTCGTCCTGCCCGGGCACGAAGGCGCGCACGGTCACGCCCTCGGGCAGGGCCGGCTCGGGCAGGTCGAAACCGGTCAACGGCCGCCGCATCTGCCGCAGTTCGCGGAACAGGGTGAGGCCGAGCACCTGGGCGAGGTGCCGGGCCGCGGCGTGGCCGCCGTGCGCCCACAGCCGCAGCCGCTTGCCGGACGCGGCGAGCAGGGCGGAGCCGAGGGCGCGGCCGTGCCCGTGGCCGCGGTGGGAGGGGTGGACGACCAGCTCGGCGGCCGGCGCCTCGACCGGGTCGGTGTCCTCCAGTTGGGCGTAGCCGAGGAGTTGGCCGCCGACGACGAGCAGCAGATGGGACACGCCCTCGCGGGCGCCGCCGCGGATCCGGAGCCGGCCCTGCTCGGACACCGCCTGCTGCCCGTCGGACCGCGCCGCCGCCGCGAGCAGGTCGAGTACGGCCTCGGTCTGCTCCGGGGTGAGCGCGGCGCGAGTCTCGATGGAACGGGAGAGGGAGCCGTCGGCCCGTGCGCTGTCGTCGCTGGTCATGCCTACGAGGGTACGGGGCGGGCCCGGCGAAGTGGTGGCACCGGCGGCGCAGCGGCCGACGGGCGGCGGACCACCAGTGGGATACCAGGATGTAACCACGAACCCCTGTCGCGCTACGCGCGTTGACCTTAGGCTGCCGCGGGACGGAGCCACGTCCCAGGAACCTCAGCCGACCCATCAGGGGGGCACATGCCGGCCACACCTCGACCGCACCGCAGACGACGTACCACCCGGCTGCTCGCCGCAGCCGCCGGACTCGCCACCGCCGGCGCGCTGGCGGCGGCACTGCCGTCGACCGCGAGCGCCGACGACGACCGCGGCGGCCAGCGGACCGGCCGCTACCAGGACGTGCAGCTGCTGTCCTTCAACGACCTGCACGGCAACCTCGAAGCGCCGGCCGGCTCCTCGGGCCGCGTCACCGAGGTGCACGAGGACGGCACGACCACGACCGTCGACGCGGGCGGCGTCGAGTACCTCGCCACGCACCTGCGCCAGGCCCGCGAGGGCCAGAAGTACTCGATCACCGCGGCCGGCGGCGACATGGTCGGCGCCTCCCCGCTCATCTCGGGCCTGTTCCACGACGAGCCCACCATCGAGGCGCTGAACAAGCTCGACCTGGACGTGACGAGCGTCGGAAACCACGAGTTCGACGAGGGCGCCAAGGAGCTTCGCCGCCTCCAGTACGGCGGCTGCCACCCCACCGAGGGCTGCTACACGGACGAGGAGTTCGAGGGCGCCGACTTCCCCTACCTCGCGGCCAACGTCCTCGACGACAAGACCGGCAAGCCGATCCTCAAGCCCTACTGGGTGTGGCAGAAGAACGGCGTCAAGGTCGGCTTCATCGGCGTGACCCTGGAGGGCACCCCGGACATCGTCTCCGCCGAGGGCGTCGCGGGCCTCACCTTCAAGGACGAGGTCGAGACGATCAACAAGTACGCCAGGGTCCTCCAGCGGCAGGGCGTGAAGTCGATCGTCGCCCTGGTCCACGAGGGCGGCTTCCCCGCCTCGTCGGCGTACAACTACGACTGCGACTCGCCGGGCGCGGGCGACGGCATCTCCGGCCCGATCGTCGACATCGCCAAGAACGTCACCCCGCAGGTCGACGCGCTCGTCACCGGCCACACCCACGCGGCGTACGTGTGCACGATCAACGACCCGTCGGGCAGGCCCCGCATGGTCACCTCGGCGTCCTCCTTCGGCCGTCTCTACACCGACACGACCCTGACGTACGACCGGTGGACGGGTGACATCGCCCGTACGTCCGTGAAGTCGGCGAACCACGTGGTCACCCGTGACGTCCCCAAGGCGCCCGACATGACGCAGCTGATCAGCGAGTGGAACACCCTCGCCGCGCCCATCGGCAACCGCGCCATCGGCCACATCTCCGCCGACATCACCAACACGGGCACCGAGTCCCCGCTCGGCGACCTGATCGCCGACGCCCAGCTCGCCTACGGCAAGGAGCTGGACCCGGAGACCGACCTGGCGCTGATGAACCCCGGCGGCATCCGGGCGCCCCTTACGTACGCGGCCAAGGCCGGTGAGGGCGACGGCGTGGTGACCTACGCCGAGGGCTTCACGGTCCAGCCGTTCGCCAACACCGTCAACCTCCAGGACATCACCGGCACGCAGTTGGTCCAGATCCTCAAGGAGCAGGTGAGCGGCGCCAACCTGGCCGCGCCGAAGGTGCTCCAGCCGTCCGCCGGACTGACCTACACCCTGGACCTGACCAAGAGCGGCGCCGACCGCGTGGTCACGGACTCCATCAGGCTGAACGGCGCGGCGATCGACCCGTCGGCGGTGTACCGCGTCGCGACCAACAGCTTCCTCGCGGGCGGCGGCGACGGCTTCCCCACGCTGGGTGAGGGCACCAACGACCTCGTCGGCGCGGACGACCTGACGGCACTGGAGAAGTACCTGACGGCCAACTCCTCGGCGGGCAGCCCGATCGCGCCGCCGGCGGCGAACCGGATCACGATCGTGCGCTAGGGACGCGGACCGGTTCACCGCCGTCGGAAGGCCGCGGTGAACCGGACCGCCCGTGCGCCGGCGGTCGGCGGGGGTCGCGCACCGCGGGGCTCGACGCGGTGGCCGCGCGGCGGCTCGTACGGCCGCTGCGACGGCTGATGACGGGACGCACCACCACCACGATCACCCACGACCTGACCCCGGCGCCCGACGCCGACCGCGTCCTCGTGATGGACGACGGCCGGTTGGCGGAAGTGGGGAACGCACACGGAAGTGCCGGGGGCCGACGGGGTGTACGCCGGGCTGGTGGGGGCCGGGGCGGTCGAGGCACGGATCGCGTAGGAGGCCGTGCCGCAGGGCGGCCGGCCGCCCTGCCCGGTGACCTTTCCTCGCCGCCGGGCCAGGGGCCGGCCGACTGACCGGCCGACGCCCATGGGGCTGGGACGGTCCGTCCTCGGGGCGCGGAGCCGGGGCGGCTACGGGACCTCGGGTGGTGGGGTCGTGGCGCCGGGGAGGCGGATCGTCACGACCGTGCCGCCGCCCTCGGCCGTGCTCAGTGACACCTCGCCGCCGGGCCAGGGGCCGGCCGACTGACCGGCCGGGACGGTCCGTCCTCGGGGCGCGGAGCCGGGGCGGTCACGGGGCCTCGGGTGGTGGGGTCGTGGCGCCGGGGAGGCGGATCGTCACGACCGTGCCGCCGCCCTCGGCCGTGCTCAGTGACACCTCGCCGCCGGCCTGCCGCACCGTACGGGCCACGATGGACAGCCCGAGGCCCGAGCCGGGCAGGGCGCGGGCGCTGGGGGAGCGCCAGAAGCGGTCGAAGACGTGCGGGAGTTCGTCGGCGGGGATGCCGGGGCCGTGGTCGCGGACGGTCAGGACGCCGTCGTTCACCGCGACCTCGATCGTGCCGCCGTTCGGACTGAACTTCACCGCGTTGTCGAGGACGTTGACCACCGCGCGCTCCAACGCCGCCGGTTCCGCCCGTACGTACCACGGCCGCACGTCCGCCGTGATCGTCAGCTCCGGGCCGCGCAGCCGGGCGCGGCGCAGGGCCGACTCGACGCTGTCCTCCAGCGACACCACCTGCACACGTTCGCCCCGCTGGCTCTCCGACCGCGACAGCTCCTGCAGGTCGCCGATGAGCGCCGCCAGTTCGGTCATCTGGGCCTTGACCGAGGCGAGCAGCGCCTTGCGGTCGGCCTCGGGCAGGGGGCGGCCGGTCTCCTCGCTGCGGGTGAGCAGTTCGATGTTGGTGCGCAAGGACGTCAGCGGGGTGCGCAGTTCATGGCCGGCGTCCGCGATGAGCTGCTGCTGCAGCTCGCGGGAGCTGGCCAGCGCCGACGTCATGGAGTTGAAGGAGCGGGAGAGCCGGGCGACCTCGTCCTCGGAGTCGTCCTCCACCGGGATGCGGATGCTGAGGTCCTCGGTGCGGGCGACGTGTTCCACGGCGTCCGTGAGCCGGTCGACGGGGCGCAGACCCGCACGGGCCACGGCGAGCCCGGCGGCTCCGGCGCCGACCACTCCGATGCCGGAGACGATCAGCAGCAGCAGGGCGAGTTCGTTGAGGGTGCGCTGCGTGCCGTTGAGGGAGATACCGACGACCAACGAGGAGTCATCGGCGATGTACTGCTGGCCGGGGCCGACCTTGACCACGAGCGCCGTGGTCAGCACCCGGACCGGACCGCCGTCGCTGGTCTGGCCCGTGCGCAGCGTGTCCCCGCGCTCCTGCGGTGCCTTGGCCATGGCGATGTCGCCGTCGGTCACGACGACCGTGCCCGCGGAACCGGCGAACGGGCACGCCTCGCCGTCCGACCGCACGATCTGGACGTAGCTGTCGTACCGGGGCCCGACCGGGCCGGTCGCCGGGGACTGCCCGCACGCGCCGAGCGCCGCCGCGACCTCGATCCGGTTCACGGCACCGACGGACGACCGCAGGTCGTTGTCGATCGCGTCGTACAGCTTGCCCCGCACCACGAACCAGCAGCTCACCGAGACCGCCGCGACCGCGAACGCCACCGCCGCCGCCACCAGCAGGGCCAGCCGGGAGCGGATCGGCAGGGCGCGGAAGCGGCGTCCGAGCCGGTTCACTCCGCGCCGCCCTGCCGCAGGACGTACCCCACCCCGCGCACCGTGTGGACGAGCCGCGGCTCGCCGCCCGCCTCCGTCTTGCGGCGCAGGTACATCACGTACACGTCCAGCGAGTTCGACGACGGCTCGAAGTCGAAGCCCCACACCGCCTTCAGGATCTGCTCCCGGGTGAGCACCTGGCGCGGATGGGCCATGAACATCTCAAGGAGCGTGAACTCCGTGCGCGTCAGCTCCACCGGCCGAGCGCCCCGCGTGACCTCGCGCGTCGCGAGGTCCATGCGCAGGTCGGCGAAGACCAGGGCCTCGTCCTCCTCCGCGCCGGCGCCGGCCACCGCGGCGGCGTAGGAGCTGCGGCGCAGCAGCGCGCGGATACGGGCGAACAGCTCGTCCAGCTCGAAGGGCTTGACCAGGTAGTCGTCCGCCCCGGCGTCCAGGCCCGTCACCCGGTCGCCGACCGTGTCGCGGGCCGTCAGCATCAGGATGGGCGTGGTGTCGCCGGCGCCGCGGATGCGGCGTGCGGCGGTCAGGCCGTCCATGCGGGGCATCTGGATGTCGAGGACGACCAGGTCGGGCCGGTACGCGGTCGCCTTCTCCAGGGCGTCCGCGCCGTCGACCGCGACCTCCGTGTCGTAGCCCTCGAACGCGAGGCTGCGCTGGAGAGCTTCGCGCACCGCCGGCTCGTCGTCGACGATGAGAATGCGCTGGGGGTCACGGTCGCCTTCGGCGGGGCTCATGCTCGGGTTCCTCGGGTGCGGTGGGGCGGGGCGGCGGACTGGACGTACTGAACGCCTTCAGCCTCGCATGCCTCCTGGTCGGCGCGTGGAGAAGACGGGCCGGGTGAGATCAGCCGTGCATCGCGGAGAGACGATTCAGCGTCACCTTGCGGCGGTGCGGACGGGTGGCAGTAGTGCGCAGGCCCATCATCTGCGGGGCCACCTCCGGCGCCCCGGCCGGTGCCGTCGGCGCGTGCAGCTCGTCCGCCACGCCGAGGGCCACGGCGGGGCCGGTCAGGCCGACACGGGTCACGTGGTGCGAAACGTGCTTCATCATGTTCTGCTCCCTTGTTCGGTGGGTCGAGTTCTTGGCCTCAGTCCGTGGAGCCGGCCCGCAGCTTCGCCAGGTCGGCCTTGACCGTGTTGATCGGGATGGCGAAGCCGAGGCCCACGCTGCCCGCGTCGGAGGACGAGTCCGCCGCCGAGTACATCGCGGAGTTGATCCCGATGATGTTGCCGTTCGTGTCGATGAGCGCGCCGCCGGAGTTGCCGGGGTTGAGGGAGGCGTCGGTCTGGAGCGCCTTGTACGTCGTCGTGGACGACCCGGTGTCGCCGTTGAACTCCTGGCCGCCGAACTCGAACGGCCAGCCGCCGCCCTGTTGCTGCTGTTGCTGCTGACCCTCGTCCGTGGAGACGGTCACGTCGCGGTCCAGCGCGGAGACGATGCCGCTGGTGACGGTGCCGGTCAGGCCCTCGGGCGAGCCGATCGCCACGACCTCGTCGCCGACCTGCACGCCGTCGGAGTCGCCAAGGGTCGCCGCCTTCAGGCCGGAGGCGTCCTCCAGCTTGATCAGGGCGAGGTCCTTGCTGCTGTCGGTGCCGACGACCTGCGCGGTGTACTCCTTGCCGTCGTTGGTCGTCACCGTGATCCGGGAGGCGCCGGAGATCACGTGGTTGTTGGTGATGATCTCGCCGTCACCGGTGATGATCACGCCGGAGCCGGTGGACGAGCCGGCGTGGGAGGTGGCGCTGATCTCGACGATGCTCGGGCTGACCGCCCTGGCGACGCCGGCGACCGTGCCCTTCTGACCGGTCGGCACGACGTTCGTGCTGGTACTGGAGGAGGCCACCGTGTCGGTGCCGGCCAGTTCCTGGATGCCGTACGCCGTGCCGCCGCCGACGGCCGCGGCGACGATCGCGACGGCGGTCAGCAGTCCGACCGGCCCCCGGGTGCGCTTCTTCGCCGGGGGCGGCGCGGCGAGGGGCTCCGCGAGGAGGGCCGTCGGCTGCTGCCCCGGCGCCCCGGCCGTCGGCCGGTGCGACGGCGGGGGCGGCCACTCGGGGTCGACGGGAGAGGAGGTGACGGGAGAGGGGGCGTGCTGCTGGACGCCCTGGTACGGGTTCTCGTGGGGCTCGTACGCGTCGTCGCGGCGGAAGCTCTCGGTCATGTTCATGAGCTTCCCGCCCGACCATGAGAGCTCCCTGAGTGCTGCCTGAGAAGCCCGGCAGAACCTCGTATGCCCGATATAAAGCCGCTTCTCGCGGGTCGCCGGGGCCTCTCAGACAGGTCTCATGCGGCGGTCACTCGCAGCCGCAGGAGCGCCGTATCACCAGCCGTGACGGGAACACCTTCAGCCGCTCGCGCCGCGACCCGGCCACGCGCAGCCCGTCGTCGAGGACGAGGTCCACCGCCGCCCGGGCCATCGTCGACCGGTCGGACGCGACCGTGGTCAGCGGCGGGTCGGCGAGCGCCGCCTCCTTGATGTCGTCGAAACCGGCCACGGCCAGCTCCCCGGGCACGTCGATCCGCAGCTCGCGCGCCGCGCGCAGCAGGCCGATGGCCTGGTCGTCGGTGGAGCAGAAGACGGCGGGCGGACGGTCCGGCCCCGACAGGAACTCCAGGGCCACCCGGTAGGCGTCGTAGCGGTTGTACGGCGCCTCGAACAGCCGTCCCTCGGTCGGCAGCCCGGCCTCCTCCATGGCGCGCCGCCAGCCCTCGACGTGGTCGGAGACCGGGTCGCCGACGGCCGGGGTGTCCGCGGTGCCGCCCATACAGGCGACGTAGTCGTAGCCGTGCTCCAGCAGATGGCGGACGGCGAGCTGGGCGCCGCCCAGGTCGTCCGTGACGACGGCGACGTCGTCGATGGCCTCGGGGCGCTCGTGCAGCAGCACGACCCGGGCGTCCCACGCCTCGATCTCGGCGGCGGCCAGGTCGTTCAGCGCGTGGCTGACCAGGATGAGGCCGGAGACCCGCATCCCGAGGAACGCCCGCAGGTAGTGGACCTCGCGCTCGGCGACGTAGTCGGAGTTGCCGACGAGCACCATCTTCCCGCGCTCGGCCGCTGCCCACTCGACCGCGTGCGCCATCTCCCCGAAGAAGGGCTGGCGGGCGTCCGGGACGATCAGGCCTATGAGGTCGGTGCGCCGGGAGGCCATCGCCTGGGCCACCCGGTCGGGCCGGTAGCCCAGCTCCTTGATGGCGGCGAGGACACGCTCGCGCGTGGCCGGGGCGACCGGCCGGGGTCCGTTGTTGATGACATAACTGACCACGGCGGTGGAGGTCCCCGCCAGCCGTGCCACATCATCCCGAGTCACCTTGGCCACGCGCGGAGTCTACGCGGATGGACCGGCTCTGGGCAGGGCGTACGGCGCCTTGTCCGTACGCGCGCAGGAGCGGGCGCGCCTGCTGAGGGACGCCCGCGCGCCCGCCACCCCTCCCGCGGCGCGATCCGAACGACGGGCCCTAGGCGTCGGCGCGGACCTCGGTGGCGTCCAGCGCGGCCGTCTCGTCCGCATCCTCCGGCTTCGCCCGGGCGGCCTTGGCCTCGCTCGCGGCGCGGTCCACCTTCTCCGGAGTAACGAATCGATAACCGACGTTCCGGACGGTCCCGATCAGCGACTCGTGCTCGGGTCCGAGCTTCGCGCGCAGTCGCCGTACGTGCACGTCGACCGTGCGGGTACCGCCGAAGTAGTCGTAGCCCCAGACCTCCTGCAGCAGCTGGGCGCGGGTGAAGACGCGGCCCGGGTGCTGCGCGAGGTACTTGAGCAGCTCGAACTCCTTGAAGGTGAGGTCCAGCACGCGCCCCTTGAGCTTGGCGCTGTAGGTCGCCTCGTCCACCGACAGGTCGCCGTTGCGGATCTCCATCGGGGAGTCGTCGTTGACGATCTGCTGGCGGCCCATGGCCAGGCGCAGACGCGCCTCCACCTCGGCGGGGCCGGCGGTGTCGAGGAGTACGTCGTCGATGCCCCAGTCCGCGGTGACGGCGGCGAGGCCGCCCTCGGTCACGACGAGGACGAGGGGGCAGCCGGGGCCGGTGGAGCGCAGCAGCTGGCAGAGGCTGCGGACCTGGGGGAGGTCCCGGCGGCCGTCGATGAGAATGACGTCGGCACCCGGGGTGTCGACGAGAGCGGGTCCTTCCGCCGGAGCCACGCGCACGTTGTGCAGCAGCAGGCCGAGTGCGGGCAGCACCTCCGTCGAGGGCTGGAGAGCGTTGGTCAGGAGCAGCAGAGAACTCATACGTCTGGTTCCTCCTCGGTCCCTGCGAGGACGTTGTGCGGTGCGGCACTGCTCTGCGATCCCGGGGCCCCGTACACCGGCGGTCACCTGCGGTTCTCCGCCTCGTATACAACGCTTCCGAAAGCACAAAAGGACCCGGGGGCTACGCTGCCCGAGTCCTCTGCCCAGCAGAATAGCCCACATGAGCAACGGTCCGGCAGGCCAAGCGGCACGTTCCACCACGGTTCGTCCACACTATGAGACGTCCGGAGCGACCAGACCCGCACCTTTGCGGACGTTCCTGCACACCGCCGACGGTGTGCGGATCGACGCCGTATACGAACCGGGCGAGGTCGTATACGAAACCTCCGCGCCACCCTTCGACCATCCGGCGTTCGTCGTGGCGCACGGTTTCACCGGCGACGCGGACAAGCCGCACGTGCGCCGGATCGCCCGCGTCCTCGCGCGGTACGGCGCCGTGGTCACATTCTCCTTCCGGGGGCACGGGGCGTCCGGGGGACGCTCGACCGTGGGCGACCGCGAGGTGTTCGACCTGGCGGCGGCCGTGGCGTGGGCGCGGGAACAGGGGCACGCGCGCGTGGTCACCGTCGGCTTCTCGATGGGCGGCTCGGTGGTCCTGCGGCACGCGGCGCTGAACGCCCGGCAGACCGACGCGGTGGTGTCGGTGAGCGCCCCGGCCCGCTGGTACTACCGCGGCACCGCGCCCATGCGCCGCCTCCACTGGCTGGTGACCCGCCCCGAGGGCCGTCTGCTCGGGCGCTACGGCCTGCGCACGCGGATCCACCACCGGGGCTGGAACCCCGTCCCCCTCTCGCCGGTCGAGGCGGTCCCCCGGATCGCGCCGACGCCGCTGCTCGTCGTGCACGGCGACCGCGACGGCTACTTCCCCGTCGATCACCCTCGCATGCTGGCCGAGGCCGCCGGTGACCACGGCGAACTCTGGCTGGAGCCCGGCATGGGCCACGCCGAGCACGCGGCCACCGACGCGCTCCTGGCCCGGATCGGGGACTGGGCCGTCGGTGCGGCGGGCTAGCCTGGCGGTGTTCACAGCCAGGTTCTGCCGATTGACTTGAGGACGAGATGGCAAAGGTCACGGTGCGCTACTGGGCGGCCGCGAAGGCCGCGGCCGGGATCGCCGAGGAGCCGTTCGACGCGGGCACGCTCGCCGAGGCGCTCGCCGCGGTGCGCGAGCGACACCCCGGTGAACTGGTGCGCGTCCTGCAGCGATGCTCGTTCCTCGTCGACGGTGCCCCCGTGGGCACCCGCGGGCATGAGACGGTACGGCTGGCCGAGGGCGGCACGGTCGAGGTGCTCCCGCCGTTCGCAGGAGGGTGACCACACCGATGAGCAACCAGCCGTACGAGGGCGGGCCGTACGAGGGGCCGTACGACGGCGGGTACGACCCGTACCAGCAGGGACAGCCCCGGTACCAGCAGGGGCAGCCCCAGTACCAGCAGCAGCCCGAACACCAGCAGCCGCAGTATCAGCAGGGACTGGCGCAGCAGCAGTACCCGCAGCACCAGCAGGGTCAGTCGCAGTACCAGCAGACCCCGCAGCACCAGCAGGGTCAGTCGCAGTACCAGCAGACCCCGCAGCACCAGCAGGGTCAGTCGCAGTACCAGCAGACCCCGCAGCACCAGCAGGGTCAGTCGCAGTACCAGCAGGCGATGTCCCCCTACCCGCAGGGGCAGCCGCAGTACCAGCAGGGCCGGCATCACCCGCAGGGTCGGTTGGAGCAGCCGCCCGCCGCCGAGCACACCCAGCGGTGGGACGGCCGGACCTGGGACACGCAGGCCCAGCCGGTCCCGCCGCGCGTCCCGCAGCCGGCGCCGGAGAGCGGGCAGTGGGCGCAGCAGCCGTACCAGCAGCCCCAGCCGGCGCCGGAGGCCCCGGAGGCTCCGGCGGGTTCCGAGAAGCCGCTCACGGCCGCTCAGCGGGCCCGGCTGGAGGGGCGGTCGCCGATCATCGAGCCCGGACTGCAGCCCGCCGCGCTCACCGCGGTGCTCGGTCTGCTGCTGGCCGGGGGCGCGGCGCTCGCCTCGTACGCCCTGCTCGTCCCGCTGGTCCTGCTGCAGGCCGTCACGGCCGCGGGCTGGTTCCGGCTGAACGGGATGTGGCCGGCTCGGCAGGGCATCGCGCTGGCGTTCGCGGGCGGGGTGACCGCGGACGTGGCGCTGCTGGTCGCGGGGCGTGAGCAGGCGCCCTCCGCGATCCTGGGCACGCTCGGGGTGTGGGTGCTGCTGACCCTGGTGCTGCAACTGCGCTCGCACGCCGATCCGGACACGCGGATGTACGGCCTGATGGCGACCGTCGTGTCGGCCGCGCTGGCCATCGTCGCGACCGGCCACCTGGCCGCCGAGCCGGACGCGGTGACCGTCGGCGCCGTCGCGGTCGCCGCGGCGGTCCTGGCCCGCGCGCTGCCGCTGCCCACGCCCGCCTCCGTGGTCGTCGCGCTGCTCGCGGCGGCCGGTGCGGGCATCGCGGTGGGCGGGGCGACCGGCGTGGGCAACGCGGGCGCGCTGCTCGGCGCGGCTGCCGGGGCGTGCGCGCTGATCGGGCACCGGGTGGCGAGCTACGACTACCCCTCCCGTTTCGTCCACTTCACGGCCGGTGTGGCCCTGCCGCTGAGCGCCGCGGCGCCGGTGCTGTGGGTGCTGGGGCGGGCGCTGGTCTGACGGACGGCGCGTCACAGCTGATCGACAAATTCCCGGCGCGCGTTCCCTTTGGCGTTACGGTGACCGTCGTCCGTGACCGACCGGCTGGGTGGGAATTATGCGCGCGCTGCGAATACTTCTGATCGTCGTCGTGATCCTGGGCGGCCTGTTCGTGGCCGCCGACCGGCTCGCGGTCAACTTCGCCGAGGGCGAGGTCGCGGACCGGCTGCGCACCTCCGAGGGCCTGGCCGGCACACCCGAGGTGTCCATCAACGGCTTCCCGTTCCTCACCCAGGTGGCCGGCGGCACGCTGGACGACGTCGAGGTGGGCATCCAGGACTACGAGGCGGCCGCGGGCGACGGTGAGCGGATCCGGATCGACGACCTGCGGGCGCACATGCGGGGCGTCGAGTTCTCCGGCGACTTCGGCTCCGCCACCGCCGCCTCCGCCACCGGCACGGCGACCATCGCGTACGACGAGCTGCTCAAGGCCTCGAAGTCCGAGCCCACGCAGGTCGCGCCCGGCATCACCGCCCGAGTGGTGAGCCTCGCCGACGGCGGCAACGGCAAGATCAAGGTCGGCCTGGAGATCGACGCCCCGGTGATCGGCACCGAGCAGCTGTCGGTGCTCAGCACGGTCGGCGTCAAGGGCGACACCGTCGAGGTGCGCACGGACTCGCTGCCGGACGTGGCGGGCCTGAACCTGGCCGAGAACGCGATGCGGGAGACAACCGACTTCCAGCAGGCCATCGACGACCTCCCCGGCGGCATCCAGCTGGACAAGGTCGAGGCGGCGCCGAACGGGTTGGAGATCTCGGTGAAGGGTTCGAACGTGCGGCTGGCCGGGTAGGACGCGCCGGATGCGCTCCGGTCGTCCGACAGGCGAGACGCCCACGTCCGTACCGCAGAAGTGACGGCACCAACAAGCGCCCGGGAGTCGTGTCACGGCCTTCGGGCGCTTCGGTCATTCCACATGCCGGACAATCGTGTCTCATGATCCGACACGCCGGTGACACGCCCGCCCGACCGTCCCTAAGCTCGACGCCATGAAGCGACAGGCGGATCTCACGAAGCGGCGGGCAGTCGACCTGTGCCGCGTTGCCGCCATGCTCTGTCGCCCCTTCTGAGCGGAAGCCCCGACTCCCGCGTTCACTTCCTGCCCTGCTCAGGGCATTGGCGTGCCGCGCCGCTGTCGGCCCGCGCGCCCCTTCGCACTCGCACGCCCCGCCGCAACTGCCCCGGAGGAGAAGAGCATGAGCCGCAGCGACGTCCTGGTAGACGCCGACTGGCTGCAGGAGCACCTGGACGACCCGAACATCGCCGTCGTCGAGGTCGACGAGGACACCTCCGCGTACGACAAGAACCACATCAAGAACGCCATCCGGATCGACTGGACCAAGGACCTCCAGGACCCGGTGCGCCGTGACTTCATCGACCAGGCGGGCTTCGAGAAGCTCCTGTCGGAGAAGGGCATCGCCAACGACACGCTGGTGATCCTCTACGGCGGCAACAACAACTGGTTCGCCTCGTACGCCTACTGGTACTTCAAGCTCTACGGCCACGAGAACGTCAAGCTGCTCGACGGTGGCCGCAAGAAGTGGGAGCTGGACGCCCGCGAGCTGGTCGAGGAGGTGCCGGAGCGCCCGGCCACCGACTACAAGGCCAAGCCGCAGGACACCTCGATCCGCGCCTTCCGCGACGACGTGGTCGCCGCCATCGGCGCGCAGAACCTGGTCGACGTGCGCTCGCCCGACGAGTTCTCCGGCAAGCTGCTCGCCCCGGCGCACCTGCCGCAGGAGCAGTCGCAGCGTCCGGGCCACGTCCCGACCGCGCGCAACATCCCCTGGTCGAAGAACGCCAACGACGACGGCACCTTCAAGTCGGACGAGGAGCTCAAGGAGCTCTACACCGAGGAGAACGTGGACCTGTCCAAGGACACCATCGCCTACTGCCGTATCGGTGAGCGCTCCGCGCTGACCTGGTTCGTGCTGCACGAGCTGCTCGGTGTCGAGAACGTCAAGAACTACGACGGCTCCTGGACCGAGTACGGCTCCCTGGTCGGCGTGCCGATCGAGCTCGGCGCCAACAAGTAACCACCCCGACCGACCTTCCGGTCAGACCCCTCTTTGGAGAAGGACATGTGTGGAGCGAAGGCCGGCGGCCCCGACGCCTCGACGATCAAGCCCGGTGAGACCACCATCCAGGGTCAGGTGACCCGGGACGGCGAGCCGGTGACGGGCTACGTCCGTCTGCTGGATGCGACCGGCGAGTTCACGGCGGAGGTGCCGACCTCCGCGACGGGCCAGTTCCGCTTCTACGCGGCCGAGGGCACCTGGACCGTCCGCGCCCTCGTCCCCGGGGGCGCCACCGCCGACCGCACGGTCGTCGCCCAGCAGGGTGGCCTGGCGGAGGTCGCGATCGCGGTCTGAGGTACGGCGCCGGCGGAGGCCGCGTCCCGCGGGTTGGACACCTGGGACGCGGCCCTCTCGCCTGCGCGGAGCCGCGTTCGTGGATCTACGCTGGTGGTATGTACGCGCGGCGACGGCACGTCTACTTCGCCATGATGGGCCTGTGCATCGGCCTGTTCGTCCTGGCGTGGGGAGTCGTGCGCCTGTGGTCGACGCCGGCGGCCGTCGGCATGTGCGTGGTCGCCATGGTGATCCCACCCGTCGCCGCGATGATCGCCAACCGGCGGGGCCCGGAGGACCGCTGGTGGGACGACCCCTCCGGAGACCCCCAGTCCGACGAGTGGTGGGACGAGCTGGACGGCAAGAAGAAGCCGCGGTAGGAAGGCGGGCATGTCGCCCGCAAGGCTGTCCACCGTGGTGCTGGACGCGCACGACGCGCACGAACTGGCCGGCTTCTACGTCCGCCTGCTGGGGTACGCGGTGCGCCGCGAGGAGCCCCACTGGGTGCTCATCGGCCCGCCGCCCGGCACGGAGGGCACGGCCCTGGCGTTCGAGACGGAGCCCGCGTACGTGCGTCCGGTCTGGCCCACCCGGCACCCCGGCGACCAGCAGATGATGCTCCACCTCGACGTCGAGGTCGACGATCTGGCGGGGGAGACCGCGCGGGCGCTGGCCGAGGGTGCGACCCTCGCCGAGTACCAGCCGCAGAGCGACGTACGGGTCCTTCTGGACCCCTCGGGCCACCCCTTCTGCCTCTGGACGGATTCCCCTCAGCCGCCGCTTCAGTAGACGAGGGCCTGCGTGTCCTCCGCGAGCGCCTCCTGCACGAACACCTGCGCCCCCGCGATCCGCACGCCCTCGATGACGTCCTTCTCCGTGATGTCCCGGCGGGCCGCGCACTGGGTGCACAGGGTGAGGCGACCCGAGGTGAGGACCGAGTCGATCAGGTCGGGCAGCGGCGCGGCATGCGGCAGCTCGAACTCGGCGGCCCGCCCCGGCAGCGCGAACCAGGCGGACTCACCGGTCAGCCAGACGGACACGTCCACCCCGCTCGCCACGGCCACCGCGGCGACTGTGAACGCCTGCGAACACCGCTCAGGAGCATCGGCCCCCGCGGTCACCTTGATCACCAGCTTCTTGGCCATGACTGAATCGTAATCAGGATCCTGCGGAGCCAGCGGCCGGGGCGAAGGGCGTACCTCACAAGGAGGGCCGTGTCCCAGCCGCGTAAGCTGGGGCACGGCCTTGTGCACCACGCAACCCGCTCACCAAGGAGCAATCCCGTGATCGCCTTCTTCGAAGTCCTGTTGGTCCTGGTCTGCGTCGGCGTCCTCGCCTTCACCGGTCTGGCCGTGAAGAAGCTGTACCAGGGCCAGCGCTGAACCCCGTCCCTACCCGTACGAGACGTCTGAGCTGCTCATGATCGAGATCCCGTCCGACCTCCACAAGGACCTCGTCCCCCTCGTCTTCCTGCTCGGCAATTGGGCGGGCGCGGGCGTGCACGACTTCCCCGGCGCCGAGAAGTGCAACTTCGGGCAGGAGGTCACCTTCACGCACGACGGCCGGGACTTCCTGGAGTACCACTCGCACACCTGGGTGCTCGACAAGGACGGCAACAAGGTCAGGCCGCTGGAGTCGGAGCACGGCTTCTGGCGCGTCGACGCCGACCGCAAGGTCGAGGTCACGATGACCCGCGACGACGGTGTCATCGAGGTCTGGTACGGCGAGCTGGCCGACCAGAAGCCGCAGATCGACCTGGTCACGGACGCGGTCGCGCGCACGGCGGCCTCCCGCCCGTACAGCGGCGGCAAGCGGCTGTACGGCTACGTCAAGGGCGACCTGATGTGGGTCGGCGAGAAGCAGACCCCTGAGGTCGAGCTGCGGCCGTACATGTCGGCCCAGCTGAAGAAGGTCGTCACCCCGGAGGACGTCGAGCGCTGGGCGAAGGCCCTCCCGGACGACCTGCCGGACGACGGGATCGCTTTCTTCAAGTAGCCATAGACTCGTGGGTGTGGTGAGCACCGACTGGAAGAGCGACCTCAGGCAGCGCGGCTACCGGCTGACGCCGCAGCGGCAACTCGTGCTCGAAGCCGTGGACACCCTGGAGCACGCGACCCCCGACGACATCCTGGCGGAAGTGCGCAGGACGGCGTCGGGGGTCAACATTTCCACCGTCTACCGCACCCTGGAGCTCCTGGAGGAGCTCGGGCTGGTCAGCCACGCCCACCTCGGCCACGGGGCGCCGACGTACCACCTCGCCGACCGGCACCACCATCTGCACCTCGTCTGCCGCGACTGCACCAAGGTCATCGAGGCGGACGTCTCCGTGGCCGCCGAGTTCACCGTCAAGCTGCGCGAGACGTTCGGGTTCGACACCGACATGAAGCACTTCGCGATCTTCGGCCGGTGCAAGGACTGCGCGGCGTCCGACAGTACGACTGGCAAGAGTTCAACTACCGAGTCGTAGGCTTAGGCGTATGAAGAGCCCCCTGCTGTCCCTGCCCGGCGCCGTCCCCGCCGAAGGGGTGGACGAAGGTGTCGCCGCCCACTACGGCGACCTGTTCCGCGAGCAGCGTGCCCTCGCCGACGGCACCGGTTTCGTCGACCTCTCGCACCGAGGGGTCGTCACCGTCTCCGGCGAGGACCGGCTGAGCTGGCTGCATCTGCTGCTCACCCAGCACGTCAGCGAGCTGCCCGCGGGTGAGGCCACCGAGGCGCTGGTCCTGTCCGCGCACGGCCACATCGAACACGCGCTTTACCTCGTGGACGACGGCACGACCGTCTGGGCCCACGTCGAACCCGGCACCCAGGACGCGCTGATCGCCTACCTGGAGTCGATGAAGTTCTTCTACCGGGTCGAGGTCGCCGACCGCACCGGCGACTACGCGGTCGTCCACCTCCCCGCCGGTTCCATCACCGAGGTGCCGGAGGGGGTCGTCGTACGGGAGACGGCGCACGGCCGCGACCTGTTCCTGCCCCGCGCCGACCTGGAGGCGTACGCCGCGAAGGCCGGGCCCGCGGCCGGGATCCTGGCGTACGAGGCCCTGCGCGTCGAGCAACACCGGCCCCGGCTCGGTTTCGAGACCGACCACCGCACCATCCCGCACGAGCTGGGCTGGATCGGCACCGCGGTGCATCTGCAGAAGGGCTGCTACCGGGGACAGGAGACGGTCGCCCGGGTGCAGAACCTCGGCAAGCCGCCGCGCCGGCTGGTCTTCCTCCACCTCGACGGCAGCGAGGTGCACCTGCCGCCGCACGGCACCGAACTGCGGCTCGCGGACGAGGGCCCCGACGGTCGCAGGATCGGCTTCGTGACGACGTCCGTACGGCACCACGAGCTGGGTCCGGTGGCGCTGGCGCTGGTGAAGCGGAACGTGCCGGTGGACGCGCGGCTGGTGGCCGACACGACGGCCGCCGCCCAGGAAGTCGTCGTCGAGCCGTAGGGGCGGCCCTGCGGCCCGGCCGGCAGGTTCTTGGTGCCCCGGCACTAGATCTCCAGCAGGACCGTGAACGGGCCGTCGTTCGTCAGCGAGACCCGCATCTGCGCGCCGAACCGGCCCGTCGCCACCGTCGCCCCCAGGGCGCGCAGCTGCGCGACCACCTCGTCGACCAGCGGCTCGGCCACGTCGCCGGGAGCGGCGGCGTTCCAGGTGGGGCGACGGCCCTTGCGGGCGTCGCCGTACAGGGTGAACTGGCTGATCACGAGGAGCGGGGCGTCGATGTCGCTGCACGACTTCTCGTCGGGCAGCATCCGCAGCGACCACAGCTTGCGGGCGAGCTGGGCCGCCTTCTCCTTGGTGTCCTCGTGCGTCACGCCGACCAGGACGCACAGCCCCTCGCCGGTGACCTCCCCGACGGTCTCGCCGTCAACGACGACGCTCGCGCCGTCCACCCTCTGCACCACTGCACGCATACGACCATCATGCCGGGCGCCGTCGCCGGGCTTCGCCAGTGGTCCGTACCAGCATTCTTTTTGATCCCTTAGCCCCCATCTGGGGCTGTTCGGGGGCACTCGGTCACATAGTGGCCACTTGGGGTGGCACGATGCTGCCACACGCCGGTCGAGGGGACGGTAGAGGCACATGAGAACACCGAGTACCGGGCAGCCGCCTGGGGCTGTCTCGTTGACCCACGCGGGAGCCGGAGAGTCACTCCGGCCACCCGTGCAACGCACCGACAGCCCGCAGCTGCCGCCCGATCCGCCCGCGCACGATCTGACCGCGCTCAACCTGGCCGAATTGCGCGCCCTGCGCCGGGACGCCCAGCGCGACGAGGCCGATCTCAGCTACGTACGGCGGCTGCTCCAGGGGCGGATCGACATCCTGCGCGCGGAGCTGGCGCGCCGGGGGCAGGAGTCCCCGGTGGACACGGAGGCGGTGGAGGCGTCCGTCGTCGCCCGGCTGCCGGAGATCCTCACGGACGCCCCGGCCCGGCACCGTTCCTCCGCGCGCCACGTGACGCTGGGCACCCCGCACAACGAGGAGTACCGGCGGCTGGCCGCGGACATGCTGGCCGAGGTCGAGCTGTCCGCGCTGGACGCGCGCACCGACCTGGAACTGACCACCGCGATGGGGCGGCTCGTGCGCTACGAGCAGCAGGTGTCCCGGCGGCGGCAGCGGCTGCAGCGGACCGCCGACGAGTGCAGCGCGGAGATCGCGCGGCGGTACCGGGAGGGGGAGGCGCAGGTCGACGACCTGTTGATGTGACGGCGCCGGGGCGGGAAAAACCCGAGACACCCGCCCCGTCGTCTGCCTACCGTGCAGCTATGACGCGCCACGACGAACTGCCCGTACGCCCGATCACCGAAGCCGAGTTCGCGGACTGGCAGCGGGCCATGAGTGTCGGGTTCCTGCAACGGCCCACGCTGAGCGAGGAACAGCTCGACGCACGACGGGCCCAGTTCGTGCCGGGGCGGCTGCTCGGGGCGTTCGACGGGGAGCGGTGCGTGGCCACGTTCCGTTCCTTCGCGCAGGAGGTCACGGCCGTGGGCGGCGCCTTCGTGCCCGCCGACGCCGTCTCCAACGTCACGGTCAGCCCCACGCACCGGCGCCGCGGCCTGCTCAGCCGCATGATGACCCGGGACCTGGCGGCGGCGAAGGAGCGCGGCGACGTCGTCGCGACGCTCATCGCCGCCGAGTACCCCATCTACGGCCGCTACGGCTTCGGCCCGGCCACCTGGGCCGCCGAGTGGACCGTCGACGTGCCGCGGACCGGCCTCGACCGCCGCTGGTCGGGGCCGCAGGACGGCGGGCGGATCGACCTGGTGGACGCCGAGGACGTCCGCAAGCTCGGCCCGGACCTGCACGAACGCCTGCGCCGGGCCCAGCCCGGCGCGGTCAGCCGCAACGAGCTGTGGTGGCGGATCAACACCGGCGCCGCACGCGTCGGCAGCTCCTGGACCGAGCCGTACTACGCCCTGTACCGCTCGGCCACGGGTGAGGTCGAGGGTCTGGTCTCCTACGAGTCCGACGACACGTGGCACGGCAAGCAGCCGCAGAACACGGCCGACGTTAACTGGCTGATAGCGGTGACGCCGGCCGCCGAGCGCGCCCTGTGGCACTTCCTGTGCTCGATCGACTGGATCACGCAGGTGAAGTCGGGCTGGCGGGCCCCGGACGACCTGCTGCCGCTGTTCCTGCCGGACCCGCGTGCCGCCCGGCTGACCATGCAGGCCGACTGGCTGTGGGTGCGGCTGCTGGACGTCGTACGGGCGCTGGAGGCGCGGACGTACGAGGGCTCGGGTTCGCTGGTGCTGGAGGTCGTGGACGCGGGAGGGCTCGCCGGCGGGCGGTACCGGCTGGAGGCGTCGGAGCAGGGCGCGTCCTGCGTGCCGAGCACGCGGAGCGCCGATCTCACGCTGGACGTCGGTGATCTCGCGGCGCTGTGGCTGGGCGGCGAGTCGGTGGTGCGGCTGGCGGCGCTGGGCCGGGTGCGGGAAGAACGAGCGGGCGCCGCCCGTTCGGCCGACGCCCTGCTGCGCACGTCCAGGCGGCCTTGGTGCCCGGACCTGTTCTGAGTGCTCCTGTCTGACGGGGACGGGTGGACGTATCCGCTATCCGTAGCGTGCTCTTCAGTTGTGACTGATCCCTCTGCTTGTTCAGTTGTCGCTGTTCAGTTGTCGCTGTGTAGTTGTGGCTGTGCCGACCGACCGAGCTCCCGGCTCCCCTCCGGAAGGGAGCCCGGTCAGCCCGTCTGGGCGAGCAGCATCACCAGGAGCACTGCTCCGATGCCGCCGATCATGGTGTTCTTGGCCTTGATCCCGATGGTGAGCGCGACCAGGGCGACGAGGCCCATCGGTCCGAACTTCCACTGGACGAACTGTTCGACCCCGATGGCCAGGGTGGCGATGACGATGGCGATGAGCGGCATTCGGTCCCCCTTCGAAAGTTCCGCCCTGGTGGCCAACCCTCGAGACTATTGACCATGTTGCCGAAGTTGGCGACCAACTTCACTGTACTTATCTCCACTTGGAAGCGTCTCATAACCACCTACTTCTGAACTGCCGCAAGATGGCGGGAAGTTGTAGTGTTTGGTTGTGGACCGGGAACACGTCTCCGTCAATGGGCGGAAGAGGCCACAGCCGACACAGATGTCACACCACGAGGTGGCCGACGAACTGCGCGCCCGGATCAGGGCCCGGATCCTGAAGCCGGGCCAGCGCATGCCCACGCAGGCCCAGCTCGCCGACGAGTTCGGCGTGGATCGGGGGACGGTCCGGCATGCCCTGCGCATCCTGCACCAGGAGCAGCTGCTCACCAACGTGTCCAAAGGGAGCCCGGCGACGGTGGCGCCCGATCCCGACCGGGCGCTGACCGGCCCGGCGGCCCCGCCGCAGCCCACCACCGTGGCCCTCGCCCCCCGGATAGCGGCCGCCTTCGCGGCGCCGCACGTGGAGATCGACGCCCTGTGCCTGACCTCGATATCGCTCACGCTCTCGATCGGCGAGCCGCTGCGCCGGATCCACGCGGGTGAGCTGAAACCGGCCAAGGTCGACGTGCGGGTCCTGCTGCCCAGCCGGGACATCGACCTCGCCTTCCCGGTGGCGGTGGACCCGGCGGACGCCGATCGGCTGCACCAGCGGTGGCTCGCGATGCGCAACGCCCAGGGGCAGGTGCTCCAGCACAACCTGCTGGCGCTGCGCTCCACGCACGGGATCGACGTCCGCGTCTCCTTCCGGGCGCTGCCGTTCACGCCACCGGTGAAGCTGTACCTGCTCAACGGCTCGGAGGCGCTGTTCGCGTACTACACGCTCAAGCGCCGTGAGGAGCAGATCGACCAGGAGCAGCTCCAGTTGTACGACGCCGAGGGCACCCGGTCGATCCTGTTCGCCTTCGAGCAGGGGGCCGGCCTGCGTGACGCGGCGTTCGTGGAGCAGTCGCACCTGTGGTTCAACGCACTGTGGGAGACGATCAGTTCGGAGTTGGTGCTCACGAACTGACGCCTCCCTGGGTTGCGGCACGGGATTGCGGGCCGGTCACATGGCGGGGCCGGTCACGAGGAGTGCGAGCACGACCGCCCCGATGGAGCTGACGGCCGGGCTCTTGGCCTTGATGCCTATGGTGAGCAGGAGCAGACCGACCACACCGGTGGCGCCGTACTGCCATGCGACGATCTGCTCGAAGCCGACGACGAAGACCGCGGAGAGGAGAGCGAGGGCTGGCACGGTGTTCCCCCTTCGGGCTGCCGGGGAGGCAAAGCTTCCGCCAACTCGGGTGAAGTAGCGGGAAGTTGGCAACCAACTCTGCTTGAGTTGTCCCCACTTGGCAGATATCCATAAACAACTCGCAGGCAACTGCCGTTAGATGGTTTTGAGTTGTAGCGTTTGGTCGTGACTCAGGAGAACGTGGCAGTGAACGGCAGCAGAAGGCTCTCGCCCCAGGAGATCGCCGACACCCTGCGGGACCGCATCCGCAGCGGCGACCTCAAGGCGGGCGACCGCCTGCCCACCCAGGCCGAGCTGGCCGAGGAGTTCGGCGTGGAGCGCGGCACCGTGCGCCAGGCGCTGCGCCTCCTGCAGGACGCCGGCCTCCTCAGCAACGTCAGCAAGGGCAGCCCGCCGCGCATCGCGGAGCCCGCCGTGGCGAGCAGCGAGCCCCAGCCCACGATGGTTGGCCTCGCGCCCCGCCTGACGGCGGCCTTCTCCGAGCCGCACGTCCGCATCGACGCCGCCTGCCTGACCGCCGAGACCCTGATGCTGGCCCTGAGCGAGCCCGTCCGCGCGATCCACGAGGGCCGCGTCCGCCCCGAGTCCGTCGACGCCCGCATCCTGCTGCCCTCCCGGGACATCAACCTCGCCTTCCCGATCTCGGTGGAGGGAGGCGGTGACGACGACCCGGTCCACCAGCGCTGGCTCGCGATGCGCAACGCCCAGGGGCAGGTGCTCCAGCACAACCTCCGCGCCCTGCGCACCTCGCACGGCATCGACGTCCGCGTCACCTTCCGGGCGCTGCCGTTCACGCCGCCGGTGAAGCTGTACCTGCTCAACGGCCGCGAGGCCCTGATCGCGTACTACATGGTCACCCGCCGCGCCGAGGACGACGGCAGCGGCCCCCTGGACATGTACGACGTCCTGGGCACCGAGTCCCTCCTGTTCTCGTTCGAGCAGGAAGCCGGCCGCCGGGACGCGGCCTTCGTGGAGCAATCGCAGATGTGGTTCGACGCACTCTGGGAAACCATCACGACGGACCTGACACTCTCCTAGTGACTTCTGATACGACCCAGACTGATCAGGTGACATCGGCGGCCCCACAGACCCGCGACGACACCGAACGGGTGCGGGCCCTGGTCGCACGCGCACGCGTCGTCCTCTGGGACTTCGACGGCCCGGTCTGCCGGCTCTTCGCCGGCCACTCGGCGGAGGGCGTGGCGAGCGACCTCGTGGAGTGGCTGGAGGGCCGAGGGCTGCACGGGCTGCTGACGGAGCAGGAGCGCCAGTCCCTTGACCCGCATGCCGTTCTGCGCGCCGTCGACCTGCGCCAGCGCGGCAGTGACCTGGTGGCCGAGCTGGAGGAACGTCTCACCAAAGAGGAACTGAAGGCCGCACCCCTGGCGATGCCCACCGCGTACGCCGACCCGTTGATACGCACCTGGACGGCCGTGGGATCCCGGCTGGCGATCACCACCAACAACTCCCCCCGCGTGGTCCGCGAGTACCTGACGAGCCGCGGCCTGCTCGGCTGTTTCGCGCCGCACGTCTACGGCCGCACCCGGGAACTGCGGCACCTCAAGCCCGACCCGCACTGCCTCAACCGCGCCCTGCACGCGCTCGGCGCGGCTCCCTCGGCCGCGCTGATGATCGGCGACACACCCTCCGACCTGGAGGCCGCGCGGCGGGCCGACGTTCCGTTTCTCGGCTACGCGCGTAACAGGGCCAAGGAGAAACTGCTCCGCGACGCCGGCGCCACCGACGTCGTCGGCTCGCTGGAGACGGTGCTGGATGCGGTGCGGGGTCAGGCCTGAGTCATCAGCAGCGCCAGCACCACGACGGCCCCCACGGCCACACCGCTGTGGCGTGCCCGTATGCCCACGCCGATGAGGAACAGGAGCGCCACGCCCACCAGGCCGAGCCGTGTCTGCGCCAGCAGGCCGATGAAGACCTCCAGGAGTCCCCGCGATGCCTGAAGCAGAAGCATCCACATTCCCTCCACCTCCCCTCCACTTACGGTGAAGCGATCAGGTACCAGTCCAATTGGACTGGTTGCTTGGTGTGGGTCTCCCCGGCCCGTCCGATCGCTTAACCAACCCGTCGGATTCATCGATGAGTTGACCGGAATTGGTGGGCTGGTGGACGGCATGCGGTAGGCGGTACGGTCGACCGGTGAGCGTTCGGCGGCCCCGAGCGGGCGACGGCGGTGGCAGGGAGTTCCAGCGGCTCTCCGACGAGCTGCGGGCCCGGATGACGGACGGGACGTACCCCCTGCGCTCCTTCCTGCCCTCGCAGCGCCACCTCGCCGACGAGTTCGGCGTCTCGCGGGACACCGTCCAGCGAGCCCTGCGCGAACTGGCCGACGAGGGCTGGATCGAGTCCAAGCAGGGCAGCGGGTCGCGGGTCGTGAAGACCCAGCGCATACAGTCCTCGACGGCCAGGGCGACCAGGTCACGCCGGGGCGTCACCCTCGAACCGCTCATCAGCGAGGCCTTCGAGCGGCCGGAAGTGTCGCTGGACGTCTACACGTTGACGTCCGAGACCCTGGACACGCACATCCGGCTGCAGGCGGAGCGCATCCGCGGCGGCTTCATCGCCCCCCAGCACATCGCCCTGCGGATGCTCCTGCCCTCCAGGACGCTGCCGCTGCCCTATCCGCGCGTCAAGGACGACACCGACGACCCGCTGATGCGGGCCCGTCTGAACGCCATCACCGAGCACCACACCGCGTCGCTGCGGGGTGTGCTGGCGGATCTGGCGACGGAGGGCCTGGTGCCGGACGTCGACGTGCGGATCCGCCACGCACCGCTGACGCCGGCGTTCAAGCTCTACCTCCTCAACGGCACCGAGGCACTGCACGGCCCGTACGAGGTGATGCAACGTCAGCTGGAGCTGGCGGACGGCCGGAAGGTCGTCGCCCTGGACGTCCTGGGCCTCGGCGCCACGCTGACGCACCACGTCAAGGACGCGGATCCGGACTCGCCGGGATCGGTGTTCGTGGCCAGCATGCAGGCGTGGTTCGACTCGGTGTGGGACCACCTGACCGAGCAAGGCTGAGCGGTGCAAGTGCGCTAGCATGCCCGCACCGTATGAGCAATCGCTCTCGAACATCCGTGTGGCACGGCGAACCGGCCCGCCGCACGGCCTCCCGCCGGACGAGTCGCACACCACCCGTTGTGCCCACCCGACGCGCGGCCCGGGCCGTACGGGTGTCTGCTGACCTCTAGCGTTGCCGTACCCATCCATCCTGTGAACGATCTCGGAGCGGCCAGTGGGCGCACCTCCTCATCCTCGTACCGCCCAGGGGGAGCGCTCGCCCGACGCCGCCGTCACGGAGTTCGTGGCCTACGCCGAGGCGCACGGGCAGATGATCAGCGGGCACCACAACCGCAACTACCTGGTCCCGCTGCCGGGGAAGCTGGCGTCCCTGCTGAACCGCGAGGCCGGCACGCCGGTGACCGTACGGGTCCGGCGCAGCGACGCGCTGCCCGTGGTGATCAGGACCTGGCAGGACGAGGCGCAGATCCTCGATGCCATTCGGGGGGTCCTGCCGCACGTGCCTCAGTGCCTGGCCCAGGGCGACGGCTTCGCCCTCCACAGCTTTGTGGAGGGTGTCCCCCTGTCCAGCGTCTGCGGCAACGACAAGCCGGTCGACGCGCTGCTGATAAGAGAGCTGGCCCGGCTGGTCGCCCAGACGGCTCAGGTGCGGCGCGGAGCGCTGCCGCCCCTGCCGGGGCACTGGCCCGGCAACGACACGGACAGCCAGGCCTTCCTCCGGACCCTCGTCCACCTCGCGGACCGGCAGATCCGGCAGCCCAATTGGACTGCCTTCGGTGGACTGTTCAAGGCCCTCGGCATCCCGGAGGACGCCCTGCTCCGGTTGGGTGAGCGGGTGCCGGCCATGGCGCGGCGGCCGTACAGCCTGCTGCACGCGGACCTCCACCGGGACAACCTGATCGTGTCGTACGACGGGGATCCGCCGCTCATCTGCGTCGACTGGGAACTGGCCAGCTACGGCGACCCGCTGCACGATCTCGCGACCCACCTCGTGCGCATGCGGTACCCGTCCTTCCAGTGGGACGAGGTGATCGACGCGTGGGCCGAGGCCATGGGGGCGGTCCGCCCGTCGGCCGTCAACGGCCTGGCCAAGGACCTGCGCCACTACATCGACTTCGAACATGCGCAGTCCGTCTATCCGGACGTGATGCGTGCCGTGGACGGGCTCGAGGATTCGTTCGACCAGAAGAGCCTGGACGACGCGACAGCGGCGGTGCACCGGGCCCTGACGTCGGCGGCCGACCCGCTGCGGCTCAGCAATCTGCCGGGCCCTTCCGAGATCGAGTCCATCCTCTACCGGTGGCGCGCCTCCCGCCGCGGCCGGGGGCGGGTGCCGAGGGCCTTCCACTGGGAGCCGGACGAGCGGGTGCCGGAGCGCCCGGACTTTCCTCGCGAGGCGGTGGCGGAGGCCCTGCGCGAGGAGGGCGCCGCACCGGCCGGCCGGGTCTTCAAGGGCACCGCGCACCTCAACTCCGTGGTCCTGGTGGACGGCGTCGACTTCCCCGTGGTGGTCCGCCGCAAGAGGGCCAACGTGAACCCGCGGGAGCCCCGCTATCTCAGCGAGCACGCCGTGCTGAGCGCCATCGAGGAGTCGCGGATCCAGGTGGCGGCCCCCAGAGCGCTCGCGCTGGGCCGGGACCACGAAGGGGAGCATTTCACCATCCACACCTACGTCGGTTCGCACGACATCGACGAGCCGCCCCAGCACCCGGTGCACGGGCTGCTGCCGCGCGAGGCGGACGGTCTCGTCGACCAGCTCTGCGAACTCAGCAAGGTGGACTACAAGCGGGTCGACCCGCTGGCCGGCGAGGGGGCGTTCCACTCCTGGCTGTGCGAGTCGCTCGTCACCCTGGTGCGCGACCTGCCGCCGGAACTGCGGCGGCTCGCCCGGGAGCTGGGCCTGCCCGAGGCCTCCCGCCTGAGCGAGATCCTCGCCCGGAACGAGGTGACCCGGCGGAAGCCGGCGCTGCTGCACGGGGACCTGAACCCGTGGAACCTCGTACGCCGCCACGACCGGCTGGCGCTGACGATCATCGACTGGGAGATGGCGCTGGTCGGCGACCCCCTGTACGACCTGGTCCGGCACATGCATCTCACCCGGACCCGGCCGGAGATCCGGGACCGCATGTTCCGCCGCTGGGAGAGCAGGCTGGACCCCGAGTACACCCGTGAGTGGCGCAGGGACTGGCGGGTCTACCGGTGGATCGAGATCGTGCGGTCGGCGTACGTGGATCTGGACCGCCTGGTGACCGGCGCGAGCCTGGACGCCCCGAACGTCCGCCGTGCGGTGGACTCGTACGCGATGACCCTGGAGGCGGCGACGGGTTCACTCGGGCTGCCGAAGGCCAACCCCCTGCTGGTGAGTGCCCTCGCGGGTCCCGGACGGCGGCGACGCCCGGGGACCGGCCCGTAGGCTCGACCCAGCGCAGAGGTCGGGCTGCGCGAGCGCAAGAAGCAGCGGATGTACCAGGTGGTGTCGGACCTCGCGGCCAGGATGTTCCTGGAGAAGGGGTTCGACGCCGTGTCCGTCGCCGAGATCGCCGCGGCGGCCGAGATCTCCAAGCCGACCCTGTTCCGGTACTTCCCGGCCAAGGAGGACCTCGTCCTGCACCAGATCGCCGATCACGAGGGGGAGGCGGCGCGGGTGGTCTTCGAAGCGGCCGAGGCGCCGCTCGTCGCACTGCGGCGGCACTTCCTGGACGGGCTGGAGCGGTTCGATCCGGTCACCGGGCTGAACGACGAGCCGGGCGGGACGCTCTGGGGCGGGGGAGGGGTCGGTGGGGGTGGTCGTGGCGAACGCGGACGCCGGGTGGGTGCGGGAGGCGCTCGCGGCGGCCGGGATCGACGCGGCGGGGCCAGAGGAGCTCGCCGCGCGGGTGACGGCGGTGCCGGCGAGTGTGGTCGAAGGGCTGGAGTACGACCATGGCGTCGCCGTGGAGCCGGCGGCGATCGTGGAGGGGGAGCAGGCGGAGGGGCGGGGGCTGCACCAGCTGTATGTGGTGCTGACGCGGGCGGTGTCGCGGTTGGACGTCGTGCACGCGCGCGTGCTGCCGTTCTGAGCCGATGCCGGGGAGCGGCGCCCCCGGGGTCTTCCCGGAGGCGCTGTTCGAGGGGTCAGGCGTCGAGCAGGGGGAGCAGTTGCTCCTCCTCGTAGGTCAGGTGGGCCTCCAGTTCCCCGGTGAGTCGCTCGACCTCGCTGCGGGCGGTGGCCACGTCCTCGGTGGCGATCGCCGTGCGCAGGTCCTCGACCAGGGCCGCGATGCGCTCGTGCTCCTCGCGGAGGCGGTCGATGGCGGGGGCGGCCGCGGGGTGGCGCTCGGCGAGGAACGGGAACAGGCCGAGGCCCTCGCCGGTGTGGTGGTTGTGCAGTCCGTGGCAGAAGGTGAGGCAGTTGACGCGCAGCTGGACGCCGAGCGCGCCGCCGTTCTCCGTGCCTTTGGCCATCTCCTGCCGGATGAGCGCGAGTTCGCGCCGGAAGGCATCGTGAACGACCTTGAGCGCTTCACCCATGGAACCGGCATTGATGTGCCCAGGGCCGTTGCCCGCGATCTGGTGGAGCGCCACCACGGGTATCACCCGCCCCGCCTTCTGCTGGTACGCCGCCCAGCCCTCGTCCGCCTCGACGGCCCGCGCGAAGGCCTGGTCGCGCTCCTCGCCCTCCAGCACCACGGCCCGTGCCTGATGGGTGAACGCGCCGCTCTCCACGGTGACCTGCGGATGGGCGAGCAGGTTGTGGTACCAGGCCGGGTGCCTGGGGGCGCCGCCCGCGGAGGCGATGACCAGGATGCGGTCGGCGCCGTCGGGCAGATAGGCGAGGGGGGTGGTGTGCTCGGCGCCGGAGCGGGCGCCGGTGGTGGTGAGCAGGATCAGCCGGGCGCCCTCGAAGTAGCCGCCGACGCGGCCCCGGTTGGCGCGGAACTCCTCGATGACCTGCTGGTTGAAGTCGTTGACGACGTCGTTGGACATGCTCGTTGTTCTCTTCTCTCTCTGGTGGTGATCGTCGTTGGTGTCCGGTGGACGAACGCTGAACGCGCAGAGAGAGATCGGCGGGCTCCGGGCCCGCCACGGCCTCATTCAGAGGCCGGGCACCCAACTCGCTCGCGGCACGTGGCCGCAAACCCGGCAGTCATGAACAGCACACTAACCTAGGCGCGATGCTCCTCTTCCTGGATATCGACGGGACGCTGCTCCCGTTCGGGTCGGCGAATCCGTATCCGGTGTACGAGACGCCCTCCGGGCGGGGCGCCGCCCACCCGCTGCTGAACAGGGTCGATCCGGCCCTCGGGCCCCGACTGCTGGCGCTGGGCTGCGAGTTGGTGTGGGCCACCTCCTGGCAGGACGAGGCGAACGAGGTCATGGCGCCCTGGCTCGGCCTGCCCCCGCTGCCGGTCGTGGACTGGCCGGAGGGGGTGGAACCGTTCGGCCCGCTGCACTGGAAGACCCGGCCGCTCGTGGCCTGGGCGGCGGGCCGGCCCTTCGTCTGGGTCGACGACGAGATCACCGCGGCCGACCGGGACTGGGTGGCCGCGCACCACCCCGGACGAGCCCTGCCACATCGTGTGGACCACCGGGTGGGGCTCACGGACGCGGACTTCGCCGTGCTGGCGGGGTGGGTGGGCGCCGGCTGACGCCGTCGGTCGAGCGGCGGTGGCGGCTGACGCGTCGGTTCAGCGGCGCCGGCGGCTCAGCAGGTCCGTGACCCGGATGAAGCCGTCCGTTCCGTGGCCGAGGGCGATGACACGGCGGGCCTGGCCCTCCACCGCGCGCATCACGCTCGCCTCGATGCCGTGGGCCTCGGAGGCCTCGACGATGTGAGCCATGGAGGAGACCGCCGAGGTGATCGGGTTGAGCTCGCCGGAGTAGGTGCCGTCGTCGGCGTCGCCCGCGAACTCCTCGAACAGCGGCGGCAGGATCGCGGCGATGCCCTGCGCGAAGGGCGCCAGTTCACGTCCCGTGACGCCCTCGGCGCGGGCGACCGCCAGGGCGTGCGCGTAGCCCGCCATCGCCGTCCAGAAGACGTCGAGCAGGGCGACGTCGTACGCCGCCGCCCTGCCGACGTCCTCACCGAGGTGCGTGTGCGTGCCGCCGAGCGCGTCCAGGGCGGGCTTGTGCGCGCGGTACACCTCCGCGGGGCCGCTGTGCAGGAACACCGCCTCGGGCGTGCCGATGCTGGTGGTCGGCGTCATGATCGCGCCGTCCAGGTAGCGGATGCCGTGCCCGGCCGCCCAGCCGGCGGTGTCGCGGGCCCGGGCCGGGGTGTCGGCGGTGAGGTTCACGAGCGTGCGGCCCGCGAGAGCGTCCGCGACCGCGGGCTGCCGGAGGACCGCGTCGGAGGCGTCGTAGTTCACCACGCAGATCACGACGAGGCCGCTCGCCGCGACCGCCTCCTCGGCCGAACCGGCCGGCAGCGCTCCCCGGGCGACCGGCTCGGCGTCCCGGCCGGGGGTGCGGTTCCAGACGGTGGTCCGCAGACCGGCGTCCAGAAAGGCGCCGGCCAGGGCCCGGCCCATCGGCCCCAGACCGAGCACGGTGACGGCAGACTGGTCGTCGTACGTGGACATGCTGGTTCAACTCCCTTGAGATCACCACGGGTAATTCACGACAAAAGGGGCGAGGATGACGCGCGGGCAGGCCCAGGATCCGAACGTCTGCGGAGTGACCGCCGCCATCGCGGTGATCGACGGCAAGTGGAAGACGTCCCTCCTGTGGCTCCTCGAGTCGGGCCCGCACCGCCCCGGCGAACTGCGCCGGAAACTGCCGGGCCTCACCGAGAAGGTGCTGACCCAGGCGCTGCGCGAGATGGAGACGGACGGCCTCGTCCACCGTGAGGTGCACGACGTGCTGCCCCTGAAGACCGTCTACTCCCTGACCGTCTTCGGCCGCGAACTCTCCGAGGCACTGGCCCCCCTCTCCGACTGGGGCCACCGCCGTCTGGAGCGCCTCACCGCGACCTCGTCGGCCTCCTGACCACCCGCGACCAAGCCTCTCTCCGGCGGCGAGCGGTGCCAAGTACGCACAAAAAAGTGGGTATGCGACGGCGGTGGTCACGCGGCACGCGCGCGTACGACGCGTGCGGTGGCCGACGGCCGGCAGTCGGGTGCGGGGTCCGGGGTGCGGGGGAGGCCCGGATGCGGGCTCCGGCGTGGAAGGCGGTGCCACGCGACATGCCGCGCATACTGACCTCAGGAGAGGTCACGAGCTGACCGCTATCGCTGCGACGGTGGTCCCGTCCGAACACCGAGAACGACCGGAAGGGCCCGATCACCATGACCGCCACGACCGAACCCGCCTCCCCTCTCGACTCCGAACGGGCCGAACTGCTCGCCGCGCTCGCGACCGCCCGGGCCGCCCTGATCCGCACGACGCGCGACCTCGGTGACGAGCAGGCCGGTGAGCGCCCGACGGTCAGCGCGCTGTGCCTGGGCGGGCTGATCAAGCACGTCGCCGCCGTCGAGGAGGCATGGATGCGTTTCGCCGTCGACGGCCCCTCGGCGATGAGCTTCGACCTGCCCGAGGGCGTCACCTGGGGCGACATCGCGGCCGGTACGGCACGCGAGATCCCGCAGTGGATGGTCGACCACCAGAACGGCTTCGACATGCTGCCCGGCGAGACGCTGGCCGGGGCGATCCAGCGCTACGAGCAGGTCGCCACCGAGACCGAGAAGGTCCTCGCCTCCGTACCCGACCTGTCGGCGACGCACCCGCTGCCGCAGGCGCCGTGGCACGAGCCGGGAGCGGTGCGCAGTGTGCGCGGCGTGCTGCTCCACCTCATCGCCGAGACCTCCCAGCACGCCGGGCACGCGGACATCCTGCGCGAGGCGCTCGACGGGAAGACGTCCACCTGACACCGTCCGGGTCCACGTCCACCATGCGCTGAGTGCCTGGCCCGGACGGCGGCCGCACCCCGGCCGCCGCCCGGCGCGGCGCACGCGCGCGTGCGGGGGAGCCGTACGCGCGCGCCTTGCCGGGGAGCGTCGCGTCCGCGTCATCCGAACCCGCCGCACGCGCGCGTGTGTCGCCGGCGTCACGCTCGCCGCTCGGCCTCCCGGGCCGTGCGCTCCAGTCGGTCGCGGTACTCCTCCCACCACGCCGGGTCGCCCGGCGGCATGCTGGTGTTGTCCTCCCCTCATGCCCGGCGTGCCGCTGCGTGTCGGCGATCACGCGCACCACGGCGTGCTGCAACGTCACCTCGTCCTTGCCGTCGGGCCACCAGGGCACCCTGCCCACGGTGTCCAGCGCCATCGCGTCGATCGTCGCGTCCGCGTGCGCCCATGCCCGGCGGTACAGGTCCACGACGAACTCGCGTGACTCGTCGGCGGTGGCCCACATGTCGGCGTTCGTCTCGGCACCCTCGTCGAGCCAGGGCAGCGGCTCCCCGGAGGGTCGGCCGAAGGTGTCGCCGAGATAGCCCAACTCCACACCGGCCACGTGTTTGACCAGGCCCAGGAGGTTGGTACCCGTGGGAGTCAGTGGGCGGCGGATGTCGTACTCCGAAAGTCCCTCCAGCTTCCACAGCAGGGCGTCGCGAGCGGACTGCAGGTAGAAGAGGAGATCGGCCTTGGCGTCCGTTGCTGTCATGGGGGCAGTCTGCCGCCTTGACCCGTCTCCATGAAGATGGGTCATCGCGATGCTGTGACCTGCGGTGGTTCAGATTGAGTAAGACGAGGCGAGGGCCGACGTCTTGCTCAATCCGAGACTTGAGCTCCGCGGGCAGGAGGCCCCCGGCACCCTGTGCAGGAGGCCGTCTGAAGGGGTGAGAACGGCGGCGTTCAGCTCCCGCCTTGCGAGTGGGTGAGGCTGTGGGTGCGGCCGATCGGGGTAGATCCGCGGCGGGCAGACCAAGTGCGGGGCCAGTCAGTCCGGGTCGGTCGAGCCGGATGTCAAATCGCTCGGCACGCTACTCGGGGAGAACTAATGTTCCCTCCCATGGCCATCGCTTCCGATCTTCCCCCGCGTCTCGGCAGTCTGACCTTCCACGGACCGCTTTCCGAAGCCCGCGCCGGGCGCATCGTCGCGCGGCTCGCCGCCGTCTCGCCCTCCACCGTCCTCGATATCGGCTGCGGCTGGGGCGAACTGCTGCTCCGGGTTCTGGAGTCCGTCCCGGGATCGACAGGCGTGGGCCTCGACATCAACGCCGAGGATCTCGCCAGGGGCAGGGACCTTGCGAAGGGGCGCGGACTGGCCGGACGGGTCGAATTCAGCGAGGAGTCGGCCCTTGGCACGGCACGCGGGCCCGTGGACGCGGTGCTCTGCCTGGGAGCTGGTCAGGCACTGTGCGACCCCGAGCGGCCGTACGATCCCAGCTTCGTACTGCACGAGCTGCGCCGCTTGGTCCGCCCGGGCGGACGTGTCGTCCTGGGCGAGGGCTTCTGGGAACGCGCCCCGACTGACGAGGAACTCGCGGCGATGTGGCCCGGGGCGCACGCAGGCGACCACCTGCGGCTCGGACCGCTCGTCGAGCTTGCTGTCGAGGCGGGCTTCCGGCCGGCCTGGATCGAGTCGGCGAGCCGTGAGGAGTGGGAGGAGTTCGAGTCCGGCTACCGCCACGACACAGAACTCTGGCTCGCCATGAACCCGGACCATCCACTCGCCGCCGAGACCCGCGAACGAGTCGACCGCCAGCGGTCGTCCTGGGCTGACGGCTACCGCAACATCCTTGGCATCACGTACTTGACCCTCGTCCCGGTTACCAGAACCTGAACTGCCGACATTGTGGGTGGAACGGGAGTATCAACTGAGCTCCGAGTTGTCAGCGTCGGGTGCCGTCGCTCTGTTTCAGCGCCGTGGTCTTCCCGGTCGTCCGCCGACCGGAGACGATCACCCCGCGACGACGCCGGCATCTCCACTCGCCTCCCCCGCGACTGCGGATGCCGGGCGAACCGGCGTCGCCGCCGACAACAGGCCCGCCTGCGAATCCACCGCAAGTTCCCGACACCAGACCAAGTGGAAAAGCACCGGCAGCACAGCAATCGGATCGCCCACCGCACACGTCCCGGCCAGCAGACCCCGGGGCCGGGCGAACACGGCCCGCAACCCCGCCGCCACCGGCTCGCGCCGTACCCGCGGATGCCGGTAGCCCGACCACCAGCGCAGATGTGCCGCCAACACCGGATCGAGCACGCCGACCCGCTCGAAATCCCAGCCCACCCCGGCGCAAGCCACGTCCGAGGCCGCGAACTTCACGGCATCCCCGGGCTCGATCCGGTCATCAGGGCGCACATCCAGCACCACGGCGGAGCCGCCCCGACGGCGCACGAAGCAGTCCGGCGTATGGCTGACCCTCCGGGCCTGGTCACCCGGCCGCCATGGGAGCCGGAACGGCTGTGACGCGACGGCCACCACGTCCGGTTCCGAGTCCAGCCGCATCAGATGACCGAGCTCCACCCACGACTCGAAGCCCACCAACTCGCCACTGGTAGCAGCCCGGTACCAGCCGGAAAAGTTGCGCTGCCCCTTGTACGACGGGAACGACCGCAGCTACCCGGCAGCCTCGAACGCGTCGACCACATCGCCTCAAACGGCTCGCTGTGCAGCTCACCACGACCGTCGACGTACTCCAGCCAGAAGCCCTCAGCCTCCACCAGCCACCCCCACCCGGCGCTGACCACGTACAACGACGATGGGGAGCCAGGCCGGCAGTGGCTCACAGACAGCGAGACGGACCGGTAGATGGCTCAGGTTGACCGGGACGCAAGACCAGATGACTCAGATGGACCGAGACTGGCTCACCTTCAGCGAGACGGGTCACGCGCGCTCGCGATCGGAGTGGAGGGGGCCCGTGTCCCGTCTCAGTTGAGGTGAAGCATGACGAGGCGTTGACCGGCAGTGGTTCATCTTGAGTGAGACGCTGTTCGGTGCGGCGTCTCACTCAACCTGAGGTCTGTGAGTCCTGCGCTGCTTCGCGCTCGGCAGCGAACTCGTCGAGGAGCTCGAACAGGACCTTGGTCGCCTGCTGTTCGTCCTCAGGCGGAAGATTCCACAAGTCGTCCCAGCCGTTCGGGAGGGCGATGTGGAGGATTTGGCCCGGCCAGGCGTGGTTGCTGTCGCGTCGGCGACGGGCGACGAGCCAGTCGTGCCAGCCGGTGAGCCCGGGCCCACCGTGCCGGAGAGCATGCTGGTCATAACCGGTCAGGAACGCGGTCAGCATGTGGAAGGAGGTCTTGCCGACGAACATGCCGGGACGTTGGCCGACGCTGACGAAGTACTCGCGTTCAGTCATCTCCGAGAGGGGCTTCATGCGTCCGTACCCTCCTCGTCAATGGCGCTGTCGCCCAGGTCTGGACGAAGCCTGCTGCGGACCGCCTCCAGACGTTCGGCGTAGTCCGCCGCAAAGATCCCCGACAGCGACTTGTCGAGCGTTCCGGCAATGCGGTGAAGGGGTGCTCAGACCGCCGCATCGCCGACGAGACGACTGAGGTCCGTCATCTGCACCTGCTCCAGCCAGTCCGACAGGACCAGCGCCTCATCCGAGGTGAGCTTGATGATGATCTCCGGATTCTCCACTCCTCGAACATAGTTCGTCGACCCTGCACTGTCAGAGGTGCCTGGCACAGTGCCGCTGTGGACATTGATTCCTTCTGGAAGCTCATCGAGGAGTGCCGACGTCAGGCGCAGGGCCCGGACGAGCGGCTCGCGTGGCTGCGTGGCGCATTGGCGCGAAGGTCGCTGGCTGAGGTCGTGCAGTTCCAGGTGCGCTTGGACGAAGTGATGCACGAAGCGTTCACGTGGGATCTGTGGGCAGCAGCGGACCGGATCTTCGGTGGCTGGTGTTCGGATGACGGATTCTGCTACTTCGGCCTGTGGATGGTGGGGCTCGGCCGTGATGCCTTCTCCCGGGCACTGGCTGATCCGGACTCTCTGGCCGACGTTCCGGAGGTCCAGTACTTGGTGGGACGCCCGCGGGAGATGTGGAACGACGACTGGCCCGGGTGGGAGTCTCTCGACTATGTCGCGATGGAGGTCTACGGGGTCCTGACCGGTGTCGACAATGATTGCGGCGACGCGTTTTATGAGGCTGTCGAGGCTGAACAGGGTGATGGAGAGGGCAGTTCGGGGCCGCTCGGTCAGCGGTGGGACGTGCGACGTGAGGACGAGGCAGCACGCAAGCTGCCGAGACTGAGCGTGATGTTTCCTCTTCGATCGTTCGCTTAACGAGTCGGGCGGCGTCGCAGGTGCGTAAACGGGAAGCGGTCGGCCCGTGGGCCTCGCCGAACGCGCCTTATCCTCACCGAGAGATCATGTGAGCGTGATGCTGTGGATCCGCGCCTACGACGGCGAGAGCGATGTCTGGTCGTACTTCGAACTCGACGGCGAGGAATGGGCCCTGCGCCAGGTCGACCTGCAAGGACCTCAGCGCCAGCCCGTGACCGCAGCTTCGCTGGCGGAGGTCATCGAGATCCGTGACCGTGGCGACCTCGCGGCCATGGCCGCCTACGAGCGGCAGTACGGCGTCCTCGCGGAAGGCGCCCTGCGCGGAAGGCAAGAAGAGGACGGCGCTGCCGAGATCACCCGCCAAGAATTCGAGTCGACGTGGGCCGCTGTGCGAGAGACCCTCGACGCGGATCGCACCGAGGAGACGACTTGATCACGGACTACCAGCAGAGGCTGCGCGAGCGCTATCTCGCCGCCACCGTCATGCCGGCTCCCGAGCCGTGGCAGTCGGTGATGGACCGCAGGACTCCCATCGGGGGCCTTCTCGGTATCGGATTCGCCGTCCATCCCGACAGCGGACACGACCTCATCATGGTCGTGTCCAGCGACGGCCACGGACTCTTCGACACGGTCACCGGCGAGAAGATCGCCCGCGACCGGGACCCTGACCCGGAAACGAGCACCCCCGACGCCCACCCGGACCTCACCTGCCCTGGGATCGGCCCAATCGCAAGCGTCCCGGTACGCATAGCCGGACTCTTCGGCGGCGGCCTGCACAGCACCACGCCGGACGGCTGGACCGTGGACGTCGTCAGCCCCGAGTGGCCCCACGACCGCGTCATCCTCTCTGCCGACGGCGGGTCCCACAAAGGCCCGGCGGGAGGGACGTGGTGGCACATCTTCCACTCCGAGTACTCAGAACTCCGCGCGGCCGGGTTCTCTCCCTCCGGCCTGACCCTGGCGGTCGCCACCAGCAGCGACCTCACATTCTGGACCCGGCCCGGCCTCCACTTCGACGACTGAGCGGACAGCGCGGGTAAGCAGGCGGGAGGAGGACAGATGGACCGGGCGGAACTCGCCGGGATGCTGGGCGACCAGACCACGGCCTGCGAAGCCGCCAGGGAGGCGCTTCTTGCTGGAGGCGACTTTGTCGTATGGGACGGCCGCGTTCCCAGTCAGCAGCTTGCCAGCATCTACGCGGCTCGTCTCCGACGGGCGAGCAAGCGAGGTGCTGAGACTCTCGCCCTGCCGTCCACCGCCGACATCCTCACCCGGCTCGAAGCCGATCAGGTCAGGATCGGTCGCATCTTCTCACCGGACCGGACGTGGGCCTTCATGCTCTTCCTCGCCGACGACGCCGACGCAGTCCTCGCCTGCACGGGAGTCCGCCGAGCTGAAGGGTGACAGTTGTCCTGCTGACTTGTTTCACTCAACCTCAGCAGTCGGTTGTCCCGGCTACGTCATTTGGGGGGTGCTGGTAAGTGCGCCAGAGGCGTCTGAGGGCTTCGAGTTCGGTTAGGGGGAAGTGCTCGCCCCACTTGCCTCGATAGCCGCTCTCGCCATAGGTCTGCGCGACCTCGTCGAAGCAGCGGATCATGGTGCGAGCAAGCTGGTCGATGCCGAGCTGGCTGGACCAGATCTCGGTTCCCTTGTTGTCGTGATCGCCACCGTGACGCAGTTCCAGCACGCGGGTCCAAATGTCCACGCCTTCGCGGTAGAAGATCCACCGGTAGGCGGTCGGCTCGGCCTCGAACTGGGCACGGGTCTCCGGCTCGCCCGCGAGGAGCCGGGCCACTGCGGTCAGCAGCTCCTCGGGCGCACTGGTGATGTAGGACGCGGTGAGCTCGACTCTCGCCTGGCGATCTTCAAGGGTGCAGTCGGCCCACCCGGATCCCGCAAGCGTCCAGGTGATGCGCATGTCGGATGTCACTGGTGCCCCTCGGCGAGGAAGGCCCGGACTTCGGCCGCGAGAGAAGTCATCTGCTCGCCGGCCTCCAGCCAGGTGGTCACCGAGGCGCCCCAGCCGCCTGCGGCCTGAGGCCATGGCCGCACGGCCCAGGTCAGCCCGACGTGGCCGCCGGACCGGAAGACCGCCGACACCGTCAGGTCGCGGTCGTGGGTATGCCAGCTCCGTTCGCCGGCCCATCCTCGGTAGTCGGCGGCGAGCTCGTCCAGGAAGATGGTGAGATCGCTGTCCCAGATCCAGGCGACGACCTCGTTGACGCGAGCGGTCAGACCGGGGGCCTGCAGCTCGACGGCATAGTGCACGGAGTCTGCGTCGAAGCTGAACCGGTCGCAGAACGTCACGCCGACGGACGCGTTGTCCTGGCAGCGGATGGTCACGTCGGCCTCATCGTCAGTGCCGACGTCTGGTGTGGTCATGGGCGGAACGCTAGGTCAGCAGCCCGTTCGACGTCACTTGGATTCGCTGTCGGTGGGATGGAGAACGGCTGCGGCGATTGCACGGACGCGCTCCATAGTGATGCCGGTCCGCTGTTCGATTGCGAGAGGGTGGTCGGTCGGCTCCAGCTCGATGAAGGGACGCTGTCCGATGGGGCGGGTGTGGACGCGGGTCTTCAAGTTGATGGTGCTGGGCGAGTAGAGGAAGAGGTCGGTGGACAGCCACCCGAAGTACGGTTCCTCGGTTTCCCGTCCCGCGGTGTCCCAAAGGTCTGCGGATCGGGAGAAGTTGTCCCGGCTGAGGGAGACCCATGCGGCCCAGGAGAACACCTCGTCGCTGCCGATGATCGGTATCTCGACCAGACCCTTGACGAAGTAGTGCTGTGCCTGGATCACGCACTGATCCGATGAGAGAAGGCAGTCCGCAGAGTCGGCGAAGCTCGGTTCCCAGACGTATGGGGCGACAGCCGAGTAGTTCATCGGTAGCTCGGCGTGGTGGCTGCCGCAGCCTGAGCAGGCGAATCCGAGGTTGTTGGTCATGAGCGGAGCCTAATTCGGCTCCGATGCAGCTGTCGTCAGTCCCGTCTCAGTGAGGGCAGAGGCAGTTCACCGTGCGTGTGCTGGGGAACGCTTCAAGATCCTTCGGATGAGAAGGGGAGGGAACTGGTCGTGCGGGTGGGTGGTTACGAGTCCGTCGAGGCTGGCCTCATGGTGGCGGACGGCCTCGTCGACCCGTTGGGCAAGCCGCACGATCTCTTCTTGGAGCCAGGGGATGGCGGTTGTCCTCAGCTGCCGCTCCGCGGGTAGTCGCCTGTCGAACTCTCTGCGGAAGCGCTGAACCTCTCCCGGGCTTCCGAGCGCTTGTTTTCGCCAGTAGAACGAGGCGAAGAGAATGGCGACCTGTACGACCTTGAGCTGCCCCGAGTCTCGTAGAGTCCGGTGATCTTGTTTCAGGCGGACTGCGGGGCCTGCTCCTGGCTTCGCCAGAAGGCTTGCTCGTACTCGGCCGGCGGTACGTAGTCGAGGGCGGAGTGGAGGCGTTCTTCGTTGTACCACGTGACCCACTGGAAGATCGCCCGCTCGACTTGGTCGACGTCCTTCCAGGGGCCCTGCATCTCGATGAGCTCGGCCTTGAAGGTGCCGTTCAGGGCCTCGGCCATCGCGTTGTCATAGCTGTCCGCGACGGAGCCGACCGACGCGGAGGCGCCGATGTCGGCGAGCCGGTCGGTGTACCGAATCGATACGTATTGCGACCCGCGGTCGCTGTGATGAATGAGGCCGGAGTCCTTCTTGATCCTCCGTCTCCACAACGCCATCTCCAGTGTGTCCAAGGGGAGTTCGGTCCGCATGTGGTTCGCGACCTGCCAGCCGACGATCATCCGCGAGTACACGTCCAGGACGAACGCCACGTATGCCCACCCGGACCAGGTGCGCACATACGTCATGTCCGCCACCCACAGCTGGTCGGGGCGGGATGCGGTGAAATCGCGGTCGACCAGGTCCGGCGGGCGGGGCGCCGACGGCTCCGGCACGGTGGTCCTGCGGCGTTGACCACGGATGACGCCCTCCAGGCCCAGCTCGCGCATCAGCCGTTCGGCGGTGCAGCGGGCCACGTCGACGCCCTTACGCCTGAGCGCGCGGGTGATCCGGCGGGCGCCATAGGTGCCGCCCGACTCGGCGTGGACCTGCTCGATCAGGGGCATGAGCTGCTCGTCCCGCAGTCGGCGGGCCGATTTCGGCCGCTTCTTGCGGGCGTAGTAGGCCGACTCGGACCAGCCGAGCACCCGGCATACGGGCCCGACCCCGAAGCCGCTGTCCTTCAGGCTGTCGATCACCTGGTCGGCCTCGTCCGGGGACGGTCGAGCTCCTGGGCAAAAAGCGCACTCGCCGCTTTGAGGATCTCGTTCGCCCGCCTCAACTCCGCTACTTCTTTGCGGAGTTGTTTCAGCTCCTCACGCTCGACGCTGGTCAGCCGGTCGTCGCGCTCGCCGCTGTCCGCCTCGGCTTGGCGGACCCAGCCGCGCAGGGCTTCCTTGTGGATGCCCAGGTCCTTGGCGACGTGCGCAATCGGACGGCCCGTCGTGCGGACCTCTCGGACGGCCCGCTCACGGAGCTCGTCCGGGTATTTACGTGGTGCTGGCACTGCTCGTGGTTCTCCTTCGGGCCAGGATCATAAGCCTGGCTTCAGGGACTCCACGAGACCGGGGTCAGCTCACAGAATGACTTGAGGCGCTCGTCGTGCGGGGTGAGACTGGCGATCTTTCCGAGTTGCTGGTCGATCCGCCCTCGTGTGATCAGAACTGCCGGTGTGTGCGTGGCGCGAAGTCCGGCGCGTCGGATACTTTCCGGGCCGTCCTCGGCGGTGGCGCGGGCCTGAATGCAGAAATGTGACAGGAGGCGCAGGGTGTTGGACTGCTCCTCAGTCGAGAGGCCCTCGAACCACTCGATTCCCTGTGGCATCGGCCGAAGCTCTTGGGCGAGTTCGTTGAGAATGATGTACGGATCAGCCATTCTCACAACCTCGTTGCGCTCGATTCACAGACTTTCCCGGTCATCCAAGCAGACCCTGGGGTGCCTAGAAAGGCAGTTCGTCGGCTTCCAACGGCTCTGAGTACCCACGTACCCAGTGTCCGGGGAGGGTGGCGCAGAGCGACTCCAGGTCGGCGAACGTACTTCCCCGAACGTGCAGCCAGCTGTGGTCACTCAGTCCGTCGAGTCGCAAGAGCTTCCCCGGCGCGGAAAACCAGCACACGGGTGACTCTTCCTTCCCCGTCCACATCGGGTACTCGGGAAACTCCACCGGCGCGAACCGACTAGGCAGCTCTCGAATCAGGCTGGCGGGAAGTTCGCAGGCGTTGTAGAGCCGTCCTTCGCTGCCAAGCAGCGTCTCGCTGAGTACGAGCTCGACACAGGCCAGGGAGACCCGCTCCAGGTAGCGGACCCAACCATCCCGTGACTGGACGAACACCGGCGGATCGTCCTGACCGAGGTCCCGCAGCCGCACTCCCCAGAAAGCGCATCCCTGGTTCTCGCTGCGGAAGACGAGCACTCCACCGAACTCGTCGTGTACGAACAGCTCGGAAGGGCGAAGCAGCGGGTCCTGGTTGCCGGTGAGGTCGTGACGCGTACCGAGAAGCGAATACGCCTCGCGCAACGCGGTCGGCAGCGCGAGCCCCAGCATTTCCTCGGCTCGCTCCAGCTCCTCCGCTCGCGTACCCGCGCCGTCGGCGAGCGGCTCAGCCCATGCTGCGGCAAAGTCCCGAACGAAGGCCCAGGCTCCCGCCCTGTCGGGTATCCCGCCGCGCAGAGCTTGAGCCACATCGAACGCGTCAACCATGCGGTGGACCGTACAGGCCGGCCAGCTTCTCCCGGACTCCGCCAGGTCGTTTGCCAGAACCACTGGGACTCGCCACATCTACTGAGAACGGACAGGAGTGGAGGGGGCCGGGTGCTGCCGTACGGGTGGCGTGGCGCACTCTTGCAAGCAGATGCTTGCAATAGTTAGCGCTGCGCGGCATGGTGGACGTATGGCATCGCTCAACGTCGGCAACCTCGGTGAGTATCTGCGCGAACAGCGGCGCAACGCGCAGCTGTCGCTCAGGCAGCTCGCCGACGCCGCCGGGGTGTCCAATCCGTATCTGAGCCAGATCGAGCGCGGGCTGCGCAAGCCGAGCGCGGAGGTGCTGCAGCAGGTCGCCAAGGCGCTGCGGATCTCTGCCGAGACGCTGTACGTGCGGGCCGGGATCCTCGACGCCGAACGGGACAGGGACGAGGTGGAGACGCGCGCCGTCATCCTCGCCGATCCCACGCTGAACGAGCGGCAGAAGCAGGTGCTGCTCCAGGTCTACGAGTCGTTCCGCAAGGAGAACGGCTTCGAGGCCGGCAGGCCCGGCGCGACGCGGGACGGTGACCGCGCCGACGGCGGAGACCTCGGCGATCTCGGCGGCCCCGGAGACCTCGGCGGTCTCGGCGGCACAAGAGACGGCGACGGCAGCGGCGACGGCGCCGCACGCGACCCCCGCGTTGCCGACGACGGCGACGCCGACCCGCAGCAGCGATCCGCCGGTTGAGCGGGCGGACGCGGCGGGACCCTCGAACCCTCACAGAAAGCCACCGGGAGGACCAGCACCATGGCCATCACCGACGACCTGCGCAAGACCCTCACCGACCCGCGGCCGCTCTACTTCGCCGCCGGCACCGCCGACCTGGCTTTCCAGCAGGCCAAGAAGGTGCCCGGCCTGGTCGAGCACCTGCGCGCCGAGGCGCCGGCCCGTATCGAGGCCGTTCGCAACACCGACCCCAAGGCCGTCCAGGAGAAGGCCACCGCCCGCGTCAGGGAGACGCAGGAGAACGTCCAGAGCAAGGTCAACGAGTTCATCGGCTCCCTCGACTCCGACCTGAAGAAGCTGGGTGAGACCGCCCAGGACCTCGCCCTGCGCGGTGTCGGCGTGGCCGCCGAGTACGCCGTGAAGGCCCGTGAGGCCTACGAGAAGGTCGCCGAGCACGGCGAGCAGGCCGTGCGGACCTGGCGGGGCGAGGCGGCCGAGGAGATCGAGGAGCTGGCCATCGCCGTCGAGCCGGACAGCAAGTCCGCCGAGGCCAAGCAGGACAAGCCGGCCGCGGCGTCGACCGGGGCCGGGTCCGCCCCGGCGAGCAAGCCGGTGGCGAAGAAGGCTCCGGCCGCTCGCAAGGCGACCCCGGCGAAGAAGACGACGCCGCCGGTCAAGTGACACCGCATGGCGGACCGTCCGCGGTCGCGCCGCGTGACACGAACGGGTGATCAGTAACGGGTCGGGCACTCCTGGGGTGCCCGGCCCGTTCTTCGGGTAGCGGGCAGGCGGTTGCGGGTACGGTGGCCGCGTAGGGACTAGCCGATACGGGTGGTGGACGTTGTGCTGATGCAGGGATTCGTCGGGTTCATGTGGCTGCTGAGCATGGCCCTGATCCTTTTCAGCGGCTTCGCTCTGATCGACGCCGCCACCCGCCGTGAGGACGCCTACCGCGCGGCCGACAAGCAGACCAAGCCGTTCTGGCTGATCATCCTCGGGCTCGCCTTCGTGGTGAACCTGATCTTCAACATCCTGTCGTTCCTGCCGATCATCGGCCTCATCGCGACGATCGTGTACATGGTCGACGTACGTCCGGCCCTGCGCGGCCTCCCGGGCGGCGGCCGCGCCCGCCGCGGTTCCAGCAGCGACGGCCCGTACGGGCCGTACAACGGCGGACGGTGAGCAGCCGCCGACGGTAGACACGGGCGCCGACGCTCAGGCCGAGGTGCCCCCCGACCACCTCGCCGTGCGGCACTCAGCCCTGCGGCGCCGCCGGTGCCTTCAGTACCGCCAACGCCGATGGCGCCTTCGGTACCGCCAACGCCGATGGCGCCTTCGGTACCGCCAACGCCGATGGCGCCTTCGGTACCTCCCGGGTGCTGCTTCCGGTGCCGCTGCTGCCTCCGGTACCGCCAAGCGCCGCTACGGCATCCGGTCCAGCAGCAGCACGGCCACATCGTCGGTCAGCTCGCCGCCGTTGAGCTCGCGGACCTCGTGGACAGCCGCCCGCAGCAGCTGTTCGCCGCGCAGCCCCTCCGCCAGCTGGCGGCTGATCATCTCCACCATGCCGTCCTGGCCGAGCCGCTCGCCGCCCTCGCCGATCCGTCCCTCGATCAGGCCGTCGGTGTAGAGCATCAGGCTCCACTCCCGGCCCAGCTCCACCTGCATCCGCGGCCAGCGGGCGCCCGGCAGCAGGCCGAGGGCGGGGCCGTTGTTGTCGTACGGCAGCAGGCGCGGCGCGCGGCTGGGCCGGGCGATCAGTGGCGCCGGGTGCCCGGCCAGGCACAGGCCCGCCCGGCGGCCGTCCGGCGCGATGTCGACCGTGCACAGGGTCGCGAAGATCTCGTCGTCGGACCGTTCGTGCTCCAGCACCTGCTGGAGGGTGTTCAGCAGCTCGTCGCCGCACAGGCCCGCCAGCGTCAGCGCGCGCCACGCGATGCGCAGCTCCACGCCGAGCGCCGCCTCGTCGGGCCCGTGCCCGCAGACGTCGCCGATCATGGCGTGCACGGTGCCGTCCGGGGTGCGCACGACGTCGTAGAAGTCGCCGCCGAGCAGGGCACGCGAGCGGCCGGGGCGGTAGCGGGCGGCGAAGCGCAACGGGGAGCCGTGCAGGAGCGGCGTGGGCAGCAGGCCGCGCTCCAGCCGGCGGTTCTCCTGGGCGCGCAGCCGGCCCTCGGCGAGTCGCCGCTCGGCCGTGTCGGAACGTTTCCGCTCCACGGCGTAACGGATGGCGCGGCTCAGCAGCCGGCCGTCCAGCTCGTCGCGGAACAGGTAGTCCTGGGCGCCCACGCGCACGGCCTCGGCGCCGCGCTCGGCGTCCCCGGACGCGGTGAGGGCGAGGACGGCGTGCCGTGGCGCGAGCTCCAGCACGTGCCGCAGGACGGACAGCTCGTCGTCGCTGTCGTCGGCCCGGCCGGGGGCGGGCAGCGCGAGGTCCAGCAGGATGCAGTGGACGTCGTCGGTCAGCAGCCGCTCGGCCTCGGTGAGGTTGCGCGCGGTGCGGATCCGGATCGGCTTGCCGGCCTGGTCGAGCAGTTCGGGCACGATCGGGGAGCCGCCGGGATCGTCCTCGATCAGCAGCAGCGTGAGGTTGGTGTCGGTGGCAGTGCCGGTGGTGGACGTCTGGGCCTTCTCTTCCCTGTGCGCTTCCCTGCGCGGAGCCTCAGTACCGGGATCACCGGACGCACCGGAGAGGCCGCGGACTGCGGGCGCGGCCGGCGCCTGACCACTCTCCACGGCCGGGATCGCTCTCTGCCGCGGTACGGGTACGGGCATTGTCCTGGGTTCCTTCCCTCCCCCCGAGGGCATGGCGGGTGCGAGGGACCTCGCCCCACCGACCGGGACCTTAGCGGGTGTCGGCGCCGCAGCGGAATGGTGTGAGGCACGCCGCTCGGTGATCGGCCACTGTCATATGCCGCGTTAGGTAACGCAGTTGGACAGGACGCCGCTCGGTACGGAATGACGAAGGTCACGTCCTCGGCGGGTTTGGCGAAGAAGGTGCGTGGGGTGGGTCACGTGGCCCACGTCACCGCGGTTGCGCGGATGGTGCGGTGAGCGTTTCTCAGCCCGTTGCCGGGCGTACGACGCCGAGGATCGGCATCGAACCCGCGCCCGCGATCGTGATCGTCCGCCCCGGCCGCGGGGCGTGCACCATCGCGCCGTCGCCGACGTACATCCCGACGTGGCTGGCGTCGTCGAAGTAGATGATGAGGTCACCGGGGCGCATGTCCTCGACCGGGACGCGCCTCAGCTGCTTCCACTGTTCCTGCGAGGTGCGCGGGATGGCGCTGCCGGCCGCCGCCCAGGCCTGCGAGGTCAGCCCGGAGCAGTCGTACGCCTTCGGGCCCTCGGCGCCCCACTCGTACGGCTTGCCGATCTGTCCGGTCGCGAAGCTGACGGCCTTCTTGCCCCCTGCGGTGGCCGCGCCGTCGAGCTCGTCGAGGATGCCGGAGCCCAGCCAGGCATTCTGTGCCCGCTGGGCGGCCTCCCTCTCCAGCCTGGCCAGGCGCTCCTTCTCCTCCTTCTCCAGCTGGGACTCCAGCTTCTCCGCCGCCGCGATCCGCTTCTCGATCTGCTTCTGGGCGGCGGCCTTCGCCTTGCGGTTGGCCTCCAGCTTCTTCCACTGGGTGGAGGCGTCCCGCGCGTACTGCTCCAAGTCCTGCTGGGTGCGGGTCATTTCCGCCAGCAGATGCCGGGTGGCGCGCTCGCCCTGGCGGACGCGGCCGGTGCCGTCGAGGAACTCGCCGGGGTCGTCGCTGAGCATCAGATGGGCCTCGGGCGGGAGGCCGCCGGTGCGGTACTGGGCGGCCGCGGCGGCGCCGGCGCGCCGCCGCAACTCGGCGAGTTTCTCGCGTCCTTCGGTGATCCGCTTCGCCAGCGCGACGATCTCGGCGGACTGGTGCTCGGCCTTCTCCTCCGCGGCGTTGTAGGCGTCGGTGGCCGAGGCGGCCTCGCGGTAGAGCGTGTCGAGTTGCTCGCGGACGGCTTCCAGCTCCTCGTTCGTGGCGGGAGCCGAGCCGGGCGTGCCCGGGGTCGTGGAGGGGGTGGGGGTGGGTGCGGGCGCCGCGAACGCCGTGCCGGGCGCCGCCAGAACGGTGACCGCGCAGACCACGGTCACGGCCGCCGCGATCAGACCGCGCTTGCCCCTGGCCATACCCCTGCCCCCCAGCTGATTGCCCGTCAGTAACATCGCACGCCCGGGTGATCGTGCCACGCCGTGGCGCAAAACGACAGAGGCAGTGACTCCCTCCCCCATTCCGGCCGTCGTACGGCGATCCCCCCGCCTTTGTGACGAACGACTCACCGAGATCGTTCCCCGCTCACCGGCTTCCCGGGGAAACCAGGGGCGAACGGCGAACGTCCCGGTCACCAACGCAGTTGGGCGTGCCGCCTGTGCGGCCGACTGTGTCACCTGAGCCGCATGTGCCATATGTGCCGCCTGTGTCGGCGGCTTGTCTCCTGAGCCACATGTGGCACGTGTGCCACCTGTGTCGGCGGCTTGTCGCCCGAGCCACGTGTGCCGCGTGTGCCGCCCGCGCCATGCTTGCCGCGTGCCGCCTGTGCCGCCTGTGCCGCCTGTGCCGCCTGTGCCGCCTGTGCCGCCTGTGCCGCCTGTGCCGTCGCGCCGCCCGCGTCGTTCACGCGCCCGGTGCCAACGCCTCCCACCGCAGCGTCACTTCGCCCTGCCGCCACCGTGTCGGGCCGTCCGTCACCGGCCAGTCGGCCGTCAGGTCCCGTACGGCCCGCATCCAGCGCTGGCGGGCGCCGTAGGACGCGTAGGGCGCGGCGGCGGCCCAGGCGCGGTCGAAGTCGCGCAGGAAGGCATGCACCGCCTCGCCGGGGACGTTGCGGTGGATCAGCGCCTTGGGCAGGCGTTCCGCCAGGTCCGAGGGCCGTGCCAGCGAGCCCAGCCGGGTCGCGAAGGTCACCGTGCGCGGGCCCTCCGGGCCGAGTGCGACCCACACGTGCCGCCGCCCGATCTCGTCGCAGGTCCCCTCGACCAGCAGTCCGCCCCGCGAGCCCCGTGCCGGATCGGCCGGCGCGAGCCGCGCGCACAGCCGCTCCCACACGCCGGCCACCTCCGCCTCGTCGTACTGCCGCAGCACGTTGGCGGCGCGGATGAGGTGGGGCCGCCGGGGGAGCGGAACCTCGAAGCCGCCGTGCCGGAAGGTGAGCCCCTCACGCGCGTACGGCTGCGCGGCGGCCACGCGCGCGGGTTCGATCTCGACGCCGACCACGCGCGCGTGCGGCACGGTCGCGCGCAGGCGGTTGAGCAGTTCGACGGCGGTCCAGGGGGCGGCGCCGTACCCGAGGTCGACGGCGACCGGGTCGGCGGCGCGGCGCAGCTCGCGGCCGTGCACGGCCGTGATCCAGCGGTCCATGCGCCGCAGCCGGTTCGGATGGGTCGTCCCGCGCGTCACCGATCCCACGACGGGAGTCCTCCCGCTCGGGCGAGGCCGAGCGTGCGGGAGGGGCGTTGCGCGGGCTGTCATACGTACGAGGGTAGGGGCGCCCGGCGCGTGCCCGGAGCGCGCTCCCCACCCTTGTCTCACGCGCGACCCTCGAACGGTTGAGCGGACGACGGTAATGATTCGGCAAAGAACCGTCCGCCGGAAATGGAACACGCCGCTCCGGCGTTCCAGCTCCCGAGGGTTCTGCGCCCTCGGACAAGGCATGCCCGCGGCAGGGAGGAACGGCACGTGAGCCAATACGTCAGCAGGCTCGGTCGCCGTTCCCCGGCGGCCCCCTCGCGGCTCCGCCTGGTCCACCGCCGCCCGCGCCGCGTCGCCATGCTCTCCGTGCACACCTCCCCGCTGCACCAGCCCGGCACCGGCGACGCCGGCGGCATGAACGTCTACATCGTGGAGCTCGCCCAGCGCCTCGCCGCGCTCAACATCGAGGTCGAGATCTTCACCCGGGCCACCACCGCCGCCCTCCCGCCCGCCGTGGAGCTCGCCCCCGGCGTCCTCGTCCGGCACGTCGACGCGGGCCCCTACGAGGGCCTCGCCAAGGAGGATCTCCCGGCGCAGCTGTGCGCCTTCACGCACGGGGTGATGCAGGCCTGGGCCGGCCACCGTCCCGGCTACTACGACCTCGTCCACTCGCACTACTGGCTCTCCGGCCACGTCGGCTGGCTCGCCGCCCAGCGCTGGGGCGTGCCCCTGGTGCACGCCATGCACACCATGGCCAAGGTCAAGAACGCCAACCTGGCCGACGGCGACACCCCCGAGCCCGTCGCCCGGGTGATCGGCGAGACGCAGATCGTCGCCGCGGCGAACCGGCTGATCGCCAACACCGCCGAGGAGGCCGACGAACTGGTCCGGCACTACGCCGCCGACCGCGCCAAGGTCGCCGTCGTGCATCCCGGCGTCAACCTGGACCGCTTCCACCCGGCCGACGGCCGCGCCGCCGCCCGCGCCCGCCTGGGCCTGCCGCAGGACGCGCTGATCCCCCTCTTCGCGGGCCGCATACAGCCCCTGAAGGCCCCCGACGTGCTGCTGCGCGCGGTCGCCGTCCTGCTCGCCGAGCGCCCCGGCCTGCGCTCCCGGCTGGTCGTCCCGGTCGTCGGCGGCCCCAGCGGCAGCGGCCTCGCCAAGCCGGAGGGGCTGCAGAAGCTGGCCGCGCGGCTGGGGATCGCCGATGTGGTGCGGTTCCGCCCGCCCGTCGGCCAGGACCAGCTCGCGGACTGGTTCCGGGCCGCGTCCGTGCTGGTCATGCCGTCGTACAGCGAGTCGTTCGGCCTCGTCGCCATCGAGGCGCAGGCGGCCGGGACGCCGGTGCTGGCCGCCGCGGTCGGCGGTCTCCCGGTCGCCGTGCGGGACGGACGGACCGGTTTCCTCGTCCAGGGGCACGATCCGGCGGAGTACGCGCGCGTACTCGGCGCCTTCGCCGACGACCCGCAGCTGTCCACCCGGCTGGGCACGGCCGCCGCCCACCACGCCCGCTCCTTCGGCTGGGACGCCTCGGCCGCCGCCACCGCGGAGGTCTACACGGCGGCCCTGCACTCCCACCGCCGCCGCTCCCGGGTCCACCACGGCTGACGTACGCTGCCGCCATGGGCGATGCAGAGCAGCGGGCCGCGCAGGTCATCGAGGACGTGTTCAAGGACGCGGAGCTGGAGTGGGAGAGCCCTGCACCCGGCCACTACGTCGTCAAACTCCCCGGCACCCGCAAACTGTCGACGACGGTCTCCCTGATCGTCGGCCGCCACTCCCTGTCGCTGAACGCCTTCGTGATCCGCCACCCCGACGAGAACGAGCCCGCCGTCCACCGCCGGCTGCTGGAGCGCAACCTCAAGCTGTACGGGGTGAGTTACGCCGTGGACCCGCTTGGCGACATCTACGTCACCGGCAGGCTCCCGCTCGCCGCCGTCACCCCGGACGAGGTCGACCGGCTGCTCGGCCAGATCCTCGAGGCCGCCGACGGCGCCTTCAACACCCTTCTGGAGATGGGGTTCGCCTCCGCGATCCGCAAGGAGTACGAGTGGCGCGTCGCGCGCGGCGAGTCGACCCGCAACCTGGACGCCTTCGCCCACCTGATTCAGCGTGAGGGGCCCGAGGGCGGCACCCCGTCCCGGTAGCGTCCGGGCGTCACCCCCACCAACCGCCGGAAGTGGCGGGTGAGATGGGCCTGGTCGTAGAACCCGGCCGCGGCCGCCGCCTCGGCCGGGCGGACGCCGGACAGCAGCAGCCGCCGGGCGCGTTCGACGCGCCGGGAGTTCAGGTACTGGTGCGGTGCGATGCCGTAGGCCCCGCTGAACGCCCGTACCAGGTGGGCGGGATGGGCCTGGAGCAGCGCGCCGGCCTCGTCCAGCGCCAGGCCGTGGACGACCCGCTCGTCGAGGAGTTCGCGCAGCCGGCGGGCGAGGGCGGGATCGGGGCGCGGGCCGGTGGCGGCGAGGCGTGGACGCAGATGGGCGCGCAGCCGGTCCCCGATGAGCGTCAGCCGGCTCTCGGCCTCCAGCTCGTCACCGGGGGCGGCGAGCGCCCCGTGCACCTGCCCGACGCGCCGCCGCAGCACCGGATCGCGCAGGTCGGGTGCGTCGACTGCGGGCCCGATCAGGTCGTCGGAGAGCAGCGCGCCGTCCAGGTACAGCACCCGTTTGCGGAAGCCGTGCGGGGTGGCGGCGGAGCCGTTGTGGGGGACGTGCGGCGGCAGCAGGGTCACCGTGTCGTGCGGGGTGCCGTGCTCGTGCCGGTCCAGGTCGTAGCGCACGGCGCCGTCGTCGACGATGAGCAGCGTCCACGCCTCGTGGACGTGCATCGGATACGCGTACTCGGTGAAGTGGGCGTGGAAGACCTCGACGACGCCCGGGACGGACGGCCGCCAGGCGGAGACCTCCCGCTGCTGGGCCATGCAAAGAACGTACAAGACGCGCGCGCACGGCCGTCGGGACGCTGGTCCCATGAACGATTCCGCACCTGTCCGCGTCGACCGCTTCGACACCAAGATCGCCGTGCTGCTCCGGGAGGACCTGGAGACCTGGCAGCGGCTGAACGTCACCGCCTTCCTGGTCAGCGGCCTCGGCCGGGAGGTCCCCGAGGTGATCGGGGAGCCGTACGAGGACGCCGACGGCGTGCCCTACCTGCCGATGTTCCGCCAGCCGGTGCTGGTCTTCGAGGGCACGAAGGAGACGCTGACCGCGGCCCACGCGCGCGTGCTCTCCCGTGCCCTGCCGCGCGCGGTGTTCACCTCGGACCTGTTCGCGACGGGCAACGACCGCGACAACCGGGCGGCGGTACGGGCCGTGCGGACGGGTGAGCTGGACCTGGTGGGCCTTGCGGTCCACGGCCCGCGCAACGCCGTGGACAAGGCCCTCAAGGGGGCGCGGATGCACCCGTGAGGGGGTCGGCGGCGCTCAGGCAGCGCGTCGTGAGGGGCCGGCGTCGCTCAGGCCGCGCTCGAGGGCTCCGGCGTCCCTGAGGCGGCTTGGGAGGTGTTCCGGCGTCCCTCCAGGCGGCTTGGGAGGTGTTCCGGCGTCCTTCCAGGCGGCTTGGGAGGTGTTCCGGCGCCCTGCAGAACGGCAGGCGGCGCGCAGGCGGCAGCCGGCAGCCGGCAGACGGCGCTTGGGGCACTCGGGCGGCGTTCGGGCTCGGTCTGAGTGTTCCCGCGTCGCTCAGACGGCGTCTGCGGCACTCGGGCGGCGCTCGGGTGGCGGCCTGACGAATCCGGCGTCGTTCAGGCGGCGCTTGAGGGGCCCGGTGTCGATCAGGCCGTGGTGACCTCGGGTGTCGCGGGGGTCGGCGTGCCGGAGGCGGTCGGTTCCCGCTTCGGCAGGCGGCGCATCAGGACGCCGTAGCCGATCGCCGCCGCCGTGCCGATCACCGCGCACAGCCCCCACAGCCACTGCGCCCCGAACCGGTCGATGACGATGCCGGACATCAGGGGCGCGACCAGGCCGGCGACGGACCAGGACAGGGTGTGCATGCCCTGGTAGCGGCCGCGGCCGTGCTCCGGGGAGAGGGCGACGACGAGGCCGGTCTGGGTGGGCGCCTGAACGATCTCGGCGAGGGTCCAGACGCAGACGGTGAGGGCGAACAGACCGACCGAACCGGCGAAGGCGGTGAGGCCGAAGCCGTACCCGGCGAGCACCGACGAGACGATCAGCAGCCGCCGGGGATCGCGGTGCTCGATGAAGCGGGTGACCGGGATCTGCAGCGCGACGATCAGGACGCCGTTGACGGCGATGGCCAGGCCGTAGTCCGCGGGCGTCAGGCCGGCCTCGCCCATGGCGATCGGCAGGCCCACGGCGCCCTGCTGGAAGATCAGCGCGACCAGGAAAGACAGCCCGACGACGCCCATGAAGCGCCCGTCGCGCAGGACGGTGCCGAGGGAGACCGCCTCCGTCCCCTTTGCCGCCTCCGTCCGGACGGGCCGGGACTCCGGCAGCTTCACGAAGACGACGATCGCGCAGGCCAGCGTCATGCCCGCCTCGATCAGGAAGCCGGCGCGGTAACTGACCTCGGCGATGAAACCGGCGGCGGTGGAGGAGATCGCGAAGCCCAGATTGATCGCCCAGTAGTTCAGGGAGAAGGCGCGGACGCGGTCCTCGGGGCGAACGATGTCGGCCATCATCGCCTGCACGGCGGGTCGCGAGGCGCTGGAGGCGGCGCCCACCAGGAAGGCGACGGCGGCGATGGCCGCCGGGTGCTGCACGAACCCGAGCAGCGCCACGGCCACCGCCGTGGACGCCTGGGCGATGAGCAGCGTCGGCCGCCGCCCGAGCCGGTCGGCCATCACGCCGCCGCCGATGGACAGGACGACGCCGCCGAGGCCGTACAGCGCCGCGACCAGTCCGGCGTACGAGGCGGAGTGGCCGCGGTCGAGCGTCAGGTACATGGCCATGAAGGTGGCCACGAACCCGCCGAGCCGGTTGATCAGCGTGCTGGTCCACAGCCACCAGAACTCGCGGGGGAGGCCGGAGACGCTCTCCCGGACGGCATGTCTCAAGGTGGCTGGTGACATCGCGGATCCCCCACAGTGGTAAGCGGCTCAAGCGGCGCCCACAACTTACGAACGGGGTCCTCGGACCCGCCACTCAATTGACGGGCAGCGTCAATCGTGACGGGTTCGTCGTGCTGCGCGCCGTCCGCTCGAAGCGGCTCGCGAACGGGTACTTCCGCTCCAGGAAGGCGTGGATGGCCGCGTGCGCGGCCGCCCGGTCCGCCGGGGCGGTGTCCACGTCGTTGAGGCAGAAGAAGTCGACGTCCTCACCGGCCTCCAGACGGGCCAGCCGCCGCCGCATGTCGGGGGTGCCCAGCTGCACGTAGCGGAAGCGGTAGTCGGCGGGGACGGCCCGGCCGGTCGCGATCGCCCAGTGGTGGTGCAGCGTGGACGCCGGGGCGACGTCGGTGATGGAGCGGAAGCGCGAGTAGGAGGTCCGTTGCAGCTCCTCGATGCCCAGGCTCTCCATCTCCCGCATCACCGACAGCAGTTGCGGGTGCGGGGTGTGCAGCGACTTGTGCGTGATCTGCCGGCCGTGGAAGCGCCGGATCACCTCGCGGGTGTTCTTCCCGGCGGAGTTCGGGGCCGGCTCCATCGGGTGCGGGTCGCCGACGCCGAGCTTCAGCGGGGACAGCGGGATCCGGGCGATGCCGTTGCCGTGGAAGAAGTGCTCGGCCCCCACGGGCCGGTTGATGAAGACGTCGTCGTTGAAGTAGAGGTAGCGCTCCGACAGGCCCGGGATGTGGTGCAGCCGGCTCTCGATGGCGTGCGAGTTGAAGACGGGGAGGGCGTCGGCCGGGAGGATGTCCCGGTGGTCGACCACCGTCAGTCCCTCCGCCTCCGGATCCAGCCAGGCGGGGACCTGCGAGTCGGTCACGAGGTAGACGTGCCGGACGAAACCGGCGTACATCTCCAACGAGCGCAGCGCGTACCGCAGTTCGTCATGGCTGGTGTAGCGGGAGGCGCCGGTCTCGCGCGGTGCGATGACGTTGTCGGAGGCCGTCTGGTGGGCGCGGCGCTTCGCCGCCATCGCCGGGTCCTCCCCGTCGACCCAGGTGTAGACGGCGTCGACGGGGAAGCACACCTCGTCGACGCCCGGCTCGGCGAACGGGGCGAACGTCGGCACGGTGCGGCCCCGGCCCTGCGCCACGGCCGGCCGCTGCGCCGACACCGGAAGCACCTCCGAGACGGGGTTGCTCCGCGGCGCGACGAGCGCCGTCGGGAAGACGTCCGGCAGCTGGACGCCGGGCACGGTGAGATGGCCGGGGTCCGTGGCCAGGTCCCGGCCGTGCCGCCAGAACTCGATGTCGCAGCCCGTCTCCAGACCGCCGAGCACCTGGCCCGCCGGGCCGAGCCGCACCTCGCCGGTGCGCAGCACCGAGGCCCGCCGCAGGGCCCGCGGCAGCCGTCCGTCGGCCCACAGCACCGCCCGGGTCACGGCGCCGTCCGGACCCACCGCGCCGACGTACCCGGCGGTGCCCGCGAAGTGCCGGGCGGCCTGCGCGAGGACCGTGCCGCGGTGCGCCTCCGCGACGCCGATCACCTGCCGCGGAGCGCCCGTCCCGGGCCCGGTGGGCACCAGGAAGTACGGGACGCCGGCCGCGTCCATCAGCGCGCAGACCTGCTCCAGATCGGTGGCGGCGGCATTGGCCGCCGTGTATCCGGTGACCGTACGCCCGTACAGGCGCGCCGGTCCGCAGGTGACCCGGCGCAGCCCGGGAACGGCGGCCCGCAGCCTCCGACGGGCCCTGGACGCGCTCAGCGCCCAGAGCCGGGCCGACAGCCAGAGCCCAAGACGCAGCACGAGGTTCCTCGCGGCCCGTAGCCCGGGGAGCGCCGCGAGGCGGTGACGGATGTCCATGGCCGTGGCCTGTCAGCTCTGGTTCTCGGAGGGAACGGTCTGCTTCCCGGTCTGCTGCGCCGGCGTCCCGGACTGCTGCGGCACCGGCTTCTGGGCCTGCTTCTCGGTGTGCTCCCCGGCCTGCCCCGCGGTCGGCTCCTGGGCCTGCTCCGCGTTCGGCTTCTCGGCCTGCTTCTCGTACGGGCTGGGGAACGGGAAGTAGTTCTCCAGGAACTGGTGCATCCGGACGCTGACCTGCTCGCGCTCCTGCGGCGGCACGTCGACGTCGTTCAGGCAGAAGAAGTCGAAGCGGCGGTTGTCGCGCAGATCGGCCAGGCGCTGGTCGGCGTCGGGGCGGCTGATGTTGACGTACCGGAAGCCGAACCGGCCCGGCACGCCCCGGCCCGTCATCAGCGCGTACTGGTAGAGCAGCGGGGCCGTCAAGGCGACGTCCGTCGGCGAGCGGAAGCGGGACGCCGTGGTGCGGGCGATGTCCTCCGCGAACAGCTCCTCCAGCGCCAGCAGCGTCTCGCGCTGCTGCGGCAGCGGCGTGTGCATGAAGTTGTTCGTCGTCATCCGCCCGAACATCTCCAGCAGCAGCCGGCGGACGTTCTTGCTGGCGGAGTTGGTGGCCGTCTCGTCGGCGTGCGGCTTGCCGATGCCGATCTTCAGCGGGGACACCGGGATCTTCATCAGGCCGCTGCCGTGGAAGAAGTGCTCGGGGGTGATCCGGCGGCCGACGAACACGTCGTCGTTGAAGTACAGGTAGTGGTCCGACAGGCCGGGGATGTGGTGCAGCCGGGTCTCGATCGCGTGCGAGTTGAAGACGGGCAGGACACCCTCGGGGAAGATGTCGCGGTGGTCGACGACCGTGATCCCCTCGGCCTCGTCGTCGAGCCAGTGCGGCTTCTGGCCGTCGGTGACGATGTAGATGTGCCGGATGAAGTCGGCGTACATCGCCAGCGAGCGCAGCGAGTACTTCAGCTCGTCGTGGCTGGTGTACCGGGAGGCGTTGATCTCCTTGTCCAGGATCTCGGCCGTGCCGCGCTCCTGGTACTGGGCCCGCTTCGCCCGCATCGCCGGCTCCTCGCCGTCGACCCAGGTGTAGACGACGTCCACGGGGAAGGTGACGCGACTCACGGTCGGCAGGGTCAGCGGGGCGAAGCTCGGCAGCTCCCGGTCGCCGACCCGGACCGTGGCGGGCTCCTGCTCGGAGGCGGGCAGGACGTCCGTGACGCCGTTGTTGCGCGGCGCGATCAGGGACTCCCGGAAGACCTCCTCGGACGCCTGCGGCTGCACCTTCGCCAGCCGCTGCTCGCCGTCCTCGGTGGCGAGCAGCTCGGCCCCGTCCTCCCAGAACTCCACGTCACAGGCCAGCTCAGGCCCGGCCAGCAGCTGACCGGCGGGACCGAGGTGGTTCTCCCCGATCCGCAGCACGGGCGCCCTGCGCAGCCCGGCCGGCAGCACGCCGTCCAGGAACATCGCGGGGTGCTTGAGCTGCCCGCCGGGCACCGGCCGACCGATGAACACGGCCTTTCCGGCGTTCATCTCCTCCAGGGCGGTGAGGAACCGCTCCCGGTCGGCGGCCTTCATACCCACCGTGTGACGGGTACGGGAGACCGGCACGAGGAAGTACGAGATCCCCTCCCGCTCCAGCGCGGCGACCACCAGGTCGAGATTGGCGGCGGCCGCCTCGGCAGCGGTGAACCGGGTCACGACCCGGCCGTAGAGCCGCTGGCCGCGCACCGCCACCGGGCGCAGTACCGGGTCGCTGACCGCTGCTCTGCGGCGCCGCCGCATGGTACGCAGCTGCCACACCTGCTCGGCGGCCTTCCGCTCGACTCGCGGTTTGATCCGCCGCGCAAAGGAACGCACGGTCACGTTCAGAGCTCCTCTTCGTGTGCCCCCACACCAGTCCTGCGATTAACAGACGGACCGGCGTGTTGAAAGGTTGCGTAGGAGTTAACCAAAAATTCAGCCGAAAAGTGGAAGCGGTGCGGGGGTGCTTCCGACCACAGCGGGTCCGGTCGACGGCTGCCCGACGGGCCGCTCGGGCCGCTCCGGGCTTAGGTAGGCTCGAAGCCATGGCCGACGCACCGTACAAGCTGATCCTCCTCCGCCACGGCGAGAGCGAGTGGAACGAGAAGAACCTGTTCACCGGCTGGGTGGACGTCAACCTCACCGCGAAGGGCGAGAAGGAGGCGACGCGCGGCGGCGAGCTGCTCAAGGACGCCGGCCTGCTGCCCGACGTGGTCCACACGTCCCTCCAGAAGCGTGCCATCCGCACGGCGCAGCTGGCCCTGGAGGCCGCCGACCGCCTCTGGATCCCGGTCCACCGTTCGTGGCGCCTGAACGAGCGGCACTACGGCGCCCTGCAGGGCAAGGACAAGGCGCAGACGCTCGCCGAGTTCGGCGAGGAGCAGTTCATGCTGTGGCGCCGGTCCTACGACACCCCGCCGCCCGCGCTCGACCGCGACGCCGAGTACTCGCAGTTCTCCGACCCGCGCTACGCGACCCTCCCGCCGGAGCTGCGGCCGCAGACGGAGTGCCTGAAGGACGTCGTCAACCGCATGCTGCCGTACTGGTTCGACAGCATCGTCCCCGACCTCCTCGCCGGCCGCACGGTCCTGATCGCCGCCCACGGCAACTCGCTGCGCGCCCTGGTCAAGCACCTGGACGGCGTCTCGGACGCGGACATCGCGGGTCTGAACATCCCGACGGGCATCCCGCTGTCCTACGAACTGGACGCCGACTTCAAGCCGGTCAACCCGGGCGGCACGTACCTCGACCCGGACGCGGCCGCGGCGGCCATCGAGGCGGTCAAGAACCAGGGCAAGAAGAAGTAGGCCTGATGCATCAGGCCTCCTACCAGGGATTTCTCCGCTGCTAGGGGGCCTGATGTCGTGTCTGGGCCGTGGTGGGGCCGTGACGCTAGATGCTCCGCCTCTTCCAGACGCGGACGCTCACTCGGAACGTGACGAGGAAGGCCCCGATGGCGACGGCCCACTCGGGAGCTCCCACCCAGATGCCGAGGGAACTGCCGGCGCCCCCGATCAACGCGAACGAAGGTTCGCGGGGGGTGATGTCGATGGTTACGCCGAAGCGTGGCACCATGGTGTTCTCCATGGGTTCCTCCTAGTTGTCGCAACGAAAAGGCACTAATGGAGATCGAAGGCCACCCATTGCCCTGGGTGGCCTTCTCGCTTCCCCACTAGCGATCTGGACGATATGGCACCGCTGTCATGTCGTGCAAATTACTGCACAGTTGCGGAACTGATGCCTCCGTATCGGCGTCTGGTCGGTCGATAGGCTTAAGCCGTCGAGCCTTCTGCTGAACCTTGTTTCCCGCCCGCCCTGTTTCCTTAAATCCGGTCGCCTATGCCGGGCTGCAGAGGTAGCCAGGTGCCCGGCCGGGCGGGTGGTCGGCCGGGCGGCCGGCCGGGCGGGCGGGAGGGCAGGTGGGTGGCCACCCACCCGGCCGGGCGGGTACGGTCGAGAATTGTGTGGCGCGACTTCGTCGAGTCGGACCAATGTTCACGGATGGTGAATTCAAATGCTGTGGTCCGCGAATTGTGTGGCGCGACTTCGTCGAGTCGGACCAATGTTCACGGATGGTGAATTCAAATGCTGTGGTCCGCGAATTGTGTGGCGCAACTTTGCCGAGCCGGACCAAAGTTCACGGACCAAAGTTCACGGACCAAAGTTCACGGACCATGTTCACGGATGAGATCCGAGGCGCAGGGGTCTGCAGGTCAAGCGAAGACGGCCGCAATCGCCTTGCGGGTGCGCTCCTGGCTGGACGGCATGAGGTGCGCGTACACGCGGAGCGTCAGGCCGGGGTCCGAGTGGCCGAGGTACTCGGCGAGGGCCTTGATGTTCTCCCCCGCGTCCAGGAGCACCGAGGCGTAGAAGTGGCGGAGGGCGTGCATGCCGTTCTCGCGAGACTCCGCGTAGGGCTCACCGGGCTTCCGGTCGGGGATCACACCAGCGCTCGCGAGTGCTGACTTCCACGCCTCCTCGTTGAGTGACGTACGCCATACATGTCCGCCGCGCGGTCCCGTAAAGAGCAGCCGCTTGGTCACGGGCGGACCGTCCGCCACCTTCCATGGCAACGTGATCTTGACGGGCGGGAACCGCGTCATGTGAACGCGGAGGGCATCCGCGACTGGCCGGGGGAGCGGGACGTCCCGGAGCTTGCCGCCCTTGGGAGGGGCGAACACGGCCTTGCTGCGGCTGAGCTTCAGTTGCTGGACCACGTGGAGCGTGTCCGACTCGAAGTCGATCGCGTCGACGGCCACGCCCAGGATCTCGCCCTGGCGCAGCCCGCAGCCGCCGCCCAGGTCGACCATGGCTTGGTAGCGCTCGGGCATGGCGGCCCGGACGGCGAAGACCCGCTCGGGCGTCCAGGGCACGATCCGCTTGCTGTCGACGGTCGGCGGACGGACGGACCGGGCCGCACACGGGTTGCGGGGAAGGTGGCCGTCGTCCACCGCCGCGCTGAGGCCGCGCGCACGTTGGAGTAGATCGTCCGGGCGTACGACCCGCGGATGCCGTTCTCCTGCAACTGTCGCACCCAGTCGCGGATGTGCGCCGGCTGGAAGGAGCCGAGCGGGCGCGAGCCGAGGTAGGGGAAGGCGTGCAGCCGCAGCTGCGACTCCATCGAGGCCTGGGTGTTCGGGTCGGCGCCCTGCGTGGTGACCCAGTGTTCGGCGTACTGCTGGAAGGTGATCCGAGCGGCGCGCGGGTCGATGTACTGCCCGCGCGCCATGTCCGCCTCGATGTGCGCCAGCCACTGATCGGCGAGCCGCTTCTGACGGTCGGGGAAGCTCTTGGACTTCTCCGTGCCGTCCGGGCCGACGTAGCGGGCGCGGTAGCGGAGGCCGGACCCGTAGCGCTCGGTCTTGACCTTGCGCACCTTCCCGTCCGGGCCAGTCTCGGTCCGGTACCAGCGATCTTGAATGTGCCCGGCCATCAGGCGGCAGCCCCTTCCCGCAGGGACTCGACCCAGGCTTGGACGTCCGCAGGGTCGTAGCGCAGGTGCCGACCGACCCGGAAGCCACGAGGACCGGTGCGCTTGCGGCGCCACTGGTAGACCGTCTCGACGCTGGGCAGGTCGAACATCGCCACCAGGTCGTCAGGAGTCAGGTACCGCGACGGCAGACCACGCGGCTCGGAGGCCGCTTCCGCGACAGCGAGGCGACGGCTACCCATGGGTGGGCTCTCCTTCCGTTCCGGGGGCGGGTTCGAGTGTTTCCGCGAGCCAGGCTTCGGCGCCGGTGAGGCCGGTTCCGGCGTAGACCCAGTGGGCGAGGACGAGGGTCGTGTCCGGGTCGGTCTCGGCCGCTTCCAGAGCTTGTGCGCGGCGCCATTCGGCGCGGGCGTCGCGGAGGGCGCCGAGGGTGGTGGAGTAGCGGCGGGACTTGGTGGAGAAGTGGCCGCGGAAGCCGAGCATGTGGGCCCAGGCGCGCAGGCGGAGGTGTTCGAGGTCCTTACGCGCGCCGAGGGTCCAGGCGGTGCGGATGAGGCGGCGGGCGTGGTCGTTGATGTCGAGCTGGGCGAGTTCGGCGAGGAACCTCAACGGCCGGTCCAGAGCTCCCGTCGCCGTCTCGGCGCCCTTGGTGGCGTACTTGGCGATGTACGCGGCGACGGCCCGTTCGGTCAGTTCCTGGCCGCCGTCGAAGTCGGCCGAGCGGATGGTGCGGACGTCGAGCTGTCGGCCGAAGGCGAAGGCGTGGGCGCGGCCGTCGATGAACGGGCCGTCCACGCGGGTGGCGGCAGCGGCGGCCCGGATGGCGTCGGTCAGCAGCTCGGCGGTGGCCCAGGCGGGCGGCGGGGTGTTGCCGCCCTCGGGGCCGTCGATGCGGATGACGGCGTGGAAGTGGACGGCCCCGCGCTTCTGGTACTCGGCGACCTTGGCGAAGGACACCCGGGCGTGCTCGCGAAAGTCCCGCTGGGTGAGTCCGGCGCGCTTGGCGACCTCCCGGCGCAGGTAGATGGAGAAGCGCCGCCACAGCGGACCGGCGTGCGCGTTCCAGAGCACGGCCGCTTCGTAGTCGTAGGTGTCCGGGTCGAGCGGGGTGGCGAGGGCGGGGTCGTCCTGGTCGTGGAGTGTGCCGCAGCGGCAGCGGCGGACCGCTCCGGCCGGGCCGGTGGGGCGGTTGTGGACCGGGCCGAAGCTGGGAGCCGTGAAGGTGGCGAAGACGCGCGGGTGGGCGGCGACGCGTTCGGGGACGCCCTTGCCGCCGCGCAGTCCGGAGGTGATCAGGTGGAAGGTGTCGCGGCGGTACACCTCGGCGCAGGCCGCGCACCGGGTGGTGCGGCGGTTGTTGCAGCGGACCAGGAGGTGACCGGCCGGGAGGCTGGAGGAGTCGAGGTGGTGGAGGACGTTGCCGATCTCGCCGGTGCGGGTGTTCACGGCGTACTCGGTGCGGTGGCCGTCGAGGCGGATCGGGTGCGTGCAGCCGCCGAGACCGGCGAGTTGGCGCAGGAGGGCGGGCATGGTGCCGAGGGCGGCCAGTTCGCCGAGTTCCTGGAGCGGGGGCGGAGTGGCGCGGGTGATGATGGCTTTCTCCTTCTGGTTCGGCTGGAGGGAGACGGTCCCCGGGGCGGCGGATGCTTGGCGGTATCGAGGCCGCCCCGGGGGTCCGGTGCGTCAGCGGCGGTGCTGGTCGCGGAGCAGCGAGCGCAGGACCACGGCGGCGACGGCCACGGAGACGGCCGTGACGGCGACGGCGGCCAGGAGCGCGGTCAGCACGACGCCGCCGACGAGGACGGCCGCGACCGCTCCGGTGCTGATGGAGATCTGAGGGGCCGGCCGCCGCGCGGGAGCCTGGTCGGCCACGGTGTGGTTGTGCGCGGGCGGCGGCGTCGGGCTGTCGGGGTACTTGGGCAGGAACACGGCGAAGCTCTCCTTGCCTACTCGTCTAGTCATATGAGCCGTTGACGATGTCCACGCCGGAGCGCGTGCCGGACTCGATGGCGGGGGCCAGGAAGGTGTCCGAGAGCCAGAAGCCGAAGAGGGCGATCAGGACGACGATCCACGTGCGGACGCCGAGGAACTTGACCGCTCCCCAGGCGAAGAAGCCGAGGAGGACGACGAGCGGGAGGCTGACGGTCACGGTGTGCGGGTCCTTTCAGCGGATGGGGCAACGGTGGGTTCGGGCGGCCAGCTCGGCGGCGGCGCGGCTGTCGTAGTCGGCGGAGAAGCCGCAGCGCGGGGCCGTGCAGGCGGCGGTGTGCTTCTCCCGGCCGCGGCCGTCGTAGGACGTGCCGACCTGGACGGGTCCGATGCGGGTGACGGAGCGGAAGCGCTTTGGTGCGGGCATGGATGTCAGTCCTCCTGCCGCTCGCTTGGGTCAGAGAATTCGCGCAGGATCCGAACGGCTTCCCCGGGGTCCGACGTGCGGTCGGCAGCTTCTTCGGCGAGGAGCCGAGCGAGCGCCCGCCGACCGCTTACGGCCATCTCGCGGGCCGCTTCGAGGTAGTCGGCGGCCGTGTTGAAGCAGAGAGGCATGGTTCTCCTTTGTCGGTCAGGTGAGCTGGGCGGCGATGGCGTCGGCCATGGGCGGAGGGACGCCGAGGCGGGCGCGCAGGGTCGGGGTGTCGATGGCCGTTCCGGTGCGGGCGTGGTGCTCGGCGGCGACTTTGCGGGCGTGCTCGACCAGGGCGGCCGGGACGGCGACCGGCGGCGAGATCGGAGGTGGAGCCGGTGCCGACTCGATTGCCGGAGGCGCCGGGGGTTCCGGTGCGGGATCGGGCGCGTCCTCCTGGTCCCCGATGTCCTCGGGCGTCTCCTGACCCACGGCGTCACTGGTCTCGTCGTGCGTGGTCGGTGTCGAGTGGGCGAGGAGGGTTCCGCCGAGGAAGGCGACCGCGGGCCAGCCCGCGACGAGGATGCGGAGCCAGGCCGGCACGTCGTCCAGGTCGAGCAGCCCGGCGGTAGCGACGTTGGCCCCCAGGGAAGCGGCGAGGGCGATCAGGAACCAGCACCATCCGGCCGCTTTCGCCTCCCCTGAGCGCAGTCGGCGCCAGGCGGCGACGAGCAGCAGGTCGACGGAGACGGGATAGGCCCACGCCTTCCACCCGTCCTGTCCGGCCGCCAAGGCGACGTCGTGCAGGTGGGCGAAGGACAGCGCGGCGGCGATGACCGCTTGGACGAGCACCGCGTCGACACGGGCCAGGTGGGCGCGCATGCTGCGGCTCCTTCCGGATTCGGGCATGGGAGGGGTAGGGACATGGCGTGAGGCGGTCACGCCGACTGGGGATGCGTGACGAAGCGGGTCAGTCGGTCACCGGGCGGACGCGCACGACCGGGCCCGGTGTCTCGACGGGCGGCCGTACGGGCACGTCGGGCCGGAAGGGCTTGAGCGCGGGCAGGTCGGGGACCAGGTGGGCCGACTCGCGGCAGGTCTCGGCGGCGTCGCCGAGGGATAGGTACGGCGTGCGGATGCGGGACCAGCCGCCGGAGGTGTCACCGGCCACGGCGAGGCCGGGCCGTTCGGGGGCGATGGCGCAGGCTGCGGAGACCGCCTCGGGGGCGATGTCGCCGAGCGTCATCTTGGCGGAGGCTTCGTCGTTGACGCGGTGGCAGACGCGGCCGGTCAGCTGGGCGCGCAGCATGGTCGCGCCCTTGCCCAGCTCGGCGCCGAAGCGCTGGCCGCAGACCTCCAGGTAGATACCGGCAGCACGGCCGAGCTGAGCGAGCCGGAGGAGCTGGGTGACCATCTCGTCCCGGCGTTCCTCGTCCTTCTTCGTGGCGACGAGGAAGAGTTCGGCCACCTCGTCGACGAACAGCACGACGGGTACCGGGCGTTCATGCTCGGGCAGGCCCCAGATGTCGGAGGTGATCTCCTCGTCCGGCGTGATCGGCGCGATGCCCTGCCGGGCCTTGATCAGGTCGTACCGGTCCTCCATCTCCTTGATGAGCACGGGCAGCAGTTCGGCGGCCTGCTCCGGGTCGGTGGCGAGCGCCGACAGGCGCGGGGCGAAGGGCGCCAGTTCCACGCCCCGCTTGCAGTCGATGCCGACCAGGGCGACGGGTTGGCGGGCGAGGCCGGCGACGAGGTGCCGTAGGTACATGGACTTGCCGGACAGCGTGGCACCGAGGGTGAGTTGGTGCGGCACGGTGCGGTAGTCGCGTATGAACGGAGTGGCGTCCTCGCGCAGCGCGACCGGCACCTGGAGCAGGTACGGGCGGAGTTTGCGCGGCATGCGCACCCGCCGCAGCACGTCGAAGCCGACGAGCCGCAGTTCGACCACGCCCGGCTTGATCGTGGTCACGTAGACGGCGTGGACGCCCCAGGCGTGCCGCAGCCGTTCGGCGGAGGCGGCCACGTCGGCGGGTTCCTGCCCCGGGGCGAGCCGCAGGCGGACCCGCAGCCCCGTCGTGGTCGGCCGGATGATCCCCCGGCGCGGCGGGACGGGCCGGACTTCACGGCGAGTGGTGGCCTTGACCGCCAGGACCCGCAGCCGGGAGGGGGCCACGGTCAGACCGCACGCCTCCATGACGGAGCCGTAGGAGCTGAGCAGCCGGACCGTGGACACCGGTAAGCCGACCGTGGACCAGTAGACGCCGGGGTGTCGCGCCCGGGCGTAGGCGGCCCCACCGCCGAGCGCGGCGACGGGACCACCCACCTCCAGAAGCGTTGCCAGATCAGTCATCAGGCCGTGGCCCCCATGGCGGCCGGGAAGGCGGCCGGAGTGACGGCGGCGGCCCGGTAGGCAATGCCGTGGCGCTGCTGGCCGTTGAACACGCTCTCCCACGGCCGGGCGACCAGGCCCGGCAGGGAGACCGGGGCACCGAGGGCGAGCCCTTCCGACACCCCGCTCTCCGGAACGGTCACCTTGATCAGGGACGACTCCCCCTCCTCGATGTACACGACGCCGATCGTCATCAGCGCCTCACCGCTGACGGCGTCCTTCGCGATCTCGCCCGACTGCCGGTCGCGGACCTTGGGCTCGGGCGCCTCGGTCAGCAGGATCGTCGCGGCCGAGGTCTCCACACGGATGGTGCGCAAGGCTTCTTCCCATCTACTCGTCTAGACAAGATGCATCTTTCGAACCCGACAGCGTCGGGAACGGGATCACCTTGCCACACAGCTTGCCCACTCGTCTATACGAGTATGCATGCCGGTGTGTACGAGTCCGGGGAAGTGGCCTCGCGCACCGCCGATCAGGTCGCCGGAAGCTGGTAGGAGAGGACGTACGCGTCGGCCGCCATCACCGTGTCGCAGACCTCCACAGCCCGCCCCGAGGTGTCGAAGGCGGTACGGATCAGGTGGATCACCGGCACACCGGACGCCAGTTGCAGCGTCTTGACCTCGGACGGCGAAGGCATCCGGGCCCGGATCTCCTCCTCGAAGTGGTCGAGTTGGTGGCCCAGTTCCTCGAGCCGGGCGTAGATGCCGCCGGGGCCCGGGTTGGGCTCGGCGATCTGCGTACCGCGGGCGATGTCGAGCGGGAGGTACGACGTGGCGAACTCGACCGGCCGGCCGTCGAGCAGGTACCGGCGCCGCCGGGCGAGCACGCGCCGCACGGAGCCGAGTCGGGTGGAGACGTCCTGGCCGGCCTTCTCCTCCTTCACCTCTAGGCTGTCCACGGTGGGGTGACTGCCAGCGGCGTCGGCCTCCACGATGAACGCGGACTTGCCCTGCTCGCGGTGGCGTCGGGCGAACCGGTCGGAGGCGAGGCGGCGCACCGGAGGCCGGGGCCGGACGAAGACGCCCCGACCGTGCTCGGCGTGCACCAGGCCCTCGCCCTGGAGGATCGAGAAGGAGTTCCGGACCGTCATCCGGGAAACCCCGTAGTGCTCGACCAGCTCAGCCTCGGAAGGCAGCTTCTCCCCTTCCTTGAATCGCCCACGGTCGATGGCCTCGCGCAGCTGGTCGGCGATCTGCCGGAAGACGGCACGATCACTGGTCGGGTCGAGGCCGCCGAGAATGCTCGGTAGAGACGCCATGCGTACTCCTTTAGGTATCTAGACGAGTGGGCGAGTCTTGTTGCTACCGTGGAGAGCCTAGTCAGCCGAGAGGGCCGAGGAACGTGAGCACAGAACGCCCGCACTCCGTGAGCGTCGCCGGGGTCATCGTCGATGACCAAGGCCGGGCCCTCCTGATCAAGCGCCGCGACAACGGCCACTGGGAACCTCCGGGTGGAGTCCTCGAACGCGAGGAGACCATCGCCGAAGCTCTTCAGCGCGAAGTCCTCGAAGAGACCGGCATCAAGATCGAGCTTCCCGCGACCCTGACCGGCGTCTACAAGAACATGACGGGCTTGATCGTCTCCCTCGTCTTCCGCTGCCAGGCGGCCGACGGTACTCCCACCACTGGGGACGAGACCCGCGCACTGCGCTGGGCCACCCGCGAAGAAGTCATCGAACTCGCCGACGAGGCGTACGCGATCCGTGTGCTCGACGCACTCGACGCGGCCTCCCCGCCGGCCGTCCGCGCCCACGACGGCGTGAAACTCGTCTAGCCCGAACCCGCTGCACATGGCGGCCTACCAGCACGAAGGAACTTGTATGCACGAGTATACGAGTACGGCCCGGGTCTGGGGGCTCACTCGCTATGTGTTGCTTGCCTACCCGGCGGGAGCGACCTCATGAACGGGCCCACCCGCGGCTACTGGTGCGAATGCTGGACCGAGGAAGTCTCCAGCACAGAAGGGCCGGCGCGCTTGGCATCGTTCGACGCGTACTCGGCCCCCCAAGCAGACCGATGGGTCGCCATCGCTCTCCGCACCATCTCACCGGCACTCGACTCCGACGCGTCGGACGAAGCGTGGACGTGGTTGCACGAAGAGCGCGCCGAGACCCGCAGAGCCCTGATGCGCTCCGAGCCCTGCACGGTGACCATCACCCATGCCGACGTCCGCATCACCTGGACGATTCGACCAGTGCTCTTCCTGCCCCTCGCACACCGGCAGAACGCTGAACTCCCAGCCTGTGCACACAGCTTCAAGCCCCACTGCGCAGTGTCTAGTCCCAGCTGATGGCCGACGTTCTGATCCCAGGTGATGGTTGACGGTAGGCCTAGACAACATCGGAAACCTTGTAGGGCTTGTTCGCCTTAACGTGGCGGACGGGAATGTCGGTGGTGCGCTGGATGACGCGGACCTGGCCGTCCAGCTCGACGGTGATCGTCGATTCCGCCACGTGCACGGTCACGGTCCGGCCTGCGTAGGGGCGGCCGAGGGAGACGGTCTGGCGGCAGACCATGATCGTGCCCACCGCGCTGATCCGCCGCTGGACACGCACCGGCTCCGCCCTGGGACGGGGCGGCGGGCCCGCCGGCCGCAGCCCACGAAGACGCTGCACCTCGTCGGGGGTGAGCGGGTTGGGCCGCACCCGCAGCAGCTCCCGCGAGGACGGCTCGAAGAACGACAGCGTCTCGTCGTCGATCCGGATGCCCACCTGTCGGCCGCCCAGGATCTCCGCCGCCAGCACCTGGCGCCCGCCCAGACCCACCAGCCCACTGTTGTTCACGGTCCGGTCCACCTCGAACGCCTCGCCGTCCCCGGTCGGCAGCGGCGACGGCCCCGCCGCACGCCCACCCTGAGCCGCCAGCCGGGACAGGTCCGCCACCGACAGGTGCGAGCGCACCGTCTTGATCCGCGTCCCGGCGATCAGCACATGGATCACCGAGGTGTCTGCCCAGAACGTCACCGTCAGGCCGGAGCGGGCCGGGCCGAGCCAGAACTGCTTGCCCGCGACCTGCAGATTCCCGCTCGCAGGCACCACTCGCTCGAACTCCACCGGCCCACCGTGCTCCACCGCCGCCGATGGCGGGACCTCCTCAGACGGGCCGACGGGAACAGGCATTGCCTCAGCCGGATCCGGCTCCGCAGGGGCAGTCCGCTGCTGCGGCACCAGCGCGAGCACCCCGGGCACCCTCAGGCTCAGTACGTCCCGCTCCTGCTCGGGAACCGGGGTGAACCGGTCCGCCGGAGACTGCATGTCCAGCGCCTGATGCGGCCGGACAGAGTTGTACTCCTCCACCCACGCATCCAGCGCCGTCTGAGCGGCCTCGATGCTCTCGAACGCGCCGCAGTCGTCGAGGAGTTCACGCCGCAGGGTCTGATGGAACCGCTCAACCTTGCCCGTCGTGGTCGGCGACGCCGGCTGGGTGAGCCGGTGCGCGATCCCGTTCTCCCGGCAGACCCGGTCGAACAGCACCTCACCACCCTGGCCGAACCGGTCGGTGAACTGCTTGCCGTTGTCCGTCAGCACCTCTTCCGGCACTCCGAACCTCTGCAGGGCCCGGGCGAACGCCGCGCAGACCGCCCGTCCCGTCGCCCGCTCAACCACCGACGCGATCACGCAATACCGGGAATGGTCATCCACACCCGTCACGACCTTCGCCTCGGTCAGCTCACCAGTCACCGGGTTGACCAGCATCACCCCGCCGACGATGTCCATCTGCCACAACTGCATCGGCCTATCCCGCTGCCAGCGCTTGTAATCCGACCGCTTCCGGCGCCGCACCCCAGGCTCCACCAGACCATGCCGGACCAGGATCCGATACACCGTCATCCGCGACGGCACCGGCGTGACAGTCCCGGACCGCTCCAACACGTGAGCGATCCGCCGAGGACCCCACCGAGGGTGTTTGCGCCGCAGCTCACACACTGCCGTCTCCACCTCGGCAGACGCCTGATGCGGACACGAGGCCGGCCTGCGCGACCGATCCACCAGCCCGGCCAGCCCCGCGGCCTCATACCGGGACTTCCACCCGCTCACCGTCTGCCGGGACACCCTCAGCGACGCGGCGACCTCCGTCACCGTCGAACCCGCCAGCACCGCCAAGACAGCCCGGTATCTCTGCTCGACAACCGACAACTCCACCAGCGCCAATCCCGGCCTCCCCACACGCACCGCAACGACGCGCACAGAAAAGCCGAACACGGCCACTGTCAACCATCAGCTGGGACCGAAGTGTCAAGCATCTACCGGGACCGGACAAGCCCCACTGCGCAGACTGAGTTACAACTTTCTCTACGGGTTCAAGGCGGCTCGCTCCGCTCACCGCGCGCGGGCCGGCCCCCGGCCGGGCCTGCGCTCCTGTCTCCGCCCCGCTCCAGCCCGGCCGGCTTCCGGCCCGCGCACATAGAGCAGCGAGCCAAGTAGCGGCCACGGTCAGAACGATGCCTCCGGCGGGGGATCGGCCGGCACCGGGATGGAGGGGCACCGTTCCTGGAGCGGGTCCGTAGGGGCTTACGTGGGGTGCTCCCATCCCGTACGCCATCGACCCAGGCAGAGCCGAGCAGACGCGGCCCATGGCGTCCAGGTCGTTCGTACAGTGGCGCGCTCCACCTGGACGCCATGAACCACGCCCGCTCCACGATGTGTGGGTCGACGGCGTGCGGGATGGGAGCTGAGGCTGCTGGTGGGCAGAGGCAGAGAGCGGTCGCGCCCTGTGAGCTGAGCTCCACCGCGTGATAAGCTGCCGCGCAGGAAATCTGGGGTCTAGCCCCCGATGGTTCACGACCAGGACTTCCGCAGAATAGTGGAGACCCGGGTTCGAGTCCCGGCTCCGACCTCGTCGGATGTAGCTCAATAGGAAGAGCCCCTATTTTCCTCTCCCACTTTGAGGGAATGCTTATTTCCAAGTGGCCAGGGTCCAATAGCCCAGTTTTTTAGCCGCTCTTTCGAGGTCCACCTCTGACAAATTAGCGACTAGATAGTTTTTTCGCACGTATCCTACCAAACCGCGGCGCCAACCTGATGAATTTTTAGTCCTCGTTGTGCCACCTTGGTAGTCCTGTACGGCTATTCGAGCCCAGGATGAGGCAGGGATCACTGAGGCCAAAGCTGCGTTTATTTCCCTTCCCAGGCCCTTCGTGACAGCGAATGCCGTGAAAATGTGTGGCGCAATCAGAGTTACCTGGCCGGACTTGATGACGTCGCTTGGGGGCTGGCCATTGAGGCGCTGCCACTCCGTAATGGCACCTCCACTCATCGCCGCGAGGCGTGTCATGAGATCTGGCTGAACCTTGCCACCTGCATGAATCGTACAGTTCCTCATTTCACGCAGAAGATGGAAACTATCAAGCAAGACGCGCGGGATGGTGTAGCTAGATGACCTAAAAAGCACCTCATGCATATTCCATGCCTTGATGCGCTTCCCTCCGGTCCTAATTGAGATTCCTTCCTGCCGCAATAGGCTAATGTTCGACATTACAAAATCTTCATGCGTAGCCAACGCGTAGGGCAGGGCAACTGAAGCCAAGTGATGATCTGCGTCATGGAGAAGGGAACGAGCGGCGTCGCTGCGCAGGTTGAAGCGCCTGATGTGCTCAACAGCTGGAAACAGTTCTCCAAGAGTTCGCTGCGAACCCGCCGTCAGCTGCAGAGTATGTCCTGCGAGTCTAGAACCTGCCAACAACGCCATCATGGCATTGTTTACGACGGTTCTGGTCTCTGAGTAATTCCGATACTCCGGATAAAGAAGCTCGCCCATTGGCCCTCCCGACGACGCTGCGGTGCAACTGCGTGATCACACCATAGTGCCCGACTGACCAAGTTTTGGGCGCACCTGACTAACACCGAGCGGTTGTACAGCATCGGCGACCCGCAAGCAAAACAGGCTCCGTGCCTGCTGGGTACCTACGGAACACTGCGGCTCCACGGCTCCCACATAGCAGTGCTTCACTGCGCTCTGCGGTGCCTGACTGCGCTCATTGGTATAGAGACCTCGGTGGTGTCATCCAGGGCCGCTCAATGCCACTCAGCGGCGAACTTTGGTCTCTGCTGACGGCAGTGAGACTGACCGCCCTAGCTAGGCCCGCGGTCTCCGCTCCGAGGCGTTCGTACAGGACCGCGCAGTCCGACGCCGCCAGCTCCCGATGATGGTGACAGCCGGCACCAGTTGTCTTGACTTGCCGTTGAGCATCCTGGATTCGGCAGCACCTCCTATCCGAGCCGGGCTAAAAGCCCGGAAGGATGCCCTCTTTACTGCCGAAATCCTTAGGGTAACGCGGCTTGCGGTCCTTTGCTGAACTGGGCCACACCACACCAATTCTGCGCATATAAGCCTTGGTAGCCACAGGCGCATCCATGATCTCGTCTAGCAAGTCCACTTGACTCTTCTGCAACTCGACCAACCGTGTCAGGACCGTGAGGAGGTCATTTAGTTCACGGGTCCAATCGAGAGGCCATGCATCCAAGTGCTCGCCATCGAGAGGACTGCTTTTGCGCCCTCCCGGCTCCTTCTTGCGATAGTCAAACCAAGATTTGATCACAGAACGTGAACCAACCTGGTAAGCCCACACTTCAGGCTCGACCGGCCCCCAAATGCCGCTCCCGAGATGAAGCTTGCCAGATGACCTCTCGACCGATCTCGACGGATTTCTCCCACAAGTTTCGATCGAGAGTAAGGGGTACTCTTATACCGGGGGTTGTAAGTTCGTCCGCAAATCGGCCGGTGTACCCCGGGTGAGAGACCACGCCCGCCAAGTAGGCTACCAATTCCTCTCCGGTGACTTTTACATCACGCTCTAGCACTGCCTCGGCCCACGATCGAGCGAAGCCCGGAGCTTGGTTATATGTGCCATCCGGGTGCAACATCGGCAGGGCACGTCCACCACGGTTATTAAAGTGATGCATGTCAGGAATCAGATGCGTGAAGACAACACCTGGACCTGAAGAGATTTCGTGAGCGTTTTGCTCAATCACATAAACTTGACCGGGTTGGCGTGCAGCCCACAAAGTCGGGCTCTCGCGATGCAACAGACGACGGTCAGGGATGATCCATTGGCGGTCGAAGGAGCGGAATCCTACGCGTACCGGAGATGGCGAATCGCCAGTTTCATCGACGAAAGCGCCGCTGTACTCGTACACATCCTTTCCAGGCAAGGGTGACTTCTCTTTTTCGAGGTATGCGCTGGATGACTCCTTGAACAGCTCTCGCTTCCGTTCTACGTCTTCCTCGTTCGTAATGACGCGCCACCTCTTATCGAGGATGGAGGGATGTGGAGCATAGACCCAAGTCCTGTTCGGCTTCACACCTGGAGCGTGCCACGGCAGTAGGTCATCTAGCCTCGCGCTTTCACGAGGTGGGGTTGTCCGAGGCTTCATCAAATAAGCGGAGAGTGCTCCTGACCTGCAACGATGGGACTTGTCTAGGGTCCTGTTGGCTGCACGGAAAGAAGCACTCTCCAGGTGAAGAAGCGTATCGGGTCGTACCCGCGCATGCGTATCGAGGGCGGCGGCCGGGCGGTGGTCTCGCAGGCCGGGGGCATGCTGCTGGTCGAGACCGTCCGCAAGGCCGGCCTGGACACCGCGATATCCGCGGCGCTGTCCCCGTGGCGGAAGGCCCGGGCGGTGCACGATCCGGGCAAGATCCTGCTGGACGTGGCCCTCGCGGTCGCGCTGGGTGGGGACTGCCTCGCGGATGTCGCCATGCTGCGGGCCGAGCCGGCCGTGTTCGGGCCGGTCGCCTCCGACCCGACGGTCTCCCGCCTCATCGACACCCTCGCAGCCTCCGGAGAGAAGACCCTGGCGGCCATACGTGCCGCGCGGGCCGAAGTCCGTCAACATGTCTGGCGGTTGGCCGGCCGGGAAGCGCCCGATGCGGGCGGGACGGTGACCGTGGACCTCGACGGGGTGCTGGTGATCGCGCACTCCGACAAGGAGGACGCCGCACCCACCTGGAAGCGGACCTACGGCCACCACCCGCTGATCGGGTTCGTCGACCACGGACCGGGCGGCACCGGTGAACCGGTCGCGGGCCTGCTCAGACCAGGCAACGCGGGATCGAACACGGCCACCGACCACATCACCGCCGCCCAACTGGCCTTGGCTCAGCTGCCGAAGAAGTACCGGCGCGGGCGGCGGACCCTGATCCGCACCGACTCCGCGGGCGGCACCCACGACTTCGTCGCCTGGCTCGCTCAGCGGGGACGGTGGCTGTCCTACTCGGTCGGCATGGTGATCACCGAGCAGGTCCACCAGCATGTACTGAAGGTGCCGGCATCGGCCTGGACGGTGGCCGTCGAGGCGGACGGCGAGATCCGCGACGGCGCCTGGGTCGCCGAACTCACCGGCGACATCCTGGACGGCTGGCCCAAGGGCATGCGGCTGATCGTCAGGAAGGAACGACCGCACCCCGGGGCCCAGTTGCGGCTCACGGACGCGGACGGCATGCGGCTGACCTGTTTCGCCACCAACAGCTCGGGCCGGCCGATCGCCGAGCTCGAGCTCCGTCACCGGCAGCGGGCGAGGGCCGAAGACCGTATCCGAGCCGCCCGGGCCACCGGCCTGCGCAACCTGCCCCTGCACCGGACAGCTCAGAACAGGGTCTGGCTGGAGATCGTCCAGATCGCTCTCGACCTGCTGGCCTGGCTGCCCATGCTCGCCCTCACCGGCACTACCCGGCTCTGGGAACCCCGCCGCCTGCGATTCCGCCTGTTCTCCGCGGCCGCCCAGCTCGTCACCACCGGCCGCCGCAAGATCCTCCGCCTCGCCAAGCATTGGCCCTGGACCGGCGAGATCACAGGCGCCCTCGAACGACTCGCGCTCCTGCCAAACCCCGGCTGACCAGCAACGTCCACCGTCCCGACGACAACATCACCCGCCCCGGGCAGTGGAACCCGGCGCCCACCCGACGCGACAGCCGGGCCACCGGCCTGCCCACCATCAGCTCCAGAAAGCGAAAGGGCCCACCGACTCCGTCGGCGGACCCTCACGAAAGATCGAGGCTAATAGCGGCCTGGATGGCGACGAGCGCGACGCATGGAACAAGGGTTGCATCACCGGCATGGCTCTCGGTGTGCCGGACGTCGCGACATACGGGGCCGATCCTCAGAAGTGAGCCTCAGGACAGTCTTGTTGGCTGGCCAGTTCGGGGCCGGACGGCTACGGCAAGGCGTCCCCTGTCGGCTCTTCTTGGCAGGCGTTCCGGAGACGCTCGTCCATTTCAGCCGTCAGTTCAGTCAGCCGCGCGTACAGCGCCTGTTCTTGCTTGGACAGGTTTCCGGACTTCATCCTCGCCAACAACTCTTCCGTGGCATCGGACAGGACACCCAGGCAGATCTGAGCCGCCCCGTTGAAGCCGCGATCGTACATACTGAAGTAATAAGCGCGTGCACTCTCCTCGGCCCCCTCTCGTACCGCATGGCCGAGCTTGCGCAACGTCTGCTTGCCCCTCGACATGCTGCCCCTCCCCTTCCCCGTACTCGACACCGAGTTACTGAAGGTACCGCCCGGCTGGCCCAGTTGGCGATCACAACCGCTTACGCCCGGTTAGCGGCTGCCTACCTCCGCTGCGGGGCCTTCACCGGGCGACCCTGATGCGCCGTGACCACCATCGGGCGCTAGGCCGCCAGCGCGAACGTTTGCGGACCATCAGCGCAGGTGAGGGGCGTCACGGACCAAGGCAGCACCCTCACCCAGGTTGTTTCGGGACGAAGAGGCCATCACGCTAGCTAGGCGCGACCCATCGCATCCGCCGTCGAGACTTGCTCTGGTTGACGGTGGACAGCGTGGCTTAGGTCGGTAGGGGTACAACGAGGCACACGCGCGCCGGCGCGGTCGGCTGACCCACCATCGCGGCGGACTGTCGTCGGCTGAGGCTCAGACGCTCCTGGGCCCAACTCCGCCAAGGGACGTTCGCGGCGAAGGCCCCGTGCCATTCGCGTGCCAGATCCTGCGGGGAATCACGGGAAACAGCGGGAACTCGCCCCGGGTGCGACCAGGACTCCAGCACCACTCCGCCGCAGATCAGCGCAGCAACCACCGACAAGAAACCCAAGCTTCCCAAGCTGAGGTTCCCTCGTGAAGACGGGTCTTGCTGTCAGACCTGCGCTGTACGGTCCGCTCCATGGCAGAGAGACCGACGACGAACTGGCGCAGGGGCATAGCCAAGGAGGCCGCGGAGCTTGCCGCCGGCACCCTGGATCCCAACTGCGCGTGCATGGTCGAGTTGTTCCCCCAAGAGCTCTTGCTGGAGACTGATGCCGTCCTCGACGTGTTCGAGGCCGAGTTGCCCACGCTCACCGAAGGAGACGACGCACGGATCTTCGCCGCAGTGGAGCGCGTCGTCCTGGCCCTGAACGCCGTGAACGAGGCTCACGACGAGTGCGCCTTCGAAACCGATGAGCGCGAGCAGTTGTGCGCCTACATCGATGAGGCGCTCACCGAGCAGGGAGTCGACGTCGCGGCCCTGACCGCCAGGCACGGGCTCGGCCGGCACGAGTTCACGGACCGGTGGCGGGACTGGTGAGCAACCCCTCGTCGTGAGAGATCAGGTCGACTGTCGCCCGCAAGAGGAGTGTCTACGATCGCGCGATGAGCTACGACATCTACTTCTTGAGCCGACGCGACGGGCAGTCCTGGGATGAGGTCCTGGAGGCGATGGAAGACGCGGCCGAGCACAGCGAGCCGATCCCTGCCCGCCTCCTTGAAGCTTGGGAACGCATAGTCCCGCAGGCCCGGCTTCTGCTGGGCGATGTGGACATCACGGAGTACGAACAGGAGTCGCGAGACCTCAGCCACTCGGGTACCGGCATCGACCTGTCCGTCTTCGGTGACGAGGTAAGCATCACCGTGCCCTACTGGCATGCAGGGGAAGATGCTGCGGTCGTGCTCGGCAAGGTCTTCGCCCTTTCAGCCATCGTCGAGAAGGAAATGGGGCTGACTGCCTATGACCCCCAGACGGAACGTCCGCTGGCGGAGATACAACCGCAAGGCGCGATAGGACTGATGTCGAGGATCACCGAGGATTTGCGTAGCCGCTACGGTGGTTGACCAACCGCCGACGGAGGCGTGGCGGAGGCCGGTGGGGGTGCCACGAGGCACACGCGCGCCTGATCGGTCGGCGAACCCGCCATCGTGGCGGACTGTCGTCGGCTCAGGTACAGGCCCCAACGATTCTCCGGTTCTGTTCAGTGTGAAGGCGTGAAGCCGCCGGACAGGTCGAGGTGGAACGCGGGGCCCGGAACCGTCGGAGTCCAACCCTCGTGCAGGGCACGCCGAACCGCTGCGGCAACACCGGAGGGCAGCACAGGTTCAGCTTCGATACCGATCCAGTTGCTCGGATGTGGCTGGTCGGTGGTGACCACCAGCGTCGCACCTGGGGTGTCCGCATGCTCGACCGCGAACGTGCACGGCGACCATGCCAGGCCCTGGAAGGACGTCGGCCTACCTCGCAGCCGCCAGCGGTAGACCATGCCGTCGACCACGATCCGTCGTGATCCCTTGCGGACCAGTCCCATGCCCCCTCCTCGACACCGCGGATGCTAGCGAGCCCGGCCCCGCCGTCCGTCTCAGTTTCCGTCTCATTCGGCGCCGTACACGGCCGTTCAGACGGGACGGAGCCGGTGGCCCGCTCCCACGGTCGGTCGCCCATGAATGAGGGTGAACGGCTCCGTCCTAGTCGCTCAGGACCACCACCACAGTTGGAAAGCGTGTTGGTGGGTGTGCCCATCCCGGGCACCTGGACTTGCAGCACACCGCCTGAGACTCTGACGGGTTGCTGCCAATGCCGGCGAATAGGCTCACCACAGCCTCTCGCTGCGCTAGAAGTCTTCCGTGCGTAGTCTCCTGCAAAGGCTCGTCGATAGCCGCGCGTGGCGGGTAGCTCGGGTGCTGGCCTACTCCCTAGCAGGCCTTATCGGCGTAGGAGTCTTCGTTGTCCTCCCGGTCACAGCCCAACTCAGTGGGTGGAACGACGATGACAAGGGTCCGCCCGTCAGTTCCGGAACACCATCCGCCACGTACACGCCAGTTCACTGGACGTATCAGGGCTACGAGTGCGCAGACGGATGGCCATCAAACTCCATCGGCCGCCAGGGAGCCTGCAGTCATCACGGAGGCGTTGTCTCCGTATTTGAAGGAGACGACGGAACAGTCCTCAGATGCGGAGACGACGAGCACGCACCTCGCCCAGACGAACAACAGCAGCAGATCGAAGACTATGGGCGCGTCGTCTGCGTGTTCAGGTGACATCGGGTTCCAACGCGGGTGATCACGGCCGCACCACAAGCGCACCAGATGGAGCGGGGAACAGCGGGGAACCACGGTGAAAGCCGCCGAGACCGACGGGGCGGCGCCCAGGCTGTTCGCCCAGGTCAGCGCGCAAACGGGCCGCAAATGATCGCAGCTTCCCAAGCTGAGGGCGCAAGTCGCCTGCCTTCAGGCTTCCCAAGCCTCTTCACCACCAGGGCCAACGCTGACGGCATGGATGCCGGTTCCGACGAGGTGCCATGACTCGAACTGCGGGTCCGGATCGATACGCAGGCCGGCGCCGTCATGGAAGTCGATGGTCAACGTACCGAGGCCCTGGACGTCTACGGCCGCGACCGATTGGCCGAAGAGGCCGAGTACCGGCGCAAGGGCGACGCCCGTACCGGGCTCCAGGTCATGCCACTGGCCCGACGAGTCGCGGAACAGAAACCGGGTTTCCAGGATCAACTCGGCTTCGACGCCATGCCCACTGTCACCCTTGGAACTCAGCACCAGGCGGACCTGATGATCGAAGACCGTACGGTCCACCCTGGTACCTGTCAGGCCCCGGGGGACCTTCATTCCTGTTCGCATGTGGCCCAACTTGCCACAGCGGGACGCCCGATGAGGCAGGGGTTCTGGGCCGTCTCTGGGCCGTCCGAGGGTACTCGGTAGTGCCCGACAGCGACCAATAGCGACCGCTCACACCGGAGCGACCAGCGCCTTGACCAGCGAAAACGCTGGTCGCCGAGATCGGTAGCAAGACCCAGGGCAAGAAGAAGTAAGCGCCCACGCGGAAGCCCCCTGCCTGCGGATTTCCCGTCAGGAGGGGGCGCCGTTCCCGGCTGCGGGTGCGTAGTGGTTACGTGGGGAGCTTCCATCCCGCACACCGCCGCCCCAGCGAGCCGGGCAGACGTGGCCCAGGGCGTCAAGGTCGTTCGTACAGCGGCGCGCCACCTCGACGCCGGGATGGGAGCCGGGGTGAGTGGTGGCTCGGGCAGTGTCCAGCGGATCTTGACCGCTCAGCGGTCACACTCCGATGAAGCTCACCGTCTCCGTCATGTCCGCCCGCCCGGTACGCAGCCGTGGCACGCCTTCCTTCTCGTATCCCACCGAGACGCCGCAGAAGAGCACGAGCCCGTCAGCGGCTCCGACTGTCTGGCTGACAGTCTTGCGGTACATGGTCCACATCACCTGGGGGCAACTGTGCAGCCCTTCCGCCCTCAACAACAGCATCACCGTCTGCAAATACATCCCCGCGTCCCCCCATTGCCCGGGCCCCATCGTCCGGTCGAGGTAGCAGAAGAGGACGACCGGCGCCCCGAATGCCTCCGAGTTCAAGACGGCGATCTTCTTGGGCCTATCAGGGTCGTCGCGCTCGATTCCCAGCGCTTCGTACCGCTGGGTGGCCGCGGCGGAGAAGCGGTCCAGATACGGCGAGGCCAGTTCCGCCGGGTACATCGGATACTCCCGTTCATCACCCAGGTCTCCCGCCAGTGCCCTGGCCGTCGCGCGTCTTTTCAGTTCGGCCAAGGGCTCGCCGGTCACGACGTACACACGCCACGGCTGGAGGTTCCCACTCGACGGAGCCCGCGTCGCTGCGGTCAGCACTCGTTCGAGTTTCTCCTTGAGTACGGGCTCATCACTGAACGCCCGCACAGCCCGGCGACTGTCCACGGCCTCATACACGTCCACGTCTTCGTGTCCTCTCACCTCAACCGGCCCCTGACACCGTATTCAGCGGCCGACACAGGCCGGCGTCCTGACGATCAGTCCAGTCGTTGATGCAGCGGCCCGGCCCGTCAAAGGGGGTCCTTCGGCCGGCGGACTGGCCGCATGCCGTGGCACTTCGGGCGGGGCGGGGCGTGATGAGGGGGCGTACGAAAGGGTGGCTGATCGGGGGTTGGCTCGTGCTGGTCGTCGTCAGCTGGTCGTTCACGGAGTCGATCAACGAGGGGATCGAGCCGACGTCGGGTCCCCTGCCGAAGCCGTCGTCATCGAGTTCTTCGCCGGAGTGCTCGGCGCCGACACCGTTGGCCGACGCGGAGCCCGACGCGATCGCCTCCGCCGACGCGGAGCCCGACGCGATCGCCTCCGCCGACGCGGAGCCCGACGCGATCGCCTCCGCCGACGCGGAGCCCGATTTCGTCGCCACAGCGGTCGTCTGCAAGACGTCTGACTGACGTCATGATCCCGATTCCGGTGACCACCGCGCCATGAGTCGTGGAATCGCCCCGGGGGAGGGGAAATGTCCTCTCCGACGATCACATGGACGCCGCACCATCACGGTTGGGCCTTCGTCAGGGTGGCCGATGAGCACGGCGAGGCGGAGGCCGTCGCCTCCTACCTCACGAACGCGCCCGAGCAGTTCCTCCAGGCCGTTGCCCGGCTGATTCTCGGGGGCCAGGACACGCGCGCGGAGTTCGAGGGAGAACCACGGGTGTGCCGGTGGTTGTTCCACCGGGACGGATCTGCGGTCCATGCCCGCCTGGGGCCTGGCCGACGACGCCCAGGCACCGGACGGCTCAGGGGCGGTTCTCTGGTCCGGCCGCCACACCGTCACCGCACTCGCGCGGTCCGCCGTCCGGGCCTTCGACCGGATCGCTCACGAGCAGGGCGAGGAGTCCTCCGAGTCCCAGTGGGGCCGGCCGTTTCCCCGAACCGAACTCGAAGCTCTGCGCACCGCGATGCGGGCGCACCGGAGAGCCGCAGCGGCCGGGGGACGCCGCCTGCCGGGCTGCCCGGTGAGCTGGAGAAGGGAACGCTCCTTGCCTGCGCGGCTCGTCCGTCAGGAAGCGGCTTCTTCGTGTGTCGCCGACGGCCTTCTCGCCTCGGTCCGTGCGCACGCCGCGCGTACGTCCGCGACCGCTGCCTCGGCCTGCTCCTGGGGCACGCCGTCGAGGATCGTGGCGAGGGTCCGCCTCGCCAGGACCTTCGTCGGGCCACGGGCGTCGAAAAGCCCCCTGCCCGCAGGCGTCGCCCCGGCAGGGAGCTTTCCCTCCGGGTCGGTGTCAGACGGTCAGCGGCACCGGATGGACCTCGTCCGCCTTGTGCCCCGCGCGCTCGTGGATGCGCTGGACGGCCTCCGCCGAAGGCGCCTCGGACAGGCAGTAGACGATGCCGGACTCCGGGTCCGCCCAGGCCTGCTTGAAGTGCACGCGCTCTTCCTTCTCTATGGCGAGATCGGCCTGGTGGGCCTCGCGTAGCTGCTCCTCGGTGATGCCCCGCATGCCCCGGTGGACGTCCATGAACTGGGTCATGGCCTCGCACCTCCTTCCCGTGCTGCCGGGCCGGTCACCCCCTCCTCCATGCTGCGCCCCGAACCTCCCTCCCGGCGACGCGTGGAGCCCCCGCCCTCCTCCCTGGCAACGGGAAGGGCCCCTGCACCGCGCCGGCGACCCGAAGCAACCGGCACCCACCTCAGCGACACGAAGCACCCCGACACCCACCCCGGCAACGCGAAGGGCCCCCGGCAACCGTGCCGGGGGCCCTTCACCGTCGTGGCGGATGCGGGGCGGACGTACGGCTCAGCCGCACTGGCAGGGATTTCCCTGCTGGCACCCGCACGTGCACCCCGAACCGCAGCCGCACGCGCCGATCAGCGTCAGGCTCCTGATGTCGGCGGGCTGCTCGGTGGGACGTTCCTGCGCGGGGTCGGACGTGGTCGTACCGGGCGTGCTGGGGGATTCGGCCATGGGTCCCTCCTCAAGGCACTGTGCCTGTGCCCATTCCATGCCCCGTTCTCCGGGCGCATCAACGGCGCACGGAGGCGGAAAACGCGCCCCCCAGGGACCGCGCAGGCCCCCTCGCAAGACCCCGGGAGCCCTGCTCAGGCCCCCTCGACCCCCGGTACGACGTCCGTCTGGAGCTCATCGGCGTGCTCGCCGGTCACCAGGAACACCACGCGCTTGGCCACCGCCACCGCGTGGTCCGCGAACCGCTCGTAGTAGCGGCCGAGCAGCGTCACGTCGACGGCCGTCTCGATGCCGTGCTTCCAGCGGTCGTCCATCAGGTGCTGGAAGAGGGTGCGGTGCAGCAGGTCCATCTCGTCGTCGTCCTGCTCCAGCTGCAGCGCCAGGTCGACGTCCTTGGTCACGATGACCTCGGCCGCCTTCGCCATCAGGCGCTGCGCGAGCTGGCCCATCTCCAGGATCGTCGCGTGCAGGTCGTGCGGGACCGCGCGCTCGGGGAAGCGCAGGCGGGTCAGCTTGGCGACGTGCTGGGCGAGGTCGCCGGAACGCTCCAGGTCGGCGCTCATCCGCAGCGAGGTGACCACGATGCGCAGGTCCGTCGCCACCGGCTGCTGACGGGCCAGCAGGGCTATCGCCCGGGCCTCCAGGTCGTGCTGAAGGTCGTCGACCTTCTTGTCACCCTCGATGACACTTTCGGCCAGTTTCAGGTCGGCGTCGAGCATGGCCGTCGTGGCGCGTCCGATCGCCGACCCGACCAGCCGGGCCATCTCGACCAGGCCGTCGCCGATCGAGTCAAGTTCCTCGTGGTACGCGTCCCGCATCAGGTTCCCTCTCGTGCGATGTCTTCGGGGATTCAGGTGGTTCATCGGGGCAGCCCGGAGCGCCGCGCGCGTCCGCCCGGACCCCGTCGAACCGGGCTTCACGAACCCCACGCTCCCACGTTCCGGGCCCTACGCGTCCGTTTCGGCCACCCCGAATGAATCGCCACTGGCTCCAAGGTGAACTCTGGGCGACGAGTGTTCGAGGTCGCACTCGGACGGCTGTGGGCAAGGGGGAGCGCATGCCTAACCTGGACGCATGGACGTGAACGCGGCGGTCGCCGCAGCGGCAGCGATCGCCGGTGTGCTCACCGGCGTCATCGCCATGCTGGCGTTCCGCTGGAGCGAACGCGACCTGAAGCGACCCACCCGGACCTCCCTCCACACCGACCCCGTGCTGCCGCCGGGCGTCGACACGGTGCTGTCCGTGCTGCGCTCCTCGGCGGTCGTCCTCGACGAGGCCGACGCCGTCGTCAAGGCCAGCTCCGCCGCCTACGCCCTGGGACTGGTGCGCGGCGGCAGGCTCGCGGTCGACCCCATGCTCCAGATGGCCCGCGACACTCGGCGCGACGGCGAGATACGCCAGGTCGAGCTGGACCTGCCCCGCCGGGGCAGCGGCCGCGGCGAGGCCCTCGCGGTCTCCGCCCGGGTCGCGCCGCTCGGCTCCCGGCTGGTGCTGCTGCTGGTCGAGGACCTCACCGAGGCCCGCCGCATAGAGGCGGTACGACGCGACTTCGTCGCCAACGTCAGCCACGAGCTCAAGACCCCTGTCGGCGCGCTCTCCCTCCTCTCCGAGGCCGTCATGGACGCCTCGGACGACCCGGAGGCGGTGCAGCGCTTCGCCGGGCGGATGCAGATCGAGGCGACCCGGCTGACCAATCTGGTGCAGGAGCTCATCGACCTGTCCCGGGTGCAGAACGACGACCCGCTGGAGGACGCCGAGCCGGTCCGGGTCGACGAACTGGTCGCCGAGGCCATCGACCGCTGCCGGCACCAGGCGGGCGCCAAGCAGATCACCATGGCCGCCGGCGGCACCGCCGACCTGCACGTCTGGGGTAATCGCAGCCAGCTGGCCGCGGCCCTCGGCAACCTGGTGGAGAACGCCGTCAACTACTCGCCCGCCCGCACCCGCGTCGGCATCGCCGCCCGCCGGGTCAGCGGTTCCGGCGGGGACATCATCGAGGTGGCCGTGACCGACCAGGGCATCGGCATCTCCGACAAGGACAAGGAGCGCATCTTCGAGCGCTTCTACCGCGTCGACCCCGCCCGCTCCCGTGCCACCGGAGGCACGGGCCTCGGGCTCGCCATCGTCAAGCACGTGGCCGCCTCGCACGGCGGGGAGGTCACGGTGTGGAGCTCCGAGGGACAGGGCTCCACCTTCACGCTGAGGCTGCCGGAGGCGGGTCCGGCCCGCGACCGGGCGCACCAGCACCCCGCCCTCGACGACGAGGCCGAGGCCGGGCAGTCCGCCGACTCGTCCCGCGCAACACCCCCGTACGAATCGCTTCCCGCCCCGGAGGTCCTTCCGTGACCCGTGTGCTCGTCGTCGAGGACGAGGAGTCCTTCTCCGACGCCCTGTCGTACATGCTCCGCAAGGAGGGCTTCGAGGTCGCCGTCGCGACCACCGGGCCCGACGGACTCGACGAGTTCGAGCGCAACGGCGCCGACCTCGTCCTCCTCGACCTGATGCTGCCCGGCCTGCCGGGCACCGAGGTCTGCCGCCAGCTGCGCGGCCGCTCCAACGTCCCCGTCATCATGGTGACCGCCAAGGACAGTGAGATCGACAAGGTTGTCGGGCTGGAAATAGGAGCCGACGACTACGTCACCAAGCCGTTCTCCTCGCGCGAGCTGGTCGCCCGCATCCGGGCCGTCCTGCGCCGCCGCGGCGAGCCGGAGGAGGTGGCCCCGGCGGCCCTGGAGGCCGGCCCGGTCCGCATGGACGTCGACCGCCACGTGGTCACCGTCGGCGGCTCCAAGGTCGATCTCCCGCTGAAGGAGTTCGACCTCCTGGAGATGCTGCTGCGCAACGCCGGCCGCGTCCTCACCCGCATGCAGCTGATCGACCGCGTCTGGGGCGCCGACTACGTCGGTGACACCAAGACCCTGGACGTCCACGTCAAGCGCCTGCGCGCCAAGATCGAGCCGGACCCGGGCGCGCCGCGCTACCTGGTCACGGTGCGCGGCCTCGGCTACAAGTTCGAGCCGTAAACCGATCGCGGGCAAGCATGGAAGGGCGGGACCTCCTGGTGAGGTCCCGCCCTTCTGTGTACGACGGTCGGTGAGCCGCCTGGGTACGCCGTTCAGTGACCGGCGGTGTCGCCCGCCTCGGACTCGGTGGCCGACGCGGACGCCGGGTCGGTCGGCGTGCCGGAGGCCGCCCCGCTCTCGGTGCCCTCCGGGTCGGCGGCCGCGCCCTCGCCGCCGGCCTCACCGGTTTCACCGGCCTCACCGGTCTCCGTCGCGGTCGGGGAGGGGGAGGCGTCGGCCGCCGGGGAGCCGCTCGGGCCCCACGGTGCGTAGTAGCCCTCGGCCGGCACGATGAACGCCTGCATGGTCACGTCGCCGGTGTCGCTGAACGAGAAGGTGACCTTGTGGGCGTCGCCGTCGGTGAGGGACTCCGCGTTCTGCAGGACCGCCGACGCGTTGCCCTTGCCGCCGATGATGACGGAGCCGCCGGCCGGGATGCTCAGCTCGCCCTGGCCGGACGCGGGAGTGAGCTCGACCTTCTCGGCGCCGTCGAGGCTGATCGACTCGAGCTTCTGCGCGCGGTCGCCGGAGTTGAAGACGGTGGCGGAGACCACGGCCGGGCCGGACGCCTCCGGGTCGGCCTGGGTGATGACCACCGCGTTCTGGATCTCAATGTCACCGACGCTGGTGGCCGCGTTGTCCGGCTTGATCTCCAGCGTCTGTGCGTTGTTGCCGGCGCCGCAGGCGGCGAGCGAGGCGATCGAGAACGCGATGGCGGTGGCGGCGAGGGCGCCGCGTCGAAGGCTGCTGCTCACGGCGGCGGCAACTCCTTGAACGCAGGGGCAGCTGTCGTGGTAAAGCCGCCCTAAGTGGCTGTCAGCGACCTCAGGTTACCGAGCCGTTCCCGGACGCCCGCACCCGACCCTCCTCCGGGGCGGTCCGGCTTCCCCCACCAGGGGGGTACGGAGACTTCCCTGTTCGGGCGTGTCGGGCGCTCGTAGGGCATTCACATAAGCCTTCGCGAAATGTGCGTGAAGGAATGCGCGGCCGACCCGGGAATTGATCACCGCGGGGCCGGCCCGGAGTGTCGTGATCAATTCCGGAAACGTCTCGTACCGGCCGCCGGGCGCCGAACGGAGTAGCGGAAGTCGAGCGTTTGGAACCGGACATTTGGGGACGTTCGTCCGCTTGGCGGGGTCGCCGGATGTGCGTAACGTGCACGTTTCACTCGGCCCGGAGAGCCGCTCCGACCTGCGAATACCTCGTCCCGACGGTTGGCTGAAGCACGCTCCTGTTGCTGTTGTCAAGCCCCGAGATATGCCCTGACCTGCGAAAACGCCATTCAGAACCCGCCGTTTCCGTGTTACCCTGGATAGCCACGGAAGGGGTACCTGTCACATGACGTTCAAGGTTGGCGACACCGTGGTCTATCCCCATCACGGGGCCGCGCTGATCGAGGCCATCGAAACTCGCCAGATCAAAGGCGTGGACAAGACCTACTTGGTGCTGAAGGTCGCCCAGGGTGACCTGACGGTGCGTGTGCCAGCGGACAATGCGGAGTTCGTCGGCGTGCGTGATGTGGTCGGTCAGGACGGGCTGGACCGGGTCTTCGAGGTGCTGCGCGCGCCGTACGCCGAGGAGCCCACGAACTGGTCGCGTCGTTACAAGGCAAACCTGGAGAAGCTCGCCTCGGGCGATGTCATCAAGGTCGCGGAAGTCGTGCGTGACCTGTGGCGTCGTGAGCGCGAGCGTGGACTCTCCGCCGGTGAGAAGCGCATGCTCGCCAAGGCCCGCCAGATCCTGGTGAGCGAGCTCGCCCTCGCGGAGAACACGAACGAGGACAAGGCCGAGGCTCTGCTCGACGAGGTGCTCGCCTCCTGACAACAGGCAGGCCCGCTCCGCTCAGCACATCGAAATGCCGCGGTGCCCGATGACACATCCCAGTCGCCGGGCGCTGCGGCATGTTCGTACCCGAACCGCGTTTTCCTACCCGAACCGAGGGTCGTGTTCCAGCCATCCCCGCGTCCCTGGGGTGGCCGCCCTTACGTCCGCCGTACGCCCCGGAGAACTCCCCCCGGTACTGTGCGTGCCGTGCCCGGGCGGCCGGCTCGACCAGGGTCACGGAAGGGTCCGGTCGAAGCGGTGCGCGCCCGCTCGCTTGCACGCTGAGGCCATACCCACGTAGGCCGAGCACACAAACCTGACAGGAACCGATGTCTGACGTTTCGCGCCCTTCGCCCGCAGGAGTCCGTACCGCCGCGGTCATCCCGGCCGCCGGCCGGGGCGTACGCCTCGGTCCCGGCGCCCCCAAGGCGCTCCGCGCGCTGAACGGCACGCCCATGCTGATCCACGCCGTGCGCGCGCTGGCCGCGTCCCGTGCCGTCTCGCTCGTGGTCGTCGTCGCCCCGCCCGACGGAGCCGCCGAGGTCAAGTCGCTGCTCGACGCGCACTCCCTGCCCGAGCGCACCGACTTCCTGGTCGTCCCCGGGGGCGAGTCGCGGCAGGAGTCGGTCAGGCTCGGCCTGGGCGCGCTGCCGCCCGGCTACGACATCGTGCTGGTGCACGACGCCGCCCGCCCGCTCGTTCCCGTCGAGACCGTGGACGCGGTGATCGAGGCCGTCCGCGACGGCGCGCCCGCCGTGGTGCCGGCGCTGCCGCTCGCGGACACCGTCAAGGAGGTCGAGCCCGCTCGGGTGCCGGGCGAGCCGGAGCCCGTGCTCGCCACGCCGGAGCGGGCGCGGCTGCGCGCCGTGCAGACCCCGCAGGGTTTCGACCGCGCGACCCTGCTGCGCGCGCACGAGACCGTCACCGACAACGTCACCGACGACGCCAGCATGGTCGAACAGCTGGGCGAACGGGTCGTCGTCGTGCCCGGGCACGAGGAGGCCTTCAAGGTCACCCGCCCCCTGGACCTGGTGCTCGCCGAGGCGGTCCTGGCCCGCAGGAGGCTCAACGATGGCTTCTGAGACGTCGCTTCCGCAGGTCGGCATCGGCACCGACATCCACGCCTTCGAGGAGGGCCGCGAGCTGTGGTGCGCCGGCCTGAAGTGGGAGGGCGAGGGGCCCGGGCTGGCCGGGCACTCCGACGCGGACGTCGTGGCGCACGCCGCGTGCAACGCGCTGTTCTCCGCCGCCGGGCTCGGTGACCTGGGACAGCACTTCGGCACCGGGCGGCCGGAGTGGTCCGGCGCGTCGGGCGTGGCGCTGCTGACCGAGGCCGCCCGCATCGTGCGCGAGGCGGGATTCCGTATCGGCAACGTCGCCGTACAGGTCGTCGGGCCGCGCCCGAAGATCGGCAAGCGCCGTGACGAGGCCCAGAAGGTCCTGTCCGAGGCCGCCGGGGCCCCGGTCTCCGTCTCCGGCGCGACCACGGACGGGCTCGGCTTCCCCGGACGCGAGGAAGGCCTGATGGCGGTCGCCACGGCGCTGGTGGTGCGGGTCGGCTGACCGCGTCCCGGCCGGGACGTCACGAAGAGGCGCACCTTGTCCACAAGGGGCACGAGGCATCGCTCGCGGCCCACTACCCTGGAGTGGTGACTATTCGCCTGTACGACACCAGCGCCCGGCAGACTCGTGACTTCTCCCCGCTCAAGCCGGGTTGTGTCTCGATCTACCTGTGTGGTGCCACCGTGCAGGCGGCCCCGCACATCGGGCACATCCGGTCCGGCCTGAACTTCGACATCCTGCGCCGCTGGTTCGAGTACCGCGGCTACGACGTGACGTTCGTGCGGAACGTCACGGACATCGACGACAAGATCATCGGCAAGGCGGGCGAGCAGGACCGCCCCTGGTGGTCCATCGGGTACGAGAACGAGCGCGCGTTCAACGACGGTTACCGCGCCCTCGGCTGCCTGCCGCCCACGTACGAGCCGCGTGCGACCGGCCACATCACCGAGATGGTCGAGATGATGCGCGGCCTCATCGAGCGCGGGCACGCCTACGAGGCCGACGGCAGCGTCTACTTCGACGTGCGGTCCTGGCCCGCCTACCTGGAGCTGTCCCGGCAGGACCTCGAGGACCTGCGCCAGCCGCCCGAGGAGGGCATCACCGGCAAGCGCGACCCGCGCGACTTCGCCATGTGGAAGGCCACCAAGCCCGGCGAGCCCGACTGGGAGACCCCGTGGGGCCGCGGGCGTCCCGGCTGGCACCTGGAGTGCTCGGCCATGGCCCACAAGTACCTGGGCAGTGCCTTCGACATCCACGGCGGCGGCCTGGACCTGGTCTTCCCCCACCACGAGAACGAGATCGCCCAGGCCAAGGCTTACGGCGACGACTTCGCCCGGTACTGGCTGCACAACGCCTGGGTCACCATGAGCGGCGAGAAGATGTCCAAGTCGCTGGGCAACTCGGTGCTGGTGTCGGAGATGGTCAAGCAGTGGCGGCCGATCGTCCTGCGCTACTACCTGGGCACGCCGCACTACCGCTCGACCATCGAGTACAGCGTGGAGGCCCTGCGCGAGGCCGAGTCCGCGTTCGCGCGGATCGAGGGGTTCGTGCAGCGCGTGGTGGAGCTGGCCGGCGGTCCGGTCGAGCCCGCCCCCGAGGTGCCGCCCGCGTTCGCCGAGGCGATGGACGACGACCTGGGCGTGCCGCAGGCGTTGGCGGTCGTGCACAACACCGTCCGGCAGGGCAACAGCGCCCTGGCCGCCGACGACAAGGAGAGCGCGGTCGCCCGCCTCGCCGAGGTGCGGGCCATGCTCGGCGTCCTCGGACTGGACCCGCTGGATCAGCACTGGGCCGGTGAAGACGAGCGCAGCGAGGATCTGCACGGGGTGGTCGACAGCCTCGTACGCCTCGTCCTGGACCAGCGGGAGGCGGCCCGCGCGCGGAAGGACTGGGCCACCGCGGACGCCATCCGCGACCAGCTCAAGCAGTCCGGGCTCGTCATCGAGGACAGCCCGCACGGGCCGCGCTGGAGCCTCGGCCCGCGCTGAGGGCCACCGGCTCGATCACTGTGCCGCTCGCCTTCCTGGACGGCACACTTCATAGACGTACGTACTCACCACAGACAGGTAGATCATGGCCGCGAACAACCGCCGCATGTCCGGCAAGAAGGGCGCGCAGGTCGGCAGCGGCGGCAAGCGGCGCCGGTCCCTCGAGGGCAAGGGGCCGACGCCCCCCGCCGAGATGCGCAAGGGCCACGCCAAGCAGCGTGCCGCCGCCGCGAAGTCGCGGCGCGCGCAGGGGCGTCCGCAGCAGCGGCGCGCCGGGGGCAAGGGGACGTCCGAGCTGGTCGTCGGGCGCAACCCGGTCGTCGAGGCGCTACGCGAGGGCGTGCCCGCGTCGACGCTGTACGTCCAGCAGTTCATCGACAGCGACGAGCGGGTCCGCGAGGCGCTCCAGCTCGCCGCCGAGCGCGGCGGCATCAACCTCATGGAGGCGCCGCGCCCCGAACTCGACCGCATGACGAACGGGCTCAACCACCAGGGGCTGGTGCTCCAGGTGCCGCCCTACGAGTACGCCCACCCCGAGGACCTCGCCGACGCCGCCGCCGACGAGGGCGAGGACCCGCTGATCGTCGCCCTGGACGGCGTGACCGACCCGCGCAACCTGGGTGCCGTCGTCCGGTCCGTCTCCGCGTTCGGCGGCCACGGTGTCGTCGTCCCGGAGCGGCGCGCGGCCGGGATGACCGCCGGCGCGTGGAAGACGTCCGCCGGTACGGCCGCCCGTACGCCGGTCGCGCGCGCCACCAACCTGACGCGCGCGTTGGAGGCCTACAAGAAGGCCGGGATCGTCGTGGTCGGGCTCGCCGCCGACGGCGAGGTCGAACTCGGGGAACTGGAGGCCCTCGAGGGGCCGGTCGTCGTCGTGGTCGGCAGCGAGGGCAAGGGGCTGTCCCGGCTGGTCGGGGAGACCTGTGACTTCCGGGTGCGGATTCCGATGCCGGGCGGGGCGGAGTCGCTCAACGCCGGTGTGGCGGCGGGGATCGTGCTGTACGAGGCGGCGCGGCGACGGGCGTGACGGTGCGCGGGGAGCGCCGGCGAGCCTGAACAGGTATTCCCCGTAGTCACCCGCGAGGGGTATTTCGGGCGGTCCGGGCGAGCTTGACGCGGTCCGGACAGATCCGGCGGGTCAAAGCAGTGTCCTAAACAGACGTCACTCGGTTAGATGAGTGTGGACACCAGAACACCCCGCACACCCACGGGGGACCGCTCGTCGGGATTCGACGACGCTCCCGCGCTGAGCATGGTGAAGGTGCCGAGCGACCCGGCGCAGATCATCGTCAATCACGCCAGCTTCCGCGTGCAGTTGGGCGCCTCGTCGCGCCGCGCCCAGTCGCCGCGGGTCGCACGGCACTTGAGCGCCACCGAGGACACCGCCCGCGTGCCGGTCGTCGGTACGGCGGGCAGAGCGGCCCAGCCCGGCGAACCCCGCCGCCGCCCGGTCGTGTGGAGCGGCCGGTCCGCCCCCGACGACACCGGCGCCCACCGCCTGCTCCAGGCCGTGCGCAGTGCGGGAGTCCGCCATCCGGAGGAACCGTCCGCCGACACCGGAGCCACCCAGGTCATCCCGCGCGTCGACGTCGCCGCCGGCTACGGCGGCCGCGACGGCTACGGCGGGCGTGAAGGCTATCGCGGGCGTGAAGGCTACGGCGGCCGTGAAGGCTATGGCGGGCGTGACGGCTACGACGACTACAGCGACTACAGCGAATACAACGACTACGGCGACTACGGCGACCTCGACCAGACCGTCGAGACCCCGCTCGTCGGCGCCCAGCGCACCCCCCACGACGGCGCCGGTACCCGGCTGCTGCCGGCCATGCGGAGCGTCGAGGGCGCGTACGACGAACCCGCCTACGCCAGGGAGCGGTTCGACGGCGGTTACGACGACGATGACGACATCGACGACATCGACGACATCGACGACGTCGAGGCGGCCGACCCGGGCGGCGAGCGCGCCGGGGCCCGCTCCCGGCGGCACGGCGAGGACCCCGCGCGGCACGCCTACTACCCCGGCCGCCGGATGAACCTGGGCGTCGTCCTGCTCCCGCTGCGCGTCTTCCTCGGCGCCATCTCCATCTACGCCGGCATGGGCAAGCTCTGCGACCCCGTCTTCTTCGACGGCGGCGACCGCGGGTCCATGGTCAAGTGGCTCAACACCCTGCACCCCTGGGAAGTCGCCGAGCCGCTCCGCCAGTTCGCGCTGCAGCATCCGGTCGGGTCCGGCCTGCTGATCGCCTTCGCGCAGGTCGTCGTGGGCGTGCTCACGGTCCTGGGCTGCTGGCAGCGGGTCGCCGCGGTGGGCGGCGCGCTGCTCTCCGCCGCGCTGCTCGTCACCGTCAGCTGGAAGAGCGTCCCCGCCTACGACGCCCCCGACATCATCTACCTCGCCGCCTGGTCGCCGCTGATCATCGCGGGGGCGCCCGTCTACTCCGTCGACGGGCGGCTGGCCGGACTTGCCTGGCGGCGGCTCGGCCCGCGCGCCGACATCTGGGAGCTGCGGCGGTACGTGCTGCGCCGGGGCGCCCTCGTCACCGCGATCGTCACCGGGCTCACGCTGCTCGTCGGGTCGCTGCTCGGCGGTGCCGTGCGGGACTCGGACCGGGTGGTCGTCCCCGGTCCCGGCGAAGCGCCGCGCAACGAACTGCCCGGCTCGCCGCTGCCGTCCAAGGCCGGTGAGCGGCGGCAGAGCACCACGCCGTCGGCCGCGGCCACCTCGCCCACGCAGGGCGCGACCTCGGCCGCGCCCACCGCGGGCGCGGCGACGACGCCGGGTGCGACCCAGGACAGCGGCACGGTCACCGGCGGCTCGCCGAGCCAGACGCAGGGGACGGCGGGGCAGGCGCCGCCGCAGCAGTCGGCGCCGGCGGAGGAGGTCCCGAGCACCAGTGCCGGTCCCACGTCCGGGGGCGGCGCAGGCAGCAGCTCGACGGGCGGTACGGGGTCCACGGGCGGTACCGGGTCCGGCGACGGGGAGTCGTCGGCCGGGCAGCCGGGGCTCGTGGGGGGTCTGCTGGGCTAGCGCTCGAACGGTCACGAGGACGGGGTCCCGCGCGATGAGGCGCGGGACCCCGTCGTCGTACCGGTGCGCGCTCGTTGTGGAGGGTGCCCGTCAACGGCCCAGCGCGGCCAGCTCCTTCGCGGCCTCGGTGAGGTCCTTCGCGGTGTCGATGGCACGCCAGTACGCGCCCTGGGGGATCGGGAAGCCGGCCAGGCGGTGCTCGCGGGCCAGGTGCGGGAACGTGGTGCGCTCGTGGTCGCCGCGCTCGGGGAGCAGCGCGGCGAACTCGGGGGAGAAGACGTAGACGCCCGCATTGACCTCGTACGTCGTCGGCGGGGCCTCGATGAAGTCCGTGATGTGACCGAAGCCGTCCGTCTGCACGGCGCCCCAGGGGATGCGGGGGCGGGCCAGGGCGAGGGTCGCTATGGCGTCGCGTTCGGTGTGGAAGTCGGCCATGTCGCGCAGCGAGAAGCGGGTCCAGATGTCGCCGTTGGTGGCGTACCAGGAGCGGTTCGGGTGGGGGAGGCGCGCGGCGGCGTGCTTGAGGCCGCCGCCCCGGCCGAGGGGTTCCTTCTCGACGACGGTGGTGACGCGGACTGGCAGGTCGGCGGAGTCCAGCCACTCCTGCAGGACCTCGGCGAGGTGGCCGCAGCTGACCACGACGTCGGTGACGCCCTCCTCGGCGAGCCAGGTGAGCTGGTGGCCGATGATCGGCGTGCCCGTGCCGGGGATCTCGACCATCGGCTTGGGACGGTCGTCGGTGTAGGGGCGCAGCCGCGAGCCCTGGCCTCCGGCCAGGATGACGGCCTGGACGGGGCGGGAGGCGGCGTTCGGATCGGTCATGCCCGGCACTTTACGTGGGCGTGGGGCGGTGCTGGTGGGGCCGGGTGGGGTTCGTGGCGGGGCTTTGCGGCGGGGCTTGCGGGCGGGCGGCCGAACTGCGCCGGAAACGTGCCGTAGGCCGTCTACGGTGGTGATCTGAGCGCGCCGGCCACCGGCGGATCACCCGTTCGTGGGTTCTTCTGATGATTCGCGGCGGGGTGCCCACAGCCAGTGGGCAGCGGCGCTCCTTGCCGGACTCCTGCGCCTCGGCTTTCTCGCCAGTTTCATCGCCGAGCCCGGGGAGCAGTGCTGTGGGGAGGTGCGTGGCCCCGCCCTGGCCTTCGGCCTCGGCGGGGCTGCGCGTGGGTGGTGCCTCAGCCGTGGGCCGCCAGGACTCCTGAGGCGAACGACGTGTCGCAGACGGGGCGGGAGTAGGACTGGGCGCGGGTCGGGCCGTAGATGCGGACGGCGGCGCGGCCGAGCGATCGGGCGATGGAGGCGCAGTGGCGGGCCAGGGCCGGACGCTCGTCCACCGCCTGCTGGAGGTGGGTGAGGGCGGTGCCCGGGTCGGTCTCCTGGAGCTCGGTCAGCAGTTGGTCGCGGAGCACCTCGTGCGGGGCACGGGGCGCGGTGCGGGCGCCCGGGCCGGAGACCGAGACGTCCGCCGCGGTGAGCACCGAGCTCTCGGGGTTTCCGGACCAGTTGACCCGCGTGACCGCGAGAGTCCCGGAGAGCACCAGGACGACGGGCAGAACGAGGGCGAGTGAGCGGCCGATCCGGCGGGCGGGGCCCTGGCCGCGTCGCGTCTGAGAGGTGGTGGAGTGCTTCACGCGAGTGAGGGTAGCGCCCGGTAATGATTTGGCGACATTTGGTCACCGGTTCGGGTGACGAAGCAGGGGATTCTTCCGGGTGCCGGGTTGACGCACATTGCTCGAAATGGCCCAGTGTGCCGGGGTATTTGTCGACAGCAAAAGGGGCCCCGCGGCCATGCCGCGGAGCCCTTTTCGTCAACCTGGGTGAATTACCCGGGTTGGGTGTTTCGTCGGCCGGACGGGGAGGCCGGACGGCTCTCAGTCCGAGAGGCGCTCGCCCGTCGAGGTCGAGAAGACGTGGGTCTCGCCGGAGCGCGGGACGACGCGCAGCGTGCTGCCCTTCTCCGGCACGTCACGGCCGTTGACGCGGACCACCAGGTCTTTGGAGGTGTCGCCGAGCTTGGCGGTGCCGTAGACGTAAGCGTCGGCGCCCAGCTCCTCGACGACGTTCACGGTGATCGCGAGGCCCTGCTCCGACTCCCCGCCGGCCACGTCGAAGTGCTCGGGGCGGACGCCGACGGTGACCGTCTTGTCGGTGGTGGCGGACAGCGCGTCCCGGTCGACCGGCACGACGCTGTTGCCGAACTTCACGCCGCCGTCGGCGATCGGCACCTCGACGAGGTTCATCGCGGGGGAGCCGATGAAGCCGGCGACGAAGAGGTTGGCCGGACGGTCGTACATGTTGCGCGGGGTGTCGATCTGCTGGAGCAGACCGTCCTTCAGCACGGCCACCCGGTCGCCCATGGTCATGGCCTCGACCTGGTCGTGGGTGACGTAGACCGTGGTGATGCCGAGGCGGCGCTGCAGCGAGGCGATCTGCGTACGGGTGGAGACGCGGAGCTTGGCGTCCAGGTTGGACAGCGGCTCGTCCATGAGGAAGACCTGCGGCTCGCGGACGATGGCGCGGCCCATGGCGACACGCTGGCGCTGACCGCCGGAGAGCGCCTTCGGCTTGCGGTCCAGGTACTCGGTGAGGTCGAGGATCTTCGCGGCCTCCTCGACCTTCTGCCGGATCTCCGCCTTGTTGACGCCGGCGATCTTGAGCGCGAAGCCCATGTTGTCGGCGACGGTCATGTGCGGGTAGAGCGCGTAGTTCTGGAACACCATGGCGATGTCCCGGTCCTTCGGCGGCAGGTGCGTCACATCGCGGTCGCCGATGCGGATGGCGCCGGCGTTCACGTCCTCCAGGCCGGCCAGCATCCGCAGGGAGGTGGACTTGCCGCAGCCGGACGGGCCGACCAGAACGAGGAACTCCCCGTCCTCGATCTCGATGTCGAGTGCGTCGACGGCGGGCTTGTCGGAACCCGGGTAGATCCGGGTCGCCTTGTCGAACGAGACAGTGGCCATGGTGAATGGGCCCCCTTCTACCGGCAGGAACGTGCCGGACGATCCGTTGTAGGAAGGCGGTGGTTTAGTCCACACGCGTGAACTGCGTGAGGACGGTACCCCGCGTTCACCTGTTCTGTCAGTACTCCGACCCCTGTGAAGTTCGCGGAAACTTTCGACAGGGTGGGGGTGGGAGCTGGGTACACTGCACGGGCACGCAGTCACGCGCGTGCAGGCCTCCTTAGCTCAGCTGGTCAGAGCGCCGCTCTTGTAAAGCGAAGGTCGTCGGTTCGAATCCGACAGGGGGCTCCCCGCTGAACAGCGCAAACGCCCCGGCCGGTGATCGGTCCGGGGCGTTCGGCATGCGGGGGTGACATCAACCGCGGCGGTCATTGGCGAGCGATACGCGTCACGCCCCTGAACGGTCGATCCATGTGACTGATGATCTTGCGCCGTGTGTCCGACTTCACGTGCGTGCCGGGCGTCACGTGCCTCTCGGCTCGTGTGGCTGGTGGCGGCCCGTCAGCCGGTTCGCCAGGTGGGCCAGTCGGGACGAGTCCGGGCTGTGTGTGGTGTGTTCGCGGTGGTCGGCCGTGCGGTAGGTGGCGTACATGCCGTGGACGCCCAGCCAGCGCAGCGGTTCCGGTTCCCACTTGCGGACCTTGTGGTCGACCCAGGGCAGGTCCGTCAGGTCGGTGCGGTTGCCCTGGCCGGAGTCGAGCTGGACGAGGTCGCGCAGGGTGCGGGCGGCCAGGTTGGCGGTGGCGACGCCGGAGCCGACGTAGCCGCCCGCCCAGCCGAGGCCCGTGGCGCGGTCCAGGGTGACCGTGGCGCACCAGTCGCGGGGGACGCCGAGGACGCCCGACCAGGCGTGATCGATGCCGATGCCGGTCAGGGGTGGGAAGAATCGCTCCAGGATCTCCCGCAGCGCCACGATCGTCGTCTCCTGGGTGCGGCCGTCATTGTCGGTGCGGGAGCCGAAGCGGTACGGCACCCCCCGGCCGCCGAGCGCGATACGGCCGTCGGCGGTGCGCTGGGCGTACGTGTAGGCGTGCGCCATGTCGCCGAGCGTCTCGCGACCCTCCCAGCCCACCGACGCCCACTGCGCCTCGGTGAGGGGCACGGTCGCGATCATCGAGGAGTTCATGGGCAGCCAGGTGCGCTTCTGGCCCTTCAGCGACGCCGTGAACCCCTCGGTGCAGCGCAGGACGTAGGGCGCGCGGACCGTGCCGTACGGGGTGACGGCGTGCCGGGGCCGGATCTCCGTCACCGGAGTCGACTCGTGGATGGTCACGCCGAGGGCCTCCACGGCCCGCGCGAGGCCGGTCACCAGCTTCACCGGGTGGATCCGGGCCCCGTGCGGCGTCCAGGAGGAGCCGACCGCGCCGGCCACCCGGATCCGCTCGGCGGTCTCGCGGGCGCCGTACAGTTCGCGGTCCTTCTCGCTATACGACAGCTCGCGCTCGTGGAAGGCCTTCAGCCGCGCCAGCTGGGCGGGTGTGCGGGCGACCTCCAGGACGCCGCCCTTGTGCACGTCGGCCTCGATGCCCTCGTCCGCGGCGGCCCCGACGACCTCGTCGACGGTGTCGTTCATGGCCCGCTGGAGGCGTACGGCGGCCTCGTGGCCGTGCACACGCGCGTACCGGTCGCGGCCCGCGATGCCGTTGTACAGCCAGCCGCCGTTGCGGCCGGAGGCGCCGTAGCCGCAGAACCTCTGCTCCAGGACGGTGATCCGGAGGAAGGGCGCGGCCTTCTTCAGGTAGTACGCCGTCCACAGTCCCGTGTAGCCGCCGCCGACGATCGCGACGTCCACGGAGGCGTCACCGGAGAGGGGCTCCCTGGGGGCGGGGAACCCTTCCTGGGCGTACCAGAAGGAGACACCGCCGTTCACGGCGCTGCTTGCCGAGCTGCTCATGGCCGGGACGTTACCCGTGGCCAATGAGGGCTGTCTCCTTCGGATTTCGTCGTTTCCACGCGTGCTCCGGCACCGGAAAAGGGCGGAAAGGGGGAGGGGAGCGGTTCGGTGGGAAATGGGGTCGAGGGGGACCGGGCACGTCCGTAAGGTCCCTAGTGTGATCGATGTCCCGAAGGAACTCGCGGCGTCCCAGGAGAGGTACAACGGCGAGGTGGGCCGCGCCTTCGTCGCCGGACTGCCGCGGCTGGCGGCCGGCTTCCTGGAGCGCTGGGAGCTGCGGACCGACGGGCCGTCGATGTACGGCGTGTGCGCGCTGGTCCTGCCGGTCGTCCGGGCGGACGGCACGCGCGCGGTGCTGAAGCTGCAGCTCCCCGACGACGAGAGCGAGGGCGAGCCGGTCGCCCTGCGGGTGTGGGACGGCGACGGCGCGGTACGGCTGCTGGACCACGACCCGGACACCGGCGCCATGCTCCTCGAACGCCTCGACCCCGCCCGCATGCTGTCGCACCTCCCCGACACCCGGGAGGCCGTGCTGGTCATCGCAGGGCTGCCGGCCCACCTCACCTCCGGACCGGCGCCCGAGGGCTTGCGCCGGCTCGGCGACATCGCGCGGGCGATGCTGGAGCGGACGCCGTGGGCGATGCGGCGGGTCCCGGACGGGGCGGTCCGCCGTCTGGTGGCGGACTGCGCGGCCGCCGTACGGGAGGTCGTCGACGAGCCCGGCGACCGGCTGCTCCACTGGGACCTGCACGACGAGAACGTCCTCGCCTCCGACCGCGCCCCCTGGCTCGCCATCGACCCCAAGCCGCTCGCCGGCGACCCCGGCTTCGAGCTGTGGCCCGCGCTCGACAACCGCTTCGACGTCGGCGAGGTCCGATGGCGCTTCGACGCGATGACCGACGTCCTGGGCCTGGACCGGGCACGTGCGCGTGCCTGGACTCTGGGCCGGCTGCTGCAGAACTGCCTGTGGGACATCGAGGACGGCCGGCCGGTGGCCGACCGGCACCTGGAGATCGCGGGGCGGCTGCGCGGCTAGGGCCGCGACAGGCAACGTTCACCCCGTCGCGGCGCCCGGCACGCCCTCTCGCCGCACCGGCCCGGCCTCCGGCCGGGGGGACCCCCAGAGCACGCACCGGACGCCGCTCCGTGCCGGGCGCACGTTGCCTGCCGCGGCACTAGCCGACCGACTCCGCGACCGCGGCCTTCGCCGGTGCCGCGTGTTTCGGGGCTCTCGCCGTGACCAGCAGGGTCGTGACCACGCCGGCCAGCAGCATGAGGCCGGACGCGCACCACAGGGCGACCGTGTAGCCGTGGACGACGGCCTCGCGGGCCACCTCCGCGGTCCCGGCGGAGTCGGTGAGATGGGCGGTGAGGTAGGCGGCCGTGCTGGTGTTGGCGACGGTGTTCAGCAGCGCCGTACCGATGGAGCCGCCCACCTGCTGCGAGGTGTTGAGGGTCGCCGAGGTCACGCCCGAGTCCTGCCGGGCGACACCGGCCGTCACCGTGGCGAACACCGGCATGTACGTCAGGCCCATGCCGAGGCCCGCGAGGAGCAGGCCGGGCAGGATGTCGCCGACGTACGTGGAGTCCACGGTGAGCCGGGTGAGCACCGCCATGCCGCACGCGCCCAGGAGCATGCCGGGAGCCATCAGGGCGCGGGGCGGCACGTGCTGCAGCAGACGGCCCGCGATCTGGGTGGAGCCGATGACGGTCGCGGCCGTGAGGGGGACGAAGGCGAGGCCGCTGCGGGCCGGCGAGTATCCGAGGACGACCTGGAAGTAGTAGGTCAGGAAGAGGAACAGGCCGAACATGCCCATGATGGCCAGCATCATCGTCAGGAAGCAGCCGGCGCGGTCGCGGTCCTTGACGATGTGCAGCGGGAGCAGCGGCATGGGCGCCCTGGCCTGCCACCATACGAAGGCCGCCAGCAGCGCCACACCCGCCGCGAGCAGACCGAGGACGAACAGGTCGGCCCAGCCGCGGGACTCGGCCTCGCTGAACCCGTAGACGAGCGCGGCGAGACCTGAGCAGCCGAGCAGCACGCCGGGTACGTCGAGACGGGCGCCCGTGCGGGCGGGCCGGTCGCGCAGGACAAAGAAGGCGCCGGTCAGCGCGACGATCGCGATGGGGGTGTTGACGTACAGGCACCAGCGCCAGTCGAGGTACTCGGTGAGCAGCCCGCCGACGATGAAGCCCAGGGCGGAGCCGCTGCCGGCCAGGGCGCCGAAGATGCCGAAGGCCTTGCCGCGCTCCCTCGGGTCGGTGAACGTCGTGGCGAGCAGGCTCAGCGCGGAGGGGGCGAGCACCGCGGCGAAGGCGCCCTGCAGCGCCCGGGCGCCGAACAGCATCCCCGGGCCGGTGGCGGCGCCGCCCAGCGCGGAGGCGGCGGCGAAGCCGACCAGTCCGATGGCGAAGGTGCGTCGGCGGCCGATCAGGTCGGCGATGCGGCCGCCGAGCAGCAGCAGACCGCCGAAGGCGAGGGTGTACGCGGTGATCACCCATTGGCGGTTGCTGTCCGACATGCCCAGCTCGCTCTGGGCGGACGGCAGCGCGATGTTCACGATCGTCGAGTCGAGGATGACCATGAGCTGGGCGAGGGCGATCACCACCAGCCCCCACCAGCGGTGGGGGTCGGCGTCCGCAGAAGCTCCGGGGTCACCAGTTCTAGGGGCGGTCATCCGGACAGAAGACCATGAATGGGGGCGTACTGCCCGGGATGCCACGCCCCACCCGGTCAGGTCTTTACGGTCGGGTGTGCGCGGCCGGGTGCGTACGGCCGGGTGTCCGCGGCCGGTCCCCACGGTTCTCCAGGGGCCCGGCGCGTCCTTGAGGCCGGGGTTGTCGAGGACCGGAGCGGTCAGGGCTCCAGGACGACCTTGCCGATCGTGCCGCGGTGCTCCAGCGCTCGGTGCGCCGCCGCGGCCTCGCCGAGCGGGAAGCGGTGGACGGCGGGGACCAGCCGGCCCGCCGCGGCCTCGGCGAGGGACCGCAGCTCCAGGGTGCGGACCGGGTTCGGGCCGCCGGCCTTCTCCATCATGACCGGGCCGAGCACCTGGACGGTGACGCCCTCGACGACCAGCGGTTCGCCGCCCCGGATGCCCTCGGCGGACCAGCCGAAGACGACGTGCCGGCCGCCGGGGGCGAGCAGACCGACGGCCGTACGGGCAGCGTCGCCGCCGACGCCGTCGTAGACGATCGTGACCTTGCCGTCGTGGGCGCGGACCCGCTCCGGCCAGGCCGGGTCCCGGTAGTCCACGGCGAGGTCGGCGCCGTTCGCGGCGACCCGCTGCGTCTTCTCCGGGCCGCCGGCCAGGCCGATGACGGTGGCGCCCGCGTTCTTCGCGTACTGCACGAGGAGGGTGCCGATGCCGCCGGCCGCGGCCGGGACGAGGACCACGTCGCCCGGCCCCGGCTCGGCGAACTGCACGATCCCCATCGCCGTGCGCCCCGTGCCGATCATCGCGACGGCCTCGGCGAAGTCGAGGCCCGCCGGGATCTCGTGCAGGCGGGCGGCGTCGGCCACGGCGAGTTCGGCGTAGCCGCCGGGGACGAAGCCGAGGTGGGCGACGACGCGTCTGCCGAGCCAGGCCGCGTCCGTGCCCTCGCCGAGCGACTCGACGACTCCGGCGACCTCGCGGCCGGGGACGGTGGGCAGGGTGGGCGCGGGGCCGGGGCCCGGGTGGCCGGCGCGGATGGCCGTGTCGAGCAGGTGGACGCCGGCGGCGGCGACGGCGATGCGGACCTGGCCGGGGGCCGGTACCGGGTCGTCGACCTCCTCGTGGGTGAGGTTCTCGGCGGGGCCGAAGGCGTGGAGGCGGATGGCGCGCATGAGGGTTCCCCCCCCGTGACGGGCGGTCGGCTGTCTGTCTCCCGCACTGTTCAACCTCAAGCGTGCTTGAGGTCAAGTGTGTGCGGGCCGCGCTGTCCGAGCGCCAGCGACACGGCGGCCAGCGCGCTGTTGAACGACACCTCCGACAGGACACCGGGCGCGGCGACCTGGTCCCCGGCCAGGTACACGCCGTCGCCGCGGTCCACGGCGGGCCGGTCGCGCCAGGTCGTTCCGGGCAGGTCCACGGCGCCGGTACGGCCGCGCGCGGTCGCCTCGCGCCGCCAGGTGACGCGGTCGCGCCAGCCCGCGAACGCGAGATCGAGCAGCTGCTCGGCGCGGGCGATGCCGTCGGCCCGGGACTCGTGCGGGGCGATCGGGACCTGGCCCTGGACGAGTTGCTCGCCGGCGGGGGCGAGGGTGCGGTCCTGCGCGGTGAAGCGTTCGAGCCAGCCGGGCGCGTCCAGGTCGGAGACGACGAAGGGATCGCCGCGCCGGGTGCGTACGGCCAGGTCGATGAGGGTGGTACGGCCGCTCGGCCAGGTCAGCGAGTTGTCGCCGAGGAGGCGGCGGGCGGCGTCGAGGGAGGTGGCGACGATGACGGGCGTGTCGGTGGGGAGGGTGTCGACGCGCGACAGGGTCTCGATGCGCACGCCCAGGTTCCAGGCGCGGCCGGCCATCCGGTCGATGACGCTCGCCCAGCCGCCGCGCGGGTAGTGCGCCTCCGGCGGCAGCTTGGTGGACCGGCGCAGCCGCTCCTGCACGAACGCGGCGGACAGGGCGCCGGGGTCGTGGTGGAAGAGGGCGACGGCACAGAAGTGCGCGGCGGCCCGTGCGCCCTCCTCGCCCACCTGGCCGGTGGCCCAGGTCAGGAAGTCGGTGTCGACGGGGGCGCGCCGGGCGGCGTGGCGCAGCAGCCTCAGCATGGCGAACGGCGGGGTGCGGCGCAGGGCGCCGTGGTGGCGCAGCCGCAGCCGGGCGGCCTCCAGGGGCGGGACGGGGGCGAGGGGGCCGATCAGGTCGCGCCGGGCGAGCCAGGCCCAGTGCGGGCCGCCGTTGTACAGGGCGTGCGGCCCTTCGTTCGTCCGGTAGGGGGCCTCGGCGGTGCGGGCCCGGCCGCCGAGGGTGTGGTGGGCTTCGTGGACGGTGACCTTGGCGCCCGCTTCGGCGGCGCTGATGGCTGCGGCGAGGCCGGCGAAGCCGCCGCCGACGACGGTGAGGTGGGGCATGGAGTCGATCTCCCTTGGCTCGGGTTCGCCTTTCCGGTTCCGGGAGTACGACTCCGCGAAGGGTCCTGGATGTGACATCGGGGGCGTGTGTGTGGCCCCAGACCCTGAGATGCGGGCGTCTTAGCAGGTCAGCGCGATTGTCAGTGGTGAGGTGCAGCATGGTGGGCATGGCGAAGCGAGCGGCGGGCGGCGTGCGGGCGGCACGGCGGCCGGAGGTGCGACTGCCGGAGCTGGAGGCGTACGGAGGGGGTGGGCTGGAGCCGGACGGGGACTACGACGGGCTGGAGTTCCGGGACGCGGAGCTCGCCGGGCAGGACGGCGGAGGCGCCCGCTTCATGGACTGCGCGTTGCGGGGTTGCGCGCTGGACGAGACGCGACTGCACCGGGCGCGCTTTTTGGACTCGGTCCTGGCCGCCCCGCGCGGCGTCGGCACGAATCTGGCCGAGGCCACCCTGCGCGACGTCGAGGTGCACGACGCCCGCCTCGGCGGTGCGCAACTGCACGGTGCCGTGCTGGAACGCGTCCTGGTCCGGGGCGGCAAGCTCGACTACCTGAACCTTCGCGGGGCGCGGTTGAGGGACGTGGTCTTCGAGGGGTGCGTGCTGGTGGAGCCGGACTTCGGGGGAGCGTCGCTGGAGCGCGTCGAGTTCGTGGACTGCGCGCTGAAGGGGGCGGAGTTCAGCGCGGCGACCCTCGCGGACGTGGACCTGCGCGGGGCGGTGCCGCTGGAGATCACGCGGGGGGTCGACCGGCTGTCGGGGGCGGTGATCAGCGCGGGACAGCTGGTGGAGCTGGCGCCGGTGCTGGCGGGGGCGCTGGGGATCAGGGTGGAGGGGGGATGAGGGCGACGCGGCGACGTTCGGCCGCCCGCTCGTACGGCGTCAGGGCACCCGCGGGAAGCGCGCCTGCAACGACCAGATCGCCGGGTTCTCCGCCAGGTCCTCGTGCAGATCGCACAGGTCGGCGATCAGATCGTGCAGGAAGTCCCGTGCCTCGCGGCGGAGTGCGGTGTGGGAGAAGGTGAGCGGGGGCTCGTCGGCCGGCTGCCAGTCGGACTCGATGTCGACCCAGCCGAAGCGGCGCTCGAACAGCAGCCGGTCGGTGGACTCGGTGAAGTCCAGCTCCGCGTGCTGGGGGCGGGAGGCGCGGGAGCCCGCCGGGTCGCGGTCCAGCTGCTCGACGATGTCGCACAGCGCCCAGGCGAAGTCGAGCACCGGCACCCATCCCCAGGCTGTGGACAGCTCCCGGTCCGACTCGGTGTCGGCGAGGTAGACGTCACCGCAGAACAGGTCGTGGCGCAGGGCGTGCACGTCCGCGCGGCGGTAGTCGGTCTGGGGCGGGTCCGGGAAGCGGTTGGAGAGGGCGTAGCCGATGTCGAGCACGTACGTGATGGTGTCATGCCACTCGTAGGATCAGGACGTGTCCCGTTTCGCACCGGTTGTCTCCGCCGTCGCCCTGCTCGCGCTCCTTGTGACCGGGTGCACGGGCAACGGCGTCGAGGGCACCCCGGGCAGCTCAGGCCTGCGCGACCCGTACTTCCCCAAGGCCGGCAACGGCGGCTACGACGTCACCCACTACGACCTCGCCCTCTCCTACACGCCCGGCACCCGCCACCTCACCGCCCGCGCGACGATCACCGCCCGTGCCACCCAGGACCTCTCCGCCTTCAACCTCGACCTCCAAGGACTGAAGGTCGAGGAGGTCACCGTCGACGGCACCGCCGCCCGCTTCGACCGCGCCGGCCAGGAACTGACCGTCCGCCCCCGCGACGAACTCGCCGAGGGCCGCACCTTCCGTGCCACGGTGCGCTACTCCGGCACCCCGGCCACGATCACCGACCCGGACGGCTCGCAGGAGGGCTGGCTCCCCACGGCCGACGGCGCGCTGGCGCTGGGCCAGCCGGTCGGCTCGATGGCCTGGTACCCCGGCAACCACCATCCCTCGGACAAGGCGACGTACGCCATGGCGGTCACCGTGCCGGAGGGCCTGCGGGCGGTGTCGAACGGCGAACCGAGGACCGAGCGCACCACCGACGGCCGCACCACCAGCACCTGGCACACCGGCCGGCCCATGGCGAGCTACCTGACCACCGTCGCCATCGGCCGCTACGACATCAGCCGCACGGTGACCCCGGACCGCCTGCCCGTGTACACCGCCGTCGACCCCACCGAGGGGTCCGCGAGCCGCGAGGTCCTGGCGCGCGTCCCCGAGGTCCTCGCCTGGGCGGAGGACCTCTTCGGCCCGTACCCCTTCGCCTCGACCGGCGCGATCGTCGACCGCGCCGGCGACGCGGGCTACGCCCTGGAGACCCAGACCCGCCCCGTCTTCCCCGGCGCGCCCGACGTCTCGCTCCTCGTCCACGAACTCGCGCACCAGTGGTTCGGCAACTCCGTCACCCCCGAGTCCTGGCAGGACATGTGGCTCAACGAGGGCTTCGCGACGTACGCGGAGTGGCTGTGGCAGGAGGACCACGGCGGCGACTCCGCCCAGCGGACGTTCGACGAGCTCTACGCCGGTACGCACTACAGCGCCCCCGAGGAGAACGCGGCCGTCTGGTCCTTCCCGCCCGCGCGTCCCCCGGACGCCGCGGGCATCTCGGGCCGTCCGGTGTACGACCGGGGCGCGATGGTCCTGCACGAGATCCGCCGCACCCTCGCCGACGACGCCGCTTTCCGCGCCCTCCTCCGCGACTGGGCCACGACCCACCGCCACGGCAACGCGAGCACGCAGGACTTCACGGGATACGTCGAGGAGCGCGCGCCGGAGAAGGATTTCGCCGGGGTCTGGGAGCAGTGGTTGTACGGGGAGGGCAGGCCGGAGCGGCGGTGACGAGGCGACGGCCGGTCCGTGGGGCGGGACGACGTGCGGGACGTCGCCGGCGCCGCTTCATGTGTTCAGGGGCCCGGCTCGCTCAACGCGCCGGGCCCCTCGACGTCGATGCCGCGTCGAGGGGCCCTGGAGCATGCCCGGGTGTGGGTCAGACGTTCACGCCGAAGTCCTGGGCGATACCCACCAGGCCCGAGGCGTAGCCCTGGCCGACGGCGCGGAACTTCCACTCGGCGCCGTTGCGGTAGAGCTCGCCGAAGACCATGGCGGTCTCGGTGGCGGCGTCCTCCGACAGGTCGTAGCGGGCGATCTCGCTGCCGCCGGCCTGGTTGATGATGCGGATGTAGGCGTTGCGGACCTGGCCGAAGTTCTGCGAGCGGTTCTCCGCGTCGTAGATCGAGACCGGGAAGACGATCTTGTCGATGTCGGCCGGGAGGCCGGCCAGGTTGACGTTGATCTGCTCGTCGTCGCCCGCGCCCTCACCCGTGCGGTTGTCACCGGTGTGGACGATCGTGTTGTCGGGCGTCTGCTTGTTGTTGAAGAAGACGAAGTGGGCGTCCGAGTAGACCTTGCCCTGGGTGTTGACCGCGATCGCGGACGCGTCGAGGTCGAAATCGGTGCCGGTGGTGGTGCGGACGTCCCAGCCGAGGCCCACGGTGACGGCGGTCAGGCCCGGAGCCTCCTTGGTGAGCGAGACGTTGCCACCCTTGGACAGGCTTACAGCCATGGTCGGGAGTTCCTTCCCTCGATGCGCGCGCTGTTCGTGCGCTGTGCGTGTGCCGGTGATGAAGCTACAGCTACCCGTATGAACGCGGCGGGTGGTGTCGTGGGTTCCCTTCGCTTTACTTTCTTTACCCGGACGCGGATATTCGGGTGACTCGCACCCCGTGCAGGCGGGAACATGTCAGCCATGGCCGGTCCTCACGTCATCCGTGGCTCCGTCTCGCTTCCCGAGGCCGAGCTCCAGTGGCGTTTCTCCCGTTCCTCCGGGCCCGGTGGCCAGCACGTCAACACGAGCGACACCAGCGTGGAGCTGCGGTTCGACCTGGCCGCCACCGAGGCCCTGCCCGAGGTGTGGAAGCAACGCGCCCTGGAGCGGCTGGCGGGCCGGCTCGTCGACGGGGTCGTCACCGTGCGGTCCTCCGAGCACCGCTCCCAGTGGCGCAACCGCGAGGCCGCCGCCGTGCGCCTCGCCGCGCTCCTCGCCGAGGCGACCGCACCGCCGCCCAAGCCCCGCCGGCCGACCCGCGTCCCACGCGGCATCAACGAGCGCCGGCTGCGGGAGAAGAAGCAGCGGTCCGACACCAAGCGGGGCCGCTCCAGGTCCAGCCGCGACTGGCACTGACGAGCGGGCGGCGGCCGGCGGCTCCGGTCCGGCGCCGGGCGCGAGGGCAGGGTCCCGCCCCCGCCGCACGCCGCCCGTCACATCCCCCACCGCCCGTCCGTCATAGTCCCGACGGCATCCACGACCAGGGCTGGTGACGGCATCCATGCGCGGCGACCACGGCTTCCCCGACGATCACGACTTCCTGGCCGAGCGCTTCGAGGCCCACCGCACGCACCTGCGTGCCGTCGCCCACCGCATGCTCGGTTCCCTCGCCGAGGCCGACGACGCCGTGCAGGAGGCCTGGTTCCGGCTGAGCCGGAGTGACACGCGCGAGGTCGACAACCTGGGCGGGTGGCTCACCACTGTCGTCGGGCGGGTCTGCCTCGACATGCTGCGCTCCCGCAAGAGCCGTGCCGAGGAGTCGCTGGACCAGTCGCCGGACCACGGAGCACCCGCTCCCGCCGCCACCGCCCCGGACCCCGAGCACGACGCCCTCCTCGCCGATTCCGTCGGCGTCGCCCTGCTCGTCGTGCTCGACACGCTCACGCCCGCCGAACGGCTCGCCTTCGTCCTGCACGACATGTTCGCGGTGCCGTACGACGAGGTCGCGAGAATCGTGGGGCGTACGCCGACGGCGGCGCGGCAGCTGGCCAGCCGGGCGCGGCGGCGGGTGCGGGGGGCGCCGGCGCCGGACGCGGATCTCGCGCGGCAGCGGGAGGTCGTCGACGCCTTCCGCGCCGCCGCGCGGGACGGCGACTTCGACGGGCTGCTGCGGGTGCTCGACCCGGACGTCGTCAGCCGCTCGGCGTTCGGCGTGGTCGTCGGGGCCGCCGCGGTCGCCTCCGGCGCCAGGACGGCGGCTCACCTCGCCCGCGTGGCCCGGCCGGCCCTGGTCGACGGGGTTCCGGGGCTGGCGGTGCTGTCCGAGGACGGGCAGCGGCTGGTGCAGGCGCTGCGGTTCACCTTCGTACGGGGACGCATCGCCGTCATCGACATCGTCACCGACCCGGAACGCCTGTCCCGGCTCGACGTCACCCTGCCGTAGCGACGCCCGCCGTCACCCCGGCAGCCCCGCGCAGCACACTCACCCCAGGTGCCGGTACCGCCCCTTGAAGTACAGCAGCGGCCCCCCGTCCGCACTCGGCACCTGGGCCGTCAGCACCCGTCCGATCACGAGCGTGTGGTCCCCGGCCGGCACCCGCTGCTCGGTCCGGCACTCCAGGGTCGCCAGGGCGCCGCCCACCAGGGGCGCGCCGGTCGTCTCGCCGCGGACGTAGGGGATGTCCTCGAACAGCAGGCGGTCGCTGATGCGGCCCTTCATGGCGAACCGGCCGGCGATGTGCCGCTGGCTCTCGGAGAGGACCGAGACGGCCCACTGGGGCTGCTCCGCGAGCAGGTCGTCCATGCGGGCGCCCTCGCGCAGGCTGACCATGACCAACGGCGGGTCGAGGGAGACGGACATGAAGGCCGTCGCCGTCATGCCGACGTCCTCACCGGCCGGCGCCTGTGGGTCGTCGGGGTCGAGCGCCGGCTCACGCGCGGTCACCAGGACCACGCCCGCGGCCAGCCGGGACATCGCGGCACGGAACTCGTCGTGGGTCACCCCCACAGCATGCCCAAGGGGCGATGCCGCGGACGGCTGGGCGGGCACGGTGACGGGCGGAACGGCTGCGTGTGTGTTCGGCACACCCGAAACGCTAATCTCCGGTGCGTGCGCGCCGCATCGGACCTCGGCCCGAAGGCGGTCCTAGGACCCCGGACGGACAGTTGTTGGCCACCCGCACAAATATTGCGTTCGGTAAACACACGGGAAAACCGCAGAAACTCCACTCAATTGTTCACGTTCTACTGTGACTTGAGTCACAAGGGGCATTAATTGTTGACCCTGTGTACCGAGTGGGCAGCGCGCTGTGATTCAGTGGCGGGAAGCTATAAGGACACACTCAGAAAAGGGCGCCGAAGAGAACCCTTGATTCGCTGCGAGGTCTCGGGGGGAGGGCGAGCATGGAGACCGAGTCGGAGCCGTACGTCCGCCTCGCGTCCCTGCGACAACTGCACGAGGCCATGGCCGACATGAACACGGCCCGGAGCCTGGCGGACACTCTGCAGACGGTCGCGGACGGGGTCGTGAGCGCCCTCGGCTACGAGCTGGCGTGCGTCAACCTCGTACGCCCGGACGGCGACCTCGTCGTCGCCGCCTTCTCCGGCAACCCCGCCGCCGAGGCGCTGATCACCGGCCGGGTCGGCTCCCGCGAGTCCTGGGAGCGACGGCTGACCATGGGCGAGCAGTGGGGCGACCTCGTCTTCATCCCGCACACCGAGGGCTGGGTCCTCGACGACGACGACGTGCCCCAGTGGTACACCGAGGGCCCAGCGCCGCGCTTCGAGGACGAGTGGCATCCCTCCGACCGCCTCTTCGCGCCCATGTGGGCGCCCGGCGCGCAGGGCGGCCCCGCCTCCGGCGAGCTGATCGGCGTCCTGTCCGTGGACCGGCCGCGCAACGGCCGGCGCCCCGGCGCCTGGGGCCGCGAGGCGCTCCAGATGTATGCCTTCCAGGCCGCCATCGCCATCAGCAACGCGCGTCTACGTGCGAATATGCAGCGCGCCCTGGTCCGCCTGGAACGCGAGCAGCAGGCCCTCAGGGCGAGCGAGGAGAGCTTCCGGCAGGCGTTCGAGTACGCGCCCTCGGGCATGGCCATCGCCGAGATGGGCGGCGAGCAGCACGGCCGCATCCTGCGCACCAACGACGCCCTGTGCCGGCTGCTCGGCCGTCCCGCCTCCGCGATGCGCCGCTACTCCTTCTCCGACCTCGTCCACCCCGAGGACATAGGCACGCTGCTGCGCACGTCCGCCGAGGGCGGCCGGGCCGAGCTGCGGCTGGGGCGGCGGGACGGCACCTACGTGTGGGTCAGTCTGCGCAACTCCGTGGTCGCCGACGCCGCCGACGGGCCGCGCTTCCTGCTCACCCACGTCGAGGACATCGAGGAGCGCAAGCGTCGCGAGCTCCAGCTCGCCCACCGCGCCTCCCACGACTCCCTCACCGGCCTGCCGAACTCCGCCGAACTGCGCTCCCGCCTGTCCGCCCGCCTCTGCCGGCGCCCGCAGGCCGGCCACCCGGGCGCCTACGACTCCCACGACGCGGCCCACGGCCACCCCGTCTACGACGCCGGCGGGCACGGCTTCGACTTCGTGCCGGGCGGCGCGGACGCCTACGACGTCTACGACCACCATGTGCACACCGTCGCCCCCGAGGGTGAACAGGACGACGGCACCAAGGGGCTCGCGGTGCTCTTCTGCGACCTCGACGGCTTCAAGTCGATCAACGACCGGTTCGGGCACAACGCGGGCGACGCGGTGCTCATCGAGGTCGCCCGGCGGCTCAGCAACGGCGTCCGGGACGGCGACACGGTCGCCCGGCTCGGCGGCGACGAATTCGTGATCCTCGCCGACGGCCTCGGCCGCGCCGACGCCCAGGACCTCGCCGTACGCCTGCGCAACGAGATCATCCAGCCGATCCGCGCCGAGGGCCGGGCCGTACGGGTCGGGGCCAGTTTCGGCATCGGCTGGGCGCACTGCGGCATGACGGCGGACGAAGTGCTGAAATCCGCCGACGAACGGATGTACGTCGAGAAACGGTCCCGTCCCAAACAGCACCGACGCGCGGGATGAACCGCAGGTTGCCACTGTGATGCGACCCCAGTCACCCGTTCGGGCCATCAGGAACGGGTAGGCTCGCCATTCTCACCACACGAACCGCATCCGTTCCGCACCTGTTGAGGAGTACCAAGGGATGACGCCCGGCAACAACGGCGCGAGCACGCCCGAGGACGACGACCCGTTCGGCTACCTGTACGCCGACGGTCAGGCCAACGGCGCCCAGCCGCCGTCCGGCGGCTACGGCTACCCGAACTCGGTCAGCAGGGTGCGCACGGTCGGCGACCGGCCGTACGGTCAGCAGGCCCACGGCCAGCAGAGCGTGCCGCAGCAGCAGGGCGCCTACGGCCGGCCGAACGCGCACTACGCCGCGCCCGAGACGTTCCCGGGCAGCGCGCCGACCACCCAGCAGCCGATGCCCGGACACGGCGGCGGCCGGGGCCGCGGGCCCAACACCAAGGGCCTGCTGATCGGCGCGGTCGCGGTGGTCGCCGCGGTCGTCATCGGCATCAGCGTGGCCATGCTCGGCGGGGACGACGACAAGAAGGCCGGCGGTGAGCAGCCCACCACCGCGCCGTCCGCCTCGCAGAGCGCGGAGCCGACCCCGTCGGGGGAGAGCAGCGCGGACAGCGAGGCCGAGCTGCCGAAGATCGACGCCAAGGCCCTCCAGCTCGGCGGCGGCGCCACCACCGCGTCCGACATCGAGGGCGCCCAGGCGGACGGCGGTGTCTACGTGACCGGCTTCAACGCCGTCGGCGCCTCGGTCACCTGGACCGTCAACGGCATCCCCGAGTCCGGCAAGTACACCCTGTACGTCGGCTACGGCGTGCCGGGCAAGGACGCCAACGCCACCCTCACGGTCAACGGCACCGCCTCGACCACTCCGGTCAACATGAAGAACTACGCGAGCGCGGCCGAGGGCGACTACGCCAAGGGCTGGACGCGGACCTACAACTACGTCCAGCTCAACAAGGGCACCAACACCATCAAGGTGTCCTGCGAGCAGGGCAACCAGTGCGACGCCAACATCGACCAGATGTGGCTGGCCGAGGGCTGGGTCCAGTAGGCGGCCGGGCGCTCAGGCCGCGGTGACCTCCCCGGTCACCGCGACCCGCCCCAGCAGATCCTCGTACGCCTTGCGGTCGAACTCGCCCGCGACCGGTGCGCGCACCGTCGCCGTCGCCAGCGCGACGGCGCGCACCAGTCGCTCCGGCCACGGCCGGTGCTCCACCAGCCCGGCCAGCAGGCCCGCCGTCACGGAGTCGCCGGCGCCGGTCGGGTTGCCGTGCACACGGCCGGGCGGGCCGGCGCGCCAGGTGCCCTCCGGGGTGGCCGCGAGCAGTCCCTCCGCGCCCAGGGAGGCGACGACCGCGTGGGCCCCGCGCCTGCGGGCGGCGTGGGCGGCGCGCGACGGCTCGTGCGAGCCCGTGAGTTCGGCCAGCTCGTCGCTGTTGGGCTTGACGATGTCGGGGCGCGCGGCGACCCCGCGGCGCAGCGCCTCGCCGCTGGTGTCCAGCAGTACGGGCACACCGGCCGCGCGGGCGGTGCGTATCAGGCCCGCGTACGCGCCCACCGGCACTCCCGGCGGCAGGCTGCCGCACAGGGCGACCGCCGAGGCCGACGCGAGCAGGCCCTCGTAGGCCTCCTGGAAGGCGGACCACTCGGGCGGCGTGATCGTCGGGCCGGGTTCGTTGAGCTGGGTCGTGTCGCCGCTCAGCTCGTCGACCACGGCTATCGTGCGCCGGGTCGCCCCGCCGATCGGGACCAGCGCGTCGACCACGCCGGGCGTCGTCGTGAGCCGCTCCTGGACGATCCGTCCGGTGCCGCCGCCGGCGAACCCGGTGACCGTCACCTCGTGGCCGAGCGCGGCCAGCACGCGGGCCACGTTCAGGCCCTTGCCGCCGGGGCGTTCGGTCACCTCGGACACCCGGTGGGTGCTGTGGGGCCGCAGGGACCGTACGCGGTACGTGATGTCGAGAGCGGTGTTTGGCGTGACCGTGAGGATCACCTGGCCCGACCTCCCCCGAGGGTGTGTTTCTCGATTTCCGGAGGGTCGATCATGCCAAAGAGACGGCGGACCGCCCAGCCCTCGGGTCGGCCACCGTCTCTCTACTGGCAGCGCAATCAGTTCAGTTGGGGATCGACCACCCATTCTCCCCGGCGCATCACGCCCTTGAGGTCGAAGTTCGCGTCCAGGACGACCAGGTCGGCGTCCTTGCCGGGCTCCAGCGAGCCGATCCGGTCGTCCATGCCCAGCAGCCGGGCAGGGTTGGCGGACAGGGCCCGGACGACGTCCTCGACCGGGAGGCGGTCGATGGTCACCGCCCGCTTGAAGGCACGGTCCTGGGTGAGCGTGGAGCCCGCGATGGAGCCGCCCTCGACGAGCCGGGCCACGCCGTCGCTGACCTCGACCTGCAGCGGGCCGAGCATGTAACGGCCGTCGCCGAAACCCGCCGCGTCCATCGCGTCCGTGATGAACGCGACGCGCGCCGCGCCGGCGTGACGGAACGCCAGTTCCAGGGCGGCCGGGTGCAGGTGCGTGCCGTCGTTGATCAGCTCCACCGTGACGCGCTCGTCCTCCAGGAGCGCGGCGATCGGGCCGGGCGCGCGGTGGCCGAGCGCGGGCATCGCGTTGAACAGGTGCGTGGCGACCGTCGCGCCCGCGTCGATCGCCGCCACCGTCTGCTCGTACGTCGCGTCCGTGTGGCCCACCGCCGCGATCACGCCGTGCTCCACCAGCAGCCGTACGGAGTCGATGCCGCCCGGCAGCTCGGTGGCGAGCGTCAGCATCCTGGCCCGGCCGCGCGCCGCGTCGATCAGCTTGCGCACGTCGGCCGGGTCCGGGTGGCGCAGCAGTTCCTCGGAGTGCGCGCCCTTGCGGCACGGCGAGATGAACGGGCCCTCGAAGTGGATGCCGGCGATCTCGCCCTGCTCGGCCAGCTCGGACAGCAGGCCGGCGCGGTGGGTGAGGAAGTCCATGTCGCCGGTGACCGTGGAGGCGACCAGGGTGGTCGTGCCGTGCAGGCGGTGGGTGCGGATGCCCCGCAGGACGTCCTCGACGGTGCCGGAGGTGAAGGAGGCGCCGCCGCCGCCGTGGTTGTGGAGGTCCACGAAGCCGGGCACCACCCAGTGACCGGACAGATCGACCACCGGGGCGTTCTCCGGGGCCGCGGCGGCGATCCGGGTGCCGTCGACGATCACTTGGCCCGCGTCCGCGACTCCTGTCGGGAGGACCACGCGGGCGCCTGTGAGGATCGAGACGCCGTGGGGCGTCCGCGGGCCGGTGGGGGTTGGTCGCGCAGTTACCCGCGCCCCCGAAGGGGTTGCCATCAGGGCGTTTCCTCCTTGCGGTCGATGTGGTCGAGGAGATCCCAGGCCAGCAGCCCGGCGCCGAGGCATCCCGCTGTGTCCCCGAGGGCCGCGGGGACGATGGTCGGCGGTTTCTGGAAGGTGACGCGTCGATCGACCGCGTCCCGCAGCGGTGTGAACAAGGTTTCCCCCGCCTCCGCCAGCCCGCCACCGATGACGAGCGTGCGCGGGTCCAGCAGGGTGAGGGCGGTGACCAGGCCGTCGGCCAGGGCGTCGACAGCCCGCTGCCAGACCTCGGCGGCGCGGGCGTCCCCGGACTCGACGGCCCTGGCGCAGTCCGCCGCGTCCGCCCGGGCGTCGCCGGTCACCGCCGCCCACGCCTCGCTGACGGCCGAGGCCGACGCGAACCGCTCCAGGCAGCCCCGCTGACCACAGGGGCACGGGGTGCCGCCGGGGCGTACGACGACATGGCCGATCTCGCCCGCGAAGCCGTGCGCCCCGGACTCCACCCGGCCGTCGATGCCGATGGCGCCCGCTATGCCGGTGCCCAGCGCGACGAACAGGAAGCGGTCGGCTCCCCGGCCTGCGCCGATCCGGCCCTCGGCCAGGCCGCCGGAGCGCACGTCGTGGCCGAGGGCGACCGGAAGGCCGCCGAGCCGTTCGGTGAGCAGCGTGCGCAGGGGTACGTCCCGCCAGCCGAGGTTGGCCGCGTAGGCGGCGACGCCCCGCTGCTCGTCGACGATGCCGGGGACGGCGACGCCGGCGGCCGCCGCGGGGGTGCCCAGGTGCCGGTCGCCGTACGCGCGCAGTTCCGCGGCGAAGTCGAGGACGGCGTCGACGACCGCCTGCGGCCCGCGCTGGCGTCCGGTGGCGCGGCGCGCCTGGTGCAGCAGGGCGCCGTCCGCCCCGACCAGGGCGGCCTTCATCCCGGTGCCGCCCACATCGAGGGCGATGACGTGTCTCACGGGGACAGTGTGGCCCGTGGACCCGGAAGAGGTCTAGTCCACTGCGTGGTGTAGACCTTAGTCCGTTATTCGGACAACAGGAACAACGCAGGAACAGGGTGGACGAGAGCGTGCAGCAGCGGCGCAGGACAGGACTGATCGCGGTGGTGTCCGCACTGGGCATGACGGCGGTCCTCGGCGGCTGCGGCCTCACCGGAGGCTCCGACGACGTGACACTGAGACTGGTCGCCGCGGACTACGGCGACAGCGCGGCGAACAGTTCGAAGAAGTACTGGGCGAAGCTGGTCGACGCCTACGAGGCCGAGCACCCGGGCGTCCGGGTCGAGGTCGGCGTGTACTCCTGGAACGACGTCGACCGCGAGGTCAAGGAGATGGTCGACGCGGGCAGGGCGCCCGACATGGCGCAGATCGGGGCGTACGCCGACTACGCCGCCGACGATCTGCTCTACACCGCCGACGACCTGCTCTCCATCCCCGTGCAGGCCGGCTTCTCCTCCGCGCTCGCGCAGGCGGGGCAGGTCAACGGGGTGCAGTACGGCATGCCGTTCGCCGCCTCCACCCGGCTGCTCTTCTACAACAAGGAGCTCTTCGAGGAGGCCGGCCTCGGCGCGCCGACGACCTGGAAGGAGCTGGCCGCCGCCGCCGAGGCGCTGAAGGCCGAGGGCGTGACGTACCCGTACGCGCTGCCGCTCGGCCCGGAGGAGGCGCAGGCCGAGACCATGCAGTGGCTGCTCAGCGGGGGCGGCGGCTACACCGACGCGGTCGGCACGTACACGATCGACTCCGCGGAGAACATCGCGACCTTCAGCTGGCTGCGCGACGAACTGGTCGGCAAGGAGCTCACCGGGCCCGTCGCGCCCGGAAAGCTCGACCGGGCCGACGCCTTCGCCGCGTTCGCCCAGGGCGAGGTCGGCATGCTCAACGGGCATCCGTCGCTGATGAAGACGGCCCAGCGGCACGGCGTGGAGTTCGGCATGGTGCCGATGCCGGGCGTGGACGGCGAGGCCAAGGCCACCGTGGGCGTCGCCGACTGGATGCTCGCCTTCAAGCAGAACGGCCACAAGGACCAGGTCGGCGACTTCCTCGACTTCGTCTACAGCGAGAAGAACGTCCTCGACTTCTCCCGCCGGTACGACCTGCTGCCGGTCACCAACTCCGCCTCCGAGGTGATGGGCGCGGCCTCGCAGGACCAGGACCTCAAGCCCTTCCTGGACGAACTCGCCCTCGCCGAGCTCTACCCCGTCGGCAAGACCTCCTGGGCGGCGGTCAGCGCCGACGTCAAGAAGCGCATCGGCTCCGCCGTGGAACCGGGTGGCAGCCCGTCGGCGATCCTGAGCCAACTGCAGTCGACGGCCACGACGGCGGACAGCTCGGCGGCGGGATAGGGCCGCTGTCGGTGGCGGCGGCTACCGTGCGGGGCATGGACCAGGAGCAGCTCGCCCGACGGGAACAGGACATCCTCGCCCTGGAGCGCCGTGGCTTCCCGGGCCCCGGCGCCAAGGAGCGTGCGATACGCGAGGAGCTGGGCCTGGCCCCGGTCCGCTACTACCAGCTGCTCAACGCCCTGCTCGACGACCCGCGGGCGCTGGCGCACGACCCGGTGACGGTGAACCGTCTGCGGCGGATACGGGAGCGGCGCCGGGCGGAACGCTAGGGCCCGTCCGCCCACGCCCGTCCGCCCTCGCCGGACGACGCGGGGAATCGCCGGACCGGCCCCGGGCCCGGTCCGGCGCGCGGCCCCGGATCGATAAGGTCGCCGTATGGGCAGCCACGAGACCGAAACCGGCAATACTCTCCCGACGCCCGCCACCCCCGCCGGGCGGGCCGGGCTCGACGCGCTCCTCGCACGGCCCGGCAAGGCGGTGATCGCGCTCGACTTCGACGGGACGCTCGCCCCGATCGTGCCCGACCCGGAGCAGGCCCGCGCGCACCCGGACGCCGTACCGGCGCTCGCGGTGCTCGCCCCGAAGGTGGCCGCCGTCGCGGTGATCACCGGCCGGCCGGCCGACGTCGCCGTACGCCACGGCGGCTTCGCGGGCGTCGACGGCCTGGAGCACCTCGTCGTCCTCGGCCACTACGGCGCCGAACGCTGGGACGCCGTCAGCGGCGAGGTGAGCGCCCCGGCGCCGCACCCCGGGGTCGCGGCCGTGCGTGAGGAACTGCCCGGCCTGCTCGACCGGGTCGGCGCGGGACCCGGCACGTGGATCGAGGACAAGAGCCGCGCGATCGCCGTCCACACCCGCCGTGCCGCCGACCCGCAGGCCGCGTTCGACGCCCTGCGCGCACCCCTCTTCGACCTCGCCGCCCGGCACGGCCTGATCGTCGAGCCCGGACGGATGGTGCTGGAACTGCGCCCGCCGGGCATGGACAAGGGCGTCGCGCTCCTGCAGTACGTCGGGGAACTCGGCGCCGAGTCCGTCCTCTACGCCGGCGACGACCTCGGCGACCTCCCCGCGTACGCGGCGGTCGGCGAGCTCCGCTCCGCCGGCACCCCCGGCCTGCTGGTGTGCAGCGGCAGCGACGAGGTGACCGAGCTGCGCGAGCAGGCGGACCTGGTGGTCGACGGCCCCAAGGGGGTCGTGGCCCTGCTGGCGGGCCTCGCGGCGCACCTGAAGGACTGACGGCCCACGACACGCGGCGGCCCCGGCCGCTCGTACGGCGCGCCCACAAGCCCGGCTGCCCACCCAGGACGTTCAGCCGGCGCCCCGCTCGCGCGGGCCGTTCAGCCGGTGGGGTGTTCGCGCAAGGCGTTCAGTTGGTCGAGGAACCACTGGGTCGGCGGGAGCGCGGTGGCCGCCGCGGCCAGGCGCTTCGTCCGCTCGGCGCGTTCCCCGGCCCGCATGGTGAGCGCCTCGTGCAGGGCGTCGGCCGTGCCGGTGATGTCGTACGGATTCACCTCGATCGCGTCCTCGCGCAGCTCCTCGTACGCCCCCGCCTCGCGGGACAGCACCAGCGCGCACCCCTCGTCGGACACGACCGGCACCTCCTTGGCGACCAGGTTCATGCCGTCCCGGATCGGGTTCACCAGTGCCACGTCCGCGAGCCGGTAGGCGGCCAGGGAGCGGGCGAAGTCGTCCTTCACGTGGAGGACGACCGGCGTCCAGCCCGGGGTGCCGTACCGCTCGTTGATCTCGTCCGCCAGCCGCCGCACCTCGGCCGTGTAGTCGCGGTACACGGCGAGGTCCTGCCGCGAGGGGTAGGCGAAGGCGACGTGCACGACCCGCTCGCGCCACTCGGGGCGGTCGTCGAGGAGCTGCCGGTACGCCAGCAGCCCGCGCACGATGTTCTTCGACAGTTCGGTGCGGTCGACGCGGACGATCGCCCTGCGGCCCTCGCCGATCTCCGCCCGCAGCGCCGTCATCCGCTCCTCGACGTCGGCCTCGCGCGACCGTTTGCGCAGGAAGTCGGCGTCGGCACCGAGGCCGTGCACGCCCACCCGCGTGTCCCCGAGCCCTCCGGCGAACGCCTCGCAGCACGCCGTGAAGGCGTCCGCCCAGCGGTGGGTGAGGAAGCCCAGCCGGTCCGCGCCCAGCATGCCCCGCAGCAACTGTCCGGCGACGTCGTCCGGAAGCATCCGGAAGTACTCCGGCGGCGCCCACGGCGTGTGCGAGAAGTGGGAGATCCGCACGTCCGGCCGCAGCTCGCGGAGCATCCCCGGCACCAGCGTCAGGTGGTAGTCCTGCACCAGCACCGCCGCCCCCTCGGCCGCCTCCTGGGCCAGCGCCTCGGCGAACGCCCGGTTGTACGCCTCGTACGACGCCCACTGCCGCCGGAAATCGGCGTCGAAGACCGGCTCCAGCGGCGTCTGGTACAGCATGTGGTGCACGAACCACAGCACGGAGTTCGCGATGCCGTTGTAGGCGTCGGCGTGCACGTCCGCCGGGATGTCCAGCATGCGCACCCCGGACTCACCGACCCCGCGCCGCACCGCCTCGCGGTCGCCGTCGCCGAGGGCGGAGCACACCCACAGCGCGCCGGCGTCCGGACCGATCGCGGAGAGGCCGGAGACCAGCCCGCCGCCGCCGCGTTTGGCGTGCAGCGAGCCGTCCTCGCGCACCTCGTACGAAACCGGGCCCCGGTTGGAGGCGACCAGTACCTGTGCAGGACCGTGCGTCGAAGCCATACGCCTCAACCTAGCCCTCTCCGTAACCGCTCAAACGTACGGTTCGAGCCCGGCGGGTGACCGTATACAACGGTCAGGCCACTTTCCGGGCCGCGTACTCCGCGATCTCCACCATCGGCGGCCGTTCCTCCGTGTCCACCGAGTAGGTGCGCGGCTCGAACCCCTCCTCCACCCGCTCGAACTGGGTGAGGCAGGGGCGGACGAGGTGGCCGCGGGCCAGACGCAGCTGGGCCGTGCGGTAGATCGCCGCCGCCATCCGGCCCAACGCCTGCCCGTCCTGGTGCCGGTGCTTGCGCACCCCGACGTCCACCTGCGCGAGGGCGTCGAGGCCGACCAGGTGCAGGGCGTCCACCAGCATGCCCAGCTCCACGCCGTACCCGACGGGGAACGGCAGCTGCTCCAGCAGCGAGCGCCGCGCCGCGTACTCGCCGCCGAGCGGCTGGACGAAGCCGGCCAGCTGCGGCCAGTGCAGGTTCAGCAGCGGGCGGGCCATCAGCTCGGTCACCCGGCCGCCCTGCCCGGCCGCGCCGCCCAGGGGACGGTCGTACATCCCCTTGACGAGGTCGACGTCCGGGTCGGTGAGCAGCGGGCCGACGATGCCCGTGACGAAGTCCGAGGAGAACTCCCTCAGGTCCGCGTCGATGAAGCAGACGATGTCGCCGCGCGTGACCAGCAGGGAGCGCCACAGCACCTCGCCCTTGCCGGGGACGGCCGGGATGCGCGGGAGTATCGCGTCGCGGTGCACCACCCGGGCGCCTGCCGCGGCGGCCACCTCGGCGGTGCGGTCGGTGGACCCGGAGTCGACCACGACGAGCTCGTCGACCAGCGGGACCTGCTCGACGAGGTCGCGCCGGATCGCGGCGACGATGTCGCCGACGGTCTCCTCCTCGTCGAGTGCGGGCAGCACGACACTGACCGACTGGCCGGTGGCGCGCTTCGCGGCCAGGATCTTGTGCAGCGGGCGATCGGTCAGCGACCAGGAGCGGGTGGTCAGCCAGCGCTCGACTTCTTCCAGCACGGTCTGCTGCTCCTTCGCGTTCTCTCGGCGAACGGACGTGTTCTGTGATCCATCTCGCGGTTCGGACGACTATCTCAACTGTCCTGGCCTTCGGTTACAGTCTTGAACAACGCTGGTGACCATCGCATGTCGGGGGTCGTCGGCGTCGATCGGCGCTCAACAACCACATACAGCTCATCCAGAGGGGCAGAGGGAAACGGCCCGTTGAAGCCCCGGCAACCCTCCAGTCGGTTCTCGTAGATCATTCTTGATCGCTCCGCGAGGCTCCCGGCTAGGGAAGGTGCCAAATCCGTCTCACGGCGAGATGCGTCGTGAGGAAGATGAGGAGAAAGGGCCTCGCCTCACATGGCTGTGCAGACTGTCGAAAGCAGCACCAGCAATCCCACCGTCGATCTCGGTCCCGCCGCGGCGCTGTCCTGTCGCGAGTGCGGCCATCGCGTCCCGCTCGGCCCGGTCTTCGCGTGCGAGGAGTGTTTCGGCCCGCTGGAGATCGCCTACGACTTCTCCGCGTACGGCGCCGAGGAACTGCGAAAGCGCATCGAAGCGGGACCCGCGAACATCTGGCGGTACGCGCCGCTGCTGCCCGTCCCGGCGGACGTGGCCGGCAAGCCGAACCTGAACCCCGGCTGGACCAAGCTCGTGAAGGCCGACAACCTGGCGCGCGAGCTCGGCGTCGAGACCGGCAAGCTCTTCGTCAAGGACGACTCGGGCAACCCGACGCACTCCTTCAAGGACCGCGTGGTCGCCCAGGCCCTGGAGGCCGCCCGCGCGTTCGGCTTCACCACGCTCTCCTGCTCCTCCACCGGCAACCTGGCCGGCGCCGTCGGCGCCGCCGCGGCCCGGGCCGGCTTCCGTTCCTGCGTGTTCATCCCGCACGACCTGGAGCAGGGCAAGGTCGTCATGGCCGCGGTCTACGGCGGCGAACTCGTGGGCATCGAGGGCAACTACGACGACGTGAACCGCTTCTGCTCCGAGCTGATCGGCGACCCGGCCGGCGAGGGCTGGGGTTTCGTCAACGTCAACCTGCGGCCGTACTACGCGGAGGGTTCCAAGACCCTGGCGTACGAGATCTGCGAGCAGCTCGGCTGGCGGCTGCCCGACCAGATCGTGGTGCCGATCGCCTCCGGCTCGCAGCTCACCAAGATCGACAAGGGTCTGCAGGAGCTGATCGAGCTCGGGCTGGTCGAGGACAAGCCGTACAAGATCTTCGGCGCGCAGGCGGAGGGCTGCTCCCCGGTGTCGACCGCGTTCAAGGCGGGCAACGACGTCGTGCGGCCGCAGAAGCCGAACACCATCGCCAAGTCGCTGGCCATCGGCAACCCGGCCGACGGGCCGTACGTGCTGGACGTCGCCCGGCGGACCGGCGGCGCGGTGGAGGATGTGACGGACGAGCAGGTCGTGGACGCGATCAAGCTGCTGGCGCGGACCGAGGGGATCTTCGCGGAGACCGCGGGCGGGGTGACCGTCGGGGTCACGCGCAAGCTGATCGAGAACGGCGTGCTGGATCCGTCGCTGACGACCGTCGTGCTGAACACCGGCGACGGTCTGAAGACGCTGGACGCGGTGGCGGGTACGGGGCTCACCGCGACCATTCGGCCCAGCCTCGAGTCGTTCCGTGAGGCCGGGCTCGTCTGAGGCCTCGCCCACCGTCGTCGTCAGTTCCCCGCGCCCCTGAGCAACTCGTCCGACCGGAGGTTCCCACGTGAGCGTCACCGTCCGCATCCCCACCATCCTGCGCACCTACACGGGTGGTCGGGCCGAGGTCACCGCCGAGGGGGCCACCCTCGGCGAGGTCATCCAGGACCTGGAGAAGAACCACACGGGTATCGCCGCCCGGGTCCTGGACGACCAGGGCAAGCTGCGCCGGTTCGTCAACGTCTACGTCAACGACGACGACGTCCGTTTCGAGCAGGGGCTGGAGACGGCCACTCCGGACGGTGTCGGAGTTTCGATCATTCCGGCGGTGGCGGGCGGCTGAACCGCTGACGCCTTACCGTGAGTAACGCCGGTTACTCGATGTTCGTCGAATTGCCCCCTCCGTGAGAGAAGCGGAGGGGGCAATTCAGTGTGGTTGAGCGCGGTAGAGTTGGGGAACCCGGCACAGCTCGACATGCCGGACGCATATGAGTTCCGGCTCCGGTGCGATGAGAAGTAGCCAAAGTTTGTGGCTCTTTTGCGTCTTTCACTCCTTTTATGGAGCCCGACTTGCCCTGAATCCGGGTGAATTCTCCGTAAATTACCGACCATCGGTGCCCAGATTTCTCGTCCGATTGACCTGTTGCAGACGGCAGTTGGACAGATACATTCAGCCGCGGTCGACGCGTTCCGGCGCACGCCCCCCGGTGAATGGGGGGCGAGGTCTGACCCGGATCCGCGAAGTGTGGATCTGTGCAAGGGCCAGTAATAGGGGAGTTAGGCATGGCTCAGGGCACCGTCAAGTGGTTCAACGCGGAGAAGGGGTACGGCTTCATCGCGGTCGACGGTGGTGCGGACGTCTTCGTCCACTACAGCGCGATCCAGATGGACGGCTACCGGACCCTCGAAGAGGGCCAGCGGGTCGAGTTCGAGATCTCGCAGGGCCAGAAGGGTCCGCAGGCCGACATGGTTCGCGTCACCGCTTAAGCGCGCGACCACCGCATGTGACGTTTCTGTTCGAAGGGCCCGCACCTCACCGGGGGTGCGGGCCCTTCGGCGTGTCGGCCGCCCGCGGCGTCCGCGGGCGGCGCAGCACCCGGCCGGATCCCGGGAGGCGCTTGCACTCGGCAGGGGCGAGTGCTAATCATTGGCGTTAGCACTCTGAAGGTGAGAGTGACAAAAGAAGGACCGGGTCGGTGAGGCCGCAGGCCGGGTGGGGCAAGGAACCACGAGGCAGGCGAGCCGTCCGTCGCGGGCGCGGGCGCGGTCCGAAGGAATCACCCCCAGTCCTGGAGGGACCACTTCACATGGCCAAGATCATCGCGTTCGACGAGGAGGCGCGGCGCGGCCTCGAGCGCGGCATGAACCAGCTCGCGGACGCCGTGAAGGTGACGCTCGGCCCCAAGGGCCGCAACGTCGTCCTCGAGAAGAAGTGGGGCGCCCCCACGATCACCAACGATGGTGTCTCCATCGCCAAGGAGATCGAGCTCGAGGACCCGTACGAGAAGATCGGCGCCGAGCTGGTCAAGGAAGTCGCCAAGAAGACGGACGACGTCGCCGGCGACGGTACGACCACCGCCACCGTTCTCGCCCAGGCGCTGGTCCGTGAGGGCCTGCGCAACGTGGCCGCCGGTGCCAACCCGATGGCCCTCAAGCGCGGTATCGAGAAGGCCGTCGAGGCCGTCTCCGGCGCGCTGCTCGACCAGGCCAAGGAGGTCGAGACCAAGGAGCAGATCGCCTCCACGGCCTCCATCTCCGCCGCCGACACCCAGATCGGCGAGCTCATCGCCGAGGCGATGGACAAGGTCGGCAAGGAAGGCGTCATCACCGTCGAGGAGTCCCAGACCTTCGGTCTGGAGCTGGAGCTCACCGAGGGTATGCGCTTCGACAAGGGCTACATCTCGGCGTACTTCGCCACCGACATGGAGCGCATGGAGGCGTCGCTCGAGGACCCCTACATCCTCATCGCCAACTCCAAGATCTCCAACGTCAAGGACCTGCTCCCGCTCCTGGAGAAGGTCATGCAGTCGGGCAAGCCGCTGCTGATCATCGCCGAGGACGTCGAGGGCGAGGCCCTGTCGACCCTGGTCGTCAACAAGATCCGCGGCACCTTCAAGTCCGTCGCCGTCAAGGCCCCGGGCTTCGGTGACCGCCGCAAGGCCATGCTCGGCGACATCGCCATCCTCACGGGCGGCGAGGTCATCTCCGAGGAGGTCGGCCTCAAGCTGGAGAACGCGACCCTGGACCTCCTGGGCCGCGCCCGCAAGGTCGTCATCACCAAGGACGAGACCACCATCGTCGACGGTGCCGGCTCGGCCGACCAGGTCGCGGGCCGCGTCAACCAGATCCGCGCCGAGATCGAGAACAGCGACTCGGACTACGACCGCGAGAAGCTCCAGGAGCGTCTGGCGAAGCTGGCCGGCGGCGTGGCCGTCATCAAGGCCGGTGCCGCCACCGAGGTCGAGCTCAAGGAGCGCAAGCACCGCATCGAGGACGCCGTTCGCAACGCGAAGGCGGCCGTCGAGGAGGGCATCGTCGCCGGTGGTGGCGTGGCCCTGCTCCAGGCCTCCCAGGTGTTCGAGAAGCTGGAGCTCGAGGGCGACGAGGCCACCGGTGCCGCCGCTGTGAAGCTGGCCCTGGAGGCCCCGCTGAAGCAGATCGCCGTCAACGCCGGCCTCGAGGGCGGCGTCGTGGTGGAGAAGGTGCGCAACCTGACCCCGGGCCACGGCCTGAACGCCGCGACCGGCGAGTACGTCGACCTGGTCAAGGAAGGCATCATCGACCCGGCGAAGGTGACCCGCTCTGCCCTGCAGAACGCCGCCTCCATCGCCGCGCTCTTCCTCACCACCGAGGCCGTCATCGCCGACAAGCCGGAGAAGGCCGCGGCCCCGGCCGGCGGCGGCATGCCGGGCGGTGACATGGACTTCTGATCCTTTCGAGGATCGGACCCGTCCGTCGGTACCGAGGGCGGCACTCCCTGGAGACAGGGGGTGCCGCCCTCGGGCGTTTCGTGATGTGGATCACACCCGGACGGGGGAGGCGGCGTGGAATGACGCCCGGTGGCCGGTGGTTGTCGCGGAGGCATGCTCAATGCATGCGCATTAATCGCACACGCATGCACCTTGTGGGTGAAGCGCGTGCGTCCCCACGTCAACCGGCACCCGAGGAGCCCCCACGTGACCGTCACCGCCTCCCCCGACGTCTCCCGAGCGGCCCAGGTCCTGTCCCGCCCGTTCACCGTGGGCGGGCTCACCGTCCCCAACCGGATCGTGATGGCGCCGATGACCCGCCAGTTCTCCCCGGGCGGTGTGCCCGGCGCGGACGTGGCGTCGTACTACGCCCGGCGCGCCGGCGCGGGCGTCGGTCTGATCGTCACCGAGGGCACCTACGTGGGTCACGAGTCGGCCGGTGAGAGCGACCGCGTTCCGCGCTTCCACGGCGAGGAGCAGCTGGCCGGGTGGGCGAAGGTCGCCGAGGCGGTGCACGCGGCGGGCGGGAGGATCGTGCCGCAGCTGTGGCACATCGGCATGGTGCGCCGGCAGGGCAAGCCGCCGTACCCCGAGGCGCCGGCGGTCGGTCCGTCCGGGCTGCGGCTGGACGGCACCGAGGGCACCGGCAGGGCCATGACCAGCCAGGATCTGGACGACGTCGTCGCGGCGTTCGCCGACGCGGCGGCGGCGGCCGAGCGGATCGGCTTCGACGGGGTGGAGCTGCACGGCGCCCACGGCTACCTCATCGACCAGTTCCTGTGGGCCGGCACCAACCGCCGTACCGACGCCTACGGCGGTGACCCGGTGGCCCGCACCAGGTTCGCGGCGGAGATCGTGGCCGCCGTGCGCGCGTCGGTCTCGCCGGAGTTCCCGGTGATCCTGCGCTACTCGCAGTGGAAGCAGGACGCCTACGACGCGAGGCTCGCCGAGACCCCGGAGGAGCTGGAGGCGGTCCTGGCCCCGCTCGCGGCGGCCGGCGTCGACGCCTTCCACGCCTCCACGCGCCGCTACTGGGTGCCGGAGTTCGAGGGCTCGGACCTCAACCTCGCGGGCTGGACCAGGAAGCTCACCGGCAAGGCCGCCATCACGGTCGGCTCGGTCGGTCTGGACGGGGAGTTCCTGAAGGCGTTCCAGGGGGAGGGTGCCGGGGTGGGCAGCCTCGACAACCTGGTGGAGCGGCTGGAGCGCGACGAGTTCGACCTGGTGGCCGTGGGACGGGCGCTGTTGCAGGACCCGCGGTGGGCGGCGAAGGTGCTCGCGGGCCGCTTCGACGAGCTGGCGCCCTACGACGCGGCGTCGTTGGGGTCGCTGAGCTGACCGCGCGTTCTCGCTGCCGTCGCGGGACGGCTTCCGTACGGTGCCGGCGGTCGGCGCGGGTGCGGCGCTGCTCGCCTTCGTGGTCGCGTCGTTCCTGCCGCGCCACAACCCGGGCGGCCGGGCGCCCGGAGCGGCCCTCTCGGCGGCGCCCCGGCCGCTGCCCGAGTCCGCGACGGCCTGGGGCCGCCCGGCGTTCGGCCCCCGCCTCAGCGGCGTGATCCGAACGCCAGGCCCCAGCCGCCGGTCACAGGTTGCCCATGGGCTCGATGTCGACCCGCACCGCAGTGCCCCAGACCCGCAGCACCTCGTAATCGGTGAACTCGTGCACCAGCCGGTAGGCCATCGCGGGCCGCGAGCCGCGCCGCTGGGCCGCCAGGTACAGCTCGGCCTCCCGCCGGTCCCGGCGCGGGGTGCCGCACAACTGCCACTCCTGCCCGTTCCACAGCTCCGGCAGCCACCGCTGCTGGGGCTGTGGCCGGTCACCGCGCACCCCGTACCGGGAGGGTGCGGACCCGGTGGGCGGGCCGGGCGCGGCGGGCCCGTTGAACTCGGCGCGCCGGGCGGCGCGGCGCCGGGTCTCGCACAGCAGGCACAGGTCGGGCGCGCTCTCGTCCACGGGCCCCGTCGGGTGCTCGGCGCACCGGGTGCTGGGCGCGGCGGCGGTGACGCTCTCCTCCAGCAGGTCCAGCGCGCGCCGCAGGTCGGCCTTGACCTCGTGCAGCCGGGCGTCCGGGGTGTCGGCGGTGAGGGCCTCACCGTGCTCGCCGAGCAGCCGCAGGGCGCGGCCCAGGGCGGTGAGCTGGGCGTGGTTCATGATCGGTCGCCTGTGGTCCTTCCTGACTGACGCAGCCGGGACCCCATCCTCCCGCACAGGAGAGCGGAGAGACCGCCGAGCGGGCCAGGTATCTCGCCGCGCTGAGCACGCCGACCGCGCCGCCTGACTCGCCCCCCACCCCTTCATCACCCGGGACGGCCGCGGAGCCACCTTCACCCGGGCCGACTTCCTCACCCACGTCGGCCCCCGCAAGAGGAACGTGCCGTCCTTCGACGCGTTCGACCTGCCCGCCTTCGAGAACAACCTCTTCGGCACCGGAACCACCCCGGCCCGCCACTTCACCCTCTTCGGCCTCCGGCACGAGGCGGGCCCCGGCGCCCGGCTCGACACGGACCCGCCGGCCAAGCTGCGGCTGGTGAACCCGATGCACCACCTCGTCGACCAGGTCACCCCGCAGCGCTCGCGGCACTGGTGGATCCGGGTCGGCACCAAGGACAGCGACACGTCGCTCTCGGTCGTCTCCACCCCGCACGCCCGTCTGACCGTGCTCGGCGACGACGTCGACACCGCCTACTACGGGGACGGCGGGCACGGCGCCGACGAGGACCCGGGCGAGTTCGTCAAGTGGATCGCTCGGGTGTCCGGTCGCCGGGCACACCCGTGATGGTGGGCGCCAGCCCGACGGCGTACGTCGCCAGGAAGCCCACGACGTAACCCGTCAGCAGCCCGCCCGCGTAGACCGCCAGCGCCGTCCCGGTCCCGCCGCTGCCCGCCACCAGCGGGAACAGGGCCCACCCCGAAGGGCCGATCGCCGTCGCGCCCACCGGGTCGCCGAGCATCGCGAACACGCCGATGAAGGCGCCGCCCGCCGCACCGCCCGCGCAGGCGGTGAGGAACGGGCGGCCGAGGGGGAGGGAGACGCCGTAGATCAACGGCTCTCCCACCCCCAGCAGCCCGGCCGGCAGCGCGGACTTGATGGTGGTGCGCAGGGAGGTGTCGTGGCGCAGCCGGACGTACACCGCGAGCGCCGCGCCCACCTGGCCGGCGCCCGCCATGGCGAGGACGGGCAGCAGGACGGTGTGCCCCTGCTGCTCGATGAGGGTGGCGTGGATGGGGATCAGGGCCTGGTGCAGGCCCAGCATGACGAGGGGCAGGAACAGGCCGCCGAGGATCAGACCGGCCAGGGCCCCGGTCGTGGTCAGAAGCCAGTTCGCGGCCGTACCGATCGCCGTGGAGAGGGCGCCGGCCGCGTACATGAGGCCGTACAGGGTCGCCAGGCCCGACACCAGGATCGTCACGGTGGGGGTGAGGAGGACGTCCAGGGTCTGCGGGATCCGGCCGCGGCACCACTTCTCGACGTACGTTCCCAGCAGCGCCGCCGCCAGCGCGCCCAGCACCCCGCCCTGGCCGGGGGCGAGCGCCACGCCGAACGCCGTCACCTTCGCCACCCCCGGGTAGACCACGATCGCCGCCACGGCGCCGCCGAGGACCGGCGTGCCGCCGAACTCCTTCGCCGTGTTGTGGCCGACGAACACCGCGATCAGGGCCATGAAGGCGGACGCGACGGCGGTCAGGGCCGGGGTCACGGAGGGCAGCAGACGCGCGTTGACGAGCAGGCCGTTGACGCCCGCGAGGACTCCGCAGCCGATCAGGGCCGGAATGAGCGGGACGAAGACGTTCGCGACGCGGCGCAGCGCCAGCTTCACCGGGGTCGCGTTGCGCCGCCGCCGCTCCTGCCTCAACTCCTCCCCGCGCACGGCCAGTCGCCGCGCCGTCGACCGGCCCAGCAGCTCCTCGAACTCCGCCGTCACCCGGACCACCGCCCCCGGTCCGAGCACCACCTGGTACGAGTCGCCGTCCACGACCACCCCCAGCACGCCCGGCACCTCGCGCAGTGCCTGCTGCTCCACCCGGGCCGGGTCCGTCAGGACGAGGCGGAGACGGGTCATGCAGTGGGCGACGGAGGCGACGTTCGCGGGGCCGCCGACGGACGACAGGATCGTGGCGGCGACTTGGGCAGGGTCAGTGCGCATGACCCGAGGGTGCGGGTCAGCGGGCCGCCGCCCCGAGCGCCGCGCGCAGGTGGCCGCCGGACTCCTCCAGAAGGCGGGCGGCCGTGCCGCCGTCCACCCCGCCGGCGATCGCCAGGATGGCCGCCTTGACCTCGCCGTCGGTGGCGACGAGGGCCCGCTCGATCTCCTCGTCCGACGCGCCCGTGGCCAGGGCGACGATCCGGCGGGACCGCGCGCGCAGCTTCTCGTTGGAGGCGCGTACGTCGACCATGAGGTTCCCGTACGTCTTGCCGAGCCGGATCATCGTGATCGTCGAGAGCATGTTGAGCACCAGCTTCTGCGCCGTGCCGGCCTTCAGGCGGGTGGAGCCGGTGAGCAGCTCGGGGCCGACGACGACCTCGATGCCGTGGTCGGCGGCGGCCGCCAGGGCGCTGTGCGCGTTGCAGGCCAGGCCGACGGTCAGGGCGCCGTGCGCGCGGGCGTGCTCGACGGCGGTGACGGCGTACGGGGTGCGGCCGGAGGCGGAGACGCCGACCACGGTGTCGTCGGGGGTCAGCCGCAGCGTGTCCAGGTCGTGCCGGGCGAGGTCCCCCGAGTCCTCGGCGCCCTCGACGGAGGTGACCATGGCCTCCGGGCCGCCCGCGATCAGGCCCACGACGCGGGTGGGGTCGGTGTTGAAGGTGGGCGGGCACTCGGAGGCGTCGAGCACGCCGAGGCGGCCCGCCGTACCGGCGCCGGCGTAGACGAGCCGGCCGCCGCGGGCCATCCGGGCGGCGATGTCGTCGATGGCGGCGGCGATCTGGGGGAGGCGCTCGGCGACGGCGGCGGGCACGAGCGTGTCCTCGCCGTTCATCAGCCGCGCGATCTCCAGGGTGGGCAGCCGGTCGATCTCCGACAGCTCCGGGCGGAACGCCTCGGTGGTCAGGGACTCCAGCTGCGCTTGCAGATCGCGGGGGTCGGGCATGGGAGTCATGAGAAGGCGGCTCTTTCCAGTACGGGTTGAGGTCAGTACGGGTTCGGGTCACGCCGGAAAAGGGTGCGGGGCCGAGTCCGGCTGCGGCTCCGCCACGTGGGCGCGACCGGCCGCACGCCACCCCGCGGACGCGCACGGCGCTCGGCCATTCGGCCCACCGCGCTACCGCGGCCCACCGCGATGCCGGTGCGCCAGCGCCTCGTACGACGCCGACAGCGCGGGCGCCGCCGTTTCGTACGTCCGCTGCGCCACGCCCACGAACAGGCAGTCCACCACCAGCAACTGACTGGTCCGCGACGACATCGCGGCGGGCCGCAGCTCGCTCTCCCGCGCCGTGGACGTCGTCAGCACATGGTCGGCGTACTGCGCGACGGGCCCGTCCGGGCGGCCGGTGACGGCCACAGTCGTGGCCCCGTGTTCGAAGGCCACCCGCAGCGGCTCGACGACGTCGACCGTCGACCCGGAGTGCGTGATCGCGACGGCGACGTCCCCCGCCCGCAGCTGCACGGCGTTGGTCACGGCCAGGTGGGGGTCGCTGTGCGCGTGGGCTATCAGGCCTATGCGCAGCAGCTTCTGGGTGAGGTCCTGCGCGACCAGACCAGAGGCGCCGAAGCCGTACACGTCGGTGCGCCGGGCGGCGGCGAGCGCGGCGACCGCCGCGCCGAGCTGCGCGGTGTCGAGTCCGGCCGCCGTGTCGGCGAGGGTCTGCTGTTCGTCGTAGGCCAGCTTGGCGACGACGTCGGCGATCGGGTCGTCGACCGCGATGTCGGTCGTGATGGCGGGGGCGCGTCCGGACTGCTGCTGGGCGGCCAGGCCGGCGAGGGCGAGGCGCAGGTCGCGGTAGCCGGGGTAGCCGAGCAGGCGGGCGGTGCGCACGACGGTCGCCTCGCTGGTGCCGGTGAGCTCGGCGAGGCCGGTGACCGTGAGGGCCGCGCAGCCGGCCGGGTCGTTCGCCACGGCCTCGGCGACGCGCTGCATGGAGCGGGTCATGGACGGGGCGAGCGTGCGCACCTTGGCGGCGAGGGCGGCGGGCGCGGGCGGAGCCGTACGGGAGCCCGCACCGGTGCCGAAAGTTTCCTTCACGTCACGGATCACAGTTGAAAGATATTTTCGGCTCGGTGTTGTGGTCAAGAGTGCGCACAATAGGGGCATGGACCCCATCAGCCCTATGGAGCAGGCGTTGCACGCGGCACGCGCCCTGGTGCTCGCCGACCTCGTCGCGGGCCAGGTCGCCGAGGCGGACGTCGTCTCGTTGGTCGAGGAGTCCGTCGCGCAGCGGCGCTGGTGGGTCGAACAGTGGCCGGACGGCGCGGAGTACGTCGCCGGACTGGTCGCCCAGGACGTCCAGGACGCCCTGTTGGACCGCTACGGCCGCTGGCCCCTGTGCCCCGTCTGCGGCTCCGGCGACCCGCACGCCCTGGACGTCGAACCGGAACTCGGACCCGCCCCGCACTGGGTGTGTCACAAGGCCGGCGTGAGGGTCGCGGCGATCGGCTCCCTGGGATCGTGCGCGGGCGGGGCCCCCGCCTCGTGACGATCTACATCGACCCGCCGACCTGGCCCGGCCACGGCCGCATGTGGTCCCACCTCGTCAGCGACGTGTCCTACGACGAACTCCACTCGTTCGCCGAGAAGTTGGACGTCCCGCGGCGCGCCTTCGAGCGCGACCACTACGACATCCCCTCCCACCGCTACGCCGACGCGGTCGCCGCCGGCGCGGTGGAGGTCAGCACCCGGGACATCGTGCGGCTGCTGCAGGGGGCGGGGCTGCGCAGGCCGAAGGGCCGATAGGCCGGACGGGCGGCCCTCAGGACTGCCGCAGCTCGTAGGCGAACTGGTCGCCCTCGCCCTCCCTCTCGCTCACGCGTACGAAGCCGGCCCGCTCCAGGACCCGCCGCGACGGTGCGTTGTCCCGTTCCACCGTCGCGAACAGGGACCGTACGTCGTCCCGGGCCAGCGCCCAGTCCGCCAGCGCGCGCAGGGCCTGAGTGGCGTAACCCCGGCCGCGGGCCGCTTCGGTGAGGTCGTAGCCGATCTCGGCACGGCCGTCCTCGTCGGGGACGCCGTGGAAGCCCATGCCGCCGATCGCGCGGCCGTCCTCGTGGCGCACGAGCACGAAGAGGCCGAACTCCGGGCGGTGCACGCCCGCCTCGTACGCCTTCACGGTCATCCCCGCGGCCTCGCGGGTGCCCTCGAACGGGCCGCCCTCGACCCACTCGAAGCCGCCGTCGCCGCCCGCGGCGAGGTCGGCGGCCGCGAGGGGCGTGACGCCCTCCAGGGTGAGACGGCCGGCGGACAGGACGATGTTGTTCTTCCAGCGCCAGTCGGTGACCGGGGCGCGGCCCGGCAGGTCGCCGCGGCCGGTGGCCCACAGCAGGGTGCGCCAGGGGTCCGCGGCGGGCTGGACGTCCGGGAAGATCGTACCGAGGACGAACGTGCAGAGCTCCGCCGGTGGTTCGTAGGCGAGGCCGAGGCCCTCGGCGATGTCGTGCGTGTGCAGCAGCACTTCGGCGACGCCCATGGCGGCGAAGCCGTCACGGCCGGCGCTGCGGAACGGGTACGGGTGGAAGGCGCGCACCTCGCGGGGCGTGGTGCGGATCACCGCCGTGAGCAACGCGCCCGTCGTCTGCAGGACGTGCAGGACGCCGTCGTTGTCGGTCGGGTCGAGACCGTCGTCGCCGTCGCCGTCCAGCGTGATCGCGAACGGCACGTACGCGTCCCGCGCGCGTCCGGCGAGCTGACCCGCGTACGCCATCAGGGCGTCCGCGGTGTGCTTGGCCGTGTCACGGCAACTCCACGTCAGCCGCCCCGCGTCGACCTCCCGCCAGTCGCGGTCCGTCGCCGTCCGCAGCACCGCGACGGCGCCCGCGACGGCCTGCTGCACCCGGTCCCCACCCATGTCTGCCATGCCGGGCAGGCTAGGTGACGGCATGCCCTCAGGACGACAGGATTTCCAGCTCGGACGTGACGTTGTAGCGGGCCGTCGCCTCCCAGTGCTCCGTGCCGTACGGAGTGCGGAACAGGCGCGGCAGCGCGAGCAGTTCGCGCAGGACGGCGGAACGGCCCGCGCGGAAGGCGTCCGACGGGACGAAGCCGTACTCCTCGCGGACGGCGGCCGTGTAGGCGGCGTACGCCGACGGCGGCGAGGCGAGGATCGCCAGGTCGGCGTCGCACAGGACCTGGCCGTTGCGGTCGTCGTCGGCCGGGGCGTGGCTCGCGGTGAGCCGGACCAGCCGGGCGACCTCCGCGGTCCGCGCGGCGGACACGCCGGCCTCGGCGAGCGCGCGTTCGGCCAGCCGGGCCGAGCGTTCCTCGTTCTCGGAGCGGTCGGGGAGATAGACGGCGTCGTGGAACCAGGCGGCCAGGCGGACGAGGTCGGGGTCGTCGGCGTACGTCTCCAGCACGTCGATGTGGTCGAGGACCGCGGTGAGGTGGGTGAGCGTGTGGTAACGGCGCTGCGGCTCCTGCCAGCGGGCGATCAGCCGGTCGGCGTACGGGGTGGGGTCGGGACCGCCGCCGGGGCCTCGGGCGGCTTCCAGCGTGCGGACGAAGCGGGCGCGGAGGATGTCGGGGTCGGGCATGTCGTCAATTGTGGACCTACGTTGGACGCATGACTTCTGGTGACGTGAACGGCGCGGTACGGGACCCGGAGCTGCCGGGGCGGCTGCTGGTGGTGGAGCGGGACCGGCTGATCCCCTGGTTGCGGGGGCGGGCGGACGAGGACTTCGCGACGCCGACGCACGCGTGTCCGGGGTGGACGGTGCGGGACGTGCTGGCGCACTGCGCGTCGACGCTGACGCGGACGGTGGAGGGCCGGTTCGAGGAGGGCGTGTTCTCGCCCCGGGTGAACGACCGGGACATCGCCGAGCGCGCCGACTGGACGAACGCGCGGGTCCTCGACGAGCTGGAGCGCGGGATGACCGAGGCGGGGCCGGTGATCGCCGAGGCGGGCGGCGCGCTGGACGGGCTGGCGCTGGGGGAGTGGGTGCACGCGGGGGACGTGCGCGAGGCGCTGGGCGCGCCGGGGGCGTACGCCGGGGAAGGGCTGCCGTACGCCCTCGACCTGCTCGTGCGGATCACGCGGGAGCGGGGGCACGTGCCGCTGCACGCCGACCTCGACGACGTGGACGAGCCGCTGAGGCTCGGGGACGGGAACGGGGAGCGGACGCCGGGACGCTACATCGGCGACGCGTCGACGCTGGTACGCCTGTACTCGGGCCGGTCGGTGGACGCGGCGGGGTTCGAGCTGGCCGGGGTGCAGGTGGGGGAACTGAACCTCTTCGGGTGAGCGGCACAGCGCGGAAGGGGGGGCCGACGCCGGCTCCGGTGCCGCGCACGTCGGCACCGGCCCCCGTTCTCCCGGCCCGACGCCGTCTCGCGGGCGCGATCCCTCCCGGCGTACCCTGATATTGGACTAGACCTGTAGCCGCTGCAGGGAATGCCCACGGAAAGGGGTGCCATGAGCACGCGTGCAGTCCTGGAGGTGATCGCCCTCGACGCCGAGGACGCGGTCGCCGCCCAGGCCGGAGGCGCGGATCGCCTCGAACTGGTCACCGACATGGCGGCGGACGGGCTGACGCCGTCCGCCGGGACCTTCGGCGCGATCCGGGCCGCCGTCGACATCCCGCTGCGCGTGATGCTGCGACTGGCGGACGGGTTCGCGGCGGGGGACGTGGGGCGGCTCGTGGAGGTGGCGGGGCGGATGCGGGACGCCGGTGCCGAGGAGTTCGTGCTCGGGTTCCTCGACTCCGACGGCGGGGTGGACCTCGACGCCGTGGAGCGGGTGGTCGGCGTGCTGGACGGCTGCCGGTGGACGTTTCACCGGGCGATCGACCGGGCGGCGGACCGGGACGCGCTGCGCAAGACGCTGGACGGCCTGCCCGGGCTGGACACCTACCTGACGGCCGGCGCGGCCGGCGGGGTGGACGACGGGCTGCCCGTGCTGCTCGCCGAGGCGGAACGACGGGGCGAGCCGGGGTACGAGCAGCAGGTCCTGGTGGGCGGCGGGCTGCGGCTGGAACATGTGCCGCGGCTGGTGGCCGCCGGGGTGGACGCGTTCCACATCGGCGGGGCGGCCCGGCCGGAGGGCTGGCACGGCCCGGTGTCCCTCGCGGCGGTCGCGCAGTGGCGCAGTGTGCTGGACGGCGACGTGCTGGGGTCCGCCGCGGGCGCGGTCCTGGACGGCGTCTGAGCGGACCGGGCGCGACCGGCCCGGCGGGCGCGCCCGGCGTCACCGCGTTCGGTCATCGCCCTACGCGGCCGGGCCGGCCCGCGCGCGTGCCCGCGTGGTGACGGCCGGCCCCGTCGGACGGCTCAGGCCCCGTTCAACTGCTCCGGCAGCGGCGCCCCGTGCGTGACCGTGAGGCCGGACACGGCCCGGGTCAGTGCCACGTACAGGCGGCGCAGGCCCGTGCGTTCGTCCGGCTCGGCGTCGACGATCGCCCGGGGCTCGTCCAGGACCACGTAGTCGTACTCCAGACCCTTGGCCAGGGAGGCCGGGACCAGCGTCAGCCGCGTCTCGTGCGAGGTCTCCTCACCGGGGGCCAGATGGCCGATCCCCGCCGACCCGAGCGCCTCCGCCAGGGCCGGGATCCGGGCGTCCGCCGCGATCAGGCCGATCGAGCCCTCGTGGGTGAGCGCTTCCGCGCAGGCCGCCACCACGTCCGCGTCGCCCGACACCCGCCGCACCTCGAACGAGCCGGGGTTCTCCCGCACCGACGCCACCGGCGCCAGGCCCGGCGCGATGTGCGGCAGCAGGCGGGAGGCGTAGGTGATGACGTCGGTCGGGACGCGGAAACCCGCCGTCAGTTCCTCGATCACCGCGTCGTCCTTGCCCAGGTGCGCGAGCGCCTCCCGCCAACCGCGCGTCGCCCACGGCGTGGTGCCCTGCGCCAGGTCCCCCAGCACCGTCGCGGAGCCGGTGGTGCAGCGGCGGCCGACCGCCCGGTACTGCATCGGGGACAGGTCCTGCGCCTCGTCGAGGACGACATGGCCGAGGGACGGCGTGCGGTCGACCAGGTCCCGCGCCTCGTCGATCAGCACCGCGTCCGCCGCCGACCACCTGGCCGACTTCACCGACCGCACCGCCTTCGCCCAGAGGATCGTCTTCTGCTCGTCCTCGCTCAGCACGCCCTCCGCGTGCCCGGCGAGGAAGTCCGCGTCGGTCAGCAGCCGCAGCACCAGCTTCGCCGGGTCGACGACCGGCCAGATCGCCTTGACGGCCGCCTTCACGGCGCCGTTGCGGGCCACCGCGTCCTGCACCCGGTCGTCCGGCGCCTCGCCCGAGCGCTCCATCTGCACCAGCACGGCGTGCGCGATCCGCTGCGGCAGGGCCTCGCGGGCGGCGCCGTACCGGATGCCCCGGTCCAGCAACTCCCGCACGATCTCCTCGACCTCGTACGCCGGCACCCGCCACCGGCGCGACCCGCGCACCACGACGACCGGCTCCGTCGGCGGGGTCACGTGGGCGTACAGCGCCCGGCGGAGCACCTCCGCCATCCGCGCGTCCCCCTTGACGAGTGCCGCCGCCGCGTCGTCCGCGCCCCGCACCTCCACGTGCGCCACCAGGTCGTCGACCGTCGCCTGCCGGACCGTCAACTCGCCCAGTGCCGGGAGCACCTGCTCGATGTAGTGCAGGAAGGAGCGGTTCGGGCCGATCACCAGGGTGCCCGTGCGGGCCAGCCGGTCGCGATGGGCGTAGAGGAGGTAGGCCACGCGATGCAGGCCCACCGCCGTCTTGCCGGTGCCGGGACCGCCCTGCACGCACACCGTGCCGCCCAGCCCGCTGCGGACGATCTCGTCCTGCTCCGGCTGGATCGTGGCGACGATGTCGCGCATCGGGCCGACACGCGGGCGCTCGATCTCCTGCTGGAGCAGCCTGCTGGTCCGCGCCGCCTCCGCCGGGTCGGACAGGTGCTCGTCCTCGTACGCCGTCAACTCGCCGCCGACGTAACCGAAGCGGCGGCGCAGCCCGATGTCCATCGGGTCCTTCTTGGACGCCCGGTAGAACGGCTGCGAGACCGGCGCGCGCCAGTCGATGACCATCGGGTCGCCGTCCGCGTCGTGCACGTGCCGGCGCCCGATGTAGAAGTTCTCGCCCTCCGCCCCCTCGGCCCGCTCGGCGCCGGGAGCGTGCAGGTAGTCCAGCCGGCCGAAGAACAGCGGTGTGTCGCTGAGGTCGGCGAGGGCCTTGATGCGCTCGCCGATCTGGCGTTCCAGGATCTGGGCGTTGACCCAGTTGGCGGTGACGTCGCTGATGTCGAGCGACTCGACGTCCTCCCGCATGGCCCGCAGCGCGGCACGGGACGCGGCGAGGTGGGAGCGCTCACGGGCGAGCGGATCGTCGGCGGGCGTGGACACGGCGGTGCCTCCGGAGAGCTACGGGTGTGGTGAGGGATGCCCCCGGTTTCCGTCCGGGCGGCGGCACTCCCCGGGGGAGGCGGGCAAGAGCGGAGATTCTAGGTGAGCGGCCCGGAACGCACCAACGCATTTCCCACCCGGCACCCCTGGGGGACGGGCCCCTCCTTCCGCAGGGCCACGGCTCCCTCCGGAGGGCTACCCGGAGACGGCACGGGTTCGGTCCCGAGACCGATGCCGTCCATACGGTGCGAAACCCACCATGGACCCATGAGTGCAGCGACCTTCCACCCGGCCCCCGCCCCGCCCCGCCCGTCCGGCGCCACCGCCCTCACCGGCAGCCACCGTCATCGCCTCGGCGAAGCACTGCGCGCCGTGCGGGTGTTCGCGGGCGCCGCGTTCGACGTGATCATCCTCGGTGAGTACGGCGAGGAGGCGGGCGTCCGCCGCAAGTGAGCGTCTAGTGTCACTGCGTGACGAGACGACCACGCTCGGCGGCTGCCGCGACACTCCTCGCCGTCTCCGTCGCGGCCCTCGCCGCCCTGTGCGTCGTCCAACGCCCGCCGATGGCCGACGCCCTGGTGTACCGGGCGGAGGGCGCGGCCGTCCTGAACGGCCATGACCTCTACGGCTTCACCGTCACCCGCTGGCGCCTGCCCGCCACCTATCCCCCCTTCGCCGCGCTCCTGTTCACCCCCGCAGCCTGGCTCCCCGTGGCGGCCCTCAAGGCCGGCTTCCTCGCGGCCAACGCCCTGCTCACCGCCTGCCTGGTCCACCTCTCCGCCCGACTCGCCGGCCGCCCCCTGCGTCTTCCGGCCCTGTGCGCGGCGACCGCCCTCGCCCTCTGGCTGGAGCCGGTCTTCCAGACCTTCCTCTACGGTCAGATCAACCTCGCCCTCGCGTGCCTCGTCCTGTGGGACCTCACCCGCCCGCCCGGCGCCCCGGGCAAGGGCGTGGCCGTGGGCATCGCCGCCGGGATCAAGCTCACGCCGGCCGTCTTCGTCGTGTACCTGCTGCTGCGCGGCCGCCGCCGGGAGGCCGGCACCGCGACGGCCGCCTTCGGGGCGACCGTCGTCCTCGGTGCGCTGGCCCTGCCCGCCGCCAGCGCGGACTTCTGGCTGCGCCGCCTGTACGAGACCGACCGGGTGGGCAAGCCCTGGATCATCGACAACCAGTCCCTGCAGGGCCTGATCGCCCGCACCCTGGGCGACCCCGTGCCGGGTGCCGCCTGGGCGGCGCCCGCCGTCCTGGTCGCGGCCGCCGCGCTGTGGCTGGTCCACCGCGTGCCGGACGACCGCCACGCCCTGCTCCTGACGGCCGTCACCGCGCTGCTGGTCTCGCCGATCAGCTGGTCCCACCACTGGGTCTGGTGCGTGCCCCTCATCGCCGTGCTGTTGGTGGACGGCCGCACCGTCACGGCGCTCGCCGTGACGTTTCTGTGCACGGCGCGCACCATGTGGCTCGTGCCGCACCAGGGCGATCTGGACCTCCGGCTGCCCTGGTGGCAGCAGCCCCTGGCCTCGCCCTACCCGCTGCTGGCCCTGGCGGCGCTGACGTCGGCGGCCCTGGGGACGCGGCTGCGGCGTCAGCTCCCCGCGAGCAGCTCGTCCGCGTCCATGATCCGGTACGCGTACCCCTGCTCCGCCAGGAACCGCTGGCGGTGGGCCGCGAAGTCCTGGTCGAGTGTGTCGCGGGCGACCACCGAGTAGAAGTGGGCCTGGTGGCCGTCGGCCTTCGGCCGCAGCACACGTCCGAGCCGCTGGGCCTCCTCCTGCCGCGACCCGAACGTCCCGGACACCTGGACGGCGACCGTCGCCTCCGGCAGGTCGATGGAGAAGTTGGCGACCTTGGAGACGACCAGGACGCTGATCTCGCCCTCGCGGAAGGCGTCGAACAGCTTCTCGCGCTGGGCGTTGGACGTCTCGCCCTTGATCACCGGCGCCCCGAGGTGCTCGCCCAGCTCGTCCAGCTGGTCGATGTACTGCCCGATGACGAGGATCTGCTGCCCGGCGAACCGGCGCACGATGGCCTCCGTCACCTTGCGCTTGGTCTCGGTGGTCGAGCAGAAGCGGTACTTCTCCTCGGGCTCCGCCGTCGCGTACGCCAGCCGCTCGGAGTCCGTGAGATTGACCCGGACCTCCACGCAGTCGGCGGGCGCGATGTAGCCCTGCGCCTCGATCTCCTTCCACGGCGCGTCGAACCGCTTCGGTCCGATCAGCGAGAACACGTCCGACTCCCGGCCGTCCTCGCGGACCAGCGTCGCGGTCAGCCCCAGCCGTCGCCGGGCCTGGAGGTCGGCCGTGAACTTGAAGACCGGCGCGGGCAGCAGATGCACCTCGTCGTAGACGATGAGCCCCCAGTCACGGGAGTCGAACAGCTCCAGATGCGGATAGACACCCTTCCGCTTCGTCGTCAGCACCTGGTACGTCGCGATGGTGACCGGCCGGATCTCCTTGCGCGTGCCGCTGTACTCGCCGATCTCGTCCTCGGTCAGCGAGGTCCGCTTCACCAGCTCGTGCTTCCACTGCCGGGCCGAGACCGTGTTGGTCACCAGGATCAGCGTCGTGGACTTCGCCTGGGCCATGGACCCGGCGCCGACCAGCGTCTTGCCGGCCCCGCAGGGCAGGACGACGACGCCGGAGCCGCCGTGCCAGAAGTTCTCCACGGCCTGCTTCTGGTAGGGCCTCAGCGCCCACCCGTCCTCGTCCAGCTCGATCGGGTGCGCCTCGCCGTCGACGTACCCGGCGAGGTCCTCGGCCGGCCAGCCCAGCTTCAGCAGCACCTGCTTGATCTGCCCGCGCTCGGAGGGGTGCACGGCCACGGTGTCCGGGTCGATGCGGGCGCCGACCAGCGGAGCGATTCGCTTGGAGCGCAGCACCTCCTCCAGCACCGGCCGGTCGGTGGTGGTGAGCACCAGCCCGTGCGCCGGGTGCTTGCTGAGCGTCAGCCGCCCGTACCGGTCCATCGTGTCGGCGATGTCCACGAGCAGCGCGTGCGGCACCGGGTAGCGGCTGTACTGCACGAGCGCGTCCACCACCTGCTCCGCGTCGTGCCCGGCGGCGCGCGCGTTCCACAGCCCGAGCGGCGTCACGCGGTAGGTGTGGATGTGCTCGGGCGCCCGCTCCAGTTCCGCGAACGGCGCGATCGCCCGGCGGCAGTCGTCGGCACGCTCGTGGTCGACTTCCAGGAGCAGCGTTTTGTCGGACTGGACGATGAGTGGACCGTTCACGTACGTACGTTCCTTCCGCGCGGGCCAAACATCCAGTGTGCCTGATCGTTGTGCAGACCGTGCAGGACATCACTCGTGCCCCGTCCCCGCCCACCACCACGCTCGGTTACGCGCTGTTCGCCACGCGCTGGCTCCAGGCTCCGCTGTACTTCGGCCTCGTCGCCGCCCAGGGGGTGTACGTCTACAAGTTCTTCAACGAGCTGTGGACGTTAATCCTCCGGTGCGTCACCGGGCAGGCGACCGAGACCTACGTCATGCTCGCGGTGCTCAAACTCGTCGACGTCGTCATGATCGCCAACCTGCTGATCATGGTGATCGTCGGCGGCTACGAGACGTTCGTCTCCCGCATCGGCCTCCAGGGCCACCGCGACCAGCCGGAATGGCTGTCGCACGTGAACTCCAACGTGCTGAAGGTGAAGCTCGCCACCGCCATCGTGGGCATCTCGTCGGTGCACCTGCTGCAGATGTTCGTGGATGTGCACCACACCTCCCGGCACTCCCTGCTGTGGGGCACGGTGATCCACATGGCGTTCATCGTGTCGGCGGCGATCCTGGCCTACATGTCGGGACCGATGGCCGCCCAGGCCGAGCGGGCCCATGAGTCCCCGCACCGGCCCGAGCAGCACGCCGCCGAGGGCGATCCGCCCGCCAGGGCCGTGATCCCGGCCCAGCGGGAGCAGGCGCCGAGCGCCGACGAGCGGCTGCGCGCCGCGGGCTTCCCCGCGCGCAAGCTGCTGGAGGACTTCGACGCCGAGCACCTGCGGTCCTTCGACCGGGAGGCCATGGCGCGGCTCGGCAAGCTGGACTTCGTCGCCGCCCGCCGCAACGTCGTGTTCGTCGGCCCGCCCGGCACCGGCAAGACGCACCTGGCCATCGCCCTCGGCGTGCGCGCCTGCCAGGCCGGTCACCGGGTGCTGTTCGCGACCGCGGGCGAGTGGGCGGCGCGGCTGGCGAAGGCGCAGGCGGACGGCCGGCTCGGCGAGGAACTGCGCCGCCTCGACGGCTACCCGCTGCTGATCGTCGACGAGGTCGGCTATCTGCCCTTCGACGCCGACACCTCGCAGCTGTTCTTCCGGCTGGTCGCGCACCGCTACGAGCGCGGCTCGCTGATCGTGACCGGCGACCGCCCGCCGGCGCGCTGGGACGAGGTGTTCGGCGGGGCCGCCGCGTCGGCGATGGTGGACCGGCTGGCCCACCACGCCGAGATCGTGCGTCTCGAAGGGGACAGCTACCGGATGCGCCGGCCTACTTCGGAGTGGGCAGAGTGAGGTTGTTGACCAGCGGCTGGGCGAAGACGTGCCCGTCGATGTTGACGAGCGGCTCGCCTCCGGCCTGCGCGACCGGCAGGGGCAGCGGCGCGGCGGGCGCCGCCGAGGCCTCGGGCGCGAGCGCGACCACGAGGGCCGCCGCCGTCACCGCCGCCGCGGCGGAGACGGCGATGGCGCAGTGGGCGCGCAGGGGGAGCTTGGAACGCATGGGGACGCGGGGCCTTTCCGGGGGTCGGGCGGGCGGGCCGGGCCCGGGACGCGGGGACCGGCCCGACGGGGCGTGCGGGGGTGCGGTCAGATCTGCGGCGTCTCCAGGACCAGGCCGGCGACGTCGATGGCGATGGCGGCGGCCTGGGTGGTGAGGGCGCCGAGCATCACGGCGGTGGCGGTCAGCACGGCGGCGACACGACGGGCAGCTCGCATGAGGGGTTTCCTTTCGGATGTGCTCGCCCGAACTCCCTGGGGGCGGCTCGGGCTTGATCAGGACACCCCGTGGCTGCCCGGCCCCCGGCACCGCGATGCGGGACATGCCCCAAGCTCCCTCATGGGTGGGAAGTGTCCGGCGTGGCGTGCATGAACCCGGGCGTACGCCCGGACGGGTGAGGCGAGCCCGCGGCTACTCCTCCGCCAGCTCCGCCACTCCCGTGATCCGGTGCAGCGGGTACGTGCGCACCTCGTCCGCGGTGTGGTCGTACGCCGTCACGAAGCCGCCCTCCACCCGCACCGGCGCGATCACCCGCTGACTGGCGGTGCCCTCGGCGTTGACGTATCCGATCCACAGGGCCTGGCCGGTCAGGACGGCGGCCTGCATGGTGGCGAGGGTCTCGGCGGAGCCGGTGCGCGGCAGGGCGCCGCCGGAGGCGGGCGAGGGGGACTTCCGGGGCGCCGTCGACGCCAGGTCGCCCGCCCGGATCGCGCGGATCGCGGCCGCCAGCAGCGTGGCGTCGGGCGCGGGCGGGCCGTCCGGCACCGGCTCGGGCGGGGTGCGCGGCGGGGTGCGGTGGGCGTGCGCGCGCGTGATCAGCACATCGCCCTCGGCGGACTCGGCGGCGGGCGCGAACCCCATGGCGCGCAGCCCCTCCAGCAGGGTCGCCGGGTCGCTCTGCGCGGCCAGCACGGTCGGCGCGAGGCGGCGCAGCCGCAGTCCGGCGGACCGCTTGTCGGCGAGGATCTCGTTGAGCAGCGCGTCGTCGTCGCAGCGCACGTACGCCGAGGCCGCGCCGACGCGGAGGTGCCCGTGCCGGCGGGCCACGTCGTCGATGAGGTAGGCCAGCGGCTGCGGGACCGGCGTACGGGAGTGCTCGGTGAGGAAGGCGTGCAGGTCGGAGGCGGTGCGCCCGGCGTCCAGGGCGCGGCGTACGGAGGCGGGCGTGAAGCGGTACACGGTCGCTCCGCCCTTGGACTCCACGTCGGCGAGCACGTCCAGCGTGTCGGCCAGGTGCCGCTGCAACGGGCCCGGCGCCACCGCCGTCAGGTCGGCCTGGAGCAGGACGTGGTCCAGCGGCTCCGGCAGCAGCGGGTCGAGCAGCCGGGCGGCCGTGGCGGAGGCGACGGACTGCTCGGCGGGGGTGAGGGATTCCAGGGGCGCGGTGGGATGGACGGGGTGCCTCGCCGCGCGAACGTGGCCGAGGGCCTGGGGGCGCACGGGGAGCTTGTCGCCGGGACCTTCCGGCTCGTCGGCGGGCGCGTGCGCCGGAGCGGGAGCTCCCAGCAGTGCCCGCCCGTGCGCCGAGAGCGCCCCCCGCCCGGTCACCCCGAGCAGCTCGGCCTCGGACAGCGCCCACCGCGCGAGCCGGATCCGCAGCTCGGCGTCCGGGCCGGTGTCCCGCTGCTGCTCCCGCTGGGCGTCCCGCTGCGGCTCCCGCTGGGCGTCCCGCTGCGGCTCCCGCCGCAGGGGCCGCTCCCAGCGCAGCCGCGCCAGCACCGACTCCGCCACCGGCGCCGCACCCTCGGGCAGCTCCGCCAGCAGGCTCAGCACCCGGTGCCGAACCTCCGGAGCGGCCGACCGGTCCAGTCCCGGGCCCAGCGCGGCCAGTGAGCGGTCCTTCGCGTCCCGGCCGCCCACCAGCCCGGCCGTCCGGGTCGCCGTCAGCCATGCCTCCGCCAGCCGCGTCCAGCGCCGGGCGGCGGGCTGCTCCAGCCACTCGTCGCAGGCCGGGGTCGCCGCGTAGCGCTCGTCGGCCTCGCCGTCGGAGGCGATCAGGCCGGCCGCGTAGGCCAGCTCCACCCAGAAGGCGGCGACCGGTTCGGACACGTCGAGCGCGACGGCGGTCCGCTTCAGGTCGCGCACGCTCAGCCCGCCCGCCCGCAGTACCGCCGGGCCGCCCTCGTCCCAGTCCTTCAGCAGCTCCTCGACGGTGGCCAGCGCGGTGTACGCCTGCCCGGCCGCCGTGGCGTCCACCACCTGCGGACGGTGCGTGGCCGACGCCTCCACGGGCGGCGGCACCGGCTCGGGCGCGCGGTGGGCCCGGCCGCCTCTCAGGTGCAGGGCGACCTCACGGGGGAGCACGACCGTGCCGGGCGCCGTCGGCAGCAGCAGCCCGCGGTCCAGCAGCCAGCGCAGCCGCGGTGCCGGGTCGGCGGTGACCTGCCCGTACGGCGGCCCCCACACCAGCCGCTCCAGCACCTCCACCGACTCGGCCGGGGCCTTGTCCAGCAGCGCGGACATCCGGGCGCGGTCGGTGAACAGCGCGGTGAGCGCCGTCGCCGCGGAGACGGCGTCGTGCGTGGAGGGCAGCCCGGCGGCCGTGACGAGTTCCTGGATCCGGCCCGGCGACATGCCCGCCGTCGCCTCCTGGACGCCCGGGCCCAGCCCGGTCGGGGAGGGGTGCTGCGGCGACGGGGCGAGCAGCTCACGGGCGGTGCGCACCAGGCGCAGCCGGTCGTCCGGGCCCCACACGAGGGCCTGTTCGCGCAGCGTGCCGAGGGCGTGCGGCAGGGCCGCGGTGACGAGGGGATCGCCGTCGTCGCCGGCCATCAGCCCGAGCAGTTCCCCGTACGTCGCCGGATCGGCCGCCACGGCCAGCGCCTCGGCCGTCTGCAGTGCGAAGCGGTCCAGCCGCTCCAGGGCGCGGACCACCGAGGCGCGGGTGCCGGCGCGGGTGGCGAGCTGGGTGAGGTCGGTGGGGACGGGCGTGATGAGGTCGGGCCGCCCGCGCAGGAGCGCGGCCAGCGAGTCGTCGTCCCGCGCCCGCAGCGCCTCCGCGAGGGACCGCGGGGCCACCGGCTTGTCCTCGGTGCTCATCCGGCCAACGGTAGCGGGTCGGCGGTCCGGCGGGGCCGCCTGCCGGTGCCCGAGCCTGTGTATCAGACACACATCAGGCGAACGGAACGTTTCCGAGACGGCCGCGGCGGCCGGGACCCACGGACGCTGCGAGGCCGACGCCCGTGCGGATCGACAGCGAGAAGGCGTCGACGGACGTGGTGGAGGACGGCACGCACCCCTCCTGGCAGACCGAGTTCGCCCACACCTGCGGCGAGCCGCCGGCCGGTTCCGTCGCCGCGGCCTTCCTGCGCTTCCTCGCCGGCCGGATCGGCCAGGACATCCTCCGCACGAACGGCAGCCCGAGCTGTGCCCAGACGCCGAACCCGCTCGCCCGCGAGCCCACCTGACGTGGCGTCGGGCGTCCCGCCCTGCGCTAACGTCGTGCGGAACGGGGAAGCCGGCACACCGCCCCGGAGGGGACAGCGTGGGGATCGAGAGCGACAAGGTCGTCTACGAGTATCTGAGCCGTGTCGGTGACGTGGCCCAGCAGCGTCAGCTGCCCTCCGCCACCCGCATGCGCCTGGTCTCCCAGCTGCGCGACGAGATCGACCGGCGCCGCGCCAGGGCCGTCGTCGACAGCCCCGCCGCCGTCCGCCGCATCCTCGCCCGCATCGGCAGCCCGGACGAGGTGGTCGACGCGGCCGGGGACGGTGCGAGCGGCGGTGCGGTGCAGCCGCCGGCCGCCGCCGTGCCCGCGCAGCCGGAGAGGCGGGAGACGCGGCAGGCGGGGCAGGCGCGGGAGAAGGAGCCGCAGCGAAGGAGCCGGGGACTGCGCCGGGTCGTGCCGCGGCCCCGGCCCGCCGAGCCGCAGGCGCCGCCGCGCGCCGACGCCCCGGCCCCGCCGCACCGCGCGGGCGAGCACGAGCTCGGGGACGCCGCCACCCAGCCCGACTGGTGGCGGGTGGACAGCAGCCCCTTCGGCGTCGGCGACAGCGTGCCCGGGTTCGTCGGGGGCGTGGAGATCCCGGAGCTGCTGAAACCCCCGGAGGAGCAGAAGGACACGCCGCCCGCTCCGGCCGCCGTCCAGGCCGCCCGGGCCGAACCGGACATCGCCGCGGAACCCGACGCCGACCCGGCCGCCGCGCGCCGCCGGCTCCTGTCGCCACCGGGCACCTGGAACAACCCCCTCCTGCTGCTCGCCGCCGCACTGCTGGTCGCCGGCGCCGTGCTCGGCAACCTGCTCCCGCTCGCCGTCGGCTGGCTCATCGCCTACGCCTCCCGCCGTCTGACCAGGTGGGAGATGAAGTGGGCGGTGATGATCCTGCCCGGCGCCGCGGTCGCCGCCGGTTTCGTCTGGCTGTGGGGCAGGCTCGACGGCCGCTGGGGCGCCCCCGTCGCCGAGGGCCACATGAACGACGCCCTCGCCGAGACCTGGCCCTGGGTGGTGCGGGGCGCGGCGGTGGCGTCGGCGCTGTTCCTGGTGTGGCGGTCCCAGAGGAAGGGCTGAGCGGGGCGCCGGAAGCCGCGAGGGGGCCGTCCCGTCCTCCGCGGCGCCGTCGTGGCCGGTCGTCGCGCGGTCCTCGCGCCCCTGCGGGCACCGAGCCCCGGCACGGACGACGGCCGCCCTCGGCCCCGGGGTGCGGGAGCGCACTTCGCACCCCGTTCACCCGGCCGTGGGCTCACTCGGCACAATGGCCCGCATGACCTCGCGCCCGCTGACCGTCGGCTTCGATCTCGACATGACGCTCATCGACTCCCGCCCCGGCATCCACGCCTGCTACCTGGCGCTGGCCGAACGGACCGGGACGTACATCGACGCCGACCTCGCGATCACCCGGCTGGGGCCGCCGCTGGAGCAGGAGCTGCGGCACTGGTTCCCGGCGGACGAGGTCCCCGCGGTGGCCGACGTCTACCGGGCGATGTACCCGACGATCGCCATATCGGCCACGCCCGCCATGGCCGGCGCGCACGAGGCCGTGGCGGCCGTGCGCGCGGCCGGCGGACGGACCGTCGTGGTCACCGCCAAGTACGAGCCCAACGCCAAGCTGCACCTCGCCCACCTCGGCCTGGAGCCGGACGCGGTGGTCGGCGACCTGTGGGCGGAGGCGAAGGCGGCGGCGCTGCGCGAGTACGGCGCCGGTGTGTACGTCGGCGACCACACCGGCGACGTCCGCGGCGCCCGCGCGGCGGACGCGCTGTCGGTGACGGTGGCGACCGGCCCGTGCGACGCCGAGGAGCTGCGGCAGGCCGGCGCGGACGTCGTCCTCACCGGCCTGGGTGAGTTCCCGGCGTGGCTCTCGGCCTATCTCGACGCGCCGCGCGCCTGACGCCGCCCCGCCGCGATCGCGCGGAGCACCCCGGCTGCGGCGATGAGGAAACCGACCCCCATGAGCATGCTCAATCCGAACATGTACGTCGGAAAAGGCGTCGTTCCGAGGAACAGCGGAGCCACCGTGACCAGGGTGGCCACGGCCCCGACGATGAAGACGACGGCGCCGCCACGGATCAGCCGGTCACCGGGCCCGGCGGGATTCGGTTGGGTTTTGTCACGCACCGGACCAGGGTAGTTCCCAGCGCGAAGGAACAACCGGGCGACGTCTTGTCGCCGGCCTGAAGACCAAGAGTCTGTGCTACCTCCCGGATGCCTTGTCCTCGCGTATACGCGGTCGCGTGAATGCGCGTACTCACGCACAGGAACGCGGAGCGCCCTGGTCTCCTTGGCGCTCTCGACTCCATGCGAGAGGGAGACACCCTCTGTGTGTGGAAGCTTGACCGGCTGGGCCGTCCCTCTGTCATCGCTGAGGACGTGCCGACTGTGGCCAAGGCTCGTCAGGCCAAGGGGGGAGCATCTCTTCCATGGCCAAGGCTCTTGGAGTCTCCCGCGCGACTCTCCACCGGCACATCGGGTAGCCCTTCACACTTCCCCCACCACGGAGAGCCTCTGCCGACACGGGCAGGGGCTCGGTGTCGTTTTAAGGCGTGTTCCGGTGGAGAGACCCCCGGTAGGGTGTCTCAACGGCAGATCAAGGGTGTCCGGCCAGTCCGGGAGCGATCGAGGGAGCGTGTGCTTTGCCGACTGGCAAGGTCAAGTGGTTCAACAGCGAGAAGGGCTTCGGCTTTCTCTCCCGTGACGACGGCGGTGACGTCTTCGTCCATTCCTCGGTTCTCCCCGCCGGAGTCGAGACGCTCAAGCCGGGACAGCGCGTGGAGTTCGGAGTCGTCGCCGGGCAGCGCGGCGACCAGGCCCTCTCCGTCACCCTCCTGGACCCGACCCCGTCGGTCGCGGCGGCCCAGCGCAAGAAGCCGGACGAGCTGGCCTCCATCGTGCAGGACCTGACCACGCTCCTGGAGAACATCACCCCGATGCTCGAAAAGGGCCGTTATCCCGACAAGGCCTCCGGCAAGAAGATCGCAGGTCTGCTCCGGGCGGTCGCCGACCAGCTCGACGTGTAAAGGCCCTGACATCCCCCGTTTCTACGGGAAATCCAGCGCATCCGGGCCGAGGGGCGGCACCAGCCCCTCGGCCGCCGCACGTGTGAGCAGCCCGCGTACCGCCGCATAGCCGTCCTCGCCCAGACCCGCGGTGAATTCGTTGACGTACAGCCCGATGTGCTGGTCGGCGACGGCCGGGTCCATCTCCTGGGCGTGTTCCATGACGTACGGCCGGGACGCCTCGGGGTTCTCCCAGGCCAGCCGCACGGAGGTGCGGACGGCGTCCGCGAGCCGCGTCAGGGTCTCCGCGCCCAGCGACCGCTTGGCGATGATCGCGCCCAGCGGGATCGGCAGCCCGGTGGCGCGCTCCCAGTGCTCGCCCATGTCGGCCAGCTTGTGCAGGCCGTAGTTCTGGTACGTGAAGCGCGCCTCGTGGATGACCAGGCCCGCGTCGACCTTCCCGTCCCGCACCGCCGGCATGATCTCGTGGAACGGCATCACCACGATCTCGCCGACCCCGCCGGGCAGCGTGTCGGCGGACCACAGGCGGAACAGCAGGTAGGCCGTCGACCTCTCGCTCGGCACCGCGACCGTGCGTCCGGTCAGGTCGACACCGGGCTCCCGGGTCAGCACCAGCGGGCCGCAGCCCCGGCCCAGCGCGCCGCCGCACGGCAGCAGGGTGTAGGTGCCGAGGACGTACGGCAGCACGGCGTACGACACCTTCAGCACGTCCAGCTCGCCCCGCTCGGCCATGCCGTTGGTGACGTCGATGTCCGCGAAGGTCACGTCGAGTCCCGGCGCGCCGGGCACCCGGCCGTGGGCGAGGGCGTCGAAGACGAAGGTGTCGTTGGGGCAGGGGGAGTACGCGATGTGCAGACGGCTCATGCCGGTCTCCAACTCTCCAGTACGGGCGCGAGCTTCCCGAAGCCGTCCGTCAGCGCCCCGAGCGCCGCGCCGATCCGCCAGGCGGCGCGGTCGCGCGGGCCGACCGGGTTGGAGACCGCGCGCAGCTCCAGCACGGGCGTGCCGTGCGCGGCGGCGGCCTCGGCGACGCCGAAGCCCTCCATGGCCTCGGCGAGGGCGCGGGGGTGGCGGGCGCGCAGGGCGGCGGCGCGGGCGGCGGTGCCGGTCACCGTGGACACGGTCAGGACCGTGCCGGGGCGGGCCCCGGTGGCGGTCGCGGCGTCCCGTACGAGTGCTTCCGGTGGACGGTGGGTGACGGTCCCGAAGCCCAGCTCGGTGACTGGAACGAAGCCTTCGGCGGTCTCGGCGCCGAGATCGGCGGCCGTGATCTCGTCGGCGACGACGAGCGAGCCGACGGGCGCCTCCGGGGCGAAGCCGCCCGCGATGCCGGCGCTCACGACCAGCGTGTAGGGCCTGCCGTGCAGGGCCGCGGCGGTGAGGGCGCTCGCGGCGCGGGCGGCGGCCAGGGCCGGGCCCACGCCGGCGGCTAGCAGGTCGGGGCCGGCCGGAAGGCGGTGCAGGACGGCGCCCTCGCCGGGGAGCGGGACCTCGGTGGCGGCTCCCGGGAACGCCTGCGCCACCGCGTCCCGTTCGGCGGGGACGGCGGTGGCTACGAGGACGTGTGGGACGGACCCTGCGGGGGACGTGGTCAGTCTTCCTTCTTGAGCTTGAAGGACCACAGGCCGGTGACCGCCTGGCTGTCCTTCTTGCCGTCGCCCGCCTTGATGGAGACCAGGGTGGTGTCGCCCTGTGCGCCGTACTGGGCGTTGAAGAACGCGTTGCCCGGGATCGTGCGGTAGGTCTTGTCGCTGTCGTCGGTCACCGGCTGACCGTTCAAGAGGATCGTCCAGCGCTCGTCGGCGACCTCGGGGTCGACGCCGAAGCCGATGGTCTCGTCCTGGCCGACGCTGATCGACTTGATGTCCTCGTTCTGCAGGCACTTGGTGAGGTCCGCGGGCTTGAGGACGTCGCCCTCGCCGCCGCAGGTGGCCTCGGCGCTGACCGAGGAGCTGCCGACGGTGACGGTGGCCATGGGCGTCGGCTTCTCGCAGGCCGACAGGACGAGCAGTCCGGCGGAAACGGCGCCGGCGGCGGCGACGGCGCGGCGGCGTCGCACAGCGGATTGCATGGTCATGGCCGAAGGCTATCGGGCACGTCCAGTCCCCTTCCCATGCGGGGTGCGGGGCGTGCCGCGTGTCAGGCCACCCGCGGACGGGTACGGCCGCCGTGGCGGGCGGAGCCGAGCAGGCCGCGCACGGTGGTCAGCCAGCCGGCGGCCAGTACGGTGGCGGCCACCGACATGCCCAGGGTGCCGTTCAGCGGCAGGGCGATGCCGATCGCGCCGCCGAGCACCCAGGACATCTGCAGCAGCGTTTCCGAGCGCGCGAACGCCGAGGTGCGCACCAGCTCGGGCACGTCCCGCTGGATCAGCGCGTCCAGCGACAGCTTGGCCAGCGCCTGCGCGAACCCGGCGACCGCTGCCAGGCACGCGACCAGGAACGCGCTGAAGAACAGCGCCGCCGTCACCGCGACCGCCAGCTCGACCGCGACGACCGTCACGATGATCATCTCCGGGGCCCGTGCCTTCAGCCACGCCCCGACCGCCGTGCCGAGCGCGTTGCCCACGCCGGCCGCGACCGCCACCATGCCCAGCGACACCGCCGCGCTCTGCCCGCTCAGCGGATGCTCGCGCAGCAGGAACGCCAGGAAGAAGATCAGGAACCCGGCCAGGCAGCGGATCGCCGCGTTGACGGCCAGGGCGTGCGTGACCGCGATGCCGACCGTGCGCAGGCCCGGGCGTTTGACCGGCTTGCGGTGCGGGCCGTGCAGATGCGCCTCGTCCGCCGCGAGCAGCGCCGTGTCCTCGCCCTTGGCCGAGTCGACCTTGTGCGGCAGGGAGAAGGAGAGCACCGTGCCGGCGACGAAGATCACGAAAGCGCCGTACAGCGGCCAGCGCGGACCGAGGACCTGCAGTCCCGCCCCGATCGGCGCGGCCACACCGGTGGCGAGCAGGCCGCCGAGGGTGACCCGGGAGTTGGCCTTCACCAGGGAGAAGCGGGGTGGGAGCAGACGGGGCACGACCGCGCTTCTGACCACGCCGTACGCCTTGGACGCGACCAGCACACCGAGCGCCGCCGGGTACAGCTCGATGCCGCCGGTGATCACCGCTCCGGACAGCACCAGCGCGAGCAGCGCCCGGGCCAGCATCGCGCCGGCCATCGCCGCCCGCCGGCCGTGCGGCACACGGTCGAGGAGGGGGCCGATCACGGGCGCGAGGAGGGTGAACGGCGCCATGGTGATCGCGAGGTAGAGGGCGACGCGGCCGCGGGCCTCGTCGGTGGGGACCGAGAAGAAGACGGTGGAGGCCAGCGCGATGGTGATCATGACGTCGCCGGCGCCGTTCACCGCGTGCAGTTCGATCAGCTTGCCGAGGCCGGACTCGCCGGCGCCGTGCGCGTGCGTGGCCTTGCGGATGCCGCGGGCGGTTCCGGTCACCGGGAAGTGCAGGGCACGCGCGATCGGGCGGAGCCGGCCGCCCGTGCGGTCGGCTCCGCCGCGTCGGTTGTTCCCCTTGACCCCACCCGTCCCGGAGGTGCCCTGGGGCGACCTTGCGGTTGCCACGACGTTCATAGTGCCCCGAGATGGGCGTCGGTAGTGCGGTTCCGGCGCGTATGGACGCGCGCTTCGTGGCGATCATGTCCCGTCGGTGTAGGCCCAGCGGCGGTGAAGGGGTAGCGTGCGTAGCGCGCCGTGGCGAACGTTCTCGGCCGCGCGCCTTCCGGCCATCCCGCAGAATGGATGACACACAGGTGCGCCCGAGCGCGACAGGGCGCGGACGTCGACGCGGTCCCCAGGTCCGCTCCGTCCGCCCCGTCGCCTTCCGGCAGGCGCACTGAGAGACGGCGTAGGAGAGAAGCGATACCTGTGAGCGCAGCGACAACGCGAAGCCGCACCCCCGACCGCCTGTGCGCCGAGGCCGTCGACCTAGCCCGCGCCGCGGCCGAGGAGGCCGCCGCGCCCGGCGTCGTCGGGGAGCACGTCGAGGTCGCCTCCGAGGGCGATCGCGTTGTCACGCACTTCTTCGAGTGCAAGGAGCTCGGGTACCGCGGCTGGCGCTGGGCCGTGACCGTGGCCCGCGCGTCGCGCGCGAAGGTCGTGACACTGGACGAGGTCGTGCTGCTGCCCGGCCCGGACGCGCTGCTGGCGCCGGAGTGGGTGCCGTGGAGCGAGCGGCTGCGGCCCGGCGACATGGGGCCGGGCGATCTGCTGCCCACGGACGCCGAGGACCTGCGGCTGGAGCCGGGCTGGTCCGGCGAGGAGGAGCCGCCGCCGAACTCCGCGGTCTCCGCGGACATGGCGGAGCTGGTCGAGGCCGAGGACGCGGAGGTCACCGCCGGACCGCCGGCCACGCTGCCGACCGCTCCCACGCGCGGCTCCATCGCGGCGGTCGCGGAGGAACTGGGCATGCGGCGGGCCCGGGTGCTGTCGCGGTACGGGCTGCACGTGGCCGCCGACCGCTGGGAGGAGGCGTTCGGGGCGAAGACGCCGATGGCGCAGGCGGCTCCCGCGGCGTGCGTGTCGTGCGGCTTCCTGGCGCCGATCGGGGGCTCGCTGGGGCAGGCCTTCGGGGTCTGCGCGAACGAGTTCTCGCCGGCCGACGGCCGGGTGGTGTCGCTGACGTACGGGTGCGGCGGGCACTCCGAGGCGGCGGTCATGCCGAAGCCGCCGCAGCCGGCTCCGCCGGTGATCGACGAGACGCGGGTGGATCCGTTCCCCCTGCGGCCGGCGCGGGATTCGGGCTCCGTGCCGGACGTCTCCGACGAGTCGGCCGCCGAGTTGGGGCATTCGTAGGCGCGCGGACGCGCTGGGGGCGCTGTGCCCGGGGCCGCGCCCCCGGACCCCTCGTCCGTCGGCCTCCGGCCTCGTATGCGTACGCCGGGCGGGCTGCGGAGTGGGGTGGGTGGCGGCGTCCGGGGCTTTCGTAGGCGTTCGGACTGCGGTGGGGGTTGCCGTCCCCCGGGGCTGCGCCCCGGATCCCTCGTCCGTCGGCCTCCGGCCTCGTATGCGTACGCCGGGCGGGCTGCGGAGTGGGGTGGGTGGCGGCGTCCGGGGCTTTCGTAGGCGTTCGGACTGCGGTGGGGGTTGCCGTCCCCCGGGGCCGCGCTCCCGGATCCCTCGTCCGTCGGCCTCCGGCCTCGTATGCGTACGCCGGGCGGGCTGCGGAGTGGGGTGGGTGGCGGCGTCCGGGGCTTTCGTAGGCGTTCGGACTGCGGTGGGGGTTGCCGTCCCCGGGGGCGCGCTCCCGGACCCCCGTCGGCCTCCGGCCTCGTCTTCGAACGTCGGCGGGCCGGCGGTGTGGCGGCGTTTGGGGCGTTCGTAGCGTGTGTGTCGCGCGTGGGCCCCGTCCCCGGGGGTGCGGCCCTGCCCCTGCCCCTGCCTCCGGCATCGTCCGCGAACGCCGGGCGGGCTGGACGTGCGGTGGGCGGCGACCGCGTCCTGTGACGGCGGGCCGGCGTGGTCCGAAGGGGCTGTGGCGGGGATGACGGGTCGGCTCGGGCGGTGCTGAGCGGCGCCGTCGGGCGAAGCGGTCCCGCCGAGACGGCGAAGCCACCGTCGTCGCGTGCTCGCGATACCTTCTCCTCACGGCGATGAGGAGAGTGAACCGTGAGCAAGTTCGTGCGGCCGGCGGCCGAGGGAGCCGATCCGTTCGGGACCGCCCGTCTGCGGCGCGGGGTGCTGGACGCGTGGGCCACCAGCCCGGCGCGGTTCCGCGAGGACGCCAACGCCGAGGAGGACCTCGTACTCGGCGGCTACCGGGACCGGCTCGTCGTCGAGCTGGCCCAGAACGCCGCCGACGCGGCCGCCCGCGCCGGCGTGCCCGGCCGGCTGCGTCTCACCCTCCGCGACGGGGTCCTGGCCGCCGCCAACACCGGCGCCCCGCTGGACGCGGCCGGCGTCGAGTCGCTGGCCACGCTGCGGGCCTCCGCCAAGCGGGACACCCCGTCGATCGGCCGGTTCGGCGTCGGCTTCGCGGCCGTGCTCTCCGTCACCGACGAGCCCGCCGTCGTCGGCCGGCACGGCGGTGTCCGCTGGTCCCTCGCCGAGGCCCGTGACCTGGCCGCCGAGACCGCGCGGCACAGTCCCGGCCTGGGCGACGAGATCCGCCGCCGGGACGGTCACGTACCCCTGCTGCGGTTGCCGTTCGCCGCCGAGGGCACCGCGCCGGACCCGTACGACACCGTCGTCATCCTCCCCCTGCGCGACACGGCCGCCGCCGACCTCGCCGAGCGCCTCCTGCACGCCGTCGACGACGCCCTGCTGCTCACCCTGCCGGGACTGGAGGAGGTCGTCGTCGAGATCGGCGCGGACGCGCCCCGCACCCTGCGCCGCAGGGCCGAGGACGCGCTGACCGTCGTGGAGGACTCGCGGGACGGCGCCACCCGCTGGCGCACCGCCGCCGCGCACGGCCTGCTCTCGCCCGAACTGCTCGCCGACCGGCCGGTCGAGGAGCGGCTGCGCCCGCACTGGTCGGTCACCTGGGCCGTGCCCGTGGACGACGACGGCGCCCCCGCACGCCCGCGCACCAGCCCCGTCGTGCACGCCCCCACCCCCAGCGACGAGCCCCTCGGCGTGCCCGCCCTGCTCATCGCGTCCTTCCCGCTGGACACCACCCGGCGGCACGCCGCGCCCGGCCCGCTGACCGGCTTCCTGGTCGAGAAGGCCGCCGACGCCTACGCCGAACTGCTCGCCGGCTGGCGGCCGGTGACCGAGGGGATCATCGACCTCGTGCCCGGACCGCTGGGCAAGGGCGAGCTGGACGGGGCGCTGCGGCAGGCGATCCTTCAGCGGCTGCCGCGCACCTCCTTCCTGCCTCCGGCCGGTACGGGCCCCGACGAGGACCTGCCCGAGTCGCTGCGGCCGCGCGACGCCGAGGTGGTGGAGGGCGCCGGCGCCGAGACCGTGCGCGTGCTCGCCGAGGTGCTGCCCACCCTGCTGCCCGCCGGGCTGGAACGCCGGGTGGAGCTGCGGACGCTGGGCGTCGCCCGGGTGCGCCTGAGCGACGCCGTCGACCGGCTGGCCGGGCTGGAGAAGGAACCCGGCTGGTGGTGGCGGCTGTACGACAGCCTCGCGGGCGTCGACCCCGACCGGCTCACCGGCCTGCCCGTGCCGCTCGCCGAGGGCCGGACCAGCATCGGGCCCCGACAGGTACTGCTGCCCACCGCCGACACGGCCCGCATCGAGCCCGAGACGCTCGCCCGGCTCGGCCTCAAGGTCGCCCACCCGGACGCCGCGCACCCGCTGCTGGAGAAGCTGGGCGCGCTGCCCGCGACGCCCCGCGCGGTCCTCACCACGCCGCAGGTGCGTGCCGCCGTCGCCGCCTCCCTCGACGACGAGGGCGGGACGTCCTGGGAGGAGGACACCCTGGACGCCGAGGAACTGGCGGACACCGTCCTCTCCCTGGTCCGCGACGCCGGTCTCGAACCCGGTGACGAGCCGTGGCTCGGCGCCCTGGCCCTCCCCGACGAGGAGGGGGAGCCGGCGCCCGCCGGGGAGCTGGTCCTCCCGGGCAGTCCCTTCGCGCAGGTCATGCGTGAGGGTGAACTAGCGGCGGTGGACACCGAGTTGGTCGACCGCTTCGGCGAACAGCCGCTGGCCGCCTGCGGCGTGCTGGCCGGCTTCGCCCTCGTCCGGGCCACGGACGTCGTCCTCGACCCGGACGAACTGGAGCCCCGCGAAGGCGACTACGCCGAGCCGGACGACCCCGGCCTGCTGGACGCGGTGGACGTGTGGTGCGAGGACATCCTCGACCGCTTCCCCGACTCGCCGGTGCCGCCGGTCGCCACCGAGCTGGTCGCCGTACGGGACCTGGACCTCGTGGACGACGACAAGTGGCCGCAGGCCCTGGCCCTGCTCGCCCGGCCCCCGCTGCGGGACGCGCTCACCCAGCCGGTGCGGATCCTGCTCCCCGACGGCACGCACGAGGTCGTACGGCCGTACACGGCCTGGTGGCTGCGCGGGCACCCGGTGCTGGACGGCCGCCGCCCCGCCGGTCTGCTCGCCTCCGGCGGCGACCCGCTGCTGCGCGGCCTGTACGACGAGGCCGACGCGACCGGTTTCGACGACGAGCAGGTCCTGTGGGCCCTCGGCGTGCGCACCTCGGTGGCGGCCCTCCTCGACGAGCCGGGCGGCGCGGCCGAGCTGCTGGACCGGCTCGCCGACCCCGACCGGCCGGTCACCGGGGCGCAACTGCACGCGCTGTACGGCGCGTTGGCAGAGCTGGACCCCGAGCGGGTGACGCTCCCGGACGAGCTGCGCGCGGTCGTCGACGGCCGGGTCGAGGTCGTGGACGCGGCCGGCGCGGTGGTCGTCGACTCGCCCGACCTGCTGCCCTTCACCGAGGGCGTGCCCCTGCTGCCGGTGCCGCCGGACCGGGCGGCCGATCTGGCGGAGCTGTTCCAGGTACGGCGGCTGAGCGAGTCCGTCACCGGCGGGGTCGACTCCGAGGGCACCGAGCACGACGTGCCGGAGGCGGTGCGGGTGCTGCTGGGGTCGCGGACCCCGGACACGTACGTCGAGCACGAGGAACTCGTCGTGGACGGCGTGGAGATCGACTGGCGGCTGACGAACGACGGCGTCCTGCACGCCGCGACCCTGGAGGGCGTCGCGGCGGGCCTGGCCTGGGCGGCGGGCCAGTGGCCACGACGGTTCGAGGTGGCGGCACTGCTGGAGGACCCGTCGCGGACGCAGGAGTTGGCGCGCGACCGGTGGTTCGACTGAGCACGGACCTCGTGCCGCCGACCCGGCGGTTCCTGGGGCATGCGCCACGGAGGTGAAGGGTTCCGCGTGCCTCCTTCACACGTCGTACAACCTTTGAGGAAAGGCGCGGGTCTGATCGCGTGAGTCAACAGACTCCACGATCGCTCGGGTCTCGCCGCGCTCACGAGCCGCGCAAGGAACGAAGGGCAGCGAGGCCCCTCTCCTCATGGGGAACGCATGCGTATACGAGCCACTGTGGCCGCCGTCTCCGGCGCCCTGGCCCTGTCCGCCCTCACCGCACCGCTCGCGCAGGCCGACGCGCAGGGTCCCGACCTTGACCGGCCGAGCGTCGCCGAGCGCTTCGGCTCCTCCACCGCCAAGCCGACCTCCCAGGTCACCACGGCGGCGGCGCCCACCGTCACCAAGGTGACGGTGAACAACGCCAAGAACGTCGTCGTCGGCACCGGCACCAAGACGTTCAACGTGTACGTGCAGGCCAGCCACCCGAGCGGCATCGCGGACGCCTACCTCGACCTGTGGCACGGCACCGACCCGGCGCTCGACCTCGACGGCTGGCTGCCGCCGAACGAGGAGGTCGCCTCGTGCACGGCCAACAGCGCCACCACGTCGACCTGCAAGCTCAGCATCACCGCCACGGCCGGGCTGAACAACGAGGGGGTGGGCGACCTGTACGCCAACATCCTCGCCGGCACCTGGCACGTCGCCGTCGGTGTCCAGGCCAACGACGGTGAGTTCTTCTACACCGACTTCTACAACACCCACAAGGTCCAGCGCTTCTCGGTGCTGACGGTCAACGCCTCCCCGGAGCCCGTGGTCAAGGGCGGCACCCTCACCGTCAGCGGCAAGCTGACCCGTGCCGACTGGGCGGCCCGCAAGTACGTCGGCTTCAGCGGCCAGAAGGTGGCCCTGCAGTTCCGCAAGGCCGGCCCCACGAGCTACGCCAACGTCAAGGGCATCACGTCCGCCACGGGCGGCGCGCTGAAGACCACCAACAGGGCCTACTACGACGGCTACTGGCGCTTCAACTACGCGGGCATCCCGAGCACCGGCGCGGCCGTCGCCGCCGGTGACTACGTCGACGTGAAGTAGCCGACGCCGCTCCACCGGCCCCGGAAGCCGTCCGGGGCCGGTCCCGTTCTCCGCACCGGACCCCCTAGCCGCGGGTCGGGAAACGGCGGTCGACCCACCTCCACAGGATCTCCAGGGCGACCGCCGCGACGCCCGCGATCCCCACTGCGATCCACGGCACCGTCATCCCGACCAGCCTCAGCGCGAAGAAGTCCTGCAACCACGGCACCACCAGCACCAGGACGAACAGCGCCCCCATCGCCGCCACCAACGCGACCCGCCACCACGTGTACGGCCGGGCGATGATCACGAGCACCCACATCGCGATCAGGAACAACGTCAGCGTCGCGGCGCTCGTCTCCGCCGCCAGCGCACCGGGCCCGGTGTAGTGGTGGCGGGCGAACAGATACGTCGCGAAGGTCGCCAGCGCGGCCAGCACACCCCCGGGGATCGAGTACCGCATCACCCGCCGCACGAAGGCGGGCTTGGCCCGTTCCTTGTTGGGCGCCAGGGCGAGGAAGAAGGCCGGGACGCCGATCGTCAGCGTCGACAGCAGCGTCAGATGCCGCGGCAGGAACGGGTACTCGACCTGCCAGCACACCACCAGGATCGCCAGCAGCACCGAGTACACCGTCTTGACCAGGAACAGCGTCGCCACGCGCGTGATGTTGCCGATGACCCGGCGGCCCTCCGCCACGACCGACGGCAGCGTGGCGAAGCTGTTGTTCAGCAGCACGATCTGCGCCACCGCCCGCGTCGCCTCCGACCCCGAGCCCATCGCGACCCCGATGTCGGCGTCCTTCAGGGCGAGCACGTCGTTCACCCCGTCGCCGGTCATCGCGACCGTGTGCCCGTGGGACTGGAGCGCCCCGACCATGTCCCGCTTCTGCTGCGGGGTGACCCGCCCGAACACCGTGCCCCGGCCGAGGGCCTCGGCCATGCCGTCCCGGTCGGCCGGCAGCCGGCGCGCGTCCACCGTCGCACCGGCCAGCCCGAGCTTGCCGGCGACGGCCCCGACCGACACGGCGTTGTCGCCGGAGATGACCTTGGCGCTGACGTTCTGCTCGGCGAAGTAGCGCAGGGTGTCGGCGGCGTCGGGACGCAGCCGCTGTTCGAGTACGACGAGGGCGGCGGGCTTGGCGTCCCGGGCGACCTCGGGGGAGTCCAGGTCGCCCGAGACGCGGGCCAGCAGCAGCACCCTCAGGCCCTGCTCGTTCAGCCGGTCGGTCTCGGCGAGGGTCGGGTCGTCCTCGCGGAGCAGGACGTCGGGGGCGCCCAGCAGCCACGTACTGGACTCGCCGTTGCCCTCGCTGAACGACGCGCCGCTGTACTTGCGGGCGGAGGAGAAGGGCAGCGCCTCGACGCAGCGCCACTCCTCGGCGTCGGGGTAGGCGTCGATGATCGCCTGCAGGGAGGAGTTGGGGCGCGGGTCGGACTCGCCGAGGGCGCCCAGCACCTGCCGTACGTACGCCTCGTCGTGGGCGTCCAGCGTGCGCAGCTCGGTGACGTCCATGCCGCCCTCGGTGAGGGTGCCGGTCTTGTCGAGGCAGACGGTGTCGACGCGGGCGAGGCCCTCGATCGCGGGCAGCTCCTGGACCAGGCACTGCTTGCGGCCGAGCCGGATCACGCCGATGGCGAAGGCGACGGAGGTGAGCAGCACCAGGCCCTCGGGGACCATGGGGACGATGCCGCCGACGGTGCGGGCGACGGAGCCCTTGAAGTCGGTCTGCTTCACCACCAGCTGGCTGATGACGAGGCCGATGGCGGTCGGGATCATCATCCACGTCACGTACTTGAGGATCGTGGAGATGCCCGAGCGCAGCTCGGAGTGGACCAGCGTGAACCGGGACGCCTCCTCCGCGAGCTGGGCGGCGTACGCCTCGCGCCCCACCTTCGTCGCCTGGAACGCCCCGCCCCCGGCGACCACGAAGCTGCCGGACATGACCTGGTCCCCCGGCCGCTTGACCACCGGATCGGCCTCACCGGTGAGCAGTGACTCGTCGATCTCCAGGCCGTCGGTCTCGACGCACACCCCGTCGACCACGACCTTGTCGCCCGGCCCGATCTCGATCAGGTCGTCCAGCACGATCTCCGCCGTGCCGACCTCGGCGGCCACCCCGTCGCGCCGCACGGTCGGCCGCACCTCGCCGATCAGGGCCAGGGAGTCCAGGGTCTTCTTCGCCCGCCACTCCTGGAGGATGCCGATGCCCGTGTTGGCGAGGATGACGAAGCCGAAGAGGCTGTCCTGGATCGGCGCGACGACCAGCATGATCGCCCAGAGCACACCGATGATGGCGTTGAACCGCGTGAAGACGTTGGCGCGGACGATGTCGGCCATCGACCGGCTGCTGCGCACCGGCACGTCGTTGACCTGCCCGCGCGCGACCCGCTCGGCGACCTCGGCGGCGGTCAGCCCGGTCGTGGGCGAGGGCGCGCGCAGGGGTTGCGCGGGAAACAGACCGGCGCCCGCGTCGATGTGCGTCATGCATTCGACGGTACGTGCGGATGTGGGCCTTCACCCCCCGAGTGCGGTGAAGATCCGACTACGGAAGGACGTTCGTAGTGCCTTGGCAGGACGGGGCTCCCCGTGGGCCGGGCGAAGGGCTACGGCGCCGGGGTCGTCCGCTCGCCCGCGACCGCCGCGCGCTTGATGGCGGCATCGCGCCTGCGCACGTACCAGATGCCGATCAGGCCCAGACCGCCGCCGGCCAGGCAGGTCCACAGCCACCAGGTGTGGCCGTGCTCGTCGTACCAGCCGTAGAAGGGCAGCTGGGCCACGAAGAGGACGAACCAGAGGATCGTGCCACCGGTGACGGTGCCGACCACCGGGCCTTCCAGGGGCTCCGGCGCCTCGTGCTTGGGGGTCCACTTCGCCATGGGCACAGCTTACGAGGCGGTCGCCCGGGGTGGTCGGGCGCGGGGGCGGGCCGGTGCCGGCCCAGGCGTCTACGCGCGGAGATGGCCACTTCGGCCCTCATATGTTCATACTGAAGCCGTTTGCCTTTGACCGGTTCTGTTCGTAGGAAAGACCAAATGCCCACCTCGGCCTCCCCCAAGGCACCCGCGCCCGAGCAGCCGGGCGGCGCGCCCGCGTACGGCGCCCTCGACCGCTACTTCAAGATCTCGGAACGCGGCAGCACCCTCGCCCGTGAGGTCCGAGGCGGCTTCGCGACCTTCTTCGCGATGGCCTACATCATCGTGCTGAACCCGATCATCCTCGGCAGCGCGAAGGACATGTACGGCAACCAGCTCGACAACGGACAGCTGGTCACCGCCACGGCGCTCACCGCGGCGTTCACCACCCTGCTCATGGGCGTGATCGGCAACGTGCCGATCGCGCTGGCCGCCGGCCTGGGCGTCAACTCGGTCGTCGCGCTCCAGCTCGCCCCGCGGATGTCCTGGCCGGACGCGATGGGCATGGTGGTGCTCGCCGGCTTCGTGGTGATGCTGCTGGTCGCCAGCGGTCTGCGCGAGCGCGTGATGAACGCCGTGCCGTACGGCCTGCGCAAGGCCATCGCGATCGGTATCGGCCTGTTCATCATGCTGATTGGTCTCGTCGACGCCGGTTTCGTCTCCCGCATCCCGGACGCCGCCCAGACCACCGTCCCGCTCCAGCTCGGCGTCGCCGGTCACCTCAACGGCTGGCCCGTGCTGGTCTTCGTCCTCGGTGTGCTGCTCACGCTGGCGCTCATCGTGCGCAAGGTGCCCGGCGCGATCCTGATCTCGATCGTGGCCATGACGGTCCTCGCGGTGATCGTCAACGCCGTCGCCACGGTTCCGTCCTGGGGCCTGACGACGCCGAAGTGGCCCGGCAACCCCGTCGCCACCCCCGATTTCGGCCTGGTCGGCCAGGTCAGCCTGTTCGGCGGCTTCGCGAAGGTCGGGGTGCTGACCGGCATCCTGTTCGTCTTCACGGTGCTGCTGTCGTGCTTCTTCGACGCCATGGGCACGATCATGGGCGTCAGCGACGAGGCCAAGCTGACCGACGCCCAGGGGCAGATGCCGGGCATCAACAAGGTCCTGTTCGTCGACGGCATCGCGGTCGCCGCGGGCGGTGCCAGCTCCTCCTCGGCCGCCACCTGCTTCGTGGAGTCCACGGCCGGCGTCGGCGAGGGCGCCCGCACCGGCTTCGCGAACGTCGTCACGGGCGGGCTGTTCGCCCTGGCGCTCTTCCTGACGCCCGTCGCCACCATGGTCCCGTCCCAGGCGGCCACGCCCGCGCTCGTCGCGGTCGGCTTCCTGATCCTGGCCGGTTCGATCCGGGAGATCGACTGGGACGACTACACGATCGCCATCCCGGCCTTCGTGACGATGCTGATGATGCCGTTCACCTACTCGATCACCAACGGCATCGGCATGGGCTTCATCGCCTTCGTGGTGCTGCGCCTGGCCTCGGGCCGCGGCCGGGAGGTCCCGGCGGCGATGTACGCCGTGTCGGCGGTGTTCGCCTTCTACTACCTGATGCCGGCGCTGGGTCTGACCTGAGCCGCGGGGTGCCCTGCCGCCCCGGTCAGGTGACCCCGTAGAACCGCTCCGTCTCCTCGACGGCGGCCTGGAACCGCTCGTCGAAGTCATCGCGCATGAGCGTCCGGACGACATAGTCCTGGACGCTCATGCCGCGTTTCGCGGCCCGGTGCCGCAGGCGTTCGAGCAGGTCACCGTCTATTCGCAGGCTGAGCACACTGGTCCCCATGCACACGAGGGTCGGGTGCGCTCCGGGCCGGCGGGTCACGTTCCGCAGCTGGATCACCCGTATGGGTGAAGCCGGTGGTGCGTGGCGCGTGTCACGTGCTTTCAGGCGTGTCGCGAGTGTTCCTTAGCGAGGGTAATGAGGTAAGCTAAAGAACATGCCGGACCTTACCCATGGCGACGACGCGGCCGCCGTGAACTCCCTGCGATCGGCCGTGATGCGGCTGTCCCGTCGGCTCAAGCACCAGCGGGTCGACGAGTCACTGAGCCCGACCGAGATGTCGGTCCTGGGCACCCTGGCCCGCTGCGGCACCGCCACCCCGGGCGAACTCGCCCGCAAGGAGCACGTGCAGCCGCCGTCGATGACCCGCATCGTCGCGTTGCTGGAGGCCAAGGGGCTGGTCAGGCTGGAGCCGCACCCCGAGGACCGGCGCCAGAAGGTCGTCACCCAGACGGAGCGGGCCGAGGCGATGCTCGAGGAGAGCCGTCGCAAGCGGAACGCGTTCCTGGCCTCGCTGGTCGAGGACCTCGACGAGGACGAGTGGGCGAAACTGCGCGCCGCCGCCCCCGTGCTGGAGAAGCTCGCGCACCTGTGACCGCACCGCTTGAGGAGGCGAACCCTTTTGAGTACGGGACCCGGAGCAGACTCCGCCCCCGCACCGACCGCCCACGACCCCCGGCCCATCCCCGAAACCCCCGCCGGGGACACCCGTAAGTCCTCGATGTTCAGCTCGCTGCGCATCCGCAACTACCGCCTGTTCTTCCTCGGCCAGGTCGTCTCCAACACCGGCACCTGGATGCAGCGCATCGCGCAGGACTGGCTGGTGCTCAGCCTCACCGGTTCCGCCACCGCCGTCGGCGTCACGACGGCGCTGCAGTTCCTGCCGATGCTGCTGTTCGGCCTCTACGGCGGAGTCCTCGTCGACCGCCTCCCCAAGCGCCCCGCGCTCATGGTCACCCAGACGGCGATGGCACTCACGGGCCTGGCCCTCGCCGCCCTGACGCTGACCGGCCATGTGCAGGTCTGGCACGTGTACGTCGCCGCCTTCGCGGTCGGCCTCGCCACGGTCGTCGACAACCCGGCCCGCCAGTCCTTCGTCAGCGAGATGGTCGGCCCCGACCAGCTCCAGAACGCGGTCAGCCTGAACTCCGCGAACTTCCAGTCCGCCCGCATGATCGGCCCCGCCGTCGCCGGCGTCCTGATCACCGGCGTGGGCACCGGCTGGGCGTTCCTCCTCAACGGCCTGTCCTACGTCGCCCCCCTCGTCGGCCTGCTGCTGATGCGCCCGCGCGAACTGCACGCCGTCGAGCGCGCGCCGCGCGGCAAGGGGCAGCTGCGTGAGGGCCTGGCGTACGTCGCCGGGCGCCCGCACCTGGTCTGGCCGATCGTGCTGGTCGGGTTCATAGGGACGTTCGCGTTCAACTTCCCGGTCTACCTCTCCGCCTTCGCGGGGGAGGTCTTCCACGTCGGCGCGGGCACCTACAGCCTGTTCAACACGCTCATGGCGGTCGGCTCGGTGACCGGCGCGCTGCTCGCCGCCCGCCGGGGCACGGCCCGGATGCGGCTGCTGGCAGCGGCGGCGCTGGTCTTCGGGACCGTGGAGATCGTGGCCGCGGTGACCCCGTCGCTGTGGCTGTTCGCCCTGCTGATGATCCCGCTCGGCGTCTTCGGCATGACGGTCAACGTCACCGCCAACACCGGCATCCAGATGGCCACCGACCCGGCGATGCGGGGCCGCGTCATGGCCCTGTACATGATGGTCTTCCTGGGCGGCTCCCCGGTCGGCGCCCCGGTCGTCGGCTGGATCACGGACACCTACGGCGCCCGCGTCGGCCTGGCGACCGGCGGCGCGGTCGCGGCCCTGGCCGCCCTCACCATCGGCCTGATCCTGGCTCGCGCCGGGGGCCTGCGGCTGTCGGTGGGCTGGCACCACGGGCATCCAAGGGTGCGCTTCGTCCCCCGTGAGCGGCAGGAGCAGCTGGCGCCGGCGGCGTGATCCGGCGGGGTCGGCCGCCGGTCAGTCCCGCGGGAACTCGTCGGTCTTGAGGACGAGGCCGACGACGGTGCCGGTCAGGTCGATCTCGTCGCCGAAGGGGAAGGTCACGTGTCCGTGGTACTCGCTGTCCTTCGGCAGGGTGTGCAGGTGCCACTCGCCCTTGTACGGGTCCACGATCAGGTACACCGGCACTTCGGACTCGGCGTAGGCGGTCTTCTTGGCGCCGTAGTCGTTGATCGCGGTGCCCCTGGAGATGACCTCGACGACGAACTCGACATCCTTGTGGTGCCAGCGGCCGTTGTCGTCCTCCTGCGCGCCGTCGGCGACCAGCGTGACGTCGGACGCGAACCCGTTGAGGTGGCCGGGGTAGTCGATGCGCACGTCGGACAGCAGCCGGGTGCGGGGGTACTTGGTCCTCAGCTGGTCGTAGACGGCTGCGATGATCTGCCAGTGAGTGCCGCGCTGCGGTGCCATGCAGATGTTCCCCCCGACGATCTCGGTCCGGTATCCCTCGGGGATGGGCATCTTCTCCAGCCACTCGAACATCGTGTCGAGCGTGAGCTCGTCGCCGCTGTCGTGTGCCATCTCGATCCTGTCTTCGAGGACGGTCATCGTGGCGCTCCTCCCCGGCTGCCGCTCACCCGAGTGCAGCCGCGCGGTACAACGATACGCACGGTGACGGGGACACGCCCGGACGTGTGGACGCGCCCGTGCAGACTGGCCCCATGAGACTCTTCGCCGCCGTACTGCCCCCCGAGGACGTCGCCCACGAGCTGGCCTCGGAAGTGGCCGCGTTGAAGGGGCTGCCCGGCGCCGACGGGCTGCGCTGGACCGGCCGGCCCGGCTGGCACTTCACGCTCGCCTTCTACGGAGAGGTCGACGAGGACCTCGTACCGGAGCTGTCGGCCCGGCTGGAGCGGGCCGCGCGGCGGACGCCGGCGTTCGAGCTGGCCGTGCGGGGCGGGGGCCGGTTCGGGCAGGGGCGGGCCCTGTGGGCCGGGGCGGAGGGCGACCTCGCGACGCTCCGGCTGCTGGCCGAGCGGGCCGAGGCGGCCGCGCGGAAGGCGGGGCTGGAGATGGGGGAGCACCGGCGGTACAAGGCCCATCTGACGCTGGCCCGCAGCCGGGACGCCAGGGACGTGCGGGCGTACGTCGACGCGCTGGCCGGGTTCACGAGCCGCACCTGGACCGTGGACGAGCTGGCACTGGTGCGCAGCAACCTGCCGACGTCCGGGGTGCCGGGCGAACAGCCCCGCTACGAGGCGGTCGCCCGCTGGCCGCTGGGCGGCGCCGGTTAGTCTCGGTACGTGGACCCGAAAACCCGGAACCGGATCATGGCCGGTGCGCTCGTGCTGATGTTCGTCGTCGTGGCCCTGGCCTCGGCCGTCAGGTAGCCGTCGGCGAACGGCATCCCGGGCGCGGGGACCGCGGACCGCCGGACGGTCGAGGGCCGTCCACGGCCGGTCACGCGGTCCCCGCGCCCCTGAGGTCGCCCACCGCACGCTGACGGCGGTGACTACCAGGCGAACGCCTCCGGCGACGGACCGGGACCCGGGAAGATCTCGTCCAGCCCGGCCAGCAGTTCCTGCGACAGTTCCAGCTCGACGGCGCGCAGCGCGGAGTCGAGCTGCTCGACGGTGCGCGGGCCGACGATCGGGCCGGTCACGCCGGGCCGGGTGAGCAGCCAGGCGAGGGCCGCCTCGCCGGGTTCCACCCCGTGTTTGTCGAGCAGGTCCTCGTACGCCTGGATCCGCTTGCGTGCCGCCGGGTCGGCGAGGGTCTCGGCGGCCCGCCCGGAGGCCCGGCGCCGGCCCTCGACCTCCTTCTTGAGCACACCGCCGAGCAGCCCGCCGTGCAGGGGCGACCACGGGATGACGCCGAGGCCGTAGTCCTGCGCGGCCGGGAGGACCTCCATCTCGGCGCGGCGCTCGTAGAGGTTGTACAGGCACTGCTCGCTGACCAGGCCGATGGTGCCGCCGCGGCGGGCGGCGATCTCGTTGGCCTGGGCGATCTTGTACCCGGGGAAGTTGCTGGATCCGACGTACAGGATCTTGCCCTGCTGCACCAGCACGTTGATCGCCTGCCAGATCTCCTCGAACGGGGTCGCCCGGTCGACGTGGTGGAACTGGTAGACGTCGATGTAGTCGGTCTGGAGCCGCTTGAGGCTGGCGTCGACCGCGCGCCGGATGTTCAGCGCGGAGAGCTTGTCGTGGTTGGGCCAGGGAGAGCCGTCCAGGCCCATGTTGCCGTACACCTTGGTGGCGAGGACGACCTTGTCCCGCCGGTCACCGCCCTGGGCGAACCAGTTGCCGATGATGCGTTCGGTGCGGCCCTTGTTCTCGCCCCAGCCGTACACATTGGCGGTGTCCACGAAGTTCAGACCCGCGTCGAGAGCGGCGTCCATGATGCGGTGGCTGGTTGATTCGTCTGTCTGCGGACCGAAGTTCATCGTGCCGAGGACGAGACGGCTGACCTTGAGTCCGGTGCGTCCGAGCTGCGTGTACTTCATGGTCCACAAGCCAACGGCCTGAAGTGGACTCAAGGCAAGCGGGTGGGACGGAGCGGTTCAGTCGCGGGGGAACGTGGCCGTGTCGAGGGTCAGGTCGAGCAGCGTGTGGGTGAGGTCGATCCGCTCGCCGAAATCGAACCGGGACTCGGTGCGGTACTCGCCGCCCTTGGGGTCGGTGAAGACGTGGCAGCGGCCTTGGTAGGGATCGGCGATGAGGTAGACGGGAACCTCGGCCTCGGCGTACGCGGCCTTTTTCGGGCCGTAGTCGTTCATCCCGGTCCCGCGGGAGATGACCTCGGCGACGAACTCGACGTCCTCGTGGCGCCAGCCGCGCTCCGGGTCGCGTTCCGCGTCGTCGCGCAGCTTCATCACGTCGGGGCAGAAGCCGTTCTCGAAGCCGGGGAAGTCGATGCGCACATCGGTCGTCACGTTGATGTCCCTGCCGAACCTGTCCTCCAGTGCATGGATGATCCGGCGGATGATCTGCCAGTGCGCGTCCCGTTGCGGCACCATGTGGACGGCCCCCTCGACGACCTCAGCCTTGATTCCCTCGGGGACCATCCGCTCCAGCAGTGCGAACCACTCGTCCAGACGCTGGGCGTTGTCGTCGGCCATCTCGATCCTGTCGGTCATCACGACGGTCATCGTGGCGCTCCTCCCCGGCTGCCCCACGAACGGGCGCAGCCGCGCGGTACAACGATACGCACGGGCTCCCGTGACGGGGAGAAAGCGACTGTGCCGGTCGCACCGCCGCCGACCCTCGCGCGGCTCAGCCCTCGTAGTCCCCGCCCAGCCCCCACCCCTGGTACATCGCCGCCGCGAACGCACCCGCGATCTTGTGCTCGCCGCTCGCGTTCGGGTGGGTGCCGTCGTAGGTGTCCGAGTGGATGTCGTACGACGCGGGCGGCGGCGCCGGCAGCAGCGACGAGCGCGGTTCGTCCAGGTCGGCGACGGCCTTCGCGAGGAGGTCGTTGAAGGCGGCCACCTGCTCGGCGAAGGGCGCGTCGGAGGCGCAGCGCACGTTGGGTATCACCGGGAGCACGACCATGCGGATGCGCGGGTTGGCCTCCCGCGCGCCCGCGACGAAGGCGTGGACGTTCTCCGCCGTCTGCTCGGCGTTCGTGTAGAAGCCCAGGTCGATGAGGCCGAGGGAGACCAGCAGGACGTCCGCACGGCAGTCGCGTACCGCGTCGCGGATCAGCGGTGCCATGTGCAGCCAGCCCTCGCCCCACCCGGCCAGGTGGGCGCGCGGGAAGTCCGGTTCGGCGTAGGCGTACGACACCGGTTCCTGGGCCGCCTTGTCGTAGAGCGTCTCGCGCGGGCCGACGAGCGTGAAGGGGCCGCCGTACGTGTCGCACAGGTGCCGCCACATCCGGTAACGCCATGTGTGTTCGCCCGCGCTGCCGATGGTCATGGAGTCGCCTACGGGCATGAACCTGAGCATCCGCTCATGATGGACGATCAGCGGGAAGGGTGGGGTGTGAGGCCCACCACCCCCGGTGAAAAGCCGTGCGGGATGGCAGTCTTGGGGCATGCGCCGATCCCTCGCCCTCCTCACCGCTGCCCTTCTCACGGGCGCGGTCGCCGTGCCGACCGCCTCCGCCGCCGACGGGGACGAGGGCTTCACGATCAAGGACCCGCGGATCACCGAGTCCAGCGGCCTGGCCGCCTCCCGCCGGCACCCCGGCGTCTACTGGACCCACAACGACAGCGACGACGGGGCCTACCTGTACGCCGTGGACAGCGCGACCGGAGAGACCGTCGCCACCCTCACCCTGACCGGCGTCGGCCGCCCCCGCGACGTGGAGGCCGTCTCCATCGGGCCCGGCGACCAGATCTACGTGGGCGACATCGGCGACAACCTGGGCGGAAGCTGGGACCACGTGTGGATCTACCAGTTGCCCGAGCCGAAGGAGCTGACGGACCGGACCGTCCGGGCCACGCAGTACGTCGTCCGGTACGCCGACGGCCCGCGGGACGCCGAGTCGCTCGTCGTGCACCCGAGGACGGGGCGGGTGTACCTCATCGACAAGAACGAGGCGGGCGGGCACCTGTACGAGGGCCCGGAGCGGTTGTCCGCCTCCGGCACGAACGTCTTCGAGCCCATCGCCCCCGTCGCCGACCTGGAGGCCACCGACGCGGCGTTCTCGCCGGACGGCGAGCGGCTCGTCGTGCGCAGTTACTTCGGCTCGCTCGCGTACGACTGGAACGACGGCCGGATCAAGCGCACCGGGCGGCTCGGCGTGCCGTCCCTGGGGCAGGGCGAGTCGGTGACGTACACCGCCGACGGCACGAAGGTCATGTTCGGCAACGAGGGCGCCGACAGCACGGTGGAGCCCATGGACGCCCCCGGCGCGTCCGACACCGCGACCAAGTCCCCCGCGCCGGACAGGACGTCACCCGAGAAGGACGGCAGCGACTCCTTCTCCCTGAGCACCGGCGCCATGGCGGTCCTCGCCGCCGGTGCCCTCCTGCTCGGCCTGCGCCGCCTGCGCCGCCGGGGCTGAACGGCCGACTCCCGCCGCCGGCCCACCGGCGTCTCCGGGCGTTGAGGGAAGCCGAGTCGGTGGCCGTACCACGGGAAGAGGCCCGGAGCGGTGCTCCGGGCCCCTTCCTCGCGCGGGTCGGTTACAGCTGCTCGATCACGTAGTCGACGCACTTCGTCAGTGCCTCGACGTCCGCCGGGTCGATCGCCGGGAACGTCGCGACGCGGAGCTGGTTGCGGCCGAGCTTGCGGTACGGCTCGGTGTCGACGACGCCGTTGGCGCGCAGCACCTTGGCGACGGCCGCCGCGTCCACCTCGTCGGTGAAGTCGATGGTGCCGATGACCTGCGAGCGCTTGGCCGGGTCGGCGACGAACGGGTTGGCGTACTTGATGTCCTCGGCCCAGCCGTACAGGGTCCGCGCGGAGGTCGCCGTGCGCCGCACCGCCCAGTCGAGACCGCCCTGGCCGTTGATCCACTCCAGCTGGTCGTTCAGCAGGAAGAGGGTGGCGAGCGCCGGGGTGTTGTACGTCTGGTTCTTGCGGGAGTTGTCGATCGCCGTCGGCAGGCTGAAGAACTCCGGCACGTGCCGCCCGGACGCGTGGACGCGCTCGGCGCGCTCGATCGCGGCGGGGGAGAAGACGCCGATCCACAGGCCGCCGTCGGAGGCGAAGGACTTCTGCGGGGCGAAGTAGTAGACGTCCGTCTCGGCGATGTCGACGGGCAGACCGCCGGCGCCGCTGGTGGCGTCCACCAGGACCAGCGCGCCCTCGTCGGCGCCGGCCACCCGCTTGATCGGCATGGCGACGCCGGTGGAGGTCTCGTTGTGGGTGAACGCGTAGACGTCCACACCCGCCGTGGCCTGCGGCTCGGGGTGCGTGCCGGGGTCGGCGGAGATGACGTCGGGCTCGGCCAGCCAGGGGGCCAGCTTGGCGGCCTTGGCGAACTTGGAGCTGAACTCGCCGAACGCCAGGTGCTGCGACTTGTTCTCGATCAGGCCGTGCGTCGCGATGTCCCAGAACGCGGTGGAGCCGCCGTTGCCGAGGATCACCTCGTAGCCGTCGGGGAGCTGGAACAGCTCACGGATGCCCTCGCGCACCTTCCCGACCAGGTTCTTGACCGGGGCCTGACGGTGGGAGGTGCCCATGAGGGACGTGCCGGTCGCGGCGAGGGCGTCCAGCGCCTCCGTCCGCACCTTGGAGGGACCCGCGCCGAAACGTCCGTCCGCGGGCTTGATGTCAGAGGGAATCCGGATCTCAGCCACGACCGGAGCCTAGCGGTTCGAAGAAACCGGGGCGAAACGTCGTCCGGCGGCTGAGACGAGCGGGACGGCGGGTGGACGCCGTGCGGGTGGGACGGCCGCGGACCGTCCGTCCCGCCGCCCACCCGCCGTCCCCCGGACGACCGTCCCGCGGGTCAGCTCCCGAGCCGAACCGGCAGTTCGTACAGGTCGTTCTGGGTGACCACCGGCTTGTTGCGCAGTTCGCCCGCCGGGACCGCGAGGTCCAACTCGGGGAAACGCGCGTACAGGGCGGGCAGGGCCACGCCCGCCTCCAGGCGGGAGAGGGCCGCCCCGGGGCACACGTGCGGGCCGTGACCGAAGGAGATGTGCCGGTTGGCGGTCTCCCGGGTGATGTCGAAGGCGCCGGCCGTCGGCCCGTGGGCCTCCTCGTCGCGGCCGATCGCGGCGTACGACACGATCAGCGCGTCGCCCGCTGGGAGGATCCGGTCCCCGACCGGTACGTCCTCGGTGGCGAACCGGATCAGCACGTGCGAGGTGGGGGTGGACCAGCGCAGGGTCTCCTCGACCACCGCCGACCAGTCCGCCTTGCCGGAGAGCACCAGCTCCCGCTGCTCGGGGTGCGTGGAGAGGTTGACCACCGCGTTGACGATGAGCGAGATCGTCGTCTCGTGACCGGCCGCGACCATCAGCTGGAGCGTGGAGACGATCTCCTCGTCGGTGAGGCGGTCGCCGTTCTCGGACGCCTGGATCAGCGCCGAGGTCAGGTCGTCGCCGGGCGTCTCGCGCTTGCGCGCGACCGTTTCCGCCATGATCCCGGCCAGCTCGGTGAGGGTCGCGACGACCTCCTGGGGCGGGGTCTGCGTGGAGAAGAACTTCTCGAACAGCTCCTTCAGCCGCGGCAGTCGCTCCTCCGCCAGCCCCATCAGGTCGGCGATCACGTACATCGGCAGGGGATACGCGAACACCGCCTTGAGATCGACGGTGTCCCCGGAGTGTTCGGCCAGCCGGTCCAGCAGACCCTCCGTCAGGTCCGTGATCCGCCCGCGCATTTGCTCCACCCGGCGGGGCGTGAGCGCCTGCGCGACCAGCGAGCGCAGCCGCCGGTGGTCCGCGCCGTCCACGGTGAGCATGGAACGGCCCGGGTTGGCCAGGCCGATCAGCGGCCAGTCGGGGGCGATCTCGCCGCGCTGCCAGGCGCCCCAGACGTTGATGTCCTTCACCAGCCGGGGATCGGTGAGCAGCTTCTTCGCCTCCGCGTGACGGGTGACCGCCCATACGGGTACGTCGCCGGGCAGCATCACGGGCGCGAGGGGCCCGGCGGCCCGCAACGCGGCGCTCTCCGCATCCAGGTCGGAGACGAAGGGGTCGAGGTGGATTCTGGCCGGTTCGGCGCCGGCCGGGGCCTTCGGGGCCTCGGCGGACGGCGGGGAATCGGGGGACGTCGGGGAATCCGTACCAGCGGTCATGCGAGTGTGCCTCCAAGGGCGGGCGTGGGAGTGAACGTGACCGGGAGTTCGGACAGTCCGCGCAGCCACGGCGACGGGCGGCGGGTCAGGGAGGCGGCCGGCACCGCGAGGTCGATGTCCGGCAGCCGGTCCAGGACGACCTCGATGCCGGTCCGGGCGATCACCTCGGCGATCTCCTGCGCCGGGAACGGGCAGCGGTGCTCCCCGTGGCCGAAGGAGAAGTGCGCGCTGTTGCCGCCCGTCAGCGCCGAGCCGTCGGTGCGTACCTGCGGATCGGAGTTGGCGGCCTGGAGGCCGAGGAGCAGCATGTCGCCCGCGCGGATGCGTCGCCCGCCGAGCTGGGTGTCGCGGGAGGCCCAGCGCCCGGCCACGTTCTGCGTGGGGGTGTCCTCCCACAGCACCTCGTTCATCGCCTCGGCGACGCTGTTGCGGCCCCCGAACAGGGAGGCCGCGAACCGGCCGTCGGTCAGCATCAGACGCAGCGAGTTGCCGATCCAGTCGGCGGTCGGCTGGTGTCCCGCCGCCATCATCACCATGAGGTCCTGGACGACCTCCTGCTCGGTGAAGCCGGAGGTGTCGGCGAGCATCCGGGACACGACGTCCTCGGCGGGCGCCTCCCTGCGGCCGGCCACCAGCGCCGTCATCGACGTGAACAGGTGGGTCTGGCCCGCCAGGGCCCGCTCCCGGCCGTCGATCATGTCGTTGAGGGCGGTGACCAGCGCGGGGCCCTCCTCGTCGGAGAAGCCGTAGAGCCGGGCCAGGACGCGCACCGGCAGCAGCATCGCGAACTCCGCGACGAGGTCCGCGCTGCCCTTGGAGCAGAGGCCGTCGATCAGCTCGTCGGCGAACCTCTCGGTGTAGCCGCGCAGTTCGAACGGGTCCACCGCCTCCAGGGCGGCGGTCAGCATCCCGGCCCGCAGGCGGTGCCGCTCGCCGACGGTGTAGAGGATCGACGGCTGCCTCCGGCCGATCATGGGCAGCAGCGGCCAGTCCTCGGGGATGTTCTCCCACTGGTTCCACAGCTCCGAGTCGCGGCTGAACAGCACCGCGTCCCCGGTGATCTGGTGCAGCTCGCGGTAGCCGAGCACCAGCCAGGCCGGTACGTCGCCGTCCAGCAGTACCGGGACCACGCTGCCGTGCTCGCGGCGCATCTCCCGGTACACCCGGGCCGGGTCCTCCTGGAGCAGGGACCCGCTGAGCGGAACGGGATCGGGGAGGGCGGCGGGGCTCACACCAGCTCCTGACGGGGGGCTCGGGAGGGGTCTGCGTACAGGGCCTGGATGTGCTCCACCAGCGTGATCAGGACCAGCTTGCTCGACTCCCGGGACCGCGCGTCGCAGGTGACCAGCGGCACGTGCGGATCGAGGTCGAGGGCCTCGCGGATCTGCTGGGTGGTGAAGGCCGGGCCGCCGAAGTCGTTGCAGGCAACGATGAACGGGGTGCCGCGCTTCTCCAGCCGGTCGATGGCGTACCAGGAGTCGTCGATGCGCCGGGTGTCGACCAGGACGACCGCGCCGAGCGTCCCGGAGAACAGCCGGTCCCACAGGAACCAGAAGCGCTGCTGGCCGGGCGCGCCGAACAGGTACAGCACGTTGCGCCGGTCCAGCGTGATGCGGCCGAAGTCGAAGGCCACGGTGGTCGCGGTCTTGCCGTTCACACCGCGCAGGTCGTCGACGGTCTCGCCGGCCTGGGTCATCGTCTCCTCGGTGTTGAGGGGACGTATCTCGCTCACCGAGCGGACCATCGTCGTCTTGCCGGCGCCGAAGCCGCCCACGACCACGATCTTGAGGCCGTTGTCGGCCGACGCGCTCAGCGGTGTGCGCGTCTCAGAGGTTGCGGAGTCCAACGAGCACCTGCTCCAGGATGTCGGGGTCGGGAACGGCGGCCTGGCGGGGGTGGCGGGCGGAGACCCGGCCCGCCGCGAGGAGGTCGGAGAGCAGGATGCGGGTGATGCTCACCGGCAGTTTCAGCTCCGCCGCGATCTCCACGACCGCCGTGGGGCGTTCGGTCATGCGCAGGATCGCGGCGTGCTCGGACTGCATGCCGGGCACGGGATCGCACTCGGCGACGACCAGGGTCACCAGGTCGAAGGGGTTGTCGGGACCGGACCGGCTGCGCCCTTGGGTGAGCGTGTAGAGCCGGTCCGGTGCGTCGTCCCTGCCGGGCCTGCTCATGACGTGCGCGGCGGGGCGGTCAGGTGCTCGCCGAGCTGCTCCACCAGCTCGCTCATGTTGTGCCCGACGAGCCCGGCGTCCGCGTCCTCGGTGGTGACGACGGCCAGATGGGCTCCCTCGCCGGCCTCCACGATGAACAGGACCCCGCCGTAGAACTCGGTCATCGCCGAGCGGACGCCCCCGCTGCCGTCGCCGAACTCGACCGAGGCGCCGTGGGACAGCGACTGGATGCCGGCCGCGATGGCGGCGAGCTGGTCGGCCTGGTCGGTGGTGAGCTCCGGGGTTCGGCACAGCTTCAGGCCGTCACGGGACAGCACGAGCGCGTGCCGTGCGCCCGGCGTGCGCTCCAGCAGGCCCTCTATGAGCCAGGTGAGCTTGTCGTCGGCGGTCGTCGTGCCGGTCATGAGGTCGTGTCGCCTTCCGGGGTCGGGGGTGTTGCGGGGGATACAGGGCAAGCGGGAGCCGACGCGGTGGGCGAGGGCGGTTCGTCCGGGGCCGACGACGTGGGGCAGGCCGGGACGTCCGGGGCGGCCGCGCGCACGGCCTTGCGGAAGCTGCTGAAGCGGGCCGTGCGGGCTTTCGTCTCGTGCGCGGTCGGGGCCGGCCGCGCGACGGGCGCCGGGCTGCCGGACCGGGCGCTCTCGGCCTCGGCGAGCGTGTGGCCACGGCGGCGGCGGGGGAGCGTGAGCGCGGGCGCGTCGGTGTCGCGGTCCGCGGACTCGTGCGTGGGCACCGGGTCGGGGTCGAGGTCGGAACCGGCGCGGGCCGCCGCGTACGAGGGGGTGGCGGCCGCTCCCCGGGTGAGTGCGTCCGTCGTCTCCCGCTCCGCCGGCCGGTCCTCGGCGGCACGGCCGTCCCGGCGGCGGGGGAGGTGCGGGACCGACGACGGGTCGGCCGCCGTGTCCGGCTCGGGGGCGTGCGCGGAGGGGGCCGCGGACGGGGTCCCGGTGAGTGCGGCCGGTGTGGCGGGGACGGCCGGAGTGGTGGCGGCGCGGGCGGCGTCTTCGGTGGTGTGCGTGCCCGGCGCGGAGGTGCCGCGGGCGGCGGGCGCCGGGCCGCCGGTGGCCCGCGCGGCGCCGGCGGTCGACGCCTTGGACGCCTCCGGCGGTACGAGGATGTCCTGCGGTACGAGCATCAGCACGCCCGTGCCGCCGCGGGCCGAGGGACGGTAGGAGACCTTGAGGCCGTACCGCCGGGCCAGCCGGCCGACCACGGCGAGTCCGAGCCGGGTGCCGGTCAGGCCCCCGAGTTCGGCGGACTCGCCCGAGACCGCGCGCTCGGCGCGGCGCAGCTGGGCCTCGCCCATGACGAGCCCGCTGTCCTCGACGGACACGATGACGCCGGCCGGCACCTCCTCCACGTAGACGTGGACCTCGGCGGTCGGCGGCGAGAAGTTCGCCGCGTTGTCGAGGAGTTCGGCGAGCGCGTGCATCACGCCCTCGGCGGCGTGCCCGGCGACGGCGGCGTCGCTCGCGGAGTGGACACGCACACGCCGGTATCCGTTGATCCGGCCCATGGCGCCGCGCAGGATCGACTCCATGCCGATGGGCCGCGCCCAACGGCGGCCGGAGCGGGCCCCGGTGAGGACGGCGACGGAGTCGGCGAGCCGGCCGGCCTGGGCGGTGCGGTGGTCGAGGTGGAGCAGGTCGGCAAGGACCTCCTCGTCGCTGTGCTTCTCCTCCATCGCGCGCAGGTCCGCGAGCATGCCGGTGGCCAGGGCCTGCAGCCGTCCGGCCGCGTTGGCGGTCGCGGACAGCGCGGCGGTGCGGGCCGCGTTGGCCTCGCGCAGCCGGGCGCCCAGCCGGGCGAGGTCCGCGGCGAGCCGGTCACGGTCCTCCACCAGGCGTGCCCGCTCCCGCTCATGCCGGTCGCGTCGCTCGGCGTGCTCCTCGGACAGCCGCTCCACGCGCGCGGTGTGTTCCTCGGTGAGCCGGTTCACCTCGGCGGTGTGTTCCTCGGTGAGCCGGTTCACCTCGGCGGCGTGCCCGTCCGTGAGCCGGTTCCGCTCCTCGGCGTGCTCCTGCGCCAGCCGGGCGAGGTCGGTGGCGTGCTGTTCGGTGAGACGTTCGCGCTCCGCCGTCAGTGTCTCGGTGAGGCGGGTCCGTTCCTGGTCCACGTCGGCCGTCAGGCGGGCGCGTTCCCGGGTGAGTTCCTTCGTCAGCCCCTCGTGCTGCCGGCGGGACTCCTCCGCCAGACGGGCCCGTTCCTGGAGCAGCCGGCCCAGGTCCTGGGTGACGGTGTCCAGCCGTCCGCGGGTCGCGCGCGCGGAGAGGACGGCGTGCGACGCCACCGTGACGGCCGCGCACAGCAGCAGGCCGGCGAGCGCCCCGGCCACCGTGAGAGCGGTGCGGGCGGAGTCCGGTGCGAGGAGCACGGCGGCGGTGACGCCGAGCGCGGAGAGGGCGGCCGTGATCAGCGGGGCGGGCAGCAGGCTACGGGGGGTGGGGCGGTCGCCGGGGAGCAGGCGAGAGGTCATCAGTCAGGGTCCTCGGTCGGGTCCGCGGGCGTACACCGTCGTCTGCGCGGTCCCCAGGCGGTCGATGGGGTCGTCGAGCTTCCGTTCGCGTGTCATTCCTTGAACCAGAGCCGACAATGGCGCGCAACCTTCGGTCACTATAGGGGAGTTCGTGATCGACATGGAAAGGTTCCGTTTTCGTTCCCTGGACCTTGGGCGATCTTTGCCCGCCGCTCCGTCGAATTTCCCGTCCCGTTCGGCATCGGTCAGGATCGTAAAGAGTTCACACACCTGACGAAGTCCATTACTGTGGACCTGGTAGTTCATCAAGCTGAACGCGAGCGCACCGTATCGAGCCGATCCCCTTGGAAGGCCCATGAGCACCCCCGGCACTCCCGGCACTCCCGGTACTCCCGCCGCCACCGTCGGCGCGGCACCGCCCCTCGTCGCCCCCGTGCCCGCTCGCGGGCCCTTCGCCGGATGGCGGCGAGGCGGTTCGCTGGGGCCGGTGGGACTGGTGCTGGCCGGGGGGATATCGGTGCAGTTCGGCGGGGCCCTGGCGGTGAGCCTGATGCCGCGCGCCGGTGCGCTCGGCGTCGTGACACTGCGGTTGCTGGTCGCCGCGATCGTGCTGCTCGTGGTCTGCCGGCCCCGGCTGCGCGGCCACTCCCGCGCCGACTGGGGCACGGTCGTCGCCTTCGGCGTCACCATGGGCGCGATGAACGGCCTCTTCTACCAGGCGGTCGCCCGCATCCCCCTCGGCCCGGCGGTCACCCTCGAGGTCCTGGGCCCACTGGCCCTGTCCGTGCTGGCCTCACGCCGGGTGATCAACCTCCTCTGGGCGGCGCTCGCCCTGGCCGGCGTCTTCCTGCTCGGCGGCGGAAGCTTCGACAGTCTCGACCCGCTCGGCGTGGCCTTCGCCCTCGGCGCGGGCGCGATGTGGGCGGCGTACATCGTCTTCAGCGCCCGCACGGGCCGCCGCTTCCCGCAGGCCGACGGGCTGGCCCTGGCGATGGCGGTGGCGGCCGTGCTGTTCCTCCCGCTGGGCCTGGCGGAGTCCGGCGCGAAGCTGGCCGACCCGGTCACCCTGGCGCTCGGCGCGGCGGTGGCGATCCTCTCCTCGGTGCTCCCCTACACCCTCGAACTCCTCGCCCTGCGGCGCCTGCCCGCGTCCACCTTCGCCATCCTGATGAGCCTCGAACCGGCCCTCGCCGCGGCGGCCGGTTTCCTGATCCTGGACCAGGCCCTGTCCACCGCCCAGGCCCTCGCGATCGCCCTGGTCATCGCGGCGAGCATGGGCGCGGTACGAACGCAGGTGGGCCGCCGCAGGACACCGGTCACGGCAACGCCTTCGTGAAGTTCGACGCCGCGCCGTGGGGCACCGGGGGACTGCAGTCGGACTGGCGGAAGCGGTGGAGCATGGTTCTCGCCCCCGTGCACGCCCGCCTCCAGCACTGGTCGGTGCTGATCGAGATCGAGCGCCGTCCTGGCACGGCCGAGGCGTACCACCGGGCCGAGTACCGCGCGCAACTCGCCGCCTCGCCCGAGCCGAGCTGCGCCGGCGTCAGCCTCGCCGTATCCCGGCAGCGCCGCAGTTCATAGCCGTAGTAGTCCAACGGCGACGCCCCGGGGTCCAGTTCACGACTCCGCACCCCCACCACCTCCCATGACCGAGCGTTGCCGCGTGGACGCGCACCGGCGTCGACCTTGTGAAGAACAAAATCATGCAAGCGTGCTTGATTTGTTCCGGGGTCGCTGCCACGCTCCTGCCCATGGCCGACCCGACCCCCGTCTTCGACGACCTGCGCGCGGAGAGCGACGAACTCGACCGGCTCGTCGCCGACTTGGAGCCGGAGCGCTGGACGCTGCCGACCCCCGCACCCCGCTGGACCGTCGCCCACCAGATCGCCCACCTCGCCTGGACCGACCGCTCCGCCCTGCTGGCCGTCACCGACGCGGACGGGTTCCGGACCCTGGTCGAGAAGGCCCTCGCCGCGCCGGACACCTTCGTCGACGACGGCGCCGACGAGGGCGCCCGGCTCCCGCCGGCCGAGCTGCTGGCCAGGTGGCGGGACGGGCGCACCGCCCTCGACGCGGCGCTGCGCGCGGCCCCGCACGGCACGCGTTTCCCCTGGTACGGCCCGCCCATGTCCGCCGCCTCCATGGCGACCGGCCGGATCATGGAGACCTGGGCCCACGGCCAGGACATCGCCGACGCCCTCGGTGTGGTCCGCCCACCGACCGACCGGCTGAAGCATGTGGTCCGCATCGGGGTCCGCGCCCGCGACTTCGCCTTCGGCGCGCACGGCCTGCCCGCGCCGGAGGAGGAGTTCCGCGTCGAGCTGACCGGCCCGTCCGGCGACGACGTGTGGGCGTACGGCCCCGAGGGCGCGGCCCAGCGCGTCACCGGACCCGCCCTCGACTTCGCCCTCCTGGTCACCCAGCGCGCCCACCGCAACGACCTGGCCGTGCGCGCCGAGGGCCCCGACGCCGACCGCTGGCTGGACGTCGCGCAGGCCTTCGCGGGTCCGCCCGGCAGTGGCCGCCCGCCGAAGGGGGACACCCGGTGACGCTGCGCATCGGCAACGCCTCCGGCTTCTACGGCGACCGCTTCGAAGCCCTGCGCGAGATGCTCACCGGCGGCGAACTCGACGTCCTCACCGGCGACTACCTCGCCGAGCTCACCATGCTCATCCTGGCCCGCGACCGCCTGAAGGACCCCACGGCCGGGTACGCCCGCACCTTCCTGCGCCAGCTGGAGGAGTGCCTCGGCCTCGCCCACGACCGGGGCGTCCGCGTCGTCACCAACGCCGGCGGCCTCAACCCGGCCGGACTCGCAGAATCCGTACGCCAGTTGGCCGACCGCCTCGGCATCCCCGTACGGGTCGCGCACGTCGAGGGCGACGACCTGACCGCCGCGTTCCCCGGCACCCTCGCCGCCCACGCCTACCTCGGCGGCTTCGGCATCGCCGCCTGCCTGGAAGAGGGCGCCGACATCGTGGTCACCGGCCGGGTGACCGACGCCGCCCTGGTCACCGGCCCGGCCGCCGCCCACTTCGGCTGGGAGCCGGGGGAGTACGACCGGCTCGCCGGCGCCGTCGTCGCCGGTCACGTCCTGGAGTGCGGGACCCAGGCCACCGGCGGCAACTACTCCTTCTTCCACGAGTTCCCGCACGAACGGCCGGCCGACCTGCGCCGCCCCGGCTTCCCGCTCGCCGAGATCCACGCCGACGGAACCTCCGTCATCACCAAGCACCCCGGCACCGGCGGCTTCGTCGACGTCGGCACCGTCACCGCCCAGCTCCTGTACGAGACCTCGGGCGCCCGCTACCCGGGCCCCGACGTCACCGCCCGCCTCGACACCGTCCGCCTCACCCAGGAGGCCCCCGACCGCGTCCGTGTCGAGGGCGTCCGGGGCGAGGCCCCGCCGCCGACCCTGAAGGTCGGCCTCAACCGCCTCGGCGGCTTCCGCAACGAGGTCACCTTCGTCCTGACCGGCCTCGACATCGAGGCCAAGGCCACGCTCGTACGGCAGCAGATGACGGACGCCCTCGCCAAGTCGCCGCCCGCCGACGTCCGCTGGGACCTCGTGCGCACCGACCGGCCCGACGCCGGCACCGAGGAGACGGCCAGCGCCCTGCTCCGGCTCGTCGTCCGCGACCCGGACCAGCACACCGCCGGCCGGGTCCTCGGCGCGGCCGCCGTCGAACTCGCGCTCGCCAGCTATCCCGGCTTCCATGTGCTCGCGCCCCCCTCGAAGGGCACCCCGTACGGCGTCTTCGAGGACGCGTACGTCCCCCATGACGCGGTCCCGCACACGGCGGTGCTCCACGACGGCCGGCGTATCCCTGTGTCCCGGCCCTCCGACACGCTCGTGCCGGAGCCGGTCGAGGAGCCGCCGCTCCCCGACCCCCTGCCCGCCACCGCCCCGACCCGCCGCGCCGCCCTCGGTCTCGTCGCCGGCGCCCGCAGCGGGGACAAGGGCGGGAACGCCAACGTCGGCGTGTGGGCCCGCACCGACGAGGCCTGGCGGTGGCTCGGGCACGAGCTGACGGCCGAGCGCTTCCAGGAGCTGATCCCCGAGAGCCGCCCCCTGCCCGTCACCCGCCACGTCCTGCCCCACCTGCGCGCCCTCAACTTCGTCGTCGAGGGCATCCTCGGCGAGGGCGTCGCCGCGCAGGCCCGCTTCGACCCGCAGGCCAAGGCCCTCGGCGAATGGCTGCGCTCCCGCCACCTGGACATACCGGAGGCCCTGCTGTGACCGTCCTGACCTCCGCCCTGGACACCACGAGCGCCGAGTACACGGCCCACCGCGAGGCCATGCTCGCCAAGCTCGCCGATCTGGACGCCGAGCACGCCAAGGCCCTCGCGGGCGGCGGAGAGAAGTACGTCCGACGGCACCGGGCGCGTGGCAAGCTCCTCGCCCGCGAGCGCATCGAGCTGCTCCTCGACCCCGACACGCCCTTTCTGGAGCTGTCACCGCTGGCCGCCTGGGGCAGCGACCACACCGTCGGCGCCTCCCTCGTCACCGGGATCGGCGTCGTCGAGGGCGTCGAGTGCCTGATCACCGCCAACGACCCGACCGTGCGGGGCGGCGCGAGCAACCCGTGGAGCCTGAAGAAGGCCCTGCGCGCCAACGACATCGCTCTCACCAACCGGCTGCCCTGCATCAGCCTCGTCGAGTCCGGCGGCGCCGACCTGCCCTCCCAGAAGGAGATCTTCATCCCCGGCGGGGCGATCTTCCGGGACCTGACACGGCTGTCGGCGGCCGGCATCCCCACCGTCGCCGTCGTCTTCGGCAACTCCACCGCCGGTGGGGCGTACATCCCCGGCATGTCCGACCACGTGATCATGGTCAAGGAGCGCGCGAAGGTGTTCCTCGGCGGCCCGCCCCTGGTGAAGATGGCCACCGGCGAGGAGAGCGACGACGAGTCCCTGGGCGGCGCCGACATGCACGCGCGCGTGTCGGGCCTCGCGGACTACTTCGCCGTCGACGAGCGGGACGCGCTGCGACAGGCCCGGCGCGTGGTGGCCCGGCTCAACCACCGCAAGGCGTACGAGGATCCGGGCCCCGCCGAGCCGCCCAAGTACGACCAGGACGAGCTCTTGGGCATCGTCCCCGGCGATCTGAAGGTGCCCTTCGACCCGCGCGAGGTCGTCGCCCGGATCGTCGACGCGTCCGACTTCGACGAGTTCAAGCCGCTGTACGGGACCAGCCTGGTCACCGGCTGGGCGACCCTGCACGGCTACCCGGTCGGCATCCTCGCCAACGCGCAAGGGGTGCTGTTCAGCGCGGAGTCGCAGAAGGCCGCGCAGTTCATCCAGCTCGCCAACCAGCGCGACATCCCGCTGCTGTTCCTGCACAACACCACGGGCTACATGGTGGGCAGGGAGTACGAGCAGGGCGGGATCATCAAGCACGGCTCGATGATGATCAACGCGGTCGCCAACTCGCGGGTGCCGCACCTGTCCGTGCTCATGGGCGCCTCGTACGGCGCCGGGCACTACGGCATGTGCGGACGGGCCTACGACCCGCGCTTCCTGTTCGCCTGGCCCAGCGCCAAGTCGGCCGTCATGGGACCGCAGCAGCTCGCGGGCGTCCTGTCGATCGTCGCCCGTCAGTCGGCCGCCGCCAAGGGGCAGCCCTACGACGACGAGGCCGACGCCGCCCTGCGGGCGATGGTGGAGCAGCAGATCGAGTCCGAGTCGCTGCCGATGTTCCTGTCCGGACGGCTGTACGACGACGGCGTCATCGACCCGCGCGACACCCGCACCGTCCTCGGCCTGTGCCTGTCCGCCGTCCACACCGCGCCCTACGAGGGTGTTCGGGGCGGCTTCGGCGTCTTCCGGATGTGAGGGATCCAGTGATCACTTCTGTGCTCGTCGCCAACCGGGGCGAGATCGCCTGCCGTGTCTTCCGCACGTGCCGTGAGGTGGGAATCCGGACGGTCGCGGTGTACTCCGACGCCGACGAGAACGCTCTCCACGCGCGCGTGGCCGACACGGCGGTACGACTGCCGGGTGCGACGCCCGCCGACACGTACCTGCGCGGCGACCTGATCGTGAAGGCCGCCCTCGCGGCGGGCGCCGACGCGGTGCACCCCGGCTACGGCTTCCTCTCCGAGAACCCCGGCTTCGCCCGCGCGGTCCTCGACGCGGGCCTGGTCTGGATCGGCCCGCCGCCGGAGGCCATCGAGGCCATGGCGTCCAAGACCCGCGCCAAGGAACTGCTCGGCGTCGCCCCCCTGCGGGACGTCACCGAGGCCGACCTGCCGGTGCTGGTGAAGGCGGCGGCCGGGGGCGGCGGTCGCGGCATGCGGGTCGTGCGGCGCCTCGCCGACCTGGAGGGCGAGCTGACCGCCGCCCGCGCGGAGGCCCTGGCCGCGTTCGGCGACGACGAGGTGTTCGTCGAGCCGTACGTCGAGGACGGCCGGCACGTCGAGGTGCAGGTCCTCGCCGACACGCACGGCACGGTGTGGGCGCTGGGCACCCGCGACTGCTCCCTGCAGCGCCGCCACCAGAAGGTGATCGAGGAGGCCCCGGCGCCCGGCCTGACGCCCGAACTGACCCACGACCTGCACGAGACGGCCGTGCGCGCCGCACGGTCCGTCGGCTACGTCGGCGCCGGGACGGTCGAGTTCCTGGTCGCCGGAGGCAGGGCGCACTTCCTGGAGATGAACACCCGTCTCCAGGTCGAACACCCGGTCACCGAGGCCGTGTTCGGCGTCGACCTGGTCGCCCTCCAGATCCGCGTCGCCGAGGGCCACCGCCTGGACGACGACCCTCCCACCGCGCGGGGCCACGCCGTCGAGGCCCGCCTCTACGCCGAGGACCCGGCGAACGGCTGGGCCCCGCAGACCGGGACCCTGCACCGCCTGGCCGTCCCGGACACCGTCCGCGTGGACACCGGTTACACCGACGGCGACCCGATCGGCGTCCACTACGACCCCCTGCTCGCCAAGGCCGTCGCCCACGCGCCCACCCGCGCGGAGGCCGTCCGCAAGCTCGCCGGCGCGCTGGCGGAGGCGGCGATCCACGGCCCGGTCACCAACCGGGACCTGCTGGTGCGTTCCCTGCGCCACAAGGAGTTCTCCTCCGCCGCCATGGACACCGGCTTCTACGAGCGCCACCTGCCCGAGCTGACCGAGCCCGCCCCCGACCCCCACGTCCCGCTCGCCGCCGCCCTCGCCGACGCCCACGGCCGTTCCCGCTTCGGCGGCTGGCGCAACCTGCCCTCCCAGCCGCAGACCAAGCGGTACGCGATGGCGGGCGAGGAACACGAGGTCGCCTACCGGCACACCCGCGCGGGCGGCCTGGAGGCCGACGGGGTACGGGTCCTGCACGCCGACGCCCGTCTCGTCGTCCTCGAAGCGGACGGCGTACGGCGCACGTACGCGGTGGCGCGGTACGGCGACGCCGTCCACGTCAACCAGACGGCCCTGCGCGCCCTTCCCCGCTTCCCCGACCCCACCGCCCAGAACGCCCCCGGCTCGCTCCTGGCCCCCATGCCCGGCACCGTCGTCCGCGTCGCCGACGGCCTGACCGAGGGGGCCGCCGTAGAGGCCGGCCAGCCCCTCCTGTGGCTGGAGGCGATGAAGATGCAACACCGGATCACCGCTCCCACGGCAGGAAGGCTGACGGCCTTGCACGCCGTACCGGGCCTGCAGGTGACGGTGGGCATGCTCTTGGCCGTGGTGGAGCCGGCTTAGGGGCGCGGCGCTGTATCGATATGCGGCTCCGCCGCGTGAGCGCGACCGACCACCGACCACCTGCAGCCCGAAGGAGCCCAGTGACCACCCTCATCGAATCCGAAGAACACAAGGCCCTGCGCAACGCGGTCGCCGCCCTCGGCACCCGCCACGGCCGCAACCACGTCCGCGAGGAACTCTGGTTTGAGGCCGGCAAGCTCGGCTACCTCGGCGTCAACCTGCCGGAGGCGTACGGCGGCGGAGGCGGCGGCATCGCCGAACTCTCCATCGTCCTCGAGGAACTCGGCGCCGCGGGCGCCCCCCTGCTCATGCTGATCGTCTCCCCGGCGATCTGCGGCACGGTGATCGCCCGCTTCGGCACGGAGGAGCAGAAGCGCGAGTGGCTCCCCGGAATCGCCGACGGCACCCGCACCATGGCCTTCGGCATCACCGAGCCCGACGCCGGATCCAACTCGCACCGCATCACCACCACGGCCCGCCGCGACGGCGCCGACTGGCTCCTCACCGGCCGCAAGGTCTTCGTCTCCGGCGTGGACATCGCCGACGCCACCCTCGTCGTCGGCCGCACGGAGGACGCCCGCACGGGCCGTCTGAAGCCCTGCCTGTTCATCGTCCCCCGGGACGCGCCCGGCTTCCAGCGCCGCAAGATCGACATGGAACTCACCGCGCAGGAGAAGCAGTTCGAGCTCACCCTGGACGACGTCCGGCTGCCCGCCGACGCGCTCGTCGGCGACGAGGACGCGGGCCTGCTCCAGCTGTTCGCCGGCCTCAACCCCGAACGGATCATGACGGCCGCGTTCGCGATCGGCATGGGCCGCTACGCCGTCGCCAGGGCCGTCGAGTACGCCCGCGAGCGCACCGTCTTCAAGTCCCCCATCGGCGCCCACCAGGCCATCGCCCACCCCCTCGCGCAGGCCCACATCGACCTCGAACTGTCCCGCCTGATGATGCAGAAGGCGGCCCATCTGTACGACGCGGGCGACGACGCCGGCGCGGGCGAGGCGGCGAACATGGCCAAGTACGCGGCGGGCGAGGCCTGCGCGAAGGCCGTCGACCAGGCCGTGCACACCCTCGGCGGCAACGGCCTCACCCGCGAGTTCGGCCTCGCCTCGCTGATAACGGCGGCGCGCGTGGCTCGTATCGCACCGGTGAGCCGGGAGATGATTCTCAACTACGTGTCCCACCAGACCCTGGGTCTGCCCAAGTCGTACTGAGCCGCAGCCGCTTGGAGGAGCCGTGTTCCGCAGCGCGTACGCCGACGTCCCGCCCGTAGAACTCCCCATCCACGACGCCGTCCTGAGCCGTGCGGCCGAGTTCGGCGACCGGCCGGCCCTGGTCGACGGCACCGACGGCACCACCCTCACCTACGAGCAGGTGGACCGCTTCCACCGGCGGATCGCCGCCGCGCTCGCCGACGCGGGCGTACGCAAGGGCGACGTCCTCGCCCTGCACAGCCCCAACACGATCGCCTTCCCCACGGCCTTCTACGCCGCCACGCGCGCGGGCGCCGCCGTCACCACCGTGCACCCGCTCGCCACCGCCGAGGAGTTCGCCAAGCAGCTGAGCGACTGTGCCGCCCGCTGGATCGTCACCGTCTCACCACTGCTGGACGTGGCCCGCAGGGCCGCCGAACTCGCGGGCGGCGTCCGGGAGATCTTCGTCTGCGACAGCGCGCCCGGACACCGCTCACTGATCGACATGCTGGCGTCCACCGCCCCCGAACCGCGGATCGCCATCGACCCCGTGGCGGACGTCGCGGCCCTGCCGTACTCCTCGGGCACCACCGGTACCCCCAAGGGCGTCATGCTCACCCACCGCCAGATCGCCACCAACCTCGCCCAGCTCGAACCGGCGATCACCGCGGGCCCCGGCGACCGCATCCTGGCCGTTTTGCCCTTCTTCCACATATACGGGCTCACCGCCCTGATGAACGCGCCCCTCAGGGTCGGCGCCACCGTCGTCGTGCTGCCCCGCTTCGACCTGGAGCAGTTCCTCGCCGCCATCCAGAACCACCGCATCACCGGCCTGTACGTCGCCCCGCCGATCGTCCTCGCCCTCGCCAAGCACCCGGCCGTCGCGCACTACGACCTGTCGTCCCTGAAGTACGTCATCAGCGCCGCCGCCCCCCTGGACGCGAACCTCGCCGCCGCCTGCTCCCGCCGCCTGAACCTGCCGCCGGTCGGCCAGGCGTACGGCATGACCGAACTGTCCCCGGGCACGCACGTCGTCCCCCTCGACGCCATGGCCGACGCCCCGCCCGGCACCGTCGGCCGGCTCATCGCCGGCACCGAGATGCGCATCGTCTCCCTCGACGACCCCGGCAAGGACCTCGGCACCGGCGAAGCCGGCGAGATCCTCATCCGCGGCCCCCAGGTCATGAAGGGCTACCTCGGCCGCCCCGACGCCACCGCCGCCATGATCGACGCCGACGGCTGGCTGCACACCGGGGACGTCGGACACGTCGACGCCGACGGCTGGCTGTTCGTCGTCGACCGCGTCAAGGAACTCATCAAGTACAAGGGCTTCCAGGTCGCCCCCGCCGAACTCGAGGCCCTGCTCCTCACCCACCCCGGCATCGCCGACGCCGCCGTCGTCGGCGTCTACGACGAGGACGGCAACGAGGTCCCGCACGCCTACGTCGTCCGCCAACCGACCGTGCCCGACCTCACCGAGAACGAGGTCATGATGTACGTCGCCGAACGCGTCGCCCCCTACAAACGCGTCCGCCAGGTCACCTTCATCGACGGGGTGCCCCGCGCCGCCTCCGGCAAGATACTGCGCCGCGAACTCCGGGAGAGCGCGTGACCCTGATCGGCCGCACCCACGACCGGGGAGTCGCCACCCTCACCCTCGACTCCCCGGCCAACCGCAACGCCCTGTCGGCCGCGCTGGTCGGCGAACTCGCCGACGCGCTGGCCGACTGCGGCAAGGACGGCGACGTCCGCGCCGTCCTGATCACCCACACCGGCACCACCTTCTGCGCGGGCGCCGACCTGCGCGACCCACCCCACCCCGACGCCCTGGTCGGCCTGCTCCGGCAGATCGTGGACCTGCCCAAACCCGTCGTCGCCCGCGTCACCGGCCACGTCCGCGCGGGCGGCCTCGGCCTGCTCGGCGCCTGCGACATCGCCGCCGCGTCCGACACGGCCACCTTCGCCTTCACCGAGGTGCGCATCGGCGTCACCCCCGCCGTCATCTCCCTGACCCTGCTGCCCCGCACCGACCCCCGCGCCCTCGCCCGCCACTACCTCACCGGCGAACGCTTCGACGCCGCCGAGGCCGCCCGGATCGGCCTGATCACCGCGGCCGGCGACGACGCCGACGCCGTACTCGAACCCGTCCTCGACGGCCTGCGGCGCTCCTCGCCCCAGGCCCTCGCAGAGACGAAACGGCTGCTCACGGCTAAGGTGCTTCAGACATTCGACCGGGACGCGGCGGAGCTGACCGCCCTCTCGGCCCGGATGTTCGCCTCCTCGGACGCCCGCGAGGGCATGACGGCCTTCCTCGAACGACGGGATCCTCCATGGGTGCTGTGAACCCGGTCGGCACGGTCACGGCGGCGACCGCCGCGGACCGCGTCGACCGCGTGCCCAAACAGGACCGCAGCCGGGCCACCCGGCAGCGGCTCCTCGAAGCCGCCGTGGCCTGCCTCGCCGAACACGGCTGGGCGGGCTCCACGGTCACCGTCGTCGCCGAACGCGCCGGCGTCTCCCGCGGCGCCGCCCAGCACCACTTCCCGACCCGCGAGGACCTGTTCACGGCCGCCGTCGAGTACGTCGCCGAAGAACGCTCGGGCGCCCTGCGGGAGCTGTTCCCCCAGGGCGCCGCGGGCGACCGCAGAGCCGTCGTGTCGGCCCTCGTCGACCTCTACACGGGACCGCTGTTCCGCGCCGCCCTCCACCTGTGGGTCGCCGCCTCCAACGAGGACCAGCTCCGCCCCCGCGTCACCGAACTGGAGGCCCGCGTCGGCCGCGAGACCCACCGCATAGCCGTCGACCTCCTCGCCGCCGACGAGACCCGCCTCGGCGTCCGCGAGACCGTCCAGGGACTGCTCGACATGGCCCGCGGCCTTGGCCTCGCCAACCTCCTCACCGACGACGCCCAGCGCCGCGACCGGGTGGTGACCCAGTGGGCCGCACTCCTCGACGAGGCGCTCGGCTGACCGCGGCGCCCGTCCCGGGCGGCTCGTCCGACGGGGAAGCCTCTCCTGGGCAGTCGGTCCGACGGGGCGCCCATCCCGGTCAGCCGGGCCCGGCTGACCACAGCGCCCGTTCCGAGCAGCCCGTCCGACCGGCCGGGGAACTCACCTCGGCAGCCCGTCCGACCGGCCGGGGACACCCCGGCAGCCCGTCCGGCGCGGCGACCCACCTCGGCGGCCCGCCCCGCGGCCTCACGGACTGAGCCGCTCCACCCGCCAGCCGCCGTCCGGCAGGAACACGTAACGCAGCCGGTCGTGCAGCCGGTTTTCCCGGCCCTGCCAGAACTCCACCGTCCGCGGGACCACCCGGAAGCCGCCCCAGTGCGGCGGGACCGGCACCTGCTCCCCCTCCGGATAGCGGGCGGCGAGTTCGGCGTAGGAGACGTCGAGCTCGGCACGGGAGGCGATCACCGACGACTGCGCACTGGCCCAGGCGCCGAGCTGCGAGCCGTGCGGGCGGGTCCGGAAGTACGCGGCCGTCTCGTCCCGCCCGGTCCGCCGCGCGACGCCCGCCACGATCACCTGGCGGGCCATCGTGTACCAGGGGAACAGCAGCGAGACGTGCGGATTCGCCGTGAGGTCGCGGGCCTTGCGGGAGTCGTAGTTCGTGTAGAAGACGAAGCCCGCGTCGTCGAAGTGCTTCAGCAGCACCGTGCGGGAACTGGGCCGGCCCTCCGCGTCGGCCGTGGACACCACCATGGCGTTCGGCTCGAACAGCCGCCCCTCCGTCGCGGCCTGCAGGAACCAGCGCGCGAACTGCTCGACCGGGGTCGCGGCCAGCTCGGCCTCGGACAGGCCCTCCTCCCGGTAGTGCTTGCGCATCGCGGCGGGATCGGGCGCTGCGGGATCGGGCGCTGCGGGGACGGCGTCTTCCTCGTTCACGCGGTCATCCTGCCGTATACACGGCGGCCGTTCGCCACGCGTGGCGTTCGTCACGGACTGGCACTGAGTGCCGCCACCCCTCCCCAGACGTGGCACCCGGGGATATCGTGCAGATGCGTTTCCGATTGGGTGACCGTGCCCCCCACGGGGCATCACCCCCATGACCGCCCAGGACCGCGAGCCGCAACCGACCGTGGATCCACCGGGCGATCACCCGTTTCCGCACCAGAAGCACGGCCGGCCACAACCGGCCACAACTGGACACCCGGTCCGCAGCCGGCCACCCGGCCACATCCGGTCCCACACGGGATGCCGCACCACACCCGTGGCCCACAACCAGCCTGTCGTCCACATCCGAGGAGCCGCCTGATGTCCGACTTCGTACCCGGACTCGAGGGAGTCGTCGCGTTCGAGACGGAGATCGCCGAACCGGACAAGGAGGGCGGCGCCCTCAGGTACCGGGGCGTCGACATCGAGGACCTGGTCGGTCACGTCTCGTTCGGCAACGTCTGGGGACTGCTCGTCGACGGCGCCTTCAACCCCGGCCTGCCGCCCGCCGAGCCCTTCCCCATCCCCGTCCACTCCGGCGACATCCGCGTGGACGTCCAGTCCGCCCTCGCCATGCTGGCGCCGGTGTGGGGCCTCAAACCCCTGCTCGACATCGACGCCGAGCAGGCCCGCGAGGACCTCGCCCGCGCCGCCGTCATGGCCCTGTCCTACGTCGCCCAGTCCGCCCGCGGCCAGGGCCGCCCCATGGTCCCGCAACGCGAGATCGACAAGGCCCAGTCCGTCGTCGAACGCTTCATGATCCGCTGGCGCGGCGAGCCCGACCCGAAGCACGTCGCGGCCGTCGACGCCTACTGGACCAGCGCCGCCGAGCACGGCATGAACGCCTCCACCTTCACCGCCCGGGTCATCGCCTCCACCGGCGCGGACGTCGCGGCGGCCCTGTCCGGCGCCGTCGGAGCGATGAGCGGCCCCCTGCACGGCGGCGCCCCCTCCCGCGTCCTCGGCATGATCGAGGAGATCGAACGCACCGGCGACGCCGAGGCCTACGTCAAGCAGGCCCTCGACAAGGGCGAGCGCCTCATGGGGTTCGGCCACCGCGTCTACCGCGCCGAGGACCCCCGCGCCCGCGTCCTGCGCCGCACCGCCCGCGAACTCGGCGCCCCCCGCTTCGAGGTCGCCGAGGCATTGGAGAAGGCGGCCCTGGAGGAATTGCACAACCGCCGCCCGGACCGCGTCCTGGCCACCAACGTCGAGTTCTGGGCGGCCATCGTCCTGGACTTCGCGGAGGTCCCCGCCCACATGTTCACGTCGATGTTCACGTGCGCCCGCACGGCCGGCTGGTCCGCCCACATCCTCGAACAGAAGCGCACCGGCCGCCTGGTCCGCCCCTCCGCCCGCTACATCGGCCCGGGCCCCCGCGACCCACGCGCCATCGAGGGCTGGACCGACATCGCCCAGTGACCCCGCAGAGGTCCTCCCCTGAAACGCAGGCGACCCGCGAGTCAGGTTCCTCCAAGGAGGAGCCGGCCGGACGTACCGGCGACTCGCGGGTCGGGTGACTGCTGGGATTGGGGCCGGCTGCACGCGTCTTTCACGTGCCGGTCCGGCACCGCACAGAGTGTGGTGACGGGCCGCTAGCCCGCAGCCACCTCACGCGTCCGGTATTCATACATCTGCCGAACCACCTCCCTTCTCGTGTACCGCCACCCTAAAAAACGGTTGCGGGTCCCATCAACCGTTTTTCCGAGAAGTTGCCCGCAGGAGCGTTTAGCGTGCTGGGCATGACAAAGCGGTGGGTGGTGCTCGGTGGGGGGTTCGAGGAGCGGATCGGGGGTGTGCGGGCCGTCGTCGACGGGGACTGGGTGCATGTGGCGGGGACCAGCGCGTTCGACAGCGCGGCCGCGTCCGTCCCGGACGACGTGGTGGAGCAGGCCGAGCAGTGTCTGCGGAACGTGGGCGCGGTGCTGGCGGAGGCCGGGTGCACGTTCGCGGACGTCGTGCGGGTGCGGTACCTGCTGCCCGCGCGGGAGGACCTCGAGGCGTGCCTGCCGGTGCTGCGCCGGGTCTTCGGTCCCGTGCGGCCGGCCGCGACGGTGATGGTCTGCGGGCTGGCGGACGCGCGCATGAGGATCGGCGTCGAGGTGGACGCGCGGCGCGGGCCGGTGGACGGGGTGCGCATCGAGGTCGTCGAGGGCGAGCGCATGCTCGAGCAGTGGCGGCACGTGCACAACACCGTCGTGCCGCCCGGCGCGCTCTCCTTGGGCGAGGTGCGGGAGCGGAGCGGGCGCTACCGGCTGGAGAACGCGTACGTCGGTGAGGTGCTCGTGGGGTGTTCGACCGTGCGGCCCGCCGAGCGGGAGGGCGGTGCGGTGACCGTGATCGCCCGGGTGCTGCCCGAGTGGCGGGGGCGGGGCGTCGGGCGCGTCCTGTACGAGAACGGGCTCGCGTACGCGCGCGTGCTGGGGGCCGGGGTGGTGGAGACGTGTGTCCTGGCGGCCAACGGGGACGGCTTGCGGTTCGCCGAGTCGCGGGGATTCGTGGAGGTTGACCGTTATGTGCTGCCCGAGGGCCTGGACGAGTGGGTTGACCTGCGACGTTCGGTCATTGAGAGGTAGCGGGCGGTTGTCGAGCGGTTTCCTCCGTACAACGATTTTTGCCATCTTGCGGGAACCATATGTGGGCTGCGTCACGTTCGAGTTGAATGATTGCAAGTGAGCGAACCGACGCGCCGTTCGTGCTGACGCAGCCTGCAGGGGGTCCAGGTGAGTGCTTCCCGGCGTAGTGGGACCACGGACGAACTCGGACCGGACGAGCCCGGGCCGGACGGCCCGGACGGACCTGAGGGTTCCGGTGGTTCGGATCTGCTTGCCGCCCTGCTGGACGGCATGGACGCGGCGCTGTGCGCCTTCGACGCCGACGGGGTCGTGACGCACTGGAACCGCGAGGCGGAGCGGATCCTCGGCTGGACGGCCGAGGAGGCGGTGGGCCGGCCCGGCTTCGCCGGGTGGGCGGTGCGCAGCGCCGACGCCGCGGAGGTCGAGGCGCGGCTGTTGTCCGCCATGCAGGCGCCGGGCCGCCAGGTGCACGAGTTCGCGCTGCTGACCAAGGACGGCGGGCGGGTGCTGGTGCGCACCCAGTCGGCGGCCGTGCTCGGACCGGACGGCAAGCCGGCGGGCGTGTACTGCGCCTTCAGCGAGGTGCACGCGCAGATCGACCTGGAGCGGTCCATAGCGCTGAGCGAGGCGCTGTTCGAGGACGCGAGCTGGGGTGTGGTCCTGGTCGACGCCGATCTGCGGCCCGCCGTGGTGAACGCGCACGCGGCCCGCGCGCTGGGCATGGGGCGTACGTCGGTGCTGGGGCGGCCGCTCGGGGACTTGCTGGCGCAGGGTGTGGAGGAGCTGGAGAGCGCGCTGACGCATGTGCTGGCGGAGGGCGCGCCGCCGGCGCCGGCCGAGATCTGGGTGAGTGTGCGCACACCGGAGGGCGAGAAGCGGCGCTGTTGGCGCAGTGGTTTCCTGCGGCTGGCCTCACCGCTGGCGGAGGAGCCGGTTCCGCTCGGGGTGGGGTGGCTGTTCCAGGACGTGACCGAGTCCAAGCAGGGCGAGCAGGAGGCGGCGCTGTTGCGGTTCCGCGGCAATCAGCTGCATCGGGCCGCCCGTGTGGCCGCCGAGTGCGAGGACCCGGCGGAGGCGGCGACCGTGCACCTCGACTTCGCGCTGGCCGGCTTCGCCGATCACGCGCTGATCGACCGGGTGGCGGGCGGCTCGCTGTCGGACGCCGAGTCCGTGGGGCCGGTACGGCTGGTGCGGGTGGCCGGCACGCCGTCGGGTGCGCCGGGGCCGAGCCTGCTCACGGGCCGGGCGGGGCTGCCGGCGCGGTACGGCGAGGGGCATCCGGCGTTGCAGTGCGTGCAGCGGATCGGCACCGTGCGGGCCGGCGTCGGCAGTGTGTCGGCCGAGCAGGCGCGCGCGTGGGCGCTGACGCGGCAGTGGCCGGCCGACGCGGTGCACGCGCTGTGCGCGGTGCTGCGCAGCCGGGGGCGGACGCTGGGCGTCGTGACGTTCCTGCGGGGGAGCGGGCGGAGCGCCTTCGAACGGTCGGACACGGTGTACGCCGAGGACGTGGCCGTACGGATCGCGGCCGAGCTGGACCTGGCGGCGGTGCTGGAGGAGCGGGAGGACCGAACCCCGCCCACGCGGGGGTGAACGCCGCGCTGCGAGAGGGGCGAACGCCGCCCCGTCCGGACCGACGCTGCCCGGGGTGCCCTGCCCGTCCCGGCCGGGAGTCACCGCACCGACGGGACTTCGCCGCCCCCGGCGGACCGGCCCCGGCCCACCGCCCGGCCGCCTCACCGGTGTCGGCCGCGGCGGACGAGGCGTTCAGTGCCGGTAGAAGATCCGGTCCCGGTACTGCTCCAGTACCCGGCCGTTCCAGTCGTGGCCGCCGTCCACGTTGCCCGAGCGCAGCAGCGGGGGTTCGATGCCCCGGTCGGCCAGGTCGACGGCCGCCGTGGCCATGACCGCCTGCAGCAGGGCCGCGGTCACCACGGTGGAGGCGGGGGCGAAGGGCGCGGGGACGGAGTCGTGGGTGAGTTCCGCGTCACCGACCGCGATCTTGGAGTCGAGGACGATGTCGCAGTGGTCCTTCAGGTACGTCCCGGAGGCGTGCCGTGACGTCGTCTCGGTGGCGTACGCGACCGAGGTCACGCCGATCACCCGGACGCCGAGGGCGCGGGCGTTGATCGCCATCTCGACGGGGAGGGCGTTGCGCCCCGACAGGGAGATGATCACCAGGACGTCGCCCGCGCGCAGCGGGGAGGAGTCGAGGACGGCGGCGGCGAGGCCGTCGACCCGCTCGAGCGCGGAGCCGAGCGTCGCGGGCATCACGTCGACACCGACGACACCGGGCACGGCGAGCAGGTTCATCAGCGCGAGCCCGCCCGCGCGGTAGACGACGTCCTGGGCGGCGAGCGAGGAGTGCCCGGCGCCGAAGGCGAACAGCCGGCCCCCGGAGGCGACGGTGTCGGCGAGGAGCGCGCCGGCGGACGCGACGGCCTCGGCCTCCTCCTCGCGCACGCGCTGCAGCAGACCGATCGCGGCGTCGAGATACCGGTCGGCGGGCGTGCTGTCGCCCATGTGAGCTCCTTCGCTCCGCTTCACGCACTGTGTCGCGGATCACGGTGCGGTCTGGACCAGTGGGATGTCAATACGGCGCGGGGCGGCCGTCGACGCGTGCGCCCGGCGTTCACCCCCCAGCATGCGATCCCCGGGTTCGGCGGCGCGGCACGGTTGTCGGTGGTATCCGGCAGAATTGAGGTCAGGGCCAGCGCACGCGCCGGAGAGCGGTCGAGCCTTCGGCAGAGCTATTCGAGGGGCACGTATGTCCGGACTGATCGACACCACGGAGATGTATCTCCGCACCATCCTCGAGCTGGAGGAGGAAGGTGTGGTCCCCATGCGTGCCCGCATCGCCGAGCGGCTCGACCAGAGCGGGCCGACGGTGAGCCAGACGGTGGCGCGGATGGAGCGCGACGGTCTGGTGTCCGTGGCCAGTGACCGGCACCTGGAGCTCACCGACGAGGGCCGTCGGCTGGCGACGCGCGTGATGCGCAAGCACCGTCTCGCCGAGTGCCTGCTCGTGGACGTGATCGGCCTGGAGTGGGAGCAGGTGCACGCCGAGGCCTGCCGCTGGGAGCACGTGATGAGCGAGGCGGTGGAGCGCCGGGTGCTGGAGCTGCTGCGCCACCCCACCGAGTCGCCGTACGGCAACCCGATCCCGGGCCTGGAGGAGCTGGGCGAGAAGGACGGCGCCGACCCGTTCCTGGACGAGAGCATGGTGTCGCTGGCCGATCTCGACCCGGGCTCGGAGGGCAAGACCGTCGTCGTGCGCCGGATCGGCGAGCCGATCCAGACGGACGCGCAGCTGATGTACACGCTGCGTCGGGCGGGTGTGCAGCCCGGTTCGGTGGTGAGCGTGACGGAGTCGGCCGGCGGGGTCCTGGTGGGCAGCGGCGGCGAGGCGGCCGAACTGGAGTCGGACGTCGCCTCCCACGTGTTCGTCGCCAAGCGCTGAGCCGCGCGCCCCGGGTTCCGCCGAGCGGGGTGGGCCGCCGTCGTCCGTCGACGGCCGCCGTCGTGCGTCGATCGCGTCGAATCCCGGACCCGGTGTGCCGAATCGCAGCGCCCGGACGTCTGTCGTGTCAGGCTGTCGCGTGAGGCGTCGGTCCTCAGAGGGCGGGGTGGGGATGTGCCGCAGTCGAACGGAGGGCCCCGGCGCCGTGTGGCGCCGGGGCCTGTCCTCCCCTGTTCTGACCCGGAGCCCCGAGCTCTCAGGGTCATCCCCCTCGGACCGTTTTTCCCCGAGCGGTCCGCCTCCCGCTGAAGATCTCCCCTGGGGCGGCGGGATCATGCCTGGAGCGGCGTCACTCGAACGAGGGGTGTTGCCCGCAGAAAGCCCATTCTCGAATGCCCTTTCGATAGTCTGCCGGGGCAGAAGCGGTCCCGTGAGACTGGCGGTACGACGAGTAGGACCAGTACGGCAAGTAGGACCGTAGGACGAGCAGCACGGCTAGCACAGGTACGAGCGGGTCCGAGCGGAGCTTGGGGGTGCCGGCATCAATGGCGCGACGCATCGACGTGACCGGGGCGGACGGCGTACGACTCGCGGCCTGGGAGTTCGGCGACCCACCCAAGGCCGACCCCGACCCGCCGAGGACCGAGGGCGACGCGGCGACGGCGGACGACCGGCCCGACCCGGCACCCGGCGTGCTGTTACTGCACGGTCTGATGGGCCGCGCCTCGCACTGGGCCTCCACCGCCCGCTGGCTCTCCGAACGGCACCGCGCCGTGGCGCTCGACCAGCGCGGCCACGGCCAGAGCGAGAAGCCCCCGCAGGCCGCGTACACCCGTGAGGCGTACGTCGACGACGCCGAGGCCGCCCTCGAACAGCTCGGCCTCGCCCCCGCCGTCCTGATCGGCCATGCCATGGGCGCGCTGACCGCCTGGCAGCTCGCCGCCAAGCGCCCCGACCTGGTCCGCGGCCTGATCGTCTGCGACATGCGGGCCTCCGCCCTCGGCGCCGCCTCGCAGCGCGAGTGGGCCAACTGGTTCGCCTCCTGGCCCGTCCCCTTCGCCACCCTGGCCGACGTCCGCAAGTGGTTCGGCGAGGACGACCCCTGGGTGGAGCGGCCGAATCCGGCCCGCGGCGCGTTCTACGCCGAGGCGATGCACGAGTCGCCCGACGGCTGGCGGCCCGTCTTCGACGTCCAGCAGATGCTGAAGTCCCGCGAGACCTGGGTGTACGACGCCCACTGGGACGAGCTGGCCCAGGTCCGGTGCCCCGCGCTGGTCGTCCGCGGCCTCGACGGCGAACTCGGCCGGGCCGAGGCCCAGGAGATGGTCCGCGTCCTCCCGCGCGGCGAGTACGCCGAGGTCGCCGACGCCGGCCATCTCGTCCACTACGACCAGCCGGAGGCGTGGCGCGCGGCGATCGAGCCGTTCCTGGAGGCGGCGTTCGGGCAGTGACGGACCCGGCGGTCAGCTCCGCTGACCGCGGCCGTCCCCACCCGTGCTCCCTCGTCCAGGGGAGAACACCAGGGGAGCGGTGCGACGGGAACCCGGGTCAGCGGTCCCGTCCGCAGGCGTACGCGAGGGGGGAGATCAGCTCCTCGGCGTCCGGCAGCCAGCGGTTGGCGGGGGTGGGGCGGCAGGCCCACTGCACGGCGCCGCGCGAGCCGTAGCGGGTGGGGGGCGCGGCGACGTAGGCCCCCTCGCCCAGCGCCGTCAGGTCGAGCGAGCCGATCGACCAGCCCAGCGTGCGCACCAGGTCGGGAACCTTCACCGACGCGCCCGGCAGCACGAAGAACTGCATCCGCCGGTCCGGGGTCAGCGTCACCGGCCCCAGCGTCAGCTCCATCCGCTCCATCCGGGCCAGCGCCAGGAAGCCCGCCGTCTCCGGCACGGAGATCGCGTCGAAGGTCCGCCCCGTGGGCAGCAGGATCGAGGCGTTCGGCTGCTTCTGCCACATCCGCCGCGCGACCGTCGCGCTGCCGGTCGCCTGCGTCGCCCAGTCCGGCCGTGCCGGATGCGCCCCCGGCGCACCGCACGCGGCGTCACCGCAGGAGCATCGCTGCACCCCGTCGACGGCTTCCAGCCAGGTGCCGGGGAACACGTCCCAGTGGCGTTCCTCGGCGTAGCGAACGGCGGTCTCCAGCAGCGATTCCCCGCGCTGCTTCGGAATCTGGGCGGCTTCGGTGGCCGGGATCGTCTCTTCCACGCCCCACTCAACTCCCAGCCCAACCTGGGGTTACGGCCCGACCGCGCGCGGGGGAGGAGCATCGATTCGGCATCCGGGGCGCATGGGTGCACGTCCGGGGGCGCGCAGGAGGAACCGCGGGGGGACCTGGGTAGCCAGGTGTGGGGTCGGCAACCGCCTTTACCCCGGCAATCCTCGCAAGCCTCGCATCTTCGGTATGTCCGCGGGGCATTGATCTTCACGGCCGGAATCACTCGCTGCCGAAAGGGGGCGGGGACCCGGTGGAAGAGACGACAACTCGGTGTGCGGGCAGGCACCGCAGCCTCAGGGGGTACGCCATGGCCGCAAGGCCTCTCGTCGCGCGGCAGCCGAACGAACGGCTGCAGGCGCTCATCCAGGAAGCGGGTTGCTCGAACGCCGGGCTGGCCCGCCGGGTCAACATGTGCGGTGCCGAGCACGGCCTCGACCTGCGCTACGACAAGACGTCCGTGGCGCGTTGGCTGCGCGGACAGCAGCCACGCGGACGCGCGCCGGCGATCATCGCCGAGGCGCTCGGCCGCAAACTCGGCCGTACGGTCACGATCGACGAGATCGGCATGGCCAACGGCAAGAACCTCGCCTCGGGGGTCGGCCTCCAGTTCTCGCCGACGGTGCTGGGAGCCATCGAGCAGGTCTGTGAGCTGTGGCGCAGTGACGTGGGGCGCCGGGACTTCCTGTCCGGTTCGTCCGTCGCGGCCTCCGCGCTGGTCGAGCCGAGCCGCGACTGGCTGATCTCCGGGCCCGACGCGCAGGTGGCGCGCTCGGCGGGGCCCCGGGTGGGGCAGTCGGACGTGGCGGCGGTGCGCGCGATGACGCAGGCGCTGGTCGACCTGGACCACCAGTACGGCAGCGGGCATGTGCGCCCGGTCGTCGTGCACTACCTCAACAGCGTCGTCTCCGGGCTGCTCGCCGGGTCGTACCGGGACGCCGTCGGGCGGGAACTCTTCGCGTCCGTGGCACGGTTGACCGAGCTGGCCGGGTACATGGCGGTCGACACCGGGCAGCCGGGACTGGCCCAGCGCTACTACATCCAGGCGCTGCGGCTGGCGCAGGCGGCCGGTGACCGCGGTTACGGCGGCTACGTGCTCGCCGCGTCCATGAGCCACCTGGCCGCGCAACTCGGCAACCCGCGGGAGATCGCCCAGTTGGCGCGGGCGGCGCAGGAGGGGGCGCGGGGGCGCGTGACTCCACGCGCGGAGGCCATGTTCCACGCGGCCGAGGCACGCGGGCACGCCCTGATGGGCGACGCGCGCGCCGCCCAGGCGGCCTCCGGGCGGGCGGTGACCGCCATGGAGCACGCGGACGACGCCTCCGGCGACGACCCGGCGTGGATCGCGCACTTCGACGAGGCCTACCTCGCCGACGAACTGGCCCACTGCCACCGCGACCTCGGCCAGGCGGAGGCGGCGGCGCGCTGCGCGCAGGAGTCCCTCGACGGCCACCCCGAGTCCCGCGCGCGCAGGCGGGCGATCGGCTATGTGCTGCTCGCCACGGCACAGGTGCAGCAGCGCGAGATCGAGCAGGCCTGTCACACGGGGCTGAAGGCGGTGGAACTGCTGGAGACCCTCCGTTCCAACCGGGGCGCCGAGTACCTGGAGGACTTCCAGCAGCGGCTGGAGCCGTTCCAGGAGGAGTCCGTGGTGCGGGAGTTCGGAGCCCGGCTGGATCTGCAGGCGGCGGCGTGACAGGGGCCCCGCGGGCGTGAACGGGCGGAGAACGCGGGCGCCTCAAAAGGGAGGTGACGTAAGCAGCGTGCCACGGGCCGGTTTTGTTACGGCGGTCACAGGGCAGGAGGTCAGGTCCTGTGCTGCGTGGCACCCGGCTCGGGGGACCCGGTAGCGTGAGCCGACGATTCCGATGGTCCCCCATTCGTAGGAGTCCCGGTGACGCAGAGTGGACAGGGCGAGGAGCCCTCGGCGCGGTCCGCGCGCGAAGGCATCGTGCTGCCCTCCGACGGTGGCGAACCGCTGCTGCCGGGCAGGACGGGCGGACCCGCCGGCCCGCAGCACGGTGCCCCTTCCGGCGCCCCCGCCCCGGCCTCGGCCCCGCCCCAGGGGCAGGCCTGGGGCGAGCCCTGGGGCCCCGGGCAGCACCAGGCGCCGGCCCCGCAGCCGGGCCAGGACTGGCAGACGCCGCCCGCCGAGCCGTGGGGGGCCCAGCAGCAGGCCCCGTGGGGCGCCCAGGACCAGCCGGGCCCGCTCCCGCCGGAGGGCGCGCCCGGACAGTCGTACGGCGGTGGCGCGCAGGCGTCGTACGGGGCCTACGGGGCGCCGGACCACGGTGCGCCCCAGCCCGCGCCCGGGGCCCCGGCGCCGCACGCGGGGTACGGCACGCCCGGCATGCCGCAGCCGTCGGCCGACGACGGGGCGACCCAGTACATCCCGCCGGTCGGAGCCGCCCCGTACCACGCCCAGGGCGCGCCCGGGAACGAGGGCGCGACCCCGTACGCCCCGCCCGTCGCCGGTGGCCCCGGTGACGACGGTGCCACGCAGTACCTGCCGCCCGTCCCCGCCTCCGGCTCCGTCGACGAGGGGGCCACGCAGTACATCCCGCCGGTGGGGCCCGGGGCCCTGCCGCCGGAGATGCCGTCGGGTCCCGGGGCCCGGCCCGCCGAGACGACGACGTATCTCGGTCGGGGCCAGGAGGGCGGCGCGGCGGCCGGAGCCATGCCGTCCGCCCCCGGCGCCGACGCCGAGGCCACGCAGTACCTCCCGCCCGTGCCCGGGCACGGCGGGTACGAGGACCGGCAGCCGCCCGCCGAGTTCGACAACCTCTTCCGCAGCGGTCCCGGCGGCGAGGACCGGGCCGGGGCCACCCAGCAGATGCCCCGCTACCAGGAACCGCAGGGCGCCGGGCACTTTGCCGCACGGCCGTCGTACGACGAGCCCGGCCCGGCACAGGGCCGGCGGGCCGCCCGGGACGGCCGGGGCCGCACCGGCTCGAAGGTGCCGCTCATCGCGGCCTGCGGCATCGCCATCGCCGTCGTCGGCATAGGCGCCGGCGCGCTGCTCGGCGGTGGGGGCGGCGGCGAGCAGGACGACGACCCCGAGACCGTCTCCGCCACGGCACCCGCCACGTCCGAGACCTCGGCGTCACCGTCCGCGGACGCGGCCGAGCAGCAGGCCGTCGCCCTGGACAAGCTGCTCGCCGACAGCGGTGACAGCCGGGCCACCGTGATCAGCGCCGTCAACGACGTGAAGTCCTGCAACAACCTCGCCCGGGCCGCCAAGGACCTGCGCGGCGCGGCCGAGCAGCGCACCAACCTGGTCACCCGGCTGTCCGGGCTCGGCGTCGACAAGCTGCCCGACCACGCCGCGCTGACCGAGGCACTCACCAAGGCGTGGCAGGCGTCCGCGTCCGCCGACAACCACTACGCCGCCTGGGCCGACCAGGTCGCCGCGGAGAAGGGCAAGCTCTGCAAGAAGGGGCAGGCCCGCAGCACCGGCCAGACCGAAGCCGGCAACCGGGAGAGCGGCGTCGCCACCACGCAGAAGGCCGAGGCCGCCAGGCTGTGGAACGCCATCGCCCGCGAGTACGGCCTGACGGAGCGCCAGCCGACCCAGCTGTGACGCGGGAGCCGGCCCCGGTGGTGCGGCCGGGCCGGCGCCGGGCGCCGTGGGGCGGGGTCGCTCAGGCCTCGCCCTCGGCGTCCTGGAGCGTCTTCGTCACGTCGATGGCGCCCTCGCGTGCCGCGACCAGCCGGCCGTCCCGCACCACCTGCAGGGTCACGTCGGTGTTGACCAGGCGCGGGAAGCCGACGGAGGCCAGCACGTCCTGGAACTGCCAGCGCAGGGTCGGCGTGAGCCCGTCCGTCGTGACCTTGAAACCGTCGTCCAGGCTGCGGCGCACCGTGTCGGAGGACACCTCGCCGTCGCCGAGCGCCTTCACGACGGCCTCCAGGACGGTGTAGGCGATCCAGGTGGTCTGCACGCCCGCGTCGGCGGGGTCGATCCGGGTGTCGGTGAAGGCCTGTTCGCGGATGACCTTCTTCATCCCGTCCCAGCGCTTGTCGGCCTCCACCGGGTACCAGCCGGTGATGTACGCCCCCTCGTACGGGCTCGACGCACCGCCGGTGGCGTCGATGACCGTCTGGTCGACGCTGCCGAGCACGGTGCCCATGCGGACCGCCGGGTAGCCCTCGCGGTCACGCCGGAAGGAGTCCATGAAGGTGTTGGTGCGGTCGCCCAGCGCCGGCACCACGCAGCCCTGCTTCGCCGGGTCCGCGGTGGCCGCGGTCAGGGCCTGCTCGGTCTGCGCGGAGAACTCGGTGGCGTCCTCCGCCGCCCGCAGGTCGTCCGCGTCCTGGTGACCGCCCGCCTGCAGGCCCGAGTTGAGCAGGTTGGGAAGTTCGTCACCCGCGATGGTGTCCGGCCGGACGAGCGCGACGGGACCGCAGCCGCTCGCGAGGTGCCTGCCGAGGCCGGCCAGCAGCGCGGGCTGGCCGCCGTTGACCGGGTAGGACAGCGGGCTGGTGAACTCGGCGTTCGTGATGCCGTAGCCACCTATGTACGGTATGCCCGTTCCCTCCAGGATCGGGAAGAACGTGTCGGCGAACTGGCTGTAGGAGCCGACGACCGCGACGGCCTTCTGCTCGACCGCGCGGCGCGCGCACTTCGCGGCGTGCACGCTGTCGTTGCGGTCGTTGCAGATCACGACCTTCAGCTTGCGGCCGTTGATGCCGCCGTGGGCGTTGACGTGGCGGGCGTAGGCGAGCGCCATGGCCGGCATGCCGGGCTTGTTCGTGGCGTTGGTGTCCTGCGGCGCCCAGGTCATGACGGTGATCGGGTCGTCGTCGGCGCCCCCCGAGAAGCCGGGGACGACCCCGCATCCGACGGCCAGCGACGCGCACGCCACCAGGACTCCCGCTGTGCGCAGGGCTCTGACGGGCCTGGTGAGGGCGTGGAGGAATGTGCTGCGGGTGCGTCGCCTGCCAGTCATGCATCCGCACGATTCCGCCACATCACTAACCTCCGAGTGACTGTCGGTCAATGACAGGTGACGGACAGGTGAATTGCGGGGTCCGGTGAACGGCGCGTGGCGAGGAACGTACGATCGATGACCGTGCAAGGTGTGCAAGGTCTACAAGGTTCGGCGAACTCTTCCCGCCGCGGGCATCGCTCATCCACGATGGGTGCCATGCCACTGAACGACATGCCGTGGTGGCGCTGGCGCAGCAATGTGCGCTCCGCGCTGCACATGCTCTCCGACCCGGTGTTCCAGCGGGACGTCTGGCTGGCCGGCGTCGAGGGGTACGGGGACGTCACCGACGCCGTGTACCGCCTGGTCGAGGACACCTGGCTGGACCACTGGTCCGCCGAGAAGTACGTCGGGACGATATTCCGGGACTCGCAGGAGGCGGCGCTGGTCGACACCGCGGTGCTGCGGGTGCTGCGGATCATGCACCAGGTGGGGCCGGACGCGCCGGTCTCCTCCTACGTCGAGCACCCGGCGTGGCCGGAGGCGGTGCGGGCGGCGCGGGACGCGCACGTCCGGATGGCCACGAGCGACGGTGAGGACCCGGACGTGGCGCCCCGCACCCTGGAGGTGCTGCGCATATTGACGCGGTCGGCCTAGCCGGGCGCGACCGGCTCGTTCCGCATGGTGGCCGGAGTTTCTGGCCGCTCGGCTCCGTGTGGGACCCTGTGCTGCATGAACGCGCAGTCCAACCGAGCCGCGGCCGCGCCGGCCGATCAGTACGTTCTCACCCTGTCGTGCCCGGACAAGAAGGGCATCGTGCACGCCGTGTCGAGCTACCTGTTCATGACCGGCTGCAACATCGAGGACAGCCAGCAGTTCGGTGACCACGACACGGGGCTGTTCTTCATGCGGGTCCACTTCTCGGCGGAGGCGCCGGTGACGGTGGACAAGCTGCGGGCCAGCTTCGCGGCGATCGGTGACTCGTTCCAGATGGATTGGCAGCTCGACCGGGCCGACGAGAAGATGCGCATCCTGCTCATGGTCAGCAAGTTCGGGCACTGCCTGAACGATCTGCTGTTCCGGGCCCGGATCGGCGCGCTGCCCGTGGAGATCGCCGGTGTGGTGTCCAATCACACCGATTTCGCCGAGCTGGTGGGTTCCTACGGGATTCCGTTCCACCACATCCCCGTCACGAAGGACACGAAGCCGGACGCCGAGGCGCGGCTTCTGGAGATCGTCCGGGAGGAGGGGGTGGAGCTGGTGGTGCTGGCCCGGTACATGCAGGTGCTGTCGGACGATCTGTGCAAGCAGCTGAGCGGGCGGATCATCAACATCCACCACTCGTTCCTGCCGAGCTTCAAGGGCGCGAAGCCGTACCACCAGGCGCACGCGCGGGGTGTGAAGCTGATCGGCGCGACGGCGCACTACGTCACGGCGGACCTGGACGAGGGCCCGATCATCGAGCAGGAGGTCGAGCGGGTCGCCCACGACGTCACCCCCGACCAGCTGGTCGGGGTGGGCCGCGACGTGGAGTGCCAGGCGCTGGCCCGGGCCGTGAAGTGGCACGCCGAGCGCCGCATCCTGCTGAACGGTCGCCGCACGGTGGTCTTCGCCTAGTCGGCGCACCGACCACCGGCCTGCCGGGCGGCGGCGACGCCGGACGCGCCCGCCTTCGGCTCACTGACGCCGGAGAGCGCTTGCACGAGCCTCGGCCTGCTGGGCGGCGACGCCGGGGTGAGCCTGCGTCCGGCTCGGTGAAGCCGGGTGCGGCCGCAAGCGGCCGCAGTGAGACGGGGGTGCGTGGACGTGCGGCTCCGGTGAGGCCGGGGTGCGTCCACATGCGGCTACCCGGGCTGCGCTACATGCGGCTCCGGTGAGGCCGGGGTGCGCTACATGCGGCTCAGCGACGCCGCCGCGTACAGGACGTCCCTGATGGCCTCGCGGTCGCCGAGCTGACCCGCCGCCGCGTCGTCGGGGGAGACATGGCCCGCCGCCAGGCGGCAGAACTCGACGCCGTCCAGGGCCACGTGGGCCACCTCCAGGTCGGCGGAGCCGACCGCCGCGGGGGAGTCCAGGGGGATCAGCCACTCGCCGCCGCCCGACCCCTCGATCTCCAGGCGCAGGGTGCGGCCGGGCTTGCCGGCGGGCACCAGGTGGCGGGGCGTCGGGGCGGGCGAGGCCAGGCCCGCGCGGCGGCGCTGCGCGAGTGTGCCCGGGAGCAGCCGGACCGCCAGGTCGATCATGCGGTTGAGGTGGCGGCCGGACGGAGGGTCGTACGGGTAGTCCACCGCCTCCGCGATGTCCTCCGCATGCACCCAGCACTCGAAGGCCCGGTCGATCATCGCGTCGTGCAGCGGCAGTGCGCCGTCGCCGTACGACACACCCAGCTTGCCCGCGCCGCCGCCGGTGAAGGACACCGTGCGCACGATGCCGTGACCCTGTTCCCGCCAGGGCGCCCGCACGGTGCGGGTCGGCGGGAAGTGCGAGGCCCGCCAGTACGCCTCCGTGCGGCCCGTCGGGGTCGGTGCGTCGGCGTCCGTGTCGCCGAGCGGGTCGTCGAGGCCGAGGGCGAGCGCGATCAGGCCGTCGACGGCGAGGAGGTGGGCGATGACGCCGGCGACGGTCGTGCGGCGGCTGGCCGGCCCCGTGCCGTCGAACCAGCGCAGCCGTACCGGCGCGTGCCACTCGGCGTCGCCGAAGTCCTGCAGGAGGGCGTCCAGGCGCGCGGTCTCGGCGTCGTAGGGCGTGGCCCACTCGGGTACCGGGATGCGCGGTGGGCGCCGGTCCAGGCAGGAATCCAGGACGCGCGTGCGCAGGCCAGGGTCCAGGTCGAGGCTGTCGGGGCGTTGCAGCAGGCCGACCGCCTCGCGCAGCCGCCGGGCCTCCTCGGCGCAGCTTCCGCAGGTGCCCAGGTGGTCCTCGACCGCAGTCGTCTCCTCGGGGGAGCAGGCCGCCAGCGCCCAGGCGCCCAGCAGGGACTTCAGTACGGGGTGCGGGAGGGACGGCGGTGGGGTGGGGAGCGCGTCGAGGGTGGGCAGGGGCAGGCCCGTGTCCTCGACGGAGGCCCTCGGCATCGGTATGCGCGGCTGGTCGGACGTGGCGCCCTTGCTGCTCCGGCCGGAACCGGAGTCGTACGGGGGCCGCTGGTCCCCCTCGTCCTTCTTCCCGCCGTGGTCCACGTGCTCGTCGTGCTTGTGGTGCTCGTCGTGCTTGTGGTGCTCGTCGTGCTCGTCGTGCGGTTCGTGGTGGTTCGGGTCGGTCACACCGCACCTCCGTATCCGGGCGGTGTGCCGACGTCGTGGGCCGTGGCGAGGAGCTGCAGCCCCAGGCGGAGGCGGCGGCGTGCCTCGTCCTCGGTGATGCCGAGGTCGGTGGCGGTCTGGCGGTAGTCGCGGCGCTGGAAGTAGGCCCGCTCCAGAGCGGCGCGCAGCGGGGCGGGCATGGACTGGACGATGTAGTCCGCACGGGCGGCGACCGAGGCGTGGCGGACCTTGCGCTCCAGTTCCTCGTCCGAGCCGTGGCCGCCCTCGGCGAGGGCGGCGGCCTCGGTGGCGCGCAGCCGTTGCACGGCCAGGCGGTGGGTGAGGGCGGCGACCCACGAGCGGAGCGGGCCCTGCTTGGGATCGTAGGCGTCGGGGTGTTCCCAGAGGTGGACGAAGACGTCACGGGTGATGCCGTCGGCGGCCCGCTCGTCGCCGAGCACGCGGTGGGCCACGCCGTGGACGAGGGAGGCGAAACGGTCGTAGAGCTCGCCGAGGGCGGCGGCCTCACCGCGTGCGAGTCGCTGCTGCATCTTGCGGTCCCAGCGGGGCGGTGCGTCCTTCTTCGCCATACGGCCCCCTCCCCAGCTCCGTCCCGGTGTCCAGCCTGCGTCCATCGCCACCTCGAATGTAGTCGGCACGTCGGACGACGCACGCCCCTTTGTGACAATGCGCGCCCCTTGGCGAGGCGCAGGTGGTAGTGCGCTTCCGGGCCGCGCCTACCCCATGGGCACAGGACCAGACCTGATCGAATCGGATTGAACTCGACGTAATCAAGCCTTTTTCGTTCGGGTCTCGTTTTCGGTGGAGTGTTTCAGGGAACGGCCGGTGGGCAGCCGCGCCGCAAGGAAACGTAGGAACTGGTTCCGTTTCCGGGTGGTTCCGTGCGGTTCCGGCTGTTTCCCGCACGTTCCGGCGACGAAGGGCATGGTGGTGGCGTTCAAAGTGACCGGCGGTGAGCAGGGCGACTGGGCCGTGCTCCACGTGTCGGGCGAGCTGGACCTGGTGACGTCGCCGGTGCTGCGTCAACGGGTGCACGACGCGGTGGCCGAGGGCCGCCACAGTCTCGTCCTCGACCTCTCGGAGGTCTGGTTCTGCGACTCCAGCGGTGTGGGTGTGCTGATCGCGGCCCGTCGGCTGCTGCGCTCCTGTCAGGGGCGGTTGCGGCTGATACTTCCGGCGCAGGGCGCGGCCGACGGCTCCCACGTCAACCGCGTGCTCGGGGCGCTGGGCGTGCGTCGGCTGTTCGACGTGCACGCCGATGTGGCTGCCGCGACCTCGGACGACGCCGGCCCGCTGTCCGCGTGAACTCCGCGCCACATCGTTGTCCCGAAATTCCCCCGGTCTTGGCACAACCGTCGTTTTCCCGCTCCGGAACCGCCACGGTCGTCGTACGCTCCCTGGCGAGACGCACCCCGACATGACGTGAGGCGGCCTGAAAGACATGGTCAGCAGCGAGTACGAGCGCAGGATCGCGGCCCGGTTCGCCACCTTCGACCAGGACGGCAACGGCTACATCGACCGCGAGGACTTCAGTGGCGCGGCCAAGGCGCTGCTCGCGGAGTTCGGCACGGCGTCCCGCTCCGACAAGGGGCAGGCGCTGTACGGCGGCGCGGAGGCCTTCTGGCAGGGCATGGCCGGGATAGCGGACCGGGACGGTGACCAGCGCATCACCCGCGAGGAGTTCGTCACCGGCGCGGTCAAGCGGCTGCGCGACAACCCCGACCGGTTCGCCGAGATCGCCCGCCCCTTCCTGCACGCCGCGCTCGCCGTAGCCGACCCGGACGGCGACGGCGCGGCCACGATCGAGGACATCGCGCGCGTGCTGCGGGTGCTCGGAACGCCCGAGGACACCGCGCGGGCCGCGGCCGGCGCGCTCGACGGCGACGGCGACGGCAAGGTGAGCGAGGCGGACGTCGTCGCGGCGTTCGCCCGCTACTTCACCGTGCCCGAGTAGCCGGGAAACGCTCCCCCAACCGGTACTTGAGCACCTCGCGCAGGGTGCCCTTGCACGGAAGGGCGTCGACCACCTCCAGCTGCTCCGGCAGTTCGTGCACCGGCAGCCCTTCCGCGCGCAGGTACGACGTGACCGCCGCCTGCGTCAATCCGGCGGCTGCCGACGGTTGTTCGACCACCGCGCGGACCCGTTCGCCCATGCTCGGCATCCGACAGGCCGATCACCGCGACGTCCGCGACCGCCACCTGCTCGACCAGCAGGACCAAGAAGCCGCACAGCAGCACCACCGTGTGGTCGGGGCCGCCCGTGCGGGCGCACCGGAAGGCGATCGAGCCCACGTCACCGGCGGTGGGGCGCAGGGCGTACACCGGGTAGCTGCCGCCGCGCGATCTGTCAACGGCCACCGTTCAGCGCGCCCTTGACGTCGGAGGTGGCGCCGGAGGTCCAGCGGATCCAGCGGACGTCGGTCCCCCGCACGGGCGGCGCGGCCGAACCCAGGGGCGCGGGGCCGTACCGCTGCGGTCGGCGGACCCGCGGGCCCTCCTGCTCACCGCGACCGAGCAGCTCGGCCCGGCCCGCGCGCGTGTGCGAGTCGGCGGCGCAACACGCCCGGACCCGAGAGCAGTTCGGGCGGGCGGCCGGTGCCTTCCGGGCCGTGCGGCGGCTGTGCGCGCGGACCCCGCTGCGGGTGGAGGTGGCCCGCGCCGCCGTGTGCGCGGCGGCCGCCACGGCGGACCCCGTGGAGATCGTCGCCGCCCGGCTGCCCGCCGACGAGACGGCCGTGCCCGGAGCCCGCGACGCGGCCTCCGGGTGCACGGCGGCATGGGCCTCACCTGGGAGGCAGAGGGCGGACCTGTATCCGATGCGGCGGTGCGCGCCCGAACCCAGAGTGCGCGTATCAATGCGCAGAGTGACCAAGGGCTCGCGTGTGATCCGCTGTCGAAACAGCCTGACGGGGCGCCGGCCTGCGGCATCGGCGAACTCCGGGACCTGGAGTGTCGCGGATTGTGGCATACCGGCATTACGGAGCGTTGATATCGCCTTGTGTCCTAGGTGTGACTCGTCACGTCCTGGAGTCGAAGGTCCGCTCCGGTACCTTGTGTGAGATGCGAGAGGTTCCGAGCACGAGTCACGCCGGTGACGGGCCTTGTTCCGCCGCCTGTTCGACTCTCCGCGACGAGCGTCGCACAGTATGCCGCACGGGTACTCCTTCGCGCTGGAATATGCCCGAAGCGCTTGTTGGGGTGACTGTACGTCAACCATGCTTTTGCGTACGGGATTCACGTTCCGTGATCCCTGCTCTGGCCGTTGTTCTGGTCATGCAGAAAATGGCTACGATCGTGGCCCTCATGAGGCGTGAGCCTCTGTGTCCACCGGTTCGGATGGTGTGAGCGGTGCAGGTGCTTCAAGTGCAGCTGGAGATCCGGCCCGACCCCGCGGAAGTGGGGCGCGCCCGGCGGTGGGCTCGCTCGCGGCTCGCCGGGTGCGGCATAGCGGCCGACGATTCGCTCGCCGAGACACTGGTCCTGCTCGTCTCCGAACTGGTCACCAACGCCGTCGTGCACACCGGCTGCCCCGCCGTGCTGCGCCTCTCCCTGCCCCAGCCGGCGACCGTCCGTCTGGAGGTCGCCGACGGCAGCACGCGCGCCCCGGTGCCCCGGTGGGCGGACGGCGAGGAGACCGGCGGACGCGGTCTCGCCCTCGTCGACGGGCTCGCCGACCGCTGGGGCTGGAGCCCCGAGGGGATCGGCAAGCACATCTGGTGCGAACTGGACCGCTACGCCGAACCGCCCGCGGCGGCGATGGCGTACAGCGGGGGAAGAGCCGCAGGCGAGGGCCTGGACGGGCTCGACGGACATGAGGGGTACGAGGGGGGTTACGGGGGGCTGGCGTACGAGGCCGTGTGAGGCGCCCGGCGTCGCGACCGGGGCACGGTGTCGCGACCGGGGCACGGTGGCAACAGTGCCGGGCCCGTCCGGGCCGGTGGGGGGATGTGCGCCCGTGTGTGCTTCCGTGCGCGCCTACGCCGAACGGGATGTGAGCGGCGAATTCCCGCATCGCTGTTGACGCGACGTGTCCGGTTGATCACGCTGGGGAGAGCGGTTCGTCGCGAGGGGACGGCGAGGGCTCCGGTGACGGGAGCCCTCGTCGAGTGCGAGTCGCGATTCGGCGTTGGTTCCGTCATCAGGGCAAGAGGAACCGGGGCGGGTGCGCCGGAGCCGGATGGTCGGCGTGTGGCGCCGCGCTCGGGGCGAGTGCGCACGCGCCGCCATCCGGAATCACCAGGGCCGCCCGCGATGCGCAGACACCCTCACGATTCACAGCAGGGCGACGGGCGTCACCGGCAAAGCGGCGCGCCCGCCAACGGCTCACGCATCGCCGTCATGAGAAGGCGAAGCGGCCGGTTCCTCCACAGCCTGTGGACAACTCTTCCGGATTCCGGCTCTGCCCTCGCGCGGCCGTCACCTTCTCAGGGCGACGTTCGCCGCGGCCCGGAACGTCCGCCGGTACGCCGTCGGCGTGACGCCCAGGGCCGCCTGGAGGTGCTGGCGCATCGACTGGGCCGTGCCGAAGCCCGCGTCGTGGGCGACCTGGTCGACGGACAGGTCGGTGGACTCCAGCAGGTGGCGGGCGCGTTCGACGCGCTGCTGGGTGAGCCACTGGCCGGGGCTGACGCCGACCTCCTCGCGGAACCGGCGGGTGAAGGTGCGCACCGACATGGCCACCTGCTCGGCCATGTCGCGCAGTTGGATCGGCTCGTGCAGCCGACCGAGCGCCCACGCCCGCGCGGTGGTCGTGGAGGCCTGCTGCGGATCGGGCACCGGCCGCTGGACGTACTGCGCCTGCCCGCCGTCGCGGTGCGGGGGCACGACGGTGCGCCGGGCCACCTCGTTGGCCACCGCCGTGCCGTGGTCACGGCGCACGATGTGCAGGCACAGGTCGATGCCGGCCGCGACGCCCGCCGAGGTCAGGACGTCGCCGTCGTCGATGAACAGGACGTCGGGGTCCACCCTGACGTGCGGGAAGAGCCGCTGGAGGCGCTCGGCGTCGGCCCAGTGCGTGGTCGCGGGGCGACCGTCCAGGTGGCCGGCGGCGGCCAGGACGTACACGCCCGTGCAGATGGAGGCGAGGCGGGTGCCGGGGCCGATGTGGGCGAGGGCGGCGGCCAGTTCGCGGGTGAGGACGCCCTCCTCGTACACCGGGCCGAGTTCGTACGACGCCGGGATGATCACGGTGTCGGCGGTGGCGAGGGTCTCGGGGCCGTGGGCGACGTGGACGGAGAAGTCGGCGTCGGTCTCCACCGGGCCCGGCGGCCGGATCGAGCAGGTGACGACCTCGTACAGGCGCCGGCCCAGGGCGTCCTTGGGACGGCCGAAGATCCGGTGCGGGATGCCCAGCTCGAAGGGGAGCAGACCGTCGAGAGCGAGGACGACGACGCGGTGGGGACGGAAAGGGGCGGCGGCCGTATCCATGGCCCGATCCTAACGAACACTGTCCTTCGGGTCACTCGATCGTGGGGTGCCCTGGCCGGAAGCTGTGTGTCGTGACCCAGACAAGCGAAACCGCGGCAGTCGTCCCCACCCCGCAGCCGGGTCGTGCGCGCATCCACCGCGCGTGGTTCGTCGCCGCCGTCACCTTCGTGACGATCATCGGCGCGGCGGCCTTCCGCTCCCTGCCGGGGCTGCTGATCGACCCCCTGCACCAGGAGTTCGGCTGGTCCCACGGCACGATCGGCGCGGCGGTCTCCGTCAACCTCGCCCTGTACGGTCTGACCGCGCCGTTCGCGGCCGCGCTGATGGACCGCTTCGGCATCCGGCGGGTCGTCGCCGGCGCGCTGACCGTGATCGCGATCGGCTCGGGCGCGACGGTGTGGATGACCGCGGCCTGGCAACTGCTGCTGTGCTGGGGCCTGCTGGTCGGCCTCGGCAGCGGCTCGATGGCGCTGGCGTTCGCGGCGACCGTCACCAACCGCTGGTTCACCGAGCGGCGCGGTCTGGTCACCGGCATCCTCACCGCCGCCTCGGCGTCGGGTCAGCTGATCTTCCTGCCGGTACTGTCCTGGATCGTCGCGACCCACGACTGGCGCCCGGCCGCCGTCACGGTGGCGCTCGCCGCCCTCGCGGTGGTGCCGTTCGTCTGGCTGCTGCTGCGGGACCATCCGGCGGACGTGGGCCTGAAGCCGTACGGCGCCGCGGAGTTCGTGCCGAAGCCGGTTTCCGTGCCGGGTGCGGCGCGGCGGGCGGTGACCGTGCTCCTCTCCGCCGTCCGCACCGGTCCCTTCTGGCTGCTGGCGGGGACGTTCGCGATCTGCGGCGCGTCCACGAACGGCCTGATCCAGACCCATTTCGTGCCCGCGGCCCACGACCACGGCATGCCGATCACGGCGGCGGCCTCGCTGCTCGCGGTCATCGGGGTGTTCGACGTGGTCGGCACGGTGGCCTCCGGCTGGTTCACCGACCGGTTCGACGCGCGGCGGCTGCTGGCGGTGTACTACGCGCTGCGGGGCGTCTCGCTCCTGTTCCTGCCCCTGCTCCTGGGCCCCGACGTGCGCCCGCCGATGATCTTCTTCATCGTCTTCTACGGGCTCGACTGGGTCGCCACCGTGCCGCCGACGCTGGCGCTGTGCCGGGAGCAGTACGGGGACGACAGCGCGATCGTGTTCGGCTGGGTGCTGGCCTCGCACCAGATCGGGGCGGCGGCGGTGGCCTTCCTGGGCGGCGTCGCGCGGGACGTGTTCGGGTCGTACGACGTGATGTGGTACGCCTCCGGGGCGCTGTGCGCGGCGGCGACGCTGATGGCGCTGGTGATCCGCAGGAAGCCGACGGCTCCGCTCGCCACGGCCCAGGGTCTGTCGTCTGCGGCGTGATCCGAACGACAGGCCCCAGGACGGCCGCCTGCTCCCCGGCCGCACCGCCCCGCGGATCGGCGCCCGCGCGGCAACCGCGGCCGGTGCCGCCCCCGCTTACGTGTGGCGGTGCACGTAACTGACACTCTGTCAGGATATGGCGGGGGCCGCAGGAGGGGCGCGGGTGCGTCGGTCAGCCGGGGATGCGGGAGACCTCGTCGGCGCTTTTCCGGGCGACGGCCCTGGCGATCCTCTCCGCGTCGATGGCGAGTTCGCGGAGCGTGCCGCTGATCGGGGTGGTGAAGCCGGTGAAGTACAGGCCGGGTGCGTTCCTCGGGGTGCGGGCGCCGTGCGCGACCGGTCCGCCCTGGTCGTCCAGGACGTCGAGGTGGCCGACGAGGGGGCCCAGGGCGCGGACGTAGCCGGTGGCCGCGATGACCGTGTCGGGGCCGGCGCGGTTGCCGTCGGCGAGGACGACCTCGTCGCCGTCGAAGGCCTCCACCGCGGCCACGATCTCGACCTTGCCCGTGCGGACCGCGTCGATGAGACCCACGTCCTGCACCGGGATCGCGCCCTCGGTGACCCTGCTGTAGAGGCCGGTGTCCGGGCGGGGCAGGCCGTGCTCGGCGAGGTCGGGCACGCTCAGCCTGGCCAGCGGCCGGGCGAGCCGGTCGACGAGGCCGACCGGGAGGCGGCGGACGAGGACGCCGGTGTACTGGGCGGCCCAGCCGGCGGTGGAGCGGCGGACGATGTGGGGCGCGGTGCGCACCGACAGCCGTACGCGCGAGGCCCCGCCCTCGACGAGGTCGACGGCGATCTCCGCGCCGGTGTTGCCGACGCCGACGACGAGGACGTCCCGGCCGGCGTAGGGCTCGGGGTTGCGGTACGCGCAGGCGTGCAGGAAGTCGCCGGTGTAGGTGTCGCGGCCGGGCCACTGCGGGATGCGGGGGGTGTGGTTGTATCCGGTTGCGACGACGACCGCGCCGCCGGTCAGCCGGCGGCCGCCGGTGGCGTGCAGCAGCCAGCCGGTGCCGTCGGGCGCGGGCTCCACGCGGGTGACCTCGACGCCGGTGACGATCTCCAACTCGTGGTGCTCGGCGTACTTCTCCAGGTACCGCACGACGTCGTCCCGGGCCACCCACCGCCCGAACCGGCGCGGCATCGGCAGTCCGGGCAGGGCGGACAGGCGCCGGGTGGTGTGCAGGTGCAGCCGGTCGTAGTGCCGCCGCCAGGAGGCGCCGACGCGGTCCGACTTCTCCAGCACGACGGCCCTGATGCCCCGCGCCCGCAGGGCCTGCGCGGCGGCGAGTCCACCGGGCCCGCCGCCGATGACGTAGACGGGCCGGTCGGCGGGTGCCTGTCGCACGCCACGACTCCCCTTCTGCCGCGGCACCTTCGCGCCGCCGGGGCCCCCGGCCTCCGCACGTGCGGACTCCGGACTCGTTGCCGTCGGCTTCGGGGCCTCGTCGTTGGTGGGCGCTGTGGAGTCGGGCATGGTCGCGAGCGTAATCACATGCCGGGTTGATGGGTCTCGGTCAAGACCGGAATTGGTTGCGGATCGATCACGGGTGGGCAAGAAGTGGGTGGGGCTTGTGGCGCAGGGAGATCGGTTGTGTGCGACGGGCCTTCTCCGCCCGCGCCGGCTGACGTGCTGTCAGATGTGAGCGGCGTGCTGCGTGCTGCCGACCTCAGGCAGGGCGTCCCGGTGTTCCGGATCCGCCCGGATCCGGGGTGAAGGCCGCAGTCCGACGGGATTGAATGGGGCGATGGCTCTCATGAACCCGCGCTACGTCGCCCACCCCTACCCCGAGCCGTACGGCCACGGTCTGCGCCTGCGCGGCTGGGACCCCGGCTCCGACGCGGACGTGGAGGCCTGGCTGCGCGGCATGTCCGACCCGGAGTTCCGCCGCTGGAACACCCCTCTCACCCCGGTCACCGACCTCGCCACCGCCCGCGCCTCGCTGCGCGCCAAGGCCGACAACGCGGCGAACGGCACCAGCGTGTCCTTCCGCGTCACCGACGCGGCAACCGGTGCGACCCTCGGTCACCTCGGCGTCAACGAGATCGACCACGTCTTCCGCGTCGCCCGGGTCGGTTACTGGATCCTCCCCGAGGCCCGCGGCCGGCGCGCCGCCACCCGCGCCCTCACGGTCGCCGCCCGCTGGGCCTTCACCGACCTCGGCCTGCACCGGCTGGAACTCGGGCACGCCGTGGGCCACGACGCCTCCTGCCGGACAGCCGGCCACTGCGGCTTCCCGTACGAGGGGACCCTGCGCGGCGCCATGGGGGAGTCCGACCGCCAGGACGCCTTCCGCGACGTCCACCTCCACGCCCGCCTGGCGACGGACCCGCCGGTGGAACACCCGTGAGGAACGGGCCCGTCACGGCCAGAGCAACTGCTTGCCCCAGCCCTCGTCGCTCCTGAGGTACTTGAGCCGCACGTGCCTGCGCCGCTCGTCCCCCTGGAAGAACTCGACCTCGTCCGGGCGGAGTCGGTACAGGGTCCAGGTCGGGGACGGGGCGCCTGGGTTCTCCCGGGCCCGGTTCCACGCCGCCTCGGACGCCCGCGCCAGGGCCTGGAGCGAGTCCAGCGGCTCGCTCTGCCGCCCGGTCAGCGCGGCGGCCAGCGCACCGGTGGAGCGGGCGTGCAGGTCGGCCAGGCTCTCGGCGGGCGGGGCCGTGGTGACCGGGCCGCGCACCCGGACCTGGCGGCCGTGGACGTGCCAGTAGAAGGTCAGCGCGGCGTACGGCCGGGCGGCGAGCTGCCGGCCCTTGCGGCTGGTCGCGTGGGTCGCGAAGGTCCAGGCGCCGGCCTCCGCGCCGTGCAGGATCACGATCCGCACGTCCGGGCGGCCGTCCTCGTCGGACGTGGCCAGGGACATGGTGTGCGGCTCCGGCTGGCCCGCCGCCACCGCCTCCGCGAACCAGGTGGTGAAGAGGGGGAGCGGGGCGGCGGGTGCGGTGTCGGGGTCGAGCGGCGGCAGGGACGTGACCTCCGGGTCCCACACCCGCAGCGACCTCAGCAGCTCGTGCAGATCCTCCGGTTCCATGCGTCGAGTATCGCGGGCGCCCCCGCCGCCGCGCGGCTACACCGTCCCGAGGTCCGACGACACCCACCGCTCCGGCCGCATCCGGACGACGACCATCTCCCCGTGGTTCTTCAACGAGAAGTCGACGTACTCCTCGACCTTCTCGGCCGGCAGGTACCGCGCCGAGATCTCGCGCAGCTTCTCGACCGTGCCGGGGGTGGTGTCCACGACCGGCCCCTCGACCGACACGTACCGCACGGTGGGCTCCAGCCGGTCGACCATCAGCGTGAAACGCCCGGCCGCGCCGATCAGCCGGTGCTTGCGGGAGTCCAGCCCCGTCAGGATCCACAGGTCGCCGCCGGGCTCGTACTGATACCAGATCGGCACGCTGAGCGGCGCCCGGCCCTCCTCCGCGGCCACGGCAAGCGCCGCGACGTGCGGCTCGGCCAGGAACTGCTCGCGTTCCTCACGGGTCAGTGCCATAGGGGATCGCCTCCAGCGGCGTCGTCGTCGAACAGCCTCTTCCCCACAACACCACCCGGAGGGCCGCTGTTCCGTCAGCGACCCGCCGTCGAACACGTCGGCGGGCATGAGCAGTTCGGGTGGCCCGCGGCTCGGCGTCCAGCCGCACGGCGGGCTCGCTTTCACCCGGGAGCGCGGCGCCCCCCGTACTTCGCGCGCGCGGCCGGCGGCGGGCTGCTCTTCGAGCGGGTGGAGGCGGCCGTCCGGCGGGGCGCCGGGATCGTCCGAGGAGAGCGGGCGGTGCGGGCCCTCCGGCCGCTACAGCGTCGCCAGCCGCTGCACCAGGAGGAACGCCCCGATCCCCAGCATCGCCGCCCCCGACGTCCGCGCCACCGCCCGCGCCGCCGCCGGGCGCGCGCCCAGGACCGCGCGCGCGGCGCATCCGACGCCGAGGTAGACAGCCGCACAGCAGGCCATGTGCGACAGCCCGAGGACGACCGTCTGGGCCGGTACCGGCAGATGCGCGTGGTCCGTGACGAGGAACTGCGGCAGCACCGAGAGGTAGAGCAGCAGCCCCTTGGGGTTCAGGCCGCTGATCGCGGCGCCCCGCAGGAAGACCCGGCCGCGGGACGCCGGGGCGTGACCGGCCTGCGGGGTGCCCGGCCGGCGCAGCACGCCCCACCCCAGCCACACCAGGTACGCCGCTCCCACCACCGTCAGCGCGGTGAGGAGGGCGGGCGATCCCGCCACCAGGACCGCCAGGCCGGCCGCCGCGAGCACCGTGTGCAGGGCGTAGCCGCTGACCAGGCCCGCCACCGCCGTGACCGGCGAACGGTCGCGCAGACCGGCCGAGATCACATACGCCCAGTCCGCGCCCGGCACGCACACCAGCAGCAGGTCGAGGGCGAGGAAGGAGAGCAGGATCGCGGAGTCCATGGGGGGAGATTAGTCAGGAAGTGCCCGAAAGTGTTCCCGAAATTTTCCTGTGGACACCGCTTCTCGGGGAGAATCTTTCCCATGGACGCAATCGACCGGAAGATTCTTGCCGAGCTGCAGCAGGACGGGCGGCTGACCGTGACCGAGCTGGCCGCGCGGGTGCGGCTGAGCGTCTCGCCGTGTCACCGGCGGCTGCGGGAGCTGGAGCGGTCGGGGGCGATCAGCGGATACCGGGCGGTGGTCGATCCGGGTGCCGTGGGGCTGACCTTCGAGGCGCTGGTCTTCGTGTCCATGCGCCAGGAGGACCGGGACACGGTCGCCGAGTTCGAGAAGGCGGTCGGTGAGGTGGAGCACGTACTGGACGCGCAGCGGCTGTTCGGGGAGCCGGACTACCTGTTGCGGGTGGCCACCGCGGACCTCGCCGCGTTCCAGCGGCTGTACGACGAGCGGCTCGCGACGCTGCCGGGGGTTCAGCGGCTCACCTCCACCCTGGTGATGAAGCACGTGGTCAAGGACCGCCCGCTGCCGGCGTGATACGTGACAGGCGGTGGCCCACCCGAGTGGACCACCGCCTGCCTGACAGGATTTGTGCGAGAAGAAAGAGAGAAAGGGGGCCGCCGCGGCTACCTGCTCGGCTTCTTGCCGGTGATGCCCAGATGCACCAACAGCGCCAGGTTCGGCTTGAGTTCGGCCTGCTTGACGCCCCAGCTGGTGAAGCCCTTCTGGTGCGAGGCGACCGCAGCGAGCATCGCGACCAGGGAACCGGCGATCGCCGCCGGGTTCACGTCCTTGTCGACGCGGCCCTTGGACTGGAGTTCGGTGACGGCGTCCACCAGGGAGTTGTTCACCGAGTTCAGGATCTTCATGCGGATCTTGTAGAACCGCTTGTCCCCCTCGGCGGCGCCGAGATCGACGACGCGCAGGATCGCGTCGTTCTTGCGCCAGAACTCCAGGAAACCGTCGACGAGTTCCTGGGCGGTCTGCCAGCCGGCCTTGCCGACCCAGGTGCGGCCTTCGAGCAGTTCCGTCAAACCGGCGCCCTCGGCGGCCATTTGCTCGGCGATCTCCAGGACGGCTCCCTCGACGTCCGGGAAGTACTGGTAGAAGGTCGCGGGCGAAGTGCCCGCCTTCCTGGCGACATCGATGACCTTGACGTCCCGGTAGGGAGAGGAGCTGAGCATCTCACTGAGGCAGTCGAGCAGCTTCTGCCGCGTCGCCTGCCCACGCCGGCCGGCCACGCGGCCGTCGACGGTACGCACTTGTCCTGTCATGTCGTCAGCTTACCGAGGGGTGATGGGAGCGCTATTCGGCCGACTGCAAATGGGGTGCACGGGGAAACGGAGCGTGGTGTGGCCGGTGAGCGGGGTGTCGGCGGCACCGTTACTTTGGCGGCATGGCCGAAAACAGCACATCTGCGCGCGAAGCGGCGTACACCGAGGGCGTCCCGTGCTGGGTGGACGCGCAGCTCGCCGACGTGGAGGCGGGCAAGCGGTTCTACGGTGATCTCTTCGGCTGGTCCTTCCAGCCGTCGTACGGCGGCACCGTGTGGGCCTACCACGAGGGCGAGCCTGTCGCCGCGCTCGCGCAGAAGGCGGACGGCCGGCTGCCCACCGTCTGGACGGTGTACTTCGCGACGCCGGACGCCGAGGCGCTCGCCGGGCGGATCAGGGCGGCGGGCGGGCAGGTGGTGACCGCGCCGGTGCCGGTCGGCGAGCTGGGCGTCGCCGCGCTGGTCACCGACGCCGAGGGCGCGGTGTTCGGCCTGTGGCAGCCGGGGACCCACGCGGGCTTCGGCCTGCGGCACGAGCCCGGCGCCTTCGTCTGGGCCGAGCTGTACACCCGCGACACCGCCGCCGCCAACGCCTTCTACGGCGGTCTCTTCCACGAGGCGCTGTTCGGGCCCGGCGCCGAGCCCGACGTCGGCCGCGCCCCGCTCACCGACATCTTCCCGGCCGAGATGCCGCCGCACTTCCTCGTCCATTTCGGGGTGGAGGACTGCGAGGCCACGCTCACCGAGGTGAACCGGCTCGGCGGCCGGATCCAGGCGGGACCTTTCGACACCTCGTACGGCACGGTGGCAGTGGTCACGGACGGCCAGGGGGCGTCGTTCGCGGTACTCCAGCGCTGACCCGGGCGACCTTTGCGCCACCGCTTGTCCCGGAATGCACCACTACTTGCCCTGATATGTGGTGAGACACCCCATATGTCACCGGGTTCGCAACCTGTGGCCTGGACAGGAAGAATCGGGGTGCGTGCCGCCGCGGCGGTGCGGTGGTGAGACGCTGCACGGGGTCGCGTACATATGTGGTGACGCGGCTCGTACGGGGAGGTGGCAGGCAAGTGGTGGATCAGCTGACGCAGCACGATCCGCGGCGGATCGGGCCGTTCGAGGTGCTGGGACGGCTGGGAGCCGGCGGCATGGGGCTGGTCTATCTCGCGCGCTCGGCGTCCGGCCGGCGCGTGGCGATCAAGACCGTCCGGACGGAGCTGGCCGAGGACCAGTTGTTCCGTGTCCGCTTCACGCGCGAGGTCGAGGCGGCCCGCGCGGTCTCCGGCTTCTACACGGCGGCCGTGGTCGACGCCGACCCGCGCGCCGCGGTGCCGTGGCTGGCGACCGCGTACGTTCCCGCGCCCTCCCTCGAGGAGATAGTGAACGACTGCGGGCCGCTCCCGGCCCAGGCGGTGCGCTGGCTGGCCGCGGGCGTCGCGGAGGCGCTCCAGTCGATCCACGGCGCCGGGCTGGTCCACCGTGACCTCAAGCCCTCGAACGTCCTCGTCGTCGAGGACGGACCCCGGGTGATCGACTTCGGCATCGCCTCCGGCGTTTCGAACACCCGTCTGACCATGACGAACGTGGCCGTCGGCACCCCCGCCTACATGTCGCCCGAGCAGGCCAAGGACTCGCGCTCCGTCACCGGTGCCAGCGACGTCTTCTCGCTGGGCTCCACGCTCGTCTTCGCCGCGACCGGCCACCCGCCCTTCCACGGCGCCAACCCGGTCGAGACGGTCTTCATGCTGCTCCGCGAGGGCCCCGACCTCGACGGCCTGCCCGACGAGCTGCGCCCGCTGATCGAGTCCTGCATGCAGATGGACCCCTCGGCCCGCCCCACCCCGGCCGACCTCCAGGCCCAGCTCGCCCCGCACCTGTTCGGCTCCGGCTCCGACGACAGCGGTACGGCCTCGGCGTGGCTGCCGGAGAAGGCCGTCGGCCTGATCGAGTCCCGCCGCGGCGGCCGTCCCGCCCCGCCCACGTCCGCCGCGGGCCGCGGCTCCGGCCGTCCGCCCGCCGTGCCGCCCCCGCCCCCGCACGACCCCGTCGTCCCGGCGCCGCCCGTCACCGCCCCGCCGGTGCCCGCCCCGGTCGGCGCCCCGACGCCGCCCGGTCCGGCTGGCCGGTGCCCCGTGCCCATCGGTCCCGGCCCGCGCGTCGCCGACGCCCGTGCCGCCGCCGTCAAGGCGCCCCCGCCCGAGGCGGGCCTGGCCGCCTCCTGGTCCAAGCCGCGCCCCGGGGTCAACGGCGCCGAGCCCGCCGTCCCCGCGCCGCCGCCCCCCGCGCCCGCGGAGAGCCCGGCGGGCTGGCGGCCCTGGCGGTTCCGGATGTCCAACGACGTCTGGGGCACCCCGGCCGTCGACGGCGACCTCGTGTACGTCACCTCCTTCGAGGTGCACGCCCTCGACGTGGCCACCGGCCGGCGCCGCTTCAAGACCCGGGACGTGGCCTGGTCGATGGCGGTCGCGGACGGCCGGATCCACGCCTCCGACGGCCCCACCCTGTTCGCCCTGGACGCCCGCGAGGGCACCGACCTGTGGCGGCTGTCCACGGACGCCTGGGTGTACTCCCTGAAGGCCGAGCGTGGCACCGTCGTCACCGGCACCCGCGGGGGCGGCGTGCAGGCCTGGGAGGCCGGCAGCGGCCGCAAGCTGTGGGAGGTCACCGGCTGCCAGAGCGACTTCGAGTCCCCCGAGGCCGGCCCCGCCCTGCACGACGGCACCGTCTACGTCTGGCAGGACGCCCGTCTGCGCGCCCTGGACGCCCGCACCGGCGACGAGCGCTGGTCGTACCCGATCGGCGACGCGGCCTCCTGCGGCGGCGTCCCGGTCCGGGTCGCACCCGCCTCCGACGGCTACGTCTACGTCACCGCGGGCACCCGCGTCCTCGCCGTCGACGTGGCCGGCGGGCACGTCCGCTGGCACTTCGAGGCGCCCGCGGTCTTCCTGTCCCCGCCCACCTTCGTGCCCGGCCCGGCGGTCACCGGCGGCGGCGTCTACCTCGCCGACTACCTCGGCACCGTGTACGCCCTCGACGCCACCGACGGCCGCGACCGCTGGCGGATCGCCACCGAGGCCCGCACGTCCGTCGAACCGGTCCTGGTCGCCGCCGGACATGTGCACGTCGGCAGCGGCACCGGCCTCTACACCCTGGACGCGGTCACCGGCACGCCCAAGTGGCGTTTCCAGGCGGGCGGCGACATCGTGGGCACCCCCTCGGTCGCCGAGGGCCGTATCCACTTCGGCGCCACCGACCACCTCCTGTACACGCTGAAGGCCGACGACGGCCGGCTGCGCTGGAAACTCGCCACCGGCGGCGAGATCACCGGCTCCCCGGTCGTCAGGGACGGGATCGTGTACGCGTGCAGCAAGGACCGCTGCGTCTACGCCCTGGACGCCGAGAAGGGCACGGGCACGGCCCGCACCACCTGACCGGCGCGCCGGCGACGGCCGTCGTACCGGGCGCACGGAAGGGTTGTCCGGACGGCGGCCGTCGCTCGGGCGAGCCCGGTGTTCACCGTGCTCACCCATGACGCTACAGCGGGTGCGCGACGGTCGCCATGTGGTGACATGGCCGTGACAGGTGATCCATAGCCTGACGGCATGGATCTTCGGGGGCGCAAGCTCAAGCTCACGGCAGTGGCGGCGTTGGTGGTCCTGACGCTGACCGGTTTCTCGACGGGACGCCACAGCGGCGGCAGCGGCGGCGGGGGAGGCGGCGGGTGCAGCAGCTCCGGCCAAAACCACGACAGTTCGTCGTCGACGTCCGGGGGAGGCACTTGGTCGGGGACGGACGACGGCGATGACGACTACGACTACGGCGGCTCGACCAGCGGCAGCGGCGGCTACGACGACTCCGACGACAACACCGGCTCCTCCGGATCGGGCTCCGCCGAGACGCTGCGGAACGCCTCGGTGAAGCTGGTCAAGTGCGTCACCGGCAAGGCCCCTTACTCCAGGGTCGAGATCACCAACCCCAACGCGAGCACGGCCACCTTCGCCGTCGACGTCACCTTCGAGAACCGGATGGGTGCCACCGTCAAGCAGGAGACCTGGTTCGTCGAAGTGCCCGGCGACGACACGATCACCGTCGACATCGAGTCGAGCAACAGAAGTCGCGCCGCCGAAGTGGCCGGCTGTGACGTCGACGAGGTCGCCGAGCCGGAGCAGTAGCCCTCACCGGTCACAGGACAAGTGCCGCGACAGGCAACGTTCCCCCCATTACCTTGTTGGTCAGTCCCCCGTCGCGGCGTCCGGCACGCCCTCTCGCCGCACCGGCCGGAGCGATCGGCAGGTCGAGCGGCGTCCGGAAGTCCCGCAGTCGCGTCCGTGGCCGCCCCCGGACCGGGACGGCCACGGCCGACACACCGACCAGCAGTGCGAGCCGCGTCGGGGTCAGGACGCCCACGAGCGGGTCGTCGGGGAAGAAGTCGGTGGCCGTGTCCAGGAACACGACGAACAGCGCCGCGAGCGGGACCGTCTGCCAGAACGCGTACGCAGGTCCGGGGTCCGCCGGCGTGCTCCGGTCGGTTGCCACGACGCCCGAGCGTGGCGGCACGGTGCGACGCCGGAGTGACCGGGGGGACAACGGAGGCGTGCGGGTGGGGGGACGGCGATTCTCCTGCCGGCCGGGTCCGGCGGACCCGGCCGGCAGGAGGGCGGAGCGGGGCGCCCCGTTGCGGAGGGTGCGGCCGGGATCAGCCGAAGGCGCGGACGGCCTGGTAGTAGGTCCAGGCGGTGCTGTTGCAGGCGGTCAGGGTCGCGCCGCCGTAGTTGTTGCAGACTCGCTTCAGGTCCTCGTAGAAGGCGCTGTCGAGACGGTCCTTGTTGGCGCTGAAGGTGCCGGCGGCCTTGTAGTTGCGGTAGCCGAAGTCGTGGCGCGCGCAGGACATGGCGAAGGGGAAGCCGAACGGGTTGTCCGGCGACGTGGAGCAGTAGTCGGTCGACCAGTCGAAGCCGTAGGCGGCCCAGGCACCCTGGTTCGCGCGGGCGGCGGCCCATGCGCTGTAGCTGGTCGCACTGGTCTGCGTCCAACTGGCGAGCACCTGCGGCTTGTCGGCCGGGGCGGCACTGGCGGCCGTCGCGGTGGCGACGACGGTGGCCAGGGAGAGGGTCGTGGTGGCGAGAGCGCTGGCGAGTCTGCGGTGCATTCCCACACCTCCATGAGGCTGTTGCCCGCCCGTCGGGCAACAGGTTCATGACAAGATGATTGGCTCGCGCACACCGCTTTCACACCGCGCGCACCGTAATGATCGCTGAACTCTCGGATCGAGCCGGGGATCGGAACGTGAACCTCCGGGGCGAAGGCGAACGCGCGTCCGCGGAGGTGAACACGCGTCAACCCACCTACGGCCGGGCGAAGTTCCCTCCGCCCGGCCGCCGTGCCGGACGACACGTCACCCCGCCTCGGCGACTCCCCTCCGTGCCGCCGCGGCCGTGTCCCCTGCGGAAGGCGTTACTTCGTCGGCTTGAACGGCTCCGACGTCGCGTGGATGTCCTTCGTCTCCAGGGGCTCCTCGGTGGCGTGGATGTCCCCCTGGGTCGTCGCACCGCCCTCGGTGTCCGACCCGGCGTCGGCCGACGCGGGCTCGGAAGTGGCGTGGATGTCCTGCGGCTTGACGACGGTCTCGTCGCTCATGATCGTTCGCTCCCGTGGAGTGTTGGTCCGTGGCTGAGGACCCGTCCGGTCACTCCCCCGCGGATGACCGGACGGGCGTTCGGGCCGCTCCCCCCGATGCGTCGGTCGGCGACCCGGTGCGGCCGGCCGTCTGCCCCCCGACGCGACGGCTCGGCCCGCACGTGAAGCATGGCCCAGGGCGATAAACGAATGATGAACACCCCGGCACCGCGGTCAGGCCGCGCGCAGGGGCGTCAGCAACGCGCGGACCTCCGCGGCCTCCGGCGAGCCCAACTCCTCGTAGACGCGCGCCGCTTCCTGCCAGCAGACCTGGGCACGCCCCGTGTGGCCGATGCCGGTCAGCGCACGGCCGAGGACGGTGAGGACGTTGGCCCGGCGCCATTCGCCCCCGATGCCCCGCAGCACGGTCAGCGCCATCTCCGCGTTCGCGGCGGCCTGCGGGAAGCGCCGCCCGGCGATGTCCACCTCGGCCAGCCGGAACAGCGTCATCCCCTCCCACAGGCGCTGGCGGCTGTCGCGGAAGACGCCGAGCGCCTCCAGCAGCCGGCCCGTGGCCGCCTCCAGCTGTCCGCTCTGCGTGAGCGCCATGCCCAGCGCGTAGCGGCCGTTGGCGCCGCGCATGGAGTTGCCCATGGTGTCGTAGATCTCCATGCCCTTCTGGGCCAGGGTGACGGCGCTCTGCGTCCGCCCGGTCGCCAGGTGGATGCGGGAGAGGTTGCACAGGGCGCTGGCCTCGCCGGGCCGGTCCCCGAGGACACGGAAGTGCTCGATGGCCCGGGACAGGTGCTCCTCGCCCTCCGCGTTGCGGTTCTGGTACAGCGCGATGACGCCGCGCGCGTTGTGGGCCCAGGACACGGGCAGCAGGTCGTCCGCCTCTCGCGCCCGGTCGATGACCTGCGCGGCCTCCCGGTCGGCCATGTCGAAACGTCCCCCGTCCAGATGCGCGGCTGCCAGCGTCATCAGCGCCCGCGCCTCCTCCCGCGCCCCGCCGACCTGCTGGGCCGCGTCCAGCACGGCCTTGGCGGTGGCCTCGTACTCCCGGGAGTTGGCCCCCGACTCGGAGAGGTCGTGCGCGGCCCACAGCAGATCGACGGCCCGGCGCAGGCAGCCCGGCCGGCCGGCGCTCTGCCGGGCGAACGCGAGCAGGCAGTTGGCCTCGGTGTAGAGCCAGTCCCGGGCCGAGGCGCCGTCCGGGAAGGCGAGGCCGGGACGGTCCGTGGCGGCGAGGTGGTCCACCAGCCGGTCCCCGGGCCGCTCGATGGCGTACACGGCCGCGGCCGTCGCCAGGTAGAAGTCCAGCAGCCGGGACATCGCCGCGTCCTGCTCGCCCGGCGGGTGCTCGTCGCGCTCCGCGCAGGCTCGCGCGTAGAGCCGTACCAGGTCGTGGAACCGGTAGCGGCCGGGGGCCGCCGACTCCAGCAGCGAGGTGTCGACCAGCGACTCCAGCAGGTCCTCGGTGTCGGCCGGCGCCAGATCCAGCACCGCCGCCGCCCCCGGCAGCGAGATGTCCGGCCCGTCCGCGAGCCCCAGCAGCCGGAACGCCCGTGCCTGGGCGGGCTCCAGTTGTCCGTAGCCCAGCTCGAAGGTGGCCTTCACCGCCAGGTCGCCGGCCTGGAGCTCGTCCAGCCGGCGGCGTTCGTCCGCGAGTTTCGCCGCGAGGACCGAAACGGTCCAGGTGCGGCGGGACGCCAGGCGGGACGCGGCGATACGGATCGCGAGCGGAAGGAAACCGCACGCCGCGACCACGTCCAGCGCCGCCTCCCGTTCGGCGGCCACCCGCTCCTCGCCGACGATCTTCGTGAACAGCGACAGCGCCTCGTCCGGGGACATCACGTCCAGGTCGACCAGGTGCGCCCCGGCCAGGTCCACCATCCGCACCCGGGACGTCACCAGCGCCGCGCACCCCTCGGTCCCCGGCAGCAGGGGCCGTACCTGCGCGGCGTCGCGGGCGTTGTCCAGCAGCACCAGCACCCGGCGTCCGTCCAGCACGGACCGGTACAGCGCCGCACGCTCCTCCAGGGAGTCCGGGATCGCCGAGTCGGCCGTGCCCAGGGCCCGCAGGAACGAGCCCAGCACCGTCTCCGGCTCCGCCGCGCGGGGGCCGGCGCCCTGGAGGTCGACGTACAACTGCCCGTCCGGGAACACCGACCGTGCCTGGTGCGCCACGTGCACGGCGAGCGTCGTCTTGCCGACCCCGCCGATCCCGGCCACCGCGGAGACGGCCATCACCCGGCCCTCCGCCGACCCCAGCACCTCGCTCAACTCGGCCACGAAGGACGCCCGGCCCGTGAAGTCGGGCACGGTGGCCGGGAGTTGTGCCGGACGCACCGGGATCGCGGCCGGCTCGGCGACCGGCGCCGACGGCTCCGCCAGTCCGGGGTCGGCCGTCAGGATCCGCTGCTGCAACTCCCTCAAGCCGGGCCGGGGGTCGACGCCCAGCTCGTCCACCAGCAGGCGCCGTGTGTCGGCGTACACCGCCAGCGCCTCCGCCTGGCGGCCCGACCGGTACAGCGCCAGCATCAGCAGCTCGCGCAGCCGCTCCCGCAGGGGGTGGGCCGCCGTCAGCGCGGTCAGCTCCGAGACGGCCTCCGCGTGGCAGCCCTGCTCCAGGTCCATGTCCAGGCGGGATTCGAGGAGTTGCAGCCGCCACTCCTCCAGCCGGACGCGCTGCGCCTCGGCGTACGGACCCGGCACCCCCGCCAGCGCCTCCCCGTCCCACAGATCCAGTGCCCGCCCCAGCAACTCACGGGCCCGGCCCGGGTTCCCGGCGCCCCGCGCCTTCTCCGCGTCCGCCGCGAGGTCCTGCGCCACCGTCAGGTCCAGGGCGCCCTCCCCGACCGACCGGATCGCGTAGCCGCCGGACTCGCTGACCAGCACGTCGGGGTCCAGCGCCTTGCGCAGCCGCGAGGCGTACGTCCGCACCGCCGCCAGCGCCTGCGACGGCGGCTCCTCGCCCCACAGCGCGTCGATCAGCTGTGCCGCGGTCGCCGTACGGCCCTCGCGCAGCAGCAGCGCGGCGAGCAGGGCCCGTTGCTGTGGGGATCCCGTGGCCAGCGGCTCGTCGCCACGCCAGGCGCGCACCGGTCCGAGCACACCGAAGCGCAGTGCGACGGGCTCCTCCGCACCGCCCGGACGCCTCCGCGCCGGCACCCCGTCCATAGCCGTCCCCCTAGACACCCTGAGCAATGCTGTCAGTTTGCCTTGCTCACGCGGATGCGTCAGCCGCCCGAGACCGCCGTCACAGCGGGGCGCACGGGATCCCACAAGCCCCACACACCCTCTCCGCACACTTCCGCACTGACCTGAGCGCGAAGTGCCGTCCGAGATACACCCCCGGCGCGCCCACGTGCCGAAGGCGCGGTCGCCGACTGCACGAACGACATGCCCGTGGCCCGCGTCGTCCTCGTCGACGACGGGGCCACGCCGTGTGTTCCGGGCGACGTGCCGGCCGGTCAGCGGCCCGGCAGGGTCTCGTTCAGCCAGTCGAAGACGACCTCGCAGTGCTGCTGCGGGGCCATCGGGGAGCAGTGCAGCTGCGCGCCGGTGGCCGCGGTGAGCTTCACGTAGTCCTTCGGTGAGGTGAGCTTGTCGAACATCTGCCGCGCCTGGCCGGGGTAGAACTGCTCGTCCTCGTAGTCGAGTACCAGCGTGGGCATCTTGATCCGGCCCACGACGTTCGTGATGTCCAGTGCCTCGATGCGCTTGGCGGGCGTGTAGAAGTCGGTGAACATCCTGCCCTTGCGGGCGTCGAGCATCGCCTGCACGGAGAAGGGCTCGAAACGCTTCTTCAGCGTCGCGGCGTCGGCCGCGGGCAGCTCGGGCACGACCTCCTTGTTCCAGACGGTGTTGGTCTCCTCCTTGCTCGGCTGGAGGATCTCCCGGACCTCCGGGGGGAAGCCCAGCCAGGGCGTCAGGCAGCCGGGCATCGCCACCACGGCGGCGAGCCGGTTCTCGAAGGCCGCGGCCCGGGGCGCCAGGTCGCCCGCCATGCTCAGCCCGGTCAGGGCGATCCTGTCCGGGTCCACGTCCGAACGGGCCGTCAGCCAGTCGACGAGCGGGCCGACGACCTTCTCCCAGGTCGGCGTGAAGATCACCTGGTTCACGAAGAGCAGCTGACCCTGACCCGGCCCGTCGTACACCAAAGCGTTCCAGCCGCGGTCCAGGGCGGCCCGGACGCCGTACGTCCACATGTCGACGTTCTGTCCGTCGCTGCCGTTGGTGAGGATGACGGTCGGGCGGCGCCGCGCGGACGTGTCGGGCCGGAAGAACCACACGGGCAGCGGCGTGCTGCCGTACGGGACGTTCGCCGTCACCGGCGCCGGGTCGGACAGGCGGCAGAACGTGTCCCATGCGCCGCGTCCGGCCTTGTACAGCCGCTCCTCGTCGCCGGGCTTGTCGGAGCCGAGGACGAAGAACAGCGCCTGGGCGTAGTACTGCGCGGCGCGCAGCGCACGCCACTGTCTCGTCCGGTCGTCGGGCTCGCTGCCCACGGGCGCCGCCATGAGCAGGTCGCCGAGCTTCTCGAAGGTCTCGACGTACGTCTGTGAGGACAGTCCCGCCTTGGTGATCGCGTTGACGGCGGTGAGCACCTCGCCCACCTCGCCCGCGCCCTGGCCGGAACCGCCGAGCGCCATCAGCGCGCTGAAGTTGAAGGCCGGGTCGTCGAACAGCGTCATCACGCCGGGGGTGGGGCCGCCCGGCGAGGCGGTGGCCGTCGCCGTGGCGCGGGCCGCGGGTGTCGCGCCCGTCGGGGTGCACCCGGTGGCCAGCACGGCCCCGGCACCGCCGACGAGCCCGGCGAGTGCGGTGCGGCGGGTGGGGGTGCGCGCGCAGTCTCCGGATACGTCCTTCATACGAGGTGAACGTAGGACTTCTCCGGCCCGGCCCCGGCGCGCCACGCGTCGGCCTCCCTCGAACGGCCGTCAGGCGGTGTCGCGGTCCGCCAGGTCCACCCGCACCGTCAGCAGGTTCGTGCCGATCGCCCGCACCGCCGCGCTGTTGACCCTCGGCAGGGCCCGCAGCCGGGCCCTCGGGTCGTCGTCCGCCAGGAGGTGAGCCGTGCCCTCGTACCACCGTCCGCCGAGCCGCACCCGCACCCTCCTGGCGAACGCGCCGCACGGCCGGTACGTCCTCACCGCCCGGGCGGCGTTCGCGCACCGGGGCGAGCAGTGGGCCGACCGCGTCACCACCAACCGGGCCGTGGCGTACCGCATCCACGAGGACACCGACCGGGGCCGCTGGTACCTGACCGCGTCGTGGACGATCCCACTGGTGCACACCGTGCCACTGGAGGCTGCCCGTGTCAGGGGCCTGATCGGTGTGGACACCAACGCAGACCACTTGGCCGCATGGCGCCTGGATGCCCACGGCAACCCGGTCGGCGAACCACTTCGCTTCGACTACGACCTGTCCGGCACGGCCGCCCACCGCGATGCCCAGGTCCGCCATGCCCTGATTCGCCTGCTGCACTGGGCCAAACGCCACGGCCTCGCCATCGCGATCGAGGACCTCGACTTCCAGGCGGAGACCACCCGCGAGAAGCACGGCCGGCGCAAGCGCTTCCGCAATCTCATCTCCGGCATGCCCGTCAGCAAGCTGCGGGCCCGGCTCGTGTCCATGGCGGCCGAACTCGGCATCCCCATCGTCGCCGTCGACCCGGCCTACACCTCCCGCTGGGGCGCCCAGCACTGGCAAGAACCCCTCAACACAAAACCAGGAAACCCACTCGCCACGACGCGGCAGCAGTGGCGATCGGCAGACGCGCCCTGGGGCACCCGATCCGGCGACGGACGGCACCGCCCCCACACGACCGGAGTGATCGTGCGGGGCATCGGACCGTCCAGGCCGAATCGGTGGCTCCAGGGCGCGAGGGAAACCGCTCCCGCATCCCCGGACCACGGACACGATCCGTGCGCGCCGGACGCAGAGCGAACGCGGTGGACCAGAACGCCCAACACCGTTCGGGGCGTTCGGCTGAGCATGAGCCCTGGCAACAGGACTCACTCCCGCTCAGTCTTCAGGAACGGTTGAGGACGCGGCGCTGGACGGTCGTGGCGGCGCGGAATCCGAGGTCGTCGATACGGCTCATCGGGGTGCGGTCTCCTGTGTCGTCACGGGGCCGGTGTTGCTTCAATGGTCCTCGGACGCGGTGCGACGAGGACGGTGGGCATGCAGGTCGTGACCTGGAACCTGTGGTGGCGGTTCGGGCCCTGGGCGGAGCGGCAGAAGGCGATCCTCGGCGCGCTGCGCGAGCTGCGCCCCGACGTCGTGGGCCTGCAGGAGGTGTGGGAGGCCGGGGGCGAGAACGTCGCCGAGTGGCTGGCCGGCGAACTGGGCCTGCACTGGACGTGGGCCCCCTCGCACGCCCCCGAACGCTGGCAGCGCCGCATAGGCGATCCCACCGTCGGCATCGGCAACGCCGTCCTCAGCCGCTGGCCCATCACCGAACAGGCCGTCCTCCCCCTCCCGGCGCCCACGGACGTCGACGACGGCCGCCTCGCCCTCTACACGCGCCTGGCCGCACCGTCGTACGGCGTGCCCTTCTTCACCGCCCACCTCACCTCGGCGGCGCACGCCTCGGCCACCCGCTGCCGTCAGGTCACCGCGCTCGCCGAGTTCGTCGCCGTGCACCGGGGCGGCACGCCGTTCCCGCCGGTCGTCACCGGCGACTTCAACGCCTCGCCCGACTCGGACGAGATCCGCCTCTTCGGCGGCCACCGCACCGCCCCGGCCGTCCCCCGCCAGGTCCTCGTCGACGCCTGGGAGTACGCCGACCCGGGCGCCCCGTCCCTCACCTGGGACCCGGCGAACCCGTACCTCGCCGCCGGCCACTCGCCCGGCGCCCGCATCGACTACATCCACGTCGGCCCGCCCGGCCCGGACGGACTCGGCCACGTCCGCTCGGTCCGGCGGGCGGGCGACGGTCCGGTGGACGGCGTCTGGCCCTCCGACCACGCGGCGGTCGTGGCCGAGCTGGCCTCCGGGTGACGCGGGACGCCGTTACCGTGCGCCCAGGAACACCGGGTTGGTGAACGCCGCCATCGGGCCAGGCAGGGGGCCCAGGGCCGCCTCGTGGCGCAGTTCGGCCCGTACGTACGCGGCGTACGAGGGCGTCGTACGCCACTCCACGGCCCCCGAACCGGCCACCGGCAGCGGCGCGCTGGTGTGCAGGACGCCCTGGTCGGTGACGAACCGCACGACGCAGCGCGGGGCCCCGCTCACCTCCAGGCGCACGGTCACCGGCGTGTCCCGGCCGACCTCCAGCCGCTCCCCGACACCGGCGTGCGCGCCGCGTCCGCCGGAGGCCGTGAGGGACAGGGACACGGCCGCCGACTCGGCGACGTACGACCGTCCCGCGCGGATGCCCTCCTGGATCGCCTCCCGGGTCAGGTCGTCGGCGAGGACGACGGTCTGCGGATGGCCGACGGCGTCCGGGGCCCGGTGGGCGTCGCTGCTGCCCATGGCCGGGATCCAGTCCCGCCCCGCCTCCCGCCCCTCGCCGCGCACGGACGCGACCAGCATGCTGTCCCAGTCGGCCAGCGCCATCTCGTCGTCGGGCGTCCAGGGACCGTTCCACACCTCGATGGCGTCCGCCTCGCCGAAGCCGAACTTCCAGTTGCAGCCGATGCAGGTGGCGTGCGGATGGGCCGGCACGACCAGGCCGCCCGCCTTGCGGATCTGCCGGGCGAACCGGCCGTAGCGGTTGTCGCGGGCCCGGTAGCGCCAGTCGACGAACGTGCCGGGGTCGGTGCCGATCGCGACCACGTGACCGTTGCGGGTCGTGACCTCCTCGCCCAGCATGACCAGCAGGTCGTCGCCCGCCACGTCCGCCCAGTGGGCGTGCGCGGAGTGCGTGTTGTGCTCCGAGCTGTTGACGAAGTCCAGTCCGGCCGCCCGCGCCAGCGCCCCGATCTCGGCGGGGGTGCGGCGGCCGTCGGAGTACCAGGAGTGCAGATGGCAGTCGCCCCGGTACCAGTCCCGGCCCCGGCCCTTCGCCCGGTCCGGCGGGTACACCGGCTCGACGGCGGTACCGGGCTCGCCGTACGTCAGCGTGATCGTGATCTCGTACGTCAGCCCCTGCGGCGCCACCGTGTACGGGCCCAGCGCGATGTGCCAGGTGCCGCTGCGCACCGGGCCGGGGAGGTAGCCGGGGGTCGCGTCGTCCGCGCGGAGGAAGAACTCCGTGCGGGCCCCGCCCGACCAGCCGCGGAAGCCCCGGCCGCCCAGCTCGGTGCCGCGTTCGTCGAAGATGCCGATGTCCAGGGCGTTGCCCGCCGTGCCGGCCGGGACGGCGGGGCGGTCGTAGGTGTAGGCAACCCTCAGCTCCCCTACGCCGGAGGGGACTTCGACCGGTAGGTACACGAAGTCGGGGGAACCGGGCGGGAGCGTGCCCCGTACGGTCCTGGTCTGCTGCCGGTCGGCAGCCGACGCGAAGCTCACGCTCGAGAGCGTCAGCGCGGCGGCGGCACCCGTCACGAACAGCGTGCGTCTTCCGATCCCTGCGTCGTCGTCACACATGCCGACCAGGATGGGCGCACGGAGTGAACTGCGGAACACCTCGGGGCGACACTCCTGAGCAATCCTGGGACGACGTGATACCGACTGGTCGGTATGGACAGATGGCCGTTCCCCCGGTAGAGATGGGGCATGCGCATCTCCGTCACCGTCTTCCTCACGGACGAGACCATCACCCCGACCAGGCTCGCCCGTGAGCTGGAGCAGCGGGGCTTCGCCGGGCTGTACCTGCCCGAGCACACCCACATCCCGGTCGAGCGGACCAGCCCGTACCCGGCGGGTGGCGACCTGCCTCCCGAGTACGGCCGCACCCTCGACCCGTTCGTCGCCCTCGGCCAGGCCGCCGCCGTCACCGAGCGCCTCGGTCTCGGCACCGGCATCACCCTGGTCGCCCAGCACGACCCGATCGACCTGGCCAAGCAGGTCGCGACCCTCGACCATCTCTCCGGCGGCCGCTTCACCCTCGGCCTCGGCTTCGGCTGGAACGTGGAGGAAGCCGCCGACCACGGCGTCGAGTGGCGGACGCGACGCGAGTTGGTCCGGGACCGGATGGGGTTGATGCGGGCGCTGTGGTCGGAGGAACCGGTCGCCTACCAGGGCGAGTTCGGCGGTGTGCGTGCCAGTCACGCCCACCCCAAGCCCGTGCAGAAGCCGCGCGGCCCGGTCGTCGGTCCCCGCACGCTCGTCGGCGGCGCCGCGGGCCCGAAGCTGTTCGCGCACATCTGCGAGTACGCCGACGGCTGGCTGCCGATCGGTGGGCGCGGCCTGTCCGAGTCGCTGCCCCGGCTGCGCGCCGCCTGGTCCGACGCCGGCCGCGACCCGTCCGCGCTCCAGGTCGTCCCGTACGCCGTCCACCCCGCCCCGGGCAAGCTCGCGCACTACGCGGAGCTGGGCATCGAGGAGGTCGTGGTGCAACTGCCCCCGGCCGGCGACGCGGAGGTAGTGCGGGTGTTGGACGCGTATGCCGAGTACGTGTAGCCGAGCGGACGGGCAGTCGGCCCGGGGCGCGGGACCGCATCGACGTGCGGCTCCGCCGCGACGGGGGTCCCCGCTCGAGCGAAGCCGAGAGTGGGGGAGCGACCAGCCACAACGAGCCCGCACCCGGCAACGCACCGCGGTCCCCGGAGCCACCCCCGGCCCCGCTGAACCGGCGGAGCTCGACCGTATGCTCGAAGAATGACGACTTCCGCGACCTCCGGAACCGGACCCACCGAGAACTCCCTGCGTCGCGCCCTCAAACGCGCCCGTGACGGCGTCGCCCTCGACGTCAGCGAGGCGGCCGTACTGCTCCAGGCCCGCGGCGAGGCACTGAAGGACCTCGCCGCGTCCGCCGCCCGGGTGCGGGACGCGGGACTGGAAGCGGCCGGCCGCCCCGGCGTCATCACGTACTCGAAGAGCGTCTTCATCCCCCTGACCCGCCTGTGCCGCGACAAGTGCCACTACTGCACGTTCGTCACCGTGCCCGGCAAGCTGCGCCGCGCCGGGCACGGGATGTTCATGTCGCCGGACGAGGTCCTCGACATCGCCCGCAAGGGCGCGGCCCTCGGCTGCAAGGAAGCCCTGATCACCCTCGGCGACAAGCCCGAGGACCGCTGGCCCGAGGCGCGCGAGTGGCTCGACGCCCACGGCTACGACGACACCATTGCCTACGTCCGCGCCGTCTCCATCCGCATCTTGGAGGAGACGGGCCTGCTGCCCCACCTGAACCCGGGCGTCATGACCTGGACGGACTTCCAGCGCCTGAAGCCCGTGGCGCCGAGCATGGGCATGATGCTGGAGACGACGGCCGAGCGCCTGTGGTCGCAGCCCGGCGGCCCGCACCACGGCTCCCCGGACAAGGAACCGGCCGTACGGCTGCGGGTGCTGGAGGACGCGGGCCGGTCGTCCGTGCCCTTCACGTCCGGCATCCTCATCGGCATCGGCGAGACCTACGAGGAGCGCGCCGAGTCCCTGTTCGCGCTGCGCCGCGTCTCCCGGGCCTACCACGGCATCCAGGAACTGATCATCCAGAACTTCCGCGCCAAGCCGGACACGGCGATGCGCGGCATGCCGGACGCCGAACTGGACGAGCTGGTCGCGACGGTGGCGGTGGCGCGGCACATCATGGGCCCGGCGGCCTGCCTGCAGGCCCCGCCGAACCTGGTGGACGCCGAGTACGAGCGGCTGATCGGCGCCGGCATCGACGACTGGGGCGGCGTCTCCCCGCTGACCATCGACCACGTGAACCCGGAACGGCCCTGGCCGCAGATCGAGGAGCTCGCGGCGAGGTCGGAAGCCGCCGGCTTCACGCTGCGGGAACGTCTCTGCGTGTACCCGGAGTTCGTCACCCGCGGCGAGCCCTGGCTCGACCCCCGTCTGCTCCCGCACGTCCGCGCCCTCGCCGACCCCGAGACGGGCCTCGCGCGCCCCGGAGCGCTGCCCGAGGGGCTGCCCTGGCAGGAGCCGGACGAGGCGTTCGTGTCGTCCGGCCGCACCGACCTGCACGCCACGATCGACACCGAGGGCCGTACGTCGGACCGCCGCGACGACTTCGACGAGGTGTACGGCGACTGGGGCGCCCTGCGCGAGGCCGCCGCCCCCGGCATGGCCCCGGAGCGCATCGACACCGACGTGCGCGCGGCGCTGAGGACGGCGGCCGACGACCCGACCCGGCTGACGGACGACGAGGCGCTGGCCCTCCTCCACGCGGACGGCCCGGCGCTGGACGCCCTCACCCGCATCGCGGACGACGTGCGCGCGTCGGTCGTCGGCGACGACGTGACGTACATCGTCACCCGCAACATCAACTTCACCAACGTCTGTTACACCGGCTGCCGGTTCTGCGCCTTCGCGCAGCGCCGCACGGACGCCGACGCGTACACCCTGTCGCTGGACCAGGTGGCGGACCGCGCCCAGCAGGCCTGGGACGTGGGCGCGGTGGAGGTGTGCATGCAGGGCGGCATCCACCCCGACCTGCCCGGGACGGCGTACTTCGACATCGCGCGGGCCGTGAAGGCCCGGGTCCCCGGCATGCACGTGCACGCCTTCTCACCGATGGAGGTGGTCAACGGCGCGACCCGGACCGGCATGTCGGTGCGGGAGTGGCTGACGGCGGCGAAGGAGGCGGGACTGGACTCCATCCCCGGCACGGCGGCGGAGATCCTGGACGACGAGGTCCGCTGGATCCTCACCAAGGGCAAGCTGCCCACCGCGACGTGGATCGAGGTCGTCGAGACGGCCCACGAACTCGGCATCCGCTCCTCCTCCACGATGATGTACGGCCACGTGGACCAGCCCCGCCACTGGCTCGGCCACCTGCGCACGCTGGCCCGCATCCAGCAGCGCACGGGCGGCTTCACGGAGTTCGTCACGCTCCCGTTCATCCACACCAACGCGCCCGTCTACCTGGCCGGCATCGCCCGCCCCGGCCCCTCGATGCGCGACAACCGCGCGGTGACGGCGATGGCCCGGCTGCTGCTGCACCCCCACATCCCCAACATCCAGACAAGTTGGGTCAAATTGGGCACGGAGGGGGCGGCAGAGATGCTCCGCTCCGGCGCGAACGACCTGGGCGGCACGCTGATGGAGGAGACGATCTCCCGCATGGCGGGCTCGTCGTACGGCTCGTACAAGTCGGTCCGCGACCTGGTGGCGGTGGCCGAGGCGGCGGGCCGCCCGTCCCGCCCCCGCACCACGCTGTACGGCGAGGTCCCGGAGGAACGGCGGAAGGCGGCGGCGGCCTCGGACGGCCACCTGCCGGAGCTGCTGCCGGTGCTGGACTGAGGGAAGGGCGTTCGGGCGCGCACAGTACGATGATCCGACCCTCGATGGCGGGGGTCGGAGACTGAGGAGATGCGTGCCCGTGCCTGCCCGACGGCTTCCCTCGTGGGCCTGGGTGTCCGGCCTGACCGTGGGGGCGATCGCGGCGGTCGTCGTGCTGACCGTGCAGGCCGAGCAGGGGCCGCGCCCCGCGGCCACGGCGACGGCGACCCGGCCCAGCCCCTCCGCGTCCGCGAGCGCCGCGCCCACGCCGAGCAAGCCCGCCCCGGCGGCCGTGCCCGACGGCTCGGGGACGGGGCGGCGGATCGTGTACTCGCTGGGGGAGCGGCGGGTGTGGCTGGTCGACGCCAGTGACAGCCCCCGCCGCACGTTCACGGTGTGGCCCGGCACGGTCGACCCCGACCCCGGCACGTACACCGTGGGCACCCGCACCGACGCCACCACCGGCTCCGACGGCGTGGAGATCGAGCACGTCGTCTACTTCGCCGCCAAGTCCGGCGTGAACATCGCCTTCTCCGCCGCGGTGGACGGCTCCTCGCCCCCGCCGGCCGCCGCCGGCACCCAGACCGGCGGTATCCGCATGAAGTCGGCCGACGGGTCGGCACTGTGGACGTTCGGGACGGCGGGGACGAAGGTGACGGTCGTCAAGTAGCCGGGTCGGCCTGCCCGCCGGGCAGGTGGTTCACGAGCAGCACGACCCCGCTCAGCAGGAACACCCGGGTCGCCGCGTCCAGCCCGTTCCAGTCCTCGGACTGCCACATGGCGAACCACTCGCCGCCGATCCCGACGAACCCGGCGCCGAACAGCAGCATCACCATCAGCAGGCCGTACGTCGAGATCCGCCGCGCCAGCGGGTGCGGGCCGCGCGCCCAGAACCACGTACCGGCAACGAGGACGAGCGCGGCGACCGTCTCCCACGCGATGATCGCGACGTACGCCGCGTCCTGGAGCGCGGTGTCCGTGACGGCCCGCCACATCAGGTCCTCGTCCTTGAACGTCGTGTCCATGGCCAGGACATGCCGGACGAAGTCCTGGTTGGTGCCGAAGTCCGTGATGTTCCCGAAGGCGACGAGGGCCATGTAGAGGGCCACGGTGCCGGTGAGGGCGGCGGCGGCCACGGGCAGCGTGCGTCTGGTGGTGCCTGAGATGGATGTGGACATGCCGTCTTCCTACCAACGTCGGGGCATGCCCACGCCCACCGAACCGAGGTGGTGCGACACCTGCCGTCAGTCGACGACCAGTTCGACGAAGTCGCGCCAAGCGCGCTGCCCGAAGGCGAGGGGGGCGCGGTGCCGGTCCTTGGAGTCGCGGACGTGGACGGCGGGGTGGGACATGGCGACCTCGACGCAGTCGGGCTCGTCGTTGCCGCTGTAGCTGCTCTTGAACCACGTCAGCGTGGAGGTGGTCATGTCTTCTCTCCCAGCATCTTCTCGATGAACGCCAGTGACTCCCGGGGCGACAAAGCCTGCGCCCGGATCATCCCATAGCGCATTTCGAGGATCTGGACTTCCCGCGGGTCACTGATCACCCGGCTGTGCATCTCGGCCGCTGAGTACGCGAGTGTCTTGCCGTCACGAAGTTTCAGTACGCGGAACGAGCCGCTCACGCTCGCGTGGTCCTCGCGGTCCGTGGGCATAACCTGGATCTCGACGTGCCGCAACCCGCCACATTCCAGGATGTGTTCGAGCTGTTGCCTCAGCACCATTCTGCCCCCGACCGGTCGCCGTAGCGTGGCCTCTTCCTGGACGAAGGTGAGGAGCGTACGCGGCACGCGCTCGAATACTGCCTTGCGGGCCATGCGCGCGGCCACGAGGCGGTCGATCTCCTCTTCTGTGTATGCGGGGCGACGCATTGCGTACAACGCCTCGGCGTACTCCGGAGTCTGGAGCAAGCCGTGAACGTGAAGCGCGGTGTACGCGCCCAGCTCGACCGCCTCGTCCTCCAAGTTCGTCAGGTCCCGCACATTTTTCGGGTACCGGGCCTTCTCCACGTCCTCCTTCATCACGGACAGCTTGCCGCCCGCCCCCAGCACCTCATCGGCCTTGTCCAAGAAGTCCGGCTTCGGAATGCGTCGCGCCCGCTCCACCGACGAGACCATTTCCTCGCCGTACCCGATCGCGGCCCCGAGTTCCGCCTGCCGCATCCCTGCGGCCTCGCGCCACGCCTTGATCTGGCGGCCGACCGCCCTGAGGACGGCCGCCGCCTCCTCGTCCTCCACGTCTTCCCCTCCCTCTGTACGGGCCGTACGACCTCGCCGAGCACCCGGACAGTCACGGACCGTACCGAGGTCGTCGCTGTTCAGGGTAGGAGCGGATGACCACGCTGGGTGACATGAGCCAGAAAATCCCCCCGCAAGTCGTCAGCCCCACGCACCACTTCACGGTTCTGCTCTCCGCCACCCGAAGGGGCGCGCGCCTCGCCCGTCTGCTCGCGGAGCGCCAACTGGAGGAGTGGGGGACGTACGTGGAGGGCTCGGCGCACGTCGTCGCGGAACTGGCCGCGAACGCGGTGACGCACGGACGGGTCCCGGGCCGGGACTTCCGCCTGACTCTGCTGCTGCGCGCCGACGGCACGCTCCGTGTCGAGGTGACGGACGCCCGGGGCGACCGGGTCCCGCGCATCGGGGACCCGGGCGGCGAGTGCGCGGAATCGGGGCGGGGGCTGCTGCTCGTCTCGGCGTACGCCGGCCGTTGGGGCGTCGACGGGGCGCCGGCCGGCGGCAAGACCGTGTGGGCCGAACTGGGGTCGGCGGGCGACCACATGTGACCCGGTACGGCCGACGCCGAGGATGGGTCCATAAGCGGCCAATCCTGATCACTTCCAGCACACCCCGCATACCGATCCGTTCCTGAACCGACCGTTCCCCGTCGAATACAGTGCTGAGCTGTCGTATGTGCGGACGGTGCCCTGGGGAGGTCTGGTGGATGCGACAGCGGGCGCCGTCTGGGGCCGCACCGAGCAGCAGGACTTCCGCAGCCGGGTGCGCGGCACGCTGCTCGGCGTGGCCGTCGGGGACGCGCTGGGCACGCCCGTCGCCGCGCTGGACATGGACGCCGTCAGGGCGGCGCACGGGCCGGACGGCGTCGTGGACCTCGCCCCGGCCTACGGCAGGCGCGGCGCCGTCACCCACCTCACCCAGCTCACCCTCTTCTCCGTCGACGGGCTGATCCGCGCCCAGGTCCGCCGCGACACCGGGGCCTGGCACCCGCCGACCGACGTGCACCGCGCATACCTGCGCTGGGCCGCCACCCAGCGCGACTGGGGCCCGGACGAGCGGCGCAAGGACGACGGATGGCTGGCCCGCGAGGAGTGGCTGTACGTCCGGCGGGACCCGCCCCGCGCCCTGCTGTTCGGGCTCGGCGACGAGCACATGGGTACGCCGGACGCGCCGAAGAACCCGGGGGAGGCGGGGCCCGAGGCCGCCGCCCGTTCCGCGCCCTTCGGACTGCTCGTCGGCTGGGAGCCGCAACTCGTCGTCCAGCTCGCCGTGGAGTGCGCCGCCCAGACCCACGGCCACCCCACCGCCTGCCTCGCGGCCGGCGCGTACGCCGTGATCGTGCACGCGCTGGCCCGCGGCGAGAGTCTCGACGGCGCGGTGCAGCGGTCCCTCGCCCTGCTCGCCGCCCGGCCCGGGCACCAGCCGGTGTCCGAGGCCCTGCAGCAGGCGCTGGGCGCGGTACGGCAGGGCATCCCGACGCCGGACCGGGTGGCAGGGCTGGCCGGCGACGGCACCGCCGGCCGGGTCGTCTCCGCCGCCGTCTACTGCGCCCTGGTCGGCGAGGACGTCCGGCACGGACTGCGTCTCGCGGTCAATCACGACGGGCCCTCCGCCGCCACCGCCGCCCTCACCGGCGGCCTCCTCGGCGTCCTGCACGGCGAGACGGCCCTGCCGCCGGCCTGGCTGGCCGAGCTGGAGGGCCGCCCCACGATCCTCGAACTGGCCGACGACTTCGCCATGGAGATGACCCAGGGCCCGGCCCTGCACACCCCGGCCGCCGCCGCCCCGGGGTGGCTGGCGCGTTATCCCCGGGCGTGAGACCGCACGAAGGGCGGCCGCCCCCGGGGGACGGCCGCCCTTCACCTCGTACGGATACCCCCTACTCCTTGCCGGGGGCCGCCCCCACCACGCCGTCCGTGGCGCCGGGCTGCGCCGGTACGGCCGCCGCCGCGCCGTCGCCGTCCGTGTTGATCCGCTCGATGACCGCCAGCCGCTCCGGGGTGTCCTCCGGCTTCAGGTAGCCGATGAGGACGTACAGGACCAGCGACACCGCCAGCGGGATCGACACCTGGTACTGGAGCGGCACCCCGCCCTCGACGTTCCAGTTGATCGGGTAGTTGACCAGCCAGAAGGCGAGCAGGCCCGCCGCCCAGCTGGTGAGCGCGGCCGTCGGACCGGACCGGCGGAACGGGCGCAGCAAACCGAGCATCATCGGGATGGCGATCGGTCCCATCAGGCCGGCCACCCACTTGATGACCACGGTGATGATGTCCTTGAAGGTCGGCGAGTTCACCTGCGTGGCCACCGCCATGGACAGCGCGAGGAACACCACGGTGGTCAGCCGCGCGCTGATCAGCCCGGACCGCTCCGACCAGCCCCGCGCCTTCGCCGACAGCACCGGCGCCACGTCCCGGGTGAACACGGCGGCGATCGCGTTCGCGTCCGAGGAGCACATGGCCATGGTGTGCGAGAAGAACCCGACGATCACCAGGCCCAGCAGGCCGTGCGGCAGGAGCTGTTCGGTCATCAGGGCGTAGGAGTCCGAGCCGTCCGGCTTCTGCGCCTCGACCAGCAGCGGCGACATCCACATCGGGAAGAACAGCACGAGCGGCCACACCAGCCACAGCACCGCCGACAGCCGCGCCGACCGCTCGGCCTCCTTGGCGTTCGGGGTCGCCATGTAGCGCTGGGCCTGGTTGAGCATGCCGCCGTTGTACTCGAACAGCTTGATGAACAGGAACGCGAGCAGGAACACCGTGCCGTACGGCCCCACCAGCGGCTTCTCGTGGCCGTCCAGCTCGGGCCGGTCCCAGACGCCGAAGATGCCGCCGTGATCGCCCAGTTCGACCAGGACCGCGAAGAACATCGCGAGGCCGGCCAGCAACTGGATGACGAACTGCCCGAGTTCGGTCAGCGCGTCCGCCCACAGGCCGCCGATCGTGCAGTAGATGCCGGTGACGACGCCGGTGATGAGGATGCCCTGGTTGAGCGAGACACCGGTGAACACCGACAACAGGGTCGCTATCGCGGCCCACTTGGCGCCCACGTCCACGATCTTCAGCAGCATCCCGGACCAGGCGAGCGCCTGCTGGGTCTTCAGGTCGTAGCGGTTCTTCAGGTACTCCAGCGGGGAGGCCACATGGAGCCGGGAGCGCAGCCGGTTGATCCGCGGGGCGAACAGCTTCGACCCGATGGCGATGCCCAGCGCGATGGGGAAGGACCAGGTCACGAACGACGTGACGCCGTAGGTGTAGGCGATGCCCGCGTACCCCGTGAACATCACCGCGCTGTATCCGGACATGTGGTGCGAGATGCCGGACAGCCACCAGGGCATCTTGCCGCCGGCCGTGAAGAAGTCCGAGACGTTGTCGACGCGCTTGTGCGACCAGACGCCGATCGCGACCATCACACCGAAGTAGCCGATGAGCACGGCCCAGTCGAGACTGTTCATGCGCCACCCTTCCAGGTCCGCCAGGTCCGCCTTGTGAACGGCCCGCTCATCGTGAGTGCGTCGACGCGGGCACGACAAGCAAGCGGAAGGTCAAGAGGAGGCAAAGATGTTCGGCACGATGACTTGTGTTCATAAGTATGAACGTCTCGCGGGCGGCCTCAGCCCCTCGGATCCTCCGTGTCGACCAGCGGCGACTGCCTGGTGAGGGCACCCCGGCCATGAGCGGGCCTCGACCGCCGGTACGAGGACGACCACATGGCGACCGCGGACGGGCGTCAAGCGCAGCCGGTGCGTGGACCGGCTGCGCCGATCAGCGCAGTTCCTCCGGGCAGGGCGTCCCCCGGGGCAGGTCGTACGGCGACGCCAGCCGGTACGTCCCGGCGCGCGGCGCCAGCAGCACCGTCCACCTGTCGCCCTCCGCGTCCTCCTCGGTCTCCATCAGACAGCCGTTGAGGTTGCGGTACGTCTTCGGCATGCCCTCGGGCCGGTCCTTGGAGGCCTCCGTCTCCTGCGGCGCCTCGACTCCCTCGCCCTCGGCGTCGACCAGTTTCAGCCACGGCGAGTACGGGACGCGGATCAGCACCCGGCCGGGCTGCCGCACCCGCAGGGTCATCTCACCCTGCTCCGCCCGCTCGACGGTGGCGGGAGGATCGGCGAGCGGGGCGGGGTCGCTCACCCTGAACAGCTGCCAGTTCGCGTCCCCCCAGACCTGCGTCAGATACGGCAGGCCGCGCTGCACCAGCTGCCGTTCCCGCTCACCGCCGTCGCCGTCCGGCTCGTCCTTGGGCAGTACGACGTAGTGCACGGCCCAGCGCTTGAGCCACTCGTGGTAGTTGGCCGAGTTGAGGGTGTCGTCGTAGAAGAGAGGGTTGCGCTCCATGTCGGCCTGCCGGTTCCAGCCCCGGGCGAGGTTGACGTACGGGGCGAGCGCCGAGGCCTCGCGGTGGGAGCGGGCCGGGACCACCTCGACGCGGCCCTTCTCCGCGCCGACGAGCTGGAGTTCGTTGACCAGTGGGGCCAGTTCGCGGGCCCAGGACGCCCGCGGAGTCGTGTGGACCACGTCGTCGACCGACTTGTAGCCGATCCAGGCGACGAACCCGACGAAGGCCACTACGATCGCGTACCACTTGCGCGAGCGCGGCACCGCGAACGGCAGCGCCGCCACCAGCGCCACGCCCGCGAACAGCATCGCCAGCCGCGTGATGTTCGACCCGATCTGCGAGCTGATCAGCCACACCAGCAGCACGGACAGCCCGTACACGGCGGAGGTGATGCGCACCGTCCTCCAGTCGTGCGGGACGAGGAGGAACACGAGGGCCGAGTAGGCGAGGGGCAGGGCGGCCGACCCGAAGGACATCGGCTGGGTGCCGGAGAACGGGAACAACCACGCCGACACCGCGACGACCGCGCTCGGCGCCAGGCCCAGCGCCCACGCCCCCGGCCGCCGCCTCTGGAGGAACAACGCGACCGCGACCAGTCCCACGAACAGCCCGGCGACGGGCGAGGACATCGTGGCCAGCGCGGCGAGCGGTGCCGCGCACAGCGCCTTCGCCCAGCGCTGGTGACGCCGGCGGTACGGCCAGCAGAACACCACCGCCACCGCACCGAGCGCGAACAGCGTGCCGAGCCCGAACGTCACCCGCCCCGACACCGCGTTGCCCAGCAGCCCGAACACCCCCGCGAGCCCCGGCCACAGCGGCTGCCGCACCACCCGGCTGCGCGTCAGGATCAGCGTCAGCAGCCCCGCGGACAGCGTCCCCGCGATCATCATCGTCGTCCGCACACCGAGCACCGACATCAGGTACGGCGAGACCACGCTGTAGGACACCGGGTGCATGCCGCCGTACCAGGCGAGGTTGTACGCCGAGTCCGGGTGCCGCCCGACGAACTCCGCCCAGGCGTCCTGCGCCGCCAGATCCCCACCGCTGTTCGCGAAGGTGAAGAACCAGATGAGGTGCAGCAGTCCCGCCACGGCGGTGGTGACGACGACGGGATGCCGCGCCGACCGCCTCAGCCGGTCACGTACGGTCACCCCACGGGATCCGCCGGGCGCCTGCTCGGACGGTCCGGCGGGCACGCGTATTCGCGGGCCGGATCCGGATGCCCGGCCCGGACCGGTGTCGTCGGTGCGTGTCGGCTCCGCAGTGGCCACCTGTCGGCACTCCCCGTGTCCCGTCTTCCTACTCGGCCGCACAGCCCGTTTCCCGGCTGTTCCCGGCCCTGTGACGAGGTGTTCCCGCTCTCGTCCCGTGCGCGGGCGGCCTGTCCCGTTTCGCGACGCTAGCACGCACCCCGCCGGCGGACGCCCGGGGAGGGCTCCGGCGACGGGGTGCGGGAGTGGGGGTGCGCGCCGGAGTCAGGCGACGCGGGTCAGCCTGTCCGTGAAGGCCGGTTCGACGAGGTCCGACTGGAGGGCCACCGGCACGTCGACCGCGCCGCCGCTGCCGTCACCGACGGTGAGCGTGCCGACCTTGGTGCCGGCCTTCGCGGTGTGCGGCACCTCGTCGGAGACGAAGGACAGCTCCACCTTCAGGCCGGCCCAGCCGACCGCGGTGACGTCCTGCGTGACGACGACCGGCGTCCGGCCGCCGAGCCGGTCGTCGACGTACCCGACGACATCGCCCTTCTTCAGGATCTTCGCCGGGGTCAACGCCTCCTGGGCGCCCAGCATCGCGGTCTTGCTGACCGCGTTGACGGTGTCGATGATCGGTGCCGTGTGCTGGCCGAGGATCGCGCCGACCACGGTGACCGTCTCGCCGCCGACCTCCTTGGTGGCGGCGAACAGCAGGTTGCCGCCGGCCGCGCTGGTGGTGCCGGTCTTGATGCCGATGGCGCCGTCGTAGGGCACCAGGGTGTTCCAGTTGCGCCACTTCTGACCGGAGGGGTCGACCCATTCGGGCAGCTTGGTGATCTCCACCAGCGCCGGGATCTTCACCAGCTCGTTGCCGAGCTTCACCTGGTCCTCGGCGGTGGAGACGGTGGTCTCCTTCAGCCCGGACGGGTCGGTGTACGTCGTGTTCGTCATGCCGAGTTCCTTGGCGGTGTCGTTCATCTTCTTGACGAACGCCTCCTCGGAACCGGCGTCCCAACGCGCCACCAGACGCGCGATGTTGTTGGCCGACGGGATCATGATGGCCGCGATGGCCTGCCGCTCGGTGAGCTTGTCGCCCTTCTTGACGGTGTTCAGCGTGGACTCACCCTGCTGGTCGTAGCCGCCCTCCGTCTCGGCCGTCGCGTCGACCTCGATCTGCGGGCCCTCCTCGCCGGCCTTCAGCGGGTGTTCCTTGAGGATGATGTACGCCGTCATGGCCTTGGCGACCGAGCCGATGGCGACGGGCTTCTGCTCGCCGAAACCGCCCATCGTGCCGACGCCGGTGACGTCCATCGCGCCCTGACCCTCGTTCGGCCACGGCAGGGAGACCTCGTCGCCCTCGAAGGTGTACGACTCCTCGGCGGTGAGCTCGAGGGTGGGCGTCGGCAGCGGACGTACGGCCTGCACGATCGCGAACACGATCGCCAGCAGCAGGACCAGCGGCGTCCAGATCTTGACCCGCCGCACCGCCGTCCGCAGCGGAGTCTCCGGCGGCGGCGGGGTGTTGGTCAGCTCGGCCAGCAGATCCAGCGGCGGCTTCGGCGGCAACGGCTGCTGCGTCGTCCGCTCCGGGCCGATCTGCGGCACGGCGGCCGTCTGCTGGTCGGCGGGCACCTTCGGCAGGGCGGTGGTGGCGTTCGCGGGCGGCGCGCCGGTCCTGTCGGCCGGGACCTTCGGCGGCGCGGTCGTCGCCTCGGCGGCCCGCGGGTGCCTGCGCGTCGACGGGTCGTCGAGGGGCTTCAGCGCGACGAACCTGCTGGTGCGCTCGGCATCCGACTCCGGTGCCGGAGCGGGCCTCTTGACGTCCCCGAGCTTCAGCATGGTGGTCGGCTGGTCGACGGCGGGCCTCGCCGGCTTCACGGCCCTGAAGACGGCGGTGGGCTGGTCCACGGGGGGCGCGCCGGCGCCGGGTTCGTCGTCGTCGCCTGCGCCGGGCTCGGCGTTCCCCGCGTCGTGCTCGGCGGCGTCCGCGGTGCCGGGCTCGGCGTCGTCCTGGGCGTCGTCGTCCGCGGCGGGCTCTGCGGCGTCTGCGGCGGGCTTTGCGGCGTCCTCGGCGTCCTGCGTGCCGCCGTCCTTCACGTCGCCCTTCGTGTCGCCCCGGGAGGCGTCCGGGGCGTCCTGCGCCTCGCCTCGGGAGCGGTCCCCGGCGTCCGCACCGTCCGCGCCCTCGTCGTCGTCCCGGGCGTCGGGCCGCGCGTCCTGGGCGGCCGTGTGCGTGTCCTCGGCCGTGGCGTCGGTGTCGCGTCCGCCGGAGGCGTCGTCACCGCCCGCCTCGGCCACGGGGGTCGTGGCGTCCCCGCGCGCGGCTTCGGCCTCGTCGGCGGTACCGCTCCCCGTGCCGGTTCGGCCCTCCTCCGCGCCCTCGTCGGCCCGCGTGGCCGCGGACTCGCCCTCGGCGTCCGGCTTCTCGGTGGACGCGCTCTCGGGAGCTTCCTCGACGGCGTCCTCCTCGCCGGACCCCCCGGCGCTGTCGGCCGTCGTGCCCTCGGCCCCCTGCGTCCCCCGGGCCCCCCGGCCCTTCCCGTCCGCCGACGTCACCCAGGCCGCCACAGCCGCGCGCAGCCGCTCGTCGCCCATGGGGCCGGCCTCGTCGGTCTCGGCGTCCGCGGCGGCCTGTTCGGCCGCTTCGCGCTCCTCGCGGCCCGCAGGACCCTCGGAAGCCGCCTCCCCGGCGGCTCGTTCGGTCTCCTCGCCGGCCACCTCGGTGTCGGCGGCGCCGTCCGGCTGCTTCGCACGCTCCCTGACCGAGAGCACGCGCGTCGCCGTGTCCGCCGGACGCCCGTCCCCGGACTCCCGCGCCACGGCGAGCCGGGGGTCACGGGGCGCGGCGGCGCTCCTGGCCTCGGGAACCGGACTCGCGCTCCCCGACGTCGGTTCTGCCGACGACTCGCGCTGCTTCGACCTGTCGGGGGACTCGCCCGCCACCGATGCCTCCTCCATGCGCCGCACGCCTCCGTGTGCGTACCCAACCGTGAACCGCTGCCCGGACCACCGCCCGCACACTGTCCGAAGCATTGTCCGAAGCACTGTCCGAACCATGTACCAGTGTCCTGTGTGCGGACCCGACCCACGCCGAAGACGAGAACGACATACTTACTGGTTCCCTCACAAACAGGTCACGCACCCTCGACAGACCAATGTGAGAGGGGTCACCCTGTCATTCATCCACGCGGGGAGGCATGGATGGGCAGGAGCCGCAGAACACTTCCGGAGGAGCTTCTGCTGCTGGCACTGGACCCGGCCACGGGTACCACTGCACAGCCGCAGTCGCTCGACCTCGGTCTGGCCGGAGCACAGCTAGTGGAGCTGGCGCTGGCCGGACGGATAGCCCCAGACGGGGATCGTATCGCCGTGGTGGTGCCACGGCCGACAGGAGATCCGACGTTGGATTGCGCGTTGGAGTTGCTGCGCAGGCGCGGCGCTCCGGTACGGGCGGTCCACTGGATCGGCGGGCCACGACTGGGGCTCCGCCAGACCTACCTCTCGCATCTGGAGCGGTGCGGCATGGTGCACGCCGTGGCCGGCCAGATGTGCGGGGTGTTGCCGACGACTCGCTACCAGGCGACGGACAACGCCATCAGCCGGGAGATCAGGGCCCGGCTGGACTCCGCGATCCGCACCGGCGTTCCGCCGGACCCGCGGACCGCGGCGCTCGCCGCCCTGGCCCACGCGGTCGGGCTCGGCAAGCACCTGTATCCGGGCAACGAGGGCCGCTCGTCCCGTTCCCGGCTGCGGGACCTGATCCGGCACGACCCGATGGGCGGCCTCGTGGCGCACGCCGTGATGGACGTCCAGAACGGCGTCGGGGCCCAGCCGCGCCGCAGCCCGGCCCCGGCGGGCCGCCAGGCCGCCGCCGGAGCCAGGACCGCGGAGCCGGCCCGGGCCGTCCCGGTGCAGCCGCACCGCGGGACGATGGCACGCGCCGTGGCCCACTGAGCCGCAGCCCACGGCAGCGCACCGTCCCACCGACACCGGTGCGACCGGCCGGCACCGGAACCGCACCACCCGCACCACTGCTCGACCAGCAAGGCCGCACCACGCACCGTCAGCGCCGCACCTGAGTCCCCAAGACCCGGTTCGGGAGCCGCAGCGGTCCGCGCGGGGTGACGGAAGCCGTCGTGAGGACGACGCACGGCTCCGCCGCCCCGCGCGGTCGCATGTCCGCGGACGTCGCACACGTCGGCACGAACGCGCGTACTGCCGTGTATCCGCTGCATATCCGGTGTTTCCCAGCGGTAAGTAGCTGCTTGGTGGCAGTCTGCTCAGCAGCACATACGCATAGTTGCAAGTTCTCGAGGCACGCAGCCGGAGGTGCACGTCCCGTGGCGTCCAATGTCAATCCCACCGTCAGGCGGCGCCGGCTGGGCCAGGAGCTGCGCAGGCTCCGCGAGCTCAAGGGCATGACGGCCGAGGAGGTGGCGGAGCGGCTGCTGGTGTCCCAGTCCAAGATCAGTCGGCTGGAGAACGGCCGGCGCAGCATCAGCCAGCGCGACGTCCGTGACCTGTGCGGCGTCTACGAGGTGGAGGACCACCGGATCGTCGACTCGCTGATGCAGATGGCCAAGGACTCGCGCCAGCAGGGCTGGTGGCACTCCTTCGGCGACATCCCGTACAGCGTCTACATCGGCCTGGAGACCGATGCGGCGAGCCTTCGGGTGTACGACCCGCAGGTCGTCCCCGGCCTGTTGCAGACCCGCCAGTACGCCGAGGCGCTGATCCAGGGCGCGTTGCCGGAGGCGACGCCGACCGACATCGACAAGCGCGTGCAGGTGCGGCTGCGCCGGCAGGAACGTATTGCCGCCGCGGAGCACCCGCTGCGCCTGTGGGCGGTGCTCGACGAGGCGGCCGTACGCCGGGAGGTGGGCAATAAACAGGTGATGATCGACCAGCTGGAACACCTGCTGGAGATGTCCCAGCTGCCGCACGTCACCGTGCAGTTGATCCCCTTCTCGATGGGCGCGCATCCCGGCGTCAGCGGCCAGTACGCGATCCTGGAGTTCCCGGACGCCGCCGACTCCAGCGTGGTCTACATCGAGGGCGTCACCAGCGACCTCTACCTGGAGAAGCCGCAGGACGTGCAGAAGTACAGCGTGATGTACGAGCACTTGCGGGCGCAGGCCCTCAATGCCGACCAAACCCGGGAATACCTCTCGGATGTGGCGAAGAGCTACGCCCGCTGAACCCTCGGGGCGCGGGGAGCGGCAAGATACACCGTCGCCCGGTCCGTATGGAAGACCCCACTGGAATATGCCAGCCGGTCGAGTGAATAGTCGCTCCGCGCAGCGATGTTGGCGAGTAGCGTCGATCACGCCATCGAGCAAGAACGTTGGCGCAATCACAGCAACTCAGCAACTGCTTACCGGAGCGAAAATGGCAATCAAGCAGGGCGCGACGGACGCGTGGGTCAAGTCCTCGTACTCCCAGGGCAACGGCGCGTGCGTCGAGATCAAGTCCCCTGTCCTGTCCGCAATCTCCGTCCGGGACTCCAAGGTGACCGAGGGCCCCGTCCTGGCGTTCCCCGCGACCGCGTGGAGCGTCTTCGTGGCCTCGGTCAAGGCGTAAGCAGAGGGACCTCCCTGACGCCGCCGCCGGACAACTGCACAGCAGGACCCACAGAGCCCTCTCGACCAGTTCGCCGTCCTAGCCGAGAGGGCTCGGCCCTGCCCCGGGCCCGGCTCGTCACCGCACGGGGAACGCCACGTCGCACACCGGGTCCTCGGCCCCCGCCGCCTCCCAGTCCGCGAAGTACACCTCACGGCACGAGCCGTCGTACGACAGCCCTTGCGCCCGCATCCACTCCTCGACCGCCTCGAACGCGGCCAGGATCTGCGGATGAGCCACCTGCGCCTTGGTGATCCGCGTGTACGCCAGCCGCCGCGCCGGCTCCACCCGCGCCGTCGCCTGGTGCGCCCGCCCGGCCGCCTCGGCCCACGCCCGCGCCGCCGCCTCGTCGGCGACCGGCACGCACGCCTCGACCGGCCCGTCGCTCTCCATCGACACCTCGGCGTGGTAGACGATGAACGGCGCGGCGACCACACCCCCGCACCCCTCGGCGGCCTTCGACAGGCGCCCCAGCGACGCCTCGATCCAGGCCGGCAACTCGTGCACCAGCGTGTGCCGGGTCTCGGTGATCACCACCTGACCGGGCACCTCGACCGTCTCGACCACGAACTTCCCGTACATCTCGGAGCTCCTCCCCGACAGCCGTCCACGGAGGTACTCGGCGAGCGTCCGCTGCCCCGCCACCCGCGCCTCGACGTCCGCCCAGTACGCGGCGAGCCGGTCAGCCGCCTCCGTACCCTCCGCCTCGACCACCTCGGCGATCCGCGCCAGCGGCATGTCCAGTCGGCGCAGCAGCGCCACCAGCCGGGCCCGTTCCACCTGTCCGGCGCGGTAGTGGCGGTAGCCGCTGGCCTCGTCGACGTACGCCGGGGTCAGCAGCCCGAGACGGTCGTACAGCCGCAGGGCCTTGGCCGACAGCCGGGCCCGCGCCGCGAACGCGCCGATGGTGAGCAGTTCTCCGTCCTGGGAGTCGGTCACCACGTCATCCTCCGTCACCGGGCGCCTTCCGCCCGGTGACAGGAGGCTGATGTCTGCCCCAGGGGCAGGGTCAACCCGCCAGCTGGGCCTCCACCGCAGCCACGACCTCCGCCGCCTCCGGGTCGGTCTGCGGCGAGAACCGGGCGACGACCCTGCCGTCCCGCCCGACCAGGAACTTCTCGAAGTTCCAGCGGATGTCCCCGCTGGGTCCCTCGCCGTCGGCGAAGCCGGTCAGCCGCTCGTACAGCGGATGCCGTCCCTCGCCGTTCACCTCTACCTTCTCGGTCATCGGGAAGGTCACGCCGTACGTCGCCGAGCAGAACTCGGCGATCGCCTCGGCGCTGCCGGGCTCCTGCCCGGCGAACTGGTTGCAGGGCACGCCGAGCACGGTGAACCCGCGGTCCGCGTACCGCTTGTGCAGCCGCTCCAGCCCGTCGTACTGCGGGGTCAGTCCGCACTTGGAGGCCACGTTCACGATGAGCACGGCCTGGCCGGCGTACTGCCCGAGATCGGCGGAGCCGCCCTGGAGCGCCTCGATGTCGACGTCGAGTACGGATGCGTGCGCGTCATTGGTCGTCATGGGGCGGATGCTACGCGGGGCGGCCGACAGAGCCGTTCAAAGGGGGCGACTCGGGGCTCCGCCGGTCGGCGGGCGGCCGATGACTTCGGCTGTGCGGGCGGCTCGTGTTCCGCCCGGGTTTGCCGCCGCCTCGCTCTGGGCCTCGCCGGTCGGCGGGCGGCTGATGACTTCGGTTGTTTGGGCGGCTCGGGTTCCGCCACGCGCTGACGGCCCGGCTGGGCCTCACACCCCGCCCACCGCGCACGTCCGCCCGCCCGTCCATGGCGGCGACCCGGCGCACGAACGCCCTCCTGTGGTCCTCCCGCGCCCGCCGCCACCTCTACCTCGCCCTCTGGGTCCCCAACGGCCTGATCGTCGGCTGCGAGTCCCTGTACGTGTCCTACGCCCCCCGGTCCGCGGGGGTGCTGTTCACCTGCGCGGCGCTCGGGATGCTGGTGGGGGACCTGCTGGTCGGCCGTGTCGTCCCGCCCGCTCGCCGGCGGCACCTGGGCGTCCCGCTGCTGCTGCTCCTGGCCGCGCCCTACGTCTTCTTCTTCCTCCGGCCGGGGTTGGCGGTGTCTGCGGTGCTGGTGGCGGTGGCGTCGGTGGGGTTCGGGGCGAGCCTGGTGCAGCAGGAGCGGCTGGTGGCGGTGACGCCGGACGAACTGGTCGGGCAGGCACTGGGGTTGCACTCCGCCGGGATGCTCACCATGCAGGGGGTCGCGGCGGGGGTCGCGGGGGAGCTCGCCGAGGTGACGTCGCCGGGGGTGGGGATGACCGTGATGGCGGGGGTGTCGGGCGCGGTGACGGGATGGCTGGGACGGGAGATGCGCAGAAGGGACGGTCGCGCGTCCGCCATCCGCACGGCTTCGTGACGTGTCCCTGCCCGAGTGGACGACGTCCGGGTCACCGCCCGTCGGGGCACGACGAACAGGCCCCGCGGGGACGATCCGCGGGGCCTGTTCGTCCTGTGTCGTCCCCTCAGGCCCGTCGGTCGGCCGGAGGATTCATGGGCGAGGTGAGTGGAGTGCTCACCTCTTGGCGAGCTGGAGCGTGCCGGTGTAGTCGGAGGTGATCGTGTGGCCGTAGAAGGGGTCCGTGCCGGTGGTGCGGGCGGTCACCGTGGCCTCGCCGCGCTGGAAGGGCACGGTGCCCGTGGGGGTTGCCTGCGCCGTCCACGGCGTCGGCTCGCCCGGCACGCACGCCACCTCCGTGCGGTACGAGCCACGGACGACGACACCCTCGACGGTCTGGCTCACCGTGCCGTACGACTGGACCGTCACGGGCGAGTTGCAGGTGACCGTGCCGTGGACGGTGGCCCTGCCGGTGTCCCTGTCGGCGACGCCGTCGGCGGCGACCTGGAGCCCGAGCACCGTCTCGGCGGGCGGCTCCGGATTGCTGACGCGGACCTCGCCGCGCAGCGACTCCGTCGCTCCCGGGCAGTGTTGCTCGAAGGAGGCGTCGAGGGACTTCACGTAACCGTGGGTCGCGAACTCCACGGAGCGGATGGTGAAGGACCCCTCGGCCAGACAGTCCCGGCCGTTGCCCCTGAGCTCGATCCGGGGCTCACCCGGGGCCGGATTGGCCTTGGCGCCGGTGTAGGTGCCGGGCACCAGCGGCTGGGACGGACCCCACGGCGCCTCCAGGTGCAGGGACCAGATGTCGCCGCTCGCACTGTCGACGAAGACGCCGACGCCGGTGCCGACGCCGTTGCTGGTGTAGCCCTGGACGGTCATGCCGTCCGGGGAGCCCTCGCCGTCGGTGTAGGCGTACGACTGCCCGGCGCTGATGTACTCGCCGGGGTCACCGCTGAAGGCGAAGCTGCCGGACTCGACCTCGTATGCCTGCGCCGTGCCGCCGCCCAGCAGGCCCGACGCGACGGCCGCGAAGGCCAGTGCGGTGGCCAGGCGGGCCGTGACGCGCGGGTGGGCGATCTTGCGCGTGCTGCGGAGTCTCAAGAATGCTCCAAAGGTAGGGAGTGGTGTGGAGTGTGGGCGAACCGAAGGGATGTCGCTGCCCGTTCAGCTCCGCCTAGCTCCTGCGGAGGGACACGTCGGCCGTCCCGAGGCCGGTGACGACCGTGTGCCCGTACACCGGGTCCGTCGCCTGTCCCTTGAACTCGACGACGGCGTCGCCCTTTTCGAAGGGGACCGAGCCGCTCGGTGTCGCCGTCGCCGTCCAGGCGGCAGGCGTGCCCGGGGCGCAGTCGACCCGCGTGTAGTACGAGGCGGTCGCCAGGCCGCTCCTGCCGACCTGGTCGATCCTGCCGTTCACCAGCACGTCTGCCGGTTCGGTGCAGGTCACGGTGCCGTGCACGGTGGCCTTGCCGTCGATGCCGACGGTGCCGGTGGCGGCCACGTCGACGTCCAGCGCCAGCTCGGCGGGCGGCGGGGGATTCGTGAGATGGACCTGACCGGTGAGTCCGGGGTCGTGGCCGACGCAGTTCTGCTCGAAGCTCGCGTCCAGGGCCTCCACGTAGCCACGCGGTCCGAGGACCATGCGGTCGATGGTGAAGGACCCCTCGGACTCGCAGCCGTAGAACGTGCCGCTGACGGAGAGCCGCGGCGCGCCGAACGCCGGGGTGTCGGACGCGCCGGTGTACGTCCCCGGGGCCAGCTGCTCGCCGTACGCGGCCCCCATCACGACGTCCCAGCGGTCGCCGTTGGCGCCCAGGACGATGACGGTGAGCCGGTTCATGGCGTCGTCCCACCCGGCGTACATGGCGTCGGCCGCGCCTTCGCCGTCGGTGTACGCGTAGGAGTAGCCGCCGCCGACGGGGTCCCCGACCTCGCTGACGACGCTGAAGGTGCCGGATTCCATCTCGACGGCACGGGCCGGGGAACTCACGAGAAAGCCCGTTGCGAGCGCTCCGACGGCCAGGGACGCGCCGATGCTTTTGCGGAGTCGGTTTAACGCGCGTGTCGTGACACGCATACTCATGTCCCCCCAAAGGGTGATCGACGAGCTCGTAGGAGCTCCTGCCGTGGGGGGCGGCGCGAGGAGTATGGCAACCGCGCGGTGATCTTCACAACCCCCAAGATCAGTAGCGGTGGGGGTTGGCCGGGGTGGGTGAGGGGGTTGGGCGCGTGGGCGTTCACCTGGGTCGACGTCCGCTGTCGTCGATGTCGGGCGCGGGTGTGAGCCCTCGCGGCTGGCGCCGTCGAGGCGTTGGAGCCGTCACCATGTCACCCGGAGGTCAGTGCTTGAGGCGACCGCACTCGGCCGGGTAGAGGGCGGAGCCCGGAGCGGGGTCCGGCGGCGTGTCCGTGAGGTGGACCCATGCGGCGCCCGACGCGTCGGCCGTCAGCGCGTCGATCCGGACGGTCGGTGCGGGGTGCCCGGAAGGCGGGGTGTGCAGTTCGGCTTCGACCGGTGTCCGGAACGCCGTGCCTTCGAGGACGGCGAGCGCGGCGATGCCGGTCGGACCGTCGCCGGGCTGCAGCTCCGTCTCTTCGACGGTCAGCCGCCAGTGAAGGTCCGCCTCCCCCAGGACGTGCTTGCCGTAGCGGCCGTGGGCGAGGAGAGCGCCGCGACGGCCGCGGATGAGCCGCGCGATGGCGCAGCAGAGCGGGACACCGGCGCCGTAGGGGGTGTCCACCCGGGTGTATCCGGCCGGCGGGAAGCTGTCCAGCGCCTCCGACAGGAGCCCCAGAGCCGCGTCCTTGACGCGTGGTCGCCGGCCGTGCTCGACGAGATCCAGCAGGGCGGGGGTGGCGGCGTGGGCCGCCGGGAAGACCATGCCGGCGTGACCGCAGACGAAGCCGCCACCGGCGAGGAGGGCCGCCGCGTCGCCGGTCTCGTTGGCGGTGGTGGAGACCGCCAACAGCCTCAGCGCGCGAGCGACCCGTTCGGGATCGTCGTACGAGCGCTGCGTCGGGTTGGGAATCGCGGACCAGTCCACGGCGTCTATGGCGTCAAGGGACACGCTCGCATTGTGCCTGACGCATCCGCAGTTGAACGCGTTCAAAAATGCTGCCAACATGGACTGCGTCGATCCAGGGAGGGGACGGCCGTGCGAATCCGCGCATCCGGCATCGCCGGGAGGCGACCCACGAGGTCCGTCGTCTGCCTGCTCGCCCTCGCCCCATCCCTCGCGCTCGCCCTCGCGGGATGCAACCCGCACATGTACGACAGCGTGCCCGCACTGCGTGACGCGAGCCGGCGGAAGTGACGGGATCCTGGCTGGGCTACGACCGGACGAACGTCGTCCTCCGGCCCGACGGAACGGCCGACATCCGTCTTCTGGACGGGCAGGAAGGGGACTTCTACGACAGGTGGCGTCTGACGGGGACGGGAAGCTGGAAGCTGACCGACGAACGGGTCGGTTGGACCGATGGCCAGCATGTCCGACTGACGCTCACCACGCGCCAGGCGGTGACGGTTCGCCCGCCGGAACGCGGCGAGAGGGCGTACTCGCCCGCGGAGCACCACCCGGCGCCCAGGACCCACACGTGGACGTTCGAGTTGATGCGCGACGACGAGGAGGCACTCGTGCTCTATTACTTCTTCGGCGACCCGGACTCGCGGAGCAGATACATCCTGGAGAGGCGGGAGTCCTGGTCGACACACACTCGCCGCGCCCGGCGCGCGCGTCCGCCGTCTGATCTTCGCGACGAAGGGCCGGCCAGGAAGGTCGAGGCTCCCCGGCCGGCCCTTCACCGTGCCCGCATCGGCTCTCCGTGGTCGTCCGGCGTCAGCCGTTCGACGTCAACGGCTCGCCCTCACCGCCTGCGACGTCGCCGCACGGAACGACTCGGTCGCCTCGAAGTGCGCGCGGAAGTAACCGCGTCCCGCCTGGGGGATGTCGACCGAGAAGGCGTGGGGGCTGCCGGACCCGGCCTCCGTCGTGAGCAGGTCCGTCCACTCCTCACCGTCACGCGAGTACTGGATGTGCACCGGGATGGTGGCGGGCGTCCAGCCGTCGGGGAAGTCCATCTCACCCTCGACGTGCACACCCTGGCCCTTCGTGCGGATGGCAGAGAACGAGCTGAAGACCGAGGCGCGCAGAACGGTGATCTCGGCGCTGTTCGCGGAGGCGGCGGCGATGAACGGGTCGTCGCTGTGCGACGCCACGCGGAAGCTGCCGGTCTCCCACGGGACGTGGTCGAAGGAAACCTTGCCGTCCGCACCCGTCGTGAAGTAACCGACGCTGGTGAACTGGCCGCCGGCGGAGGGCTCGAAGAGGACCCCGCCGCTCTGGCCCTCGAAGGGCACCCAGCCCTGCGCGGTTTCGCGCTCCAGCGTCGCCGTGAGGGTGACCTGCTGTCCGAAGTTGATCGTCCGGGCCTCCGCCGGGGACTGGACGGTCCAGCGCGTGGCCACCTGACGGACACCGATGGGTACCAGTGGGGACTCGCCGTACACGACGAAGGGGTGCTCGCCGGAGTGCCGGTAGACCGCCTGGATCGGCACCGCGTCGTTCACGGTGACGGTGCCGGAGAAGCGTCCGTCCGCGTCGGTACGGACGGTGCTCTCCGTCCAGTAGTCCACGTCCAGGTCCACCGCGTGGTCCGCCAGGGGCTTCAGCTCGCGGGTCCCCGGCCATCGCCCCTTCAGCGTTCCGTCGACGCGCACCTGACGGTTGTCGATGTCGACCTCCGCGCGGTCGGTGCGCACGTCCTCGAACACGGCCGCGACGTAGTAGGCGAGCGATCCCGCGGAGGTGTCGGTCGTACGGTCGCCGTCGGCGTCCGTGGCCTCGACGCCGACGGTGTAGTTGCCCAGTTCGGCGAGGCTGACGGGCTGCTTCGTGTGCCATACGCCGTTGTCCGGCGTGCCGGAGACGAGAGCGAAGGCGTCGTTCTCCAGGACGGCCACTTCCTGCTGTGTGGCGACGGAGACGAGGCGGGCCCTGATGTCCGTGATGGGGCTGTCGGAGCTGATACTGACGGCCAGGGTGCCGAGGTCCTCCGACACGCTGCTCGCCCAACGGACCTCAGGAGCCTGACCCTCTGCGGAGTGCGCTGCCGGTGTGCCGGCCAACAGAAGTGCGACGGTGCCGATGGCGGCCCACGCCGCCCGTCTTGTGAACATCGATCCCCCCAGGGACGGTCGAAAAGCGAGGCGCGATCCGCGATCCCCCCCGCGTGCCGGCGGCGGCGTCGCGACTGAACGCCCTTTCTATCGCACGGGCGTGCCATCGGGCTCGTGAGTTTGCGTCATGCACCGCGCCTGCTCCCACGGCGTGGAGCAGGCGCCCGGCGTCCAGGTGGGCGCACCACGTCCGCGGCGCGGATTGTCAGTGGCTCCGGCTAGGGTCTCGTCCGCGCGGTCGGCTTCCGAGGTGTCCAGCTCTGTAGAGCAGCTGCATCCCCGATTCTGTCCGGGGGCGGCCCGGGTTCGACCCGGGACCCAACCGACGGTCGGGCATCGTCGATGGCCAAGAGTGAGACCTGTCAGCGCCGGCCGCCCACCAAAGCCGTACGCGACGTGCGGCCGCGCGGACGGCCGGACGAGGACGGGGCGATGCGTCACCGGCGTCGGCTTGGCGTGCTGTGCGACTGAGGATGGCGGGGCGCATGCGCGAGTGAAGGTCCTGCGCGGCAGGCGTTCGTCGCCACCAAGCACTGGGCAATGGACGCACCGGCTGGGGCGCTTGCCGATCGGAGGATGATGTGCGGTATGGCGAAGGTGGCGGGCTCGGGTGCTGATGACACCCAAGGGTGGGCACGGCGTTTGGCGTGGGCTCACGATCTGATCGCACCGGAGGCCGCCGAGCGTGCGGCTGCACTCGTACGCCTGGCCGGCGCTCGCGCCGAGGTCCGCAGTGCTCGGGCTCGCTTCAACAGGGCCTGGCGACTGACCTCGCCTCTGGGACACGAGGCGCAGTACCGGGATCCGGTTCTCGTGGCCGCGCTGGAGGCTTGTGGCGAGGCCGAGAGTCGTTGTCTGCCGGAAGCGCTGTGGAGGACGCCGATCTCCGGAGGTGTCGAGACGTGGCCGGGGCTGCCCTTCGCGCTGCTCTTCCTGGAATGGGAGGCTCGGTTCCCGCAGGAGTGGACGCAGCACGCCAAGGCATGGGGTACGAAGCAGGCACTCATACGGAGATTGGCGGCCAGTGAGCACGGCGAAGCGCTCGAAGGCAAACTCGTCGATCTCGTGGATCTCGTGGTCCAGCGTGCCTACCGGTGCAAGGACCGTGAATACGTGCGTCTGGCACGGGCCGTGGACGGAGCCGATGTGCGCGGCAGACTCGACAGGGCTCGCCACTCGGACAATCCGTGGGCGCAGCTTCACGCGCGTTACGTGCTGCGGCTGCTCGACCATCCCGAGATACCCAACACCCGACACGTCTGGCGCACATGGCTCGCTGATCCCGGTCCGTAACCACGTGCATGACCAACCGCCCGCGAGGGGTGCGTCCGGCTGTGGACGAGGCTGCGGCGCCCGGAAGTTCCGGCGCGGAGGGCAGACGAAGTCAGATGACCAAGGGCCACCTGGGCACGTCCCGGGCGGCCCTTGTCGTCGAGGCGAACACCCTTACTTGAGGCTGAACGCTTGCGTTTCTGTGGTTCCCGGCGGCCTCGTGATCTTGAAGCTCTTGCCGAACGTGTGCTTGTCGCCGTCGTCATCGACGCAGGTGACCTTGGCGTTGGCCGACAAGCCCTTCTTCGGAACCTGGGTGAAGGTCAGCGAGAAGGATTCCGCAACGTCCTCGCCCGGGAGTTGGTCGGCCTTGGCCGTCTTGCCCTTGGGGGTGATCGTCACCGCGTCCGGTGACGCGTCCTCGAACCGCTCACAGCTCACGGTTCCGGATACCTTGACCCTTCCCGAATTCGGGTCGGCCTGTGCGGTACCGGTTGCCGCCAGGGGAACGGCGACTCCCAACGAGGCCACGGCCACAGCGGAGCCGATCAACCTTTTCGTCCTGCTGCTGAAACGCATGTCAGTCTCCACTCATCTGCTTCGGACCGCGTTGACGAGGACACCCTGCGAAGTGGACTCGGGGCGTCGTGTCAAGTCGCCACATTCGGTGTGTCGTCGCGTGAGTTCGCGCGCTTGACACGAAAAGCCCGTGCCCGACCTCGGCCTGCTCGTTCGTGGAGGCGGTCGTGCTACGCACTGGATGGCGCTGAGTGCCATGTGGCCGGTGCCTTCCGGCCTCCGGCGCCGACACTCTGCCTCTTGCCGGCTACGGCTACTGCAGACGCGGCGCCTGTCATTCGACCGTATCCAGCGCACGTCGGTATGTCCACTTGTGGGCTAATCGACACAAATTGATTCCTCAACTGTCCCCACATGAACGAGGAGAGGGCGATTTCAAAGCGCTCGGTAACGCAGTGACGCGCGACTACTTCCCGGAACCCGCCGCAGCAAGCCAGGAGACCTGATGCCCCGCGAGGGCGAGGCGTGGGGGCCACCGCTGCGTCCGCGCCGCCTGAGCCCCGCATCCGCTCACGGTGGAGCACGTACGGCACTGGCTGCCCGAGTGCGAGGACAGCTTCGCCAACTTGCTTCGGGCGCGGCCTGGTTCGCGGACGACGTGGCTCACCCGCTCGGCCGTTGCCCTTCCGGCCGTCCAGTGCGTCGGAGTGGGATGGCTTTCCGTCACCTGCTCCGAGTTCCAGGACTTCGGCGCGGTCCGTCCGGTTGCACCTGTGCCGACCGGTCAAGGGGAATGCTGAGGGCAGAGGCCATGCGGACTCACGGCGCGCTCCGGCACGCACATGGAGAGCCCGGGCCCTGCCTGCCATCCCGTTGGGTCGGGCACGCGACGGGGGCGGTCGGGTCGCGGCTCACCGTCCGCGACGCCGGCACCCCCACCATGGTCCACCCTTCGAACCCGGAGCGGAGGACGACCAGCACGACCGACCCGCGGGTCGGTCTCCGTCACCGTCGCCCGTCAGCCTTCGTCGGTGTCGCTGAACCGTTGCAGAGCCGCTTGCAGACGCTCGGCACGGTGGGGCGCGAAAGCAGTCGCACGTGACTTGTGAGCGTGCTCGGGAACCGGTGTACGGCCGACCGCACGGCCCTGTCGACCACCGGGGCATCGGCGGCGTCAGCCCTTCCTCAGGTCGTGGCCGCTGAGCCTGCCCGGCAGAGTCCGAGTGGTCGGACCGCGTGGCCCTCCAGCGGTGCGCTCCGCGGTCTGGACATCGGGGGCGCCCGCCCGCCTTCCATTTCGATGCATGTCACACATACAGCACGTGCCTTGTCATAAGGGCTGACAGCAGGACGGAACCTGTGGCCCATGATCGGCTTCCCCATGACGTGCGGCAGCACCCCGCCCTGCTGCGGCCATGTCCACCTGTCCGGATGTGGCTGGAATCTCCGCCTCGAAAGGGCCCTCCATGAATCTTCACGCGCGTTATCGGCGTGCCCGCACTCCTCTCACCCTCATAGCCACGGCGGCTGTAGCCACCGGCCTCTTCGCTACGTCGGTCGGCCCGGCGAGCGCCGCCAAGACCGCTGCCTCGAAGGCCGACAAGCCGACCGTCGTGCTCGTCCATGGCGCGTTCGCCGACTCCTCCAGCTGGAACGGCGTCATCGAGAGGCTGAAGGAGGAGGGCTACCCGGTGGTGGCCGCGGCCAACCCGTTGCGGAGCCTGAGCAAGGACGCCGCCTCCGTCAAGGACCTGCTGGCCACCATCGACGGGCCGGTGATTCTTGTCGGGCACTCCTACGGCGGAGCGGTGATCAGCAACGCCGCCTACGGCTCCGACAAGGTCAAGGCACTGGTGTACGCCAACGGCTTCGCCCCCGACAAGGGCGAGAGCGCCAACGAACTGGCGAGCAAGTTCGAGGGCAGCGTCATCGGCGACGTTCTGCGTCCGGTCCCGATCACCAACCCCGACGGCTCCAAGGACGTCGACCTCTACATCGACCAGTCCAAGTTCCACCAGGCGTTCGGTGCGGATGTCCCGGCGAAGACCGCCGGTCTGATGGCGGTCACCCAGCGTCCCGGGACCGGCACGGCCCTGAACGAGCCTTCCGGTGAGCCCGCCTGGAAGGCCATCCCTTCCTGGGCCCTCGTGGGCACCAATGACAAGATCATCCCGCGGGAGCTTCAGGTCTACATGGCCGAGCGCGCCAATGCCCACATCAAGGAGATCGACTCCTCCCACGCTGTGACCGTGTCCCACCCGGACGCCGTCACCGACATCATCGAAAAGGCGGCGCGAACGGTCCGCTGACCGGCACGCCCAGCAGGGCGGGGTGGTGAGCGGTGCCGCCCCGCCCGCTTGTCGTGAACTGCCACCGGTGCCGATGAGGGCCTGCAGGCCGGCTGGTCTCGTGGTGGTGCTTGAGTCTCCGGCGGCGCTGGCGCGCCCGGCCTCGAGCGGCATGTCCCGCCCCACGGTCAGGTGGTCGAAGCTGAAGGGGCGGGCGAGCAAGGGGAGGCTGAAGCCCTGCCCAGTACGGGCAATCAGGGGTACCCCAACGCCAGCCGCCATAGGGGCGCTTGGCAAAGGCCCTGGACCATGATCGGTCCGGGGCCTTCCGGCTGGTGCCCCGGCAGGATTCGAACCTGCGACACCCGCTTGAGGAGTGGGATCGAATCCTTGCCGGGCGGTGCCTGGCACTGCCGGGCGGTGCTGTTTCCCCTGGTCAGAACCGCGCGGCGAGCCACTTGATCCGGCTCATGCCGCCCTGTGCCGGGCCGTCCGCTCACGCGCTGCCGACTGCGGAGCAGTGCGTGGGTCAGACCTGGCCGAGGTCGATCTCCACCGGGAAGGGGGCCGCTGCCTTGAGCACGCCGGTGAACACATCTCCGTCCCGGTAGGTCTTCGTCGCGGGGTCAAGAACGTAGGTGTACACGAGAGGAACGCCTGTCGCGGCCTGCTCGATCCGCCAGTAGAAGCCGATGCCTGCCTTGGCGTACTGGTCGACCTTCACGATCCGGTCGGTGGTCTCCGAGCCCGGCGACACCACCTCCGCGACCAGCAGCACGTGCTCAGGGCGGGTGGGGGTGATGTCGATCGTGTTTGCGCGGTACACGATGACGTCCGGGCGGCGATTGGTGAGCGGGACGTCTTGAAGCCGGACGTCGAAGTCAGTGTCGGCGTTCCACTCCGTGCCCGCGGCGGCATCCAGGGCGTTCGCCAGAATCCGGGCGAGCCGGTTGTGCCGCTTGGACGCGCTCGGACTCACGACGACCATCCCGTCCACGATCTCGATGCCGGCGCACTGCTCCTCGGACCAGGAGTCGTACTCCTCCGCCGTGATCTGCTCATGCATCCATGCCGGGGCCACCATCTCGGCCGTCATGAAGCACCTCCTGGACGCTGTGCTGCGGGCCCGATCCCACTGGACTCAGCGTACTGTCTGCCACCCGTCCGGCATGCTGCTCTCGAGCGCGCCCACCGAGCCTTCGTCGAGAAAGTACGGGGTGTTCACTTCACCGCCCCAGCCCCGGCCCCGGCCCGGCGCTCTACTGATCGTCGGCGGTGTGGGGAGCACGTCCGTGCGGGCCATGCAGGAGGAGGCGACCGGCGACGTCGTGGTGCTGCACCAGGTCACAGTGTGGCCGAGGCCGTGCTGCTGAACGAGGTGCGCCACGTGGTCGCGCTGCGGGGTGGACGGCTCCACCTGCTCACCGGCCGGACCGGCGAGCACGGCGCCCCACCGCCGTTCAGCCTGCACCACCTGATCCCCGATACCACCGAACGCGACGTGTTCGTCTGCGACCCGCCTGCCTGCCGTGACCAGGGCCGTGCTCGCCAGCCCGCGAGACCTATGAGTTCCATTGGGCAGGTACACGCCGAAAGATCGGCCCGGGCCTGAACGCGGGTTTCCTCCCTGGGGCCACAGGCCGTCGGTTCGCCGAGAGTCGGGACGAGCGCCGCCAAACGGCCGAAAGTGCGGCCGCAGCGTGGCCGGCGAGCTGCTAGACCGTGACAAGGAACGGGCTGTGTCGCACCTGAGTACGGCCTCCCCGGCGGGAACCCCGCACAGCCGAAGGACGCGAACACCGATGCCGACGGGACGCAGGCAGGGCGATGGCGACCACCGCAAGCGAGGGCCCGCCAGGACATCCCGCAAGCCAAGCCTGAATCCCCGGTCCAGCAGCACGACCATGCCCTGGCGCATCGAGCGCGTCAGACGACGTCCGAGGACCGGCTCGCCGGGCTTGCGGGGGCCGAAGACCGCGTCGATGACCGCGCGGGTGCCGCAGGCCACCAGGGCGATGAGCAGGACCTGCGGATAGCCGGAGGCGGCGGTGTACTGGTTGGCTCCCTCGCCCAGCCTGGCCCGCACGGCCGGGTCGTCGGCCACGTCCAGGTACGTGCCGTCGGCGGCGACCACCAGCAGCCCGGCCCAGCGGGCCCCGGCGGTGCGGACCGCCGACGCCGGGCCGCGCAGCAGGTCGAACAGGGCCCGCAGGGGACGCACCCCGAGCCGGCACCGGGCGTGCCACAGCCCGGTCGCGGTCACCGTCGGCAGGGGCAGCGCCCCAAGGGCGCCGGTCAGCTTGCGCCACACGGCCGGGTAGCCGCACTCCTCGAACAGCGCGGCGGCCAGCAGCAGGTAGACCACCACCCGGGCCGGCAGTTTCCGCAGCCGTTGCTCAGTGGTGCCGCAGCCGGCGAGGACGTCATCGACCATCTCGAACGGCACGATCTGCGTCAGCTCGCCCAGATGGCCCGGAGCGAAGATGTCTTCGGCTACCGCGATCTCACGGGTAATGCCAGACTGTCCGGACAGCGGAGCCTCCGGTCTTTGTGAACGGCTTGTCTTGGTCGACTGCCAGTTCTACCGGGGCTCCGCTTCTCGTATCCAGCGATCCCGCAGATCAGGGCCTATGGACACCGATCCAACAGTCATAACTTCATGGCCTTGGCCTTTTGGCTGGTGCCCCGGCAGGATCCGAACCTGCGACACCCGCTTAAGAGTTCGATCAGGGCCCCGTGTGCGCGCACGGGCGCCGCATACGGTTGTCGGCGGCCACCGCAGTCCGTGGCCGCTGATCTCAATGTGGGATGTCAGCGGAACAGTTCCGGCACTGGGCAGGCTTGCAACGGCTCTTCCGGTCGGTCGGCCCCGCCTCACCGGACATGCCGACCGGCACACATCCCCAGCGATCGACAGGTCGGCGAAAGTGTGCTTGCGGCAGTCTGCTTGGATGCCGGAGATGACGACGAGTTCTCCTGTTCCCCGCGCAGACGACGCCGATTCCGACCGCCTGAAGGCACTGCTGGAACGTGCTGCCACGGGCCGGGACAGTCAGGCCTGGAGCGACCTCTGGACGGAGCTGTACCACAACGGCTCTCTGGACGTCACCCATCCGCTGGTGCTGCACACGCTGGCCGACATGGCGGAGGCCGACAAAGCCGGCGTGGCGGCTTCGGCCCTCCACCTGGCCGGCGCCCTTCTCGTCCAGGCCGACCAGCGGTACGAGACCCGGTACCTGCGGCACCAGCACGCGCCGGAAGTCGCACGCCTCCTGGGCGCCGCAAACCGGTGGCGGCAGAACACCGCCGACCGGAACGACTACTGCTATCTGGTTGAGGCGGTCCTGAACCTGGAGGGCGACATCCACTGGGCAGAGGGCTTGGTCTGGGGCGTCGTCAGTGAGGAATACGAGCTCGAGTGCCCCGATCCCGACGGGTGCGCGTCGCTGTGGGTGATGATCGGAGAGCGAGGCTTCTTCAGCGCGGCGGAGGACTATGCCCTCTCCGACGACCACGTCGAGACCTTCCCTCTCCATCCGGCCGATCCTCGCGCCATGGAAGGTCTCGGCCGGCGCCTCTACGACCTTGCCCTGGCCGACGGCCATGAGGAAGTCGCGCGCGCCTTGACTTATGCCTTCGGTGAGGCGACCTGCCCGGAGTGTCAGCAGCGTTTCTCCGTCGTCGGGCAGGTCGTCGCCTCTTCCAGCTGAGAACCGCGTCGGGGTGGCGGGGTGTGAACCCACGACCTCTTCGTCCCGAAGCAACTTGGGCCAGGCCTCTGCCTTGTCCTCCCGCTCCGGCATTCACACCTGACGCCCGCTTGAGGATGCAGGCACTCTTCGTCAACATCCTGGCGCTCATCGTCAACGACTTCCTGGTCGGTCATCGGCAAGATCCTCGCTATGAAGACGACCAAGCGAATCGCCGTCATCGGCATGGCAACTGCTGGCCTCGCCGCCACCGCACTGGTTACGGCTCCCACCGCCTCGGCCACCTCATACAACGGGTGCGGATGGCCCCGCGTCTGCTTCTACATGACCGACAGCAACTGGTACAACGGCAGCCCCACAGCCGCGTACCAGGACGTCACAACCTCGTACCAGAACCTCGGCACCAGCAGCCGCGGCGCCAACTGGGTCTACAACAGCCGCAACGACGATCGGGCATACCTCCGTTACGTCTACGACAGCACCGGCGCAACCGGTTACAGGTGTCTTCCGCCGAATCACTACCAGCAATTCCCCTCGGGCTACACCGTGACCGGCATCAGGATCGACACCGCCTCCACCTGTCCCTGAGCCTGTCCGCACGTCCGGAGCCCGGATCCTTCTCACCCATCGTCTTGACACCGCGTGGCGCGAGTCACTGGGGTCGAATCCCACACCAGCCGCGCTTCCCGCGCACGCCACGCTCGGCCGGCACTCGCGAACGGCGCCCCCTCCGGCGGTGACTGCCGTCAATTGCTGCCGACAAAAGGCCCCGGACCGTGATGGTCCGGGGCCTTTTCCTGGTGCCCTCGGGCAGGATGCGAACCTGCGGCACCCGCTTCAGGAGTTCGATCGCTCCTCGGCGCTGGCGGGGAGTCACTCGGCTACGCCGGCCGTGCAGGACCGCCCAGGAGGGCAGGTGTCCGGGGTTGTTGATGTCACCTGTGGATGTCAGAACGGTGCAACCGCCCGCGTTCGCCGGCACGATGATCCTGTGGTTGACCTGGAGCGCATCAGAGCAGAGAGCGTGGCGTACTTCCGATCTCTTGATGAGGGGGCCACCCTGCGGCATCACTTTCGCCAGTCGACGAGGAGGGCGGCTTGTGGTACTTCGAGGCCGTACCCGACCGTGGTGAGTTGATCGCCATCAAGCAGGCCGAGCTGACTCCGGCCGGCCGACTCCACCGGTACAGCTGGGAGTACCTGGAGGACGAGCACGGGTTCCTGACGGACCAGGCGCTCCACCCCGAAGAGGACCCGCTGGAAGCCATCCCGGCCGAAGAGTTCCAGCGGGTGTGGACTCATGATGAGGATCTCTGAAAACGGCCAAGGACGCTCTTCCCTCCACTTCGTTGCAGCTTGAAGCGAGTGGGGAATCTGGGGAGCGAAGAGCACGTGCGAGGGCCCGGCGACCGAAGGTCGCCGGGCCCGGTTGATCAGTGACGGTCAGGCGAAGTCGTTGCCCGCGGTGCTCACGGAGTCCGCCGCAGGGAGGTGATTTCGGGAACCCTGCTGGCGATGGTGAGACGTGTAGCTTCCGGGGTGGCCAGCAGGGCGACGATGGTGACGGGCTGATCGCAGTGCGGGCAGTTCCGGACTGCGGTGGGGGTCAGGGCCTGCTCCTGCAGGGCGGAGCTGGCTGCGGCCGTCGGAGTCTGCCGGGGCTGCTGTTCGCCGAGTCGGATGGCCCGCTGTTCGTCGCGTTCCTGGTTGCGCTGTTTCTCCGCGTCGCGGCGGCAGTTGGGCGAGCAGTAGATCTGCCGCAGGCGGGGGTTGGTGGTGAAGATGCCCTGGCAGACGGGGCAGGTATGGGCCGCTGGCGGTGCGGGTGGGAGCCGGTGGGCTGCGGATTTGCAGCGGGGAGAACAGTCGATCTGCCGAGGGTGGGGAACGAACTCGCTCTGGTGTCGGCGTTCGCGTGAGAGTGCACAGCCCGGTACACGCGAATGTGCACCACGTGCCGTACTGCCCAGCGTTGCGGCTGGCTGACGGTCAGGTCGCCTGCCGCTTCCGGGACGCGTAGGACCGGGTCTTGTTACGGTTCCCGCACACCTTCATCGAGCACCAGCGGCGGCTGCGATTCTTCGATACGTCCCAGAAGGCCCAGCCGCAGGTGTGCTCCGCGCAGCGCTTGAGCCGCGCGGCATCCCCGGTCGTGACCAGCTCACTCCACGCGATCGCCAGCGCGGCCAGCGGCCTGCGCTGCGCGGACAGCCCCGCCGCAGGGGTCAAAAATCCACGCGAGGTGACCAGTACGGGATGTCCGGCCAGCACCCGGTCCGCCGCGGCAAGCAGTTCCGGGTCGGGGGTGTCGCCGACATGGCTGCCCAACTCCTCGCGGATGCCTGCCCGAAGGGCCACATAGCTGTCGTGGACGTCGGGGGGGATCTCTGCGGGCGCGTTGAGCAGGCCGCGGCCCGTCAGCCAGTTGGCCAGCCCGGCCGGGGTGGCGATCTCGTCGCTGGCCTCTTCCACGTCGACCGTGTTGGCGAACGCCTCCACCAGGACGGCTGCGGCCGGCGGCTCCAGCATTGCGGGTCACCTCCTGCAGGTTTCCGTCATTCTACCGGTCAAGCGTTTTACCGGTTGCGCGAATGCCGGGACGTGCACCACAGTGACCTAACCGGCTAAGACGTTAGACAGTTAGGGGATGAACATGGTCACGGCGGTGTCCCAGCGGGCTAAGACCGGCAAAAGCCTCGGCGCCCTGACGCGGGAGGGCTGTCCTCCAGCCGACCGCGGGCGGCGCAACACCGCGGTCCTGGTCGGCTTCACCGCCGCGACCAACCTCGCCGACGGCGTGATGAAGATGGCTCTGCCCCTGCTGGCCGCCCAGCTCACCGGCTCTCCCGCCCACGTCACCGCCGTCTCGCTGACCCTCACGCTGCCCTGGCTGCTCGTCGCCTTGCACATCGGCGTGCTCGTCGACCGTTTCGACCGGCGACGGCTGCTCTGGGGCGCAAACGGAATGCGGCTGGCGGCGATGGGCTGGCTCACCGTCTCCGCCGTGACCGGTGGCGTCACGCTCGGGCAGCTCCTCACCGCCGGGGCGGTCCTCGGTGTCGCCGATGTACTGGCCTCCACCTCCGCCTCCGCTCTGGTCCCAGCCGCGGTGCCGGCGGCCGGGCGAGAGCGCGCCAACGCCTGGATGGTGGGAGCCGAGACCGTGGGGCAGGAGTTCGCCGGGCCTTTCGTCGGAGGGCTGCTGCTGGCCGCCGGGACAGGCATCGCGCTGGGGCTGATAGGCGCCTCCTACGCGCTCGCCGCCCTCGCCCTGCTCCTGCTGGTGGGCCGCTTCCGGGCCGACGGGCCCGCTCCGGACGCGGCTGCAGTCTCGGTCAACAGCCGGATCGCCGAGGGGCTGCGCTTCCTCTGGCACGACGAGGTACTGCGCACGCTGGCACTGGTCGTCACCGTGCTCGCCGCCGTCTGGGGCGCCTGGCTGGCGCTCCTCCCTCTCTACGCCACGCAGGCCATGGAACTCGGACCGCAGCAGTACGGCCTTGTGCTCAGCGCCCTGGGGACCGGCGGACTGGCGGCGCAGCAGCGGTGACCTGGGTGAACCGGCTGCTCGGTGCCCGCTGGGCAATGTTCGCCGACCTGATCGGCACCACCGCGATGGTCGCGCTGCCCGCCCTGACCACCAGCATCTGGGCAGTGGCGGTGGGTGCCTTCCTCGGCGGCATGGGCGGCACGCTGTGGACGGTCAACGCCCGCACCATCACCCAGCGCAAGGTCCCCGACGAGATGCTCGGCCGCTACGGCGCGGCGGCCCGGCTCTTCAACTTCGGCGCCATGCCGCTGGGCGCGGCCCTGGGGGGCCTGCTGGCCGAACTGGGCGGCATCCGGCCGGCCTTCGCCGTGTTCGCGGTGGCCACCGCGGCCACGCCGGTGCTGTTCCTCAAGAACATCACCCGGTCGGCCGTGGAAGCCCGTTAGGAACCCGCCGTGGGAATCTTTGCGCGTTCTCCACGCGATGCCCAGGCAGGATGCACACGCCAGGCGGCGCGGGACCCGGATGGTGAGCGGCTTGACGCGGAGTGGGTCCGGTCCTGGCGGGAACAGGCCGACGCGGACCTGACGAAGCTGATGCAGTCCTTCCTCTCGACGCACGGCTTCCCGCCCGGCCACAACGCAGTGATGCTCGCAACCGACGACAGCCACCAGGCGACGGACGCGCTCGTGGACCTGACACCGATCCCCTCCGACCTGACCACGCTCTACTGGGTGATCAGCGAGGCTTCCCTGGCCGACGTCGACAACGGGTACTTCATCCACTCACCAGCAACGGTGGCGGAACACTTCCGCGAGTACGGCCCCGCTCCAATCGACGACGAATCGGTCGCACTGGTCTTCGCCAGCGACGGCGGGGGCCATCTGTTCGCGATCGGAGACAGCGGACAAGTCCGGAAGTCCACCACCGCCTCCTGGTTTGACGACTTCGAGGTCGCCGCGTCCAGCTTGCAGGAGTTCCTCGAACAGCTCGGCCGGCGGATCGCGAACCAGCCCTGATCACCGGCTGCGGCACCGTCCACGGAGACGATCTCGGTCTTCCGCAGCTGGGGAATCGTGAGCAGGTGTGGGGTGACCCCCGAGCAGCGGGTGGCCGTTTTCAAAGAGCGTCATCAGTCACGACCCCGGACACGCCGAAGGGCCAGCCTGGGAGGAAACGCCTCCTGAGCTGGCCCTTTGCTCTGTGCCCCCGGCAGGATTCGAACCTGCGACACCCGCTTTAGGAGAGCGGTGCTCTATCCCCTGAGCTACGAAGGCGTGGCTGGCCCTGAGGTGGATCAGGGTGCTCGGACCACAGGGTACCGGATCGGGGGTGAGCGGGGGTGCTCGCCGGGGTCGGGTGGTGGTGAGGGTGCGTGTCGAGGCGGTCCTTTCGGAGTGAGGGGGATGCGTGGGGTGCCTGGCGCGATGAGGGTGGCCGGGTGGCGGGGGCCCGCGGTGGCGCGTCAGTGCGGCGGAGTGGCCGGAGGCCCATCGTGGTGGCCGGGTAAGGGGTGGTTCGGGTGTGGGCTAGGTCAGGGGGACCTGGGTGAAGCGGGCCGAGACGTGCAGGTCCGCCTCGACGGCGTCGGCCGTTTCGCGGAGGGCCGGGACCAGGTCGACGCAGTTTTCGAGGGTGTGCCGGGAGGCGTGCATCGCGGTGTTGAGGGCGGCCACCGCGCGGCCCGAACGGTCGCGGACCGGGACCGCGAGCGAGCGCAGGCCCTCCTCCAGTTCCTCGTCGACCAGGGCGTAGCCCTGTGCCCGCACCTCGTCGAGCGTGCGGGCCAGCTCTCGTGGGTCGGTGATCGTACGGGGTGCCAGCGGGCGGAGCGGGCCGAGGGCGCGGTCGGCGGGCGGAAGGTCGGCCAGCAGGACGCGGCCCATGGACGTGGCGTATGCGGGCAGCCGGGTGCCCACGGTGATGTTCACGCTCATCACCCGGGCCGTCGCCACCCGCGCGGTGTACTGGATCTCGTTCCCGGCCGCCGTCAGCACCGCCAGGGACGTCGACTCGTGGATGCGCTCGGCGAGCGCGGCCAGGTGCGGGGCGGCGATGTGGGGGAGGGAGGCGCGGGACAGGGGCGGGTAGCCGAGGGAGAGGACCCTGGGCGTGAGGGTGAAGGTGCCGGGGCGGGGCTGGGTGATCAGCCCCAGGTGCTCGTAGGTGATCAGGGCCCGGCGTGCGGTGGCCCGGGCCAGGCCCGTCGCCCTTGCCACCTCCGTCAGGGTGAGTTCCGCCCGGCCCTTGCCGAAGGCGGTCAGCACGGTCAGGCCCCGGGCCAGTGACTCCACGAACTCCCGGCCCAGCTCCTGCTTCGACGCGCCCGTCCAGGTCGCCAGCCCTGACGGGGCCGGGGCGGGCTCCGGGCGGGGCGCCGTGCGCAGGTCCTCCTCCATCGTCGCCACCGCCGCGCGCAGCCGGGGCAGCAGCGTGTCGCGCAGCTCGGCCGCGGTGTGCCGGCTGGTGTGGCTGACGACGCTCGCCGCGCACGCGATCCGGCCGGTACGGGGGTCCCGTACCGGAACCGCCACCGCCACCAGCCCTGGCTCGATCAACTGGTCGTCCAGCGCCCACCCGTCCTGCCGGGCCCGGCTCGAGCGCCGTGCGAACTCCTCGGCGGACCGGGGGTGTTCGGCCGGGGGTACGGCGGGGAAGTCGCGATTCTCCGGGTTCGCCGCGCGGCGTGCCCGCCAGCGCTTCCAGTCCTGTGCCGTCCACTCCGTGGTGAACAGCGGGCCCGGCGCGGTGCGTTCGACGGGCAGCAGGTCGCCGATGCGGAAGCTCAGGGACATCGCGCGGCGCCGGGTGGCCTGGTGGATGAAGCGGATGCCGTCGTCGTCGGCGACCGCGAGGGACACCGACTCGTCCAGTTCGTCGGCGAGGGCGTCCGCGCGGGCGCCCAGCAGGGCGGGCAGGCGCAGGGCGTCCAGATAGGCGTTGCCGAGTTCCATCAGGCGGGGCGCGAGGACCGCGTCGCGGCCGTCCAGGCGGACGTACCCCATGTGCGCGAGGGTCGAGGTGATGCGGTCGACGGTGGAACGCGCGAGGCCGGTGGCGCGTTCCAGCGCGCTCAGGCTGAGCGTGCCGCCCGCCTCGGTCAGCTGCCGCAGCACGGCGATCCCGCGGATCAACGGCGTGACCGCCTCGTCCGGCACGGCCGGGGCGGCGGCCTCCTGCAGGGTGGGGTTCATCTTTTCTCCGGTACGGCGATCGCGGCAGGCCTACGGTAACCGCGGACCACCGGCCGGGTCCGGCCCACCTCGACCTCACCGTCCGTGCCGCCGGCGGTTCGCTCCGACTTCGTCTGCCTACGGCCCTGTCCACGCCCTCACCCCACCCGCCCCCCTACCGTCGCGTCACGCGCACCACGTGGTTCCCGTCCCCGTCCGTCCTCGTGACCGTGACCCGTATGCCGCGCAGTCGGTCCTCGAAGGACTGGCCAGGGGTGAAGGTGGCGTCCGAGAGTTCCGCGTGGACGTTGGGGCTCTGGGTGCAGCCGCCGCTGTCGCGGCGCGAGTCGTACACCCGCACCGGGCCGTGGCCGGTGTCCACGTCTGCGTCGACCTTGTAGATCAGCACGCCCGGCCGGCACACCGCCTCGTCGTTGCCGTCGCGGGTGCGCAGCTCCACCGCGTATCCGGTGCGCCGGTCCAGGGGGATGAAGACGAGCTTGGAGCCGCCGGTCCGGGCCAGCGGGGTCAGGGTGTGCTCGCTGGTGCCGGGTGCGGACGCGCAGTGCACCTGGGACGCGTCCAGCCAGCCCAGCTTCCACTTGTGCCAGCCGAGGAGGTCGTTGTTGGCGCCCCAGTCCTCGCTCATGATGTCCCAGTGCCCGACCGTGCCCCCGCCCTCCTGGGTGTAGAGGTCGGGCAGGCCGAAGACATGGCCGTTCTCGTGGGGGAGGACGCGGAAGCCGGTCCGGGCGTAGGTGCCGGAGCCGTCGTCCTGCTGGGAGTAGACGAACGAGGCGTTGGCGACGGGCACGCCGTCCGCCGTGGGCGCCTCGCCGTTGCCCGCGAACGTCACCGACAGGACGGTGTCCAACGCCGAGGGGCCCGCGTTCGGCGTCACCAGCACGTTCAGCATGTCGTACTCCCGGAAGTCGACCTCGGGGTCGGCCGCGGCCACGAGGTCCTGCACCAGCAGCCGGTAGCCGGGATCGAAGGGGGCCCCGCGTTCTATGCCGTACGCCTTGAAGGACTTCGGCATCCGCAGCCAGTCGGTGACGGGGGTCTGCGGACGGTAGTCCAGGCGGCCGTAGGAGCTGGTGCGGAACCATTCCTGGGTCTGCGGGAAGAACTCGTTGAAGCGGTCCAGAGCACGGCCCTTGCCGGGCGCGTCCGAGAAGTCGATCATCAGGGTGAGGGCGCGGACGGTGCCGGTGGAGCGGGAGTAGCCGTCGGGCGTGGGTATGCCCTCCGTCATCTGGACGTCCGCCTTGCCACTGATCATGCACGGTCCGTGCGTGGCGGACCGGGCCAGGGCGGTGACCGGCCCCGCCCCCGCCGGCGCTGAGCCCACCGTGTGGTGGCCCATGCCGGCCGAGGTGCTCACCGCGAGGGTCATGGCGGTCACGGCGCCGAGCGCGGCCGCGCGGCGCGGGCGTATCCGACGGCGGGACGGCTGCATGCATGGACCTTTCGCTCCAGGCAGCCACCGGTCACCGGCTGCACCCTCTCGATTCACCCTGAGCCGGGTGAGCTGCGGGCGCGCGTTGGAGCCGACCGATCGTGGGTTCGCGGTGAGTCAGCGCAGCTCAGCGAAGGTGTGGCCGAGACGGCAAGAAGGTGTGACGCGGGTCACAGGAATTCTTTCGGCGGAGGGGAAATAACCGGGGATCGATTCCCCGTTTAACCCGGCGTACGAGCGAAACGGGGGATCACTCCCCGGATCGCCCGGACGACCAGCACCAGCTGTCTCTCAGTAACTCAGCAGCACCAGTCGTACCTCAGCCACTCAGCAGCACCCAGCCAGTCGTCACCACACACCCAGGAGTACGCCGTGCAGACCGCGCCGCCCGTCACGCGCAAGGCGACCCGGCCGCGCGCCGACGCCCTGCGCAACCGGGAGCGGATCGTCACCGCCGCCCGCGAGATGTTCGTCGAGCACGGGCCGGACGTGCCGCTCGACGAGATCGCCCGCCGGGCCGGCGTCGGCAACGCCACGGTGTACCGCAACTTCCCGGACCGCGACGCCCTGGTCCGCGAGGTCGTCTGCTCGGTCATGGATCGTACGGCCCTGGCCGCCGAGCGGGCCCTCGCCGAGAACGGCGACGCCTTCGCCGCACTGGAACGCTTCGTGCACACCGCCGCCGACGAGCGGGTCAGCGCGCTGTGTCCGATGATCGCCAGCACCTTCGACGAGCACCACCCCGACCTGCTCGCCGCGCGCGGCCGGGTGGAGCGGCTGGTGGAGGAGGTCATGGCGCGCGCCAAGGCGGCCGGGCAGCTCCGTCCCGACGTGGGGGTCGGCGACCTGATGCTCGCCGCCGCCCAGCTCAGTCGGCCTCCGGCGGGTGCCGCGTGTCTCAGCGTCGACCGGTACGTGCACCGGCACCTGCAGTTGTTCCTGGACGGGTTGCGGGCACCGGCCCGCTCCCACCTGCCGGGCGCGACGGTGACCCTGGAGGACCTGCGCCAGGCCTGACTGAGACAACCGGTCGCAACCAGTAGTCGATCGGCCACCGACCGGCCACCGACCGGCCACCGGCCGACCGTCGACTGATCTTCACCTTCCCGACTCCCGCAATGTCCGCCCAGACGTTTCCACGCATTTCCGTTCTGTCCGTAGTTCAGCAGCTCTGCAATTTCTGTTGCGGTTCCTGAGCTCTTCCCTCTCGAAGTCCCGAAGTCCCGAAGTCCCGAAGTCCCGAAGTGGGTACCCCCATGTCAGAAACAGCCCTCAAGGCTCCCGGCGTCCCGGACACCAACCGCTGGAAAGCGCTCGTCTTCATCGCGCTCGCCCAGCTGATGGTCGTCCTCGACGCGACCATCGTGAACATCGCCCTGCCCTCGGCCCAGCAGGACCTGGGCATCTCGGACGGCAACCGGCAGTGGGTCGTCACGGCCTACGCGCTCGCCTTCGGCGGTCTGCTGCTGTTCGGCGGCCGGATAGCCGACCTGTGGGGCCGCAAGCGCACCTTCGTCCTCGGTCTGACCGGTTTCGCCCTCGCCTCCGCGCTGGGCGGCGCCGCCACCAACGAGGCGATGATGTTCGGCTCCCGCGCCCTCCAGGGCGTCTTCGGCGCCCTTCTCGCGCCCGCCGCGCTCTCCCTGCTCGCCGTGATGTTCACCGACGCGAAGGAGCGCGCCAAGGCGTTCGGCATCTACGGCGCCATCGCCGGTGGTGGCGGTGCCGTGGGTCTGATCCTCGGCGGTTTCCTCACCGAGTACCTGAACTGGCGCTGGACGTTCTTCGTCAACATCCCGTTCGCGGTGATCGCCGCGGCCGGCGCCTGGTTCGTCATCCGTGAGCCGGAGGGCGGCCGCAACCGCTCCCCGCTCGACATCCCCGGTGTCATCCTGTCCACGCTCGGCCTGGTCGCGCTGGTGTACGGCTTCACCCGCGCCGAGTCCGAGGGCTGGAGCGACGAGGTGACCATCACCATGTTCGTCGCGTCGGCCGTCCTGCTCGCCACGTTCGTGTTCGTCGAGTCGCGCGTCAAGGCGCCGCTGCTGCCGCTGCGCGTGCTCACCGAGCGCAACCGCGGTGGCGTCTACCTCTCGCTCGGCCTCGCGATCATCGCGATGTTCGGCCTGTTCCTCTTCCTGACCTACTACCTCCAGATCGTGAAGGGCTACTCGCCGGTCAAGACGGGCTTCGCGTTCCTGCCCATGATCGCGGGCATGATCACCGGCTCCACCCAGATCGGCACCCGCCTGATGACCCGGGTCGCCCCGCGCCTGCTGATGGGCCCCGGCTTCCTGGTGGCGGCGGTCGGCATGCTGCTGCTGACCCAGCTGGAGATCGGCTCCTCGTACGCCGCTCTGCTGCTGCCCGCGATGCTGCTGCTCGGCCTCGGCATGGGTACGGCGTTCATGCCGGCGATGTCGCTGTCCACGCAGGGCGTCGAGCCGCGGGACGCCGGTGTCGCCTCCGCGATGGTCAACACCTCGCAGCAGGTCGGCGGCGCGATCGGCACGGCCCTGCTGAACACCATCGCCGCCTCGGCGACCACCTCGTACATCGCCGACCACATCGGCTCGGCGGCCACCCGCTCGCAGCAGCAGCTCGTCCAGCTCCAGGGCCAGGTGCAGGGCTACACCAGCGCCATCTGGTTCGCCGTCGGCATCCTGGTCGTCGCCGCGGCGATCGCCGTGACCCTGATCAACGCCGGCCGCCCGGACATGGGCGCGGCCACCGGCGCGGGCGAGGGCGCCGAGGACGACATGCCGGTCCCGGTGGTCGCCCACTGACCGCCTGACGGCGACGGCGCCCGTCCCGTCGTACCGCTTCGGGCACTGTGCACGGACTCAGCGAAGCCAGGGCAGGTCCGCCCCGGCCTCGCTGGGCTGAAGTCCCTCGGCGACGATCCGCATGATCTCGCCGAGGGACTTCTGCTGTTCCGGGGTGAGCCGGTCGAACAGCGCCTGGCGCACGGCGGCCACATGACCCGGCGCCGAGCGCTTCAGCACGCGAACGCCCTCCTCCGTGAGCACCGCGAACTGGCCCCGCTTGTCGGAGGGGCAGTCCTCGCGGCGCACCCAGCCGTTCTTCTCCAGCCGGGCGACGGCGTGCGAGAGGCGGGAGCGGGTGATCTTCGCGTGCATCGCCAGCTCGGTCATCCGCAGCCGGCGGCCCGGGGACTCGGCGAGCGTGACCAGCAGGCCGTAGTAGACGTGCGGCATGCCGGCGTCCCGCTGGAGCTGGCGGTCGAGATGGTCCTCCAGGAGCGTGGTGGCCTCGATGTACGAGCGCCACACGCGCTGCTCCTCGTCGGTGAGCCACTTCGGCTCGTCGACGGACGCGGACGCGGGTACGGATGCGGATGCCGTCTTCATGCGATCCACTGTACGAGACACCTCCTTGAAAGTTAAACAAACAGGGCGTAGAGTCGGGCAGAGAACTTTAGAGTTAAAGCAACCGGGCCGTCCCGGAGGGAGCCGTCGCCATGTCCGCAGCCGCCCAGGAGCGCATGCCCGCCCTGTACCTCAGTCACGGTGCCCCGCCGCTGGCGGACGACCCGGTCTGGCCCGGACAGCTCGCCGCCTGGTCCGCCGGGCTGCCCCGTCCGCGGGCCGTGCTCGTCGTCTCCGCCCACTGGGAGGAGGCCCCGCTCGCCCTCGGCGCCACCCGTACCGTCCCCCTCGTCTACGACTTCTGGGGCTTCCCCGAGCGCTACTACCAGGTCCGGTACGAGGCCCCGGGCGCCCCCGAACTCGCCGAGTCCGTCCGCAAGTTGCTGCGTGCCCCCGGCATGCCCGTGCAGGACGTGCCGGACCGGGGACTGGACCACGGCGCGTATGTCCCGCTGGTCGAGATGTTCCCCGAGGCCGACATTCCCGTCCTGCAGGTCTCCATGCCGACGCTCGACCCGGTGCGGCTGATGGAGATCGGCCGGAAGCTGGCCCCCTTGCGCGACGAGGGCGTGCTCATCGTCGGCTCCGGGTTCTTCACCCACAACCTCGCCGCGTTGCGTCACCCCGGCGGGGGAGTGCCGGGCTGGTCCGCCGAGTTCGACGACTGGGGCCGTCAGGTGCTGGAGGCCGGGGACGTGGACGCGCTGCTCGACTTCACCCACGCCGCCCCGGCCGGGCAGCTGGCCCACCCGCGCACCGAGCACTTCGCCCCGCTGTTCGTGACCATGGGCGCGGCGGACGCCGTGGGGGAGCTCGGGGAACAGAAGTCCGTGATCGACGGGTTCTGGATGGGGCTGGCCAAGCGGTCGGTGCAGTTCGGCTGAGCCGCCCGCGGTCGGTGCAGTTCGGCTGAGCCGCCCCGGCCACAGGGCCCGCAGGCGGTCCCGTCGGTCTACAGCTCCTTCTCGTACCAGGCGACGTCCCAGTACCGCCCGAACTTCCGGCCGACCTCCCGGTACGTGCCGACGTACCGGAAGCCGAAACGCTCGTGCAGCCGCGTCGACGCCTCGTTCGGCTGCGCGATCCCCGCGTAGGCGCGGTGCAGGTCCTCGCCGGACAGGGCCTCGAAGAGGGCCCCGTACAGCAGCGTGCCGACACCGCGGCGGCCGGCGTCGGGGGCGACGTACACCGTCGTCTCCACGGAGGTGGAGTAGGCGGGCTTCACCCGGTAAGGGCTGGATGTGGCGTACCCCAGGATTTCCTGGGAGTCCGCGTCCGTGGCAACCATCAGCCGGTGCGGCCCGTCTTCCGGGTGGGAGAGCAGCCAGGGGCGGCGCTCCTTCGGAGTGAGGACCGCCGTGTCGAATGTGATGGGCGTCTCACGAACGTAGTGGTTGTAGAGGTCGGTGAGGGCCGCGAGATCATCCTCGACTCCCGGTCTGACCTGCACCTCTGTACGTCCTGACGGCATCGGCCCTCCTCACGTGGCCGGACAGGGTACTGCATGATCCGAAAAATCGAGGGGTGGGTTGGGAATTCTGTCCTGATTCCAGTCGTTGTTTCCATCGGATGCAGGGCACCCGAAGACTTACCCAAAGAGGGTGCTGAGCGTCCGAAGGACCACCCGCTGACCTCACCATCGCAAGGGAGCACGCATGGCAACCCGTGCCGTCGCCCGTCGTACGTCCGCCGCAGGCGAGACCGTCGACGCGACCAGCAGTGTCCGCGCCCATGGCGGCGAGATCGCGGACCGCGATCTGGTCGGTATGTACCTCGACGAGATAGCGCGGACGCCGCTCCTCGACGCCGCCAAGGAGGTCGAGCTGTCGCAGACCATCGAGGCGGGTGTGTTCGCGCGACAGGTCCTCGACGGGTACGAGGAGTCGAAGGCGGACGCCACCCGCGAGGAGCTGGAAGCGCTGGTCGCCGAGGGGGAGCGGGCCAAGGACGTCTTCATCCGCTCCAACCTCCGCCTGGTCGTCGCGGTCGCCCGTCGTTACCCGCGCAGCGGCCTGCCCCTGCTGGACCTGATCCAGGAGGGCAACGCCGGCCTGGTGCGCGCGGTCGAGAAGTTCGACTACCGCAAGGGCTTCAAGTTCTCCACGTACGCCACCTGGTGGATCCGTCAGGCGATCACCCGCTCCATAGCCGACCAGTCGCGCACCATCCGGCTGCCCGTCCACCTGGTGGAGGAGCTGGGCCGGATCCGCCGCGTGCAGCGCGAGTTCAACCGCGATCACGGCCGGGACCCGGAGCCCGTGGAGATCGCCGAGGAACTCGGCTCGACGCCGGAGCGCATCAGTGACGTCCTGGACTGGGCGCGCGACCCCGTCTCCCTGAACATGTCGGTGGACGACGAGGGCGAGACCCAGTTCGGCGACCTGCTGGAGGACACCTCGGCGGTCTCCCCCGAGCAGTCCGTGATGACCCTGCTGCGCAGCGAGGAGCTCGACGACCTCATCGGCCGCCTCGACCAGCGTACGGCGTCCATCATCAAGATGCGGTACGGCATCGAGGACGGCCGGGAGCGGACCCTCACCGAGGTCGGCAAGGAGCACGGCCTGACCCGGGAGCGCATCCGCCAGATCGAGAAGCACGCCCTGCTGGAACTGAAGAAGCTGGCACGTCAGACCGGCTTCGACGCGGCGGCGTGAGGCTCGGTCGAGGAGCCGCGGAGCGGTCGTCGCGGGGGCGTACGCCGGGGGGCGAAGGCCCGCGCGAACATGGCCGTGTAACGCCGCTTCAAAAGACGCGTCCCGGGAACAAGACTTCAGGGCGCGCGAGTTCGGGCCCGAGGAAGGCACCCCCGGGCACCGGCGGCGCCCACGTTCCCGGGCACGGCACCGTCCGCGACCCGTACCTGCCGCACGACACACCGAAAGCCACGTCCCGACGCACTCCCCCCGGCGCCGGGACCTCCCCGAGCCGGGCTTCGGCGCCTTCCCCCGGGCGCCGGGGCCCGGCTCTTTTTCGTCGCACGCGGCCTGTCGCCCGGCCGCGGACACGCCTGGAAGGCGGGGCACCCCGAACCTGAACCCCGGGGTGGCCCGCCGAATGGCAGATTGTGCCACATGGGCATAGCCTGCCGACGTGAGCAGCACCACCCCCGCCCAGCACCCCCGGCCTTCCTCGCCGTCGTCAGCGGCCTCTCCTTCGTCCCTGACCGAACGCCGCAAGGCGGAGACGCGCATGGAGATCGCCCGGGCGGCGGCGGGTCTGTTCGTACGGCACGGACTGCGCGCCACCCGCGCCGAGGACATCGCCCAGGCCGCGGGAATCGCGCCGCGCACCTTCTACCGCTACTTCGCCACCAAGGAGGAGGCCGTCGCGCCCCTCTACGCGGCCGGTGCCCACCGCTGGGTCGAAGCGGTCCGCCGGGCCCCGGCCGATCTGTCCGTTCCCCAGGCCCTGGAGCACGCGGTCACGCACATGCTGACGCCGGGGGCCGGCGTGTCCGCGGCGTCGTGGGAGTGGGTGCGGACGCTGATCCGGATGTCCGAGGCGAGCCCGGCCCTGCGGAAGGTGTGGGCCGAGGGGTGCCGGTCGTCCGAGGCCACGTTGGTGGAGGTGCTGGTGGAGCGGAGAGCCGGGGCGACGGAGGGTGACGACAACGTTGCCGAGGGCGGCTCCCCGGAGCTGCGGTTCACCGCCGCCGTCGCCAGTGCGGTCGTACGGGTGGCCGTCGAGTCCTGGGCGGCGGGAACCGCCCCGCCGACGGGCCCGGAGGGGCCTGCGGAACTCGCGCTGCGGAATCTGAGGGCGCTGCGGGGGTTTCACTGGCCGTGAGGGGAGCCGGCCCGGGGCCGGCGTCGCGGGTTCCGGTTGGCCGGCCTTGCCCGGCACCGGGTCGCAGCCTGCCGCTGTCTTCGGGGGCGTCCCGCTCGCGCCGGCTGAGCTTGCCCGCGGGCCAGGCGTTCTCCCCGCTTCTGCCTGGCTGATCAGCTTGCCCGCGCGGCTGAGGCGTCCTCCCGGCTCCCGTCCGGCCGGTCGAGCGCGGGTCTGAGTCCGCCGGGTGGCTGAGGCGTTCTCCCGGCTTCCGTCCGGCCGCGAGGGCGAGCCCGGGCCTCAGCCCGCCGCGCTCGTCCGGCCGGTCGAGCGCGGGTCTGAGTCCGCCGCGCGGCTGAGGCGTCCCCCCCCCGGCTCCCGTCCGGCCGGTCGAGCGCGGGTCTGAGTCCGCCGCGCGGCTGAGGCGTCCCCCCCCCGGCTCCCGTCCGGCCGGTCGAGCGCGGGTCTGAGTCCGCCGGGTGGCTGAGGCGTCCTCCCGGCTTCCGTCCGGCCGCGAGGGCGAGCCCGGGCCTCAGCCCGCCGCGCGGCTCAGGCGTCCTCCCAGGTCCCTCGCCCGGTCCGCGAGCGTCGGCGGCTCGTGTACCGAGAACTCGCACCCCACCATCGCCAGCCGCACCGCCACCCACTCCAGCGGGTCGGCCGTGCTGCCCCGCAGCCGGCACCGGCGGTCGTCGAGCGGCTCGGGCGCGCCCAGCCACCCTCGCAGCTGGGCCGCCACGACGTCGGCGGGCGCGTCGAAGGCGACGGCTACCTCGTACGTCTCCTGCCGGCGCCGGATCGACTGCCGCAGGTACTCCGCCGCGCTGCCCGTCGGCAACTCCCGGGGGGTGAACCGCGCGCCGGTCGCGAACGGCTCGCTCACCCGGTCGACACGGAACGTGCGCCAGTCCTCGCGCCCGAGGTCGTACGCGACGAGGTACCAGCGCCGCCCGGTGGACACCAGCCGGTACGGCTCGGTCAGGCGCCGCGACTCACTGCCGTCCCCGGCCCGGTACGCGAACCGCAGCCGCTCCCGGCCGGCCACCGTCGACGCCATCACGGTCAGCGTCTCGGGTGCGATGGTCGGCCCGTCGCCGCTGGTCAGCGCCGTGGTCGCGGTCTGGAGGGTCGCCACCCGGTGCCGTAGCCGGCTCGGCAGCACCTGCTCCAGCTTGGCCAGCGCCCGTACGGACGCCTCGTCCACGCCCTCCACCGCGTGCCCGGCGCCGGCGCGCAGGCCCACCGCGATCGCCACCGCCTCCTCGTCGTCGAGGACGAGCGGCGGCATCGCCTTGCCCGCGACGAGCCGGTAGCCGCCGTCCGCGCCCTTGGTCGCCTGCACGGGATAGCCCAGCTCACGCAGCCGGTCGATGTCGCGCCGCACCGTGCGCCGGGAGACCCCGAGCCGGTCGGCGAGCTCGCCGCCGGGCCATTCGCGGGGCGTCTGGAGGAGGGAGAGCAGCTGAAGGAGCCGAGCCGGAGTGTCCGTCGTCATGCGTTCGAGCATGCCGCAGCAATAGGACATGAACTGACCTAATGCGGTCCTAGCGTGCACGCATGACCTCCACCGAGACCTCTCCGTCCCCGGCCATACCGGACCGCCGTCGCTGGTTCGCGCTGGCTATCGTGATGACCGCCGCCTTCATGGACCTCGTCGACGTCACGATCGTGAACATCGCGATCCCGTCGATCCAGCGCGACGAGGGCGCCTCCTTCAGCCAGATCCAGTGGATCACCGCCGGTTACGCGCTCGCCTTCGCCGCGGGCCTGATCACCGGCGGCCGCCTCGGCGACATCCACGGCCGCAAGCGCGTCTTCCTCGTCGGCATCGGCGGATTCACGCTCGCGTCCGCGCTGTGCGGCCTCGCCGCGAACCCGGAGATGCTGGTGGCCTCCCGCATCCTGCAGGGCGCGATGGCGGCGCTGATGGTGCCGCAGGTCCTGGCGATCGTGCACGCGACCTTCCCGGCGCACGAACGCGGCAAGGTCTTCGGACTGTTCGGCGCGGTCGTCGGTCTCGGCGCGGTCTCCGGTCCGCTGCTCGGCGCCCTGCTGACCGAGTGGGACCTCTTCGGCCTCGCATGGCGCCCGATCTTCCTGATCAACCTCCCGGTCGGCGTCGCCGGCCTGATCCTGGGCCGCCGTTTCATCACCGAGTCCAGGGTGCCCTACGCCCTGAAGCTGGACCTCGTCGGCGTCGTCCTGGTGACGCTGGGTCTGCTCATGCTGCTGTACCCGCTGACCCGCGGCCGCGAGCTGGGCTGGCCGCTGTGGGGGTACGTCTCGATGGGCGGCGCGCTCGTCGTGTTCGCGGCGCTGGTGGCGTACGAGCGGCGCAAGGCGGCGCGTGACGGTTCCCCGCTGATCGAGCTGTCGCTGTTCAGGGTCAAGAGCTTCGCCGCGGGCATCGCCGTGCAGACGGTCTTCGGGATCGCGCTCGGCGTCTTCTTCCTGGTGTGGACGCTGTACATGCAGATGGGGCTGGGCTGGAGCGCGCTGCGGGCCGGCCTGACCGGGGTGCCGTTCTCGATCGCGGTGTCGGTGGCGGCCGGGGTGTCGGTGCAGAAGCTGGTGCCGCGCTTCGGGCGGGGCGTGCTGCAGGCGGGCGCGCTGGTGATGGCGGCGGGGCTGGCCCTCTACGTCGGGGAGTCCGAGCGGTACGGCCTCGGGATCGCCTCCTGGCAGATGGCGCTGCCGCTGGTCGTGACGGGCGCCGGCATGGGGCTGATCGTCGCCCCGCTGACCGACGCGATCCTCTCCGAGGTGCCGCGCGAGCACGCCGGTTCGGCGTCCGGGCTGATCAGCACCGTGCAGCAGATGGGCAACGCGCTCGGCCTCGGGCTGGTGTCCGTGGTGTTCTTCGGTGTGGTCGACGACCGTCTGGCGCAGTCCGGCCGGCCGGGACCGGCGTTCGTGGACGGCTTCCAGTACGCGGTGGGGTGGGTCGCCGCGGTGCTGGTGGTGATCTTCCTGCTGATGTTCGCGCTGCCGAGGCGGGCCGCGCAGCAGTTCGAAGGAGGCGGCGCGTCGGCTCACTCAGCGCCGGCCGACACCGAGCCGGCCCTGGTCTGACACGCGTGTCGAGGGCCCGCCGCCCGGGACGGGGCTGTGGGCCCGACCGAGCCGCTCCCGTCGCGGGGCTTTCCCTTGGTAGCGTGACGCCGCCGCGGGGCTTTCCCTTGTTAGCGTGACGCCGCCACGGGGCTTTCCCTTGATAGCGTGACGCCATGTCATCAGGCGGACACGACGACCAGCGTGCAGCGGCGGCCCTCGAGGCGGTGCGACCCTGGCTGCCCACGTTGTCGGGACTCTCGCTGACGGAGCTCGCGGCTCTCGATGACGCTGCCCTCGAGCCGTCCGCCGAGCGTCTGCGCCGCGGAGTCGACCGCCCCATCTCCACCATCGGGGGCAGTGACGGCAGTTAGGGCCGATACCGGTCATCCGCCACAGGTGCACCGCACGTAACCAACCTCGGAACGAGGAACCGCCGGCCCGATGCGCCTCCACCAACTCTCCGCCCCCGTGCTGCGAGCCTTGAACTCCGTCACCGAGGACGAACGCGCGGTGGCCTTCCTGTCGGATGCGGAGACGAGCCGGCGCCTGCTGCTGCTACGGATGATTCTGGGTGCCGGGACCGGGCACCCGGACGGCGACGCCCGGTTGGCCGAGTCCTGGCATCTGCTCGAAACCGCGGAGAAGACCGACCCGGCGGCGTTCCGCGCGGTGCTCCTCGACCCGCAGGTGGGTGTGTGGGCGGCGGCCTTGTTGCGCAGACTGTCCCGGACCGACTCCGGCAGCCGGGCGGGGGAGCCCCCCCTGCGGGTGGAACTGGGCTTCCTGGACCAGTTGGCGGCCGCGGTCCTCATCGTCGCGGGAGCCGACTTCGAGACCAGCGTGCCAGTGCGGGACGGACGGGTGTACCTGCCGGGCCTCGGCCGGGCGACCGTGGGCCGCGGCTGGAACGTCGCCCAGGTGCGCCGCCGTGACGGTGTCACTCGCATCGAGGCGGGCGGGACCGAAGTGCGGCTGCCCGCAAAGGCGGACACCGACGCGCCCGGCTGGGAGGGGCTGCGCACCCTGCGCGCCGAGCACGCGGGAGTCACTCTCGCGATCACGCTCGACGACCTGGGGCCCTACTCCCCGGTGGCCGCACTCCCGGTGGCCGACCGGCTCTCCGCGACCGGGTTCGCCGCCTGGCAGCGGTGGTTCACGAGCGCCTGGCGGATCCTCGTGGACGACCATCCCGCCGGCGCTCGGGCCCTGGCCACCGGTTTGCGGTCCGTGGTCCCGCTGCCGCGTGGCCAGCGGTTGCGCCCGCGGACGGCTTCGTCGAGTGAGGCATTCGGGTGCGTGGTGCTGTCCGAACCGGACGAGGACGAGGCGGTCCTGCCCGCTCAGCTCGGCGCGTCCGTCGTCCACGAGTTCCGTCACTCACTGTTGAACGGCCTGATCTTCCTCGCCCCGCTGTTCGAGGAGTGCGGTGAGCTCTTCCACGCTCCCTGGCGCGACGACCCACGCCCGCTCGGCGGACTCGTGCACGGCGCGTACGCGTTCTCAGGAGTCGCGCACTTCTGGCGTACACGCGGGACGGAGGGCCTCGCGGGGTTCGAGTTCGCGCTCTGGCGTGGTGCCGTGAGCGCCGCGCTGAAGACGCTGCACGACCACCCGGCGCTCACCCCCCTCGGGCACGCGCTGGTGCGAGCACTGCGGGAGCAGACGTCGGCCTGGCACGGCGAACCGGTCGGAACACGCGAACTGCGGCTTGCCCGCCTCGCCGCGCGGCACCACCGCGCCGCCTGGCGCGCCCACCACATGACCCCACCCCGGGAGCACGTGGCCGAGCTGATGGACGCCTGGTCCGCGGGGCGGCGATCCGACGCGGCGACGCGCCGGGAGCCGGTGCTGGGTCCCGACCCGCAGGCGTGCCGGCTCGACGTCGTGGCGCTGCTCGCGCGGCTCAGCCTCGTCGCACCCGGCGAGTTCGACGCCCTGCGTCGGCACGGGAACCCGGGGAGCCGGATCCCAGGGGCCGCTCCTGCCGAGGTCGCCCTGGTGGCCGGCGACCCACGGTCCGCCGTCGAGCTGTACACACGGGAGCTCACCGGCCTCACGGCCAGGCCCACCGCCTGGGCGGGGCTGGGACTGGCGCTGACCGATTGCGGTGAGCGTGCCGCGGGGGAGCTCCTGACGCACCGCCCCGAACTCGCCCTGGCCGTCAGCCGCTCGCTGCCCGCCCCGCCGGATCCGGTGGCGCTGGCCGCCTGGCTGGCAGGGTAGGACCGGCCGGCCGGAGGGGTGGGGAACCGGTCACAGCGGCATCGGATCGATGTCGCAGTCCACCCGCTGTTCCCCGTCGGCCACCTGGGCGACCACCGGATGGCTCTCGCCCAGCCTGCGGCGCAGTCGGTCGCAGGTGTCCGTGTGCAGGGCCTGTGCCTCCTCGACGCGGCCCACCGCGCGCAGGTCCATCGCCAGGTTCGCCGCGCCGGCGAGGGTGACGGGATGATCGGCGCCGAGCACCTCCCGGCACCGGGGCAGTGTCTCGGTGTCGAGATCGAGCGCGCGGGTCAGATCGCCCGCGGCGCAGTGATCCCCGGCGAGGTTGACGCGGCACCCCAGCGTCGACGGATGGTGCTCGCCGAGTGCCGCTGTGAACGCCTCCAGCGCCTCGCTGTTGATGTACTGCGCGTCGGCCGCGTTGCCGAGCAGCCGGTGGGTGATGGCAAGGCTCATGGCCGCGGAGAGGGCGTGCGGGTGGTACTTGCCGTAGGTGTCCTCGTACCGTCGGCAGATCCCGACGCCCAGCCGCAGGGCCTCCGCCAAATCGCCTCGGTGCCGCAGATTGGCGGTCAGTTCCAGGGTGGCGGCCATGGATTCGGGGTTCTGGTCGCCGTAGCGGCGCACCAGATCGGCCGCCGCCTGCTCGGCCGTGGCCGCGGCCTGCTCGTTCAGACCGGCCTTGCGCAGACCGACCGCGAGGTGGCGGCGGCAGGACATGGTGAACGGATTGCCGCCACCGAGCAGCGTCGTGGCCTGCTCGGTGATCTCCTGGTGGTACCTCAGCGCGGTGCGGTAGTCGCCGAGCCCGCGGATGTCGAGGATCACCCCGAGCCAGGTGCGCAGGGAGTCGACATGGTCCAGGCCGAACGTCTGGGTACGGTTGTGCCAGGTCTCCTGGTCCAACGTCAGAGCACGGTGGAAGTCGCCGACCAGCCGTAGGCTCACACCGAGGTTGTGGGCGGCCCGCAGGGTGTCCGGGTCCTCCGGGCCGATGAGCCGGCTGTACCTCTCGTGCACGGACTCGGACAGTTCGAGGGCTTCCGTGAAGGCGCCGCGCACCCGGTGGTCTATCGCGACGTTGCCGAGGGCGTCCAGAGTGTCCTGGTGATCGGGGCCCACCGACCTGCGGTAGGCCTCCAGCGTCGACGCGTTGAGTTCGGCGGCCTCCTTGTAGCGGCCCATGTTGAACAGCAGGAATCCCAGCCAGCGGGCCGCCGCCAGGGTCTGCAGGTGCTCCTCGCCCAGTCGGCGCGTCCAGGTCTCGTGGGCCGTGCGGGCGAGTTCGAGGCAGGAGTCGTAGTCGCCCCAGCGCTGCAGATAGATGATCTCGTTGATCACCAGTTGGCGCACCCAGTGCTCGTCGGACAGGACGGCTTCGGAGACGACCACGTGCGGATAGAGGGCGCCGTAGCGCTCCCAGCGCATCACGTCCTTGGGGTCGTTGGGGTCGCTCGCCGCCAGCAGCAGGTGGGCGCCGCGCCGCATGACGGTCCGGTCCTCCTCCGTCATCCGGAACTGCAGGGCGGTCTGCACCAGACGGTGCATCTGCAGCGAGTTGGTGCGGTGGTTGAACCGGGCCAGTGAGTAGCGCCCTATCTCGCGGATGACCTGTCCGAGCCGGATGGGGTCCTCCAGCGCGGCGTCGAGCTCCGGGGCGATGGAGCCACGCTGCATGCGCGCGAACAGGCCCCGCGAGATGGGCTCGGGGGCGCAGAAGGAGCACACCTGCAGCAGTTGGTAGGCGGCCGGACTTTTCGCCTCCAACTGGTCCAGGGAGATGTTCCAGGCCGCGATGACCGGATGCCGGGCGCCCAGGGGCGCGGTCCCGCGCAGCAGGTCGACGCGCTTCTCCTCGAGCAGCCGCAGGTACTCGTCCACCGGCATGCCGGTCTCGGCGTGCCAGGCCGCCGCCTGCTCGATGGCGAGCGGCAGGTCGCCGAGCGCCTCGGCGAGCCGGTCGGCGTCCTCGTCGCTGATCCCGGGCCCGCGCACCTGTAACAGCTGTTTGCTCTCCTCCCGCATGAAGACGTCGACTTCCAGCGGCCGCGCGATGGAGGCCCACTGAGGATTGCGGGAGGTGACGAGGACGTTGCCCGGTCCGCCGACCGGAAAGAAGGGCCGGACCGCTTCGGGGCTCTCGGCGTTGTCGAACACCAACAGCCAGTTGGCGTACGGCACTCCGATGCGCAGCGACTCCAGGACCGCGGCGACCGTCGAGGATGCGTCGGAGCCGGGCTGCAGGCCCAGCCGTGGGGCCAGTTCCACCAGTGACATGGAGATCTGGGCGGTGCGTTCGGCGGGTATCCACCAGATGACGTCGTACTCGGTCATCCGGCGGTAGAGGTATTCGACCGCCAGGAGGCTCTTTCCCACTCCGCCCATGCCGTGCAGCGCGTGGGGAAGCACGGCGGTGGCCTTCTCCAGCAGCAGTCGCTGGTGCAGCTCGTCGAGGAGCGCCTCCCGGCCGGTGAAGTTGGGGTTCCGGGGAGGTATGTTTCCCCAGACCGTGGGCGTGGGGTTCGCTCGTTCGCCGCCCACCGTGCTCGCCGGGGCCTGATGCGGCATCACCGGCCTCCTCTCCCCATGGGACATCGGGCTGTCGACGTCGTCGGACGCCCGGACGACGGTATGGCTGGGTGACGCGGGTGCGGTGGTGCTCTGTTGCTGGGTACGCAGCCTGTGATCCCGGAACTCCTCGACGGCCGCGTCCGTCTCCCTGGCCGGCCTCAGGAAGGGACCGGACAGGGCATGGAGCACGGCGCTCTCCGCCATGAGCCACGGCCCGGACTCCTCGTCGACGGGGGGAAGTTCGGGCATGGACGCTCCGTGCAGCAACCGGGGCAGTCGCCACAAGTGTTCCCCGTCGGCTCGCCTGCGATCCCCCACCAGCTCGACTACCCGGACCAGGTCGGTGCGCCGTCCGGCCGCCAGCAGCTCCTCGCGTACGCCGGTCGGGAAGTCGAAGGGGGCAGACGGGCCGTCCGCCGTCCGGATCACGTCGTGCACCAGTAGTTGGGCGAAGTCGGCGAGTGAACTGTCCGGAAGCAGACCGGCCTGGACCTGCCTGATCAGCGGTCCGCTGAGCGGGAGCACGGCGAGCATGGTGGCCAGCCGGAAGACGTTGGCCGGCGCCGCGGAACGAAAGCGCGCCACCAGCTCCGCGGCGTCCCCGGGCGGCGGGTCGGCCGGGGAGCCGGGGGGTGCCCACGCCCGGGGAAACATCACCGTGAGGGGCATCCAGGACGGTCGCGTTCCGCCCAGCAGGCCTGACCAGGCGTCCAGCCAGCGAGGCGCCAGCTCGAGCACCGGAATCGGTACGGCGGGGCCATTGCCGCGCGGCAGTCCGCCCGCGTCAGGGCCCAGCCCTCGCGCGCGCCACCGCAGCCGATGGCCGGCCGCCATGGGGGAGGGGGAACGCAGCAGCACCTGCCAGTGGCGCAGCCCCGTCGCGGGCCACACCGTGTGCGGCAGCAGGTGGATCAACGCCACCGGTCCGGCCTGACCCCACCGGCGCAGCATCGGTTCCACCCCGTGCGTGCGCCAGTGTGGCCCGGCCCCGTCGGTGAGGAGCAGTGTGAGTCGGCGGTCGGCGCCGCGCCGCGCCAGCGTGGCCGGGCCGGCGCCAGGGCCGTCCGGCAGCCGGTGGGTCGTGATCCGTCCGAACGTGCGGGACCGATGCAGCTCCGCGGCGAACGCCTGGACCGTCTCGTGCCAGATCTCCATGGTCGGCCCCGAGTCGGTCACCACCGCCACGTCGACGGCCCCTGTGACCCCCTTGCCCCGGCCAAGTCTGCGGCCGGTCCGTGCCACGGCGTCGGGTAGGCCGTCAGGAAGGGCGGCAGGGAACCGCCGCTCGCCACCTGGGTGCCCTTCTCCCGCGGACGACGCTGCCCGACGGCGCCGCGTCACGGTTCCTCCGCCGCGGTCCACTGCCACACGGTGTCGACGGCCTCCTGCCAGCTTCGCCCTTGAGCCGTGACGGCCTCCAGGGCTCCGCCGACGGCCAGGTGCAGAGCGTCCAGGAACCGTTCCACGAGGGATCCCTCGTCGCGGGCGGCCCGGTCGAGAAAAGCGTCGATCATGTCAGCGGCGGGCGCGCCGGGTCCGTCCGCCGGGAAGCGGGCCGCGGCGACGGCGCGGAGCAGCTCGGGCGAGGGCCGGGGCATCCGCAGGCCGACACAGCGACGTACGAGGGCGTACGGCAGGTCCCGGGCCCCCGAGGTCGTGATCACCACGACCGGAAAGGCGTGGCAGCGCACCACTGGGCCGGGCAGCGTGAGGGGGGTGGCCGGGTCGTCGTCCGCCGCCACCCGCATCTCACGGTCCGGCGGCGCACCGCGCAGGGAGAAGCCGCCGGCCGACAGCACCGAGCACAAGTCCTCCGGCAGCGCGATCTCCGCCTGGTCCAGGTGGTCGATCAGCAGCACCCGGGGTCTGCGGTGGGGCAGGAAGGCGGTGCCGAGCGGCCCGAGCCGGCCGTCACCGCCGTACAGCCCCTCCTGGAGGGTGCTCAGGCTGGTGATCTGCCAGCGCAGCACACGACCGAGGCCCAGTTCGCGGCTGATGCGGTACGCAAGCGACGACTTGCCGGTGCCGGGCTCGCCGCTGACGAGCAGCGGACGACGCAGACGCAGTGCCGCGTTGACCCGGTCCACCTCCTCCGGCACGGGTGGCAGCGGCCGCTCAGGGTCGCCGAGCAGGACGGAGGCGTCGAAGTCCTCGGACGGCGGAGCCGGCAGATCAGGACCGCCCCCGTACCTGCGCCATGCCGGTGGCTCGGGCCACTCCTCGCGGGTGCCGGGGCGGCCGGTGCCTCGGTAGATGTCCCACGGCTCGGTGCTCGCAGGCATGAAGCGTCCCCTCGGTCGTTGGTTCACGGATGCGGTGGGCGGACGGGGGCCCGGGGCGGTCGCGAAGGGGCGTGGGTCGTGGTCACCCCACCTCCGGATGCACGGGTTTCCGGTCGGGGTCGTCCCACAGGACCATGAGGTGCCGGCCCAGGTGCGTCGCGTCCCCGTCGTCGGCGTCGATGGCCGCCTGACGCCGGAACGCGGCGACCCTCGCGGGGAACCGCTGCAGCCCTTCGTCGAGCAGCGTGCTGAGCGCGGCCCGGAACTCCGCTGTGGAGTTGCCCGCGCCGTGCCAGATCACCACGGGCAGACCGCTGCGCAAGGCCGCCTGCAGCTCCCGCCGCCCGTCCTCCCGGTCACGCAGCGGCGGCTCGCTCAGCACCAGGGCCACGAGATGCTCGTTGTCGCTGAGCCTGGCCTCCAGGCCGCGCAGATGCCGGCCGTTGGTGCGGGGAACATTCATGAACACCGACTTGGACGCATGCTCGCCGACCCCCAACTGCTCCCAGCGGTGGCGCCAGAACCGGTGCCAGGCACTGTTCTGCAGCCTGTCAAGGCTGCGGACGACGATCGGGTAGTCCACCGTGAGCGGTACGTGCGGCACCTCACTGGTGTCTCTGGGCCACCAGTGCACGGGCAGGTTGAGCAACTCGAAGGGGAGGACGAACTCCAGCCACAGCTGCGCGGATCGGTCACCGCCGGTCCGCTCGATCTGCCGGATGATCGAGCCGACCGCAGGCTGCAATCCCTCCTCCGGCACCCTGACCGGTGCGTCGCCGTGCTCCCAGCCCAGGCCGCGCGCGTCGGACATGAAGGCGTGCGCCAGTGTGTAGAAGCCGCTCTCCAGCGGGTCGGGTGTGATGTGAATGGCCAGGTACTCCTGGTGGCGCCGGGCCGGGATCGGCGCCGGCAGGGGACGGGCCCGCTCCTGGTCCAGACGCACGGCCAGGTCGCACGTGCGGGCCCACTGCCTGTTGCGGGCCAGTACTTCGACGGCGGTGCGGGGATCCATGTGTGCCGTGCTCCGGTCGAGGTAGAGCATCCAGGGAGGCAGCCCGCCGGGGGCCGCGTTGTGGCCCGCCAGATGCAGGAAGTCGTGCCAGGGGGTCTCGGCGTGCGGTGGCGGCGCGGACAGCCTGGCGTCCGTGGCCGCCCGGACCAGCGCCACCCGCATCGCGGACGACACCGGCAACGTCCCGAGGGACTCGCAGAGGAACTGCCACGAGTCGGTGACCTCGGACAGCCCGGTGAGCGACTGCACGGCGGCCCATTCGTCGGCCAGCTGCCGCATGACCAGAGCCTCGGGGCAGTCCTGCTCCAGCATCGGCAGCGTGCGCGCCAGGCCCACCAGCCCGTCCTCCTGCGCCGCACAGAACCGGACCAGCTCCAGGAACTGCAGCTGTGCGGTGGTCTGCTCCCTCACCACCACCCGTCGGCCCACCGCCTCACCGACCAGCTCCACCAACAGCGCCCTGGCCTGACGGTCCTCAAGGGTGCGCATGGCCAGCAGCAGGGAAAGGGTGTCGGCACGGATCCGCTCGCGTATGGCCGACGCCGACCCGGCGCTCGCACCGCGGCTCCCAGTCGTCAACGCGGCCGCGCTCAGCCGGGGAACCGAGGAGGCGTGAGCGGCTCGGCCGGGGCGGTGCGGACACCCCCGATGCCGTCCAGCAGGCGTCTGCGAGCCTCCTCGGGGCCCGAGTCCACCAGGTCTATCCACACCGTTCCGGCCGGTGGGTCGTACCGCGTGAGCGGGGTCACCCTGACGGGTATCAGCCGGTGGGCCACGCCCAGCGAGCTTTCGTCCCGCGCTGTCGGCCGCTCCCGGCCCCCGCCCGGGGACGGCGTGTGAGCCGGGGACAGTACGGCGAGGATCCGATCGCACTCGCTCAGTCCCCTCTCCAGCGCGTCCCGCGCGATGCGGTCCGGCGAGGAAGCCCGCTCCTGGGCCAGCACGGTGAATCCGGCTGCCTCCAGGTGCCAGGAGATCCAGTTGGCCCAGTCGCGACCGACGGGGGAGTAGGAGAGGAGGAAATCCCGGCGTCGACCCGGGGGCGCGGCGTCGGGCAGCGCCGTCGCGGCCTGCTGATGCTCACCGCCCCGCAGGCTCGTCCACTCACGCACGAGGCGGGCGACGGTCGAGGCGGTGTGGCTGTCCCCCTCCAACAGGCGCACGGCGGACGACAGCGCCGACGGTCCACCCCGGGTGGCGAGGCAGTAGCGGACGATTTCCACCACCTGTACCTGGGCGGTGGGCTGTTCCCGCAGGACGGGGCGGCGCCCCAAGCCGTCGCCGATCAGTTCGACGAGAAGGGCTCGTGATCGCTGGTCGGCCACCAGGGGTGACCCGAGGAGCGCTTCGACCATGCGCGTCTGCAGATCGTGGTCCCACCGCGCGCGGCGCTTCCGGTCGTCCCTGTCCACAACACCCCCCCGAGAAGCTGTGTCCCGCTGTTCAGGATACGGACACCATGACAGTGCGTCAGGGGTTCGGCGGGCCCGGTGTGCGGGTTCGTGCAGGCAGAGGGCCGACAGACCACTGATGCCCGTTTGTGTCTGGCTGTGCCCGAGCGTGTTTACTTTATGGAAATGCGCGCGTAGTCTGCGAGGAGAAACCACACGTTCGGGCACAGTCGGAGGCGAGTGGGCATGTACGCACCGGAGCGGCAGCAGGAGATCCTCCGTATCGCCCGTGACGGCGGCCGGGTGGACGTGCTGTCGCTGGCCGAGGAGTTCCAGGTCACGGCCGAGACGATCCGCCGCGACCTGAAGGCCCTGGACCGGGCCGGTCTCGTCCGCCGGGTGCACGGCGGCGCCATCCCGGTCGGCCGCCTCGACTTCGAGCCGGACCTCGCCGAGCGCGAGTCCACGGCGGCCGACGAGAAGGACCGCATCGCCAAGGCGGCCCTCGCCGAGCTGCCCACCGAGGGCACGATGATCCTCGACGCCGGCACGACGGTGGCCCGGCTGGCCGCCGCCATCCCGCTGGAGGCCACGCTCACCGTCGTCACGCACAGCCTGCCCATCGCGGCCCGCCTCGCCGACCACCCGGGCATCCAGCTCCATCTCGTCGGGGGGCGCGTACGGCACCGCACGCGCGCCGCCGTGGACGCCTGGGCGCTGCGGGCCTACGGCGAGATCCGGGCGGACGTCCTCTTCGTGGCGGCCAACGGCTTCTCCGCCGACCACGGACTGACCACCCCCGACCTCGCCGAGGCCGCGGTCAAGCGCGCGGCGGTGGCCGCCGCCCGCCGCGTGGTGCTGCTCGCCGACTCCCTCAAGCACGGCCAGGAGCACTTCGCCCGCTTCGGCGATCTGAGCGACGTGGACCTGCTGATCACCGACAGCGGGCTGAGCCCCGACGACGCCGCCGCCATCGAGCGCGGCGGCACGGAAGTGGTACGCGCATGATCCTCACCGTCACCCCCAACCCGTCCCTCGACCGCACCTACGAGGTCCCCTCCCTGGAGCGCGGCGGGGTCATCCGCGCCGGCGGCGAGCGCATGGACCCCGGCGGCAAGGGCGTCAACGTCTCGCGCGCCGTCGCGGCCGCCGGCCGGCGCACGGTGGCCGTACTGCCTCTGGGAGGTGCGCCGGGGGCGCTCGTCGCCGACCTGCTCGACGCACAGGGCATCAAGGTCGCGCCGGTCCCGATCGCGGGCGCCACCCGTTCGAACATCGCGCTCGCGGAGGCGGACGGCGTCCTGACAAAGATCAACGCGCCGGGGCCGGAGCTGTCGGCCCAGGAGCAGGAGCTGCTCTTTCAGACGGTGCGCGCCGAGGCGCGGGACACCGACTGGATCGCGTGCTGCGGCAGCCTGCCGCGCGGGCTCGCCCCCTCCTGGTACGCCGAGCTGGTCGCGCGGGCGCACGCCGGGGGCGCAAGGATCGCGCTGGACACCTCGGGGCGTGCGCTGCTGGAGGCGTTGCGGGAGCGGCCCGACGTGGTGAAGCCCAACGCCGAGGAGCTCTCCGAGGCGGTCGGGCGGCCCCTGGCCACGGTGGGCGACGCGCTGAAGGCGGCCGAGGAGTTGCGCGAGCGGGGCGCACGCGCCGTGCTGGCGAGTCTGGGCGCCGACGGGCAGCTGCTCGTGGACAGCGCGGGCATCTGGTTCGGCACCGCGCGCGTGGACGTCGTGCGCTCCAACGTGGGCGCCGGTGACTCCTCCCTCGCCGGCTTCCTGATCGCCGGCGGCTACGGCCCCAAGGCCCTCGCCTCCGCCATCGCCCACGGCGCGGCCGCCGTCCGCCTGCCCGGCAGCGTGATGCCGACGCCGGACGACCTGGACCCGGCGGCGGTCACGGTCACCTCGGACGTGCCGGTCGACCGCGAGCTGAAGGAGCCGGTGTCATGAGCGGGCGTACGGCGCCACGTTCCGCATTTCCTGAATCGGCCGGTGCGCGGCGGGGCTCCCCGTTACTCGTCGCGGCTGCCACCACCCCCCACAGCACCCCCGTCCCCTTCCCCGCCCACCCCACCTCCCGGGCGATACGCGTGCTAAGGAGCCCGCGATGAGCGACATGATCACCGCGGACCTGGTCGATCTCGACCTGTCCGCCGACACCAAGGAAGCGGCGGCGCGGGCCCTCGCCGAGCGCATGGTGGCCCTGGGCCGGGTGACCGACCTGGAGGGTTTCCTCGCCGACGTGGCCGCCCGCGAGGCGCAGATGCCGACCGGCCTCGACGGCGGCATCGGCATCCCGCACTGCCGCAGCGAGCACGTCACCGAGCCGACGCTCGCCTTCGGGCGCAGCGCGGCCGGCATCGACTTCGGCGCGGCGGACGGCCCCGCCGACCTGGTCTTCCTGATCGCCGCGCCGGCCGGCGCCGACGACGCCCACCTGACGATCCTGTCGTCGCTGGCCCGGCATTTGATGAACGCCGAGTTCACCGACGCGCTCCGGGCGGTGGGGGACGCGGGGGCCGCGGCGGCGCTCATCCGCGGGGACGAGACTCCGGGGACGGTCGTCGCCGGTGAGGCGGGGGCGGCCGAGGCGGTCGGTGCCGCGGGTTCGGCGGGTGCCGCGGGCTCTGCAGGCTCCGTGGCGGCGTCGGGGGCGGCCTCCCCTGGCGTCGCCACGGGTGAAACCGGTGGTGGCGGTGGTGGCTCTGGCGGCACTGATGGTGTCTCGGCTTCTTCGGCGGCGCCGGACACTTCGGGCGCCTGGGCATCCGGCGAGGCCCCGGGATCCCCGGAAGCCTTCGAAGCCTCGGAGGTACGAGAGTCTGCCGAGGCGCCCGGCTCTTCCCAGGGCGCGCGTGGTGATGGTGCGCGCCCCTTCCGTGTCGTCGCCGTCACCTCCTGCCCCACCGGCATCGCTCACACCTACATGGCGGCCGAGTCCCTGGAGAACGCGGGCCGCGAGGCCGGTGTCGAGGTCGTCGTCGAGACGCAGGGCTCGGCCGGCTTCACCCGGCTCGACCCGGCGGTCATCGCCGCCGCGGACGGCGTGATCTTCGCCCACGACGTCGCCGTACGGGAGAAGGACCGCTTCGCCGGGAAGCCGACCGTCGACACGGGCGTGAAGGCGGCCATCAACCGGCCCGCCGAGCTGATCGCCGAGGTCCGGGGCAAGGCCGAGCGCGGCGAGGCCACCGCGGCCGCGAAGCCCGGCGGAACCCCCGTCGAACGCGCCGGTGAACCCGGCGAGGGCTACGGCACCAAGCTGCGCAAGTGGCTGATGTCCGGCGTGAGCTACATGGTCCCGTTCGTCGCCGCGGGCGGTCTGCTCATCGCCCTCGGCTTCGCGATCGGCGGCTACCAGATCAACGAGGCCAAGTCCGTCACCGAGCACTTCGACTGGGGCCAGATGGACAGCTGGGGCGCCCTGCTGTTCCAGATCGGCGCCGCGGCCTTCGGCTTCCTCGTCCCGGTCCTCGCCGGATACATCGCCTACGGCATGGCCGACCGTCCCGGCCTCGTGCCCGGCTTCGTCGGCGGCGCGATATCCGTGACGATCGGCGCGGGCTTCCTCGGCGGTCTGGTCGCCGGTCTGATCGCCGGCGGCGTCGTCCTCGGCATCCAGCGCGTCACCATCCCGGCCCCGCTGCGCGGCATCATGCCCGTGGTGGTGATCCCGCTGATCTCCTCCGCGGTCGTCGGCTTCCTGATGTTCGTGGTCATCGGCAAGCCCATCGCCGAGGCGCAGAACGCCCTCACCGACTGGCTGAACGGCCTGTCCGGCGCCAACGCCATCCTGCTGGGCGTGCTGCTCGGCCTGATGATGTGCTTCGACCTCGGCGGCCCGGTCAACAAGGTGGCCTACACCTTCGCCACCGCGGGCATCTCCGTCGCCGCGCCCAGCGACTCCGCGATGAAGATCATGGCCGCCGTGATGGCCGCCGGCATGGTCCCGCCGCTGGGCATGGCACTGGCGACCACCGTCCGCAGGAAGTTGTTCACCGACGCCGAGCGCGAGAACGGCAAGGCCGCCTGGGTCCTCGGCGCCTCCTTCATCTCCGAGGGCGCGATCCCCTTCGCCGCCGCCGACCCGCTGCGCGTCATCCCCGCGTCCATGGCGGGCGGCGCGGTCACCGGCGCCCTGACCATGGCATTCGGCTCGACCCTGCGCGCCCCGCACGGAGGCATCTGGGTCACCTTCCTGATCGGCAAGCCGCTGCTGTACCTGCTGGCCATCGCGGCCGGTACGGCGGTCACGGCGGGCCTGGTCATCCTCCTCAAGGGCCTGCGCACATCGGCCCCCGGGGCACAGGAGCCCGAGTCGGTGAGGGTGGCGACGGAGGCGAAGCAGCCGGTGGCGGCGGCCTGACCGGCCGCGGAACGGCAGTACGGTCCGGGACCGGTCGGGGTCCCGGACCGTACCGTGCGCGCATGGGCGGGGCGTGCCGTCTCGGCCCTCTCAGGACGACCGGCGCGGCTGTGCTGCACCCCTCGCGACACCCGGTGCGCTGCCCCGCACCCCTAGCGACAACCCACGCGGCTGCCCCGGACCCTTCAGGACAGGTGGGCCGCCCTGCGCTCCATCGCCTCCCGGGCCGCGTCCTCCGTCGTGTAGACCTCGCACATGTGCCGGCCGTCCGGTGTGGCCGTGTGCTCGACCTCCCACAGTGAGACCTCCTGCCCGTCGCACAGCAGGAACGCGTGCTCGTAGAGCGAGAAGCCCAGCGCGACACGGCCCGCGCGGCACGGCCGCCCGAAGGCCTGGGTGATCTGGTGGGCGCACGCCGTGGCGAGCAGCGAGGCCGTCTCCGCGCCCGGCCGGTCCCCGTTCTCCGCCCGGCGCAGCAGTCGGCGGGCGTGATCCGCCGAGTCGTCCGGAACGTACGTGTGCCGCGGCGTGAGGACCGACGGCAGCTCCACCGGCACCGGCAGTTCGAAGTCCGGCGCCTCCGGCGGCAGCGGGAGCCGGGCGCCCGCCGCGCGCAACTCCTCCGAGTCGACGTACACCTCGTGCTGCGGAGCCCCGCCCGGCGTGGTGTTGTGGACGAGTTCCCAGAGGGTGAGCGCCGAGCCGTCGGCGAGCAGCCAGGTGTGCCGGTGCGTCTCCTGGTGCAGGCCGGCGCTGTGGTGTGCGGAGTGCAGCGAACTGTCGTGCGCCAGCGCGCTGTCGAGCAGCCTTATGGTCTCGTCGGGCAGCTCGAACGAGTTCAGAGCGCGCCCGAGCAGTCGCGCGAGGTGCTCCTCCGGAGACTCGGGCGAATCGGGTGGTTCGTACGCTGCCGTCTCGTACGGAACGCTCAAGGTTTCTCCCGGCGTTGCTGCATGTCACCTTGTGGGTGCATACCGTAGCCCCTCGGTCGGACATCATGTCCGGGAACCGAGAAAACGTACGCCGGGAAAACGGCCGGGCCGCGCGAGAAGTTCCCAGGCGACCCGATGGTCCGTCAAAAATCGCTGGTCGGACGGCCGTCGTACGGATCTCTCTCCCGGCACGCCTCGGTCAGCCGGTGCTCCCCGAGCTCCCGGCCGTCCACTCGCTCCACGCCATGTTCCAGCCGTTGAGCCCGTTGTCCGGCGCCACCGTGGAGTCGGCGGAGTTCTTCACGATCACGACGTCCCCGACGAGGGAGTTGTCGTAGAACCACTTGGCCGGGGTGTCCCCCTGCCCGCCCTGCACGTCCTGCAGTCCGACGCAGCCGTGGCTGCTGCCGTAGCGGCCGAAGGGCGGATCGGCCCTCTTGTACCAGTAGTTGCCGTGGATGAACGTGCCGGACGTGGTCAGCCGCATCGCGTGCGGCACGTCGGGGATGTTGTACGCGTCGGCGAGGTCGACCGTGCGGCTGTCCATCCGCGTCTCCGCCAGCTTCTCGCTGATCACCATCCGCCCGTTGTACGTGGTGAACTCGGGGCTGCCCGCCGAGATCGGGATCGTCCGGACGGTCCGGCCGTCGCGCTCGACCGTCATCGTCTGCGTACCGGCGTCCACCGTGGAGACCTGCGAGCGGCCGATCGTGAAGGTGACCGTCTTCTTCTGCACCCCGTAGACGCCGTTCGCGCCCTCCACCCCGTCCAGGTCGATCTTCATCGTGACCTTGGAGCCGGCCTTCCAGTAGTCCTCGGGCCGGAAGTCGAGCCGCTGCGACCCGAACCAGTGCCCGACCACCTGCTGTCCGCTGCTCGACGTGACCGTGATGTGCGACTGCACGGCCTTCTTGTCGCTGATCGCCTTGTCGAACGTGAACGACACCGGCATGCCGACCCCGACCGTCGTCCCGTCGTCCGGCGTGTAGGTCCCGATGAAGCTGTCCTCGGGCGTGACGGTGGTGAACGTCGACTCGGCGGCGGTGGTCGTGCCGTTCGCGTCCTTCGCCCGCGCCGCTATCTCGTACTTCGTCCCCCGCTCCAGCTGCTCCTTCGGCTTCCAGCTCCGCCCGTCCGCGGAGACGGCGCCCGCCACGGCCTGCCCCGTCCCGGCCACCGTCATCCTCACCTCGGTCAGCTTCCCGCCGCTGACCTTCACACCGGTCGTGTTGATCGACGCGCCGGTCGAGCCGTCCCCGGCCGAGATGACGATCCGTGCCGCCGAGGTCCTCGCCCCGCCGCCGCTGCCGCGGCTTCCCTTGTCGTCGTTACCGGCCCGGGCGCTTCCCGTGCAGGCGGTCAGGGCCAACGCGCCGACCAGCAGGGCGGCGCAGGCCGCTGACGTGCGCCTCGTTGGTATGTCCGGCGTTGTCATGGGCTGCTCCCTGTTCGTGTGATGTGGGTGATCCGTTCCGGTGTGGGGAGAAAGAGGGAACCGGGCACCGGCCGGGTTCCCTCCGCTCGCCGGGAACGCCATCACGTGACAGAACCGCGACAATCACTGCGCTCGACGGAGCGGCGCCGGGGCGGCGCCGGGCTGTCAACTCCCGCCGTACAGCTCCGTGTAGGAGGGCCACCCCCCTCCCCCTCCCTCCCTGTTCCCCTCCACCGGTTCGGCCGCTCGTACCGCCCGCACGATCGCGCGGGTCACCACGTCCGCGCCGGCCGCCAGGATCTCGTTCAGCGCCAGCGGCTGCGTGGCGTCGAGCGCGCGTGCCCCGGTCGCCAGCGCGAAGACCGTGTCGCCGTCGTGCAGCAGATGCACCGGCCGCACCGCGCGCGCGATGCCGTCGTGCGCCGTCCCCGCCAGCTTCTGCGCCTGCGCCTTCGACAGGTCCGCGTCCGTCGCGACGACCGCGAGGGTGGTGTTCAGCGGAGGCGGCGCGTTCCTCGCCGCGCTCTCGGCGAGCCGCGTGCGCGCCGCCTCGTGCACGTGCGCATCCGGGTAGCTGACGCGCCCCTGGAACAACTCCCCGTACAGCACCCCCGTCTCCGGATCCGTCACCGACCCCGCGGCGTTGGCCACCACCAGCGCGGCCACCGTAATCCCCGAGTCGAGCACGACGCTCGCGGTGCCGACCCCGCCCTTCATCGGCCCGACCGTGGCCCCCGTACCGGCGCCGACGCAGCCCTCCCGCACCGGCGCGCCGATCCCGCTCGCCGCGGCCGCCTCGACAGCCGCCCGGCCGAGGGCCGCGTCCGGCCTGGCTCGGAAGTCGCCACCCCGGCCCAGGTCGAAGACGCACGCCGCGGGCACCACCGGCACGACGTGTGCCGGATCCGGCCCGACGCGCACCCCGCGCCGGCGCTCCTCCAACCAGGCCATCACACCGGACGCGGAGTCGAGTCCGTACGCGCTGCCCCCGGTCAGCACCACCGCCTCGGCCTTCTGCACCACGTTGCGTGGATCGAGGGCGTCGGTCTCCTTGGTGCCGGGGCCACCGCCGCGCACGTCCACCGCGGTGACGGCCCCGCCCTCGGGAGCGAGGACGACCGTCGTGCCGGTGAGCCAGCCGTCGCCGGTGCGCGTCGCGTGTCCCACCCGCAGGCCGGTCACATCCGTCAGAGCATCAACTGTCATGGGGACCAGTCTCCTGCCCCGCGGATCCTCACCCCGGCCCACGCTCCCGGAGTCAGGCGGCCGTTCCGCCCGCCCGTGCCTCACGCCCCTGGAGTCAGACGGCGGCCCCGCTCGCCCGTGCCTCATGTTCCTGGGCGGTCCGGCGTGCCGTCAGGGTCACCCCGGTCACCACCGCCAGCGCCGACACGACGCCGGCCGCGAGGACCGCCCAGTGGCCCAGGAAGGTGCAGCAGATCACCAGCAACGCCGCCGTCGGCAGGACGAGTTGGTCGGCGATGCCCACCTTGAAGTGACGCGCGTGCAGCGCCCACACCGTGAGCAGGAACAACGCCGTCGGCAGGGTCACCGCGGCGGACGCGGACAGCGTGGAGATGTGCGCCTTGCCGACCACCTGCTCGACCGTCACCTCCAGGCCCGCGCCGATCGCGGCCGCCGAGGAGAAGATCAGGTAGTGGCCGTAACCCCACACGAAGGACTCCCGGTTGGACCGCAGACGCCCGTGGATCGGCACCACGAAGTAGATCCACCAGGCGGAGAACACGATCAGTAGGCCACCCGCCGCGATGGGGAGCAGGTCGCCCCAGGCGGCGTTCTCGTCCGCGCCCGACTTCACGGCTACCGTGGCCGCGGCGATCGTCTCGCCGAGCACGATGATCGTGAACAGCCCGTACCGCTCGGCGATGTGATGCGGATGCCACGTGGTCGGCCGGTTCTTCTCCGCGTAGAGCGGCACGCACAGCTCGGCGACCACCATCACCAGATACACCCACAGGCGCGCGGGCCCGGGGAAGAGCACAAGACCCAGCCAGCCGATCTGACAGAGCAGCACACCGCCGACGTACCGCAGCGCCGTGGTGCGCTCCGCGCCCTCGGTCGCTCTCGCGGCCCGCAGCCACTGCACGGCCATCGCCAGCCGCATCACCACGTAGCCGAGGAAGACGAACAGGAAGTCGTTCTCCTCGAAGGCCTGCGGGATCCCGGCGGCGAGCACCAGGACGCCACCGATCTGCACCAGGGTGACCACGCGGTAGAGAACGTCGTCGTTGTCGTACGCCGAGGCGAACCAGGTGAAGTTCATCCACGCCCACCAGATGGCGAAGAACACCAGCGCGTAGTTCAGGATGCCCTCGGCGGCATGGGCCTCGGCGACGGCGTGCACCAGCTGGCGTCCCGCCTGTGCGACCGCCACCACGAAACACAGGTCGAAGAACAGCTCCAGCGGCGTGGCGACGCGGTGCGGCTCCTCGCGACCGCGGGCGGTGAGCCGGCGCACCGGCCTTCGTGAGGCCGGCGCGCTGGACGAGGCGGGCGACGGAGTCGAACGGGAGGTCATGATTCCAAGCACAGCAGATGCCGGCCGGAAAATCCCCGCAAGCGGGATCCAACCAGGGGTATCGACCTGCGGGCGCGGGCTTGTCCGGCGCGGGCTCGTCCGGCGCGGGTCCGTGGGGCGCGGGCCCGCCGTATGCCGGCTCGTCGCGCGCGGGCCCGCCGGTTGCGGGTTCCTCGGCTGCGGGCCGGCCGGGCGCCGCTCCGGCGCGGGCGGGCAGCGGCCCCGTGCGGTCCCGGTCCGCATCGGCACCCGCCCCGTACCCTGGGGGCATGAGCGCCTCCTCCACCCCCGACGAGCCCGGCGAGTCGCGCGAGCCACATGAGCCGCGTGAGCCCAAGGCCGCGCTGATCTTCGGCGACCCGCTGGACGAGCAGTCGTCGGACGACACGGACCGTGGGTGGGGCGAGCGACCGGGCGGCGGTGGCGGCGCCGCCGACGACCTGAGGCGTTTCCTCGACGAGAAGCCGCCCCACCACCTGTGAGCCGCCCGCTGGGCTACCGTTCGGCGTGGCCCGAGCCGCGTTGAGCGTTCTGCGCGAGCAGTGCGTCGCGGATCTCCTTGAGCACCTCCAGCTCGGTCACCTCGATGACCTCGCGCGTGCCCTCCCGCGCCTTGCGGCGGGCCTCCTGGCGGGCCAGGTACTTCGCCATCGGCAGCACCATCAGGAAGTAGACCACCGCCGCGGTGGTCACGAAGCTCAGCGTGGACCCCAGGACGGAGCCCCACAGGATCATCACCCCGCTGGTGACGGCCCCGTCCGCGCCCACCTCGCACGGTCCTTTGAGGCACGACGTGTAGCTGTCGAGGTTCTTCGTGCCGATCGCTCCGACCAGCGGGTTGATGACGCCTTTCACCACCGAGTTGACGATGTTGGTGAAGGCGGCGCCGATGACCACCGCGACTGCCAGATCGACGACGTTCCCGCGCATCAGGAAGGCCTTGAAGCCCTGCCAGACGCCCGGTTCCTTCTTCTCGCTCACCTCGTGGCCTCTCCTCATCACACCTGCATCCTGTGGAACAAACAGTTCCGCAACCTACGGCAGGGCGAGGCGCCCGTGTCCAGTTCGTTGGCTTCGGGGAGCCGCTCGAGAGCCAACCGCGCACCGCGCGCAAGACCCGGTTCAGCACAGCGTCACCGCCAGCCGGGCCGTGGCGCTCGCGCCCGCCAGACGCACCGCCGTGGCACGCGGAACCGACAGCACGACCAGCGCCCCGCTGTCGATCTCGCCGTCCAGCGGCTCGGGCACCTTGGTCACCAGCGCACCGCGCGCGACCACGTCGGCCGTACCGCCCGCCGCCGTCTCCCCGGCCGCGACGACGTCCACCCGGTCGCCGGGACGCAGCAGCCGAACCGTCGCCGCGTCGGCGATCCGCACGGGCGCGGACACCCGCTCCACGGCCCGGCGCTCCGGCGCCCGGTCCGCCACGGGATGCCCGCGGGCCCGGTCGCCCCGGTGAGCGTCGGCCGGTGCACGCGGGCCGGCGGCCACGAGCGCCGCGGCGGTGAGCGCGAGGCCGGCGGCCAGGGCCCGCCGCCGGTGTCGTACGAACCGACGCAGCGGATACCGTCCGCCGCGGACGCGAACGGGAGCGAAGTGCGGCACCTCGCACGTCGGCGGCGCGTCGGCGCCGAGCGGGAGCGGAGGGCAGGGCGCGGAGGGCGGAACAGCAGACCGAGAAGAGGACGGTTCGACGGGAGGACGGGAGGACGGACGCAAGGAAGGATCGAAGGACGGGCCGAGGGGCACGAGGACCACCACCTGTGACGACGGATCGGTTGCAGCCCACGATGAGGCTTCGCACCGCCGCCCGCCGGGGCTCGTGCACTACCGACGGGTTGTGGACAACTCCCTCACCCGAACGAGAAGTTCCACCTCCCCGCACCTCAACCCCGCACCCGTCCCCACACCTCGTCCCCGCATCTCATCACCACACTTCGCGCGCCCCTTCGCCCGCCCGCCCCTTCGCCCGCCGGCCCCTGGCTACGGCAACGCGAACCCCGGATTCATCCCGCCCAGCGCGTTCGCGCACAGGCAGTCCCGCTCCTCGGTCGCGGGCAGTGCCGCCACCGCGTCGAACAGCACGCCCCGCAGCCGTTCCATGTTCGCGGCGAACACCCGCAGCACCTCCTCGTGCGACACGCCCTCCCCGGTCTCGGCGCCCGCGTCCAGGTCGGTGACCAGGTTGAGGGAGGTGTAGCAGAGCTCCAGCTCCCGGGCGAGCGCCGCCTCGGGGTGGCCGGTCATGCCCACCACGGACCAGCCCAGCGCCTGGTGCCACAACGATTCGGCACGGGTCGAGAAGCGCGGCCCCTCGATCACGACGAGGGTTCCGCCGTCCACCGGCTCCCAGTTCCGCCCGCGGGCGGCCTTCAGGGCGGCCGACCGTCCGGTGGGGCAGTAGGGGTCGGCCAGCGACACGTGCACCACGTTCGGCACGGTGCCGTCGGGCAGCGGCAGCCCGTCGAAGTACGTCGCTACCCGGGACTTCGTGCGATCGACCAGCTGATCCGGGACGAGGAGCGTGCCCGGGCCGTACTCGGGGCGCAGTCCGCCCACCGCGCAGGGCCCGAGGACCTGGCGCACGCCGACTGACCGCAGCGCCCAGAGGTTGGCCCGGTAGTTGATCCGGTGCGGCGGGAGGTGGTGGCCGCGTCCGTGCCGGGGCAGGAACGCGACCCGCCGGCCGGCGACCTCGCCGAGGAAGAGGGAGTCGCTGGGCTGCCCGTACGGCGTGTCCACCTGGAGCTCGGTCACGTCGTCGAGAAACGAGTAGAAGCCTGAGCCGCCGATTACACCGATCTCTGCGTTCGCCATGACCAGCACAGTAGCCGCCGTCGCAGTGGCCGCAGGAGCCGGTGCGGAAAAGACCGAGGACCCCGCTGTCTCACGACGGCAGGGTCCCGACGACCGGTACCCGACCGGCTGCGCGCCGGCGGGGTGCGGTGAGTGCGTGTCTCAGGCGGCGGTGGTGCTGGACGACGTCCCGGTGCTCGACGCCTTCGAGTCCGAGGACGAGGACGAGGAGGAGGAGGACGAGGAGGAGGACGACGAGGTCGAGCTCGTGGACGCCGGCGAGCTGCTCGACGAGGAGCCGCGGCTGTCATTGCGGTAGAAACCGGAGCCCTTGAAGACAATGCCGACCGCGGAGAACACCTTCTTCAGGCGGCCCTGGCAGCTGGGGCACTCGGTCAGAGCGTCGTCGGTGAACTTCTGCACCGCCTCGAGGCCCTTGCCGCACTCGGTGCACTGGTACTGGTAGGTGGGCACTGTCTTCCTCCTGGCACTCTCACTCGATGAGTGCTAACGACGGTCCATAGTGACGTATTCCTCGGGATCAGTCCACTGCGACCGGCGCGCGGTGACCGACGCCACGTGCGACCGTCCGGCTCCGGGGCCGGACGGCCAGCCGCGACCTGAGCGCGACCAGGGTCGCCAGCGACAGCGCCGTGCCCCCGAGCGGAACCAGGAACCCGGCGCCGTCCCAGAGGCGGTCCTCCAGCTGTCCGGCGACCGTGACGGCAGCCGCCTGACCGAGGGCGACGGCGCCGGTCAGCCAGGTGAACGCCTCGGTGCGCGCCCCGGCGGGGACCAGGTTCTCGACCAGCGTGTAGCCGGTGATCAGGGTGGGCGCGATGCACATGCCGACGAGGAGCCCGAGCCCGGCGAGCAGCAGCACCGAGTGCGCGGCCCACAGGCCGGCCGCGGCCAGCGCGAGAGCGCCGTAGCCGACGACCAGGCGGCGCTGCGCGGCCGCCTTCCAGGCGATGGCGCCGCACGCGATGCCGGACAGCATGTTGCCCGCGGCGAAGGTCCCGTACAGGACGCCGTTGAGGCCCGGCTCGCCGATCGACTCGGTGAACGCGGCCAGCGAGACCTGCATGCCGCCGAAGACCGAACCGATGCCCAGGAACGCCACGGCCAGCACCCGCACCCCGGGGACGCTCAGCGCCGAGGCGTGCTCCACGCGCGCGTGCCCCCCGGTGGTGACCGCCGGCTGCGTGCTCTTCTGCGCGGCGAACAGCAGACCGCCGACCAGGGTCAGCGCCGCCTCGGTCACCAGGCCCGCCGCCGGGTCCACGGCGGTGCACAGGGCGGTGGCGAGCAACGGGCCGACGACGAAGGTCAGCTCGTCCGTGACGGACTCGAAGGCCGCGGCGGTGTTCATCAGGGGGGAGCCCTGCAGCCTGACGGCCCAGCGCGCGCGCACCATGGGGCCGATCTGCGGCACCGAGGCGCCCGTGGGGACGGCCGCCGCGAACAGTGCCCACAGGGGAGCGTCCGTCAGCGCCAGAGCCGTCAGGGTGAGGCCGGCGAGGGCGTGCACCAGGATGCCGGGGACGAGTACGGCCCGCTGCCCGAAGCGGTCCGCGAGACGGCCCGTCCAGGGCGCGAACAGCGCCATGGAGACGCCGGTGACGGCCGCGGCGGCGCCCGCGACGCCGTACGAGCCGGTGGTGTGCTGCACCAGCAGCACGATGGAGATCGTCAGCATCGCGAACGGCTGGCGTGCCGCGAAGCCGGGGAGCAGGAACGTCCAGGCGCCGCGCGTGCGCAGCAGCCGGCCGTATCCCGGGCGGGAGGTCTTCGACGAGGTGACCGTGGACGCCACGGCCCTTGCCTTTCTGCCGCCTGGTAGCGCGGCCCACTCGTGGTGGTCCGGGTGCCGAGAGCTGTCCTCTTGCGCGCACTGCGGTAGATACCGGGGCCCACTCGTCGAAGGGCGTCGCCGGCCGCCATACGGTCGCGCCAGCTCTGCGTCAGGCAGAGTTGGTTCGATCTGGGTGACGCCTGCAGCTTACAGGGGCGGGGTCCCGGCGAGCCTGTGAAAGGGAGCACGCTCGGAGCGCGGACCTGCGATTACGCCGATCCGCTCGTCCCCAGCCACCCGGCCAGCTTGCCGCCGCGGCCGACCGCCCGCAGCCGCCTCTCGGCCGCGTCCCGGACCGGGTCGGTGGCGACCACGAGCAGCTCGTCGCCCCGGCGCAGCACGGTCGTCGGCAGCGGCACGAACGACGTGCCCTCCCGGACCACGAGGGTCACCGCCGCCCCGGCCGGCAGCCGCAGCTCGTTGATCTCGACGCCGTGCATCCGCGACCCGGGCGGGATGCTGACGGACAGCAGATGCCCGCGCAGCTGCTCCAGGGGCGCCGACTCGATGCCCAGGTCGGCGGCCTCCGAGCCGTCGCCCAGGTGCAGGGTGCGGGCCAGCCAGGGCAGCGTCGGGCCCTGGACGAGGGTGTAGACGACGACCAGGACGAAGACGATGTTGAAGATGCCGCGGCTGCCGTCCACGCCGCTCACCATGGGAATCGTCGCCAGGATGATGGGCACGGCGCCGCGCAGCCCGGCCCAGGACATCAGCGTCTGCTCCTGCCACGGCACCCGGAACGGCAGCAGGCACAGCACGACGCTCACCGGGCGCGCCACCATGGTCAGCACCAGTCCGATGATCAGCGCGGGCACGATGTCGTCGCCCAGCTCGTGCGGGGTGACCAGCAGGCCGAGCAGGACGAACATGCCGATCTGGGCGATCCAGCCGAGCCCTTCGGCGAACCCGCGCGTGGCGGGCCAGTGCGGCAGGCGCGCGTTGCCCATCACCATCGCGGCGAGGTAGACGGCGAGGAAGCCGCTGCCGTGCGCCAGCGCGCCCGCGGCGTACGCGGCGACGGCGATCGCCATCACGGCGATCGGGTAGAGGCCGGAGGCGGGCAGGGCCACGTGCCGCAGTCCCCAGGAGCCCAGCCAGCCCACCGCGATGCCGAGCGCGGCTCCGATGGCGAGCTCCAGCAGTATCTGGCCGACCAGCACGTACCAGTGTTCGAACGGGCCGGCCGTGGAGAAGGAGACCACCAGGATCACCACGGGCGCGTCGTTGAAGCCGGACTCGGCCTCCAGCGTGCCCGTCACGCGCGGGGGCAGCGGGATCTTCCGCAGCACGGAGAAGACCGCCGCCGCGTCGGTGGAGGAGACGACCGCCCCGATGATGAGCGCCTGCCGCCACTCCAGCCCGACCAGGTAGTGCGCCGCCGACGCCGTGACCCCGACGCTCACCGCGACCCCGACCAGCGCCAGCGCGGTGGCGGCGGGCAGGGCGGGCTTGATCTCCTTCCACTTCGTGCCGAGACCGCCCTCGGCCAGGATCACGACCAGGGCGGCGTATCCGATGACCTGGGTCAGTTCGGCGTTGTCGAACTGGATGCCGCCGATCCCGTCCTGGCCCATGAGCATGCCGATGCCGAGGTAGACGAGCAGGCTGGGGAGCCCGCTGCGCGAGGAGATCCGTACCGCGGCCACGGCGACGAGCAGGACGAGCGAGCAGACGAGCAGGAGTTCGTTGAGGTCGTGGATACTCAGCGGCCGTTCCCTTTCCTGGTGCGCTTACTTCGTTACCTTACCTAACTCTTGACGATTCCTTGACGCTCGCCGGGGCAAGATCGAACGTCAGTCCGTGCTGGTTCCCCACTCCGCGTCAAGTCGCACCGGGCCCTGCGCCTATGGTTGCTCCAGCACTCCAGTACCGCCTGCCGCTCGCGTTAGGACAGCAAGGACAGCGATGCCCCCCAACACCACCGCCTCAACGGGTCAGCAGCCCGGCAAGTCCGGCAGGAAAAAGGGGCGCAAAGCCCGACTGATCGTGCTCGTGCTGGTGCTGGCCATCATCGGCGGCATCGCCTATGGCGCGTACTGGTCCATCAGCACGGTGCGCGCCTCCTTCCCGCAGACCAAGGGCTCGATCACGCTCGAGGGCCTCACCGCGCCCGTCGACGTGAAGCGGGACGGCTACGGCGTCCCGCAGATCTACGCCTCCTCCGACGAGGACCTGTTCATGGCGCAGGGCTACGTCCAGGCGCAGGACCGGTTCTACGAGATGGACGTCCGGCGGCACATGACATCCGGCCGCCTGTCGGAGATGTTCGGCAAGGGACAGATCGAGAACGACGAGTTCCTGCGCACGCTGGGCTGGCAGCGGACCGCGCAGAAGGAGTACGACACCGAGCTGTCCGCCGCGACGAAGAAGTACCTCCAGGCCTACGCCAAGGGAGTCAACGCCTACCTGGCGGGCAAGGACGCCGAGGACATCTCCCTGGAGTACGTGGCGCTCGGCTTCAGCAACGACTACAAGCCCGAGAAGTGGACCCCGGTCGACTCGGTGGCGTGGCTGAAGGCGATGGCGTGGGACCTGCGCGGCAACATGCAGGACGAGATCGACCGCGCCCTGATGACCAGCCGCCTCGGCCCGAAGCAGATCGCCGACCTGTACCCCCGCTACCCGTACGCCCGGAACCAGATCGTCGTCCAGCAGGGCCAGTACGACGACATCACCGGGACGTTCGGCGGTGAGGGCACGAGCGGCACCTCCACCGACGGCGCCTCTCCGGACGGCACCGGCGGCACCTCCACGGACGGCACGGGGGCGTCCACGGGCTCCTCGACGGACCCGTCGTCCTCCACCGAATCCTCCGCGCTCCAGAGCCAGCTCACGGGCCTCTACGACGAGCTGGAGGACCTGCCCGAGGCCGTCGGCGTGAACGGCAACGGCATCGGCTCCAACTCGTGGGTCGTGGGCGGCGCGCACACCATCACCGGCAAGCCGCTGCTCGCCAATGACCCCCACCTGTCGGCCTCGCTGCCCTCCGTCTGGTACCAGATGGGCCTGCACTGCCGCACGGTCTCCGACAAGTGCCAGTACGACGTCTCGGGCTACACCTTCGCGGGCATGCCCGGTGTGATAATCGGCCACAACCAGGACATTTCCTGGGGCATGACCAACTCCGGCGTCGACGTCACCGACCTGTACCTGGAGAAGCTCACCGGCGACGGCTACCTCTACGACGGCAAGGTCAAGCCGTTCACCACGTACGAGGAGACCATCAAGGTCGCCGGCGGCACGTCCAAGAAGATCGTGGTCCGGGAGACCAACAACGGCCCCCTGCTGTCCGACCGCGACGACTCGCTCGTCAAGGTCGGCAAGAAGGCCACCGTCGACACCGCCGCCCCCGACCGCGGCGACGGCTACGGCATCGCCCTGCGCTGGACCGCGCTGGAGCCCGGCACCACCATGGAGGCCGTCTTCGCGATGAACAAGGCGGCCGACTGGGACGACTTCCGCGCCGCGGCGGCCCTGTTCGACGTGCCCTCGCAGAACCTCGTCTACGCCGACACCGAGAACCACATCGGCTACACGCTGCCCGGAAAGATCCCCACGCGCGCCAAGGGCCACGACGGCTCCGTCCCGGCGCCGGGCTGGGATTCCGACTACCGCTGGACCGGTTACGTCGAGCAGGACGAGCTGCCCTACGAGTACGACCCGCAGCGCGGCTACATCGTCACCGCCAACCAGGCCGTCGTCGGCAAGGACTACCCGTACGCGCTGACCACGGACTGGGGCTACGGCGCCCGCAGCCAGCGGATCGCCGACCTGATCGAGTCGAAGATCAAGGGCGACGGCAAGATCTCCACCGAGGACATGCGGCAGATGCAGATGGACAGCAGCAGCGAGATCGCCAAGCTGCTCGTCCCGCAGCTGCTGAAGATCGACGTCGACGACAAGGACGTGCGCGACGCGCAGAAGCTCCTGGAGGGCTGGGACTACACCCAGGACGCCGACTCGGCGGCGGCGGCCTACTTCAACTCGGTCTGGCGCAACGTCCTCAAGCTCGCCTTCGGCAACAAGCTGCCCAAGGAGCTGCGCGTCAAGGGCCAGTGCCTGTGGGTCGAGCCGGTCGACACCACCGGCCCGGTGGACGACGACCGGCGGGTGCGCGAGTGCGGCGAGCGTGACGCCGACCAGGCCCAGCCGGACGGCGGCGACCGCTGGTTCGAGGTCGTGCGCACCCTGATGGACCACGAGAACAGCGACTGGTGGACGACCGGCAAGTCGGGCACCCGACCCGCCGCCGACAGCCGCGACGAGCTGCTCGAGCGCGCCATGATCGACGCGCGCTGGGAGCTGACCGCCAAGCTCGGCAAGGACATCGACACCTGGAGCTGGGGCCGGCTGCACCGCCTGTTCCTGAAGAACCAGACCCTCGGCACCAATGGTCCCGGCTTCCTCCAGTACGCGCTCAACCGTGGCCCGTGGGAGCTCGGCGGTGGCGAGGCGACGGTCAACGCGACCGGCTGGAACGCCGCCGGCGGCTACGGCGTCGTCTGGGTGCCGTCGATGCGGATGGTGGTCAACCTCGAAGACTTCGACAAGTCGAAGTGGATCAACCTCAGCGGCGCCTCCGGGCACGCCTACAGTTCCCACTACACCGACCAGACCTCCAAGTGGGCCAAGGGCGAGCTGCTGGACTGGCCGTTCGGCAAGGAGTCGGTGGACGAGAGCACGAGCGACACCCTCGTGCTGAAGCCGTGACCCGCTGACGGCGACCGGATCGCAGGGGCCCTCCACGCGCGCGTGGAGGGCCCTTGCGTTCACCTCCCCGGTTCCTGGGGCCGGCGGAACCGGCGCACGCCCGACGGGGTCACCACGGCGTGCACCGGCCGGTCGTGCGGCTCCGCGGGCACGCGCGCGACGACCTCCGCGTCGTACAGCAGCACCACCAGCGCGGGACGGGCACCGGCGCGCTCCAGACGCGCCAGCACGCGGTCGTAGGACCCTCCGCCGCGCCCCAGCCGCATCCCGCGCGCGTCGACCGCCAGGCCCGGCAGCAGCACGGCGTCGGCGCCGGTCACCGCGTCCGGGCCGAGCCGCTCGCCGGCGGGTTCCAAGAGGGCCGTCCGGCCCCCGTGTTGCACCTGCACGAGGGAGTCCGCCCCGGCGTACACGCCCCAGTCGAGGTCGTTGTCCGGCAGGAGCGCCGGAAGCAGGACCCGCACCCCCCGCGCGCGCAGCGCGTCCAGCAGCGCGAGCGTGCCGGGCTCGCTGCCCACGGAGACGTACGCCGCCACCGTGCGCGCGTGCGTCAGTTCACCGAGTTCGAGCGCGTGTTCGGTCAGTGCGGCCCCGGCCGCCTCCACGTCATCTTCGGGCAACCTGTTCCTCATCGCGAGGAGTTCTCGGCGCAATGTGCGCTTGTCAGGCTCGTCCGTGCGTCCGAGGTGACCCATCCGTCGCTCCCGTACCGTGATCAAAGTGCTCATATGAGCATGAACTAACCGGAGCAGCGGATTCCCCGCAAAGGCACCGGATATGGTTGCGGACATGACTCAGGCGCAACCACGGATCAGCAAGGCTGTCATTCCCGCAGCAGGCCTCGGCACCCGGTTCCTGCCGGCCACCAAGGCCACTCCCAAGGAGATGCTGCCGGTCGTGGACAAGCCCGCGATCCAGTACGTGGTCGAGGAGGCCGTCTCGGCCGGTCTCGACGACGTCCTCATGATCACGGGCCGCAACAAGCGCCCCCTCGAGGACCACTTCGACCGCAACTACGAGCTCGAGTCGGCTCTGGAGAAGAAGGGCGACGCCGAGCGGCTCGCCAAGGTCCAGGAGTCGAGCGACCTCGCGACCATGCACTACGTGCGCCAGGGCGACCCCAGGGGACTGGGCCACGCCGTGCTGTGCGCGGCCCCCCACGTCGGCGACGAGCCCTTCGCGGTCCTCCTCGGCGACGACCTCATCGACCCGCGCGACCCGCTTTTGAAGCGCATGATCGAGGTCCAGGAGCAGCACGGCGGCAGCGTGATCGCGCTCATGGAGGTGGCGCCCGAGCAGATCCACCTCTACGGCTGCGCCGCCGTCGAGGCCACCGAGGACGGCGACGTGGTCAAGGTGAGCGACCTGGTCGAGAAGCCGGAGGCGGCCGACGCCCCGTCCAACTACGCCATCATCGGCCGCTACGTCCTCGACCCGCGCATCTTCGACATACTGCGCAAGACCGAGCCCGGCCGCGGCGGCGAGATCCAGATCACCGACGCCCTGCAGCAGCTCGCCGCCGACGAGAAGGCCGGCGGCCCCGTGCACGGTGTCGTCTTCAAGGGCCGCCGTTATGACACCGGCGACCGTGGCGACTACCTGCGTGCCATTGTCAGACTCGCGTGCGAACGTGAAGACCTGGGCCCGGAGTTCCGGACCTGGCTTCGCAGTTACGTCACCGAGGAGATGTAGCCACTTGAGCACCGCCGCGCCCCGCGCCACCGGCCAGGACCACCTGTGGTCGGTGGACGAACACCTGGAGGACATCCTCGAGACCGTCCGCCCTCTCGAACCCATCGAGCTGCAACTGCTCGACGCCCAGGGCTGCGTCCTGGTCGACGACGTCATGGTGCCGGTGTCCCTGCCGCCCTTCGACAACAGCTCCATGGACGGGTACGCGGTGCGGGTCGCGGACGTCGCGGGCGCGAGTGAGGAGTTCCCGGCGGTCCTGGAGGTCGTCGGGGACGTCGCGGCGGGCCAGGCCGAGCCGCTGAGCGTGGGGCCCGGCCAGGCGGCCCGCATCATGACCGGCGCCCCGTTGCCGCCCGGCGCCGAGACGGTGGTCCCCGTGGAGTGGACCGACGGCGGCCTCGGCGAGGGCCCGGTCACCGGGATGCGGGCCCGCAGCCTGGGCCCCGAGGGTGCCTCGGGCCAGGTGCGCGTGCACCGGCCGGCCGAGGCACGCGCGCACGTGCGCGCCAGGGGCAGCGACGTCAAGGCCGGTGCCCGCGCCCTCGAGGCCGGCACCGTCCTCGGCCCGCCGCAGATCGCGCTGCTCGCCGCGATCGGCCGCGGCACGGTCCGCGTGCGCCCGCGCCCGCGGGTGGTGGTGCTGTCCACCGGCAGCGAACTGGTCCAGCCCGGCGAGGAACTGGGCAGCGGCCAGATCTTCGACTCCAACAGCTTCGCCCTCACCGCGGCCGCCCGCGACGCCGGTGCCATCGCCTACCGGGTGGGCGCGGTCGCCGACGACGCCGAGACCCTGCGCACCACCATCGAGGACCAGCTCGTGCGCGCCGACCTGATGGTCACCACGGGCGGTGTGAGCGTCGGGGCGTACGACGTCGTCAAGGAGGCCCTGTCGCACGTGGGCGACGAGGACGAGCCGGGCAGCGGCATCGAGTTCCGCCGGCTCGCCATGCAGCCCGGCAAGCCCCAGGGGTTCGGCTCCATCGGCCCCGACCACACCCCTCTGCTGGCCCTGCCCGGCAACCCGGTGTCGTCGTACGTCTCCTTCGAACTGTTCGTCCGTCCCGCGATCCGCACCCTCATGGGTCTCGCGGACGTGCACCGCCCCCGGACCCGGGCGACCCTGACGACGAAGGAGCCGCTGACCTCCCCCAAGGGACGCAGGCAGTTCCTGCGCGGCGCGTACGCCGACGGACGGGTGACGCCGGTCGGCGGGGCCGGGTCCCACCTCGTCGCCGCCCTCGCGCACGCCGACGCGCTGATCGTCGTCCCCGAGGACACGGAGTCCGTCGAACCCGGCGCCGAGGTCGAGGTGGTCCTGCTCGGCTGAGGTCCCCGGGTTGGGGGTACCGTGTCGCGCACAACAGGCCCGTGCGCCGCACCGCGACGGGCCCGGACCGGGAGCGCCACACCATGACCGTGCCTTCCCGGGGGCAGACCCCCGGACCCCTTGCGCAGGACCGACTGACGCACCTCGACGACGCGGGCGCCGCCCGCATGGTCGACGTGTCCGGCAAGGAGGTCACCGCCCGCACCGCCCGCGCGAGCGGACGCGTCCTGGTCTCGCCCCGCGTGATCGAGCTGCTGCGCGGCGCGGGGGTCCCCAAGGGCGACGCCCTCGCCACGGCGCGGATCGCGGGGATCATGGGCGCCAAACGGACGCCGGACCTGATCCCGCTGTGCCACCCGTTGTCGGTCTCGGGTGTGACACTGGATCTGTCGGTCGCGGACGACGCCGTGGAGATCGTGGCCACCGTGAAGACGACGGACCGCACGGGCGTCGAGATGGAGGCGCTCACCGCGGTCTCCGTCGCCGCGCTCACCGTGATCGACATGGTCAAGGCGGTCGACAAGGGAGCAGTCATCACGGACGTGCGGGTGGAGGAGAAGACGGGCGGCAAGTCGGGCGACTGGAGCCGGGCATGACTCTCGACGCGGCGCTCGGCGGCGCGCTGCTCGCGCCGTACAGCGCGCTGGTGATCACCGCCTCGAACCGGGCGGCGGCCGGGGTCTACGAGGACAGGGGCGGCCCGCTGGTCGTGGACGGCCTGAAGGGCTTCGGGTTCGCCGTCGACGGGCCGCAGGTCGTGCCGGACGGGGAGCCCGTCCAGGCCGCGCTGCGGGCGGGCGTGGAGGCCGGGTACGACGTGATCGTCACCACCGGCGGCACCGGCGTCTCACCCACCGACCGCACTCCCGAGGCCACCCGCGCGGTGCTCGACCGCGAGGTGCCCGGCATCGCGGAGGCCATCCGCGCGTACGGCCGGGACAAGGTGCCCACCGCCGTGCTCTCACGGGGTCTGGCCGGAGTGGCGGGCGGCAGTCTGATCGTCAACCTGCCCGGCTCGACCGGCGGCGTACGCGACGGACTGGCCGTGCTGGAACCCCTGCTGATCCACGCCGTCGACCAGATCCGCGGCGGTGACCATCCCAGACCGGGCCGTGGGGGTGCGAGCTGAACAGCGCATTCTGGCCCGTCGAACTGGTGGAGGGCGAGGTCGTCCTCCGGCCGATAAAGCTGCGTGACCAGCGGGCCTGGCGTGAGGTGAACCGCCGCAACCGCGACTGGCTGCGCCCCTGGGAGGCGACGATCCCGCCGCCCGCGCCCGGCGGTCCGATCGCGCACCGGCCGACGTACCGCCAGATGGTCCGCCATCTGCGGTCCGAGGCGAACGCGGGCCGGATGCTGCCGTTCGTCATCGAGTACCAGGGGCGCCTGGTGGGGCAGTTGACCGTCGCCGGGATCACCTGGGGCTCGATGTGCTCGGGCCACGTCGGCTACTGGGTGGACGAGGCGGTGGCCGGCCGGGGCGTGATGCCGACGGCCGTGGCCCTGGCCGCCGACCACTGTTTCCGGACCGTCGGCCTCCACCGCATCGAGGTCTGCATTCGCCCCGAGAACGGGCCCAGCCGCCGCGTGGTGGAGAAACTCGGATTCCGCGAGGAGGGCCTCAGGCCCCGTTATCTGCACATCGACGGCGCCTGGCGCGATCATCTCGTCTTCGCGCTCACGGCGGAGGAAGTCCCCGAGGGGCTGATGGCCCGCTGGCGCAGAACGCGGGAACGGAGCGCTCCGGGGAACGCGCAGGACATGCCGCAGAACGGCCGGGGAATCCCGCGCAACCTCAAGAATTGAATAAGTGTTCGAAATTGACCGGATCGTGACCGATCGGGGGCGCTGAATTCGCGGGCGCGTCAGCCTGCTGATCGCATCGGTCGCAAAAAAAGCTCGAAATATCAGCCAGATCGTGCGACACACCGGCTCAATTGGCAGATGGCCTCACGCAAACCCCTCTACCGTGTGAGGCGTGAGCAGCAGCGGCCTCATCTACGCAGTCATTGTCGGGGCCTGGGCCGCCTACTTGGTGCCGATGTGGCTCCGTAGGCAGGACGAGCTGAACGAGGCCCGTCCGACGGAACGCTTCAGCACAGCCATCCGGTTGTTGTCCGGACGGGCGGGCATGGAGCGCCGGTACGCCAAGGACCTGCAGGCGCGCTCCGCCGACGAGGGGGAGCCCGGCCACGAGGACCCGGACGCCGTCACCGACTCGGTGGACGTCCGGGCCTTCGCCGTGTCTCCGACACGTCCCCGGGCGGACGGCGTCATGGCGGCGGCCTCGGGAGCCGGGCCGGCGTCCGAGGCCCGCGTGCCGGGCGCCGCGTCCGCCCGGGACGACGCGCCCACGCCCGCGCCCTCGCGCAAGCCGGTCCCCCCGGCCCGTCGCGCCCCCGACGCGGAGGCGGCCGCAGCGCGCGCCCGGCGCTCGAAGGTGCTCGCGCGCCGGAGGCGCACCACGATCATGCTCTTCCTCGCCTTCACGCTCGGCGCGATCGTCGCCGCCGTCGGCGGGCTCGCGTTCCTCTGGGCGCCCGGGGTGCCCGCGGTGCTGCTCAGCGGGTACATCGTGTATCTGCGGGCGCAGGAGCGCCGCCGGTTCGCCTACCAGATGGACCGGCGCCGGGCCGAGGCGGCGGCGCTGCGGCTGCGGGAGCGGGCGCGGCAGCCGCGCCGGCACGCGGTGGCCGAGGCGACGGCCGACGAACCGGAGGAAGGACCCGAGCCGGAGACCGACCCCGGGCTGGCGGCGCTGGCCGCGGACCGGCGCGCGCTGGTGGAGCAGACCGATCACGCCGAGTGGGTCGATCAGCAGCGGGAGCGGCAGCGGCGGCCCGGACGAGGCGAGAGCTGGGAGCCCGTGCCGGTGCCGCTGCCGACCTATGTGACGGCGCCGGTCGCGCCGCGGGCGACGCCGGACGTCGATCTCGGCGCGCTGGACGCCTGGAGCTCGGCCCGGTCGGGTCCGGTGGCCCCGGAGCAGGAGGCGGTCGCCGTCGCGCACGAGCAGGTCTCCGGCGCGCCCGCCGTGCCCTCGTCCGAGGCGCAGGCGGGGGAGAGCGGTGGGACGCGGGAGACGGACGGCGCGGCGGACAGGGCGGACGGCGAGGGGCGCGGGGACGCGCGGCGCCGGGCGGCTTCGGCGCGGCGGGCGCGCGAGCGCGGGCGTACGCCGCTGTTCGACCAGTACGAGGACGGGGACCGGCCGCGGGCGGCCAACGAGTAGCCGCCCCGGTCCCGGCGGGAACGGATTTCCAAGCACGCCGATCGGGGTGCTAAAGTTTCACTCGTTGCAAGGGCCTGTGGCGCAGTCCGGTAGCGCACCTCGTTCGCATCGAGGGGGCCAGGGGTTCAAATCCCCTCAGGTCCACGCAGCATAGAGCCCCGCCGGGATTCCGGCGGGGCTCTGTGGCGTTCGGGGCCAGGTGACTGGCCCTCAAGTGGCTCCCGTCACAGGGCCTTCGCGTAGCAGCGGCTGGCCTCGTGGAAGCGGTAGTAGCCGAACTTGGCGCAGGGCTCGTAGCCGCTGGACGTGTAGAGCGCGATGGCCTCCGGCTGCTCGGTGCCGGTTTCCAGGACCATGCGGACGCGGCCGGCGGCGCGGGCGTCGTCCTCCAGGGCGGTGAGCATGCGCCGGGCGAGGCCGCGGCCGCGCAGCTCCCTGATCACGTACATCCGCTTGAGTTCCGCGTCGCCGTCCTCGTTGCCCTCGTCGTTCTTGTCCTGGCTGCGCCAGCCGCCGGTGGCGACGGGTCGGTCGGACTCGTCGTAGGCGATCAGGTACACGCCGTTCGGCGGGCGGAAGTCCGACGGGTCGAGGACGGTGGCGTCGCCGCCGTCGCCGTAGCGCTCGTGGTACTCGGCCTGGACCTCGTCGTTGAGCTTCACGGCGTCGGGGTGGTCGAAGGGGACGCGGCGCAAATCCATGCCGAGGATCGTACACCTGTGCGAAGTTGGAATCCTGACTCCGTCCAGTGTGCCGGTAGGGTGCCCCGGTGCTCACTGTGACCTCTGTGAATGTGAACGGGCTGCGGGCCGCCGCGAAGAAGGGCTTCGTGGAGTGGCTCGCCGGGACGCAAGCCGATGTGCTTTGCCTGCAGGAGGTGCGCGCCGAGCCGCAGCAGCTGCCCGAGCACGTGCGGGCGCCGGAGGGCTGGCACGTGGTGCACGCGCCCGCGAACGCCAAGGGGCGTGCGGGCGTCTCCCTCTACACCCGGCGTGAGCCGGACGCGGTCCGGGTCGGGTTCGGGTCCGCCGAGTTCGACGGCGGCGGGCGGTACGTCGAGGCCGACCTGCCCGGTGTGACGGTCGCCTCCCTCTATCTCCCGTCCGGCGAGGTCGGCACCGAGCGGCAGGAGGAGAAGGCCCGCTTCATGGGAGAGTTCCTCGCCCACCTCAAGGGGCTGCGGGAGCGGGCCGCCGCCGACGGGCGCGAGGTGGTGGTCTGCGGCGACTGGAACATCGCCCATCAGCAGGCCGACCTGAAGAACTGGCGCGGCAACACCAAGAACTCCGGCTTCCTGCCGGAGGAGCGGGAGTGGCTGACGACTGTGTTCGACCCGCAGGCGGGCGGCTACGTCGACGTCGTGCGCGCCCTGCACCCGGACGTCGAGGGGCCGTACACCTGGTGGTCGTACCGGGGGCGGGCCTTCGACAACGACAGCGGATGGCGCATCGACTACCAGGTCGCCACTCCCGGGCTCGCGGAGCGGGCGGTCAAGGCGTACGTGGAGCGCGCCGCCACCCATGGCGAGCGGTGGTCGGACCACGCGCCGGTGACGGTGGTCTACGACCGCTGAGGCCCCGCACCCACGGCCCGTGAGTCACCCCCGGCCCGACACGCTAAGGCGTCGCGCGCATCCTGCGGTCCAGGGCCAGGGACAGTTCCGCCTCCACCACGCTGCGGGCGAGGGGGCGCAGGCGGGGCAGGTCCTGCTCCGTGGCGTGGCGCAGGACCAGGTCGGCGAAGAGGCCGGCGAGGGCGTCGGCGTGCGAGCGGACCTCCTTGCCCGCCCGGAGCACCTCCGCGAGCGGGATGCCCTCCCGCACCAGCGCCGACGACACGTCGAGCAGCCGGCGGCTGATGTGGACTATCTCGTCGCCGTCGGTGCCGAGGTAGCCCAGTTCCATGGCGGCCGCCAGGTTCTCCGGGGTGACCTCGCCCTCGAAGCGGGCGGCGAGCTCCTCGGGGGTGAGGCGGACCGGTTCCTCCTCGGTCGGGGTGTCGGCGCCGATCAGGTCGGCGACGTCCCGGCCGTGGTCGAAGGCCTCGGCCAGTTCCGCGATGCCGTTCAGGGTGTGGCCGCGCTCCAGCAGGGCGCTGATGGTGCGCAGCCGAGCCAGATGGTGGTCGTCGTACCAGGCGATCCGGCCCTCGCGGCGAGGTGGCGGGAGCAGCTTGCGTTCGCGGTAGAAGCGCAGGGTGCGCACTGTGATGCCGGCCAGCCGGGCCAGTTCCTCCATGCGGTACTCACGCTTCTCCGTCACGTCCGCACCTTAAGTCGTACCGCCGGTAACTTTCCTCGTGCCGACCCCTACCCCTCAGTACGCCGCTCCTCTAGTCTCCCGATTGCGCCAGTGTTCACTGGCGTGGTCGTGGAGTCGCGAACGGCATGGAGGGCGTCGGTATGGCCGAGCACGAGCATGTACGGGTGGCGGTGGTCGGGTCGGGATTCGGTGGGCTCGGGGCGGCCGTGCGGCTGCGCCGCGAGGGGATCACCGACTTCGTCGTCCTGGAACGGGCCGGCAGTGTCGGCGGCACCTGGCGGGACAACAGTTACCCGGGGTGCGCGTGCGACGTACCGTCCCATCTCTACTCGTTCTCCTTCGCGCCCAACCCCGACTGGCCGCGCACCTTTTCCGGCCAGGAGCACATCCGCGCCTACCTGGAGCGCGTCACGGACGTCTTCCGGCTGCGCCCGCACATCCGCTTCGACTCGGAGGTGAAGCGGATGACCTGGGACGCCGCCGAGCTGAGGTGGGAGCTCGAGACCGCCTCCGGCACGCTCACCGCCGACCTCGTCGTCTCCGCCACCGGGCCGCTGTCCGACCCGAGGATCCCCGACATCCCGGGGCTCGACACCTTCCCCGGCAAGGTGTTCCACTCGGCCCGCTGGGACCACGACTACGACCTGCGCGGCCAGCGGGTCGCCATGGTCGGCACGGGCGCGTCCGCCATCCAGATCGTGCCCGCCGTCCAGCCCGAGGTCGCCCGGCTGACCCTCTTCCAGCGCACCCCGCCCTGGGTGATGCCCCGCGTCGACCGCGCCATCGGCGGCGCCGAACGCCGGCTGCACCGCGCGCTGCCGCTGACGACCCGGCTGCGCCGCGGACTGCTCTGGGGCATCCGGGAGTTGCAGGTCCAGGCCTTCACCAAGCACCCGGGCGAGCTGGGTTTCGTCGAGCAGCTGGCCAAGCGCAACATGGCCCGCGCCATCAAGGACCCGGCCCTGCGCGCCAAGCTCACCCCCGACTACCGCATCGGCTGCAAGCGGATCCTGCTGTCGAGCGAGTACTACCCGGCGCTCGCCCGGCCCAACGTGGAGGTGGTCGCGAGCGGGCTCGGCGAGATCCGCGGCTCCACGCTCGTCGCCGCCGACGGCACCGAGGCCGAGGTCGACGCGATCATCTTCGGCACCGGCTTCCACGTCACGGACATGCCGATCGCCGAGCGGGTCGTCGGGGCGGACGGCCGGACGCTCGCGGAGGTCTGGAAGGGCGGCATGGAGGCCCTGCGCGGCGCCAGTGCCGCCGGGTTCCCGAACTTCATGACGGTCATCGGGCCGAACACCGGCCTCGGCAACTCCTCCATGATCCTGATGATCGAGTCCCAGCTGAACTACCTGGCCGACTACGTCCGGCAGCTGGAGGTGCTCGGCGGGCGGGTCGCCCTCGACGCGCGGCCCTCCGCCGTCCGCGCCTGGAACGACAAGGTGCAGCAGCGGATGAGGCGCACGGTGTGGAACACCGGTGGCTGCACCAGCTGGTACCTGGACGCCAGCGGACGCAACTCGACCATCTGGCCCGGCACGACGGGGGAGTTCCGGCGCGCCACGCGGCGGGTGGACCTCACCGAGTACGAGGTGCTGCGCCCGTCCGCCGCACCGGCCGCCGCGGAGGCCGAGGAGGCCGGCGTATGAGCCGCCCGCGGCACGTCGCCTCAGGCCCCTACGCCCCGCCCGTCCCCGCCCGCGAACTGACCGTCACCTCCGCCGACGGCGCCCGCCTGCACGTCGAGGTGCACGGCCCCGACCGCGCGCCCGCCGTCGTCCTGGTCCACGGCTGGACCTGCTCCACCGCCTTCTGGGCCGCGCAGATCCGCGCCCTGGCCGCCGACCACCGTGTCATCGCCTACGACCAGCGCGGCCACGGACGCAGCCCGGCGAGCCGCCTGTGCAGTACGCAGACCCTCGCCGACGACCTGGACGCCGTCCTCGCCGCCACGCTCGCGCCCGCGGAGCGGGCGGTGATCGCCGGACACTCCATGGGCGGCATGACGGTGATGGCGGCGGCCGGACGGGAACGGTTCCGCGCGCACGCGGCGGCCGTCCTGCTGTGCAGCACGGGCAGTTCACGGCTGGTCGCCGAGTCGACCGTCGTGCCGCTGCGCGCCGGAACGCTGCGGACGTGGCTGACTCGGCACGTCCTCGGCTCCCGCGCGCCCCTCGGGCCGGTCACGCCCCTGGCGCGCAGGATCCTCAAGTACGCCACCATGGGCGCCGGTTCCGCCCCGCACATGGTGGAGGCGTGCGCGCGGATCGTGCACGCCTGCCCGCGCACCGTGCGGCACACCTGGTCGCAGGTGCTGCACCTGCTCGACCTCGACCACGGCGTACGGCAGTTGGACGTGCCCACGGCGGTCCTCGTCGGCACGCACGACCGGCTCACGCCCCCGGTGCACGCCCGAGCCCTGGTCGCTGCGCTGCCGCGGTGCGTCGGGATCAGCGAGCTGCCCGGGCTCGGACACATGACACCGGTGGAGGCTCCCGAGCAGGTCACCGGGAAGATACGCGAACTCGTCACCACGTACGCGCCGGAGGAACCGGTCAAGGAGGGCGCATGAGCAGGGTCAGCCTGGAGGGACAGGTCGCGGTCGTCACCGGGGCCGCGCGGGGCGTCGGGGAGTTGCTCGCCCGCAAGCTGTCGGCGCGCGGCGTGAAGGTGGCGCTGGTCGGCCTGGAGCCGGACGAGCTCAAGCAGGTCTCGCAGCGGCTGCACAGCGAGAGCGAGCACTGGTACGCCGACGTCACCGACCACGCGGCCATGACGAAGGTGGCTCAGGAGGTCAAGGCGCGCTTCGGCAAGGTCGACATCGTCGTCGCCAACGCGGGCGTCGCGGCCGGCGGGCCCTTCGCGGACTCCGACGCGGAGGCCTGGCGGCGGGTCATCGAGGTCAACCTCATCGGATCCGCGGTGACCGCCCGTGCCTTCCTGCCGGTGCTCACCGAGAGCCGGGGCTATCTGCTCCAGGTCGCCTCCCTCGCCGCGATCACGCCGGCGCCGATGATGACCGCGTACTGCGCGTCCAAGTCGGGCGTGGAGGCGTACGCGCACAGCCTGCGCGCCGAGGTCGGCCACCAGGGCGTCAAGGTGGGCGTCGCGTACCTGTCCTGGACCGACACCGACATGGTGCGCGGGGCCGACCAGGACGACGTCATGCGGGAGTTGAGGCAGCGGCTGCCGTGGCCGGCCAACAAGACGTACCCGCTGGGGCCGGCCGTGGACCGGATCGTGGCCGGGATCGAGCGTCGGTCGAGCCACGTCTACGGGCAGTGGTGGCTGCGCGGAATGCAGGGCGTGCGCGGCTATGTCCCCGCGCTCATCGGGGCCGTGGGGCAACGCGAGATGCGGCGGTTCGCGCCCCGGTTGCAAGGGATGCGGACGGGCCTGGTGGGCGCGGGCGGCGCGGCCGACGAACAGGCCCGTGCTACGCAGCGTAGTTGATCGACATGCGCAGCGTGTTCGTGCGTGCAAATCTGGTCGAGGCCCCATCCCTTACCCACAACGGGAGTGAATCTCATGGGCATGAAGGACCAGTTCCAGGACAAGGCCGAGCAGCTGCGCCAGCAGGCCAAGGAGCGCATCGGTCAGGAGCGGGACGAGCGGCGCGAGCGCCCCTCCGACCCCATGCGCGAGCCGCGTGAGCGTGGCCGCCGCGACCAGGAGTCCGACCGGGAGCGGCAGGAGGCCGAGGACCGGTTCGCCGAGGACTACGACGCCTGACCGGCGTGTAGTCGGCTTCGCCCCCTGACGCAGGGCGCCCTTCTCGAAAGGGCGCCCTGTGTTCACGTCTGCGTACGTCTCGTCACGGTCGTGGCGGGAGCTTCGGCCTCGACCGGTCCGGGACGTGGCTGTGGTCCGGAGGCGTCGCGGGCGGCTCGGTCTCCAGGAGGTTCAGTGCCAGTCGCACCGCGTCGTCCAGCTGCGCGTAGCGGCCCTCCGCCCAGTCGAGGGGGGTGCGCAGGGCCTCCACGTCGGGGGAGACGCCGTGGTTCTCGACGGACCAGCCGTACGCGTCGAACCAGGCCGCGTTCATCGGCACGGTGATGACCGTTCCGTCGCCCAGGCGGTGGCGGCCGGTCATGCCGACGACGCCGCCCCAGGTGCGCTGCCCGACCACGGGGCCCAGTTCGAGCAGTTTGAAGGCGGCCGTGATCATGTCGCCGTCGGAGGACGTGGCCTCGTCCGCCAGTGCCACCACCGGGCCGCGCGGCGCGTTCGAGGCGTACGACACCGGCTGGGCGTTGCGCGTGAGGTCCCAGCCCAGGATCGTGCGGGTGAGCTTCTCGACGACCAGTTCGCTGATGTGGCCGCCCGCGTTGCCGCGCACGTCCACGATCAGCGCGGGCCGGGACACCTCCTTGCGCAGGTCGCGGTTGAACTGGGCCCAGCCCGAGCCGCCCATGTCGGGGATGTGCAGATAGCCGCAGCGGCCTCCGCTCAAGTCCCGCACCACCGCCCGGCGTTTGGCCACCCAGTCCTGGTAGCGCAGCGGACGCTCGTCGACGAGCGGGACGACGGCGACCCGCCGGGAACGCCCTTCCCCTTCGGCCGCTGTGAACGTCAGCTCCACCGTCGTCCCGCCCGCGCCCGCGAGAAGGGGGTAGGGGCCGGTCACCGGGTCGACCGGGCGGCCGTCCACGTGGGTCAGGACCGCGCCCTCGCGGATGCCGGAACCGGCCAGCGGCGAGCGTGCCTTGGAGTCGGAGGAGTCGCCCGGCAGGATGCGCCGCACCGTCCAGCCGCCGTCCCGGCAGGCGAAGTTGGCGCCGAGCAGACCCTGGCGGCGCTGGTAGTGGGGCGGGCCCTCGTTGCGGCGGGCGGCGCTGACGTACGCGTGGGAGGTGCCCAGTTCGCCCAGCACCTCGCGGAGCAGGTCGGCGAACTCGTCCGGCGAGGCGACCCGGTCGACCAGCGGCCGGTACTGGTCGAGCACCGCGTCCCAGTCGATGCCGCACATCCCCGGCTCCCAGAAGTAGGCGCGGATCAGCCGGCCCGCCTCCTCGTACGCCTGCCGCCACTCGGCGCCCGGATCGACCTCGTGCATGATGCGGCGTACGTCGATCCAGGTCGTCGTGTCGCTGTCGCCCACCTCGCTGGACGGCACCGCGCGCAGGTCGCCCTCGTCGACCACGACGAGGCGGGTGCCGTCGCCGCTGACGGTGAACCAGTCGAGGTGCCCGACGAGTTCGGACTTCTTGGCCTTGGTGATGTTGAAGTACTCCAGCGTGGGGCGGCCGCTGGTGTCGTCCGGGTTGACGAACGTCTCGCCGAGCGCGCCGGAGATCGGCCAGCGCAGCCAGACCAGTCCGCAGCCCGCGACCGGGTGCAGCCCCGAATACTTGGACGCCGCGACCGGGAAGGGCGTGACCCGGCTCTCCAGGCCCTCGACCTCGACCGTCACCGCCCCGCCCTCCTCGGCGCCTGCCTCGTCCTCGACCGGGTCCAGGCCCCCGGCGGCGGGGCGCCCGTCCGGGCTCAACGCGAAGGGGGACGGGGTGGCCGACGACAGCGGGACCAGGTACGGGCGGCAGCCGAGCGGGAAGGAGAGGTCGCCGGTGTGCACGTCGTACACGGGGTCGAAGCCGCGCCAGGAGAGGAAGGCGAGGTAGCGGCCGTCGCGGGTGAAGACCGGGTTCTCGTCCTCGAAGCGGCCGTCGGTGACGTCGACGATGAAGCGGTCCTTGATCCGGGCCAGTTTGATCTGGCGCAGGGACCGGCCGATGCCCGGGTGCGACCAGGTCAGCCAGGAGCCGTCCGGCGAGAAGGCGAGGTCCCGCACCGGCCCGTTGATCGACCGGATCAGCTCGGTCACCACGCCACCCGGCTCCGCCGCGCCCGCCTCACCGGCTGTGACGCCTGTGACGCCGCCGGCCGCGCCGGCCGTGACGCCGCTCGCCTCACCGGCCGTGACGTCGGTCGCCGCGCCGGCCGTGACGCCGCTCGCCGCGCCGGCCGTGACGCCGCTCGCCTCACCGGCCGTGACGTCGGTCGCCTCACCGGCCGTGACGTCGGTCGCCGCGCCGGCCGTGGCGCCGCTCGCCTCGTCGGCCGTGACGTCGGAGGTCTCGTCGGACGCGTCGATCAACAGCAGCCGTCCGTCGTGGGCGGCGACGGCGAGTCGCTCGCCCTCCGGGTCCGACACCATCTCCAGCACCCGGCCGAGCCGCCCCTGGGCCAGCCGCCGCGGTGGGCGGTCACCGGTGGCGCGCGGCAGGTAGGCGATCTCGATGGCGTCCTCGCCCTCCGCGTCCGTCACATAGGCGACCTGGCCGCCCGAGCCGAGCATCTCCGGGAGCCGGACCCGTACGCCCGGCGTGTCGGTGATGGTGCGGGCGGGGCCGTCGCGGTGCGTGAGCCAGTAGAGGCTGCCGCGCACGACGACGGCGCTGGCGCGTCCCGTCTCGTCGACCGAGATGCCGTCCACGTGGTGCGCGGCGGGCACCTGGTAGGGACGACGACCCGCGCGCGCCCCGCTCAGGCGCACGTCGAGCCGGCGGGGCGCCGAGTCCGCGACGAGGTCCTCGACGATCCACAGGTCCCCGGCGCACTGGTACACCACGCGCGTGCCGTCGCTGGAGGCGTGCCGGGCGTAGAAGGCGTCGTGGTCGGTGTGCCGGCGCAGGTCGGAGCCGTCGTACGCGCACGAGTAGAGGTTGCCGACGCCCTCGTGGTCGGAGAGGAACGCGATCCGGCCGGCCACGAACATCGGAGAGTGCAGATGGCCCTCGAGGTCGGCGAGCAGGCGCTGTCCGTGCAGCCACAGGCGGCCCATGGCGCCGCCCCGGTAGCGCTTCCAAGAAGCCGGTTCATGGGGCGGGGTGCCGGTGAGGAGGAGGGTGCGGCGCTCGCCGTCGATGTCCGCGACCTGGATGTCCGCGACCGGTCCCCAGGGCAGTTTGCGGCCCGGGTCGCCGTCCGTGGAGACCTTGTAGGCCCACGTGTAGTGGGAGAACGGCTCCCCGTGCGAGGCGACCGCGAGGATGTCGCCGTCCGGGGTCCAGCCGCACACCTGGGAGTCCGAGCTGCCCCAGTAGGTGAGCCGGCGGCCGGAGCCGCCCTCCACCGCGACCAGGTGCAGCTCCGGGTCCAGGCTGCGCCAGCTCGTGTAGGCGATCCGGCGGCCGTCGGGGGAGAAGCGCGGGTGGCCGACCTTGGTGCGGTCGACAGTGAGCCGCCAGGCGCGGCCCGGGCCGTCGAGGGGGGCGAGCCAGAGGTCGTCCTCGGCGACGAAGCACAGCAGGTCACCGCTGAGGTGGGGCAGGCGCAGATACGTCACGTTCCCATGCTTCGCCTGCGGGACGGACCGGAGCAAGTCGTGCCAAACCTGACATCGATCGGCGTGCCGGGAGGCGCGTGAGGCAGACACGTACGAAACGGTTTCGTTTCTCAAAGGCCTGCGCTACATTCGTCGTGTACGAGACCGTGTCGTACGGGAAACCGTCACCGGGCAGGAAGGGTGAGCAGCATGGCTGAGGTCGCAACGGCGCGTCGCAGTCGGATCACACCCGAGCGTGAGGCCGAGCTGTACGAGGCCGTGCTCGAACTGCTCCGGGAAGTCGGCTACGACGCCCTCACCATGGACGCCGTCGCCGCCCGTACCAAGTCCAGCAAGGCGACGCTCTACCGCCAGTGGGGCGGCAAGGCCGAGCTGGCGGCCAAGGCGATCCGGCACAACAAGCGGGGCGGCATCGCCGACGTCGACACCGGGTCGCTGCGGGGCGACTTCCACGCCCTGATGGCCCACGAGGACGACTGCGTCATGGAGCAGAACGCCGCGCTGATGCGCGGGCTGGCCATGGCGGCGCACACCAATCCGGACCTGCTGCGGGCGTTGCGAGAACAGCTGCTGGAGCCGGAGACGCTGGAGTTCCGCAAACTGATCCAGCGGGCGGTCGACCGGGGCGAGGTCCGGGCGGACAACCCCGCGCTGAAGTACGTCGTGCACATGCTGATCGGCGCGTTCGCCACCCGTGCGCTGATCGACGACCTGCCGCCGACGAAGGCCTTCCTCACCTCGTACATCGACGCCGTGGTCCTCCCCGCCCTCGGCGCACCCTCCGCCTGAGCACTCTCTCAGCCAGTACCAGCACCTTCAGCACCTGACGCGAACCGCTCACGTCGTCGGGCCGATCTCCCCTGCCCTGAACACCCCACGACCTGACCGGGAGTACGCCCTCGTGGCCACGTTCCTCTACAAACTCGGCCGGCTCGCCTTCCGGCGACGCCACTTCGTTGCCCTGATGTGGGTGGCGCTGTTGACCCTCGCCGGTGTCGGCGCGGCCGGCGCGCCCGCGCCCGGCACCACGTCCTTCTCGATCCCCGGCACCGAGGCCCAGAAGGCCTTCGATCTGTTGGAGGAACGATTCCCCGGTATGAGCGCCGACGGAGCGACCGCCCGGGTCGTCTTCAAGGCGCCGGCCGGCGAGAAGATGACCGACGCCGCGAACAAGTCGACCGTCCAGAAGACCGTCCGGGAGCTGTCCGACGGCTCCGAGGTCGCCTCCGTCGCCGACCCGTACGCCGCCAAGGCCGTCAGCCGGGACGGCACGATCGCGTACGCGCGGGTCAGGTACGAGGTCTCCGGCATGGAACTGGCGGACACGTCGCGGCAGGCCCTTCAGGCGGCCGCGCAGGACGCGCGGGACACCGGGCTGACCGTGGAGGTCGGCGGTGACGCGCTGCAGACCACGCCCCACACCGGGACCACGGAGATCATCGGCATCGCGGTCGCCGCGGTGGTCCTCGTCATCACCTTCGGCTCGCTGCTCGCGGCCGGACTGCCGCTGCTGACGGCGCTCATCGGTGTCGGCATCGGCGTCGCGTCGATCACGGCCCTGGCGAGCACGCTGGATCTGGGCTCGACGACCTCGACGCTGGCCACCATGATCGGCCTCGCGGTCGGCATCGACTACGCGCTGTTCATCGTCTCCCGCTACCGGGCCGAGCTGGCCGAGGGCCGGGAGCGCGAGGAGGCGGCCGGCCGGGCGGTCGGCACGGCGGGCTCGGCGGTGGTCTTCGCCGGTCTCACGGTCGTGATCGCGCTGGTCGGTCTGTCGGTCGTCAACATCCCGATGCTGACGAAGATGGGCGTCGCGGCGGCGGGCACGGTGGCGATCGCGGTGCTGATCGCGCTGACGATGATTCCCGCGCTGCTCGGCTACGCGGGCCGGAGGGTGCGCCCGGCGGGCGAGAAGAGCAAGCTGCTGGGCGGGACGCGCGCCGCGCGGCGGGGGCGCCCGAACATGGGCACGCGCTGGGCGAGCTTCGTCGTGCGCCGTCCGGTCGCCGTCCTGCTGCTGGGCGTCCTCGGCCTCGGCGCCGCGGCCGTGCCGGCGGCCTCGCTCGAACTGGGCCTGCCCGACGACGGTTCCCAGCCGACGTCCACGACGCAGCGCCGGGCGTACGACCTGCTGTCCGAGGGCTTCGGCCCCGGTTTCAACGGTCCGCTGATGGTCGTCGTCGACGCCGAGCGCAGTGAGGACCCGCAGGCCGCCTTCGGTGACGTGGCCGACGAGATCCAGGGCCTGGAGAACGTGGTGACGGTGACCCCGCCGGCGCCCAACGAGGCCGGCGACACGGCGACGATCACCGTGATCCCCGACGCCAAGCCGTCGTCGGTGACGACGGAGGACCTGGTGCACTCCATCCGCGACACGGGCGCGCGGGCCGCGGCCGACACGGACGCGGAGGTACTGGTCACCGGCTCGACGGCGATGAACATCGACGTGTCGCAGAAGCTGAACGACGCGCTGATCCCGTACCTGGTCCTGGTGGTGGGCCTGGCGTTCCTGCTCCTCATCGTGGTCTTCCGCTCGATCCTGGTCCCGCTGAAGGCGGCGCTCGGCTTCCTGCTGAGCGTGATGGCGGCGCTGGGCGCGGTGGTCGCGGTCTTCCAGTGGGGCCGGCTGTCGGGGCTGCTGGGGGTCGAGGAGACCGGGCCGGTCATGTCGATGATGCCGATCTTCATGGTCGGCGTGGTCTTCGGCCTGGCGATGGACTACGAGGTGTTCCTCGTGACGCGGATGCGGGAGGCGTACGTCCACGGCGAGAAGCCCGGCCAGGCCGTGGTGACCGGCTTCCGGCACGGGGCGCGCGTGGTGACCGCCGCCGCGGTGATCATGATGGCGGTCTTCGCGGGCTTCATCGGCTCCAGCGAGTCCATGGTCAAGATGATCGGCTTCGGCCTGGCCGTCGCGGTGTTCTTCGACGCCTTCGTCGTCCGCATGGCGATCGTGCCCGCGGTCCTGGCGCTGCTCGGCGAGAAGGCCTGGTGGCTGCCGAAGTGGCTGGACCGGGCGCTGCCCAACGTGGACGTCGAGGGCGAGGGGCTGCGTTCCGCCGCGGACCGCGGCGACGAGGACCGGGATCTGGTCCGCGCCTGACGCGGCCGACGGCTCCCTGGGAGCGGACCGGTGGGGGCACCGTGGGGACGGCGCAGGCCCTCACCGGTCCTCCTTCTGCGGGGAAGACATCCGCGTCACAGCCCTCGGCCGCGGAGGGCGGCCGTTGCCACGCCGGGTGTCCGATTCCACCGGCCCACGGTCACCTCTGCCCAGACGGTCTTCCGCGGGTGCGGGCCCGGCGTCACGCCCCAGCGGTCCGCGAGCGCGTCGACGAGGAGGAGGCCGCGGCCGGAGTCGGCGCACGGGGCGGGTCGGGCCGGTTGGGGGAGCCGGTCAACTCTCGTGTCCGTGACCTCGATGCGGAGGGTGTCGGCGACGACGTAGAGCGTCAGGCGGAAGTCGCGGCCGGGGACCCGGCCGTGGGTCGCGGCGTTGGCGGCCAGCTCGGCGAGGACGTGCTCCGCCGGGTGCAACGGCAGTCCCCACGCCCGGAGTTGTTCCGTCCCGAGGAGGCGGGCGAGGCGGGCGCCGCGCGGGGTGGGGGACAGCAGCACGGTGAAGTTGCGGACGGGGCACGTGGGGTGGTTTTCAGGGGCAGCGATCTCGCGGTTCATGTCACCGAGCGTGGCGGAAGCTGCTTCCGTGGATCAGTGACAACGCCTGTGCGTACGGTGACTGTCCTGGCTCTGTCCTGCGCTGTCCCGGCTGTCTCGGGGGTTGTACGGGTACGGAAGCGCGGTGGAGGTGGGGCATGGACGAGGCCGTCGACGAGGCGGGTTGGGACGTCGAACCGGGCGACGAGATCGAGCCGGTGGTGCAGGCGGTGGGGCGCCTGGTCAAGATCTGCCGGGAGGCGGCGGGCCTGCGGGCGTCCGAGCTGGGCGAGACCATGGGGTACGGGGAGGACATGGTCCGCAAGATCGAACGCGGGGTGCGGATTCCCCGCCCGGAGTTCCTCGAGCGGGCCGACCGGTTACTGAACGCGCAGGGGCATCTCAGGGCGTTCATGGAGGACATGCGGAGGGCTCGGTATCCGCAGAAGGTGCGGCGGCTCGCGGAGATGGAGTCGCGGGCGGCGGAGATGCTGCTGTACAGCAACCACAACATCCACGGCCTGCTGCAGACGCCCGAATACGCCAAGGCGCTGTTCGAGACGTCCCTCCCGGCGCTCCCGCCCGACCAGGTGGAGCGAGAGACCGCCGCTCGCATGGCGCGCAAGTCCATCTTCGAGCGGCACCCTGCCCCGGTGCTCAGTTTTGTCCAGGAACAGGTGACGCTCGAACGCCCGATCGGGGGCAAGATGGTGTTGCGCCGACAACTCGAGCGCCTACTGGAGGTAGGGCAGTTGCGACACGTCTCGCTCCAAGTCATGCCGACCGACCGCGAGGATCATGCGGGGATGCTGGGCCTGATCGAGGTGCTGAAGTTCACCGACGGCACAGCGATCGGGCGCTCCGACGGCGCGTTCAACGGTCGCCCGGTATCAAACCCCAGGGATCTCCGAGTACTTGAGATGCGCTATGGGATGATCCGGGCGCAGGCTCTCACACCGAGAGAGTCGCTGGCCTTTGTCGAGCATGCGCTGGGGAGACTATGAGCACGCCGCAACTGCACTGGTGCAAGAGCAGCTACAGCAGCAGCAGTGAGCCCGGCGACTGCGTCGAGGTCGCCGCGACCTCCGCCACCGTCCACGTCCGCGACTCCAAGACCCCCGACGCCGCCCACCTCACCGTCACACCCACGGCCTGGGCGCGTTTCCTGACGCACCTCCCGGGCCGATAACCCGGTCGCATGTGCCGTACACCGGCCGCTAGCGTGCCGCCCATGACCACTTCGGACGCGGAGAACGCAAGCGCCTCGGCGGCCCACCCCCGTTTCGCCGCCGCCCTCGACGCCGTCGGGCTCGGTGCCCTGCACGGGCGGATCCGCCGGTTCCCGGAGGCCACCCGTACGGCCGCCGAGGCCGCCGCCGCCATCGGGTGCGAGCTCAGTCAGATCTGCAAGTCGCTCGTTTTCGCCGCCGATGGGGTGCCGGTGCTGGTGCTCATGGACGGGGCCTCCCGCGTCGACGTGGAGCTGGTGCGCCAGGAACTCGGGGTCGGCAAGGTGACGCGGTCCCGTGCCGACGTCGTACGGGAGAGGACCGGGTACGCCATCGGCGGGGTGCCGCCGTTCGGGCATGTGACCAGGACGCGGGTGCTCGCCGACCGTTCGCTGCTCGACCACGACGTGGTGTGGGCGGCGGCCGGGACGCCGTACACCGTCTTCCCGATGGCGCCCGAGGACCTGATCGCGCACGCCGGCGGCACCCTGGTGGACGTCCGCGAGCGCACCGCGTGACCCCTGGGGTCACCGCGGCAGTCCTGCTCGCCGCCGTGGCGCACGCGGGCTGGAACGCCATCGCCCACCGCATCACCGACAAGCTCGTCGGCTTCGCGCTCATATCGGGTGGTGGCCTGGTCATCGGGCTCGCGCTGCTGCCGTTCGTCGCCGTGCCGGCGGCGCGGGCCTGGCCGTATCTGCTGCTGTCGGCCGCGGTGCACATCGCGTACTACTCGCTGCTGATGAGGGCTTTCCGGCTGGGGGACTTCGGACAGGCCTATCCGATCGCGCGGGGCAGCGCGCCGCTCGTCGTCACCGTTCTCGCCGCCGTCTTCGCCCACGAGGTGCCCGACGGGTGGGTCGTGGCCGGAATCGCGCTGAGCTGCGCGGGACTGACCGGCGCCGCGTTGTGGGGGCTGCGCGGGCGGCGGCCCCACTGGCCGGCGATCGGGGCGGCGCTGGCGACGGGACTGTCCATCGCCGTGTACACGGTGGTGGACGGACTGGGCGTGCGGGCTTCGGGGTCGGCGCTCGGGTACGTGGCGTGGCTGATGGCCGTCCAGGGGGCGGTGATACCGGCGTACGCGGTGTGCGTCTGGCGCACGGAGACCGTCGCGCGCCTGCGGCCGTTCGTCGCGTCGGGGCTGTTGGGCGCCGTGATGTCCGTGGGCGCGTACGGACTGATCCTGTGGGCGCAGACCCGCGCCGAGCTCGCGCCCGTCGCGGCCCTGCGGGAGTCGTCGGTCATCGTGGGCGCGGCGATCGGCGCCGTGGTGTTCAAGGAGCGTTTCGGGATGGCGCGGATCGCCGCCGCGGGGCTGCTGTTGGTGGGGATCGGTCTCATGCTGGGGTGAACGGCACCGTCCGCCCCCGCCTCATGCCGCCTGATCAGGCCGTCAGCTGCCCCACGTCCGTGGACGCCGAAGCCGTCCAGGATGCGCCGCGCCGTCGCCGGGTCGCCCGGCGCGCCGCCCGCCGAGATGTCCCCGGCGGCCGGCAGCAGGTGTGCCCCGCGCTGCCTTGCCGCCGCCACCACCGCCCGGCTCATGATCTCCGGGTACGGGGCCCGGCCGGGCGTCCGGGAGACGCCGTGCAGCAGGGGGATTCCGGCCACGAGGCCCGCCGTCGTCTCGCCCAGGTGCAGGTCGTTGCAGAGGGCGATCGAGAGGAGGTGGCGGCCTGGTGGGGGCTGGGGGGTGGTGAAGGAGTAAGGGCCCGCGGGGGTGTCCAGGCCGTGCGGTGAGGTGCCCACCGCGTTGCCGCCCACCAGGTGCAGGGGGGTCGCAGTGGCGGGGACGCCCCGGGAACGGGTCCTGGTAGCAGTACGTCCGGCCGGGCTCCAGGCCGGTCGGCTCGACCTGGTGGTGAGCGGTCGGGCGGTCCTCTCCGGCGACCCGGTCCAGGCGGGCCGGGTGGGTGCCGTAGCGCACCTCGCCCTCCGTGATCGCCGGGATCACCTGGCCGTACCCGTCGTCGGTGCCGGGCACCCCGGTGAACCAGGTGATCACGGCGTGGTCCTCGGCCGGCGTGACCAGTTCCAGCTGGACGGCTGCGACGGGGCCGGAGTGCCGGGTGCGCAGGCCGTGCAGGACGACGGGGCGACGAGGGCGGCGGAGCGCAATGGGGAGCCGGGAGGGCCGAGCGGGCGGCTTGGGAAGCGGTCGGGCAACAGCGCATGCCGCCTTCGTGCCCCACGGCAGTGAACGGCGGCCGTGGGCGCGGCGGCGTACCCGAGTCCGTAACGGGACAACAGCGACGGGAACGCGACAAGTCGGGCACTCAGGGAGCACCCTGGAAGCATCCCGGAGACAGTGATCCTGGCCACAGGATCCGGAGGTGATCATCATGACGCACACCGTCGTGGGTTGGCATGTCGAGCTCGAATTCCAGGAGGACGACGACACCCACACGAAGGCAGCGGCGCTCGTGCGCCTGCCCGACGGGACCGAGGTGAGGGCCCACGGACACGCCAGCCGGCACCACACCGACCCTAATCAGCCGCGGGTCGGCGAGGAGATCGCCGGTGCGAGGGCGTTGAACGAACTCGCCATGCGTCTGCTGACCAAGGCGCACGACGAGATCGACTCGGCGTCGGGGCGCACGTCCCACCCGATCCACGTCTGACGGGCATCCCGCCGATCCCGTCCGACCGGCGTCCCGCGCGGCCGAACCGCCAGGCGCGTGGCGGCACCCGGAGCGGGTTGACTTCCGCGAAGGGGGGCTGTCACGCTCTTGGCGGCGGTTGATCTGTGCCTCCGAGCGCCTCCCGGTTCCTTTGGACAGGCCGGAGCGTCCCGCCGACGGATCGGTCGCCTTTCTTCCCGTACTGATCCACTGCGATCCACTCGATCCACTCCTTTCTGAACCGCTGATCGACCTCCTTTCCGATCAGTCTTCTCTCTGATCAGTCTCCTTTTTCCGTTCCGCCCATGCCGTCGACACCGCGCGGCAGGCCCTCCGGCCTGCCGCGCGGTGTTTTTCCGTGCCGCGACAAGCGGTGCCGAGTCGTTCGTGCCGCGCGAAGGAGAGATCCGTGACCATCCCCACCCACCGACCCCAGGAGGCGGTGCCCGCCCGGTCCGGGCGGGCACCGTCGTACGCCGGGCTGCCGTCGCTGACGGGACTCCGGTTCTACGCGGCGACGGCCGTGTTCCTGTACCACGTCACCAGCCCCCAACTCAGCCCCCTCAGCGGGCAGACCGCGCACGACGCGGCCCGGCTGTTCGGCATCGCGGGCGGCCTGGGGGTGTCGTTCTTCTTCATCCTCAGCGGCTTCATCCTGACCTGGTCCGCCCGCCCCGCGGACACGTCCGGCCTGTTCATGCGCCGCCGCCTGGTCAAGCTGTACCCCAACCACCTGGTCACCTTCGTGGTCTCGCTGCTGGTCTTCGCCGGCGCGACCACCACCGCCTGGCAGCACTGGCTGCCCAACCTGCTGCTGGTGCAGACCTGGTCCTGGGACCCGGCGGTGTCCTTCAGCGTCAACGCCCCGAGCTGGTCCCTCGGCTGCGAGCTGCTGTTCTACCTGTGCTTCCCGCTGCTGCACCGCGCGGTGAAGGCGATCTCCCCGGCGCGGCTGTGGGCGTGGGCGGTCGGCTTCGCGGCCGCCGTCGTCGCCGTACCGGCGTTCGCGTACGCGGTCCTGCCCGGGGAGGTGCGCATCCCCGGCTGGCAGGTCAGCGAGGTGCAGAACTGGTTCGTCTACCAGCTGCCGCCGGTGCGGATGCTGGAGTTCGTGCTCGGCATGCTGCTCGCCCGGATCGTGCTGACCGACCGGTGGGTGGGCGTGCGGCTGTGGCAGGCGGTGCTGCTGTGCGTCGCCGCGTACGCCGTGGCGCTCGAAGTGCCGTACCTGTACGCCCTCTCCGCGGTGTGGGTGCTTCCGCTCGGCCTGCTCGTCCCGGCCGCCGCGGTCGCCGACGTGCGCGGGCGGCGCTCGCCCTTCCGGGGACGGGTGATGAAGTGGCTCGGTGAGGTGTCCTTCGCGTTCTACCTGCTCCAGGCCACCGTGCTGATCGGCGGCACCAAGTACCTCGCCGGGCACGCCCCGTACGGCGTCGCCGAGGCGGTCGGGCTGTGCCTGCTCGCCTGGGTCGTCACCACGGTGCTCGCGTACCTGCTGTACGCGCTGGTCGAGCGGCCGGCGATGAAGCACCTCAGCCGGCCGCGCCGGAAGAACGCGGGGACGGAGCCGGGGGCGGGCGCCACTGAACGGACGGTCAGCGTCCGTTGACAGCGCACGCGTGCACATGTCACGCTTTTTCGCGGAACCCTTTTGCCCTGGAACGGCACGAGAAAGGCGATATCCACCGGTAGTAGCCGGTTCGGATGTCGCCTTTTTGTTTGCCCCGCTCCGTGCCGGCCGGCCGTGCGAGGGCTCCGACCCGACCCCTCACCAAGGATGTGTGGACATGCCCGAGAACAAGACCCCCGACCAGATCCCGCACGCCGCCCGCATCATGGACTACTTCCTGGGAGGCTCCGAGAACCTCCCGGTGGACCGTGCCGCGGCGGACGGCATCGTGAAGCTGCTGCCCGGCGGCCCGCTGGGGGCGCGCGCCAACCGGCGCTTCCTCAACCGGGCGGTGCGCACCGCCACCCGGCGGGGCATCGGCCAGTTCCTGGACATCGGCAGCGGCATCCCGGCCGCCGCGGCCACGCACGAGGTCGCGCCCGAGGCCAAGGTCGTCTACGTCGACAACGACCCGGTCGTCGGCGACATCGCCCGCCGCATCCTGGGCGAGACCTCGGACGGCCGCACGGCGTACGTCGACGCCGACTTCCGCGACCCCGAGGCGGTGCTGTCGGCGCCCGCGACCAAGGAACTGCTGGACTTCTCCCGGCCGGTGGCGGTGCTGTTCGGCGCCCTGCTGCACTTCGTCCTCGACGCCGACGACCCGTACGGCACCGTCGAGCGTTACAAGGACGCGCTGGCCCCCGGCAGCCTCGTCATCCTCACCCACTCCAGCCCCGACTACGTCTCGGCGCCGGTGCGGGCCGCGGTCGACGAGTTGTACACGAACCTGCGGGTCGACCTCGCCTCCCGCTCTCGCGCGGAGATCACGCGGTTCGTCGACACGGAGGGCTGGACCGTGCTGGAACCCGGCGTGGTGTCCGTCAACGAGTGGGAGACGCCGCAGGAGCGGGCCTCCGACGCGGACTACCAGACCAACCGGGAGGACACGGCCGGTTTCGCCGCCGTCGCCGTGAAGAACTGACCGCCCGGGCGTGGCCGGCCCGCCCTCCCCGCGGGCCGGCCCGCCGCGGGCTCCGCTCGGAGAAGTGTGAGGATGTGGAATCTTTTTGTTCATCTGACACTGGGCTTGCTTTCCCCTGCCGTGCCGGGGCGTATGAAGGACCCATGCAGGAGGTGTAACTGGGTTGCTTCGAGGAGCGGTCGGATGGCAGGCAAACAAAAACGCTCGGAGCGGACCGTCGAGCGGTTGGTGATCGCCGCCGCCGAGCAGTTCGCGCGGCACGGCTACGTGCGCGCCACACTCGCCGACATCAGCCGCCACGCCGGGGTGACCAAGGGGGCGCTGTTCTTCCACTTCTCCACCAAGGAGGAGGTCGCCATGGCCGTGCAGGACCGCGGCCGGGAGGCCATGGAGCGCGCGGTCCTCCAACTGGAGGCGGCCGGTGGGACGCATCTGCAGCTCGTGGTCGATCTGACCTACGTGCTCGGGCGGTTGCTGCGCGAGGACGTGTTCGTGCGCGCGTCGGTGCGGATCGCGCGCGAGCGGGAACCGGGGGACGCCGGTGACATCGTGACCGGCCGTGGCGTACCCGGCGACGACGACACCCCCGACTTCTACGGGCAGTGGCTGGGCCGGCTGGGCGGTCTGCTCGACGAGGCGCGGCGCGCCGGTGAACTCGGCTGCTCCGTGGCGGAGTCGTCCGTCCGCACGCCGGTGGCCGCGGCCGTGTCCGGGCTGGAGACGCTGACCTGGCTCGGCGTACCGGCGGACGAGTGCGAGACCTGGCTCGCCGACCTGTGGGAACTGACCCTGCCCGCGCTGGCGTCGAAGGACGGGCTGCGGACGGTACGGACCACGGCCCCGTCCGTGCCGTGAGGCGCCGGACCGCTCGAAGCTGACCCACCGTCACATTGCCGCCGAGCGGGGTGTCCTGGGCCGTGAGCACCACGGTGTCCCGCCCGCACGGCGCGGACGCCTCGCCCCCGGGCCCCTACCGCAGTGACACCGTTGTCGGCCCGCCCCGCGGAACACCCGGTCAGCCGTCGCCGGCAGGAGCCCGCACCGTCCTGGCCCACACCTCCCGGTCAGTCGGTCTGTTTCCTCGGCTTGCCGTCTCCGAGCGGCGGCAGTCCCAGCTCGGCACGGCACTTGGGGGAGCCGGCCGGTTCGAACGCGGCGAGCCGGTCCGGCGGGACGATGCCCGGGAGCAGGTAGCGGAACATGTCCGTGACCCGCTCGTGCAGGTCGTCGCGGCCGGTACGGACGTACGAGGTGAGCTGCAGACCGGTGAACGAGCCGCACACGAAGGTCGCCAGCTCGGTGACGTTGATCTCCGGGAACAGGTCGCCGCGGCCCTGGGCGGGTGCCAGGCAGTCCCGCACGATGCTGATCCACGAGTTGTACGGCGCGGGGTCGGGGTCGACGAACGAACCGAACTCCACCACCAGCCTTATCCCGGCGCGCAGCCGGACGTCGGTACGCAGCCCGTGCGCCAGCCGGTGCCCCATGTCGACCACCGTCTGCACCCCGGGCATCAACTCCCCGGCGATCAGGTCGGTGGACTGGAACTGCTCGTCCACCAGCGCTCGGGCAAGGGCCTCCTTGGAGGCGAAGTGAAAGTAGAGCGCACCCTTCGTGACGCCCGCCTGTTGTGCGACATCGCTCAGGCTCGTGCTGCCGAAACCGGTCGCGTCGAAGGCTGCCGCTGCCCCGTCGAGGATCGCCTGCCGGGTGATCTCGGCACGTTCCTGCCTGACCCTGGCCACTCGCCTACCTCCTGTCCTTCGGTGCGCCGGCGGCGGTCGCCCACCCCCGCCGGCCCCACCGCGAGTCTCTTGGCGAAAGACTGCCATGTCCCTGAGAAAAAAAACCAGTCAGCTAGTACGCTACCGGCAGCGGCGTTGCCATGCACGACGGCGGCCCATGTAAGCCCTGTCCTGTTCCGCTCGCGGAAGGCCGCGTTCCTTTCGCGCCTCAGGAGGCACACGATGAGTGCACTTGTGCAAGCCGACCGACTGGAATTTGTGACTCTCGAAAACGGGGAGGTCGACCTCTTCGAGCGCACGGTGCCGCGCTGGCTGGTGCACCGCGCGGCGGTCTCGGAGGTTCTCATCACGGGAGTCCGGCCCCACAGACGGGACGTGTACCGGGTGGGTGCCCAGTGGGCGCGCGGTCACAGCTACTACGGCCCGATCGGGGGGCGCTGGCACGACCCGATGCTGCTCGGAGAATCGATACGTCAGGCCGGGCTGCTCCTGGCCCACCAGGCGCTCGGCATCCCGCAGGGCCAGGCGTTCCTCACCAAGAGCACGTCGTTCGAGATCACCGAGGAGGGGGCCCGCCTGGCCGGGGCGCCGGCCAACGTGGTGCTCGAAGTGACGCTCAAGGACATCCGCTGCCGGCGGGAGCACGTCGCGTCCTTCGCCTGCGACGTCCTCGCCCACCGGGACGGCACGCTCATCGGCCACGGGTACGCAGCCACCGACTGCGTCGCCCCGGCGGTGTACCGCAGGCTGCGCGGGGAGCGGGCCGAGACCCGTCCGGCGGGCACGCCGGCCCCGGCGGTGGCGCCGGAACTGGTGGGCCGCACCCGGGAGTTCGACGTCGTGCTGGGCGTGCCGGGCGGGGAGGCCGGCAACGACCAGGGCGTGCACCTGCTGCGCGTCGACGCCACTCACCCGGTGCTGTTCGACCACCCGGTGGACCATGTGCCGGGCATGCTCGTCATGGAGGCCGCCCGGCAGGCGGCGCTGGCCCGCCTCGGGCTGCCGCACGGCCTGTTGGTCGGGTGCGACGCCTCGTTCCACCGGTACGTCGAACTGGACCTGCCCTGCGTGGTGTCGGCCTCCGAGCCGACGGTGGGCGAACTGGGCCGGCGCAGCCTGACCGTGGAGTTCCATCAGGGCGGCTCCGTGGCCGGCGTCTGCACGGTCACGGTCCTGGACACCGAGGCGCCGGACGCCTGAGCGACGGCGACCGTGCCCCCTTTCCGCGGAGGCGGTGAGGGGGCACTGCCATGTGTGTCGGGGCGGTGTCCGCCGGGGCGTGCGGGTGCCGTGGGGGCGTTGGAGGGCGATCGCCGTGACGCCGGGGGCGATCGGGGGTTCGAGGGCCGTGGCGCTGGGGGAGGTTGGGGGTTCGAGCGCCGTGGTGCCGGGACGTTCGCGGGGTTTGGCTGCCGTGTCGTAGGGGCGCCGTGGGCTCCACTGCCGTGCTGCCCGGGGAGTCGTGAGGTTCGACCACCGTGCTGCGGAGAGGCGTCCGCCGGACAGGGCCCCGTGCCGGGCGGCGTTGGCGTACGGACCCTGCCGTGCACGGCGGTGTCCCCGTGCCGCGCGCGGCGTCACCGGGGCCGCCGGGGGCTGATCCGCGCTGGTCCGCGGAGAGCGGTCGTGACGGTAGGGGCCCGTGCGGAGCCTCAGCGTTGCGGGGGACGGTGGTGGCCGGCGGAGCCCCCGCGCCTCGGCGGTCCGCGGCGAACCGTCGCGCCGGAGAAGCCCGCGCGCAGCCTCAGCCGCCCGTTCGCTCCGCCGTCTGCCGCACCGGCGTCAGTGCCTTCGGTGGCACCACCAGGCGGTAGCCGATGCCGCGCACCGTCTCGATCCACTCGCGGTTGCCCAACTTGCCGCGCAGGGAGCCGACGTGGACGTCGAGCGTGCGGGTGGAGCCGAACCAGTTCTCGTCCCAGACCTGGGCCATGATGTCCTGCCGCCGGTGCACCGTGCCGGGCTCCTCCATGAGCAGCGCCAGCAGGTCGAACTCCCGCCGGGTGACCGGGATCCTCTCGCCGTGCAGGGCGACCGTGCGGGTGCGCAGGTCGAGGTCCAGCGGACCGGCGCTGAGGGTGTCACGGGGCGCCGGTACGGCGGACTCGGCGGACGCGGCGGACGTGCCGGCGGGCACGCCCCGGTCCCGGGTCGCCGGCTCCGTGCGGTGCGCCTCGTGCCAGGGGCAGTTGCCGGTACGCCGGAACAGCGCCTGGATGCGGGCGATCAGTTCGTAGGAGCCCACCGGCTTGTACGCGAACGCGTCCGCGCCCATGTGGAACGCCATCACCCGGTCCAGTTCCTCGGCCCGGTCGCTCATCGCGAGGATCGGCACGCACGACCTCTCCCGGATGCGCCGGCACACCTCGTGCCCGGCCAGGTCCGGCAGGCTCAGTTCGAGCAGGACGAGCGAGACGTCGTCCAGCAGGTCCAGCGCGTCGGCCCCGGTCGCGGCCCGCTGCGGCACGAAGCCGTGCACGGTCAGGGCCTGCGCGAGCGATTCGGCCACGCCGTCATCGTCATCGACGATCAGAACGGTCCTCATCGGTGTCTCCCAGCGCCGTGGCCCGCCCGCGCCGGAGTGGTCCGCCGCGGGTCTGAAGGGGTCTAAAAAAACTGGTCGAACGGTATCTTCTGCTATGTTTATCAAAAGGCTCGGTCAGTGTTCAAGCCTTGCCGGGGGCTGCCGGCCCCGCCCCGACCGCGGAACCCACCCCTCCGGGGCCGCTGTTGGGCGGAACGGTGAACTCCGCCCCCTGCGCGTGGTGCGTTCAGGCCATCTCACACTGCCCTGACGGTCCGTTCACACAACTGCAGATGCTTGCCGAAACCCTGAACGGACCTGCGTTGAAGCGCGTCGGGGCGGCCGCGAGCATGGAGGAAGTCTCAGGAGAACCCAGAGATTCGGGGGATCGGATGCACGAGGTTCGGCAACTCGCCGACGATCACAGGAGCAGGGACTGCGTTCCCCTGTGCGGTCGGATCTGCGCCAAGTGCGTGGGCCGGCTGCACCGGGAGTTACGTACCTTGCTCGAACTCTACGAAGAGAGCGACCAGGCCCTCACCCCGGCCCCGCCGCGGCTGCGCGAGCGGGTCAGCGGCAGCCGGAGCACCGTGGGCATCGTGCTGGACGACAGCGCGGTGGCGCTGCGCGCTCAGGTCACTGACGTACTCGCCCAGTGGGCGCGGCTCGTGGTGGACGAGCGGCGGGACCGGGCTCCCCGGCCCCGCGAGCCCCGGGTGGACAGCCTGGTGCGGTTTCTGCAGAAGCAGCTGCCGTGGCTGGCCGGTCACCCCGCGGCCGTCGACTTCGACGAGGAGGTCGCCGAACTGCTCACCGCCTTCGGCAAGCTGTTCGGTCCGGGGCGGGTGCGCAGGTTCCCGCTCGGCTCCTGCCTGGAGCCGGGGTGCGACGGGACGCTGCACGGGGTGATGTCCGCGGGCGGCGGCCGGGTTCCCAGCCATGTCGCCTGCGACGCCGGGCACGCGCTGCCACCGCACCAGTGGATGCGCGTGGCGGACCGGCTGGAGGGTGAGGTCGCGTGACGGAGCAGGAGAACCGGAGGCGGCGGAGGGTCCCGACGGAACTGGCCGCCCTCGCGATGGGGGTGTCCGAGGCCACCATCCGCAAGTGGGCGAGCCGCCGGAAGATCACCCGGTACGGCGGCCCGCAGCGGGCGGAGTACGACCTGGACGAACTGTTCCGGGTGGCCCGACGCGACGAATTCCAGTAATTCCCGATCTTCGGCAACGGCGCCGTGGAATAGGGCTTCGCAATTACCGACCGGATCATTGAGGACCATCACCAGGAAAAACGCGGATCCGTGCGGGGATCCCGTTGAGCAGCTCCCACGGCCACCCCCCCAGGCCGTGGGAGCTGCTTCTTTCCCGTTCACCGGTGATTCACCAAGTTGCTGCGGAAAGGCTGGAGTTGACGAAGCTCGGGCCAAGGTGTCACACTCTTTCCGGCGGCTTCATGCCCTGATTCGAAATCCGTGTCCACGTCGGTGTTCCCGACCTGGATGCGGATTTTTTGTTTCCCCGACTAGAGGAAGTGTGGTCGATGCCTGTATCTACCTGGACGCCCGTCGGTCGCTGGACGGGTACGGTCACGCACGACGGCGAGGTGGACGACTACACGGTCACCTTCGAGCCGGACGGTTCGCTCTCGGTCACGACGAAGAAGAGCACCGGAACCGGCTCCTGGACCGTCACCGGCGACACCGAGCTGGAGTTCTCGCTGCGCGAGGACTTCAACCTCGACGTCACCCAGATCAGCCCCAACGGCCACCGCGCCGCCTACATCCGGATCGACATCACCGCACGCCACGACGGTGACACGCTCACCGGTGAGGGCAAGGCCGTCGTGCACGGTCCGGACGACGTCGTCATCTACGGCACGGACGCCACGACCGAAGCGCGCCGGGTGTCATGACCCGGCCGCAGGCGGCGGATCCGGCCGCCCTGGCCGCCGAGGTCGCCCGGCTGGCCGACCTCGCCGAGCTGCAGAAGCTCGCCGGCCGCTACCTGGCCAGCCTCGACGAGGGCGACTTCGGCGAGGCCTGGGCCAAGTCCCTGTTCACCGAGGACATCGAGATGACCTTCCCGGTGGGCAGCCACCGGGGCATCACCGGTGTCGGCGATTTCACCACCGAGATCATGGCGCGCTGGGGCCGGACGCACCACCACGGCTCCGACAGCTCGGTCGACCTCGACGGCGACCGGGCGGAGCTCGGCTGGAGCCTGATCGCGTCCCACGTGCACCACGGCTCGCCCGTGCCGCCGGACCCCTCCGAGTACTTCCAGCTCGGCGGCCGGTTCACCGGCAGGGCCCGGCGTACGCCGGACGGCTGGCGCTTCGACCGGCTGCGGCTGCGCATCGTGTGGACCACGGGAGCCGTGCCCAGGGGCGTGACCCAGGTCGACCGCACGACGCTCGACACGCGCGGGAACACCCCCGCGACCGCATCAGCAGTGACGAAGGAGAACTGACGCATGCCCACCACGCTCACCGCCGAGCAGCAGCGGGAAGTCATCGAGAAGGTCTTCCACGAGGGCCTGGACCTCGGCGACCTCTCGGCTGCCGACCGCTACCTGACCGCGGACTTCCGCAATCACGGCAGCCACGACGACTCCATGCGCGGTCCGGAGGCGTTCAAGCACACCATCAAGATCCAGCAGTCCGCCTTCAGCGACATCCGCTACGAGATCCTCGACTTCATCTCGATGGGCGACAAGGCCGCGATCCGCTGGGTGATGCACGGCAAGCACACCGGCCCGTTCATCGGCATCCCGCCGACCGGCCTGCAGGTGCAGCACCAGGCGATCATCTGGTTCCGCTTCGAGGGCGACCGGATCGCCGAGCGCTGGGGCATCGTCGACAACTTCAGCCTGGAGCGCTTCCTGAAGTCCGGCGGCAAGCCCGTCGGCCCGCTGACCCCGGCCGGCGCGAACGGCGGCCCCGGCGCGGGCAAGCCCGCCGCCTGACCCCCACGCCCGGATCCGGGACGGGCGCCGGCCGTCGACGAACGGACCGGCGCCCGCCCGGCGTTCGGCGGCGACCGACAGACCAGAGGGAGGGAAGATCCGTGCCGATCGACAGAAAAGTGGCCCGCTTCAACCGGAAGTTCGCCAACCACCTGGTGGGCCCACTGTTCAGCCGGCTGCCCGGGTTCGGGAAGGTGCACCACCGCGGCCGCAAGTCGGGGCGCGAGTTCGCCACGCCGGTGAAGCTGTTCCGGCGCGGCGAGGACATCGTCATCACACTGCCGTACGGACCCGGCTCCGACTGGGTCAAGAACGTGCTGGCGGCGGGCGGTTGCGAGATCACCACCCGGGGCCGGCGCATCCAGGTCGCCAACCCGGTCGTCTTCACCGACGACGGCACCACGAAGATGCCGGCCCTCACCCGCCGCATCCTGTCCCGGGTCGACGCCCAGGAGTTCCTGGCGCTGACGCCGGTGACCGCGCCGAGTTCGGCGGGACGGCGATGAGCACGCCCGGACTGGTGACCCGCCCGGTGCGGGTCACGCTGCTCGTCGGCTCGGCCCGGGACGGACGGCTCGCGCCGGACGTCGCGGGCTGGTTCGCGCGGACGGCCTCGCGCCGCGACGACCTGGTGCTGGACGTCGTCGACGTGGCCGAGCACCTGCTGCCCGCGAGCCTCGCCGAGGACGACCCGACGGCGGCGGCGCTGCGCCCCCGGCTGACCGGGGCCGAGGCGTACGTCGTGGTCGTACCGGAGTACAACCGCAGCGTCCCCGGCCCGCTGAAGACCCTCATCGACAGCTTCCAGCCCGAGTGGCAGGCCAAGCCGGTCGGCTTCGTCGGCTACGGGCTGGGCACGGCCGGCGGGGTGCGCGCGATCGAGCATCTGCGGCAGATCTTCGCCGAGTTCCACTGCGTGGGGATGAAGGACGTCGTCACCTTCCCCAGGATCCTCGAGCACTACGACGCCGAGGGCCGCTTCCCCGCCGATCCCGAGGGCGCGGAGTCCGCGGCCAAGCTCATGCTCGACCAGCTGCTGTGGTGGGCCCGCGCGCTGCGGGAGGCGAAGGCGGCACGGCCGTACGGCTCCTGAGGCAGCGCCGGCCGAGCGGCGAGGCGCCCCGCGTCGCCGTACCACCACCCCTCCAGGACATCCGCGCGCTTCCCCCTACCCACCCCCCAGGAGAGACGTGTGATGGCAGCTGTCCCCGATCCCCTTCCCGATCTGTTGGTCGCCCTCCCGGCGGTGATCCTCGCGTGCCGGGCCGGTGCCCAGCTCCTCGGGCGGCTCGGTCAGCCGCCGGTGGTCGGCGAGATCGTCGTCGGCATCCTGTTCGGCCCGTCGCTGCTCGGCTGGCTCTGGCCCGAGGCACAGGCGTGGCTCTTCCCGCAGTCCGTCCTGCCGTACATCGGCGTACTGGGCAACGTCGGGCTGCTCGCGTTCATGTTCCTCGTGGGCCTCGAACTCGACCTGAAGTCGCTGCGCGGGCACAGCAGAACGGCGGTCGTGGTCTCCCAGGCCAGCATCGCCGTCCCCCTGCTGCTCGGCACCCTGCTCGCGTTCGGCATGTACGGCGACTTCGCCCCCGAGGACACCGAGAAGGCGGCGTTCGTGCTGTTCATCGCCGTGTCGATGAGCATCACCGCGTTCCCCGTGCTGGCCCGCATCCTCACCGACCGCGGCCTGTACCGCACCCCGGTCGGCGCGCTCGCCATGGCCTGCGCGGCCGTCGACGACGTCACCGCGTGGTGCCTGCTGGCGGCCGTGGTGGCGGTGGCGAACAGCGGCGCCCCGATGGAGGCGGTCACGACGGCCCTGCTGGCCGTGGCCTTCACGCTGGTCATGTTCTCCGTCGTGCGCCCGCTGCTGCGCCGGTGGGCCGCGCGCGCCGACCGCCGCAGCGGTGACGCCGTGGTGCTGGTGGTGCTGTTCAGCGGGCTGTGCCTGGGCGCGTACGCCACCGACCGGATCGGTGTGCACGCGCTGTTCGGCGCGTTCCTGTTCGGCGTGGTCACCCCGCGCGGCAGCCGGCGGATCGAGGCGACCGCGGCCCGGGTGCACGCCTTCACCGTGCCCGTGCTGCTGCCGCTGTTCTTCGTCAGCACCGGCCTGAAGACGGACGTCTCGCTGCTCGCGGGGGAGTCGGCGCAGTGGCTGTGGGCCGGCGCCGTGCTCGCCGTGGCGGTGCTCGGCAAGTGGGGCGGCGGCTCGGTCGCGGCCCGGCTGTCGGGCCAGGGATGGCGGGACGCGTTGTCGGTCGGCGCGCTGATGAACTGCCGCGGCCTGACCGAACTGGTCGTGCTCAACATCGGCCTCGGCCTCGGGGTCATCGGACCCGACCTGTTCACGATCCTGGTGCTCATGGCCCTGCTCACCACGGCCATGACGGCACCCGCGCTGAACCTGATCCGCCGGGGCGTGGACGATCCCCGGCCCGTGGACACCACAACCGGCCAAGGTTCCGAGGAACCCGCCCTGGAGTCCGCAGGGACCCGCTGACCAGCGCTTTCTCATCGGCGTCTGCAATGAGCAGTTCATGCCACCCCATCGCTTGGACGGCTGATGGTTGGCTGATTGCTAGTTGGGTCATTGATAGATAAGCAAGTTGACGATACTCTCGCACTACGCCGACGCAGTACGGCACACGGCAGTGAGGCACTGAGGGAGACAGTGATGAGCCAGGAGTTCAAGAACCACGACATGACGATGATGTTCGCGATCCACGACGCCCTCCGGCGCGAGCTGGAGCGGATCGCGCGGATCACGGCGCGGGTCGACGAGGACCCCCGTCACGTCCTGAGCACCGCGGTCGGCTGGGAGCTGTTCAAGAAGTTCCTGACCATCCACCACACGTCGGAGGACGTGACGGTGTGGCCGGTGATGCAGAAGGCCCTGGCCGACAAGCCGGACGAGCTGGCCCTGCTGGACGCCATGGAGGCCGAGCACGCGGTGATCGACCCGCTGCTGGCCGACATCGACGCGGCCCTCGCCGACCGGGACTCCGGTCCGGAGCGCCTGGGCGGCCTGACCGACCAGCTGTACACCAGCCTCAGCGGCCACCTCGACCACGAGGAGCGGGACGCGCTGATCCTGATGGACATCACGATGACCAAGGACGAGTGGGCCGCCTTCAGCACCGAGCAGCGCACCCGCGTCGGCGACGACTCCCGCTACTACCTGCCCTGGCTGCTCGACGACATGGACGCCGTCAAGCTCGCCGGAATCCTGCACAAGATGCCCGAGCAGCTGAAGAACGCCTACGAGACCGAGTGGCGCGCCGCCTACGAGGCGCTGGACATCTGGGGCACCAAGGCCCGCTCCGCCGCCCGCTGACACAGGGCTTCCACGCCCGTGGGCGCTTCCGCTTTCCCGCATCCCGGGCCCCCGTCGCAACCCCCCCCTCACCCCAGAGACATCGGAGAGAGCTCATGTCGCTGCAAGACCGCACCCAGGCCGTCCCCAGGGCCGCGGCACCGCCGCAGAAGGACGGCAAGCTCGGCCTCGCGCTGCTGGTGATCGCCGCAGCGCAGCTGATGCTCGTCCTGGACAACACGATCGTGGCGGTGGCGCTGCCGAGCATGCAGAGCGCCCTCGGCCTCAGCGAGGCCGGCCTCGGCTGGGTCGTCACCGCCTACGCCCTGGCCTTCGGCGGACTGCTGCTGGCCGGTGGCCGCGCCGGTGACCTGTTCGGCCGTCGGCTGGTGTTCCGGATCGGCCTGATCATCTTCACCGCCGCCTCCCTGCTGGGCGGTCTGGCCACCACCGGCGAACTGCTGATCACCGCCCGGCTGCTGCAGGGTCTGGGCGCCGCCATCGCCGCGCCGACCGCGCTGTCCCTGCTGGCCACTACCTTCCCGGCGGGCCCGGCCCGCAACAAGGCGCTCGGTGTGTACGGCGCGATGGGCGGCCTCGGCTCGGTGGTCGGCCTGCTGCTCGGTGGGGCGCTGACCGAGTACCTGAACTGGCGCTGGGTCATGTTCGTCAACATCCCGATCGCCCTCGCCGTCCTGATCGGCACCGGTGTCCTCGTCGAGGGCGGCCGTGAGCGCGGCAAGGTCGACGTGCCGGGTGCCTTCACCGCCACCTTCGGCTTCGGCGCCCTGGTCTACGGCATCACGCGCGCCGGTGAGGAGGGCCTCGACGACACCAACACGCTGATCTCCCTCGGTGTCGCGCTGGTCCTGCTGATCACCTTCGTGGCCATCCAGCGCACCGCGCAGGCGCCGATGATCCCCGGCGGCGTGCTGGCCGACAAGGGCCGCGTGGGCGCCAACCTGGTGATGTTCCTGGTCGGCGCCGGCATGCTCGCCACCTTCTACTTCCTGACCCTCTACATGCAGGTCGTCAAGGGCTACGACCCGATGGTCACCGGCGTCGCCTACCTGCCGTACGCGGTGGGCATGCTGCTCGCGGCCGGCGGCCTCGGCCCGCAGCTGCTGGCTCGGCTGTCCGAGCGCACGGTGATCTCCGTCGGTCTGACCGTCGGCATCCTGGGCATGGTCTGGTTCAGCCTGCTGGCGCCGGGCCAGAACCCCTGGGTCGCGCTGCTGCCCGCACAGCTGGTCTCCGGCCTCGGCCTCGGCATGGTGTTCGTGGCCGTCACCATCATCAGCGTCCGCGGGGTCGCGCCGCAGGAGACCGGTGCCGCGTCCGGCCTGGTCAACACCGCCCAGCAGATCGGTGGGGCGATCGGCCTCGCGGCGCTGGCCGCGGCGGCGACCGTGATCACGCAGAACGAGTCCGAGCCCACCTCGTCCGACGCACTGACCACCGGCTACTCGTACGGCTTCCTGCTCGGTGGCGGTCTCTACCTGCTGGCCCTGCTGACGGCGCTGATCACCGCGCCGAAGTCGGCGCCCCAGCCGCAGCAGGACGGGGCTCAGCCCCCCGTGGCGCTGTGACGCACTCCGGCGGCCCCGCCCCTTCCCCCGCGGCGGGGCCGCCGGTTCCCCCCCCACACGCACCCAAGCCCGGAAAGAGGCGCCGAGATGCCCCACCTCTCGCGGAACGCACAGGCCGAGCAGACGAACGAGGGAGCGGAGATCCTCATGTCGAACAGCGATCCGGAGAACCGTTCCCTCGCGGTGTGGGAGCTCGCCGACCTCGTGACGCCCATGGCCGTGCGCGTCGCCGCCACCTACCGGGTCGCCGACCACATCGCCGCCGGCCGCGTCACCGCCGATGACATCGCCCGGGCCGAGCAACTGAACGCCGGAGCGCTGGAGCGGGTCCTGCGGCATCTCGTCACCGTCGGCGTCCTCACCCCGGGCGGCGGGACGTACGGGCTGACCGGCCTCGGGGAGCAATTGCGCAGCGACCACCCCGACGGCCAGCACCGGCTCGTCGACCTCGACGGAGCTCTGGGCCGCGGTGACCTCAGCCTCGTCGAACTGGCCCATGTGGTGCGCACCGGTGAACCCGCGTACCCCGTCCGCTACGGCATGCCCTACTGGGAGGACCTGGCCGCCGACCGGGCGCTGGCCGCGTCCTTCGACGCGATCATGGCCGACAACCTGGCCCGGGACGTGCCCTCGATCGCCGCCGCGTACGACTGGTCCGCACTGGGCCACGTCTACGACCTCGGCGGCGGCAGCGGCGTCCTGCTCGGCGGGCTGCTCACGGCCCATCCGGCACTGCGCGGCACGGTCGTCGACCTCAAGGCCACCGCCGCCCGCGCGGAAGACCACTTCCGGGCGCTCGGCCTTCAGGACCGGGCCGAGGTCGTCGACGGCAGCTTCTTCGACGAACTGCCCGCCGGTGGCGGCGGCTACATCCTCTCCTCCGTCCTGCACAACTGGTCCGACGAGGACGCCCTGCGCATCCTGGGCCGCTGCGCCGACGCCGTCGCGGACGGCGGCCGGATCCTGGTCGTCGAGGAGACCGGCGAGAACCCCGAGACGGCGATGGACCTGAGGATGCTCGCCTACTTCGCCGGAGTGGAACGCGGTGTCGAGGACCTCGCCCGCCTCGCCACCCGGGCGGGCCTCAGGCTCACCGGTGTCTTCCGGGCCGGCGGCCAGGCGGCCCGCGTCCGGTCGGTGCTGGAGCTGGTCCGGGAGGCCGACGCCCACTGAGGATTCCAGACCGCGGTCCACCCGAGGGGACGGCGGGTGGACCGCACCTATACTCGGGCAGGAGGTGCTGTTGTGCGGCGTGCACGCGAAGAGGTCCGGGAACCCGTGAGCCCGGTGGATCCGACGACTCCCCTCACCAGGGCCGAGGAGACCGCCGAGGTCCCGGGAGTGCTCCCGGAGTCGCTCACGGACTACGTCAGCTACCTCCTGCGCCGGGTCCACGCGCAGTTCTCCTCGACCCCCGACGGCACCGACACCGACTCCCGGGACTTCCTCGTCCTCGACGCCCTCACCGGCCAGGACTGGGCGTCCCAGCTCGACCTGGCCGAGCGTCTGGGCATCAACCGCACGATCATGGTGCAGGTCATCGACCGCCTGGAGGCCCGCGGCGAGGTCCGGCGCACCCGCAACCCCGACAACCGGCGCCAGTACGTGCTCTCCCTGACCGACCGGGGCCGTGACGCCCTCGGGGCCATGCGCCGGGCCGTGGCCGAGCGGGACGCGGGCCTGACCGCCGTCCTCACCCCCCAGGAGATCGCCCGGCTCGACGAGCTGCTCACCCGGCTGCTGCCCGAGTCGGCGCAGCCGCTGGTGCAGGGCACCGAGTACCTGGTGGCGCAGGTCCACTTCCGGCTGCGCCGGCACGGCGACGACAAGCTCGCCGGCACGGGGCTGCGCGTCCGCCACTACGGTCCCCTGTCCGCGCTCGTCGCCTCCGGCCCGTGTTCCCAGCAGCAGCTCGCGGAGCACCTCGCGATCACCGGGCCTGCCGTGTCCCAGCTCGTGGACGAACTCGTCGAGCAGGGGCTCGTACGCCGCGGCCGGGACCCGCACGACCGGCGCCGGTACGCGCTCGAGGTGACCGACGAGGGCCGGGAGAAACTCGTCGTCGTCACCGCGGCCGTACAGGAACTCGCCGACGACGTGGCCGCATTGCTCGGTCCCGGCGGCGAGGAGGAACTGCGGACACTGCTGCTGAAACTTCTGCAACCGGCCTCTGATTCCGGCGAGCATTCCGGAAGCGGCCTTTCCGAAAACGCCAAGTCCGCTGTTCCGGCCAGGGGTTGACCCTCTGGCCAAAACCTGTCACGCTTAATTCAGCGGTTACCTCACACCTTTTTCACGGCTCTTCATTCTTCGAATGGAGGGCCTTTTTTCATGCGGTATTCCGCCACCGGAGAAGGAGACAGCTCATGGTCACGAAGATGACCGAAGGCGCGACGGAATCGGCACACATACCCGAGGAGATGACGTTCGACGTCATCATCCTGGGGTCGGGCCTGGCCGGCTCCGTGACCGGCGCGATCCTGGCCAAGCACGGTGCGCGGGTTCTGCTGGTCGACGCGGCCGCCCACCCGCGCTTCGCCGTCGGCGAGTCCATGACCCCGCAGCTCGTGGAGTGGATCCACATCCTCTCCGAGCGGCACGACATCCCCGAGCTGAAGAGCCTGGCCAGCGTCCAGGCCTCCACCCGCGACATCGGCCCGACCTTCGGCACCAAGGCGCACTTCGGCTTCATCAAGCACGAGGTGGGCCAGGAGCCCGACCCGCGGGCGGCCACCCAGCTGGCGCTGCCGAAGATCTTCCACCAGAACAGCCACATGCACCGCCAGGACAGCGACTCGTTCATGTTCCACGTGGCGATCACGTACGGGTGCACGCCCCGGCAGAACTGGCGTGCGAGCGAGGTGGACTTCGACGACGACGGCGTGACCGTCACCGGCAAGAGCGCCGCCCCCGGCGCCCAGCCCGAGCAGTACCGGGCGAAGTACCTGGTCGACGCCTCCGGTTTCCGCTCGCCGCTCGCCGACAAGTTCGACCTGCGGGAGAAGCCGGCCCGCTTCAAGCACCACAGCCGTTCGATGTTCACGCACTACGTCGGCGTCAAGCGGTTCGACGACGTCAGCGGCCACCCCAAGGACCTGCGCCCGCCGGCCGACTGGCACACCGGCACCCTGCACCACATGATCGAGCGCGGCTGGTTCTGGATCATCCCGTTCGACAACCACGACAAGTCCCGCAACCCGCTGTGCAGCGTCGGCCTGACCGTCGACGAGCGCACCTACCCCAAGCCCAAGGACCTCACCCCGGAGCAGGAGTTCCAGCTCTGGCTCGACAAGTACCCGGCGGTCAAGCGCCAGTTCGACGGCGCGACGCGGGTGCGCGAGTGGGTCTCCACCGACCGGCTCCAGTACTCCTCGAAGCAGACCATCGGCGACCGCTGGTGCCTGATGTCGCACGCGGCCGGGTTCATCGACGCGCTGTACTCGCGCGGGCTGTCCAACACCTTCGAGGTGGTGGACGCGCTGACCTCCCGGCTGGTGGTGGCCCTGAAGGACGGCGACTTCTCCGCCGAGCGCTTCGAGTACGTCGAGCGGCTGGAGCAGGGACTGCTCCAGTACAACGACGAGCTGGTCAACAGCTCCTTCATCGCCTTCTCGCACTTCCGCCTGTGGAACGCGGTGTTCCGGGTGTGGGGCTCCTTCATCACTCCGGGCACCATGCGCCTGACCCGGGCCCGCCTGGCCCACGCCCGCGACGGCCGCAAGGAGCACTTCGAGGAGCTGGAGCAGGTCCCGTACCCGGGTCTGTGGTGGCCGCAGTCCGACTCCTTCAAGCGGATCCTGGAGACCACCGCGGAGGCCTGCGAGAAGTACGAGGCGGGCGCGCTCACCGGTGACGAGGCCGCCGACATCATCTTCGCGACCCTGCGCGACTCGCCCATCGTGAACCCGGTCTTCGGCTGGAAGGACGAGAAGCAGCGCTTCATCTACCCGTCGGTGCCGACGATGGCCCGCTTCCTGTTCTGGGCGTCGGTGCAGGCCCCGTCGGAGATGAACAGCGTCGGCCGGGAGTTCCTGCTCGGCATCGTCAAGGCCGGCTCCAAGGTTCGCAAGCTCCTCTGACCCGCGCGGCACACCCACGACACCCCCATGAAAGGGATGAGCATGTCCGCAGCAGCGCGGTCGCTGACCCGCACCCCTGAGCGACAGCCCATCGAGCCGTTGAGCCTGCGCCGCGTGTGCGGCTTGTTCACGACCGGCGTCACGGTGGTCTCCACCGGGCCGAGCGGCCGAGCCGAGGGCACCACCGTCAACTCCTTCACCTCGGTCTCGCTGGAACCCCCGCTCGTGCTGTTCTGCCTGCACAAGCGGTCCCGGCTGCACGGCCTGCTCCAGGAGAGCGGCGGCTTCACCGTGAACTTCCTGTCCGGGCGGCAGCAGCCGCTGGCCCGTCACTTCGCCGGCAAGCGGCCCGACGCGTTCGCGGACGTCCCGCACCACTTCACCGCGGACGGACTGCCGGCGCTCAGCGAGGCCCTGGCCTACATCGCCTGCACCACCGTCGACGTGCACGCGGCCGGCGACCACGACATCGTCATCGGCGAAGTGGTGGAGCTGGGCGTCCCCGGACACGGCCAGGACCCGCTGATCTTCTTCGACGGATCGCTGGGCCCGCTGCAGACCGCGGCCGGCCGGTTCAGCCAGGCCGGCGAGCCCTCGGCACCGGCCCGGGTGTCCTGACATGCGCCGGGTGCTCATCGCCAACCGTGGCGAAATCGCTGTCCGCGTGGCCCGGGCCTGCCGGGACGCCGGGATCGCGAGCGTGGCCGTCTACGCCGACCCGGACCGGGACGCTCTGCATGTCCGCGCCGCGGATGAGGCGTTCGCCCTGGGTGGTGACACCCCCGCGACCAGCTACCTCGACATCGAGAAGGTCTTGAAGGCCGCCCGTGAGTCGGGGGCGGACGCCGTCCATCCGGGCTACGGGTTCCTGTCGGAGAACGCGGAGTTCGCGCAGGCGGTCCTGGACGCGGGGCTGATCTGGATCGGGCCGCCGCCGCAGGCGATCCGTGACCTCGGTGACAAGGTGGCGGCGCGGCACATCGCCCAGCGTGCGGGCGCCCCGCTCGTCGCCGGTACGCCCGATCCGGTGAGCGGCGCGCAGGAGGTCGTGGCCTTCGCCGAGGAGCACGGGCTGCCGATCGCCATCAAGGCCGCCTTCGGCGGTGGCGGACGCGGTCTGAAGGTCGCCCGGACGCTGGAGGAGGTGCCCGAGCTGTACGACTCCGCGGTCCGCGAGGCCGTGGCCGCGTTCGGGCGCGGGGAGTGCTTCGTCGAGCGCTACCTGGACAGGCCCCGGCACGTGGAGACGCAGTGCCTGGCCGACCAGCACGGCAACGTCGTGGTGGTGTCCACGCGGGACTGCTCGTTGCAGCGGCGTCACCAGAAGCTGGTGGAGGAGGCGCCGGCGCCGTTTCTGTCGCAGGCGCAGCGGGACGAGCTGTACGCGGCGTCGAAGGCCATCCTGAAGGAGGCCGGGTACGTCGGTGCGGGCACGGTGGAGTTCCTCGTCGGCCTCGACGGCACGATCTCCTTCCTGGAGGTCAACACCCGTCTGCAGGTGGAGCACCCGGTCACCGAGGAGGTCGCCGGGATCGACCTGGTGCGGGAGATGTTCCGCATCGCCGACGGCGAGGAGCTCGGCTACGGCGACCCGGAGCTGCGCGGTCACTCGTTCGAGTTCCGTATCAACGGCGAGGACCCGGGGCGCAACTTCCTGCCCGCGCCGGGGACGGTGACGCTGTTCGCGCCGCCGTCGGGTCCGGGCGTCCGCCTGGACGCGGGTGTGGAGTCGGGCAGTGTGATCGGCCCGGCGTGGGACTCGCTGCTCGCGAAGCTGATCGTCACCGGCCGTACCCGCAAGGAGGCCCTGCAGCGGGCCGCGCGGGCGCTTGAGGAGTTCCAGGTCGAGGGCATGGCCACGGCCATCCCGTTCCACCGCGCGGTCGTCAGGGACCCGGCCTTCGCCCCCGAGCTGACCGGCTCCACCGACCCGTTCACGGTCCACACCCGCTGGATCGAGACCGAGTTCGTCAACGAGATCAAGCCCTTCACCGCCACCAGTGACCTGGAGGCCGAGGACGAGCCGGGCCGCGAGACCGTCGTCGTGGAGGTCGGCGGCAAGCGCCTGGAGGTGACCCTGCCCGCGTCGCTCGGGCGGCTGCCGGAGCGGCAGCCGATCCTCGTCGGGGCCGGCGCCGCCAGGCCGCGGCGCCGCAGCTCGGGCGGCGGCGCGGGCGCCGGCGTCTCCGGCGACACGCTCACCTCCCCGATGCAGGGGACCGTCGTCAAGGTCGCCGTGGAGGAGGGGCAGCGGGTCGAGCAGGGCGAGCTGGTCGTCGTCCTGGAGGCGATGAAGATGGAGCAGCCGCTCACCGCGCACAAGTCCGGCACCGTCACGGGGCTGGCCACCACGGCGGGGCAGGCCCTGTCCTCCGGTGCCGCCGTCTGCGACATCAAGGACTGATCACGTGGCACTCACCTACACCGACGCCGTGAGCGAGGCACTCCAGCGTCTGCGCGCAGTGGGCTTCGAACACGGCGGGTCCTTCGTCAACCACGCGCCGATGGCCGCGGAGGCACTGGCGCACATGGGATACGCCGACGAGGTGCCCGGCTGGGTCGACCACAACCTGCGCAACCGGGAGTACCACGACGTCCCCCGGCGCCGCTGGGACATCGACCCGGCCGACGAGGCGGACTGGCGTGGCGCGCTCGGGAACTTCTCCCGCGTCGCCGACTGGACCACGCTGTTCGAGCGGGAGCTGACCGGGGCGCCCTGGACCGAGGTGCTGGCCCGCTGGTGGCCCCGGCTGCTGCCCGGCATGTCGGGGATGCTGACGCACGGAGTGATCCGCACCGCGCACGCGGTGCGGGCCGTCGCCGCCGCGGGCGAGGAGAACACGCTCCAACTCGCCGAACTCGCCCAGGGACTCGGCTACTGGGCCGCGCGGCACTCCACCGGCGGCGTCACCGCGGACGGGGCGGCGGGAGACGTCCTGCCGGAGGGGGACGACGGACGCGAGCCGGTCGTCCGGGCGCTGGACGACCTGGTCGCGCAGTACTCCGGGATCTACGCCACCGTCGCCCAGCGGCACCCGATCCCGCTGATCCACGCGGTCACCGGGCCGGCCGCCGTACGGCTCGTCGTCGAGCACCTGCCCGACGAGCAGCGGCTGCCGTCGTACCGGGTCGCCCGGGCCGTCAGCCGCAGGATGCTCGACTGGTTCCACGCCACACCCCGGCCTGCGGCACCGCTGCCCGAGGCGCCGGGCGTGGCCGAGGTGTTCGCCCGGGCCGCCGAGATCGGCGACGAGCACACCATCAAGCTCGCGGAGGTCGCGGTCCGGCACGAGGCGATCGCGCCCGACCCGCGGCACGCCGCCGCCGCCCACGTGGCGAACGAGGGCATCGGCCGCTTCTACCGCTGACCCACCGCCTGCCGATCCCCGACCGTTTCCGAACTCTTGCTGACCCGTTCCTTCCCCGCCCGGAGGGCGGGTTGTCCCGAGGAGTGTCATGGACGCACAAGTCATCGTCGTGGGCGCCGGACCGGCCGGGATGATGCTCGCCGGCGAGCTGCGGCTCGCGGGCGTCGACGTCATCGTGCTGGAGAAACTGGCCAAGCGCACCGGGGAGTCGCGCGGCCTCGGCTTCACCGCCCGCACCATGGAGATCTTCGACCAGCGCGGACTGCTGCCCCGGTTCGGCGACATCGAGGTCAGCAACGTGGGCCACTTCGGTGGCCTGCCGGTCGACTTCGGCGTGCTGGACGGGGCGCACCAGGCCGCCAAGACCATTCCGCAGTCGGTCACCGAGACCGTCCTGGAGGAGTGGTCCACCCAGCTCGGCGCGGACATCCGGCGCCGGCACGAGGTGCTGTCCGTCAAGGAGAAGGAGGACAGCGTCGAGGTGGAGGTGCGCGGGCCCGACGGCGTGCACCGGCTGCGCGCCGAGTACCTGGTCGGCTGCGACGGCGGCCGGTCCACCATCCGCAAGGCCGTCGGCTTCGACTTCCCCGGCACGGCGGCCACGCTGGAGATGTTCCTCGCCGACGTCAAGGGCATCCGGCTGGAGCCCCGGATGATCGGCGAGACCCTGCCCGGCGGCATGGTGATGGTCGGTCCGCTGCCCGGCGGGATCACCCGCCTGATCGTGTGCGAGCGGGGCACCCCGCCGCAGCGCCGGGAGCAGCCGCCGACATGGGAGGAGGTGGCCGCGGCCTGGCAGCGACTGACCGGCGACGACATCTCGCACGCCGAGCCGGTGTGGGTGTCGTCGTTCGGCGACGCGACCCGGCAGGTCACCGAGTACCGCAAAGGACGGGTGTTCCTCGCGGGCGACTCCGCGCACATCCACCTGCCGGCCGGCGGCCAGGGCATGAACACCAGCATCCAGGACTCCGTCAACCTGGGCTGGAAGCTCGGCGCGGTGGTGCGCGGTCGGGCGCCGGAGGCCCTGCTCGACACCTACCACGCCGAGCGGCACCCGGTCGGCGAGCGGCTGCTGATGAACACCCGGGCGCAGGGACTGCTGTTCCTGTCCGGGCCCGAGGTGCAGCCGCTGCGTGACGTGCTGTCCGAGCTGATCCGCTACCCGGAGGTCAGCCGGCACTTCGCCGCGATGGTGTCCGGCCTGGAGATCCGCTACGACCTCGACGGCGGGCCCCACCCGCTGCTCGGCCGCCGGCTGCCCGACGTCAGGCTGACCGGGCACCGGCTGGTCTCCTCCAGCACCGAGGCGCTGCACGCGGGCCGGGGTGTGCTGCTGGACCTGACGGACAACGAGCGGCTGCGCGACCGCGCCTGGGACTGGCAGGACCGCGTCGACATCGTCACGGCCACGCCCGTCCTGCCCGACGGCAGCTCCCTCACCGGCACCACGGCCGTCCTGGTCCGCCCCGACGGCTACGTGGCCTGGGCGGCCCCGGGCAGCCACGCGGACCTCCCGATGGCCCTGGAGCGCTGGTTCGGCCCGGCCCGCGCCTGACGCCCCGACCGCCGCCCGGGCCCGGCCCGCGGTCGGGGCCTCGGCCCGCCGGCCCGGCCCGCGTCCGAGACCTCGGCCACCGCCGGGTTCGGCCCGCGTCCGATGCCCTGGCCGCCGTCCCCGGCCGCAGGACCGACCTGCTTCTCGGGCCTCGGCCACCGGTCGGGCCCGGCCCGATTCCGAGGTCCTGGCCGACGGACCGCCCGTGTGGCCCCGGTCGGCAGCCCCCGGCTTCTCGTCCCGGCCCGGCGCGCCGCCCCGCGCGCCGGGCCCTCGTGTGCCGGCGCCCGCACGCCGTCGTCCGCCCCGCCACCCCTCCGACGTACCGCTGAATGGAGAGATCATGCACAGCACCTTGATCGTCGCCCGGATGGACCCCGGTCACAGCCACGAGGTGGCCCGGCTGTTCAAGGAGTTCGACACCACCGAGATGCCGCATCTGATGGGCACCCGGCGCCGTCAGCTCTTCGCCTACCGCGGCCTGTACTTCCACCTCCAGGACTTCGACACCGACAACGGCGGCGAGCTGATCGAGGCGGCCAAGACCGACCCCCGCTTCGTGCAGATCAGCGAGGACCTCAAGCCGTTCATCGAGGCCTACGACCCGGCGACCTGGCGGTCCCCCGCCGACGCGGTCGCCACGCGCTTCTACGACTGGGAGGGCCGGGCGTGAGCGCCAGGCGAGTGGTCATCACCGGGGTCGGTGTCACGGCCCCCGGTGGTGTCGGCACCAAGAATTTCTGGAACCTGCTCAGCGAGGGACGCACCGCCACCCGCGGCATCACCTTCTTCGACCCCTCCTCCTTCCGCTCCCGCGTCGCCGCGGAGATCGACTTCGACCCGGAGGAGCACGGGCTGAGCCCGCAGGAGATCCGCCGCATGGACCGCGCGGCCCAGCTCGCCGTGGTCACCGCCCGGGAGGCGCTCGCCGACAGCGGCCTGGACCTGACCGGCGCGGACCCGCACCGGGTCGGCGTCACCATCGGCAGCGCGGTCGGCGCCACCATGGGCCTCGACCAGGAGTACCGCGTCGTCAGCGACGGCGGCCGGCTGGACCTGGTCGACCACACCTACGCCGTCCCGCACCTCTACAACTACCTGGTGCCCAGCTCCTTCGCGGCCGAGGTGGCGTGGGCGGTGGGCGCCGAGGGCCCCGCCACCGTGGTCTCCACCGGCTGCACCTCCGGACTTGACTCGGTCGGCCACGCCGCCGAACTGATCCGGGAGGGCTCGGCCTGCGCGGTGGTGGCGGGCGCGACCGACGCCCCCATCTCCCCGATCACCCTGGCCTGCTTCGACGCCATTAAGGCCACCACCCCGCGCAACGACGACCCCGAGCACGCCTCGCGCCCCTTCGACGGGACCCGCAACGGCTTCGTGCTCGGCGAGGGTTCCGCGGTGTTCGTCCTGGAGGAGCTCGAAGGGGCGCTGAAGCGGGGCGCGCACATCTACGCCGAGATCGCCGGCTACGCCTCGCGCTGCAACGCCTTCCACATGACCGGGCTGCGCCCGGACGGCGTGGAGATGGCCGAGGCCATCACGGTCGCGCTGGACGAGGCCCGGCTGAACCCCGAGGACATCGACTACGTCAACGCCCACGGCTCGGGCACCAAGCAGAACGACCGGCACGAGACGGCCGCGTTCAAGAAGAGCCTGGGCGAGCACGCCTACCGGACCCCGGTGTCCTCCATCAAGTCGATGGTCGGGCACTCGCTCGGCGCGATCGGCTCGATCGAGATCGCCGCCTCGGTCCTCGCCATGGAGCACAACGTCGTGCCCCCGACGGCCAACCTGCACACCCCCGACCCGGAGTGCGACCTGGACTACGTGCCCCTGACGGCCCGTGAGCACCGCACCGACGCGGTGCTGACCGTCGGCAGCGGCTTCGGGGGCTTCCAGAGCGCCATGGTGCTCGCCCGACCGGAGAGGAGCGCGGCATGAGCACGGCCGCGACGCGCACCGTCGTCACGGGGATCGGCGTCGCCGCCCCCAACGGCCTCGGCACCACGGACTACTGGGCGGCGACCCGCTCGGGCAAGAGCGGCATCGGCCGCGTCACCCGCTTCGACCCCACCGGTTACCCGGCCAAGCTCGCCGGACAGGTGCCCGGCTTCCACGCCGCCGACCACCTGCCCAGCCGGCTGCTCGCGCAGACCGACCACATGACGCGCCTCGCCCTGGTCGCCACCGACTGGGCGCTGGCCGACGCGGGCGTCAGCCCCGCCGAGCTGCCCGCGTACGACATGGGCGTGGTCACCGCCAGCTCCTCCGGCGGCTTCGAGTTCGGCCAGGGCGAGCTGCAGAAGCTGTGGAGCCAAGGCAGCCAGTACGTCTCGGCGTACCAGTCCTTCGCCTGGTTCTACGCCGTCAACAGCGGCCAGATCTCGATCCGCAACGGCATGAAGGGCCCGAGCGGGGTGCTGGTGTCCGACCAGGCGGGCGGGCTGGACGCGCTCGCCCACGCCCGGCGGCAGATCCGCAAGGGCACCCAGCTGATCGTCTCCGGGTCGATCGACGCCTCGATCTGCCCGTGGGGCTGGGTCGCCCAGCTGGCGAGCGGGCGGCTGTCGCAGGGGGAGGAGCCCGACCGGGCCTACCTGCCCTTCGACGCGGCCGCCGCCGGGCACGTGCCCGGTGAGGGCGGCGCCATCCTGATCCTGGAGTCCGCCGAGGCCGCCGCACGGCGCGGGGTCCGGGTGTACGGAGAGATCGCCGGCCATGGGGCCACCTTCGACCCCGCGCCCGGCGTCGGCCGGCCGCCCGGCCTGCGCAAGGCGATCGAACTCGCCCTCGCCGACGCGGGCGTGGACGCCGGTGACGTGGACGTCGTCTTCGCCGACGGGGCGGCGGTGCCCGAGCTGGACCGGATCGAGGCGGACGCGCTGAACGAGGTGTTCGGGCCGCACGGGGTCATGGTCACCGCCCCCAAGACGATGACCGGGCGCCTGTACTCCGGTGCCGCCCCGCTCGACGTGGCGACGGCCCTGCTTGCCATCCGCGACGGTGTCGTGCCGCCCACCACCAACGTGCGCGCCGACGCCTCCTACGACCTGGACCTGGTCACCGGCGAGGCGCGGGCCACCGAGGTCCGCACCGCGCTGGTCCTGGCCCGCGGCCACGCCGGCTTCAACGCGGCCACGGTCGTCACGGCCGCGTAGCGCCGTCCGGCGGTTCCCCCAGCACGGTCCGGCGGAGCCGACCGTCACGGCAGATCCGCCGCGGGCGCCGGAAACCGCACCCCGCGCTCGCCGCGCGGGGCGCGTGTCCACAGCACCTCAGAGCACGTCTTGCGTGCGCCGCGGGCGCGTCCGTGGCGCGTCCCGAGCCGCGCCCGTGGCGTCCGGCGTTCGCCGCGCGGGCCCGGCCGTGGTGTTTCGAGGCGTGTCCCGCGTTCGTCGCGTGGGCGCGCTCGGTGGCGTTTCGAGGCGTGTCCGGCGTTTGCCGTGTGGGCGTGCCCGTGGTGTTTCGAGGCGTGTCCCGCGTTCGTCGTGTGGGCGTGCCCGTGGTGTTTCGAGGCGTGTCCCGCGTTCGTCGTGTGGGCGTGCCCGTGGTGTTTCGAGGCGTGTCCCGCGTTTCGCCGCGTGGGCCCGCCCGCGGCGTCCCGGGACGCCGGCGTTCGTCGCGGCCCGCCCGCGGAGCCCCGTGCTCGCCGTGCAGGGCTCCCGCCCCCCCCCGAGCGCGCCCGCGTGTCCGGTCCGGTCGTCTCTCCCACGCACCGGGCCGGGCCGCGGGCGTCCGTCCCTTCCCCGTACGACCCAGACGAGAGGAACCACCCGTGCCCACCCAGTCCTTCACCCTCGACGACCTCAAGCGCATCCTCCTGGAGTCCGCCGGGGCCGACGAGAACGTCGACCTGGACGGCGACATCCTCGACACCGACTTCGAGGAGCTCAGCTACGAGTCGCTGGCCATCCTGGAGACCTGCGGCCGCATCGAGCGCGACTACGGCATCTCCCTCGACGACGGCGTGGTCACCGAGGCGAAGACGCCGCGGGCCCTGCTGGAGATCGTCAACGCCCAGCTGGCGGAGTCGGCACAGGCCGCCTGAGCCGCGCGCCCCGCGGCCGTACCCCCTCACCCTCACCCCCACCGTGCGCCGGTGCCCGTCCCCGAGCGGGGCACCGGCGCACGCCCCCAAGACACGCACGCCCACACCCGCCCACAAGGGAGCAGCAGACATGTCCGACAAGCACGAGCGGGTCGCCCTCGTCTCCGGGGCCACCAGTGGAATCGGCCTCGCGGTGGCGCGGCTGCTGGCCCAGCAGGGCCACCGGGTCTTCCTCGGCTCCCGTGACGCCGACAACGTCGCCCGGACCGTCAAGGAGCTGACCGCCGAGGGCCTCGACGTCGACGGCGCCACCCTCGACGTGCGCTCGGCGCTGTCCATCGGGAACTTCGTGCAGGCCGCCGTGGACCGCTTCGGCACCGTCGACGTCCTGGTCAACAACGCCGGCCGGTCCGGTGGCGGCGTCACCGCCGACATCGACGACGAGCTCTGGTACGACGTCGTCGAGACCAACCTCAACAGCGTCTTCCGGCTCACCCGCGCGGTCCTCACCACCGGCGGCATGCGCGACAAGAGCCGCGGCCGGATCATCAACATCGCCTCCACGGCCGGCAAGCAGGGCGTGGTCCTCGGCGCCCCCTACTCCGCCTCCAAGCACGGCGTGGTCGGCTTCACCAAGGCCCTCGGCAACGAGCTCGCCCCCACCGGCATCACCGTCAACGCGGTCTGCCCCGGTTACGTCGAGACGCCCATGGCGCAGCGGGTGCGCGCCGGTTACGCGGCGGCGTACGACACCACCGAGGACGCCATCATGGAGAAGTTCACGGCGAAGATCCCGCTCGGCCGTTACTCCACGCCCGAGGAGGTCGCCGGGCTGGTCGGCTACCTCGCCTCCGACACCGCCGCCTCCATCACGGCACAGGCCCTCAACGTCTGCGGCGGCCTCGGCAACTTCTGATCCGCCCGCCGCCCGCCCGTACCCCCCGAGGAGTTCACGCATGTCCGCATCCGAGCTGCGGGAAGTCGAGCACGAGATCACGATCTCGGCCCCGGCCGCCGCCGTCTACCGGCTGATCGCCGACGTGGCGAACTGGCCGCGGATCTTCCCCCCGACCATCTACGTCGACCACCTGGAGCGCTCCGGCGACGAGGAGCTGATCCGGATCTGGGCCACCGCCAACGGCGAGCCCAAGAACTGGACCTCGCGCCGCGTCCTGGACCCCGAGGGCCTGCGCATCACCTTCCGCCAGCAGGTCTCCACCCCGCCGGTCGCCTCCATGGGCGGCACCTGGATCATCGAGCCGCAGGACGCGGCGACCTCGCGCGTGCGGCTGCTGCACGACTACACGGCCGTCGACGACGACCCCGCGAGCCTGAAGTGGATCGACGAGGCCGTGGACCGCAACTCCCGCTCGGAACTCGCGTCCCTGAAGACCAACGTCGAACGCGCCACCGCCTCGGAGGAGCTGACGTTCTCCTTCGAGGACACCGTCGAGGTCGAGGGGTCCGCCAAGGACTGCTACGACTTCGTCAACGAGGCCGGTCTGTGGTCCGAGCGGCTGCCGCACGTGGCGACCGTCCGGCTCACCGAGGACGCCCCGGGCCTGCAGACCCTGGAGATGGACACCCGCGCCAAGGACGGCTCCACGCACACCACCAAGTCGTACCGGGTGTGCCTGGAGGGCCGGAAGATCGCCTACAAGCAGACCACGCTGCCGGCCCTGATGAACCTGCACACCGGCTACTGGACGTTCACCGACACCGACACCGGCTGCACCGCCTCCTCGCAGCACACGGTCGTGCTGCGCCCGGAGAACATCGAGAAGATCCTCGGGCCCGAGGCGGGCGTCGCCGAGGCCCGGGAGTACGTGCGCTCGGCGCTGAGCACCAACAGCCGCGCCACCCTGGGCCACGCCAAGGCGTACGCCGAGGCGAGGCGCTGACCATGGCCGGCGCCGACGCCGCCGTCACGGACGTCGTCGTGGTCGGCGCCGGACCCGTCGGGCTGATGCTCGCCGGGGAACTGCGCCTCGGCGGCGCCGACGTGACCGTACTGGAGCGGCTGGACGCCCCGACGACGGAGTCGCGGGCCTCCACCCTGCACGCGCGGACCATGGAGATCCTCGCCCAGCGCGGGCTGCTCGGCGGGCCGGACGGCTTCGGCGACCCGCTGCCGCCGCACGAGCCGCGCGGCCACTTCGGCGGGCTGCCGCTGGACCTGATCCTGCCCAGCCCTTACCCCGGGCAGTGGAAGGTGCCGCAGGTGCGCACCGAGGAACTCCTCGGCGCCCGGGCGGCCCGCCTCGGCGCGCGCGTCCTGCGCGGTCACGAGGTCACCGCGCTGAGCCGGCACCGGGACCACGTGACGGTGACGGCCCGGCACGCCGGGCGGGCGGTGACGTTCACCGCGCGCTACGTCGTCGGCTGCGACGGCGAGCGGTCGGCGGTCCGGCGGCTCGCGGGCGTCGGCTTCCCCGGCAACGACGCCGAGCGGGAGCTGATCCGCGCCGACGTCGACGGCATCGAGATCCGCAACCGGCGCTTCGAGCGGCTGCCGAAGGGGCTCGCCATCGCCGCCCGGCGCGGGGACGGTGTCACCCGCGTGATGGTGCACCGGTTCGGTGCCCCGCCGCGCGCCGGCGAGGCCCGCTTCGCCGACATCGTCACCGCCTGGCGGGAAGTCACCGGCGAGGACATCTCCCACGGCAGCCCGCTGTGGGTCAACTCCTTCGGCGACGCCTCCCGGCAGGCCGAGCGCTACCGCTCCGGGCGCGTGCTGCTCGCCGGCGACGCCGCCCACCAGCAGATGCCGATCGGCGGCCAGGCCCTCAACCTCGGCCTCCAGGACGCCGTCAACCTCGGCTGGAAACTGGCGGCGACCGTCCGCGGGCGCGCCCCCGAGGGCCTCCTCGACACGTACCACGAGGAACGGCACGCGGTCGGCCGCCGGGTCCTGTCCCACATCCGCGCCCAGGCGCGGCTGCTGCTGGGCGGGCCCGAGGTGGAGGCGCTGCGCTCGGTGGTCGGCGAGCTGACGTCGTACGAGCGGGTGCGGGCGCACCTGGCCGGGACGATCAGCGGCCTGGACGTGCGGTACGCGCCGGCGGGGGACCCGCTCGCACCGGCGCGGGCCGGCGCCGGCGCGCCCGGGCCCGTCGGGGCGCGGCTGCCCGACGCGGAGTTGACGTGGATCGCGGGCCCGGCGGGAGCCGTCGCCGGGCGCGCGGCGCCCCGCACCACCCTGGACCTGCTGCGGGACGCGCGCGGCGTGCTGCTGGTGCTGACCGGCGACGAGCGCGCGCGGACCGCCTTCGCCGAGGTCGCGCGCCCGTGGACCGGTGCCGTCGACACCGTGACCGCGCGCCCCGCCGACGCGGACGCACTGGCCGACGCGGCCGCCCTCCTCGTACGCCCCGACGGACACGTCGCCTGGGCCGGTGACACCCCGGACGGCCTCGAAGCGGCGCTCGCCCGCTGGTTCACGCCCGGCGCGCCCGCCGCGCCCACCCCCCGCAAGCCCCGCATCCCGCACCCCACCGGACAACACGACGTCAGGAGAAGGAAGATGGGCAACCTGACCGGCAGGACGGCGCTCGTCACGGGCGCCAGCCGAGGCATGGGCCGGGCCACCGCCGAGCGGCTGGCCCGCGACGGCGCGCTGGTCGCCGTGCACTACGGCACCAACGAGGCCGCGGCGGGTGAGGTCGTCGCCGGGATCGAGAAGGACGGCGGCAGGGCGTTCGCCGTCAAGGCCGAACTCGGCACCCCCGGCGACGTGCACGAGCTGTTCCTCGCCCTGGAGGAGGGCCTGAAGGAGCGCACCGGTTCCACCGAGCTGAACATCCTCGTCAACAACGCCGGTGTGATGGGCGGCGTGAAGCCCGAGGACACCACGCCGGACATGTTCGACCGGATCTTCGCCGTCAACGCCAAGGCGCCGTTCTTCATCATCCAGCGCGCCCTGGCGAACATGCCCGACGGCGGGCGCATCGTGAACATCTCCTCGGGGCTGACCCGGTTCGCCAACCCCGACGAGATCGCCTACGCGATGAGCAAGGGCGCCATCGAGCAGCTCGCGTTGCACTACGCCAAGGCGCTCGGCCCGCGCGGCATCACCGTGAACAGCGTCGCGCCGGGCATCACCCGCAACGGCAACCCGCTGTTCGACATCCCCGAGGCCGTCGAGGCGATGGCGGCGCTGTCCACCTTCAACCGGGTCGGCGAACCGCAGGACGTCGCCGACGTCGTCGCCTTCCTCGTCTCCGACGATGCCCGCTGGGTCAGCGGCTCCTTCGTCGACGCGAGCGGCGGCACTTTGCTGGGGTGACGCCATGACCAGGACGCACCCCGCGCCCGAGGTCGGCACCGGGGACGGGCGGTGGAGCCCGCGGCTGTGGGGGCTCCTGCTCGTGCTCGCCGGCAACATGCTCATCGACGCGCTCGAGGTGTCCGTGGCGGTCGTGGCGCTGCCCTCGATCGGCACGGACCTCGGGCTGGCGCCGACCGGCGCGCACTGGGCGATGACCGGCTTCGCCGTCGGCTTCGGCGGCCTGCTGCTGTTCGGCGCCCGCGTGGTGAGCCTGCTGGGGCGCCGCCGGGTCTACCTGGCGGCGCTGCTCGCCTTCGCCGCCGCCTCCGCCCTGAGCGCGCTCGCCCAGGAGCCGGCGCTGCTCGTCGCGACCCGTCTGGTCAAGGGCTTCTGCGCGGCCCTGACCGCCCCCACCGGCCTCGCCATCATCGCCACCGCCTTCCCGCAGGGCCCGGCCCGCGACCGGGCGGTGTCCGTCTACGCCCTGTTCGGCGCGGGCGGGTTCACCGCCGGGCTGCTGCTGTCCGGCTGGCTCACCGAGTTCAGCTGGCGGCTGTCCTTCGCGTTCCCCGCCCCGGTCGTGCTCATCCTCTTCGTCCTCGGCCTGAGGCTGATCCCGGACGAGGCGACCACCGAGGCGCGCACCGCCCCACGCCGCTACGACGTCACCGGCGCCGCCACCTTCACGGCGGCGCTGCTGGCCCTGGTGTACGGCATCGGCGCCGTACCCGCGCACGGCTGGACCGCCCCCCGCGCCGCCGGGCCGCTCGCCGCGGCCGTGCTGCTGCTGGTGGCCTTCGCGGTCGTCGAACGCCGCACGCCCGACCCCCTCGTCAAACCCCTGCACGACGCCACGCTGATCCGTTCGGCGCTCGGCGCGGCCTGCCTCAACGGCTCCTATCTGGGGCTGCTGTTCGTGCTGACGTACCAGATGCAGATGGTCGCCGGCTGGTCGCCGCAGAAGGCCGCGCTGGCCCTCGTGCCGGCCGCCGCCCCACCCGCGATCACCGCGCTCGCCTCCGGCCGGCTGGTCGCCCGCTTCGGCGCGCCGCGGCTGATCGCGGCCGGGGCCGCCTGCGCGTTCGCCGGTTACCTGCTCCAACTCGGTCCGGCCCGGCCACTGGACCACCCCGCCCGGCTGCTGCCGACGCTGCTGCTGGTCGGGGCCGCGTTCGTGCTGTCCTTCGCGGCGCTGAACATGCAGGCGACCGCACGGCTGAACCCGGCCGACCGCGGCGCGGGCAGCGGCCTGTACCAGACGGCCGTCCAGCTCGCCGCGGCGATCGCCGTCGCGTCCGTCGCCGCGCTGCTCGCCGCCGCGGTGCCCGGCGCCACCGGTGCCGAGGCCGTCGCGGCCGGCCGGCCGGCGCTGGTCCTCGTGGCCGCGCTCGGCGGTCTCGGACTGCTGGTCGCCCTCACCGGCCTCCGGCGCCGCTGAGGGCCGTCGCGCGGCACCGGCCCGACCCTCCCCTCCACCCACCCACTCCCAACGGGGCACGCCCATGGACCGGACAACGAAGACCTGGGTCTTCGACGACCTCGACGATCTCGACGACCTCGACTACGAGTTCGAGCAGGACTTCGTCGTCGAGGTGGACCCCCCGAACCCCGCCCACCTGGCCGCCTGCGACGAGGCCGAGCGGGTCCGGCTGATCGACGCGTACGTACGGGCCGAACTCGCCCGTGTGCTGCGGGTGCCGCCGGACACCCTCGACACCGAGGGCCGCCCGATGAACAGCCTCGGCATCGGGTCCATCAACGGCCTCGAACTCCAGCGCCGGATGGAGGCGGCCCTCCGTCTCGACGTCAACCTCAACATGCTGCTGCGCGCCAACAGCGCCGCCGAACTCATCGAGTGCCTGTCCGGGCAGCTCGGCCCCGGCGACAGTCCGCACAAGCGCGGCGGGCAGGGCGCCCGCCCGGTCTCGTACGACGGGCCGGGCACGACGTGATCCCGGAGCTGGTGGTCCGCGAGGGACCCGAGACCGCGAGGACGCGGCTGCCGGTTCCGGGGCAGCTCGACGTGTGGCTGGTGCGCCGGCCCAAGCTGGAGGCGGCGGCCGAGCTGCTGGACCTCACCGAGCTGGACGACGCGGAACGCCGGCGCACCGCCTCCTTCGTCCGCCCCACCGACGGCATCACCTACGCGTCCGCGCACGTCGCGCTGCGCCGGCTGCTCGGCGCCTACCTGGGGCTGGAGCCGCGTGCGGTGCCGTTCGTGCGGGAGCCCTGCCCGGGCTGCGGCAAGCCGCACGGCCGGCCCGCCGTCGCTCACCCCGATCCGCCGCTGCACTTCTCCCTGGCGCACAGTCACGGCCTGGCCGTCGTCGCCGTCGCCGCCACCGTGATCGGCGCCGACGTGGAACGGCTGCCGAGGGACGAGACCGTCGAGGTGTGCGCCCCGGCACTGCACCCGGGGGAGCAGGCCGAGCTGGCGGGCCTGCCCGTCGAGGAGCGGCGCGCGCTCTTCGGGCGGATGTGGACCCGCAAGGAGGCCTACCTCAAGGCACTGGGCACCGGCCTGTCCCGGGACCCGGCCCAGGACTACCTGGGGGCCGACCGGCGCCGCCGCCCGCCCGGGTGGACGCTGCTGGACCTGCCGTCCGGGCCCCGCCACAACGCCGCCGTCGCGGTGCTGGGCGGTCCCCCGGAGCGGGTCACCGTGCGCTGGGTGCCGCCGACCGCGCTGTACGCCGGCGGGACGGTGGACCTGGACGCCGACGGCATGACCACGCAGGAACCTGACTGGGGAGCGTGAGACCCACCACATGACGACCGACCAGAAGTCAGACCACAAGTCGGACCAGAAGTCCGACCACACGTCCGACCACACGTCCGACCAGCAGTCCGGCCGGACATCCGGCCCCGGGCCCGACCGGAAGCCGGCCGGCCAGCAGCAGGCCCTCGCCACCGAGGCCCCCGCCGCCGAACGGCCGAGTCTGCACGACCGCGAGCACCGCGGTCAGTGGAGCGCCGCGGAACGGCTGGAGGAACTGAGCCTGATCAAGCAGGCCGCCCGGCACGGCGATCCGCTGGCCACCGAGCGGCAGCACGCGAAGGGCAAGCTCACCGCCCACGAGCGGATCGAACTCCTGCTGGACGAGGGGTCCTTCACCGAGGTCGAGATGTTGCGCCGGCACCGGGCCACCGGCTTCGGGCTGGAGAAGAAACGTCCCTACACCGACGGGGTGATCACCGGCTGGGGCACCGTCCACGGCCGCACGGTCTTCGTCTACGCGCACGACTTCCGCATCTTCGGCGGCGCCCTCGGCGAGGCCCACGCCCAGAAGATCCACAAGATCATGGACATGGCCATGGCGGCCGGCGCGCCGCTGGTGTCGCTCAACGACGGCGCGGGCGCCCGCATCCAGGAGGGCGTCAGCGCGCTTGCCGGCTACGGCGGCATCTTCCAGCGCAACACCAAGGCGTCCGGCGTCATCCCGCAGATCAGCGTGATGCTCGGCCCGTGCGCGGGCGGCGCCGCCTACAGCCCCGCCCTGACCGACTTCGTCTTCATGGTCCGCGACATCGCCCAGATGTTCATCACCGGACCCGACGTGGTCAAGGCCGTCACCGGCGAGGAGATCAGCCAGAACGACCTCGGCGGCGCCGACGTCCACGCGACCGCCTCCGGGGTCGCGCACTTCGCGTACGACGACGTCCGGGCGTGCATGGAGGACGTGCGCCACCTGCTCTCGCTGCTGCCGTCCAACAATCGCGAGCTGCCGCCCAGGGTGCCGAGCGGCGACCCGGCCGACCGGCGCACCGACCGGCTGCTGGACGTCGTGCCCGAGGACCCGAGCCGGGTGTACGACATCCGGGCCGTGATCGAGGAGATCACCGACGACGGCGACTATTTCGAGGTCCACCCCGGCTGGGCGACCAACGTGGTGTGCGCGCTGTCCCGGCTGGACGGCGAGGTCGTCGGCATCGTCGCCAACCAGCCGGCCTCCTTCGCCGGAGTCCTCGACATCGACGCCAGCGAGAAGGCGGCCCGGTTCGTGCAGTTCTGCGACGCCTTCAACATCCCGCTGATCACCCTGATCGACGTACCGGGCTTCCTGCCGGGCGTCGACCAGGAGCACAACGGGATCATCCGGCGCGGCGCCAAGTTGCTGTACGCGTACTGCAACGCCACGGTGCCGCGGATCTCGCTGGTGCTGCGCAAGGCGTACGGCGGGGCGTACATCGTGATGGACTCCCGCTCCATCGGCACCGACCTGGCGCTGGCCTGGCCGTCCAACGAGATCGCGGTGATGGGCGCGGAGGGCGCCGCGAACGTCATCTTCCGCCGGGAGATCGCCGCCTCCGACGACCCCGACGCCACCCGCGCCCAGAAGATCAAGGAGTACCAGGCGGAGCTGATGCACCCCTACTACGCCGCCGAACGCGGCCTGATCGACGACGTGATCGACCCCCGCGACACCCGGGGAGCCCTCGTCCGCGCCCTGTCGATGCTGCGCAGCAAGCAGGCCGACCTGCCGTGCCGCAAGCACGGCAACCCGCCGCAGTGAGCACGCGGGACGCGCTGGTCATCAAGGTGGTGAAGGGCACCGCGACACCGGCGGAACTCGCGGCCCTGACCAGCGTGCTGCTCTCCCGCGCCGCCGCCCTCGCGGCCGTCGGCCCCGGCCTGCAGGACCGGGCCCCCACCCCCACGGCGACCTGGCGCCGCCCGGAACGCGTCCCGGCGCACCGCGACCCACGGGGGTGGCGCGCCTCGGGCAGCCGCGCGGCGTAGGCGCTCCGCCGGAGATGCCGCGGGGCCGTGCCGGTCGTCCGCGGCGCCGTCGTGACGAATCGCGCCCACCCGGCGCAGCCGCGCACCGGCACGGCCCCGCGCCCCTTCGGGGGCGCGGCCGAACCGGAAGCGGACCCGGCCCGATCCTTCGTGAAACGGAGCTTCTTCCCATGACCTCCCTGTCCTCCCCGCACCACGAACAGAGCGACTCCCTGCCCCCGACGCGGGCCGAACTCGACGCCGTTCGGGACCGCCTGCGCGAACTGGCCGACCGGGCCGAGATCGCCGAGCTCATCGACCGGTACGTCACCCTGCTCGACGCCCAGGACGCCCACGGCTACGACGACTCCTGGCCCCGCACGGTCTTCACCGACGACTGCCGGCTGGAGTTCCCGGTCGGCGAGGTGCGCGGCCTGGACACCGCCGCCGCCTTCCACTTCGACCGCAAGTCACGCTTCGCCCGCACCCACCACCTCGCCTCCAACTACGGCATCACGCTGGACGGCGACACGGCCCGCGTCCGGGTCCACCTCTTCGCCTCGCACGTCCACCACGACGACGGCCCCGACCCCGGCGGACGCTTCGACATCGGCGGCTACAGCGAGGGCGAGGCCGTGCGCACCCCGGACGGCTGGCGGATCAGCCGCTGGCGCTTCCAGCTGGTGTGGTCCGACGGCGCGGGACCGCGTCCGGGCCCCGCCCCCGCCAGTCTGCGCAGCTCCCAGCCCCGCCCGCGCGCCCACCACCCGACCGCCGCCCCCGCACCCCGAAAGGACGACACCGTGTCAGTGACCCCGGCCGCCGCCCTGGACCTCGGCGCCCTGCGCACCGCCACCGGCGACACCCGGCTGCGCGCCATCGAGGCGTTCGTCTGCCGCACCCTGGAGACGTACCTCGACGTGCCGCCCGCCCACCGCATCCACCGCACCCGCCCGCTCTACGCCCAGGGCATCGACTCCCTCACCGCACTGGCCTTCCAGCGGAAGCTGGAGAACGCCCTGCGCATCCCGGTCCCCACCCACCACCTGCTGCGCGAGCAGTCGGTCAGCGAACTCGCCGCCACGCTCGACGACCTGCTCACCGAGGCGGACCGGACCGAGCGCCGCCGGGAGGCCGCGACGGCGTCCGTGTAGGCGGCAGCGCCGCCACGACGGGGGCGGCGCGGCCCGCCCCTGCGGTCCCGGCCGCCTCCGAGGCCCCTTGCCGCCCGGGCCGTCGGTGTAGAAGGGTGACGCCACGGCACGTCCTCGTCACCGACCCATCCCCCTGGCGGAAGGCCGCACTTGAGCCCCGAACGCATCCTGGTGACCGGCGGCACCGGTTTCATCGGCTCGCATGTCGTCCCCCTCCTGCGGACCGCGTCCCGCATGCCCGACGGCCCCGCCCTGCGCCTGCTCACCCACCGCCGCCCCGGCCCCGACGCCACCGGCGGCGACCTGCAGACCGTGCACGGCGACCTCGCCGACCCGGCTTCGCTGCACGGCGCCTGCGACGGCGTCACCACCGTCCTGCACCTCGCCGCCCGCATCGGCGGCACCCCCGAGGAGTGCCGGACCGTCAACGAGCAGGGCACCCGTGCCCTGCTCGCCGAGGCGGCCCGGGCGGGCGTCCGCCGGATCGTGCAGCTCGGCACCGCCGCCGTCTACGGCGACGGACCGCACCGCGGCGAGCGGGAGGGCCGGATCGCCGAGGCGCCGGTGTCGCCGACCAGCGAGACCCGCCTCGCCGGCGAACGGCTGGTCCTGGCCGCCGGCGGCACCGTCGTACGCCCCTATCTCGTCTACGGCGAGGGCGACACCTGGGTCGTGCCCGGCCTGGTCCAGCTGCTGCGCCGTCTGCCGCACTGGGTGGACGGCGCCGACGCGCGCCTGTCCCTGATCTCGGCGCCCGTCCTCGCCCGTGCCCTGGCCGAACTGGCCCTCGCGCCGCACGGGCCGGCGTCCGCCGCGGGCCGCGTCCTGCACGCCGCGCACCCCGAGCCCGTGACCCTGCGGGACGTCGTCACGACCGTCTGCGGCGCCCTGGGTCTTCCCCTGCCCACCGGAGAGATCACCCTCCAGGAGGCCCTGCGCCGGCTCGACGCCCACGGCCCCGGCGCCCGGCGGCCGCTGGCCCTGGTGGCCGTGGACCGCTGGTACGACAGCAGCGCCCTGTGGTCCCTGCTGACCACGGGCCCGGGAGCCCCCTTCACCGCGGCGTTCGAGGAGTGCGCCCCCTGGTACCGCCGGACCCTGGCCGACGCGCGGTAGCCCTCAGGCCTCGACGACACCCCGCAGCGCCCGTACCAGCGCCTGCGCCCGCGGGTCCGCCGTCACGCTCTTGCGGAAGCCGTTGGTGACGTAGCCGAAGGCGATGCCCGAGTCGGGGTCCGCGAACCCCAGCGCGCCGCCGCGCCCGGGGTGGCCGAAGGACGTGGGGGAGAGCAGCGGGGACGCGCTGCCGTGCAGCATGTAGCCGAGCCCGAAGCGGGTGCCCACGACGAGCACCCGGTCCGGCCCGGCCGCTTCCTCGGCGCGCGCCAGCTCCACGGTCTCCGGCGTGAACAGCCGTACGCCGCCGTCCACCTCACCGATCAGCGAGGCGTAGAAACGGGCCAGTCCGTCCGCCGTCGCGATGCCGTTGGAGGCGGGCAGGGCGGCAGCCCGGTAGGCGGGGTCGTTCTCGTCCGGCGCCGGGGATATCGCGCCGAAGGCGCGCCGGGTCAGGGAGCCGGGATCGGCGTACGCGTCGGCGACCGCCCGCTTGGGCCGCGTCCTCAGCCCGCCCGCCTGCTCCGGGGCCGCCACCTTCCCGACCCGCCCCACGCGCGCCGTCACACCGTCCGGGAGCCCGAGCCACACATCGGCGCCGACCGGCCCGGCGATCTCGTCGGCGATCCACTGCCCGATCGGACGCCCGGTGACCCGCCGCACCACCTCCCCGACCAGCCAGCTGTACGTCTGCGCGTGGTACCCGTGCGCGCTCCCCGGTTCCCACACGGGCGCCTGCGCGGCCACGGCCGCGGCGCCGAGGTCCGGGTCGGCGGCCTCGGCCGGGGTCAGCGGCCGGTCCAGCACCGGCACCCCGGCCCGGTGCGCGAGCAGATGCCGTACGAGGGTGCGCTCCTTGCCCGCGGCCTTGTACTCCGGCCACAGCTCGCCGACCGGAGCGTCCAGGTCCAGCTCGCCCCGCTGGCGCAGCAGCAGGAGCACGGCGGCGGCGACGCCCTTCGTCGCCGAGCGCACGACCTGCGCGGTGCCGCGCTCCCAGGGCGCCGTGCCGTCGACGTCCTTCGTGCCGCCCCACAGGTCGACGACCTTGCGCCCGTCCCGGTAGACGGTCACGGCGGCGCCCCGGTCACCCAGCGCCTCGAAGTTCCGTGCGAACGCTGCCCCGACCGGCTCGAAGCCCTCGGCCACTGTGCCGTTCACGTCCACGTCCGAACTCCGTTCACTTCACTCGCCTGCGACAGTGCGTGCAACGCCCACGGCCGACCTGCGATTCCTCGGTCGCGCCCCGTCGGCGTCAGCCCAGCAGAATCGTGACGTCGATGTTGCCGCGGGTGGCGTTGGAGTAGGGGCACACCTCGTGGGCCTCGTCCACCAGCCGGGCCGCGACGTCCGGGTCGAGGACCGGCAGCGACACGCTCAGGGCGACGGCGAGACCGTAGCCGCGCTGCTTGTTGGGGCCGATGCCGACCTTCGCGGCGACGGTGGACCCGGCCAGGTCGTAGCCGGACCGGTTGCCGACCAGGATCAGGGCGTTGTGGAAGCAGGTGCTGTAGCCGGCGGCGAACAGCTGCTCCGGGTTGGTGCCGTTGCCGTCTCCGCCCAGCTCCGGCGGCATCGCCACCTTCAGCTCGATCTGCCCGTCCTGGCTGGTGACATAGCCCTCCCGGCCGCCGTGCGAGGTGGCCTCGGCGACGTACATGATCTTCTTCGGGCGGGTGTCGGCGGCGGTGCCGTCGGTCAAGGGTGGCCTCCCCTGGAAACATGAACGCGCAACTAGAGCGAGCACAAGGTACTGGCCGGTAGCCGGGCTGCTGTTGCTAGGGGGTGGCAACCGGGGGTAACACGGAGGGGCCCCGCGTCACGCGCCCGTCGCGACGGAGCGCGGGTCGAAACCGAACGGCAGCTCCAGACGGTGGGCGCGCATCAGCGCCTCGTCGGAGAGCAGGGCGCCGGTATGCCCGTCCGCCGCGATCACGCCCTCGCTCAGGACCAGTGCGCGCGGGCACAGTTCGAGGGCGTACGGCAGGTCGTGCGTGACCATGAGCACGGTCACGTCCAGCGAGCGCAGGATGTCGGCGAGTTCGCGCCGCGAGGCGGGGTCGAGGTTGGAGGACGGCTCGTCCAGGACGAGGATCTCCGGCTCCATGGCGAGCACGGTCGCCACGGCGACCCGGCGCCGCTGCCCGAAGGACAGGTGGTGCGGCGGGCGGTCCGTGAAGGCGGCCATCCCGACCTGCTCCAGCGCCCGCTCCACGCGCGCCTCCAGCTCCGCCCCCTTGAGCCCGGCCGCCGCCGGTCCGAAGGCCACGTCCTCGCGGACGGTCGGCATGAACAACTGGTCGTCGGGGTCCTGGAAGACGATCCCGACCTTCCGCCGGACCACGGCCATGTTCGCGCGGTCCACGGGCAGCCCGGCGACCCGCACCGAGCCCGTGCCGCCGCCGAGGATGCCGTTGAGGTGCAGCACCAGCGTCGTCTTGCCGGCGCCGTTCGGCCCGAGCAGCGCGACCCGCTCGCCGCGCTCGATGCGGAAGTCCACGCCGAACAGGGCCTGGTGCCCGTCGGGGTAGGCGAAGGCGAGGCCGGAGACCTCCAGGGAAGCTTCAGTCACAGCACCCATCCCAGCAGACAGACGACCAGGGCGGCACACGGCAGGGTGAGGGCGTACGACCACTGCGCCCGGGACGCGGTCGCCTCGTCGATCACCGGCATGACGCCGGCGTACCCCCGGCTGACCATCGCCAGGTGCACCCGTTCCCCGCGCTCGTAGGAGCGGATGAACAGCGCGCCCGCCGACTTGGCGAGCACGGCCCAGTGCCGCGGGCCGCGCGCCTCGAAGCCGCGCGACTCCCGCGCGATGCGCATCCGCCGCATCTCGTCGGTGATCACGTCGCCGTACCGGATCATGAACGACGCGATCTGCACCAGCAGCGGCGGCAGCTTCAGCCGCTGCAGGCCGAGCAGCAGTTCCCGCAGTTCGGTCGTGGCGGCCAGCAGGACGGACGCGGCGACGCCCAGGGTGCCCTTGGCGAGCACGTTCCAGGCGCCCCACAGTCCGCTGACGCTCAGCGACATGCCCAGCACCTCGACGCGCTCGCCCTCCGCCACGAACGGCAGCAGCACGGCGAACGCGACGAACGGCACCTCGATCAGCAGCCGTTTGAGCAGGAAGCCCGTAGGCACCCGGGCGAGCGCGGCGACCACGCCCAGCAGGACGGCGTACACCCCGAACGCCCACATCGCCTCGCGCGGCGTGGACACCACGACGACCACGAAGGCGAACGTCGCGGCGAGCTTGGTGTGCGGCGGCAGGGCGTGCACGGGCGACGAGCCGTGCCGGTAGAGCTTGTGGGCGTGCCCGGCGCCCATGTCAGACGCCCGTGGGGGTCGGCGACACGTCGGCCGCCTCGTCCGTACGCCGCCTGCGCACCGCCCAGAAGACGGCGCTGCCGGCGGCGACCGTGACGCCGACACCGATCACGCCGGCGAGGCCGCCGGAGAGACGGGCGTCGTCGAGGTCCTTGACGCCGTAGTCGGCGAGCGGGGAGTCGGCGGTGTGGTGTTCCTCGGCGGACGCGGCGAAGCCCTTGTCCTCGGCGACCTTCTCCAGCCCGTCGGGGCTCGCGGAGGCGTAGAAGCTGACGAACCCGGCGAGCACGAGGGAGGTGACGAGTCCGCTGATCCACAGCGTGCGGCGGGAGGTCCGGGCGGCGGGCGCGGGCGCCCCGGCGGCGGGGACGTCGACGAGTTCGCCGCCGACCCGCAGCTTCAGCGGCCGGCGCAGGTCCCGGGAGCCGTGGACGAGGTCCGGCCGTACCGCGACGACGGCGCCGACGGTCAGCGCGGTGATCACGGCTTCGCCGATGCCGATGAGCAGGTGCACGCCGACCATGGCGGTGGCCACCTTGCCGATGGCCACGTCGGTGGTGCCGCCGACCGCGTAGAACGCGGTGAAGGCGAGGGCGGCGGCCGGCACCGAGACCAGCGCGGCGACGAAGGAGGCGGCGGTGACCGTCCGCCGGGTGCGCGGCAGCACCTTCACCAGGCCGCGGAAGACGACGTAGGCGACGCCGACGCCGACGATCGACATGTCCGTGATGTTCACGCCGAGCGCGGTCAGGCCGCCGTCCGCGAAGAGGACGCCCTGCATCAGCAGGACGACGGATATGCACAGGGCGCCCGTGAAGGGCCCCACGAGTATCGCGGCGAGGGCGCCGCCGAGCAGATGGCCGCTGGTTCCGGCCGCGACGGGGAAGTTCAGCATCTGCACGGCGAAGATGAAGGCCGCCACCAGTCCGGCCAGCGGCGCGGTCCGCTCGTCCAGCTCCCGGCGCGCGCCGCGCAGGCTCACGGCGATGGCGCCGGCGGCGACGACTCCGGCCACGGCGGACGTCGGGGCGTTGATGAATCCGTCGGGTACATGCACGGTTAGATGATGAGGCTTAATGCAAACGTTTTGCAAGAGCGACCTCTTGCTCGCTGTGAAGCTGAGATAAGTCGCTCCGGCAGGCGTAATCCCGAAAATATGGGACATTGGAGGGGGAAGCGGATGCACGGTTTCCGCGATCGTCACGCACCGTAAGGGGTCGTTCCGATGTCCGTGGTCGAACAGTACGCGCGAGCCCACATCGTCACGGACAGCGACGTCCAGGTGCTCGACGAGCTGGGAGCGATCCCGGTCGTCCTGCGCTACGACCCCGACCATGATCCGCGTGCGGTCCGGATATCCCTGCCCGGCCCGCACGAGTGGACCTTCGCCCGGGAGCTCCTCGAACGGGGCCTGCGCGCCCCGGCCGGCTCCGGCGACGTCCGGGTCTGGCCGCTGGGGCGGGTGCAGGCCGTGGTCGAGTTCCACTCCCCGCAGGGCACCGCGGTCGTCCAGTTCGACACCAAGGCGCTCCTTCGCTTCCTGCGGCGCACCTACATGGCCGCCGCCACCCCCGTGAGCCGCTGAGACCGGAAGCGGTCCCGAGTCCTCCGGAAGCGGTCAGCCGCCCTGCTTCAGCAGCGCCGCCACGATCGGTCCGGCCGTCTCCCCGCCGTGTCCGGCCGCCTGCACCACACCGGCGGCGGCGAGATCGCCCCGGAACGCGGTGAACCAGCCGTTGGGCTTCTTCTGACCGTCGACCTCCGCGGAGCCGGTCTTCGCGCCGACGTCGCCCGAGACCCCCGCCATCGCCTCCGCCGCCGTGCCGTACGCCGCCGTGTACGCCATCAGCTCGCGCAGCTTCGCCAGCGTGTCCGCGGACATCGTGCGCGAGGCCTTGGCGAGCGTGCGGTCGTCCACCGACGGCGCGACCAGGTAGGGCTGGTGGAAGACGCCCGCCTTCACGGTCGCCGAGACCGACGCCATGTTCAGCGGGTTCATCCGCACCCCGCCCTGTCCGATGAGCGAGGCCGCCATCGGGGCGGCCGACTGCACCGGCACGGCACCGTCGAAGGTCGGCACGCCGACCGACCAGTTGTTCAGCGACAGACCGAACACCTGCTGGGCCTGCTTGGTCAGGTCGTCGTCGTCCAGCTCGGGCGCCTGGCTGATGAACGCCGTGTTGCAGGACCGCGCGAAACTCGCGGTGAACGTGCCGCCCTTGATCTCGAACTTGTCGTCGTTCTGGAACTTCCAGCCGCCGTACGAGAAGTACTTGGGGCACGGATGCGCCTTCTCCGGCGAGGCGAGCCCCTTCTCGATGAGCAGGGACGACGTGATGACCTTCATCGTCGAACCGGGCGCGAGCGAACCCTGGAACGCGGTGTTGAAGTTCGGGTTGCCGTTCGCGACCGCCAGGATCTCGCCCGTCGAGGGCCGCAGGACGACCACCGAGGCCCGCGCGCGTGAGGCGACCTGTTGCTCCGCGGCGGCCTGCAGGGTCGCGCTGAGCGTCGTCTTCACCTCGCCCGGCGTGCCCTCGCTCAGCTCCAGGACCGTCTTGTCGGACAGCTTCTGCTTCTGGGAGGCCTTGCCCCGGACCACCCGCAGCTCGACGCCGGCCTTGCCGCCCGCCGTCTTGCCGTACTTCTCGCGCAGCCCGTCCAGCACCGGCCCGAGCGACGCGTACTTCTCGGTGGTCAGTTCCTCGCCGTCCCGGTCCAGCGCCGTGACCGGCGGCGTACCCGCCTCGCCGGTCACGAACCGGTCGCCCGCGCGCAGGTCGGGGTGGAGCACCGACGGCTGCCAGCCGACCAGCGGCGCGCCGTCCGCGGCCCGCCGCACGACCGTCAGCGAACTGCGGTAGCTCAGCGGCTTGCTGACGCCCTGGTACGACACCGTGCCCTTCACCGTGAACGGCACGGTGTCGCCCGTGCGCGTGCCCGGGGTGAGCGAGAGGCCCTCGATGTGCGCGTCCTTGGCGTACGCGGCCAGCAGCGCCTTCGCCGCCGCGGCGTCGTCGGTGGCGGCCGCCGCGCCGGTCACCTCCCCCTGCTGCCAGGCCGTGAGGAACGCCTGGGCCGCGGTGGTGACCTCCTTCGCCGACAGCGGGCCGGTCCGCGCCTTCTCCCGCTCGGCGGCCGTGATGGACGTGCCGTCCTCGGCCGCCGCCCCGCCGCCGAACAGCGCGTAGGCACCGATCCCGGCGCCGCCCACGACCACGGCGATCACCCCGCCGATGACGGCGGGCCTCGTCTTCCGTCGCTCGGCGACGCGCCTTCTCTTGCCCACTTCTTCCCGATCCTCCGCGCGATTCCGGGCCCGCCCCCGCGCTCGGCGCGGCCCTTACGGCCGTACCGGCCTCGTGGTCCTCACAGTCCCCAACGACGGCACCACCCTAGAGTCCCCGTCTGTGCGGGTGACGTCAGCCACCCGCACGCAGCACGGCCGCCACGATCGGACCCGCCGCCTCGCCGCCCCGTCCGCCCTGCTGGGCCATGGCCGCCGCGGCGATGTCGTCGCGGTAGCCAGTGAACCAGCTGTCCGCCTTGGCGTTGCCGTCGACCTCCGCCGAGCCGGTCTTCGCGCCGATGCTGCCGGACAGTCCGGACATCACGGAGGCGGCGGTGCCGCTGGTGGCGGTGCGGTTCATCATGGCGCGCAGCTGGCCGACGGTGTTCCCGGACAGCCCCCGCGCCGTGGCCAGTTCGCGTCCGTCCAGGTCCTGCGGCACGATCACCGGCTGCCGGAAGGCGCCCGTCGTCGCGGTCGCCGTGACCGACGCCATGTTCAGCGGGCTCATCTGCACCTGCCCCTGCCCGATCAGGTTGGCGGCCGTGTCCGGGCCGCCGGAGGCGGGCACCGAGCCGTCGAACGAGGGGACGCCGACCTTCCAGTCGTTCCGGCCGATCCCGAACCGGTCCTGCGCCTCCCGGGTCAGGGAGTCCACCTTCACCTCGTCCGCGAACTTGATGAAGGCCGTGTTGCAGGAGCGCGCGAAGCTCTCGGAGAGGGTGGCGTTCTCGTTCGGCCTCATGCCGGCGAGGTTGTGGAAGGTCTGGCTCTCCGAGACCGCCTCGTCGGGGCAGGGCGCGGGCCCGTCCATGCTGGTGAGCCCGTTGTCGATGAACGTCGCCGCGCTGATGATCTTCATCGTGGAACCGGGCGCCACCTGTCCGAGGAACGCCGCGTTCCAGCCGTCCGCGCGGTGGTTGGCGACGGCCAGGATCTCGCCGGTGCTCGGCTTGACGGCGACGACGGAGGACTGCTCGTACCGGGCGACCGCCTTCTCGGCGGCTTCCTGCGCGGTCGCGCTCAGCGTCGTGCGCAGTCGGCCCGGTTCGCCCTTCGAGAGGGTGAGCAGCGTGGTGTCGGCGGCCCCGGTCGCGGTGTGCCGGACGGCGAGTTCGACGCCCGGCGTGCCGCCGGCCTTGTCGCCGTAGCGGGCGCGCAGTTCGTCCAGGATCGGGCCGAGGGAGGGGTACTTCTCCTTCGACAGCACGGTGCCGTCGCGGTCCACCGCCTCGATCTGCGGGTTCGCCGCCTCCTCGGTGACAAGGATGTCACCGTCCTTCAGACTCGGGTGCACCACGGACGGCTCCCAGTCGACCAGCGCCCGCCCGGTGCTCTCGCCGCGCACCACGGTGAGCCGGCTGTCGTACGCCAGCGGCTTGGACTTCCCGCCGTACGACACCGTCGCCTTCACGGTGAACGGCACGGTGCGGCCCTGTGCCTTTGCTGGTGTGATGCGCACGTCGGTGAGATGCGCGTCCTGCCCGAAGGACGCCAGCACGGGCTCGGCCTCGTCGGCGAAGTTCGTGTACGACGCCGCCTCGGTGCCCCGGCCCCTCTGCCAGGCCGCGAAGAACTGACGGGTCGTCTCCTCGACCTCCGCGCTGCTCGGCGGTCCGGTCCTGACCGGCTCGGGCTCGCCCGCGGCCGCTGTCCCCCCGTCACCGCTGAGCGCGGAGACGAAGTTGAAGGCGCCGTACCCGGCGCCGCCCACCATCACCGCGAACACACTGCCGACGACAGCAGCCTTGACCCCCTTGCGCATGACGCGCCCCCTCCCCCTGCACAGTCCCCCGCACTCTAGGCGGGAGCTGTGTCGGGAGGGGCGAGTGTTTTTCAGATCGTTAGACCTGGGACACGTGCGTTCGATTGGACACCCAAGTGGGGGAGGAGTACCAAGGAAACGAGGGCTCTGCACCTTTTCTCACGTTTTCCTTCTGGTGCTCAACTCGGGCCTTCCTCTGCACTCGTGCCCGCAAGGAGGCCGGCATGCGCACACGAAGGATCATGGTCTCGCTCGTGGCTCCCCTCGCCTTCGCAACCGCTTTCGCGCTCCCGTCGGCAGCGGCTCCGCAGGCCTCCGCCCTCGGCACGGCAGCCGTGGCGGCACCGGCGTCCGTCGACGCCCTCGCTCCCACCTCGGCCCGCGACTACCGCCGCGGCTACAACGACGGATCCCGGCGCGGCTGGCACGACGGGGCCCGGGACGGCCGCAAGTGCGACTACCGCGACAACTACCGCCCCTGGACCGACCGCGGCAACCGCGACTACCGGGCCGGCTACCGCACCGGCTACCGGCACGCCTACGAGGCCGCGTTCGACCGCACGTCCTGGCGCTGCGACGACTACCGGCGCTGACGCCCGCCGGCACGGAAGCCAGGGGGCACCGGTGCCACGCGGCGCCAGTGCCGCGACAGGCAACGTTCACCCCGTCGCGACGCCCGGCACGCCCTCCCGCCGCACCGGCCTCCGGCCGGGGGGACCCCCGGAGCACGCACCGGACGCCGCTCCTTGCCGGGCACACGTTGCCTGCCGCGGCACTAGACCCAGGTGTCCAGCCACATCCGCGAGCGCCAGTCGTCGATGGGCAGGGTCTGGCCGGTGTAGACGGGCCAGAAGTAGACGAAGTTCCAGGCGATGAGCAGGACGAGCACGCCCGCTCCCGTCGCGCCCGCGACCCGGCGGGTCTCGGTGGAGCCGGGTGGGCCGACCAGGGCGCCGATCAGCATCGCGACCGCCAGGCAGAGGAACGGCACGAAGACCACGGCGTAGAAGAAGAAGATCGTGCGCTCCTGGTAGAAGAACCACGGCAGATAGCCCGCCACGATCCCGCAGGCGATCGCGCCCGCCCGCCAGTCGCGGCGGAAGAACCACCGCCACAGCACGTACAGCAGCGCGAAGCAGGCCACCCACCACAGCATCGGCGTGCCCAGCGCCAGCACCTCGCGCGCGCACTTCTCGCCCGCGTCCGCCGGGCAGCCGTCCGCGCCGGGAGCGGGGGACTCGTAGAAGTAGGACACCGGGCGGCCGACGACGAGCCAGCTCCACGGGTTGGACTCGTAGGTGTGCGGCGAGGACAGGCCGACGTGGAACTCGTACACCTGCGTCTCGTAGTGCCACAGGCTGCGCCACCACTCCGGGAACAGCCACGACCAGCCGCTGTCCTTGCCGTCGGTCGCCGCCCAGTTGCGGTAGTAGCCGCCCGTGCCGTCGGTGGCGGACAGGATCCAGCCGGTCCAGGACGCGAAGTAGGTGACGACGGCGACCGGGACCGTCGACAGGAACGCCCAGCCCAGGTCGTGCCGGATCACCGCCTTGTACGGGTGCCGGGCGCCCGCGACCTTGCGGGCGCCGACGTCCCACAGCACCGCCATCACGCAGAACGCCGCGAGGATGTACAGGCCGTTCCACTTGGTGCCGATGGCCAGGCCCAGCATCAGGCCCGCCGCGATCCGCCACGGCCGCAGGCCGATGCGGGTGTGCTCCGCCGTGTGCGCGTGCGGGCGGACCCGGCCCCCGGCGTCCGCGGGCAGCGCGGCGGCCAGTTTCGCCCGCGCCCGGTCCCGGTCCACGAGCAGGCAGCCGAACGCAGCCAGCACGAAGAACATCAGCACGCCGTCGAGCAGCGCGGTGCGGCTCATCACGAAGTGCAGCCCGTCCACCGCCATCAACGCGCCCGCGAGACAGCCGAGGAACGTGGAGCGGAACAGACGGCGGCCGATCCGGCACAGGAGCAGCACCGACAGCGTGCCCAGCAGCGCCGTCATGAACCGCCAGCCGAACGGGTCGAACCCGAACATCAGCTCGCCCAGTCCGATGACGTACTTGCCGACCGGCGGGTGCACGACGTACGCCGCGTCGGTCGGAATGGGCACGTCGCCGTTCTGGGACAGGATGAGGTCGTTGACGTTCTTGTCCCAGTTGACCTCGAACCCGCGGTGGACGAGCGCCCACGCGTCCTTGGCGTAGTACGTCTCGTCGAATATCACCGCCTTCGGGCTGCCCAGGTTCCAGAACCGCAGGACACCCGCGAACAGCGTCACCAGCAGCGGCCCGCCCCAGCCCGACCAGCGGGTGATCCGCTCGGCCAGGGGGTGCCCGATGCCGAACGCCGCCCACAGCCGCGGGCTCGGCTCGGCGTACGGCGGCACGAGCCGGTCCCGGACGTCGCTGCGGGGTCCGGCCGGCGCGTATCCGAAACGGCGCAGCCGCTGCTGCCATGAGGGTCGCCGCTCGTGAGAGGCCTGGTCCTGCCGGGTGTCCGTGGAGGACGCGGTACTGGTCACCGCGCCATCGTAGGGAACCCTTCTGTGGGAGTCCCGTGGACCGCCCCTGCGAGGATGGAAACGTGACAGGAACCCTTGTTTTGGCAGGCACCCCCATCGGCGACATCGCGGACGCGCCGCCCAGGCTCTCCGAGGAACTGGCGCGGGCGGACGTGGTCGCCGCCGAGGACACGCGGCGGCTGCGACGGCTGACCCAGGCCCTGGGGGTCACGCCGCGGGGGCGGGTCGTGTCGTACTTCGAGGGCAACGAGGCGGCGCGCACCCCCGAGCTGGTCGAGGAGCTGGTGGGCGGCGCCCGGGTACTGCTCGTCACCGATGCCGGGATGCCCTCGGTGTCGGACCCCGGGTACCGGCTGGTGGCGGCGGCCGTGGAACGGGACGTCCGGGTCACCGCGGTGCCCGGGCCCTCCGCCGTGCTGACCGCTCTCGCGCTGTCCGGGCTGCCGGTGGACCGGTTCTGCTTCGAGGGGTTCCTGCCGCGCAAGGCGGGGGAGCGGCTGACGCGGCTGCGGGAGGTGGCCGGGGAGCGGCGGACGCTGGTCTACTTCGAGGCCCCGCACCGGCTCGACGACACGCTCGCGGCGATGGCCGAGGTGTTCGGTGCGCAGCGGCGGGCGGCCGTGTGCCGGGAGCTGACCAAGACGTACGAGGAGGTGCGGCGGGGGACGCTCGGGGAGCTGGCCGGGTGGGCCGCCGAGGGGGTGCGGGGGGAGATCACCGTCGTGGTCGAGGGAGCGCCCGAGGCGGGGCCGGAGGAGATCGGCGACGAGGAGCTCGTGCGGCGGGTGCGGGTGCGCGAGGAGGCCGGGGAGCGGCGCAAGGAGGCGATCGCGGCGGTGGCCGTGGAGGCGGGAGTGCCGAAGCGGGTGGTCTTCGACGCCGTGGTCGCCGCGAAACGCGCGGTGTGAGGTACGGGTTCACCCCATACGCCGGTAAAGCGGGCGGGGCGTTTCGGCAAGGAAGCGCCAAGTCCCGTCCAATACTGGGCAGATGCCGTGCTTTCGCTTCTCTCCGGCAGTCCACTGGTTGACGGAACACACCCCGTTCCTCCAGCGGACCTCAGGAGCCGGCATGAGCGAGTTCACCGGGAACACCGGCCGTCGTGACGGGGCGACCGCCGTCGTCCACGAGTCCTACTCCTTCGCGTGCATGCGCTGCGGCCACGGGTGGGAGCAGTCGTACGAGATCGAGCACCACGTCGACGGCGCGGGCCACGAGTTCGTGCTGCACGTGGCGGACGGGCGGGTCGTGCCGTCGCCGCTGAGCCGGCCGGCGTGCGCCCACTGCGGCGGCCACATCGTGCGGATCATGCGGCCCGGCCGGGTGTCGTCGGCGCGCGACGCGGCGCGGCGGCCCGAGCGGCGTCCGCCCGCTCCGGTGCCGACGGTCCCCCCGGCGCGGCACCACTGGCAGCTGTCCGATCTGCTGCACCCGTTCCAGCGCAAGGCCGGCTGAGCCGACCGCGGGCGTGCCCCTCTCGTACGATCGGGGCATGCCCACCGCCGACAAGAACGCCGCACCGCCCCTGCCGCCGCCCCTGGCCGTACCGGTCGCCGACTCGCACACCCACCTCGACATGCAGTCCGGCACGGTGGAGGAGGGCCTCGCCAAGGCCGCGTCGGTCGGCGTCACCACGGTCGTGCAGGTCGGCTGCGACGTGAACGGCTCCCGATGGGCGGCCGAGACGGCGGCGGCGTACCGAAACGTGCACGCGGCCGTCGCCCTGCACCCCAACGAGGCGCCGCGCATCGTGCACGGCACACCTCTCTCCGGGGGGCAAGCCCCCCAGGCCCCCCGCGACGGCCGGTCCCGGCAGGGAGCCCGCGAGCCCGGCGGGGACGCGGCGCTGGAGGAGGCACTCGCCGAGATCGAGCGGCTGGCCGCGCTGCCCCAGGTGAAGGCGGTCGGCGAGACGGGGCTGGACTACTTCCGCACCGGCCCCGAGGGCAAGGCGGCGCAGGAGCGGTCGTTCCGCGCGCACATCGAGATCGCCAAGCGGCACGGCAAGGCCCTCGTCATCCACGACCGCGACGCCCACGCGGACGTGCTGCGCATCCTGAAGGAGGAGGGCGCGCCGGAGCGGACGGTGTTCCACTGCTACTCCGGGGACGCCGACATGGCCGAGGTGTGCGCCCGCGCCGGGTACTTCATGTCCTTCGCCGGCAACGTCACCTTCAAGAACGCCCAGAACCTGCGGGACGCGCTGGCCGTGGCCCCGGCGGAGCTGGTCCTGGTGGAGACCGACGCGCCGTTCCTGACGCCCGCGCCCTACCGCGGACGGCCGAACGCCCCCTACCTCGTGCCGGTCACCGTGCGTGCGATGGCCGCCGTGCGCGGCATCGACGAGGACGCGATGGCCACTGCCCTCGGCGCGAACACGGCGCGCGCCTTCGGTTACTGAGAGAACAACACGCCCACGCTCCGTAGTCGCGTCGCCTTGGAGAGTGACGGCCGCTCCGCTAGGTTCTGGGGGCCCGATCCGGACCCCTCTGGACCCCTCCGGCCCCCTGGAGCGTGTCGGCGTGAGCAACTCCCCGTTCGAGACGTACGGGACCGACCAGCCGTACGAGACCCTCGAGGCATTCGAGCCGTACGAGCCGTCGCCGGCGCACGGCGAGTTCGACGTGCACAGTGCGCCGACGCTTCCCTACGGCGCCACGTACGCCGCTTACGCGGCCCGGGCCGCGTACGACGCGCAGGGTGACACCCGCGGCGACACCTACCGGCCCGCCTACGAGACGACCGAGCCCCTGCTTCCCCGGCAGAGCGCGCCGGAGGACTCCGAGACGGTCGCGCGCCCCCGAGTGGACCGGCGGGCCGCCCGCCGGCGCAGGGGCCGGTACGCCGACCGGCCGGACGTCTCCGTGCGCCGACTGCTGCCCCGGGCGCTGGTCGTCGCCTTCCTCGCCGGGGGCACCACCGCCTTCGTCGCCGAGGACAAGGCCGTCGACCTGAACGTCGACGGCGAGCCGCGCCGCCTGCACACCTTCGCCGACGACGTCGGCGAGCTGCTCGCCGAGGAGGGCGTCGAGCTCGGCGCGCACGACGTGGTCGAACCCGCGCCGGGCACCGAGCTGGGCGACGACGACGAGATCGCCGTGCACTACGGCCGTCCCCTGCGGCTCACCCTCGACGGACGCCGGCACCAGGTGTGGACGACCGCGCGGACGGTGGAGGGCGCGCTGCGGGAGCTCGGGGTCCGGGCCGAGGGCGCGTACCTGTCGGCCGCGCGCTCCCAGCGCATCGGGCGGACCGGTCTCGCCCTCGACGTGCGCACCGAGCGGTCCGTCACCGTCATGGCCGACGGCCGGGCCCGCACCGTGCGCACCAACGCCGCCACCGTCGGCGAGGCCGTCGCGCAGGCCGGCATCACCCTGCGCGGCCAGGACACCACCTCCGTCCCCCAGCACAGCTTCCCGCGCGACGGCCAGACGGTCACTGTGCTGCGGATCACCGGCGGCAGGGAGACCCGCGAGGAGGAGATCCCGTTCGAGGTGCGGCGGATCGAGGACCCGACGGTGTTCAAGGGCACCGAGGTGGTCGAGCGGGCCGGACAGCCGGGGCTGCGCCGGATCACGTACGCCCTGCGGACCGTCAACGGGGTCCGGCAGAAGCCGCGGCGGATCATGACCGAGCTGGTGCGCGAGCCGACCGCGCGCATCGTGAAGGTCGGCACGAGACCGCTGCCGTCCTCGGTCCGGGGCGCCGACCACCTGGACTGGCAGGGCCTCGCCGCGTGCGAGTCCGGCGGCCGCCCCGACGCCGTCGACCCCTCCGGCACGTACGGCGGCCTCTACCAGTTCGACACCGGCACCTGGCACAGCCTCGGCGGCACCGGCCGCCCCCAGGACGCCCCGGCGGCGGAACAGACGTACCGGGCGAAGAAGCTGTACATCCGGCGCGGGGCCGGACCCTGGCCGCACTGCGGGGCGCGGTTGCACCACTGAGCCACGGATAGGCTTGTCGCCGTGAGCAGCCCCACCCCCGACGCCCTCCTGGGCCCCGCCGACGTCCGTGAGCTGGCCCAGGCCCTCGGCGTACGGCCCACCAAGCAGCGCGGTCAGAACTTCGTCATCGACGCCAACACGGTCCGCCGTATCGTCCGCACCGCGCAGGTCCGGCCCGACGACGTGGTCGTGGAGATCGGACCGGGACTCGGGTCGCTCACGCTGGCGCTGCTGGAGGTCGCCGACCGGGTCACCGCCGTCGAGATCGACGACGTGCTGGCCGCCGCGCTGCCGGCCACCATCGCGGCGCGCATGCCCGAGCGCGCCGACCGGTTCGCGCTGGTGCACTCCGACGCGATGCACGTCGCCGAGCTGCCCGGCCCCGCCCCCACCGCGCTGGTGGCGAACCTGCCGTACAACGTGGCCGTCCCCGTCCTGCTGCACATGCTCGACACCTTCCCCAGCATCGAGCGCACCCTCGTGATGGTGCAGTCGGAGGTCGCCGACCGGCTGGCGGCGGCCCCCGGTTCGAAGGTGTACGGCGTGCCGTCGGTGAAGGCCAACTGGTTCGCCGAGGTCAAGCGGGCCGGCGCCATCGGCCGCAACGTCTTCTGGCCCGCGCCGAACGTCGACAGCGGGCTCGTCTCGCTCACCCGGCGCACCGAGCCGATTCGGACCACCGCCTCGCAGCGCGAGGTGTTCGCCGTCATCGACGCGGCGTTCGCCCAGCGCCGCAAGACCCTGCGGGCCGCGCTCGCCGGGTGGGCCGGTTCCGCGGCCGCCGCCGAGGAGGCGCTCGTCGCCGCGGGTATCTCCCCGCAGGCGCGCGGAGAGGCCCTGACGGTCGAGGAGTTCGCGCGGATCGCGGAGGCCGCGCCGACGCGGGCGGCGGCCCCCGCACCTTCCAAGGAGCACAAGTGAGCGTGACGGTACGCGTCCCCGCCAAGGTCAACGTCCAGCTCGCGGTCGGCGCCGCCCGCCCCGACGGCTACCACGACCTGGCCAACGTCTTCCTGGCGGTCGGGCTGTACGACGAGGTCACGGTCACCGAGGCCGACGCGCTGCGCGTCACCTGCGCCGGGCCGGACGCCCACCAGGTCCCGCTGGACCGTACGAACCTCGCCGCGCGCGCGGCCGTCGCCCTCGCCGAGCGACACGGCCGCAGCCCCGACGTCCACCTCCACATCGCCAAGGACATCCCCGTCGCGGGCGGCATGGCGGGCGGCAGCGCCGACGGCGCGGGCGCGCTCCTCGCCTGTGACGCGCTGTGGGGGACCGGCGCGTCCCGCGACGAGCTCCTCGACATCTGCGCGGAGTTGGGCAGCGACGTGCCGTTCAGCCTGGTCGGCGGGGCGGCGCTCGGCACCGGGCGCGGCGAGAAGCTGACCCCGCTGGAGGTCGGCGGCACCTTCCACTGGGTGTTCGCGATGGCGGACGGGGGGCTGTCGACCCCGGCGGTGTTCCGCGAGTTCGACCGGCTCGGCGAGGGGACCGACATCCCCGAGCCCGTCGCCTCGCCGGATCTCCTCGACGCCCTCGCCAAGGGCGACCCCGAGGCGCTCGCCGCCGCCGTCTCCAACGACCTCCAGCCGGCCGCCCTCTCCCTCTTCCCCGCGCTCGCCGACACCCTCGCGGCGGGCCGCGCCGCCGGCGCCCTCACCGCCCTGGTCTCGGGCTCGGGCCCGACCACCGCGTTCCTGGTCCGCGACGCGGAGTCCGCGGCGAAGGTGGCGGCGGAGCTGCGCGCGTCCGGGACGTGCCGGACGGTGCGCACGGCGTCCGGGCCGGCGCCGGGCGCGACGGTGCTCGGCGGCTGACACCCGGGCCGATCGTCTTCGGCCGATCGCCACGAGGGGTCGGCGCACTCTGGTGCCGCTGGGACGGGACGGCCGTCGGGCCGATCAAGGCGAGCGCCCGCACCCCTCGTGACCTGGCCGGACCGGTCACCTTCCGGCGACCGTTAGGCTGGGAGGCTGACCGTCCCCGTGAGCAGGAGCGAAATGGCCGTCAACCTGGTCAATGTCGAGAACGTCAGCAAGGTGTACGGCACCCGTACCCTGCTCGACGGCATCTCCCTCGGCGTCTCCGAAGGGGACCGCATCGGCGTCGTGGGCCGCAACGGCGACGGCAAGACCACGCTCATCCGGATGCTGGCCCGCCTGGAGGAGGCCGACACCGGCCGCGTCACCCACTCCGGCGGCCTGCGCCTGGGCGTCCTGACCCAGCACGACTCCCTCGACCCCGAGGCCACCGTCCGCCATGAGGTCATCGGCGACATGGCCGACCACGAGTGGGCGGGCAACGCCAAGGTCCGCGACGTGCTCACCGGCCTGTTCGGCGGGCTCGACCTGCCCGGCTTCCCCAAGGGCCTGGACACCGTCATCGGCCCTCTCTCCGGCGGCGAGCGGCGCCGGATCGCGCTCGCCAAGCTGCTCATCGACGAACAGGACCTGATCGTCCTCGACGAGCCCACCAACCACCTCGACGTCGAGGGCATCTCCTGGCTCGCGACGCACCTGCGCGAGCGCCGCTCCGCGCTGGTCTGCGTCACCCACGACCGCTGGTTCCTCGACCAGGTCTGCACCCGCATGTGGGACGTGCAGCGCGGAGTGGTCCACGAGTACGAGGGCGGCTACTCCGACTACGTCTTCGCCCGCGCCGAACGCGAACGCATCGCCGCGACCGAGGAGGCCAAGCGGCAGAACCTGGTCCGCAAGGAGCTGGCCTGGCTGCGCCGCGGCGCCCCCGCCCGCACGTCGAAGCCGCGCTTCCGCGTCGAGGCCGCCAACGAGCTGATCAAGGACGTGCCGCCGCCCCGGGACAGCTCCGAGCTGATGAAGTTCGCCTCCTCGCGGCTCGGCAAGACCGTCTTCGACCTGGAGAACATCACCGTCCAGGCCGGCCCCAAGGTGCTCCTGAAGCACGTGACCTGGCAGCTCGGCCCCGGCGACCGCATCGGCCTCGTCGGCGTCAACGGCGCCGGCAAGACCTCCCTGCTGCGCGCCATGGCCGAGGCGGCACGCACCCAGGGCGAGGTCCAGCCGACGGGCGGGCGGATCGCCGTCGGCAGGACGGTCAAGCTCGCCTACCTCTCCCAGGAGGTCGCCGAGCTGGACCCGGACTGGCGGGTCCTGGAGGCCGTCCAGCGGGTGCGCGAGCGCGTCGACCTCGGCAAGGGGCGCGAGATGACCGCGGGACAGCTGTGCGAGACGTTCGGCTTCAGCAAGGAGAAGCAGTGGACGCCGGTGGGGGACCTGTCCGGCGGTGAGCGGCGCCGGCTCCAGCTGCTGCGGCTGCTGATGGACGAGCCGAACGTCCTCTTCCTCGACGAGCCGACCAACGACCTCGACATCGAGACGCTGACCCAGCTGGAGGACGTCCTCGACGGCTGGCCCGGCTCGATGATCGTGATCTCCCACGACCGGTTCTTCGTCGAGCGCACCACGGACCGGGTGTTCGCCCTGCTCGGCGACGGCACGCTGCGGATGCTGCCGCGCGGGATCGACGAGTACCTGGAGCGGCGCCGGAAGATGGAGGAGGCGGCGGCCGCCGCGTCCCCGGTGGCCGCCGTCAAGCCCGCCGCCGAGAAGAGCGCGGCCGACCAGCGGGCCGCCAAGAAGGAACTCCAGAGGATCGAGCGGCAGTTGGACCGGATCTCCGAGAAGGAGACCACGCTGCACGCCCGAATCGCCGACAACGCCACCGACTTCGCCAAGGTCGCCGAACTCGACGCCGAGCTGCGGCAGTTGGCCGGGGAGCGGGAGGAACTGGAGATGCGGTGGCTGGAGCTGGCCGAGGACGCGTGAACCCCGTGAAGGGGGCGTGAAGGAGCGTAACGAGGGCATCACGGGCCGGTCCTCCCTTGGGAACAGGGGCGGACGCGGCCCGACTTGCTGTCGGCGCCGGGTGATACAAAGGGCCGTCTGAGAAGTATGGGTGTGGCGCGAACACGGCGCGTCGACTGCCGCGGCGCCACATCGGTCACAAGGGGGAACCAGAGATGACTCAGCCGCCCAGTCAGCCGCCGCAGGGCGGCTTCGGTGCACCGCAGGACCCGCGGCAGGCGGGCGGTTTCGGCCCGCCGCAGGACCCGCAGCAGGGCACGCCCCCTCCGCCGGCACAGCCGCCCCAGCCTCCGGCGCAGCCCCCGCAGGGCCCGCCGCAGCCGGGTTACGGCTCTCCGCAGACGCCCGGCCCGTACGGGCAGCCCCCGCAGCCGGGGCCCTACGGCACGCCGGGCCCGTACGCCCAGCCGCAGCCGCCGGGTCCGTACGGCCAGCAGCCCGGTTACGGCTACCCGCAGCCGCAGTACCCCGGCGCCCCGGGCACGCCGCCCGGCTCCGGCTCGCGCAACCCCTTCCGGGGCAGGCCCGCCCTGGCCGTCGGCGCCGCGGTGGCCGCGCTGCTGCTGATCGGCGGCGCCGTCTACGCCGTCACCAGCGGTGGCGACGACAAGAAGCCGGTCGCCGAGCAGAGCGACGACCCCAGGCCCTCCGCGTCCGACGCGCCGGTCAACCCCGGCGACGGCAGCGGCGACGGCGGCGCCGACCCCGACAACCTCAACGAGGGCCGCAAGGCGGGCGAGGCGAGGGTGCTCTGGTACAAGGAGGCGCCCGACGCCCCCGGTTCCGGCGCCGACGCCCCCGGCATGTGGATCACCGACAAGACGGCGGTGAAGGCGGCGTACAAGGAGCTCGTCGCCTACGACGTCGGCGACGGCAACCCCACCTGGGACCCGATCACGTTCCCGCAGGAGATCTGCGCGGCCACCCCGCAGAAGACGGCCGACGACAAGATCGTCGTCGCGTACATGAGCGGCTCCAGCGACCGCGCCGAGTGCAACCAGCTCCAGCTGGTCGACCTCGCCACCGGTGAGAAGGGCTGGACCGGCGAGGTCGAGGACGGCGCGCTGTTCGACAGCACGCTCAGCATCGAACTGACCCTGGCCGGCAACACCCTGATGGTGGGTCGCTCGCAGTCCGGCACGGCGTACGACGTCACCACCGGCAAGAAGCTGTTCGACAAGAAGAAGTACGGCGACGCCTGCTTCCCGAGCGCCTTCGCGGGAGGCAGCCGGCTGATCTCCGTCGCCTCCTGCGGCGCGGCCACCGACAACGAGCACGACGAGATCCAGGAGCTCGACCCGAGGACCGGCAAGGTCAAGTGGACCCAGGCCTTCGACAAGGGCTGGCGCGTCATGCGCACCTACTCGGTCGACCCGCTGGTGGTCTACAGCACCAACGAGGACAAGGACGCCTGGAACATCTCCGCGCTGGACGCCAAGGGCGGCTTCCGCTCCCAGGTCAAGGTCGACGAGAGCTTCGCGCCCGAGTGCGGCTGGGCCGTCCTCCAGCGCGACCTCACCGGCTGCGAGGGCGTCGCCGCCGACGCGAACACCCTCTACCTGCCCACCGAGGCCACCGGCGGCGCCAACGAGGTCGTCGCGATCGACCTCGCCACCGGCAAGGAGAAGTGGCGGGTGAAGTCCCCGGCGGAGGAGTCGATGCTGCCGCTGCAGGTCGAGGGCGGCAAGCTCATCGCCTACGTCCAGCCGTCGTACGACGCGGGCGGCCGGATCGTCACCGTTCCGACGACCGGCGGCAGCCATCGGCCGACGACGCTGCTGCAGAACCCCGCCGGCGCGGGGGAGGTCGAGGGCAGCTTCTACTCGCGGGACATCGCCTGGGCGGACGGCCGCTTCTACATCTCCACCACCCGGCTGTCCGGCCAGGACGAGGCCAAGGAGAAGCTGATGCTCGCCTACGGCAAGTGACGCCCCCCGCCGACTCGTTCCGCCCCCGTCTCCCCGAGGTGCCCACGTCATGACCCAGCCGCCGTCTCCGCCGCCCCACCAGCCCTCGCCGGGGGGCGGGTCCCCCCAGGACCAGCCGCCGCAGCAGCCGCCCGCCTTCGGCGCACCGCAGCCGCCGGCCGCGCCGCCGACCCAGCCGCAGCCCGGGTACGGCTACCCGCAGCCGCCCCAGGCCCAGCCGCAGCCCGGGTACGGCCACCCCGGCGCGCCGCAGCCGAATCCGTACGCCCAGCCCGGCTACGGCTACCCGCAGGCCGCCACCGTGCCGCTGCACCCGCAGGCCGGACAGCCGGGGCGGACGGCCGGCGGTCGGCGGCAGCTCAACGCCCAGGTGGCCATCGTCGTGGCCGCCGTCGTGGCGATCGCGCTGATCATCGGTGGCGGCGTCTGGTACTCGCAGTCGTCCGCCGAGGGCGGCAAGGACGACACTGCCAACTCCACGGGGGGCGACGACGGCAAGGGCGGTGCCGACGACTCCGCCAAGGGCACCGAGAAGGTGCCGGCCGACCCGAACTCCAAGGTGCTGTTCCAGATCCCGGCGCCCGAGGTCGCCAAGGACGACTCCGTGGTCGTCTCCGGCTCCTGGCTCACCGACAAGGTGTACGCCAAGACCGGTGTCGCCGAGATCGTCGGCTACGACCGGGACAAGGGCACCGAGCTGTGGACGATTCCGCTGCCCGGCCCGGTGTGCGAGACCACCCGGCACACGACCGCCGACGGCATGACGGCCGTCGTGTTCCAGCCCAAGATGCCCGCCAAGAACTCCTCCGAGGGATGCAGCCAGGTCGCGGCGATCGACCTGAACGCGGGCAAGAAGCTGTGGACCGAGACCGCCACCTCCGGTGACCAGCCGATCAACTTCGACAACGTCACCGTCAGCGCGAGCACGGTCGCCGTGGGCAGCACGAGCGGCGGCGCCGCGTTCGACATCGCCAGCGGCAAGGCCCTGTGGACGCCGAAGCCCGCGGACACCTGCTACGACGCCGGGTACGGCGGTGGCGCGAAGCTGGTCGCGGTGCGCAAGTGCGGGCAGTACGAGGCACGGGAGCTGCACATCCAGACCATCGACCCGAAGTCCGGGAAGGTGATCTCGGAGTACAAGATGGCCAAGGGCATCGAGTACGCCAGTGTCGTGTCGACCGATCCGCTGGTGGTGGCGGCCGACGTGGGCGACTCGGCCGGGGACGGCAGCGGTATCTCGGACTTCTTCTCCGTCGACAGCAAGACCGGCAAGCTGCGGGCGCGGATCTCGGCGCCGGGCGACTCCTACGCCGCCGAGTGCGACGGCATCTCGCGGATCGAGGACTGCACCGGGCTGGCGGTCGGCGGCGACCGGCTGTACGTGCCGACCGAGGAGCGCGACACCTCCGGCGACTTCGGCCGGACCAACTCGGTCGTCGTGTTCGACCTGGCGAGCGGCAAGCAGACCGGGCAGCGGGCGGACGCCGGGGACGGGTACACGATGACGCCGCTGCGGATGGACGGCGGCAACGTGATCGCGTACAAGAGCGGGCCCTACGACAAGGGCGGGCAGATCGTCAGCATCGACGGCGGCTCCTTCGAGCAGGTGAAGCTGATGGAGAACCCCGGGACCGAGTCGGTGCGCGACGTGGAGTCGGGGATGGCGCCGGGGTACGGCGAAGTCCTCTACTCGCAGGGGCGGTTGTACATGTCCGAGGTGTACGCCAGCGGTTCGGACGCGGGCGGGGACGCCTACCTCGCCATCGCGTTCGGGGTGAATGGCTGAGGCTCCCTCGACGTTCGGGCGCGGCCCCGTCCCCGTTCGGGGGCGGGGCCGCGCCGTAGGCGTGCCCTTACCGCGCAACACCCTGGAATGAGCGGAATTCGGCGATCTGGGGCACTTCTCACGAGTAGGGGCAGCGCAACGTCGAACAAGCGTGTAGCTTCCGGGGGCATGACGGACGTCGATGCCGGGGGGCTGTCGTCCGGGGGGCGGTACTTGGTTGGTTCTGTGTGTGTTCCGGGTCTGTCGGTGGGGACCTTTGGGCATCCATAGTGGGCGTCCATTGGGGGGACTGGGGGGTTGCTCGATGGGAGTGCGGCTCATGGTGGTCGACGACCACCGATTGCTCGCCGAGGCGTTGGCCTCCGCGCTGAAACTGCGGGGGCACCGGGTGCTGGCCGCGGCGGCGCCGGCCGCGGGGGCGGCGGAGCTGGTGATCGCGCGGGCGCCGGAGGTGTGTCTGTGGGGGACGGCCACACCGGCCGAGGCGGGCGCGTTCGATCCGGTGACGCGGATCAAGCGGGAGCGGGGGCAGGTGGCGGTGCTGGTGCTGGGCCCGGTGCCCAGTCCCCGGGGCATCGCGGCGGCGTTCGCGGCGGGGGCGTCCGGCTATGTGCGCCACGACGAGCGGATCGAGGGCGTGGAGCGGGCGATCATGAAGGCGCGGTCGGGGGAGGCGGCGGTGGCGCCGCAGCTGCTGCAGGGGGCGTTCAGCGAGCTGCTGAATCCCGCGGCCCAGCCCGACGACGAGGGCCAGCGGCTGCTGCAGATGCTGACGCCGAGGGAGGTGGAGGTGCTGGTGCGGGTGGCGGAGGGCGAGGACACGCGGCTCATCGCGGCGGGCATGGGCATCGCCCCGTCCACCGCGCGGACGCATGTGCAGCGGGTGCTGATGAAGCTGGGGGTGGGCTCGCGGCTGGAGGCGGCGGCCCTGGCCGCGCGGACGGGGCTGCTGGAGCGCGCGGGGCCGTTGCCCCGTCACGGCGGCGAGGGCTGAACGTCCGGCGACCCCTGACCACCGCCACGCCGCCTCCCGTGCGGGCGGGGCGGTGGACAGGGGGCCGGCGCTACTCCCGGAGGTCGTCCTCGACGGTGATCGGCGGGGGCGGCGGAGCCGTCGGGCGCAGTTTCAGCCAGGCCAGGAAGAACAGGCCCAGCAGGAGCATGCCCAGGCCGGTCCAGAGGTTGATGTTGACGCCCTCGGCCTTGTCGATCGCCGCCTGGTCGTCCGTGAGGCCCACGATCGTGACGATGACGCCGTAGACGACGAACAGGCCACCGATGATGCGCCGGATGTCGAACAGGCGGGCGGCCGTCGCGGACTTGTTCTCCAGCTCGGTGACCTCCCGCAGGACGTCACGCTCGGAGTAGTCGTGGTGCTGGGAGCGCTCGGGGTGCTCGGGGTGCTCTGACATGGTCTCTCCATCCTCCCGCGGTCAGAACGAGAACGGGATGTAGCACAGGGCGGCCAGGACCACGGCGCCCCAGCCGAGCAGCGCCGGCCTGCGATACCAGGCGTCGTCGCCCTCCGCGGGCGGCTCCGCCATGCCGGGCGAGCGGGTGCCGTAGACGAGGCCCTGGAGTTCCGCCTCGGGCTTGGGGGCGGTGAAGAGGGAGACGGCCACCATGACCACCGCGCCGGCCACGAAGCCGGCGATCGCGGAGACGAAGTTGGCGCCCTGGTCGGAGGGGATGTCGATGACGCCCTGCTTGTAGATGACGAAGTAGTTCACCATCGCGGCCGTGGTGCCCGCGAGCAGGCCCCAGAAGCCCGACTTCATCGACGCCCGCTTCCAGAACATGCCGATGATGAAGACCACGAACATCGGGACGTTGAAGAAGGAGAACAGCGTCTGCAGGTACGCCATGATGTTCGAGAAGGACGCCGCCAGGAACGCCGTGCCGATCGAGGCCAGGACGCCGATCGCCGTGATGATGCGGCCGAAGCCCACGTAGTAGCTGTCGTCCCGGTCCCGGACCACGTACCGCGCCCAGATGTCGTTCGTGAACACGGTGTTGAAGGACGACACGTTGGCCGCCATGCCGGCCATGAAGGCCGCCAGCAGACCGGTCACCGCGATGCCGAGGACGCCGTTGGGGAGCAGGTCCTGCATCAGGTAGGGGATGGCGTCGTTGTACTGGTAGCCCGACTCCGGTGTGCCGAACCGGGGGATCAGCGCGGCGGCGACCAGGCCCGGGATCATCACCAGGAAGACGATGAAGATCTTCGGGTAGGCCGCGATCAGCGGGGTGCGCTGGGCGGCGGAGAGGTTCTTGGCGGACAGCGCGCGCTGGACCTCGGCGAAGTTCGTCGTCCAGTAGCCGAAGGACAGCACGAAACCCAGGCCGAGGACGATCGTGAGCCAGTTCGCGCCCAGCGGGTTCGGATCGCCGATGCCGGTGCCGCCCCAGGCCGTCACGAAGTCGTCGCCGCGGTCGGCGGTGAGGGTGTCGGTCAGTCCGTCCCAGCCGCCGACCTTCTTCAGGCCCAGCACGGTGATCGGGATGAGGGCGGCGAGGATCACGAAGAACTGCAGGACCTCGTTGTAGATCGCCGAGGAGAGGCCGCCGAGGGTGATGTAGGCGAGGACGAAGAAGCCGGCCACGACGATCGCCACCCACTGCGGCCAGCCCAGCAGCGCCTCCACGACGATCGCCAGCGCGTAGAGGTTCACACCGGCGATCAGGATGGCGGCGAAGGCGAACAGGATCGAGCTCAGCAGGTGCGCCGCCCTGTCGAAGCGCAGGAGCAGGAACTCCGGCACCGAGCGGACCTTGGAGCCGTAGTAGAAGGGCATCATCACCAGGCCGAGGAAGACCATGGCCGGGATGGCGCCGATCCAGTACCAGTGGGTCGTGTAGACGCCGTACTGCGCACTGTTGGCGGCCATGCCGAGGATCTCGGTGGCGCCCAGGTTGGCGGCGATGAACGCGAGGCCCGTGACCCAGGCGGGCAGGGAGCGGCCGGAGAGGAAGAAGTCGAGGCTGGTCCTGACCGACCGGCGGGCGGCGAAGCCGATGCCGAGGACGACGACGAAGTAGATGCCGAGGATCGTGTAGTCGAGCCAGTTGGTGGGGAGCCGTAGCTCGGCGGACAGATATGTGGGGGTTTGCATACGCACTCGCTTCATTGCGTGAACTGATCCGGAGCGGAACCTCTGCCTGCGCGTTCGTTCATTGAACACGTCTGATGTCGAGCTGTGATTGATTGCGATGTTGACTGTCGTGGTGAGTTGTGTTTTGGTGTGTTGAGTTCTGTTGAATGATTTGGCTGGCCCGAATGGGGAGTCCGCGGTGAAGAAGACCTCGACCCGTCTGGCGGACGGTCGTGAGCTGATCTACTACGACCTGCAGGACGACTCCGTGCGGGACGCGGTCGACCGCCGTCCGCTGGAGCGGACCGTGACGACCTCCGAGATCCGCGACGACGTGCTGCTGGGCGACTCGGTCGCCATCGCCTCGCACCGCCAGGGCCGGACCTACCACCCGCCGGCCGACGAGTGCCCGCTGTGCCCGTCGGAGGGCGAACGCCTGAGCGAGATCCCGGACTCGTCGTACGACGTGGTGGTCTTCGAGAACCGTTTCCCCTCGCTGGCCGGTGACTCCGGCCGCTGCGAGGTCGTCTGCTTCACCTCCGACCACAACGCCTCCTTCGCGGACCTGAGCGAGGAGCAGGCGCGGCTGGTCCTGGAGGCGTGGACCGACCGTACGTCGGAGCTGTCCCATCTGCCCTCCGTCGAGCAGGTCTTCTGTTTCGAGAACCGGGGTGCCGAGATCGGTGTGACCCTGGGTCACCCGCACGGGCAGATCTACGCCTACCCCTTCACCACCCCCCGCACCGCACTGATGCTCCGGTCCCTCGCGGCCCACACGGAGGCCACGGGCGGCGAGAACCTCTTCGACGCCGTCGTGGAGCGCGAACTCGCCGACGAGCGGGTCGTCCTTGAGGGTGAACACTGGGTGGCCTTCGTGCCGTACGCCGCGCACTGGCCGTACGAGGTCCACCTGTACCCGCGTCGCCGGGTGCCCGACCTGCTCGCGCTCGACGAGGGGGCGCGCTCGGAGTTCCCCCAGGTGTATCTGGAACTCTTGAGGCGCTTCGACCGGATCTTCGGCGAGGGTGAGCCTCCGACGCCGTACATCGCCGCCTGGCACCAGGCGCCGTTCGGCCGGCTGGACGAGTTCGAGGGCGTCAGCCGTGACGACTTCGCACTCCACCTGGAGCTTTTCACCATTCGCCGAACTTCCGGCAAGCTGAAGTTTCTCGCGGGTTCCGAGTCCGGCATGAGCGTCTTCATCAACGACGTGCCGCCGGAGCACGCGGCCGAGCGACTGCGAGAGGTAGCTAGTTCATGAGCGGGAAGTACCTGGTCACCGGTGGTGCGGGATACGTGGGTAGCGTGGTCGCCCAGCACCTGCTGGAGGCAGGCCACGAGGTCGTCGTCCTCGACAACCTGTCCACCGGCTTCCGCGAGGGCGTGCCCTCCGGTGCTTCCTTCGTCGAGGGCGACATCCGCGACGCCGCCAAGTGGCTGGACTCCTCGTTCGACGCGGTGCTCCACTTCGCCGCCTCCTCCCAGGTCGGAGAGTCCGTCGTACGGCCGGAGAAGTACTGGGACAACAACGTCGGCGGAACCATGGCCCTGCTCGCCGCCATGCGGGCGGCCGGGGTGCGCAAGCTGGTCTTCTCCTCCACCGCGGCCACCTACGGCGAGCCCGAGCAGGTACCGATCCTCGAGTCCGCGCCGACCGCGCCGACCAACCCCTACGGCGCGTCCAAGCTCGCCGTCGACCACATGATCACCGGTGAGGCGACGGCCCACGGGCTGGGCGCGGTGTCGCTGCGCTACTTCAACGTGGCGGGCGCCTACGGCGAGTTCGGCGAGCGGCACGACCCCGAGTCGCACCTCATCCCGCTGGTCCTGCAGGTGGCCCAGGGCCGGCGCGACGCGATCTCCGTCTACGGCGACGACTACCCGACGCCGGACGGCACCTGCATCCGTGACTACATCCATGTCGCGGACCTCGCGGAGGCGCACCTGCTGGCGCTCGAGGCCGCCGTCCCCGGCGAGCACCTGATCTGCAACCTCGGCAACGGCAACGGCTTCTCCGTCCGCGAGGTCGTCGAGACGGTCCGGCAGGTGACCGGCCACCCGATTCCCGAGGTGGTGGCCCCGCGCCGGGGCGGCGACCCGGCGGTGCTGGTGGCGTCGGCGCGCACGGCCCGCGAGCGGCTCGGCTGGAACCCGTCGCGCGCGGACCTCGCCGGGATCGTCGCGGACGCCTGGGAGTTCGCGCAGCGGCGCGGCAAGTAGAGACGTACGGAAGGTCAGGGGTCAGGGCATGAGCGAGGCCAGTGAGACGGTCGCCGGGGCCGTCGCCGAGCGGTTCAGGGAGCTGTACGGGGCCGATCCGCAGGGCGTGTGGGCCGCGCCCGGGCGGGTCAACCTCATCGGCGAGCACACCGACTACAACGACGGCTTCGTGATGCCGTTCGCGCTGCCGCACACCACGGTCGCGGCGGTGTCCCGCCGCGACGACGGCGTGCTGCGGCTGCACTCGGCGGACGTCGGCGGCGACGTCGTGGAGCTCGGCGTGGACGCGCTGGAGCCCGAGTCGGACCAGGGCTGGACGGCGTACCCCTCGGGTGTCGTCTGGGCCCTCGTCCAGGCCGGGCACCCGGTCACCGGCGCCGACATCCACCTGACCTCGACCGTCCCGACGGGCGCGGGCCTGTCGTCGTCGGCGGCGCTGGAGGTCGTGGTCGCGCTGGCCCTCAACGACCTGTACGACCTCGGCCTGAAGGGCTGGCAGCTGGCCCGGCTGTGCCAGCGCGGCGAGAACGTCTACGTCGGGGCCCCGGTCGGCATCATGGACCAGACCGCCTCCGCCTGCTGCGCCGCCGGCCACGCCCTGTTCCTCGACACCCGCGACCTGGCCCAGCGCCAGATCCCCTTCGACCTCGCGGCCGAGGGCCTGCGCCTGCTGGTCGTCGACACCCAGGTCAAGCACGAGCACAGCACCGGCGAGTACGGCAAGCGCCGCGCCGGCTGCGAGAAGGGCGCGGCCCTGCTGGGCGTCGACGCCCTGCGCGACATCCCGTACGCCGAGCTGGACGCGGCGCTCGGCCGCCTCGGCGACGACGAGGAGGTCCGCCGGCTGGTCAGGCACGTGGTCACGGAGGACGAGCGCGTCGAACGCGTCGTGTCGCTGCTGGAGTCCGGCGAGACCCGGGCGATCGGCCCGGTCCTCACCGAGGGCCACGCGTCCCTGCGCGACGACTTCCGCGTCTCCTGCCCGGAGCTGGACCTGGTCGTCGACAGCGCCCTGTCGGCCGGTGCGCTGGGCGCCCGGATGACGGGCGGCGGCTTCGGCGGCTCGGCGATCGTGCTCGCGGAGGTGGCGGACGTCGACACCGTCACCAAGGCGGTGGAGGAGGCGTTCGCGACGGCGGGTTTCACGCCGCCCCGGGTCTTCGAGGCGGTGCCTTCGGCGGGGGCACGCCGGGTGCGGTAGGGCGGCAGGCTGGGGCATTGCCGTCGGCTGTCCGCGTCTGTCGGCGTCTGTCGGCGGCTGTCTGCCGTTCGTTGGCTGGCGGCTGGCGGCTGGCGGCTGGCGGCTGGCGGCTGCCATTCGGCCGTTGGCGTCTGTTGCCTGGTGGCTGCGTCGGCCGTTTGCAGTCGGCGTCGGCGTCGGCGTCGGCGTCGGCGTCTGCCGTCGGGGTGTGCCGGCGGCCGTCCGCCGGCGGCGGGTGCCGTCAGGGGTTGCCGAGGCGCTTCGTCAGGGTGAACTCCGTGACGCCGGGCGGGTAGTCGGGGATCGCGCACACCACCTCGTAGCCCTGCTTGCGGTAGAAGCCGGGCGCCTGGAAGTCCCAGGTCTCCAGGCGGGCGGCGGAGCAGCGCCGCTTGTCGCGGGCGATCCGCTCCGCCTCGGCCAGCAGGCGGGAGCCCAGGCCGCTGCCGCGGTGGCGTTCGTCGACCCACAGGTACGTCACGTGCAGCCAGGTCGCCCAGGTGTGCCCGACCAGGCCGCCGGCCAGGCCGCCCGCGGCGTCCAACGCCCAGACGTGCAGGGGCGCTTCGCGGCCGGCCCGGGTTTCGCGCAGGGCGCGCAGGACGGGGGATGCTGCCGTATTGGCGTCGCGGAGCCGGGAACGGAGAAGATCGCGCCGGGCCCTGTCGACTTCTGTCTCAATACGAAACATGCGGCTCACCATAAACGCGCTGGACAGCCAGTTCTGCAAATCGCCTTCCGCTCCTGCCCCCCGCCCGTACTCTGATGAAAGCACCGGTGGGGGCCGGTGCTGTTCAGGGGGCGAGACAAGTCGGGTACGACGCCCGAAGTGGGGGTAGCAGTTCCTGCACGGCGGCGGCCGTGCGGCTGCGGCGGCCCCGTCCTGGGGAACGGCGGAAACCCAACCCGGGAACGCTTCGGGCGTCGTACCCGCACCGGTCACCGGCTCCCGTCCATGGACGTCCCCTGCTCTGTGAGAGCTCGGGGAAGGGGGTTTCGTGGTTCGTGTCCGAGTCCTGGTCGTCGACGACCACCGCATCTTCGCCGAGTCCCTCGCCGCGGCGCTCGCCGCCGAGCCCGACGTCGACGTCTCCGCGGCCGGCAGCGGTCCCGCCGCGCTGCGCAGCCTGGAGCGCGCGGCCGCCGAGGGCCGCCGCTTCGACGTGCTGCTCGTCGACGCCGACCTGGGGGGCAACGTCCCCGGGATACGGCCCGCCGTGCCGGTACGGGAGGGCGGTGTGGACGGGGTCGTGGACGGCATCTCCCTCGTCGCCGGGGTCCGTACCGCGCAGCCCGGCGTACGGGTCGTCGTCCTCGCTGAGAAGGACGATTCCCGGCGTGCCGCGCTGGCCCTCCAGGCCGGGGCGAGCGGCTGGGTCGCCAAGGACTGTTCGCTGTCCCGGCTGCTCACCGTCATCCGGGGCGTCCTGCGCGACGAGACGCATCTGCCGCCCGCCCTGCTCACCGGCGTCCTGCGCGAGCTGACCGCCGCGCGCAGGCACCGCACCGAGAGCGAACGGCTGGTGGAGTCCCTCACCCCGCGCGAGCGGGAGGTGCTGCGGTGCATGGTCGCCGGCCTGGGCCGCAAGGCCGTCGCCGAGCGCCTGTACCTCTCCCCGCACACGGTGCGCACCCACATGCAGAACGTCCTCGGCAAACTGGGCGTCCACTCGACCCTCGCCGCGGTCGCGCTGGCCCGGCGGGCCGGCGTGGGGCCGGTCGACCTCGGTCCCGCCGGGCGGGTCACGGCGGAGGAGAGCAACAGCGCCTGAGCGGGCAGCCCCCCGAAGGGGGCGCGGGGAACTGCGCGACCAGCCCCACCGGCCCGCGGACGACGTACGGCCGAGCGTTGTGCGCCCGCGGAACGCCTAGCCGGGGATGTTGTCGAACGGGGCGGTCAACTGGCGCAGCAGGGCCGCCAGTTCGGCGCGCTGGGCGCGGGACAGTTCCGAGAGGATCGCGCGTTCCTGGTCCAGCAGGCCCGCCAGTGCCTGGTCCGCGCGGTCCCGGCCCTCGTCGGTGAGCCGGACCAGCACACCGCGCCGGTCGCTGGGGTCGGGCAGCCGCTCCACCAGGCCCTTCTTCGCCAGGCGGTCGATACGGTTCGTCATCGTGCCCGACGTGACCAGGGTCTGGGTCAGCAGCTGTCCCGGCGAGAGCTGGTACGGCGTTCCCGCGCGGCGCAGCGCCGTCAGGACGTCGAACTCCCAGGGCTCCAGGCTGTGCTCGGAGAAGGCCAGCCGACGTGCGCGGTCCAGGTGCCGGGCCAGCCGGCTCACCCGGCTGAGCACCTCGAGCGGTTCCACGTCGAGGTCCGGGCGCTCCCGGCGCCACGCTGCGACCAGCCGATCGACCTCGTCCTCCATGGCGATCAGTGTAGTGGTTGTGTCGACGTGAAGTCTCTTGACGTCGAGATACTTGAGGGTCAAGCTGGAGGCATGGCCGACCCCACCTGGGACCCCACCCAGTACCTGCGGCACGCGGGACACCGCGCCCGCCCCTTCGCCGACCTCCTCGCCCGGATCCCCGACCTCCCCGGCGACCCGCCGCGCATCGCCGACCTCGGCTGCGGCCCCGGCAACCTCACCGCGCTGCTCGCCGCCCGCTGGCCCACCGCCCACGTCACCGGCTACGACAACTCCCCGGAGATGCTCCAGCGGGCCCGCGCCGAGCACGCGGACGCCGACCGCCTCACCTTCGCCCACGCCGACGTGCGCACCTGGGAGCCCGGTGAGCCGTACGACCTGATCTTCAGCAACGCCACGCTCCAGTGGGTCCCCGGTCACGCGGACCGCTTCGCCGACTGGATCGCCGGGCTGGTGCCCCGCGGCACTTTCGCCTTCCAGGTCCCCGGCAACTTCGACGCCCCCAGCCACCGCCTGATGCGGGAGCTGGCCGCGTCCCCGCGCTGGCGGGACCGCCTGGCGGACACCCTGCGCCACGACGAGGCCGTCCTCACCCCCGAGGCCTACCTTGAACGCCTCACCGGCCTCGGCTGCGCGGCCGACGTCTGGGAGACCACGTACATCCATCTCCTGACGGGCGAGGACCCGGTCCTCGACTGGGTGAAGGGCACCGGCCTGCGCCCCGTCCTCACGGCCCTCGCCGACGACCCGGAGGCCGCGCAGGCCTTCGAGGACGAGTACCGAGCCGCCCTCCGCGAGGCCTATCCGACAGGCGACCACGGCACGCCGTTCCCCTTCCGGCGCGTCTTCGCCGTCGCCCGCCGGGAGACCTGGTGATCACCGCCGTGGACCACGTCCAGCTCGCCGCCCCACCCGACTGCGAGGACCGGCTGCGCGCCTACTACGTGGGCGTCCTCGGCATGACCGAGATCCCCAAGCCACCGGCGCTCGCCGCACGCGGCGGCTGCTGGTTCCGGGCGGGGGCCGTACAGCTGCACCTCGGCATGGAGCCCGACTTCCGCCCCGCCCGCAAGGCCCACCCGGGCCTGCGGATCACCGACATCGACTCGTACGCCGCCCGCCTGACGGCCCACGGCGCCACCGTCACCTGGGACGACGACCTCCCGGGCCACCGCCGCTTCTACTCGTACGACCCGGTCGGCAACCGCCTGGAGTTCCTCGAACCGCTCTGAGCCACGTCCCGAAGGGGCGCGGGGAACAGCGCGACCCGCCACGACGGCGCCGCAGAGGAGTACGACCCGATGCGGAGCGCTCAGCTCTTGCGATGCCCGATCAACCGCGGCTTCGGCTCCAGCCCGTCCAGGCCGTGCCAGGCCAGGTTCACCAGGTGCGCCGCCACCTCGGCCTTCTTGGGCCGGCGGACCTCCAGCCACCACTGCCCGGTCAGCGCGACCATGCCCACCAGGGCCTGGGCGTACAGGGGGGCGAGCTTGGGGTCGAAGCCGCGGCTCTTGAACTCGCGGCCCAGGATGTCCTCCACCTGGGTGGCGATGTCCGAGATCAGCGAGGCGAAGGAGCCCGTGGACTGGGGGATGGGGGAGTCACGGACCAGGATGCGGAACCCGTCCGTGTACTCCTCGATGTAGTCGAGCAGCGCGAACGCCGCCTGCTCGCACAGCTCGCGCGGGTGTCCCGCCGTCAGGGAGCTGGTCACCATGTCCAGCAGGCGGCGCATCTCACGGTCCACCACGACCGCGTACAGCCCCTCCTTGCCGCCGAAGTGCTCGTACACCACCGGCTTGGACACCCCTGCCTTCGCCGCGATCTCCTCCACCGACGTGCCCTCGAAGCCCTTCGCGGCGAAGAGGGTGCGACCGATCTCCAGCAGCTGCTGGCGACGCTCCGCACCGGTCATACGGGTACGGCGGGTGCGCCGCGGCTTGTCGTTGCTGGAGGTGCTGGAGTCGGTCGCCACGGCGTCAATCATGCCGCCTCGGCGGTCTCCTTCCCTCGTCGGACGCCGCCTTCCCCGGTCTGACGGCGGGAATCGATACGCGAGCGTGACGGCCAGCGCACGTCGTACGCCCACCCGGCGAGCTCGAACCAGCGGATCAGCCGCGCGGAGGAGTCGATCTGCCCGCGCTCCACGCCGTGCCGCGCCGACGTCGGGTCGGCGTGGTGCAGGTTGTGCCAGGACTCACCGCAGGACAGCACCGCCAGCCACCACACGTTGCCCGACCGGTCCCGCGACTTGAACGGCCGCTTGCCCACCGCGTGGCAGATCGAGTTGATCGACCAGGTCACGTGGTGCAGCAGCGCCACCCGGACGAGCGACCCCCAGAAGAACCCGGTGAACGCGCCCCACCAGGACATCGTCACCAGACCGCCGATCAGCGCCGGCAGCGCCAGCGACAGCACCGTCCAGACGATGAACTGCCGGGAGATCGCCCGCAGCGTCGGGTCCTTGATCAGGTCCGGCGCGTACTTCTCCTGCGGGGTGCGCTCCTCGTCGAACATCCAGCCGATGTGCGCCCACCACAGGCCCTTCATCAGGGCCGGGACGGTCTCGCCGTACCGCCAGGGGGAGTGCGGGTCGCCCTCGGCGTCGGAGAACCGGTGGTGCTTGCGATGGTCGGCCACCCAGCGCACCAGGGGGCCCTCGACCGCCATCGACCCGGCGATCGCCAGCGCGATCTTCAGGGGCCGCTTGGCCTTGAACGAACTGTGGGTGAAGTGGCGGTGGAAACCGATCGTGATGCCGTGGCAGCCGAGGAAGTAGAAGAAGACCAGCAGACCCAGGTCCAGCCAGCTCACCCCCCAGCCCCACGCCAGCGGCACGGCCGCGATCAGGGCGAGGAACGGGACGACGATGAAGAGCAGGAGCGCGACCTGCTCGAGAGAACCCTTCCGGTCGCCGCCGAGCGTGGCGGTCGGCAGAGGTGCGGTGGAGGTCTGGGAGGTCGACTTCGGGGCGTCGTCGATCACATCGGAGCTCGTGGTCATGGGTGCGTCCCCTGGGGGGTCGTGGGTTGAGACAGGTGCCGGTGGGTAGCGACAACCGGGAACGACTCGGCCGAGCCCTCCCTACGGTTCCGTAACCTACGGCGTCGTAAGTATGGCAGCGCGTCGCCCGGCGGCAAGAGCCCGTGAGCCTGCGCGTCCCGGCCGACACCTATCCTGGAGTCGGTCGGACAGCGCGGTCCGCTCTGATTCCTTCCCCGGAAGTCCGGCCCGTAATGCGGCACACCGCCGTGCGACGGTCGCCGGGTTCCCTCCCAGACGAGCTTCAGACGAGCTTCAACACTGCAAGGAGCCGCACCTGTGAGCAGTGCCGACGACCAGACCACGACGACCAGCACTGAGCTGCGCGCCGACATCCGCCGGCTGGGCGACCTACTCGGAGAGACGCTCGTCCGCCAGGAGGGCCCTGAGCTGCTGGAACTCGTCGAGAAGGTGCGCCGCCTCACCCGCGAGGACGGCGAGGCCGCCGCCGAGCTGCTGCGTGGCACCGAACTGGAGACCGCGGCCAAGCTGGTCCGCGCCTTCTCCACCTACTTCCACCTGGCCAACGTCACCGAGCAGGTGCACCGGGGCCGGGAGCTGCGTGCCCGGCGGGCCGCCGAGGGCGGACTGCTGTCCCGTACCGCCGACCGGCTGAAGGACGCCGATCCGGAGCACCTGAGGCAGACCGTCCGCCACCTCAATGTTCGTCCGGTGTTCACGGCCCACCCCACGGAGGCCGCCCGCCGTTCGGTCCTCAACAAGCTCCGGCGCATCGCCAAGCTCCTGGAGACCCCGGTCCTCGACTCCGACCGCCGCCGCCACGACACCCGGCTGGCCGAGAACATCGACCTCGTCTGGCAGACCGACGAGCTGCGCGTCGTCCGCCCCGAACCGGCCGACGAGGCCCGCAACGCGATCTACTACCTCGACGAGCTGCACGCCGGCGCCGTCGGCGACGTCCTGGAGGACCTGACGGCGGAACTGGAGCGCGTCGGCGTCAAGCTCCCCGACGACACCCGCCCCGTCACCTTCGGCACCTGGATCGGCGGCGACCGCGACGGCAACCCCAACGTGACCCCCGAGGTCACCTGGGAGGTGCTGATCCTCCAGCACGAGCACGGCATCAACGACGCCCTGGAGATGATCGACGAACTCCGCGGCTTCCTGTCGAACTCCATCCGCTACACCGGAGCCACCGAGGAGCTCCTGGAGTCCCTCCGGGCCGACCTGGAACGCCTGCCCGAGATCAGCCCCCGCTACAAGCGGCTGAACGCGGAAGAGCCCTACCGCCTCAAGGCCACCTGCATCCGGCAGAAGCTGGAGAACACCAAGCAGCGCCTCGCCAAGGGCACCCCGCACCAGGCCGGCCGCGACTACCTCGGCACCGGCGAGCTGCTCCACGACCTCAAGCTGATCCAGAGCTCCCTGCGCGAGCACCGCGGCGGCCTGTTCGCCGACGGCCGCCTGGACCGCACCATCCGCACGCTGGCCGCCTTCGGCCTCCAGCTCGCCACCATGGACGTACGCGAACACGCGGACGCCCACCACCACGCCCTCGGGCAGCTGTTCGACCGGCTCGGCGAGGAGTCCTGGCGGTACGCCGACATGCCGCGCGACTACCGCACGAAGCTCCTCGCCAAGGAACTCCGCTCGCGCCGCCCGCTCGCCCCGACCCCCGCCCCCGTCGACGCGGCCGGCGCCAAGACCCTCGGCGTCTTCGAGACGGTCAAGCGGGCCCTGGAGGTCTTCGGGCCCGAGGTCATCGAGTCGTACATCATCTCGATGTGCCAGGGCGCCGACGACGTCTTCGCCGCCGCCGTCCTCGCCCGCGAGGCGGGCCTGATCGACCTGCACGCCGGCTGGGCGAAGATCGGCATCGTGCCGCTGCTGGAGACCACCGACGAGCTCAAGGCCGCCGACACCATCCTGGAGGACATGCTCTCCGACCCGTCCTACCGGCGTCTCGTCGCGCTCCGGGGCGACGTCCAGGAGGTCATGCTCGGCTACTCCGACTCCTCCAAGTTCGGCGGCATCACCACGTCCCAGTGGGAGATCCACCGCGCGCAGCGGCGGCTGCGCGACGTCGCCCACCGCTACGGCGTACGGCTGCGGTTGTTCCACGGCCGCGGCGGCACCGTCGGCCGCGGCGGCGGCCCCACCCACGACGCGATCCTCGCCCAGCCCTGGGGAACCCTGGAGGGCGAGATCAAGGTGACCGAGCAGGGCGAGGTCATCTCCGACAAGTACCTGATCCCGTCCCTGGCCCGGGAGAACCTGGAGCTGACCGTCGCGGCGACCCTCCAGGCCTCCGCCCTGCACACCGCGCCCCGCCAGTCCGTGGAGGCCCTCGCCCGCTGGGACGCCGCCATGGACGTGGTGAGCGACGCGGCGCACGCGGCGTACCGCAGGCTGGTGGAGGACCCGGACCTGCCGGCGTACTTCTTCGCCTCCACCCCCGTCGACCAGCTCGCCGACCTGCACCTGGGTTCGAGGCCTTCGAGGAGGCCCGACTCCGGTGCCGGCCTCGACGGACTGCGGGCCATCCCGTGGGTGTTCGGCTGGACCCAGTCCCGGCAGATCGTCCCCGGCTGGTTCGGCGTCGGCTCCGGCCTCAAGGCGCTGCGCGAGGCGGGCCTGGACACCGTGCTCGACGAGATGTACGGGCAGTGGCACTTCTTCCGCAACTTCGTCTCCAACGTCGAGATGACGCTGGCCAAGACCGACCTGCGGATCGCCGGCCACTACGTCGACACCCTCGTGCCGGACGAGCTGAAGCACGTCTTCGACACCATCCGCGCCGAGCACGCCCTCACCGTCGCCGAGATCCTCCGGGTCACCGGCGAGGACGAACTCCTCGACGCCCAGCCGGTGCTGAAGCAGACCTTCACCATCCGCGACGCCTACCTGGACCCGATCTCCTACCTCCAGGTCGCCCTCCTCAAGCGGCAGCGCGACGCCGCGGCGGCGGGCACCGAGCCGGACCCGCTGCTCGCGCGGGCCCTGTTGCTGACCGTCAACGGCGTGGCCGCGGGTCTGCGCAACACCGGCTGACGGCCCCCGGACACGACGGTGCCCCCGCGCTGTGCACCAGCACGGGGGCATCGCCGTTGTTCGAGCCGCTGCCTGCCCTGCGGCCGTCAGTCCTGGGCGGCCCTGCGACGCCGGAAGACCAGGTAACCGCCCGTGGCGAGCAGCGCGGCGGCGGCGCCGGACAGCAGGCCGACGGGCGCGCCGTTGCCGGTCTCCGCGAGGTCGCCCTCGCCGCTGCCGCCCTGCGCGGACGGGGACGAGGACGCGGCGGGAGCGGCACCCTCCTGCGACGCGCCCGGGGACGCGGCCGGAGCCTCGGTGGCGCCGGCCGTCTGCGACGGCGTGCCGGACGGCGTCGTACCGGTCTCCTCGCCCTCCTCGGAGTCCTCGCAGTCCGTCCAGAACACCTTGTGCTTGGCCGAGCCGTGCTCGCCGTCGAAGTTCCAGAACAGCTTGTAGTGCCCGTCGGGCAACGACAGGTCCGCCGTACGGCCGTGGCCTTCGCCGTCCAGGGCGATGGCGCCGGACTTCACCGTCTCGCCCTTGGTCGCGGCGGTCGGGGCCCAGGCCTCGATGTGCCAGTCCACCTGCTGGCCGCCGTCGAAACCGAAGGCGTCCAGGTAGAAGGTGCAGACGTGCGGCTCGTTCTTGCGGAGCTCCTCGCCGGTGGTGGCGTCGTGGATCTTGACGGTGCCGTTGTCGCCGGGGGCGGTGGCGTGTGCGGCGGCTGGGGAGACCAGCAGGGCAGCCGCGGCGACGGCGGACAGTGCGCCGGCGCGAGTGAGGGTTCGCATGAGGTTGTCCATCTTCGGGATACGAAAGGGGAAGATGTGGAGGGGGCGGTCCATCATTCTGCCAGTCCCGGCAACGGAACAAGCACGAACAGGCAACGCACAGGCTCTCCACGGATGCGGGGAGCGACGATACGACGTCAGAGAGCCGCGAACGCCGCCGTGACGAGGGCGACCCCGGCCCCCGCCATGACCCACGCGGCCCGCGTCCGCCGCAGCCCGCCCGCGATCACCACCGACGCGAGCAGCAGCGCCCCGCCCAGCGGCACCCAGGAGTAGAGCACCCCCGCAGGACCCGAACGGACGACCTCCCTGCCGCCCGGCTTCACCACAACGGTGTACGTCTGCCCCTCACGCACCGCCGCGGAGTTCTCGATCACCACCCGCGCACGGGCCTGCGACCCCGCGGAGACCGGCGTGTACGGACCCGCGCACGTGTCGTCCCCGCAGCCGGTCACCCTGATCGTCCCGCTCTCCCGCCCCTTGGTGAGCATCACGTACTGGGCGGAACTCCAGGACGCCCACACCCCCGCGACGAGGATCAGCGCCGCGACGAGTCCCATCGCCGCGAGCCGCCCGAACCGCAGCGCGGTGGACGCGCCCTGTCTGGAGACGACGGCAGAAGGCATGGCCGCGATCCTTGGCCATGCCTGCACGGCCAGTCAACCGAGGTGGGGGACAAGTCAGGAGTTGTACGAACTCTGCGCCCGCTCCAGCCCCTCGGCCAGCAGACACTCCACCGCGTCCGCCGCCCGGTCCACGAAGTAGTCCAGCTCCTTGCGCTCCGCGGACGCGAAGTCCTTCAGCACGTAGTCGGCGACCTGCATACGCCCCGGAGGCCGCCCGATCCCGAACCGCAGCCGGTGGTAGTCCCGGCCCATCGCCTTCGTCATCGACTTCAGCCCGTTGTGCCCGTTGTCCCCACCACCGAGCTTCAGGCGCAGCGTGCCGTAGTCGATGTCCAACTCGTCATGGATCGCGACGATCTGCGCGACCGGCACCTTGTAGAAGTCACGCAGCGCGTTCACCGGGCCGCCGGAGAGGTTCATGTACGACATCGGCTTCGCCAGGACCACCCGGCGGCTCGCCGGCCCCGGCGGACCGATCCGGCCCTCGACGACCTGCGCCTGCGCCTTGCCCGCCCGCTTGAACCTGCCCCCGATGCGCTCCGCGAGCAGATCGGCCACCATGAAACCCACGTTGTGCCGGTTCATCGCGTACTCGGGCCCGGGATTGCCCAGCCCCACGATCAGCCAGGGGGCGCCCGCGTCGGTCGTCACGTCCATGTCTCCTTGATACGCGCCAGCCGCTGCCCCCACAGGGAACAGCGGCTGACGTCAACGACAAAGGTGAGGATCAGGCCTCGGCGGAAGCCTCTTCGGCACCGGCCTCGCCGGCCGCCTCGCCCTCCGGGGCCTCCTCGGCCTGCGCGGCCAGCACCTGGAGCACCACCGCGTCCTCCTCCACGGCCAGGGTGACGCCGTTCGGCAGCTTCACGTCCTTGGCGTGGACCGAGGCACCGGCCTCCAGACCCTCCACGGACACGGTGAAGTTCTCCGGGATGTGGGTGGCCTCGGCCTCGACCGGCAGCGCGTTCAGCACGTGCTCCAGCAGGTTGCCGCCCGGCGCCAGCTCGCCCTCGGCGACGACCGGAACCTCGACGGTGACCTTCTCGCCCCGCTTGACCAGCAGCAGGTCGACGTGCTCCAGGAAGCCCTTCAGCGGGTCACGCTGCACGGACTTCGGGATCGCCAGCTCGTTGGACTCGCCGTCGATGTCCAGCGCGATCAGGACGTTCGGCGTACGCAGCGCCAGCAGCAGGTCGTGACCCGGGAAGGTCAGGTGCAGCGGGTCGGAACCGTGGCCGTACAGGACACCCGGAACCTTGTTGTCGCGGCGGATACGGCGGGCGGCACCCTTGCCGAACTCCTTGCGCGTCTCGGCGGTGAGCTTCACCTCGGACATGTTGATCACTCCTCGTGAACATCAGGAACGGACGTGGTCACCCGGCCACGAACGGCCTGCTACGAAGAGCGCGTCGATAACGGACCGCCGTACCCCGTCCCAGAACGGACCACGGCCTCCCTCGCCGAGCAACTGCAACAGAATACTCGGGTGGGGAGGCCGTGGAGAAATCGACCTTGAGCGCCCTCCGGGCGCGGACGACCAACCGTGCGCGCTAGTGCCGCGACAGGCAACGTTCACCCCGTCGCGACGCCCGGCACGCCCTCTCGCCGCACCGGTCGGAAGCCCAAGTACATCCCGTACGAGGGCTTCCGGCCGGCACGCCGAGAGCACGCACCGGACGCCGCTCCTTGCCGGGCAAACGTTGCCTGCCGCGGCACCAGCGGCTCACTGCTCGTCGAACAGGCTCGTCACCGAACCGTCCTCGAACACCTCACGCACCGCGCGCGCGATCGTCGGCGCGATCGACAGCACCGTGATCTTGTCCATGTCCCCGGCCAGCTCACCCGGCGTCGGCAGCGTGTTCGTGAACACGAACTCGCTCACCCGCGAGTTCTTCAGCCGGTCCGCCGCCGGACCCGACAGCACACCGTGCGTCGCCGTCACGATCACGTCCTCCGCCCCGTGCGCGAACAGCGCGTCGGCGGCGGCACAAATGGTCCCACCCGTGTCGATCATGTCGTCGACCAGGACACACACCCGGCCCTTGACCTCACCCACGACCTCGTGGACCGTCACCTGGTTCGCGACGTCCTTGTCCCGCCGCTTGTGCACGATCGCCAGCGGCGCGCCCAGCCGGTCGCACCAGCGGTCGGCGACCCGCACCCGGCCGGCGTCCGGCGAGACGACCGTCAGCTTCTCGCGGTCCACCTTCTTGCCCACGTAGTCCGCCAGCAGCGGCAGCGCGAACAGGTGGTCCACCGGGCCGTCGAAGAAGCCCTGGATCTGGTCCGTGTGCAGGTCCACGGTCAGGATCCGGTCCGCACCGGCCGTCTTCATCATGTCCGCGATCAGACGCGCCGAAATCGGTTCACGACCCCGGTGCTTCTTGTCCTGCCGCGCGTAACCGTAGAAGGGCACGATGACCGTGATGGAACGCGCCGACGCCCGCTTCAGAGCGTCGATCATGATCAGCTGCTCCATGATCCACTTGTTGATCGGAGCCGTGTGGCTCTGGATCAGGAAGCAGTCCGCACCACGCGCCGACTCCTGATACCGCACATAGATCTCGCCGTTCGCGAAGTCGAAGGCCTTGGTCGGGACGACCCCGACACCCAGCTGGTGGGCGACCTCCTCGGCAAGCTCGGGGTGGGCGCGGCCGGAGAAGAACATCAACTTCTTCTCGCCGGTCGTCTTGATCCCGGTCACAGCACTGTCTCCTCAGAGGTGTCTCAGCTGGATGTCGACACGACGTCCGAACTGGCCGAAAGACGTCGTCTCAGCTGGTGGGGTGCGGGTGTGCACTTATCACGGTACGCCGTCCCAGACGCACCTGTTTCCGGTCAGCCTTCGCCTTCCGGCTCCCGGGACGCCGCCTCGGCCGCCTTCGCGGCCGCGCTCCCCGGACGCTTCCGAGCCACCCAACCCTCGATATTCCGCTGCTGACCACGGGCCACGGCCAGCGAACCGGGCGGCACATCCTTCGTGATCACGGACCCGGCGGCCGTGTAGGCGCCGTCCCCGATCGTGACAGGCGCCACAAACATGTTGTCCGAACCCGTTTTGCAGTGCGACCCGACGGTCGTGTGGTGCTTCTTCTCCCCGTCGTAGTTCACGAAGACACTCGCCGCACCGATGTTCGAGTAGTCACCGATGGTCGCGTCACCGACATACGACAGGTGCGGCACCTTCGTGCCCTCCCCGATCGAGGCGTTCTTCGTCTCGACGTACGTCCCGATCTTGCCCTTCCGCCCCAGACGCGTCCCCGGACGCAGATACGCGTACGGCCCCACCGTCGCCTCCGGCCCGACCTCCGCCCCGTCGGACACCGTGTTGTCCACCCGCGCACCCGCACCCACCCGGGTGTCCCTCAGCCGGCAGTTCGGACCGACCTCCGACCCCCCGCCGAGATGCGTCGAACCCTGCAACAGCGTGTTCGGATGCACGACGACGTCCTGCTCGAACGTCACCGACACATCGACCCACGTCGAAGCGGGGTCGACCACGGTCACACCCGCCAGCATCGCTTCGGTCAGCAGCCGGTCGTTCAGGATCCGGCGCGCCTCGGCGAGCTGCACACGGTTGTTGATCCCGGCGATCTCACGGTGGTCACCGGCCACCGAAGCACCGACACGATGCCCGGCCGCACGGAGAATCCCGAGCACGTCCGTCAGATACTCCTCGCCCTGACTGTTGTCCGTACGGACCTTCCCCAGAGCCTCCGCCAGCAGCCGCCCGTCGAACGCGAACACCCCCGAGTTGATCTCCCGGATCGCGCGCTGCTCCTCACTGGCGTCCTTGTGCTCGACGATCGCCGTCACCGCACCCGAGGCCGGGTCCCGCACGATCCGCCCGTACCCGGTCGCGTCCGGCACCTCGGCGGTCAGCACGGTCACGGCGTTGCCGTCCTCCGAGTGCGTCCGGGCCAGGTCGCGCAGCGTCTCACCGGTCAGCAGGGGCGTGTCGCCGCACACCACGACCACGGTCCCGTCGACACCGCCGCCCAGCTCCTCCAGGCCCATGCGCACGGCGTGACCCGTGCCGTTCTGCTGCGCCTGGACGGCGGTGCGCACCTCGGGGGCGACCTCGGCGAGATGAGCGGTGACCTGCTCCCGGGCGTGCCCGACGACCACGACGAGATGCTCCGGCTTCAACTCATCGGCGGCGGCGAGCACATGGCCCACCAGGGAACGGCCGCAGATCTCGTGCAGGACCTTGGGTGTGGCCGACTTCATACGGGTGCCCTCACCCGCTGCGAGTACGACGACGGCTGCCGGGCGAATGGCGCTCACAGGATGCCCTTCGGCTGTGGACGGGGTGTGGACAACCGCAGGATACCGGGGTGGGTGTGGGGGCAGATGAGAGCGGGCCCTGACAGAGTTGTCAGGGCCCGAATTGGGTGCCGTGCTCCCGGGGGAGGACTCGAACCCCCATGATCAGAACCAAAATCTGACGTCTTGCCCTTAGACGACCCGGGATTGCCGCTATGTCCGATTCCGCAGATCGGGTGCGGTGGCAGCCCCTACTATGCCGTACCACCAGCCTTCGATGCGACGGTACAAGTCGGCTCCGTCCCTTACGTCCACTCGGAGGCACCCGTGGTAGTCGCCCCCGGTGTTCTTTCGGTTGGTGCGGGGGTTGTGCTTCTTGAGTCTCGTCTTCAGGAGTTCGGTGGGCTCAATTCCCACATGGCTCGCCCAGAACGCCTCGGCGGCCGTCACGTCGGCCGTCTCGTGGATGTGCACCGCGAATCCCAGGTTCGCGGGGTCCACGTGGAGCAAGCGCAACCAGGCCAGGAAGACCGTGATCATGTCCGGGTCGCTGTTCACGAAGGTGATGCGCTCTCGTCGGCTGTACGGCTTGCTCTTCGCTCCCTCGGCCCAGTAGAGCCCGACGCCGACCAGAAAGAGTTCGCGGTCGGTCAATTGATCGATCTCCGCCATGGCCAGCTGCCTGGTGCGCCGGCGTTCCTCCTCGCGCAGGCGCATCTTGGCTTCCCAGCCGCGCTTCGCGATGGCCGAGGCCTCCGCGCGGGTTCGCCTCGGTCGCTCCGGCCTCGGCAGATCCCGCACCCACAGTGAGATCGAACTCCTCGAGCACCCCAGCTCCGCCTCGATCCGGTCGTAGGTCCAGCCCTGGAGGCGCAGTTCGCGTGCCTTGGCGCGCAGGTCGTCCTTCGCTCGGGGACGTTTCGTCCAGGCCGGGGGAGGTTCGCCCTTCACCAGCTGGTTGAGGACGTCGTTGTTGTAGATCTTCAGCTCGTCGCGGATCTGCCGGAGGCTGAGTCCTGCCCGCCGCAGGGCCACCGCCCGCTCCCGGAGCCCCTCGAAGTCCGCGTACTTGCCAGGTGAATGTGCCATATGGATACCGTCCGGACGGAATGAGTGGTTCCGGAGGTGAACGGCCGTGGTTCAGCAGTTCGAGGGTTTCCGGGCGGTTTCGTCGCTGTTCGGCTACGCAGTGTGGTGTGGCCAAGTCGTCGAAACTCGCCGGAAAAGCGAAGGCCACCGCCCGTAGGCTGGAGGCATGACCACGACGGGGGAAGAGCGCGCCGAGGCCCTGACCGGGCCGTGGTGGTGGGCCAGATGGCGCAGTGCGGTGCTCGACGGGACGCTCGCGCTGCTGTCCGCGATCGAGTGCGGCGTCGAGGGGGTGCCGTTCGCGCGGGACGCCGGGCTTCCGGTGGCGGTGGGGGTGGTCTTCGGTGTCCTCGCCGGTTCGACGCTGCTGTTGCGCCGGATGTGGCCGATCGCCGTCGTCCTGGTGTCGATCGCGATCTCCCCGGCGCAGATGGGTTTCCTGCTGACCGTCGTCGGCCTGTACACCCTCGCCGCCTCGGAGCTGCCGCGCCGGATCATCGCGGCGCTGGCGGGGATGTCGCTGGTGGGCACGCTGGTGGTGACGTTCGTACGGGCGCAGCAGGACATGACGCGCGGGGAGGTCGGCGTCGGGGAGTGGTTCGTCCCGTTCATCTCCATCACCGCTTCGCTCGGCGTGACCGCGCCTCCGTTGCTGCTCGGGCTGTATGTGGGTGCTCGGCGCCGACTGATGGAGAGCCTTCGGGAGCGGGCGGACAGCCTGGAGCGGGAGCTCCAGTTGCTCGCGGAGCGTGCGGAGGAGCGGGCCGAGTGGGCCCGTAACGAGGAGCGGACGCGGATCGCGCGGGAGATGCACGACGTCGTCGCGCACCGGGTGAGCCTGATGGTGGTGCACGCCGCGGCGTTGCAGGCCGTGGCGCGCAAGGATCCCGAGAAGGCCGTGCGGAACGCGGCGCTGGTCGGGGACATGGGGCGGCAGGCGTTGACCGAGTTGCGGGAGATGCTGGGGGTGCTGCGCAGCGGGGACGACGATCGCGCGGGGCGGGGTGAGCAGGCGTCGGTGCCGTTGGCGGCGGTGGGGGCGGCCGCGGCGGCGGCGGCTTCGCGGGCGGTTGTGGACGAGGAGGGCGCGGTGGAGGGGCCGTGCCTGTCCGAGCTGGACGAGTTGATCGGGCAGTCGGCCGCCGCGGGGATGGTGGTCCAGTTGTCGGTCGAGGGGGAGGCGCGGGCGTACGCGCCGGCGGTGGAGCAGACGGCGTACCGCGTGGTGCAGGAGGCGCTGACCAACGTCCACAAGCATGCGGCGGGGGCGAAGACGCATGTGCGGTTGGCGCATCGGCTGTCGGAGATCGCGATGCAGGTGGAGAACGAGCCGCCGCCGGAGGTGTCCTTCGCGTCGTCGGCCCGGTTGCCTTCGGGGGGCAACGGGCTGGTCGGGATGCGGGAGCGGGTCGTCGGGCTGGGCGGGGTGTTCGTGTCCGGGCCGACGGACGCGGGGGGTTTTCGGGTGTCGGCGGTGATTCCGGCGTCGTAGGCCCGGTCGGTGGGTGCGGTCGGTGACTTGTGCGGGGTTCGGCTGCCGGGTGTGTCCGGTGCCCTTGGCCGGTGTACGGCCGGGGGCGGTGGTCGAGGGGCGGTGGGTCAGCCGGCGGTCAGGCGTACTGGTTCCCTGCCGGAGACCAGGCCGGCGAGGGCCCTGTCGATGTCGGGGCCGAGGTACCAGTCGCCGGTGTGGTCGAGGGCGTACACGCGGCCTTCGCTGTCGATGGCGAGGAGTGCCTGGGTGTCGGGTTCGACGCCGAGGGGGCTGACCTCGGTGTCGAGGGCGCGGCCGAGGTCGCCGAGGGTGCGGGCCATGTGGAGGCCGTGCAGCGGGTCGATGTGGAGGCTCGCGGGGGCGATCTGGCGGCCGGGGCCGGCCGGGGTGATGTGCAGGCCGCCGAACTCGGCCCACGCCTCGACCGCGGCGGGGAAGACGGCGTGCCGGTGGCCGGCGGGTGAGATGTGGTCGCGCAGGGCGTCGGCCCAGATCTCGGCCTGTTTGATGTCCCAGCGTCCGGGCTGCCAGCCGGCGGCGCGCAGGGCGGCGTCGACGGGGACGGCGAAGCGGGTGGTCGAGGTGCGGTCGGTGTGCATCTGCCCTTCGTTCGTCGTGCGTGTGTGCGTACCCGTGCAGAGGTACGTCTCGCGTCTGTCGTGTGTTCGCGTTTGTCGTGTGTGTCGTGTGTTCGCGCCGCGGGGGTTGTTCGCGTCGTGGAGTTTTCCTGTGGCGGTCAGTCCTCGGCTGTCGCGGGGTCGACGACGCGGACGCCGAAGTGCGCGCTGAGGGCGGTGCAGGCGCGGCACGGGGCGGCGAAGCTGCCGTGCAGGGGGTCACCGTCCTCGCGGATGCGGCGGGTGGTGAGTTTGGCCTGCTTGAGGGCCTTGCGCGCCTCGCCGTTGGTCATGGGCTTGCGGGCCGCGCGTTTGCTGCGGGCGGCGTCGGCGGCTGCGATGTGCCGGGAGATGAGGATGGCTTCGGCGCAGCGGCCGGTGAAGCGGTCGCGTTGTGCGCTGGTGAGGGTGTCGAGGAAGTCCTGGACGAGGTGGTGCAGCGCCGGAGGCTGGTCGCCGCGGGCGGCGGTGCCGGTGAGGGTGGCGCCGCGGACGGAGAGGGCGGCGGCGACCGTCGGCAGTATGCCGTCGCGGCGGTGGCGGAGGGTGGGCGCGGGGCGGGTCTCGGTGGCGCTCCAGCCGACACGCGGGTCGCCGGACGTACCGGGGTGTGGTCCTGTTTGCGTCGCGTTCATGATCGTATTTCCCCTCCCGTGCATCCCCCCCCTGGACGACACAGAGTGCCAAATGCCGTGGCCGGTGTGGAAGCTGGGGCGCCGCGACACGCCCGGGACCGGGCAGGCCGTCACGGTGAGGTGACGGCTGGTCACCGTGGGCGGAGCGGGTGTTTCCGGTGCTGTGACGTGTGCCGGTGACCGGTTTCGTCGTACCGCATAGGCTGTCGGCACCATGAGGCGCGGTCAACGCGTTGGAGACAGTCGATACGGGGCGTAGCGGGCCAAGGGGTTACCGGAGTTCGCTACGGGCCGTACCAGAGTGCCGCAGGGGGCAACCGCCATGACGACAGGTCGGCTCGGGCTGGGGGCACCTCCCGGCCGCCAGGCCGGGGGACAAGCCGCGCCGCCGAACGCGGCCTACGCCGGGCAGGTCGTGCACTTCCCGGATCCGGTCCGGGCGGCCCGTCACCCAAGAGGGGTACGGGTCGACGAGCGCGGCTACCCCGACTTCTCGCCCTACGCGCGTGCGGCCGCCGACATCGCCGAACCGCCGGCGGGTTTCGGTGTCGACGAGTTGCGGCTGACGGACTACGTGTCGGCGAACGCGGCGCTGTCGGCGTCCGGGCACGAGCTGTGGGACACGGTGGCGCCGGTGGCCACCCCGCACGGGTGGACGTGGCACCACGTGGCGGGCACGCGGCGGCTGGAGTTGGTGCCGGTCGAGGTCAAGGCCTTGCTGCGGCACCACGGTGGGATCGCCACGGCCGCGGTGGACCAGGCGAAGCGGGGGACGAGGCCGCTGCAGGAGACGCGGCCGGCGCATGTCGGGTTGCCGAAGTCGGGGCTGGCGGTGACGGAGGCGCAGGTGCAGGGGGTCGAGGAGGACCTCGGGTACCGGCTGCCGGGTGCGTACCGCTCGTTCCTGAAGGCGGCCGGTGGCTGTGCGCCTGTCGGGACCGCGCTGGACGCGGAGTTGGGGCTGCTCATCGACCAGCCGTTCTTCACGGTGCGCGACGAGGCGGCGGTCAACGACCTGGTGTACGTGAACAAGTGCCTGCGTGACCATCTCACCAAGGACTACCTGGGAGTCGCCTTCGTGCAGGGCGGTCTGGTGGCGGTGAAGGTGAAGGGTGAGCGGATCGGTTCGGTGTGGTTCTGCGCCTACGACGACGTGCGGGACGTCGATCCGTCGTGGGCGCCGGCGGAGCGGGTGGAGCGACTGCTGCTGCCGTGCGGGGAGGACTTCGACGTCTTCCTGTCGCGGTTGGCGGGGTCGCCGCCCGAGCTGGAGACGGTGGCGAACCTGATGGTGGACGGCGGTTTCGCGCGGGCGGTCGACGTCTCGTCCTCGGTGTCCGCGGGGGAGTGAGCTGACGATGGTGACGTTCGCGCAGGCGCAGGAGCGCGCGGAAGAGTGGATCAACGGGGATGTGCCGTCGTACCAGCACCGTGAGGTGCGGGTGCGGGAGTTCGAGCTCGGGTTCGTCGTGTGGGCCGAGGACCGCGCGGACGGGCCGCGTTCGGACGGCGGCGCGCAGCGGCTGGTGATCGCACGGGACAGCGGGGAGGCCACGTTGTGGCCGTCGCTGCCGGTGGGGGAGGTCGTTCGACGGTACGAGGAGGAGTACGGGCGTCCGGAGGCGGTTCCCGAGCAGGTGTCCGCGCCCGCGGAGCGGGTGGATCTGAACCAGACGTCGTTCTTGCTGAGTCCGCCGGAGTGGTTGCAGGAAGCGGCCGACAGGTTGGGGATTTCGGACCGGCGTGGTGGGGGGTCGGCGGCCGGGGGTGGCGGTACCGGGGCTGTTGCTGCTTCTGGCTCTGACTCTGCTTCTGGTGCTGGTGTCGGTGGTTCGGGTGATTGGCCTGCTGCTGCCGGGAGTGGTGTCGGTGGCGGGTCCGGCGCGTCCGGGGCACCGGGTGCGCCCGCGGGGGCGACTCCGTGGGCCGGGACGGACACCAACGCGGACGCGGGTGAGGACCGTTCCGTGCCCCTGCCCGCGACGGTGTTCGCCCCGCCGTTGAGCGAGGCCGACGAGGAGGAGTCGCGGGTGGCGCCTCCCGAGGCGCAGACGGCGTTGATGTCGGGGGGCAGCCGGCTGCCGCCCACGGCGATCGCGCCGGTGGTCGACCAGGCCGGTGCGCCGGGCGCGGGTGCCGTGCCGGGAGGCGCGTCGACGGGCGGCACGCCTGCGCAGGCGCCGCTCGCGCCGACGTACGGCTATCCGCAGGGGGTGGGTGGTCCGGGCGGCGAGGCGGCTCCGGGGACGCCGACGCCTCCGGCGGGTGCGGCGACGCCTCCGTCTGGTGCGGGTATGGCGACGCCTCCGCCGGGGCCGGGTACGCCGCCGCCGGGTGTGCCTGGTGCGCCTGGTGCGCCTGGTGTGCCGCAGCCCTCGGCCGTGCCCCAGCCGCCTGCCGCGCCCCAGCCGCCGGCTGGTCCGGGGCGGCCGCTCGCTCCGAACGCCGGGGACATCGCCGACGCCGCTACGAGCAAGGCGGCGCCTCCGCCGCGTCGTGCGCACGGTGGGGACGCGACGCCGCCCCCGCCACCGGGCGCTCCGGGCACGCCGGGTGCGCGCCCGGGGAGCACGCCTCCGCCGCCCGGCACGCCGGGTGCGCCGGGATCGCAGGGTGCGTCGGCGGGGGCTTACGTGCCCACGCAGCTCGTGTCGGCCCTCGGGCCCGACGGTCCCGGGGGGCCCGAGGGCGGTCCGGGCGTGCCGCAGGCGCCGGGTGCCCCGACTCCGCCCGGGCCTCCAACCCCGCCGGGGACTCCCGGCGGGCCGGGTACGCCTCCCGGCGGCGTCCACCATGCCGCCACGATGTTGGCCGACCCTGGGCAGACGGGGCCGGGCCGGCGCGCACCGCAGCCACCGGGCGCGCCGGGTGCCCAGGGCTCCGCAGGGGGCGCGCATGGCGCCGTACACCACGCGGAGACGATGCTGGCCGGGCCGCCCGTGGGCGCCCCCGGGACGCCTCCGCCGCCGCAGGCTCCCGGCGCTCCGGGTGCCCCCGGTACGCCTCCGGGCGTGCCGCACCCGATGCCTCACGCGCCGGGCGCCGTCCAGCCGCATCCCGGTCCTTTGGCGCCCGGCCCGCAGTCGGTGCCGGGGCAGCCGGTTCCCGGTCAGCCCCCGGCGTACGGCTACCCGCAGCAGGTTCAGCCGACCGTCGGCCCGGGCTACCAGGCCGTACTGCGCTACCGTGCGCAGGACGGCTCCGAGCAGCAGCTGATCCGGCGTTCGGCGCCGGGAACGCCGCACCCGGAGTGGCAGATCTTCCATGAGCTGCGGGCCATGAACGTGCCGCCGGACCAGGTGCTGGAGCTGCACACCGAGTTGGAGTCGTGCGAGCTGCCGGGGGCCTACTGCGCGCGGATGATCCGCGAGCAGTGGCCGCAGGCGCGGATCACGAGCATCGCGCCGTACGGCACGGACCACGCGAGCCGCCAGCAGGGGATGGGGCAACTGCTCGTTCATCAGGGCGAGTTGCATCAGGTGGCGGACGGTCCCGCGCGGCCCGCGCCGGTGCGGGCGCCATTGCCTCCGGTGCAGCCGGCGCCGCCGCTTCCGCCGGAGGGTGTGGCGCAGGAGCTGGCGGGGGCGTTCGGGCCGGGCGTGTTCCGGTTCGAGCAGGCGGCGGTGTCCCGGCAGGGCGTGCCGCCGGTCGTGGCGCACACCCTGGTGGTGGCCGGACTGCCGCTGGACATGGGGCCGTTCTTCTGGGCGCAGGCCCAGCCGGGGCGGCCGGTGCCGACGCTTGCCGAGCTGGCGCAGGAGCGGGGGGTGCAGCCGGCGTCGGACGCGGGGTCGTACCTCGTCATGGGCAGCGACTTCGGCAAGGCGATCTGTGTGCAGTACGGCACGGCGCACATCGTGGCCGTCCCGGTGGAGGCCGGGCCGGGTGGTGCGCCGGTGCCGCCGCAGTTCGTGAACACCGGGCTGCCGGAGTTCGTGCGCTGCCTGGCGCTGCTGGGCCGGATGTGGCGTCTGCGGTTCGGCCTGAACCAGGAGCAGGCGGGCCGCTGGACCGTCGACTTCCAGGCGCAATTGGCCTCGCTCGACCCGGCGGCGCTGGGTTCTCCGGAGAGCTGGTGGTCGGTGCTGCTGGAGCAGATGTGGGACGGACTGCTGTGACCCGTACGTCGTGATGACGCGGTGTCGGTCTGATGCGGTGTCGGTCTGACGTGCTGTCGCTCTGACGCGCCGGCATTGGCGGCGGGAGGGGTCGGGTTCGGTCGGTTGGCCGGGCCCGGCCCCTCTGCTGTCCGGAAGTCCCGAATGCGCATGCGGAGTGTCGGTTTATGACCATTTCTGCGCGATACATCAAACTATGCGCTAAATCGACGTCGCTCGAGGGGTTCCGGCATGAGCAGCGCATCCGTGTCGTCGCATGGCTTCGTGACAGTCCGGGGGCGCGGTTACCGCCCCGAACAGGTCGATGCGTATGCCGAGGCGTTGTCCGAGGACCGTGACGCCGCCTGGGAACGAGCCGCCCGCCTCACCGTCCTCGCCAGGGAGATGGAGGAGGAGGTCGAGGAACTGCGGGAGGTGGTGGCCGACCTTCCGCCGCAGACGTACGAGGCGCTCGGGGAGGGCGCGGGGCGCCTCTTCCAGTTGGCGCGGGAGGAAGCCGCGGCGGTACGGGAGCGCGCGCGGCGCGAGGCGCACCAGGGGCTCTCGCAGGCCGAGGCGTACGCCGACAGCGTGCGCCGGAAGGCGCAGGAGGAGGCGGACGCGCTCCTGTCGGAGGCCGACGAACGCGCCCGTCACCGGCTGCTCGCGGCGCGCGCCGAGGCGGACGAGATCCGCGTCACTGCCCGGCGCGAGGTGAAGGAGGGCCGCGCGGAGGTGCTTTCCGCCCTGCGCGAGGTACGGCAGCGCACCGCCGCCATGCTGGCCGACCTGGAGAAGGAGCACGCCGAGCGCTGGGCCGCGGCGGAACGCGAGGCCGTGGAGGGCGCGGCCGCCCTGGAGGCGCTGATCGCCGAACGTGCGGCGCGCGCGGAGGCAGCGCTGGCCGAGGCGCAGCGGGACCTCGCGGACGTCGAGCAGTCCGTCGGAGGCCTGCAGGAGCAGGCGCGTGCGCGTGCCGCCGAGGTGCTGGCGGAGGCACGGAAGCGGGCGGAGCACATCGCGCGCGAGACGGAACGGGTGCTGCGCGAGCACGGCGAGCGCCGGCAGGACGTACAGGCGCACATGGACCACGTACGCAGCAGCCTGGCGGCCCTGACGGGCGGGCGGGCACCGGCGGAGTAGAACCCACGGCGCCTGACGGGACCCGAGGAGCCTGGTGAAGCCGACGGCGCACGGTGAACCCCGTAGGTGCCTCCCGGCCTCGACGGCGCCTGGCGGACCCCGAGGTGCTTCGTGAAACCGGCGGTGCCCGGTAGGTGCCTCGTGAAACCGGCGGTGCCCGGCGGGTGCCGTTGTCCTGCGGCCGGCCGGCAGGGTCCACGAACGATTGTCCGGGCGTCGGGTGTCGGGTGTCGGCGCCCGGTCGTCCAAGTGCCGACGGAGGCCGCGGCGCCCCGGCTCCCGCGGTCACCCGCGCGAGGTCCCCTGCCGCCCGCCGGCCGGGAAACGGGCTCGGGCCGGTCCGCATCCGACCTCCGCCCCAGCCCGCGCCGGGTCGCCCCGCTCCGACCCGGCCCGCCGGGGCCCAGCCCCGGCCTCACCCGCGTCCGCCTCACTCCTTCCTCCGCACCGCCCCCGCCAGGATCCACCCCTCCACGGCCTCGTACTGGCGCCGCTGTTCCTCCGCCTTGCGTCGGCCGGACACCATCGTCCCCAGCCATCCGCAGGCGAAGCCCATGGGGATGGACACCAGGCCCGTCGTCGTGAACGGGAAGTACGTGAAGTCGGCCTCGGGGTAGGCGGAGACGGGTGAACCGGAGACCAGGTTGGTGCCCGGCATCAGGATCAGGACCGCGAGGGAGCCGCCGATGAGGGTGCTCAGCAGGCCCGTTCGGGTGTAGCGGCGCCAGAACAGGCCGTAGACCAGGGCGGGCGCGACGGCCGAGGCGCCGAGGCAGAAGGACAGGGTCACCAGGGGTTGCAGGCTCCGGTGCTGGACCATCGTGGCCAGCAGGATCGTCGGGATGCCGACCACGACGGCGGAAAGGCGGGCCAGCGTCATCTCGCGGCGGGCGGACAGATCCTGGACGCGGCCGGCGAAGACGTCGTGGGCGAGGGAGTTGGCGCAGGCGAGGATCATGCCCCCGACCGAGGCGAGGACCGTCAGGAAGACCGCCGTCGTGACCGCCGTGAACAGGAACGTCTCGCCGGTCGTGATCTCCGGCCCGAGTGCCGCCTGGGAGCCGAGCAGGTAGGCGGAGTTGCCCTGCGGGTCCGCGCCGGCGATGGCCTCGCGGCCGATCAGCGCGGTCGCACCGATGCCGACGACCGTGATGATCAGCACGAAGACGGCCACGCTGGACACCGCCCAGGACATCGACCGGCGCACCTGGCGGGCGCTGGACGCGGTGTACATGCGCATGGTGACGTGCGGCAGGCAGGCGGCGCCGAGCACCACGCACAACTCGGCGGTGATCATGTCGAGCCGAGGGAACGGCCCGCCCTCGAACTGCAACCCGGAGTTGAGGTACGCGGCCCCCACCCCGCTGTGCTCCGCTGCTGTGTTGAACAGCGCGACGGGATCCCAGTCGAACTTGCTCAGCACGAGCAGGGCGACGACCGCGCCCGATCCGAGCAGCATGACCATCTTCAGGATCTGGATGAGTGCGGTCCCCTTCATCCCCCCGATCGCGGCGTAACTGATCATCAGGGCGCCCAGTCCGACGATGCAGCCCGTCTCCACCGCCGTCCCGGAGATTCCCAGCAGGAACGCCATCAGCTGTCCGGTGCCCGCGAGCTGGACCAGCATCAGCGGCAGCAGCGCGGCCAGCGTCACCACGCACGCGGTCACCCGCACACACCGCCCCGGCATACGGCGTGCGAAGGCGTCTCCCATCGTGAAACGGCCCGCGTTGCGCAGGGGTTCCGCCAGCAGGAACATCAGCAGCATCAGTGACAGCGCCGTGCTGAGCGCCAGCACGATCCCGTCGTGGCCGTACAGCGCGATCACCCCGCCCGTGCCCAGCACGGTCGCCGCGGAGATGTAGTCGCCCGCGATCGCCAGGCCGTTGCGCATCGGGGACAGGGAGCTGTAGCCGGTGTAGAACTCGTCGAGGTCGTCGCGGTCCGGGCCGGTCATCACGCACAGCAGCAGCGTGATCGTGGCGACGACGGTGAACGCGACCAGCGACATCGTCTCGGCCGACTCGTCGAACCCGGTCACCGCGCGGCCCCCCGCTTGGCGTCCAGCGCGGCATGCCGGCGGATCTGGGCGGCGAGCGGATCGACCCGCACGCGCGCGGTGTGCTCGTACAGCACTATCGCCATCCAGGTGACCGGCAGTTGCGCCAGCGCGAGCAGCAGTCCGGCCGGCAGTCCACCGGCCGCCTCGGCCGTCATCAATCCCGGCGTGAACGCCGACAGCACCAGGAACAGCGTGAAGTACCCGAGCGCGGTGAGCGTCGCCACGCGCCGCTGCCAGCGGTAGGCGCTGCGCAGGACGCGCAGGTCGCTGTGGTGCCCGAGCGGTGCGTGGACCGGTGTACGCCGCGGGGCGTGCCCGGGCTGCGCCTCCGGCTGCCAGGGGTAGGTGGGGTACGTCGCCGACGCCGAGGGGGCACCGGGGGAGGGCGGCGCGAAGAAGGGGTCGGACGGCGGGAAGTAGGGGCTGGACGGTGGCCGGGAAGCGGGCGGGACGTCGGGGGAGGGCGACGCGAAGTAGGGGTCGTACGGCGGTGGGCCGGACGGATGTCGTCGGTACGGCGGGAACGGGTCGTGGGACATCCCGTGCTCCTTGCGTGGCTCGGGTCCGTGGCGGCGGACCGCAGGGAGGTGGGGGGCGGGCCACGCACGCTACTCGGCGGGCCTGGGGCGCGCGAGGTTTTCGCCAAACTGAGCGGTCGGTATGCGCTTACTTCGGCGACCTGTCGATGACCTGCGGTGTTACCCGCGTTAACTCCGACTTTTGAGGGCCCGTCAGCCTGCTCGGCGCGTCAGTGGTCGTCGATGACCGGGAAGCGGCGCGGCGCCAGCACCAGCAGCACCAGGAAGGCGAGGGCGGCCGCGCAGGCCGCGCCCAGGTAGACGGCGTGGACCGCCTCCGCGACGGCCCGCCTGGTCGTCCCTGACGCCGCGCCCGTGTCGAGGCCGTGGGCGACGGCGTCGAGGTCCGCGCTGCCGAGGCGGCCGGCGAGGACGCCGTTGGCGACGGCGCCGAAGACCGACGCGCCGACGGTCTGGCCGATCTGGCGGCAGAAGAGGATGGAGGCCGTGGCCGTGCCGCGTTCCGACCAGCCGACGGTGGACTGGACGCCGACGACGAGGGGGAGCTGGAAGAGGCCCAGGGCGGCGCCCAGCAGGAGCATCAGCAGCGTCGGCTGCCAGGCCGCGCCCGGGTACGGCAACAGGGGGAAGGCCAGCAGGATCAGGGTGGCCGCGCCGATGCCGAGCACGGCCGTGTTGCGAAAGCCGATCCGGCGGTAGACGTGCTGGCTGCACGCCGCCGAGACCGGCCAGCTCAGCGTCCACACGGAGAGCACGAATCCGGCGGCGACCGGGCCGAGGCCGAGGACGGACTGGGCGTACGTCGGCAGGAAGACCGCCGGGGCGACCATGAGCAGCCCCAGCGCGCCCAGCGCGAGGTTGACCGCGGCGATCGTACGGCGGCGCCAGACCCAGCCCGGGATGATCGGTTCGGCCGCCCGGCGTTCGATCACCACGAGCAGCGCGACGAGCGCGAGTCCCGTACCCAGCAGGGCGATCGACGGCGCCGACAGCCACGGCCACGCCACCCCGCCCTGCACCAGTGCGGTCAGCAGGACCCCGCCGCAGGCGAACACGGTGAGCGCGCCCGACCAGTCCACGCGCGCGCGTGCGGCCTTTTCCCGTCGCGGCTCGTGCAGGTGGCGCACGATCAGCCACAGGGCCAGTCCGCCGACCGGCAGGTTGACCAGGAAGATCCAGCGCCAGTCGGCGTACGCGGCCAGCACCCCGCCGACCGCCGGCCCGGCGACCGCCGAGACCGCCCACACCGTGGACAGCCTGGCCTGGATCTTCGGGCGTTCCTCCAGCGGGTACAGATCGGCGGCGAGCGTCTGGACCGTGCCCTGCAGGGCGCCGCCGCCCAGGCCCTGCACGACGCGGAAGGCGATCAGCGCCCACATGTCCCAGGCCAGGGCGCACAGCAGGGAGCCGAGGAGGAACACGGACGCGCCCGCCATGAGGACGGGTTTGCGGCCGAAGGTGTCGGAGAGCTTGCCGTAGAGGGGGAGGGTGACGGTGACGGCGAGCAGATAGCCGGAGAAGAGCCAGGAGAAGACGGAGAAGCCGCCCAGGTCGCCGACGATCTGCGGGACGGCCGTGGAGACGACGGTCGAGTCGAGCGCCGCCAGCGCCATGGCGAGCATGAGCGCCGCCACGACCGCTCCCCGCTTGCCGGTCGCGGCGCCTCGTGCGGTGCCGCGCACGGCGGGTTGGGTGCTGCCCACGCGAGATCCCTTCCCCTTGCACCTATCTGCCGTCCGACAGCTTCCCACTTGACCCTCACGCGACGGGAGGGTGCAACCTGGGTGGGCCGCGCGAGGGACCGACCCTGAGACGGGCTCCGCCTGAAGGGGGACTGCCCCTAGGGGGATCTCCGTACTGCGGCTCGGGGAGGGTTCGTCCCGGCGGAGGACGAGGGGCGCTCAGGCCGTCCTTAACCTGGCTTTACGTCGCTGGGGGCGTCGCCGGGAGGGTTGTCGAGGGCGGTGCGCCGCACCGTCGGGGGCGGCACTCCGCACCCTCGGGGGTGGGGTTTTCCTCAGGAGAAGAGGGGGCCGTGCACCATCGAGCGGCACCCCCTCCTGCCGCGAGACTCATCGACGTACCACCGCGACGTACCACTGCGACGCGCTACCGCGACGAACCACTGCACACGACTCCGTACGAGACGGTACGAGTCCTGACGAGTCAACTGCTGACCGACATAGGAGACATACGGTGACATCGGCTGTAACCATTCCCAGGCACGGGGGTACTGGAGAGCGTACGGCCGTCGCCGCGCGGGCGCGGCAGGTCGTCAAGGCGTACGGGGCCGGGGAGACCCGCGTCGTCGCCCTCGACCATGTCGACGTGGACATCGCCCGCGGTCAGTTCACCGCCATCATGGGCCCGTCGGGGTCGGGCAAGTCCACCCTGATGCACTGCCTGGCCGGGCTCGACACCGTCACGAGCGGACAGATCTACCTCGACGAGACGGAGATCACCGGTCTGAAGGACAAGAAGCTGACGCAGTTGCGCCGGGACCGGATCGGGTTCATCTTCCAGGCGTTCAACCTGCTGCCGACGCTGAACGCGATGGAGAACATCACGCTGCCCATGGACATCGCCGGCCGCAAGCCCGACAAGGAGTGGCTCGACCGGGTCGTGGACACCGTCGGGCTCGCCGGGCGGCTCAAGCACCGGCCGACGCAGCTCTCCGGCGGACAGCAGCAGCGGGTCGCCGTGGCGCGGGCGCTGGCCGCGCGGCCGGAGATCATCTTCGGGGACGAGCCGACCGGGAACCTCGACTCGCGCGCGGGCGCCGAGGTGCTCGGCTTCCTGCGCCAGTCCGTGGACGAGCTGGGGCAGACCATCGTGATGGTCACGCACGACCCGGTGGCCGCTTCGTACGCCGACCGGGTGCTGTATCTCGCCGACGGCCGGATCGTCGACGAGATGTACCGGCCGACCGCCGACACCGTCCTGGACCGCATGAAGGACTTCGACGCCCGGGGGCGTACGTCATGACCGTGCTGAAGACCTCCATGCGCAACTTCCTCGCACACAAGGGGCGGATGGCCCTGTCGGCCGTCGCCGTGCTGCTGTCGGTCGCCTTCGTGTGCGGCACCCTGGTGTTCACCGACACGATGAACACCACCTTCGACAAGCTGTTCGCGGCCACCGCCTCGGACGTCACGGTCAGCGCCAAGGGCTCCTCGGACACCGGCGAGACCACCGCGGACAACGGCAAGCCGCCGGTCATGCCGGCCTCCGTCGTCGACGAGATCGGCACGGCGGACGGCGTCAAGTCGGCGGAGGGGACCGTCTTCTCGACGTCGGTGACCGTCATCGACGCGGACAAGGACAGCCTCTCGCCGACCAGCGGCGGGCCGACGATCGTCGGCAACTGGAACTCCAACGAAGCCCGCACCATGAAGATCAGCTCCGGTTCGGCGCCCAAGAGTGCCGACCAGGTGATGGTCGACGCGGACACCGCCGACAAGCACGGCCTGGAGCTGGGCGACGAGATCGGCATCATCACCGCCGTCGGCACGCACCGCGCGAACGTCTCCGGCATCGCCGACTTCACCGTCACCAACCCCGGCGCCGCGATCTTCTACCTCGACACGGAGACCGCCCAGCGGACCCTGGTCGGCGAGACCGGCGTGTACACCAACGTCAACGTCACCGCCGCTCCCGGCGTCAGCGACGCCCAGCTGAAGAAGAACGTCACCACCGCGCTCGACGGCGGCTACAAGGTGCAGACGGCCAAGGAGGTCGCCGACGCCAACGCCGAGGACGTCCAGGCGTTCATGGGCGTCATCAAGTACGCGATGCTCGGCTTCGCCGGAATCGCCTTCCTCGTCGGCGTCTTTTTGATCATCAACACCTTCTCCATGCTGGTCGCCCAGCGCACCCGCGAGATCGGCCTGATGCGGGCCATCGGATCGAGCCGCAGGCAGGTCAACCGCTCGGTGCTGATCGAGGCGCTGCTGCTCGGCGTCGTCGGCTCCGTGCTGGGCGTCGGCGCGGGCGTCGGGCTCGCCGTGGGTCTGATGAAGCTCATGGGCGCCATGGGCATGAACCTTTCGACGGACGACCTGACGGTCGTCTGGACCACCCCGGTGGTCGGCCTCGTGCTGGGCGTCGTCGTCACGGTCCTGGCCGCCTACCTCCCGGCCCGCCGCGCCGGCAAGGTCTCCCCGATGGCCGCGCTGCGCGACGCGGGCGCCCCCGCCGACGCCAGGGCGGGTGCCGTCCGGGCCGTGGCCGGCGTGCTGCTGACGGGCGCCGGCGGGCTCGCGCTGTATCTCGCCACGGCCGCCGACACGGCCGGTGACGGCGCGCTGTGGCTGGGCGCGGGCGTGGTGCTGTCGCTGATCGGTTTCGTCGTCGTCGGCCCGCTGCTGGCGGGCGCGGTGGTCCGGGTGCTCGGCGCGATCGTGCTGCGGATGTTCGGCCCCGTCGGCCGGATGGCCGAGCGCAACGCGCTGCGCAACCCGCGCCGCACGGGTGCCACGGGAGCCGCGCTGATGATCGGGCTGGCGCTGGTGGCCTGCCTGTCGGTGGTCGGCTCCTCGATGGTCGCCTCGGCGACGGAGGAACTCGACAAGAGCGTCGGTACGGACTTCATCGTGCAGTCCGACACCGGGCAGCTGATCACGCCCCAGGCCGTCGAGGCCGTGAAGGCCGCCGACGGCGTCGACCGCGTCACCGAGTACAAGTGGACCAAGGCCGACTTCACGACCCCTGACGGCAAGACGTCGAAGGACACCGCCATCACGGCCGCCGACCCGACGTACGCGCAGGACCTGCGGGTCGAGACCGTCGCGGGCGACCTCGCCGACGCCTACCGGCCCGACTCGATGTCCGTCCACGAGGAGTACGCCAAGGACCACGGCATCGAGCTCGGCTCCAAGATCGCCGTCGACTTCCGGGACGGCTCCACGGCGCAGCTCACGGTCCGGGCGATCACCAGCAGCGAGGCGGTGATCGACCAGGGGGCGATGTACACGTCGATCGACACCCTCGCCACGTACGTCCCCGCGGAGAGGATGCCGCTCGACATGCTGCTCTTCGCCTCGGCGCAGGACGGCGAGGAGGCGGCCGCGTACGCGGCGCTGAAGACGGCGCTGGACGACTACCCGCAGTACAGCGTCCGGGACCAGACCGACTACAAGGAGGCCCTGAAGGACCAGATCGGGCAGCTGCTGAACATGATCTACGGCCTGCTCGCTCTCGCGATCATCGTCGCGATCCTGGGCGTCGTGAACACGCTCGCCCTGTCGGTGGTCGAGCGGACCCGGGAGATCGGCCTGATGCGGGCGATCGGACTCTCGCGCCGGCAACTGCGCCGGATGATCCGCCTGGAGTCGGTAGTGATCGCCCTCTTCGGTGCCCTGCTGGGCCTGGGGCTGGGCATGGGCTGGGGTGCCACGGCACAGCAGCTGCTCGCCCTGGAAGGGCTGAACGTGCTGGAGATCCCGTGGCCGACCATCGGCGCGGTGTTCGTCGGCTCGGCCTTCGTGGGCCTGTTCGCCGCCCTGATACCGGCCTTCCGGGCCGGCCGCATGAACGTCCTCAACGCCATCGCCACCGAGTAGCCACCGCACACGGGGGTGCGGGGGAGGGCCCGGCGTCGAGGAGTCCGGCAGGACTCTCCGGCGCCGGGCCTTGCCATGGGGAGGCCGAGTCCATGGGGAGGCCGAGGGCGACTCTGCGGTGCCGGGTCGCGCAGGGCGGCTCCGCGCGCCGGCTCTCGCCATGGCCGGCGTTCGGCCGAGTTCCCGGTGGACCGCCTCTCGACGTGCTGGAACGCGGGCGGCCAGGGGTGGGCGGACAGGCGGGTCCTCGGCCGCCGGCCCGGCCCTTCCCGGACCGGCGTCTTCACTCCCCCGGGTGACTTCCCCGGCGGCGACGTACTCTGGAGACCCCCGGCCCGCCCCGCGTGTCGGGTGATTCGCGTTGCCCACACCTGCCACCAGCCGGCCCCTGTCAACAACCCCTGTCAGTCATCAGCCCTCGTCATCCCGGACGGAAAGCCCCCATGAGCCTGCACGGTCTGCTCGACGCCGTCGTCAAGGACGCCGCACTCGCGGAAGCGATCAAGGCGGCCTCGGACGGCAACCGGATGCACGTCGATCTGGTCGGCCCCCAGGCGGCCCGCCCCTTCGCCGTCGCCGCGCTGGCCCGCGAGAGCGGCCGCCCGGTGCTGGCGGTCACGGCGACCGGACGCGAGGCCGAGGACCTGACCGCGGCCCTGCGCTCGCTGCTGCCCGCGGAGGGCGTCGTGGAGTACCCCGCGTGGGAGACGCTCCCGCACGAGCGGCTGAGCCCTCGCAGCGACACCGTCGGCCGCCGTCTCGCCGTGCTGCGCAGGCTGGCCCACCCGCGCCCCGACGACCCCGAGACCGGCCCGGTCTCCGTTGTCGTGGCACCCGTGCGGTCCGTGCTCCAACCGCAGGTCAAGGGCCTGGGCGACCTGGAGCCGGTCGCGCTGAGGACCGGGCAGACCGCCGACCTGAACCGGATCGTCGACGCCCTCGCCGCCGCCGCGTACGCCCGCGTGGAGCTGGTCGAGAAGCGGGGCGAGTTCGCCGTGCGCGGCGGCATCCTCGACGTCTTCCCGCCCACCGAGGAACACCCCCTGCGCATCGAGTTCTGGGGCGACGACGTCGAGGAGATCCGCTACTTCAAGGTCGCCGACCAGCGCTCCCTCGAAGTCGCCGAGCACGGGCTGTGGGCCCCGCCCTGCCGTGAGCTGCTGCTCACCGACGACGTACGCGCACGCGCGCGTGCCCTCGCCGAGGACCACCCCGAGCTGGGCGAGCTGCTCGGCAAGATCGCCGAGGGCATCGCCGTCGAGGGCATGGAGTCACTCGCCCCGGTCCTCGTCGACGACATGGAGCTGCTGCTCGACGTGCTGCCGAAGGGCGCCATGGCCGTCGTGTGCGACCCGGAGCGGGTACGCACGCGTGCCGCCGACCTCGTGGCGACCTCGCAGGAGTTCCTGCAGGCCTCCTGGGCGGCCACCGCCGGCGGCGGCGAGGCGCCCATCGACGTCGGCGCGGCCTCCCTGTGGTCCATCGCGGACGTCCGCGACCGGGCGCGCGAGCTGGACATGATGTGGTGGTCCGTCTCACCGTTCGCCGCGGACGCGGACCTGGACGCGGACACGCTCAAGCTAGGCATGCACGCCCCGGAGAGCTACCGCGGCGACACCGCCAAGGCACTCGCCGACACCAAGGGATGGCTCGCCGACGGCTGGCGCACGGTCTTCGTCACCGAGGGCCACGGCCCGGCCGCCCGCACCGTCGAGGTGCTCGGCGGCGAGGGCGTCGCGGCCCGGCTGGACGCCGACCTGGGCGAGATCTCCCCGTCCGTGGTGCACGTGGCGTGCGGCTCGATCGACCACGGCTTCGTCGACCCGGCCCTCAGGCTCGCCGTCCTCACCGAGACCGACCTCTCCGGCCAGAAGGCGGCCGGCCGCGACGGCGCGCGCATGCCCGCCCGCCGCCGCAAGACCATCGACCCGCTCACCCTGGAGGCGGGCGACTACATCGTCCACGAGCAGCACGGCGTGGGCCGCTACATCGAGATGGTGCAGCGCACCGTGCAGGGCGCGACCCGCGAGTACCTGGTCGTGGAGTACGCCCCCGCCAAGCGCGGCCAGCCCGGCGACCGCCTCTACATCCCCACCGACCAGCTGGAGCAGATCACCAAGTACGTCGGCGGCGAGGCGCCCACGCTGCACCGCCTGGGCGGGGCCGACTGGACCAAGACCAAGGCACGCGCGAAGAAGGCCGTCAAGGAGATCGCCGCCGATCTGATCAAGCTGTACAGCGCGCGCATGGCGGCGCCCGGGCACGCCTTCGGCACCGACACCCCCTGGCAGCGCGAGCTGGAGGACGCCTTCCCGTACGCGGAGACGCCCGACCAGCTGACGACCATCGCCGAGGTCAAGGACGACATGGAGAAGACGGTCCCGATGGACCGCCTGATCTGCGGCGACGTCGGCTACGGCAAGACCGAGATCGCGGTGAGGGCCGCCTTCAAGGCCGTACAGGACGGCAAGCAGGTGGCGGTCCTGGTGCCGACCACGCTGCTGGTGCAGCAGCACTTCGGGACGTTCAGCGAGCGGTACGCACAGTTCCCGGTGAGCGTGAAGGCGCTGTCCCGGTTCCAGACGGACACCGAGGCCAAGGCGGTCCTGGAAGGGCTGCGCGAAGGCTCGGTGGACGTCGTCATCGGCACGCACCGCCTGTTCTCCTCGGAGACGAAGTTCAAGGACCTGGGACTGGTCGTCGTCGACGAGGAACAGCGGTTCGGCGTCGAGCACAAGGAGCAGCTGAAGAAGCTGCGTGCCAACGTCGACGTCCTGACGATGTCCGCCACCCCGATCCCGCGCACCCTGGAGATGGCGGTCACCGGAATCCGCGAGATGTCGACGATCACCACGCCGCCCGAGGAGCGCCACCCGGTGCTGACCTTCGTCGGCCCCTACGAGGAGAGGCAGATCGGCGCGGCCATCCGCCGCGAACTGCTGCGCGAGGGCCAGGTCTTCTACATCCACAACCGCGTCGAGTCCATCGACCGCGCCGCCGCCCGGCTGCGCGACATCGTCCCCGAGGCGCGGATCGCCACCGCGCACGGACAGATGTCGGAGACGGCGCTGGAGCAGGTCGTCGTCGACTTCTGGGAGAAGAAGTTCGACGTGCTGGTGTCGACGACGATCGTCGAGTCCGGCATCGACATCTCCAACGCCAACACGCTCATCGTCGAACGCGGCGACACCTTCGGCCTGTCGCAGCTGCACCAGCTGCGCGGCCGTGTCGGCCGCGGCCGGGAGCGCGGGTACGCGTACTTCCTGTACCCGCCGGAGAAGCCGCTGACCGAGACCGCCCACGAGCGGCTCGCCACCATCGCCCAGCACACCGAGATGGGCGCGGGCATGTACGTCGCCATGAAGGACCTGGAGATCCGCGGCGCCGGAAACCTCCTCGGCGGCGAGCAGTCCGGCCACATCGCGGGCGTCGGATTCGACCTGTACGTCCGCATGGTCGGTGAGGCCGTCGCGGACTACCGGCGGCAACTGGAGACCGGCGAGATCGAGGAGGAGGCGCCGCTCGAGGTCAAGATCGAGCTGCCGGTCGACGCGCACGTCCCGCACGACTACGCGCCGGGCGAGCGGCTGCGCCTGCAGGCCTACCGTGCGATCGCCTCCGCCAACTCCGAGGAGGACATCAAGGCCGTACGGGAGGAACTCGTCGACCGGTACGGCAAGCTGCCCGAGCCGGTGGAGAACCTGCTGCTGGTGGCCGGGCTGCGCATGCTCGCGCGGGCGTGCGGCGTGGGCGAGATCGTGCTCCAGGGGAACAACATCCGCTTCGCGCCAGTGGAGTTGCGCGAATCGCAGGAACTGCGGGTCAAGCGGTTGTACCCGGGGACGGTCATCAAGCCGGCGGTGCACCAGGTGCTGGTGCCGCGCCCGAAGACGGCGAAGGTGGGCGGGAAGCCGCTGGTCGGGCGGGAGTTGCTCGGGTGGGTCGGGGAGTTCCTGGCGTCGATCCTGGGCTCGTAGGCGCGCGTTGTTCGGACGGGCGGGGCGGACGGGCGGGCGGGCGAACGGGTCCCCGCGGCCGGCCACGGAGGAGGGCCGAGCCCTGCGGCGGCAGGTGGAACACCACACCGACCAACTGGCGTCCGCCCCTTGGAACCTCCTCGGCCCCGAGGCCACGGCCCGCCTCGCCGAACTGCTCGGCGACTACTGGGTCACGGTCATCGCATCCGGCCTGCTGCCGTCGGAGACGACAGCAGGCGATCGGGAACGTCTGAGGAAAGGTCTGAGGACCAGGACCCCGGCCAAGGCATCCGGTCGTCGCCCGGGTGTCGTTGTCGTCACCCGGGTGCGCGTCGGGCGCCCGGACATGTGAAGCCGTCCGCGCATGGTGGGCGCCGCGGACGGCTCGGGTCTGTGGCTACGGCTGTTGAGGCCTGTCGCGGTCCATGCCGAGCCGGCCCTCGATGTTCTGCTGGGCGGTGTCGACCTGTTCCTCGTACTTGTTGCCCGTCCGCTCGTTGGCCTTCTTCTCCGCGGTGTCGGACACTTTCCGGGCCTTGTCCTGCCCCGCCTTGTTCTTGAACCTGTCGAAGATGCCCATCGAGAGCTCCTTCCGGAGGTGACTCCCCACCGACGATACGCCGGAGATGCGAGGTATGCCGCATGAGGACCACTATGGTCTGGACCTCCCGGCCGCTACCGTGGCACCCGGCAACCCCCGCCTGCCAGGGGGTGGAACGCGGGCCGAACGAGCAGGGCAAGGGGGCGGGGCGCACCGTGACGCGTCTGAGAGGCGGGGTGGCGGCCACCGCCGTGGCTGCGGCCTTGTTCGCCGCGGCGGGCTGCACGGAGCAGACCACCGGCACCGGCGGGCAGAAGGGACCGGCCGGCGGCGGGGCGGCCCTCACGGCCGCGGAGTCACTGCCGCTCAAGGGGCCTGCACCGAAAACCGGTTACGACCGTGACCGCTTCGGCTCACCCTGGGCGGACACCGACTCCATCGACTGTGGCACCCGCGACCACATATGCAAACGGGACCTCGCCGACGTCGAGTTCAGCGACGGCAACTGCACGGTGGCTTCCGGGACGCTCGACCCCGACCCGTACACCGGCAAGGACGTCACCTTCACGGGGGGCCGCAGCCCGGTGGACATCGACCACGTGATCGCGCTCTCCGACGCCTGGCAGAAGGGCGCCCAGCAAGGGGACCCCGGCAAGCGCATGGCCGACGCCAACGACCTCATGTTGGCGGCGTCCGTGTCTGATGCTGATGTGTCTCAGAGGCAGAGTGTCGGTGTCGAGCAGTCGTGCCTCATGCGGACGTGTTCCGAGCTGAGGTGGGAGAAAGGATGAGGAAGTGACGGGACACGCGATCCGGGCCGCTCGTGTCGGGGCCACCGGCTGTGTCGTGCTGGCGCTCGGCGCGGTACTGGCCGGTTGCAAGGGAAGCGATCTCTCCAGCGGGAGCGGATCGCCGGGCGGCGGTTCGTCGGCGTCGGACGTGCACGGGACCAGCCCGCTGGCGGATCCGGACGGCACGAAGCCGGGCCTGGCGGCGATCTCCTCCGAGAAGGACAAGGCGTCGGCGCGTGACTTGATCTCCAAGCTGGCCACCAAGGGGCGGGGACCGAAGACCGGGTACGAACGGGACAAGTTCGGCTATGCGTGGATGGACACGGTGGATGGGGTGCCGCTGGCGAGGAACGGTTGTGACACCCGGAACGACTTGCTGAAACTTCATGGACAGGACGTCGAGTTCCGTAAGGGTTCCGACTGCGTGGTGGTGTCGATGGACCTGCACGATCCGTACACCGGCAAGGACATCGCCTGGAAGAAGGCCAAGGCCACCGAGGTACAGATAGACCACGTGGTGCCGTTGTCGTACGCCTGGCAGATGGGTGCCTCGCGTTGGAGCAGGGAGAAGAGGCAGCAGCTGGCCAACGACGTGCTGAACCTTCTGCCGGTCTCGGGCTCCACGAACTCCGCCAAGGGCGACTCGGGGCCGGCGTCCTGGCTGCCGCCCAGCAAGGCCATTCGGTGCTCGTACTCGGTGCGGTTCGCGCAGGTGGCACTCAAGTACCAACTGCCCGTCACGGGGGCGGACAAGAACATGATGCTGCAGCAGTGCCGCGCTTGAGGCCATTGCTGTCGAAGCGGTGTGGAACGGTGCGCGCTGTGGGTGAACTCGTGGAGCAGGTCGACGATCAGGACCGGGTGCTCAGAGTTGTCGAGCGAGGCGAGGCGGTGCGACATGGGTGGCTGCACCGCGTCGCGACGACTGTCTGCCGTCGTCCTGACGGGCGCATCCTGGTACATCGACGGCCGCACACTGCGCCCCGCTTTCCGGGGCAGTACAACTGGCTCGTGGGCGGAGCCGTGGACGTCGGCGAGTCCTACGAGGATGCGGCAGCACGCGAACTCGTTGAGGAACTGGGCGTCAGAGCGTCACCGAAGTTCGCCTTCAAGTACCTGTGCCGTGGGGCCATCAGTCCCTACTGGCTGGGGCTCCACGAAGCAGTGCTCACGGAAGAGCTCGTTGTGGACGCGTCGGAGATCGCATGGCACGAGTGGCTCACGCTCGAGGAGTTCCATGAGGCCAGACAACGCTGGAGCTTCGTGGCGGACGGGCTCGATGCGTGGCACCGTTACCTTGAGGCGCGTGATCTCCTGCCTGAGTTCGTCGGACTCCGGACGCCTGGCCTTGGGAGAGCTGAGAATCCCCTTGATGACAGCGGCGACGGGAGAGCGGTAGTACGAGGCTCGGGAGACGCCGGCCTCGGCGCAAATGTCCACCGCCGAGGTCTGGCCGTCGGTGATCTCGGGTCGGCCAAGCATGAGCTGCTCGAAGACACGCATGATCTTGCGGTCGATGTCGGTCAGGCCGGGATTCTCCCGGGCCAGTCGGACGAAGGCCGTGTGGACGGCTGGAAGGGTCTCGTCCGTCGAGTCGGTCATCGTCGGGTGTCCTCATGTCGATCTCCGCGATCAAGCGGGTGAGCGTGGCCAGGTGTCCGGTGATGGCGAGCTGCTGGAGACGCGGAAGCCCGGTGGCCTTGCCGGGTTCGGCCTGCGCCGTGTCACGGGCACGCTCCAGGCGGGGCACGTGGACCGCGGAGCGCCGTGAGTTGGGGCAACGCATGCACATGTCGAGCGCCGCGGCCGTTCCACGGCAGAACGCTCAGTCTGTCCGCGGACAGGAACGATCCATGGGCCGCGGACTGACCGACGCGCACTGACCGACGCGGACCGACTGACGCGGACCGACTGACGCGAACTGGCTGAGGGAGACGGCGGACCGACCATGAGCGGGCGGCGACGTACGGGCGAGAGAAAAATCCGTACCGCCGGGCCAGGGCATCCGCTTAGCGTGGCCCCATGGAGCTGAAGATATCGAGCCTTGCCGAGCGGCCCGACATGGTCGACCAGGTGCTCGATATGGCGGACAGCTGGCCTGAGTTCATCCTGCATGACCCCGTGGGCAACGCCCATTACTCCCGGATCGCCGCCGAACTGCCGCAGTACGTGCAGTTCGCCCAGGACGAGCACGGTGAGGTGGTCGCGCACGCGCACAGCGTTCCCTTGGCGCTCGACGCCGACGGTCGCCGCGAACTGCCCGCCCGCGGCTGGGACCAAGTGCTCGTGTGGGCGTTCTCCGACCTGCGCCGCGGGGTCCGCCCCGACACGGTCAGCGCCATCTCGGTCGTCGTCGCCCCGCACGCCCAGGGCCTCGGTCTGTCCGGAGTGATGCTCGCCGCGATGCGGGACAACGCCGGCGCCCTCGGCTTCCGCGAGGTCGTCGCCCCCGTCCGCCCCAGCGCCAAGCATCTCGAACCCCGCACCCCCATGGACGAGTACGCCCGCCGAGTACGCCCCGACGGGCTCCCGCACGACCCCTGGCTGCGCGTCCACGCGCGAGCCGGTGCCACGCTCCACTCCGTGGCACCGGCGTCCATGACGGTGGCCGCACTGCTCGAGGACTGGCGCCGCTGGACCGGGCTGCCCTTCGACACGTCGGGTGACATCGAGGTACCCGGGGCGCTGGTGCCGGTGCGGTGCGAGCCGCGGCACGGGTACGCGGTATATGTCGAGCCCAACGTGTGGATGCGGCACACTCTGTGAGCTCGGCCGCGTTCCGTGCGCGCGATCCGGGACGGGGTAGCGTGACTCAGCCCAGCTCGTCGAGGTCCAGGACCTCGCCGGAAGGCTTCTGCGCCGGAACCGGCTCGTCGAAGTCGCTGAACACGAGGGTGCCCCGCTCGCCGGCGGACGAACTGTCGAGGCGCAGCAGGTACGGCTTGCCCTCGGTGGCGACGTACACCGTGTAACGGTCCTTGCCGTCCTTCTCCCGCAGGGTGATCGCCGGGCTGCCGTCGACGGTGGTGGTCTTTCCGCGGGTCGCGTCGGAGTTCACGTCCTCGGCTCCGCCGAGCATCGTGTCCAGGTCGCAGAAGCTCGCGATGTCCATGGCGTCCTCGCCCGTGGCGGACGTCTTCGTCCACTTCCCGGCCAGCATGTCCACGACCGCGTCGACCTCCGCCTCCGCCTCGCCCTTGCTCTGGGCGCGCAGAAACGCCTCGTCGTACCGCATGTAGATGGTGTCGCCCGTCTTGATCAGATCCGCCTTGCCCTCGTCCATGCTCATGGTGCCGGCGCACTCGTTCCGCTTGTTCATGGCCATGTCGATGTGGATCGTGCCGCCGGTCTCTTCGTCGGGGACGTCGCCGGTCACGCGCAGCGACGAGGCGGCGGTCGTGGCGTCGAGGGCCTTGTCGGCGATCTCGCCGCCGGTCAGTCCGGCGAACGGTTCCCCGGCGGCGCCCGACGCCCCGGAACCGTTGGCGCCGGCGGAAGCGCTCGGCTTGCTGTCCGCCGCGTCCTGACCGGGCAGGCAGGCGGTGAGGCCGACGGTGGCGCCGACGGCGATGCAGATGGCGACAAGGGTGGTACGGCGCATGGCAGTTCCTCGTGGTGATGAGCGAGCGCGTGGTGAGACGCGTCTTGGGTGGATGGTGCGGAGAGGTGGGGGGTGCGGAGAGGTGGGGGGTGCGGAGAGGTGGGGGGTGCGGAGGGGTGGGGGTGCAAGGACGCGGAGCACGGGCGGAGACGGTCGTGCGCGGCGTGGGTACGGAGTGCGCGCGGACAGGGCCGGGCGCGGGTGCGCTGTCGGGCGCGCGGTTGCAGGCTGGGGCGTGCGGCGTCTGATCGGGGCGCGCCCCGCGCTCCTGGCCGGCCAGGCTCAGCCGGTCCGCTTCCAGTCCTGGCAGCCGGACGTCTTGAAGTACGCGTCCGAGGCACTGATCGTGACGACGGCCGAGCCCGTCACGTTGTTGTTGGCGGTGATCGAGTCGATCGTGTGCCCGGCGTCCTTGGCGCGCTCCCAGTAGCACATGTCGTCGGTGTTGCCGGTGGACCTGTAGGTGCCGGGCGCGATGTCGACGCCCACCGCGAACATGCCGCCGTCGCCGGCCATCTCGGTCGCGGGCGATGCCTTCTCCTTGGGGGCGACGGCCTCCCAGTCCGAGCAGCCGCTCGACCTGAAGATCTTGTCGTTCGCCGTGACGGTGACGTAGCCGGTGCCGCTGACGTTGTCGTTGGCCAGCAGCGAGTCCATCTCGCCCGAGGCGTCCTTGGCGCGCTCCCAGTAGCACATGCCGGTGGTGTTGCCGGTGCTGCGATACGTGCCCGGCTTGATGTCGGTGCCGACCAGGAAGTCGCCGTCCCCTGTGAACCCGCCCCCTTTTCCGGCCACCTTCACGGCCCCCCGGCCGTGCTCTTCGGCGGCCTCGCGCCCCGCGGACGCCGAAGAGTCGGCCTTCGCGTCGCCGGAGGCACTGCTGTCGTCACCCGAGTTCGCCGACATGGCGCCGATGACGACGGCCCCCACGATGACGCCGAGCGAGATCTTCCCCGTCATGCCCATGGCTGTCCCCTCCCCGATGCGTGATGACTGCCTCCGATGCGGCACTTCATCCGTTCGCGAGGTCAATAACAGCAGAGCCTGTGAACCGAGTCAACATGATGTGCAGGGTCGCATCGATTCACGCCGTGAACGCGTCGATGTTGGGCCGGGCCCGCTATGCTCGGCCACCACACCGGACGAGGGGAGCCAGGCGGTGCAGGACAACGCGACAGAAGTGACCGCCGCCGGAATCGCCCGGCTCGCCGGCGTCGGTCGGGCCGCGGTGAGCAACTGGCGGCGTCGTCACGCCGACTTCCCCAAGCCGGTCGGCGGCACCGAGACGAGCCCGTCCTTCGCCCTCGCCGAAGTCGAGGCCTGGCTCCGTCACCAGGGGAAACTCGCAGAAGTCCCGCTGCGGGAGAGGGTCTGGCAGCAACTCGTCGGCCACCCCGACGGCCCCGTCGTCGCGCTCACGCACGCCGGCTGCCTCCTGCTGCTCATCCATGACCGGCCGACGGTGTGGCTGGAGGTGAGCGCCGGTTCCGACGAGCGGCTGGCGGCGATGCTGCCGGGGGCGCTGGAGCAGGTGATCGTGCCCCGGTTCGGAGGGCGGCGTGTTCACGGCCGCGCCGATGGGCGGCCCGCTGTGAACCCCGGACCCTCTCTGAACCCCGGTCCCTCTGTGAACGCCGGTCCCTCTGTGAACCCCGGTCCCTCTGTGAACCGCGGTCCCTCTGTGAACACCGCGCCGACCGTTCACGCGGCGCCCGGTCGCGCCCCACAGGCAGGTGTGAACGCCCCACTCGATGTGAACTCCGCAGCCGACGCGAATGATGCCCGGCCCGCCGTGAACAGCCGGCCCGCCGTGAACAGCCGAGCCGCCGTGAACACCGAAGCCGGCACCAACACCCAACCTGGCGTACACAACCAACCCCCTTTGAACCGCCCGCTCCCCCCACACCCCACCCCCGCCGTTCACACCCCCGACGGCCCCACCCTCCTCCCCTCCGCCCCCCTCCTCCGCGGCACTGCCGAACTCGCCGCCGAGCTGGGCGCCCGCCAGACCTTCGAGTTCCTGCTCGGCCGGCACCTCGACGCCAACCCCCGCCAGTACACGCTCACCCCCACCGACCTCGCCCGCCTCATGGCCGACCTCGCCGGCCCGGCCCGCACCGTCTTGGACCCCGCCTGCGGCACGGGCGCCCTGCTGCGCTCCGTCGCCGCCGCCCCCGACCAGGAGCTGTACGCCCAGGACAGCGCCCCCGAACTCGCCGCGCTCACCGCGCTCCGGCTCGCCCTGCACGGCAGGGCCGCGGTCCGCGGTGCCGTGGGCGACACCCTGCGCGCCGACGCCTACCCCGGGCTGCGTGCCGACGCCGTCCTGTGCCATCCGCCGTTCAACGAGCGCAACTGGGGGCATGACGAACTGGCGTACGACGCCCGGTGGGAGTACGGCTTCCCCGCGCGTACCGAGTCGGAGCTGGCCTGGGTGCAGCATGCGCTCGCGCGGCTGAAGGACGGCGGTACCGCCGTGCTGCTCATGCCGCCCGCCGCCGCGTCCCGTCGGTCCGGCCGCCGGATCCGCGCCGATCTGCTGCGGCGCGGTGCCCTGCGCGCCGTGATCGCCCTGCCGGTCGGGGCGGCGCCGCCGTACAACATCCCCCTCCACCTCTGGGTGCTGCGCAGGCCGGAGAGGGCGCCCGCGCAGCCGGAGGTGTTGCTCGCCGACGCCGGGCAGTTCGCCACCGAGGGGCGCGGCGGGCCGGACTGGCGGGCCGTCCGGGACGCCGTACTGGACGTCTGGCAGGACTTCGACCGGGCGGGCACGCTCACGGAGCGGCCGGGACTGGCGCGTGCCGTGCCGGTCATCGAACTCCTCGACGACGACGTCGACCTGGCCCCGGCCCGGCACCTCCCGCCGCCCACCGCGGCCGACGGTGCCGAAGAGCTCACGGCGGTGCGGGAACGCCTCGGCGACACCCTCCGGCTGGCCGCCGACCTCACCCCGCCGCCCGCGCACACCGCACGGCCCGTGCGCTGGCCGCTCACCACCGTCGGTGAACTCGCGCGCGGGGGCGCGCTGGTGATGCGTACCGGCGGAAACGGTGGGCACGCGCGCGTGCCCGTGCTCACCGACCACGACGTCCTCGCCGGAACCGCACCCTCCGGAACGCTGCCCGAGAGCGACGAGGAGGCCGTGCTGACCGAGGCGGGGGACGTCGTCGTGCCGGTGCTCGGCGGCGGCGCGGTGGCGCGCGTCATCGACGAGACGACGCGGGGCGCCGCCCTGGGGCGCAACCTCGTCCTGCTGCGCCCCGACCCCACGGCGCTGGACGCGTGGTTCCTCGCCGGCTTCCTGCGCGGCACCGCCAACAACCGCCAGGCCAGCAGTTACGCCTCCACCGCCACCCGTCTCGACGTACGCCGCCTTCAGCTGCCCCGGCTCCCGCTGGACGAACAGCGGCGCTACGGCGCCCGCTTCCGCGCCCTCGACGAGTTCGAGCGGGCGCTCAGGCAGGTGAGCCGTCTCGGGGAGCAACTCGCCCGCGGCATGTACGACGGCCTGACGGACGGCACGGTCGCCCCCGAGTAGTCACCCCTCCACACGCGGATCTCACGATCACGCGCTCCCGCGCTCCCGCCGACCAGCGCGCCCGCGCGCCCCGCCGAACCCGCGCACCGCTCACTTCGCTGCCCTGCCCCACCACACCGCACGAGTCGTACGAAGTGATCAGTGTGACAACGGTTCGGTACAACCCGGGACCGGTTGTCGGTGTCGACCGATACGCTCGAAGCGACCATCACAGGAGCGGCGTTGCCCGACACCGGTCCGCCCCGTACGCGCACTTCAGGGACCAGGAGCAGTCATGCATGGCCACGGCTACCCGCAGCCGGTGAAGCAGCCGCCCCCGACGGCGTGGCTGGTGCTCGTGCGTGTGCTGTTCGTGGTGATCGCCCTCCTCAGCCTCGGGTTCCTGACCTGGGCGATGCTGCTGCGCCTGGCCATCGTCACGCGCAAGTCGCTGGACTGGGGGCTGTTCGTGGCCGTGCTGGCGATCGACATCCTCGCCATCGTGCTGCTCGGCACCGAGCCCGGCGACGAGATCCACACGGTGGGCGGCTGGACCGGCCTCGCGCTGCTGCTGGGCACGCTGGTGGGAGCGATCGCGTACTACCTCGCCGCGGAGGTGCGCCACTTCCACCTGCTCCGTCACGGCGGAGGGTACGCACCGAGTCCGGCCCAGGCCTACGGCTACCCGCAGCCGCAGCCGCAGCCGCAGCCGCAGCCGCCGACGCCGTACACCACCGGTACGGCCCTGCCGCAGCCCCCGCTCCCGCACAACGCGCCCGGCCCGCACACCCCGCCCCCGACACTCCGGCCCACCACCGCGCACCCCCCGATATCCACCCCGCCCCCGCAGTGCCCGGCGCCCGCGCGCATCGACCAGGTGCGGGCCGAACTGGACGAACTCAGCGACTACCTCCGTAAACAGGGCGGTCAGCAGGGCGGCGAAGAAGAGGGCGGAAGGTGACCGGGACGACAGGACGTGTCGTCGCCGGCCGCTACGAACTGGCCACGCTCATCGGGCAGGGCGGGATGGGCCAGGTCTGGACGGCGTACGACCAGCGACTCGACCGGCGCGTGGCGGTGAAGCTGCTGCGCCCCGACAAGGTGGCCGGGCAGGAGGCCGACGAACTGCGCCGGCGGTTCGTGCGCGAGTGCCGGGTGACCGCGCAGGTCGACCACCCCGGGCTCGTCACCGTGCACGACGCGGGCAGTGAGGGCGAGGAGCTGTTCCTCGTCATGCAGTACGTCGACGGCGCCGACCTGTCCGACCATCTCGCCGAGCACGACCCGTACCCGTGGCGGTGGGCGGTGGCGGTCGCCGCGCAACTGTGCGCGGTGCTGAGCGCGGTGCACGCCGTGCCGATCGTGCACCGCGACCTCAAGCCGCGCAACGTCATGGTCAAGCAGGACGGCACGGTCACCGTCCTCGACCTCGGCGTGGCCTCGGTGATGGACACCGACACCACGCGCCTGACGCACACCGGTTCGCCGATCGGCTCGCCCGCGTACATGGCGCCCGAGCAGGCGATGGGCGGCGCGGTCGGGCCCTACACGGACCTGTACGCGCTCGGCGTGCTGCTGCACGAACTCCTCAGCGGCGAAGTCCCCTTCGCGGGCTCCACGGCGCTCGGGGTGCTGCACCGGCACCTGTACGAGCCACCGCTGCCCGTCCGCCGCATCCGCCCCGAGGTCCCCGAGGAGCTCGAGGCCCTGGTCCTGCGGCTCCTTGCCAAGGACCCGCAGCACCGGCCGGGCTCCGCGCAGGAGGTGTACGAGGACCTGGCGCTGCTGCTGCCCGCGCGCGGGATGCCCAGCGGTGCACCCCTCGACCCCACGCGCCCCTTCCTGCGCCCGCACGCCCCCTGGCCGGACCGCGCCCGGACGCCCGCGCCCCAGCCCGCCCCCGTGGCCCCGGTCACCGAGAAACCGGACGTCGCGCGCGCCGTCGACGAGGTCAAGCGGCTGCTGGGCGAGGGCCGCATCACCCAGGCCGTCGACATCCTGGGCGCGATCCTGCCGACCGCGGCCGAACAGCACGGCGAGAACTCACCGGTCGTGCGGACGCTGCGCAAGCAGTACGCCGCCACGCTGATGGACGACGGCCAGTACCGCCGCGCACTGCCCGAGCTGCGCCGTCTCGCCGACGAACGCGCCGCCGAGGCCGGCCAGGCCGACCCGCAGTCCCTGCGGTTCCGCTACGAGGCCGCCCAGTGCCTCGAACAGCTCGGCGAACCGGCGGCGGCGCTGGCGGCGTACCGGGCGCTGTTGCCGTACTACGAGAACCAGTACGTCTCCGGCGGCCCCGAACTCGCGCACGACGTCCGCCGCCGCATGGGCCACCTCCTGCTGGCCCTCGGCGACCGCGCCGCCGCGCACGACACGCTGGTGCGGCTGTTGCACGACGTCGAACGGCTGAACGGGCCGGGCCATCCGCTGGCGGTGGAGGTGCGGCGGACGCTGCAGTGGCTGGGACAGGTGCGCGGGTAGTCCCCCCGCGGCCGGGTGGCGCGCCGGTGCCCGAAGTCCTGGTGAATCGTTGGTCGAATGGGTTGGCCAAAGCTGGACTGCTGCCTACCATCGATCATCGCAAGACTTTGTGCACCGTCGCACAAGCTCCTCGGGAGGTTTCCTTGCACCGCCGTCGCCGCACCGCGCTCCTCCTGTCCGCCGCGATCGCCGCGGCGCCCGCCCTGACCGCCTGCGGAAACGAAGCGCACCCGGGCGCGGCGGCCGTCGTCGGCGGCCAGCGGATCACCGTGGCTCAACTGGAGACCCGGGTCAACGAGGTGCGCGAGGCGCAGCGGGCGGCGGTGGGCGACGAGGCGCAGTACGCGCAGGTGGTCGCCAAGACCGGCACGCTGACCCGTGACACCCTGCACGGCATGGTCCTCGACCGGGTGCTCCACCGCGCCGCCGAGGACGCCGGCATCTCCGTCAGCCGCAAGGAGGTCCAGGAGATGCGCGACGGGCTGCAGGAGCAGGTCGGCGGGGCGAAGGCGCTGGAGACGACCTGGTTGCAGCAGTACGGCGTGGCTCCGCAGCGCCTGGAGGAGAACCTCCGCCTCCAGCTGGAGGCCCAGAAGCTCGCCGCGAAGCTCGGCACGGACACCAGCCAGCCGGCCTTCTGGAAGGCCCTCTCCGACGCGTCCGCGAAGCTGAACGTCGACCTCAACCCGCGCTACGGCAGCTGGGACGTCCAGAAGAGCAGCCGCGTGGACGCCAAGACGCCGTGGGTGCGGGAGATCACGGGGCAGGGGCAGCAGACGGCGTAGCGGCGTGGTGGGCGCCGCGGCGGAGTCGTGGCCCGGCCGCACGGCTCACCCGTAGCCACAGTCCAGCCGTGACCCGGTCGGCGCCGCAGCAGTCCAGCCCCAGTCACAGTCCAGCCGTATCCCTGTCGGCGCCGCAGCAGTCCAGCGGCAGCGGCGCCCCGCTGCGGCACTCGCTCGGCGTTCATCCGATGATCACAAGCCCGCCTGTGGACAACTCGCGGGCTTGTCGGCCGCGTGGGTTACGTTCGGATCGTGAACGCAACCAGCTTCGACAGCGCCTCCGAGGCCGGTCATGGCAGGGCCACGCACCCCGAGACCGGCGCCGGCGCCCCCGATCCCGGCCGTATCGTCCTGCTCACCACCAGCCACCGCGTCGCCCCCGGCCTGCTCTCCTGGCCCGCGTGGCAGGCGCTGCACGCCGCCGACCGCGTGCTGTGCGCGGACGGGGCGCACCCGCAGCTGCCGTATCTGCGGGAAGCGGGGATACCGGTCGAGGAGGCGTCCCCGGCCGCCGAGGAGCTGATCGACGAGTGCACCGGGGGGCGGACCGTGGTCGTCGTCGCCACCGGCGAGGGCGAGCCTGCCCTGACGGACGGCCTGGCACGCCTCGCCGGCAGCGGACGGTTGCGGATGCCGGAGCTGGAGCTGCTCCCGGCCTCCTACGACCTGCCCGGCGCCCGCCTCCTCGACCTCGTCCAGGTCATGGACCGCATCCGCGCCGAATGCCCCTGGTCGTCCCGCCAGACCCACCAGGGCCTGGCGAAGTACGGCATCGAGGAGGCGTACGAACTCGTCGAGGCGATCGAGGACGGCGACCGTGACGAACTCCGCGAGGAACTGGGCGACGTCCTGCTCCAGGTCGTCTTCCACGCCCGGATAGCCGAGGAGGACCCGGACGCCCCGTTCTCCATCGACGACGTCGCCGCCACCATCGTCGCCAAGCTCATCCACCGCCACCCGCACGTCTTCGGCGAGGAGACCGCCTCCACCCCCGAGGAGGTCAAGGAACACTGGCTGCGCACCAAGGCCCAGGAGAAGCGGCGGACCTCGGTGACCGAGGGCATCCCGCTGCACCAGCCCGGCCTGGCCCTCGCGGCGAAGCTGGCGTCCCGGGTACGCACCGCGGGGCTGGACGTGCCGCCCCCGCCCGGCGAGGGCATCGGGTACGAGCTGCTGACGCTGGCGATACGCGCCGAGGCGGAGGGCGTGGACCCGGAGGCGGCACTGCGTGCGGCGGCCCGCGCCTATCGGGACGCCGTACGGGCTGCGGAGGAGGTCGGCGCGTAGCACCGTGCGGCACCGGAGCCGTAGCGGGCGGGCGCGAGGCCTGAGCGTCGCCGCGGGCCAGGGGCTGGCCGACCCAGGCATGCGCTCCCTCCGGCGAGCGAAGGCCTGTCGGGCACGGTCGCACTGCTCGCCCGGCAGCTGATGCTAGTCCTCGACGGGGCGAGCGCCCGGTCCGGGGCGCGGGTGGAGGCGCTGGACGACGGTTTGGCGACGGCCGATCGCCGCGCTGCCGGAGGCGGTCGACGTCCGGTAGCGCGAGGCGGCGGACAGGGGCCCGCCCGCCGCCCGGAAACCCCTCGGCGGGCAGCCCGTGGCTGCGGATACCGTCAAGGGGTGACCGACCAGCAGTACCCCGACACGCCCGCGCCGGCTGCCACGCCTGCGCCAACACCGGCGCCCGAACTCTTCACCTGGGAGTTCGCGACCGACCCGTACCCCGCCTACGCCTGGCTCCGCGAACACGCCCCCGTGCGCAGGACGAGGCTGCCCAGCGGGGTGGAGGCCTGGCTGGTCACCCGTTACGCCGATGCCAAGCAGGCCCTCGCCGACCAGCGGCTGTCGAAGAATCCCGCGCACCACGACGAGCCCGCGCACGCCAAGGGCAAGACGGGCATCCCGGGTGAGCGCAAGGCCGAGTTGATGACGCATCTGCTCAACATCGACCCGCCGGACCACACTCGGCTGCGCAGGCTCGTCTCGAAGGCGTTCACCCCGCGCCGCGTCGCCGAGTTCGCGCCGCGCGTGCAGGAGCTCACCGACGACCTCATCGACCGGTTCGCCCGCACCGGCTCCGCCGATCTCATCCACGAGTTCGCCTTCCCGCTGCCCATCTACGCCATCTGCGACATGCTCGGCGTCCCGCGCGAGGACCAGGACGACTTCAGGGACTGGGCCGGCATGATGATCCGGCACGGAAGCCAGGCAGCCGGCGGCCGAAGCACGTCGTCCGCCGAGGGCGGCGGGAAGCGGACGGGCAGCCCTCGGGGCGGCGTCGCGCGGTCGGTGAAAATGATGCGCGGTTACCTCTCCGAGCTGATCCACCGCAAGCGCGAGTCCCTCCCCGCCGAACCCGGCCCCGGCGAGGACCTCATCTCCGGCCTGATCCGCGCCTCCGACCACGGGGAGCACCTCACCGAGAAAGAGGCCGCGGCCATGGCCTTCATCCTGCTGTTCGCCGGGTTCGAGACCACCGTCAACCTCATCGGCAACGGCACTTACGCGCTGCTCACCCACCCCGGCCAGCGCAGCCGCCTCCAGCAGTCCCTCGCCCGCGGCGAACGCGCCCTGCTGGAGACCGGCGTCGAGGAACTCCTGCGCTACGACGGCCCCGTGGAACTCGCCACCTGGCGGTTCGCCACGCAGCCGCTCACCATCGGCGGACAGGACATCGCACCCGGCGACCCCGTCCTCGTCGTGCTCGCCGCCGCCGACCGGGACCCGGAGCGGTTCGCGGACCCGGACACCCTCGACCTCGCCCGCCGCGACAACCAGCACCTGGGCTACGGCCACGGCATCCACTACTGCCTCGGCGCGCCCCTCGCCCGGCTGGAGGGCCAGACCGCGCTGGCCACCCTTCTCACCCGCCTCCCGGACCTGAGACTCGCGGTGGATCCGGCGGAACTGCGCTGGCGTGGCGGGCTCATCATGCGGGGTCTGCGAACACTGCCGGTGGAGTTCACGCCCGTTCCGTAGCCGGGCGGTACAAGCGGGCGGTACAGGCCGGAGGTACCATCCGACGGTCAAGAGGGCGGCACCAGCGCGAACGTGACACGCGTTCAACTCTGTGATGTTCACGTGATCTGTGCGGCATTAACTTGTGACAAGTGATCGACTGCCGATACGTTCACGCCATCAGCGTGACGGCTGTCATCGGCCGCCGCGCTGGTCCCTGTTGTCTTGCGAAAGGTCCCCGCATGCTTTCCGGGAACGGTCGTCACCGTCGCCCCCGCCAGGCGCCCGCCCTTGTCGTCGCGGCCGGGGTGACCGGCTCCGCCATCGCCATCCCCCTTCTCGGCGCCACCGGCGCGAGCGCGGCCAGCGGGACGACCTGGGACCGGGTCGCCGAGTGCGAGACCGGCGGCTCCTGGAGCGCCGACACGGGCAACGGGTACTACGGCGGGCTGCAACTCTCCCAGGACGACTGGGAGAAGTACGGCGGCCTCACCTACGCGGCGAGAGCGGACCAGGCCAGCCGTTCGCAGCAGATCGCCGTGGCCGAGAAGGTCCTCGCGGACCAGGGTGTCGGCGCGTGGGCGACCTGCGGTCCGCTCGTGGGGCTCGACACCGACTCCGAGGCGGCTGTGGTCGACACGGGCGTGGCCGGTGACGCGTCGAGTACGCCGGTGGGTACGATATCGGGCGGTTCGGGAAGTCTGTCCAACTCGCTTGGCTTGTCCCATTCATCCGGTGGCGCCCGCTCCGGCGACATCGACGGCGCGTCGGGCCGCTCCAGCGGTTCGAACGGCTCGAATGGATCCAACAAGTCCAATAGGCCCACGGATTCCGCCACATCCACTGATTCCGGCGAATCCGCCAAATCCACCCCTTCCGCCGGCTCCATCACCTCCAGGCCTTCCCACTCCATCCCCTCCTCCGGTTCCGCCGAATCGCCCGGGGCGGGTCAATCGCCGACGGAATCGGGCAAATCCCCGAAAAGCTCGCCGTCTTCAGGGCTGTCGTGGAGCACGCCGAACAGGTCCAGCCTCACCGACACGGGCTCCCTCGGCACCGGCAAGCACCGCGGGAGCAGTGCGAACGAGGAGCCGGCCGGCGGCCGGGGCGCCGAATCGACCGGGCGGCACGCCTCGCGTGACGGTGCCACCCCCCGTGCGGCCGCCGGCGGTTCGTACACGGTCCAGGAGGGCGACAGTCTCTCGGGGATCGCCGACTCCCTTGGCGTGCACGGCGGATGGTCCGCGCTCTACGCCGGGAACAAGGACTCCCTCGGCACCGACCCCGACCTCATCCGGCCCGGTCAGACGCTGGAGGTAAGGGGCGAAACGGGCGGAAAGTAGACCAGAGGGCGAGCCGGAGGGCGGCTCGGAAACGGCCCGGGAGCAGCGGGAGTTCACGTCACACTTCGAGCCGAATGTCCGGTTTGGCGAAAGTGTGGGATGAGTCTCAGAAGCCCTGATCGTCTTTGAAATTCCGCCGATCGCCTGTCTACGGTCATGACCGCTCGCCAATGCGAGCCCCGGCAGCCGTAACGCCGAATCCTGCCAGCGGCCGCCCGGGAACAGTCGTCGCGTCAAGCGCCGTAGGCAGGAGCGGGGGACCCAAGGTAAGTGCCGGGTCCGGCAGTTGAGGAGACTCAGCGCCGGAACCGGCTCGGGGTGAAGCCGCGCCTCCCACGGAGGTGTGGCCGGGCAACTCAACCGGCCCGAACCCGACAGCTCACCTCGCAGGCGTCGGTGAGGGGACCCAACCATGCTGTTTTCCGGCAAGGGCAAGCACCGTCGTCCGTCCAAGACCGTTCGCGCCATCGCCGCCGTCGGCGTCACCGGCGCCGCCGCCGTCGCCGCGCCGCTGATGGCGGCCGGCAGCGCCTCCGCCGCGACCGCCGCCGAGTGGGACGCCGTCGCCCAGTGCGAGTCCGGCGGCAACTGGTCCATCAACACCGGTAACGGCTACTACGGCGGTCTGCAGTTCTCCGCCTCGACGTGGGCCGCGTACGGCGGTACCCAGTACGCCGCCACGGCCGACCAGGCCTCCAAGGAGCAGCAGATCCAGATCGCCGAGAAGGTGCTCGCGGGTCAGGGCAAGGGCGCCTGGCCGGTCTGCGGCACGGGCCTGTCGAACGCCACCTACACCGGCGGCGGCTCCACCGACAGCGGCTCCTCGCAGAGCACCGAGCAGAGCGCCGAGACCAGCACGCGTGCGACCGAGCAGCAGTCGGCCTCCCGTTCGCAGGAGCGCCCGGCCGCCAAGGAGACGGTCACCACGCCGACCGGTCAGAAGGTCGAGAAGGGCGACGGCGAGTACAAGGTCGTCGAGGGCGACACCCTCAGCACCATCGCCGCCGAGCACGACGTCGAGGGCGGCTGGGAGAAGCTGTTCCAGCTGAACAAGGACATCGTCGACGACGCCGACCTCATCTTCCCGGGTCAGCAGCTGCACCTGAAGTAAGAGGGGTTTCGCAGCAGACCCACAGCGCCCTCACATGAGGGGCCGCCATGCTGGAGGCCCCGAGAGGCTCCCGTGAGGGCTACCCCCCGTCCCCACGGGTCCCCCGCCCCGGTGCGTGTTCCCCCGCACGCGCCGGGGCGGGGCTTTTCGCGTCACCGGCTCACTCGTCCGCTACGCGCCCGCTCAGGTCTCCGTCGAAGCCTGCTGTCGTCGCCGAGGCCCTTCGCCGCCACCTGACGTCTCCCGTCGAAGCCTCTGCCGTCACCGATGCCTCTGCGCCCGTTGGCGGCCTCTGTCGCCACCGGCGCGTCTTGCGCCCGTCGGCGTCCTCTGCCGTCAATCGGCGCCTCTTGCGCCCACCGGCGTCATCCGCCGGAGCCCGCTGCCCCCGCCCGACGCCCTCCGCGCCCCCACCGGCGTCTCCTGCCGACGCCTCCTCCTCCACCGACGCCCTCCGCCGCCACCGGCATCTCCCGCCGCCACATGCGCCTCCCGCCGACGCCCCACCCCGTCGCCGCCGCGGTCGACGCCCCCACCGTCGGCGCCCCTCACCACCGACGCCCGCCCTCCCCATCACCTCTTCGTGCCGCCCACTTGTGACCCCGTCTTTGTTCCGTTCGGAAACAATTTACTCTCGGTTCCGTCCATGAGGTGGGCGACCGGCTGGCCGATCGCACGGAGCCGGTTAGGCTCGTCTCGCAGAGCCGCTGCGGTCCTGCTAAACCGCGTCACATCCACGAAGGAGATGCTCGTGCCGTCCATCGACGTCGTCGTAGCCCGGGAAATCCTGGACTCCCGAGGCAACCCCACGGTCGAGGTCGAGGTCGGCCTCGACGACGGCAGCACGGGTCGTGCCGCCGTTCCGTCCGGCGCTTCCACCGGCGCCTTCGAGGCCATCGAGCTCCGCGACGGCGACCCCAACCGCTACCTCGGCAAGGGCGTCGAGAAGGCCGTCCTCGCCGTCATCGAGCAGATCGGCCCTGAGCTGGTCGGCTACGACGCCACCGAGCAGCGCCTGATCGACCAGGCGATGTTCGACCTGGACGCCACCGACAACAAGGGCTCCCTCGGCGCCAACGCCATCCTCGGCGTCTCGCTCGCCGTCGCCCACGCCGCCTCCGAGGCCAGCGACCTGCCGCTGTTCCGCTACCTGGGCGGCCCGAACGCGCACCTGCTGCCGGTGCCGATGATGAACATCCTGAACGGCGGCTCGCACGCCGACTCCAACGTGGACATCCAGGAGTTCATGATCGCCCCGATCGGCGCGGAGTCCTTCTCCGAGGCGCTGCGCTGGGGCGCCGAGGTCTACCACACCCTGAAGAAGGTCCTGAAGAACAAGGGCCTGTCCACCGGCCTCGGCGACGAGGGCGGCTTCGCCCCCAACCTCGGCTCCAACCGCGAGGCCCTCGACCTCATCCTCGAGGCCATCAAGGAGGCCGGCTACGCCCCCGGCGAGCAGATCGCCCTCGCCCTCGACGTGGCCGCGTCCGAGTTCTACAAGGACGGCTCCTACGTCTTCGAGGGCAAGGAGCGCTCGGCCGCCGAGATGACCGAGTACTACGCCGAGCTGGTCGCGGCGTACCCGCTGGTCTCCATCGAGGACCCGCTGTTCGAGGACGACTGGGAGGGCTGGAAGACCATCACCGCCAAGCTCGGTGACAAGGTCCAGCTCGTCGGCGACGACCTGTTCGTCACCAACCCGGAGCGTCTGGCCCGGGGCATCGAGGAGGGCGCGGGCAACGCGCTGCTCGTCAAGGTCAACCAGATCGGCTCGCTGACCGAGACCCTGGACGCCGTGGAGCTGGCCCAGCGCAACGGCTTCAAGTGCATGATGTCCCACCGCTCCGGCGAGACCGAGGACGTCACCATCGCCGACCTCGCCGTCGCCACCAACTGCGGCCAGATCAAGACCGGCGCCCCGGCCCGCTCCGAGCGCGTCGCCAAGTACAACCAGCTGCTGCGCATCGAGGAGATCCTCGACGACGCCGCGGTGTACGCCGGCCGCAGCGCCTTCCCGCGCTTCAAGGGCTGAGCGCCTTCGAGGGCTGAACTCCTGCGAAGGGCCAAAGCGCCTTCGACGGCCGAGTGACGCCCTCGTAGGAAGCGTCGTACGTACGTCCCCGCACCCGGTCCCGTACCGTGTGCGGGGACGTACGCGCGTGTGCACACGCAGGCATGGGGAGGCGAGAGCCAGATGGCCGTGAAGGAACGCGACCGTTTCTCCACCGCGACCAGGATCCGGCTGCTCGGTGAGCAGACCGCGGCGCGCGTCTACCGCTCGCAGACCCGCCGCCAGGCCCGCCGCTCCCGGCTCACCGGCCGCGCGGCCCTGCTCGCCCTCGTCGTCTGCTCACTGGTCGTCGCGCTCGCCTACCCGATAAGGCAGTACGTCGCCCAGCGCGCCGAGATCACCGACCTCCAGCGGCAGAAGGAGCAGGCCCGGGAGCGGGTCGAGGAACTGCGCGACCTCAAGGCGCGTTGGCAGGACGACGCGTACGCGGAGCAGCAGATCCGTGAGCGGCTGCACTACGTGATGCCGGGGGAGACCGGTTACGTCGTGATCGACCCGGACGCGGCCAGGCAGTCCCGCGCCGACCAGGGCGCGGCCGACCGCCCCTGGTACGCGAACGTCTGGGACGGGGTCGACAAGTCGGACGCCGCCGACGGCTGACCCGGACGCCCCGCACGCGCGTACCGGACGTCCCCTCCGTGCACGCACCGGACGTCCCCTTCAGATACGTACAGAGAGACAGGTCATGGAAACGCCCCCGCCGCCCACCCCGCGCACCGAGCCCACCGACGCGGACGTCGAGGCCTTCAAGCAGCAGCTCGGGCGGCCCCCGCGCGGTCTGCGCGCGATCGCGCACCGGTGCCCGTGCGGGCAGCCGGACGTCGTGGAGACGGCCCCGCGGCTGCCCGACGGCACGCCCTTCCCGACGCTGTACTACCTGACGTGCCCGCGGGCCTCGTCGGCCATCGGCACCCTGGAGGCCGAGGGCGTGATGAAGGAGATGACGGCCCGGCTGGAGACCGACCCGGAGCTTGCCGCCGCCTACCGCGCCGCGCACGAGGACTACGTCCGGCGCCGGGACGAGATCGAGGAGCTGAAGGGCTTCCCGAGCGCGGGCGGCATGCCGGACCGGGTGAAGTGCCTGCACGTGCTCGTGGCGCACAGCCTGGCCGCCGGACCGGGTGTGAACCCGCTCGGCGACGAGGCCCTGGCCCTGCTGCCGGAGTGGTGGCGCAAGGGCGCGTGCGTGACCGTGGCGAACGAGGAGGACGACCAGTGACCCGCGTGGCCGCCATCGACTGCGGTACGAACTCCATCCGGCTCCTCGTGGCCGACGCCGACCCCGCGACGGGCGAACTGGTCGACCTGGACCGCCGGATGACCATCGTGCGGCTCGGCCAGGGCGTCGACCGCACCGGGCGCCTGGCCCCCGAGGCGCTGGAGCGGACCTTCGCGGCCTGCCGTGAGTACGCCGCGATCATCGAGCGGCACGGTGCGGAACGGGTCCGCTTCGTCGCCACATCCGCCTCCCGGGACGCCGAGAACCGCGACGACTTCGTGCGCGGGGTCGTGGACATCCTCGGTGTCGAGCCCGAGGTCATCACCGGGGACGAGGAGGCCGAGCTCTCCTTCACCGGCGCGACGAAGGAGCTGACGGGGCGGACGGATCTGCACCGGCCCTACCTCGTGGTGGACATCGGCGGCGGTTCGACCGAGTTCGTCGTCGGTGAGGACCACGTCCACGCGGCGCGCTCGGTGGACGTCGGCTGCGTCCGGATGACCGAACGGCACCTGGTCAGCGGCGGGACGGTGTCCGACCCGCCGACGGAGCGGCAGATCGCGGCGATGCGGGCCGACATCGAGGCCGCCCTCGACCTGGCCGAGGAGAAGGTCCCGCTGCGCGAGGCGCGCACCCTGGTCGGCCTGGCCGGCTCGGTCACGACGGTGTCGGCGATCGCGCAGGACCTGCCCGAGTACGACTCCGCCGCGATCCACCACTCGCGCATCTCCTACGACCGGGTCCGGGAGATCACCGACTGGCTGCTGCACTCCACCCACGCCGAGCGCGCGGCCGTGCCGTCCATGCACCCCGGGCGCGTCGACGTGATCGCCGCCGGGGCCCTCGTACTCCTGTCGATCATGGAGCGGATCGGCGCCGAGGAGGTCGTCGTGAGCGAGCACGACATCCTCGACGGGATCGCTTGGAGTTGCGCCTCCACCGAGTGACCTTGGTGCGCGATCCTCGACGGCATCGCGTTCGCCGCCGCGGCGAGCGGGTGACGGAGCGGAAGCGGAGGAACGCGGCCCGACCCGCCGTGAACACGGAACGGCCCCGATCTCTCGCGGTGAGGAACCGGGGCCGTTCGTCCTGGCCCGCGCGGGCCGTCCGTCAGTTGCAGAGGAGGACGATGACGCCGCTGCACTCCTCGTCGCCGCCTCCGTAACTGCTGTGAGCCGGGCTCGACTGGACGGCCGTGGCCTGCGTGGTGACGTGGTGAACGGGCGTGACCGCGGCAGCGGATGCGGCCGTCACCACTCCCACGCCAAGGGCGATGCCCAGGGCAGCGCCGACCGAGACTATTCGCGAGGTGGCCCGCTGGAGGGCCTTCCGTGAGGTGATCATGCCTGCACGCTATGCACGCTTCTGCCGGATTTCGCGCGGAGTGTGGCTACCGGGTGACGGGGCGCGCGGCCGGTCCCCGGGGCGCCGTCCCCGGGGTGGTCCGGGTCTCGTCAGCCACCGATCGCCGGCTGTCGGCTGAGCAGGTCGGCCGACGTTTGAGCGTCACCGGAGAGGGTTCCTGACCCCTCGCCCCGTCCCTCCGGGCGCCCGCTCGAGAAAGTTCGTGAAGTTCTTCACAAGGAATTCGGTCCCGTGACGGTGAGGACGGCGGCCGGTTGGTCGGTCGGAGGGGCGAGCGGGTCTTTGAACGTGTTCATATGGGTGCCGTGCGGAGCAGGTGAAGGCCCTCACCGAAGGGTGTTCCCGTCGGCGCACAGAGGCTTTTTCGGGGCAGAGGGGCAGCTCACGCGGCATTGACAACGGGTCGTATCGCCCCGCGGTTCCCGGAAGTGACCATGACGTGGGTCACGCGGGCCGGGGAGTGTAGCACAGGGCCTGGAAAAGCTTGTGAAGGGGCGCACGAGCGTCCCCCCCGAGGCGGGTGGATACTCGATGGCATGAGCACCACGGAGCGTCCCAGGATCCTCGTAGTAGGCGGTGGGTACGTAGGCCTGTACGCGGCTCGGCGCATCCTGAAGAAGATGCGCTACGGCGAGGCGACCGTCACGGTCGTCGACCCGCGGTCGTACATGACCTACCAGCCCTTCCTCCCCGAAACCGCCGCCGGCAACATCTCCCCGCGCCACGTCGTCGTCCCGCTGCGACGCGTGCTGCCCAAGGCGGAGGTCCTCACCGGCCGGGTCACCACCATCGACCAGGACCGCAAGGTCGCCACCATCGCCCCGCTGGTCGGCGAGGCGTACGAGCTGCCCTTCGACTACCTCGTCGTCGCGCTCGGCGCGGTCTCCCGCACCTTCCCGATCCCCGGCCTCGCCGAGCAGGGCATCGGCATGAAGGGCATCGAGGAGGCCATCGGCCTGCGCAACCACGTCCTCGAGCAGCTCGACAAGGCCGACTCCACGACCGACGAGGAGATCCGCCGCAAGGCGCTCACCTTCGTCTTCATCGGCGGCGGCTTCGCCGGTGCGGAGACCATCGGTGAGGTCGAGGACATGGCCCGGGACGCGGCCAAGTACTACAAGAACGTGTCCCGTGAGGACATGCGGTTCATCCTCGTCGACGCCGCCGACAAGATCCTTCCCGAGGTCGGGCCCAAGCTCGGCACGTACGGCAAGGAGCACCTGGAGAGCCGGGGCGTGGAGGTCTACCTCTCCACCTCCATGGACTCCTGCGTCGACGGCCACGTGGTGCTGAAGAACGGCCTCGAGGTCGACGCCAACACGATCGTCTGGACGGCGGGCGTCAAGCCGAACCCGGCGCTGTCCCGTTACGGCCTCCCGCTCGGCCCCCGCGGTCACATCGACTGCGAGCCGACGCTCCAGGTCAAGGGCACGGACTACATCTGGGCCGCGGGCGACAACGCCCAGGTGCCCGACCTCGCCGCCCGCAAGGCCGGCGTGGAGAACGCCTGGTGCCCGCCGAACGCCCAGCACGCGCTGCGCCAGGCCAAGGTGCTCGGCGACAACGTGGTGTCCGGGATGCGGGGCTTCCCGCAGAAGGACTACAGCCACGCCAACAAGGGCGCGGTGGCGGGCCTCGGCCTGCACAAGGGCGTGGCGATGATCGTCATGGGCAAGATGAAGATCAAGCTCAAGGGCCGTCTCGCCTGGTACATGCACCGTGGCTACCACGGGATGGCGATGCCGACCTTCAACCGCAAGATCCGCGTCTTCGCCGACTGGACGCTCGGCATGTTCCTCAAGCGCGAGGTCGTCGCGCTCGGCGCGCTGGAGTCCCCGCGCGAGGAGTTCTACGAGGCGGCCAAGCCCGCGCCGGTCGCCGCCGCGAGCAGGACCGAGGAGAAGGCGAAGGCCTCCTGACGGTCGCCGCCCGCTGAGCCAACCGAGGGACCTCCCGCCATCCGTGGTGCGGGAGGTCCTTCGGCGTTCCCGCGCGCGGTCGGCCGTCGGCGGGCCGAGCCGGTCGTCCAGGGCCGGCCGGTCGTCCAGGGGTGGGCCGAGTGGGTTTTGCTCAGACATGACGCGAACAGGGGACTGCGGTCCGGCCCCGCAGGTGTTTACGTGGTGGGGGATCACCGTCACGGAGGTGTGCGCCATGGCTGACGCCGCGTCGCGGCTGAAGGGCCTGCTCGAGCAGGTGCTGGGAACTCCCGTCCCGGTGCGTATCCGCGCCTGGGACGGTTCGCAGGCGGGTCCGCCGGGTGCGCCGGTGCTCGTCGTGCGCAACCGGCGCGCCCTGCGCCGGCTGTTGTGGAAGCCGGGTGAACTGGGCCTCGCCCGCGCCTGGGTGGCCGGGGACGTCGATGTCGAGGGAGACCTCTACACCGCCCTCGGTCTGCTCTCCGGCCTGATCTGGGAGCGTGACGAGGACGCCCGTGGCCTCGGCGAGGCCCTGCGGGACCCCGAGGTACGCGCCGCCGTCCGGGGCCTGGTGCGGCTGGCCGGGCCCTCGCTGCCGCCCGCCCCGCCCCGCGAGGAGATGCGCAGAGCCCGCCGGCAACTGCACACCAAGCGCAGCGACCGACGCGCCATCAGCCACCACTACGACGTCGGCAACGACTTCTACGAGATCGTCCTCGGCCCGTCCATGGTGTACTCCTGCGCCTACTGGTCCGGCCCGGACAGCACCCTCGAGACCGCCCAGCACGACAAACTGGAACTCGTCTGCCGCAAGCTCGGCCTGACCCCCGGTCAGCGCCTGCTGGACGTCGGCTGCGGCTGGGGCTCCATGGCCATCCACGCCGCCCGCGAGCACGGCGTGAGCGTCGTCGGCATCACGCTCTCCCAGGAGCAGGCCGCGTACGCCCGCAAGCGCGTCGCGGACCAGGGCCTGACCGACCGGGTGGAGATCCGGGTGCAGGACTACCGGGACGTCACCGACGGGCCGTACGACGCGATCTCGTCCATCGGGATGGCCGAGCACGTCGGCGCGGAGCGCTACCTGGAGTACGCCCAGGACCTGCACCGGCTGCTCCGGCCGGGCGGACGGCTGCTGAACCACCAGATCGCGCGGCGGCCGCAGCGCGACGAGTCCACCTACCAGGTGGACGACTTCATCGACGCCTACGTCTTCCCGGACGGTGAACTCGCCCCCGTCGGCAGCACCGTCACCCAGCTCGAGCGCGCCGGCTTCGAGGTGCGCGACGTGGAGTCGATCCGCGAGCACTACGCCCTCACCCTGCGCCGCTGGGTCGCCGGCCTGGAGGCCGACTGGGCCCGCGCCGTCCGGCTGACCAGCCCCGGCCGCGCCCGCGTCTGGCGGCTGTACATGGCCGCCTCGGCGCTGTCCTTCGAGCGCAACCGCATCGGCGTCAACCAGGTCCTGGCCGTGCGGACCCCCGACTCCGGTGCCTCCGGAATGCCGCTGCGCTCACGCACCTGGAACACCTGAGCGACCGAGGGCCCCGCCTCCGGGAGGAGGCGGGGCCCTGAGCCGCTTGCGCCGTCGGTGTCTACTCCGACGTGATCGCCGCGAGCGTGTTCAGGCGCGCCGCCCGGCGGGCCGGCCACAGCGCCGCGAGCACGCCCACCGTCGCCGCCAGCAGCAGGAAGAGCGCCAACCGGGCCCACGGCAGGACCAGCTCGTACGTCGCCATCCTGGAGCCCAGCAGCTCGCCCGCCGCCCAACCGAAGAACACGCCAAGGCCGACGCCCAGCACCCCGCCGAACAGGGAGATCACCAGGGACTCCAGGCGGACCATGCGTTTGACGCTCCCGCGGTCCAGGCCGATCGCGCGCAGCATGCCGATCTCCTGCGAGCGTTCGAAGACCGACATCGCCAGGGTGTTGATGACACCGAGGACGGCCACGATCACCGCCATGGCCAGCAGGCCGTAGAGCATGTTCAGAACCAGCGTGAACGACTGCGCGATCTCGTTGGAGATGTCCTGCTTGTCCTGCACCTTGATCGCCGGGTTGGAGCCGAGGGCCTTCTCCAGCCTGTCCTTCGCCGCCTCGGAGGCCCCGTCGGCCGTCTTCACCATGACCTGCATGTCGGCCGGGCCGGTCTGGTGCGGGGCGAGGGTGGCGGTGTCCAGCATGATGCCGCGGATCATCTCGTTGCCCTGGTACACCCCGGTGACCGTCAGCCGCTGCTTCTCGCCGTCCTCATAGGCGACGGTGAAGCCCGACCCGGCCTTCCAGCCGTGGTCCTCGGCGGTGACGTCGTCCACGACGACGTCCGTGCCGCCCACCGTGAAGGAGCCGTCGACGAGCTCCAGTTCGGTCAGCTCGCCGATGGCGGAGCCGGTGACGCCGGTCAGGTACTCGGTCTCGCCGCCGATCCGGGAGGGCGCGTTGCGCAGCGGGCTGGTGGCGGTGACCCCGTCCACCCGCCGGAGCTTCTCGGCCACGTCCGGGGAGAGCGGGTGGTAGTTCGCCATGGAGACCACGTAGTCGGCCTCGATCGCCGCCGACGCCATCTTGTCGATCGACTTCTGCAGGCTGCTCGCCATCACCGTCATGCCGGTGATCAGCGTGAGGCCGATCATCAGCGCCGACGCGGTGGCGGCGGTGCGGCGCGGGTTGCGCACCGAGTTCTGCCGGGCGAGCTTGCCGGAGACGCCGAACACGCGCAGCACGGGCGTCGCGGCGGCGATCAGCGGCCGGGACAGCAGCGGCGTCAGGATGAACACGCCGATGATCAGCAGCACCGCGCCGAAGCCCATGGGGGCCTGCCCGTCCGTGCCGCCCATCGTCGTCGCCACGAGGACCACCGCGACGCCGGCCGCCGAGAACAGCGCGCCCAGCGTGTTGCGCAGCACCAGCGACTTGGTCGTCGCCTTGGCGTGCAGGCTGCTCATCGCCGCCACCGGCGGGATCTTCGCCGCGCGGCGGCCCGGGAGCCACGCCGCCAGCACCGTCACCAGGATGCCGACGGCGAGGGCCGCGGCCACCGTGCCCGGCGTGATCACGAGCGGGCCGTCCGGCACGGGAGCGTCGAGGCTGCCCATCAGGGAGCGCAGCCCGATGCCGATGCCGACGCCGGCGACCAGACCGACCACCGCGGCGATCGTGCCGACCACGACGGCCTCGATCAGCACGGACCGGGTCACCTGCCTGCGGGAGGCGCCGACCGCCCGCAGCAGCGCCAGTTCCCGGGTGCGCTGGGCGACGAGCATGGTGAAGGTGTTGGCGATGATGAACGTGCCGACGAACAGCGAGATGCCGGCGAACACCAGCAGGCCCTGCTTCAGCCCGCTCATGGAGGAGGCGATCACCTCGGCCTGGTCGTCGGCGAGCCGCCTGCCGGTCGTGGTCTCCACGGAGCCCTTCGGCAGTGCCTTGTCCAGCTGGGCCTTGAGTGCCGCCTGGGTGACGCCGGCCTTCGCCTTGACGTCGATCTCGTCGTAGGTGCCCGCCTTGCCGAACAGTGCCTGCGCGGTCGCCGTGTCGAACAGGGCCAGGCTGCCGCCGGCCGCGACGTTGCCGTCGTCGGTGGTGAAGACGCCGGTGATCTCGGGGGTGAGGACCGGGCCGTTCACCGACAGCCGCACGGTGTCGCCGACCTCGTAGCCGGTGCGCCGCGCGGTCTCGGCGTCGATGAGGATCTCGCCCTCGCCCTTCGGGGCGCGGCCGTCGACCAGCGGGTACCGGGGGTCCTTCGTGCCCCAGTAGTTGGCGCCCCGGGTGCCGAAGCCGTCGCCGACCAGCTTGCCGTCCTTGCCGGCGACGGCGGTGAAGCCCTGCACGACGCCGATCGCGGAGGCCGCGCCGGGCACCTGGGCGCTGCGGTCGAGCAGGGCGTCGGTCAGGTCGTGCCGCTTGCCGACCCGGTCGCCCTCGGCGTCCTGGAACTTCGGCGTGACAGCGACGTCGACCTGGTCGAAGCCCTTGGCGGCCTTGCTCTGGTAGGCCTCGGAGATGGTGTTGGTGAAGACCAGCGTCCCCGACACGAACGCCACGCCGAGCATCACGGCGAGCACGGTCATCAGGAGCCGGGCCTTGTGCGCGAGTACGTTGCGCAAGGCGGTGCGGAACATGGAAGTGTCAGTCCTGGGTGTGTGGGTGAGGGGGCGTCAGCTCGTGCGGCCCTCGGGCGTCGGCCCGTGCGGTCCTTGGCCGCCGGTCCTTGGCGTCGGCTCGTGCGGTGCTTGGACGCCGGTCCTCGGCGTCGGCTCGTGCGGTGCTTGGGCGCCGGTCCTTGGCGTCGGCTCGTGCGGTGCTTGGGCGCCGGACCTCGGCGTCAGCTCGTGCGGTGCTTGGGCGCCGGTCCTCGGCGTCAGCTCGTGCGGTGCTTGGCGTCGAACTGCTTCATGCGGTCGAGGACCGAGTCCGCGGTCGGCCCGTACACCTCGTCCACGATCCGGCCGTCGGCGAGGAAGACGACCCGGTCGGCGTACGCCGCCGCCACGGGGTCGTGGGTCACCATGACCACCGTCTGGCCCAGCTCGCGCACGGAGTTGCGCAGGAAGCCCAGGACCTCGGCGCCGGAGCGGGAGTCGAGGTTCCCGGTGGGCTCGTCGCCGAAGACGATCTCGGGGCGGGAGGCCAGGGCGCGGGCGACGGCGACGCGCTGCTGCTGGCCGCCGGAGAGCTGGGACGGGCGGTGGCTGAGCCGGCTGGACAGGCCCACCATCTGGATCACGGTGTCCAGCCACTGCTTGTCCGGTTTCCGCCCGGCGATGTCCATCGGAAGGGTGATGTTCTCCAGGGCGGTCAACGTGGGCAGCAGGTTGTAGGCCTGGAAGATGAAGCCGATCTTGTCGCGGCGCAACCGGGTCAGCTGCTTGTCCTTCAGGGCGCCCAGCTCGGTGTCGCCGATGCGCACCGAACCGGAGGAGAAGGTGTCCAGGCCGGCGACGCAGTGCATCAGCGTGGACTTGCCGGAGCCGGACGGGCCCATGATCGCGGTGAACTCGGCCTGCCGGAAGTCGACGGAGACCCGGTCCAGGGCGACCACCTGGGTCTCGCCCTGTCCGTAGATCTTCGACAGATCCGTGGCGCGCGCGGCCACGGCGGTGGTCCGGCCGGCGACGGGTGTGGTGGTCACGGGGTGGCGCTCCTGTCGGGACGACGGGTGGTTCTCGGGACCGCTCCATCGTCCCGACCGCACACCGCCGTGTAGTCAGCCCCTGCTCGGGTTCCGAAGGGCGACTTCGGTCGGACCGCGGGCCGCCGTGTCATACCTGGGGATGACAGCTACCCCTGAGCGCCGTGGCCGGGGCGCGCCCTGTCGAGAACGGGTGGAGCACCCTGGTCCGGGCGGTGAAATTCCGTCATTCCGCATGCACGGCGCATCGGCGCACGCAAGGCTATTGGCAAGTGCGGATGGCGCGTTCCGTGTACTGATGCACCCTCAGACATCAATAAAATAAGACAACATCGCTCCGTCCTTCCGCTGTTCGGGGGATGCGTCCCGCTAGGCTCGGGGCGCTCGGTACGGAGCCCACGGCCTGCCCGGATGGTGGAATGCAGACACGGCGAGCTTAAACCTCGCTGCCCCTTCGCGGGCGTGCCGGTTCGAGTCCGGCTCCGGGCACCTCTACGTCCACGACAGCCTCACCGCCGCGGCGGCCGGTCCGTCACGCATGGGCGCGGTGGGTGCGGGATCTCCTTGGTTGGCGAGGTCCCGATGTCGACGGGCGGGGCAGGGCGGCCCCAATGGGCGTGCCCCGCAACGTGTTGGTGCGGATCGATGCGCGATCGGCGTCCCCGCCTGGCGGAAGGCCGGCCGGTGACGACGCGTCACGGCCCCCGGCGTCGGTCGCCGTCGCCGACCCGTTGACAGCGGGCGTTGTCGGCCGGAGACTCTGGTGGCAATGGGTGAATAGAAGTTCACGTTGCGAACACACGTGCCAGGGGGGACGACCGATGCGCACCACCGTCGGCATCATCGGAGCCGGTCCGGCCGGACTGCTGCTCGCGCGGCTCCTGCACAACGCCGGGATCGACTCGGTCGTCCTGGAGAGCCGGGACCGCGCCTACGTCGAACAGCGGCAACGGGCCGGGATCCTCGAGCAGGGGACGGTGGACGTGCTGCGGGCGGCCGGGGCCGGCGCGCGGATGGACCGGGAGGGCCTGCGGCACGACGGTATCGAGCTGCGGTTCGCCGACCAGCGCCATCGCGTCGACTTCCCCGAACTCACCGGCGGCAGGTCCGTGATGGTCTACGCCCAGACCGAGGTCTGCAAGGACCTCATCGCCCTGCAGCTGAAGGAGGGCGGACCGCTGCTGTTCGAGGCGGAGGCGCTGGCCGTGGAGGACGCGGACACCGAGCGCCCGCGCGTCCGGTTCCGGCACGAGGGGACCGAGGGCGTCCTGGAGTGCGACTACGTCGTCGGATGCGACGGCTTCTGGGGCGTCGCCCGCAAGGCGGTGCCGGCCTCGCTGTCCCGTGTCTTCGAACGGACGTATCCGTTCGGGTGGCTCGGCATCCTGGCCGACGTACCACCCTCGCACGACGAGCTGGTCTATGCCCGGCACGACCGCGGCTTCGCCCTGCTGTCCATGCGCTCGACGTCCGTGTCCCGCCTCTACCTGCAGGTGCCGGACGGCACGGACGCCGACGAGTGGGACGACGAGGCCGTCTGGGCGGAGCTGGACCGCCGGTTCGAGACCGCGGACGGATGGCGGCTGCGGCGCGGGCCCATCACCCAGAAGTCGGTCACGCCGATGAGGTCCTTCGTGCACGAGCCGATGCGGCACGGGCGGCTCTTCCTCGCCGGTGACGCCGCGCACATCGTGCCGCCGACTGGGGCCAAGGGCCTCAACCTGGCCGTCGGGGACGTCGTGACCTTCGCCCGGGCCCTGGTGCACCGGAAGGAGACGGGGTCGGCCGAGCTGCTCGACGCCTACTCGGAGACCTGCCTGCGCCGCGTCTGGCAGGCCGAGCGGTTCTCGTACGACATGACGACCCTCCTGCACCGGGCCCCCGACGCCACTCCCTTCGACGACCGGCTCCAGCTCGCCCGGCTGTCACGGATCGCGACCTCGCGGGCGGCGGAGACCGACCTCGCCGAGGCGTACACCGGGTTCCCCCTGCACTGACGGCCCGCACGGGGCCCGACCCGGCCGGAACGCCTGATCACCGGCCGGTTCCGGCCGTGTACCGAGTTCGTCAGGAATGACGCCCTCCGTCGGCGGGAATCAGGCGCGCGGCTAGCGTGTTGCGCAGCACGAGGGGGGAAAGATCCTCCCCAAGCACTAGGGTCATTCCTTTGCCTGTCTATTACTCTTGAGCCAAGGCTACGCAGGGTGGCCATGGAGGAGTGAAATGAGGAGCAGCAACCCGGTCTTCTCGCGACGGGGGTTCAGCCGCGACAACGGCTACGCGGGCTTCAACACCGCGCCGCAGGCCGGGGGCGCCGCTGTAGGCACCCAGGGCAGCCCGTACGCGCAGCCCGGTGCCGGTAACCCGTACGCCCAGAACCCGTACGCCCAGAACCCCTACGCGCAGCAGGACGTCCAGCAGGGCGCCCCGCCGCAGGCTCCGGCCGGCACGGGCCGGATGACGATGGACGACGTCGTCATGCGCTCGGCGATGACGCTCGGCACGGTCGTCGTCGGCGCCGTCCTCGCCTGGGCGCTGCTGCCGGTGTCGTCCAGCAGCTACGGCCTCGCGATCGGCGCCGCGCTCATCGCCTTCGTCCTGGCGATGGTCCAGTCGTTCAAGCGCAAGGCCTCGCCCGCGCTGATCCTGTCCTACGCCGCGTTCGAGGGTGTCTTCCTCGGCGTCTTCAGCGAGCTGTTCAACAGCCGCTGGTCCGGCGCGCCCTTCCAGGCGGTGCTCGGCACGATGGCGGTCTCGGGCGCCACGCTGCTCATCTACAAGGCCGGCTGGATCCGTGTCACGGCGCGCTACGCCCGGATCGGCATGGCGATCGCCATCGCGTTCCTCCTGGTCACGGCGGTCAACCTGCTGCTCGTCGCCTTCGGTGTCGCCGAGGACGGCGGACTGCGGAGCATGGGTCCGCTCGGTGCGATCGTCGGCATCATCGCGATCGTGCTCGGCGCGTTCTTCCTGACCCTCGACTTCAAGCAGATCGAGGACGGCATCGCCTACGGTGCGCCGCGCGAGGAGTCCTGGCTGGCCGCGTTCGGCCTGACCATGACGCTGGTGTGGATCTACATCGAGATGCTGCGGCTGGTCGCCATCTTCAGCGGCGACGACTGAGCGGCGCCGCGGCTGAACGCCGAAGCGTGAAGGGGCCCCGGGTTTCTCCCGGGGCCCCTTCGTCTGTCTTCGGCTGACTCTGCTGTTCCTGCTTTCTGCGCTGTCGCCGTCTGTGGCTACGTCTCGGTCTGGTTCGTGTCCGGTGTCTGTTACGGGTCCGGTTCTCTGCCGGCGGTGCGCGCTCAGAGCAGTTTGCGCGCGGCCCTCCTCAGGTCGTACTCGTGGATGATCGCCTTGGCGTGGCCGTACGCGAGGTTGTGCTCGTGACGCAGCCAGCTGACCTTCTCCTCGAAGCGGAGAGCGGGGCCTTCTTCGACGGTGCGCAGCCAGTCGGCGACTTCACGACCGGTGCAGTGGGGGATTCGGGCGAGCAGATTGCGATGGGTCTCCTCGGAGAAGACTTGGGACATCGGCGCCTCCGGACGCAATCGGGTGTAAGCCGGTCCTTCAGGTCACCGTGCCTGAGCGTTCGTCTGTTGGCAACAGTGCGGGTAGCCTGCCGGCGTGGTTGATACGACGCGTCTGGTCCAAGCGGTTGATCAATTTGCGGATCGGTTGAGGGCGGCGCCGCAGAGCCGACTGCAGCGCGGGGCTGCCGCAGAGGCGTTGGCGCTGGCCAGGGAGCTGGCGCGGTGGACGCAGTCGGTGGAGGAGCCGGGCAGTGAGCCTCGCCGGATGCCGGATGCAGGGATGTTCGCCGCGGCCGATCAGATCAGCGTCGCGGGGCGGGATCTGGCCGTCGTGTTGACGAGCGAGGCCGAGGTCGAGGAAGCCGTGCGGGTGGTGTGGGAGGCGCAGAAGCGGGCGGGGGTCTGACCGACCGGGGCGGATGCGGGCGGTGGGTGGCCCTCGCGCGGAACTGAGTCCGTGTGCGGGACGCGACGTCGCTCTGTCCGGCGTCCGCGCGTCGGTGTCGGTTCGGAGTGTCGCCGTTGGGGTGGGGCGTCATCGTCGGGCTGGCGCGTCGGTGTCGGTTCGGAGTGTCGCCGTTGGGGTGGGGCGTCATCGTCGGGCTGGCGCGTCGGTGTCGGTTCGGAGTGTCGCCGTTGGGGTGGGGCGTCACGGTCGGGCTGGCGCGTCGGTGTCGGTCCGGAGTGTCGCCGTTGGGGTGGGGCGTCACGGTCGGGCTGGCGCGTCGGTGTCGGTCCGGAGTGTCGCCGTTGGCCTGGAGCGTCACCGTCGGTCTGGAGCGTCACCGTCGGCCCCGAAGCGTCACCGTTCCACTAGAACGACGCGATGACCCTGTCCGCCAGGATGTAGACCGTCTCCTCGCCGTAGGTGAACGTCAGCGTGTACGCGCCCGAGATGCCCGAGCCGCCCAGGAGGACCGGGGTCTCGCCGGAGCGGAGCGCGGTGGCGAGGCGCTCGGCGGTCTCGCGGTGGCCGGGGGTCATGCACAGGGTCGTACCGTCGGCGAAGACGTAGACGTCCAGGGTGCCCAGGGGGCCCGGGCGCACGTCGGTCAGTTCGATCCGGGACGTGGCCAGTTCCTCCAGGATCGACACCGTGCGCTCATGGTCGTTCGCCACGGGTGCCGGGGTGGGCGTGAAGTCGGGGTGCGAGGGGTGGCGGCGACGGGCGGCGGCCAGTTCGGGGGAGTCGCCCGCGAGCTCCTCGGGCTCGGTGCTGGGCTCCGTCACCGGCTCCAGCGGCTCGAGGCCCGCGAAATCGGCCTGCCGCGGCAGGAACAGGTCGTTGTCGGCCAGGTTCAGCAGGGAGGGCGCGTCGGAGACGTCACGCGCCTCCTGCGCGGCCCAGAAGGCCCGCGCCTCGGCCAGCTCCCGCTCCCGCTCCTCCGCCAGCGCCTCGGCCACGGCGGCGCGTATCTCCTCGGTGTCGGCCGCGGTGCGGGCGGCGGGCAGCAGGCGGCGGGCGGCGGCGCGGCCCTCGGCGAGCTCGGCGCGCAGGGCCGCGACCTGGCGGCGCAGCTGCACGAGTGTGCGCAGGACGGCTACGCCCACGGCGCCCGTGGCGGCCGTGGTGACCAGCAAGGCGATCGGCATGGCGCTCACTGACGTACTCCCGGTTCAAGGTCGACCCCCGACTTCCTACATCAGCTTGATGGGTGAACTAACCAGCTGTCAGTGCGTAACGTCACGAAACGGACAGGTCTTTGTGTCGGATGTTTATGCTGAAACTGCCCTGACCTGCGGTGACTCCGTGGCGAGCGAGATAGGTCACATCCTGGGGGAGATTGGGTCACAAAACGGCCCAGAACCCTGGTCGTTCCGGGGTCCTGGGCCAAGGGATGACGGCCGGTGGCGCGCCGGTCACCCAGAGGTTCCGTTCGGTCAGCTGAGGCGCTCGATGACCATGGCCATGCCCTGGCCGCCGCCGACACACATCGTCTCCAGGCCGAACTGCTTGTCGTGCCACTGCAGCGAGTTGATGAGCGTGCCGGTGATCCGGGCGCCGGTCATGCCGAAGGGGTGGCCGACGGCGATGGCGCCACCGTTGACGTTGAGCTTCTCCAGCGGGATGTCCAGGTCCCGGTAGGAGGGGATCACCTGGGCGGCGAACGCCTCGTTGATCTCGACCAGGTCGATGTCACCGATGGTCAGGCCGGCGCGGGCCAGGGCCTGCCGGGAGGCCTCGACGGGGCCGTAGCCCATGATTTCGGGGGACAGGCCGGAGACGCCGGTGGAAACGATTCGGGCGAGCGGGGTCAGGCCGAGCTCGCGGGCCTTGGTGTCCGACATGATGACCAGCGCGGCGGCGCCGTCGTTCAGGGGGCAGCAGTTGCCGGCGGTCACCAGGCCGTCGGGGCGGAAGACCGGCTTCAGGCCCGCGACGCCCTCCATGGTGACGCCGGGGCGCGGGCCGTCGTCCTTGCTGACGACCGTGCCGTCGGGGAGCGTCACCGGGGTGATCTCGCGCTCCCAGAAGCCGTTCTTGATGGCTTCCTCGGCGAGGTTCTGCGAGCGGACGCCGAACTCGTCCATCTCCTCGCGGGTCACGCCCCACTGCCGGGCGAGGTTCTCGGCGGTCTGGCCCATCGCGATGTACGGGTCGGGGACCAGGCCGTCCTCGCGCGGGTCGTGCCAGGTCGAGCCCTCGCTCGCGGCGACGGCCGCCGTGCGGGCCTCGGCGTCGGCGAAGAGCGGGTTGTGCGTGTCGGGCAGGCTGTCGGAGTTGCCCTTGGTGAAGCGGGAGACCATCTCGACGCCGGCCGAGATGAAGACGTCGCCCTCGCCGGCCTTGATGGCGTGCAGGGCCATGCGGGAGGTCTGCAGGGAGGACGAGCAGTACCGGGTGATCGTGCAGCCGGGCAGGTGGTCCATGCCCATCTGCACGGCGACGATCCGGCCCAGGTTGTTGCCCTGCTCCCCGCCGGGCAGACCGCAGCCGAGCATCAGGTCGTCGATGTCCTTCGGGTCCAGCTCGGGGACCTTGGCGAGAGCGGCCTGGATGATCGTGGCGGTGAGGTCGTCGGGGCGCAGGTCCTTGAGGGAGCCCTTGAAGGCGCGGCCGATGGGGGAGCGGGCGGCAGAGACGATCACGGCTTCGGGCATCACGGCTCCAGACGACGTGGGAAGGGTGCAGGGGGGAAGTTACCCGTACGTAGGCTGCCGGTCACCGGCATCCTCGTGTGATGCGGACCTCTTTTCCAAGCGCTTGCTTAGCGTATCGACGCTTCCGTCGTCGTCTGCTGGGCGGGCAGCGGGGCGAACAGCCACTTCACCGGCGGCCGGGTCAGCGGCTGGGCCGGCCTGCGGGCGAACCGCGACCGGAAACCGGCCGCGAGCAGCACCCCGCCCACCACCGGGCCGGCCAGTTCCAGCCGGGTGTCGGCCCGCCCGGTCAGGCCCGTCCCCCGCAAGGCAGGATCACCGGCGGATGCAGCAGGGAGAGGGTGAACCCGCCCGCGCCCAGCGGAGAGATCGGCGGAAGCCGCCGCTTCACCGTACGCGCGCCGCGGGCCCGTCAGGGCTGTGACGGCTCCGTCGGGGCCACCTCCGGCTCCGGCTCCTGGACCCGCCGCCGGCGTCGGCGCTTCAGCAGCGCCCACGGTCCGCGCACGCCCGTCGGCAGCGCCGCCGTGACCTCCGTGCCCGCCTCGGAGGCGGCCTCGGCGGCGGCGCGGGCCACGGGGAGGAAGCCCTCGCGGCGGGAGGCGTCCGGGCGCTCCTCCTCGGGCCACAGGCCCAGCGCCGCGCAGACCGTGGGCAGCACGGCCATCGCGGCGGTGGCGTAGCCCTCGGCGGAGGGGTGGTAGTTGTCGGGTCCGAACAGCTCGCGCGGGTTCGCGGCGAACTCGGGGCCCAGCAGGTCGCCCAGCGACACGGTGCGGCCGCCCTGCTCGACGACACCGATCGTCTGGGCGGCCGCCAGTTGGCGGGAGGCCCGTCTGGCCAGCCAGCGCAGCGGCTGCTGGACCGGCTCGATCGTGCCCAGGTCCGGGCAGGTGCCGACCACGACTTCCGCGCCGGCCGTGCGCAGCCGTCGCACCGCCGCCGCGAGGTGCCGTACGGAGCGGGTGGGCGGGACGCGGTTGGTGACGTCGTTCGCGCCGATCATGATCACGCAGACGTCGGGGATCCGGGCATGGTCCGCCAGGACCAGCGTCACCTGGCGGTCCAGGTCGTCGGACATGGCGCCGGGGAGGGCGACGTTGCGCAGGTCGACGGGGCGTTCCGCGACCGCCGCGAGGCCCGAGGCGAGCAGCGCGCCCGGGGTCTGGCCCGCCCGGTGGACGCCCTGGCCGGCGGCGGTGGAGTCACCGAGCAGGATGAGCCGCAGCGGCGGGGCGCCCGGGGTGTCGTACGCACGTCCGTACCGCCCGTTCGCGTTCGGCACGTACGGCGTGGAACCGTTGCCCACCTGGCGCCGGGCCAGCTGCACCTCGGCCAGCACCAGGCCGACGACCGCGGCACCGGCCAGGCCGATGCCGCCACCGCCGTACGCCGCACCGGCTGCCATGCGCCGGGCCACTCTCGCCCTCGACATCCTGGTCATGCGTCGCCGACACCTCCTCGCACCCGTACATCCACTCCTTGCCCCGAAGCGAGCCCCCGCCAATCTCAACGGCGCGTGAACGCCGGTGGCAGGCCCTAGGCTGGCGGCATCACCCCGACCACTACTTCTGCGGCATCCGGAGACAACGGTGCAGTTCCACGACTCGATGATCAGTCTCGTCGGCAACACCCCGCTGGTGAGGCTCAACAACGTGACCGAAGGCATCCGGGCGACCGTCCTGGCCAAGGTCGAGTACTTCAACCCCGGCGGTTCCGTGAAGGACCGCATCGCGCTGCGCATGATCGAGGCGGCGGAGGAGAGCGGCGCGCTCAAGCCCGGCGGCACGATCGTGGAGCCGACCAGCGGCAACACGGGGGTGGGGCTGGCGATCGTGGCGCAGCAGAAGGGGTACAAGTGCATCTTCGTGTGCCCGGACAAGGTGTCCACGGACAAGATCAACGTGCTGCGGGCGTACGGCGCCGAGGTCGTGGTCTGCCCGACGGCCGTCGCACCCGAGCACCCGGACTCGTACTACAACGTCTCCGACCGGCTGGTGCGTGAGACGCCGGGCGCCTGGAAGCCCGACCAGTACTCCAACCCGAACAACCCGCTGTCCCACTACCACTCGACCGGCCCCGAGCTGTGGGAGCAGACGGAGGGGAGGATCACCCACTTCGTGGCCGGCGTCGGCACCGGCGGCACCATCTCCGGGACCGGGCGGTACCTCAAGGAGGCCAGCGACGGCCGGGTCAAGGTCGTCGGCGCCGACCCCGAGGGCTCCGTGTACTCGGGCGGGTCCGGGCGGCCGTACCTCGTCGAGGGCGTCGGTGAGGACTTCTGGCCGACGGCGTACGACCGCACCGTCGCCGACGAGATCGTCGCCGTGTCCGACAAGGACTCCTTCCAGATGACCCGGCGCCTCGCCAAGGAGGAGGGCCTGCTGGTCGGCGGCTCGTGCGGCATGGCCGTGGTCGCCGCGCTGCGGGTCGCCGAGCGGCTCGGCCCCGACGACGTCGTGGTCGTCCTGTTGCCGGACAGCGGGCGCGGCTACCTGAGCAAGATCTTCAACGACGAGTGGATGGCCGACTACGGCTTCCTGGAGGACGCCGGCCCGAGCGCCCGCGTCGGCGACGTGCTGAGCGACAAGGAGGGCGGCGCCATGCCGTCCCTGGTCCACATGCACCCGGACGAGACGGTCGGTCAGGCCATCGAGGTGCTGCGCGAGTACGGCGTCTCGCAGATGCCGATCGTCAAGCCGGGCGCCGGTCACCCGGACGTGATGGCGGCCGAGGTCGTGGGCTCGGTCGTCGAACGGGAACTGCTGGACGCGCTGTTCACCAAGAGCGCCTCCCTCGACGACCCGCTGGAGAAGCACATGTCGGCGCCGCTGCCGCAGGTCGGCTCCGGCGAGCCGGTCGGGGACCTGATGTCCGTGCTCGGTTCGGCGGACGCGGCGATCGTCCTCGTGGAGGGCAAGCCGACCGGTGTGGTCAGCCGGCAGGACCTGCTGGCCTTCCTGGCCAAGACCGCGAAGTAGCGGCGAACCTGCGGTGAACGGGCCGTGCGGGCGGCCGACGTGCGGTGGCCGGCACGAGTGTTGGTCTTCTCGGAAGTGGTACGAGCGCGTCACGTCCGCGCAGCACCCGCTTAACACGGGTCCGGCACATTGGTGGGTGTCGGCAGGGCGGGAGCGGCTCCCCGCCCGGGCCGGCCCGTAAGGCGCCAAGGAACCTCCGGAGCGGCTCCCGGACCTCCACGGACGCCACGGACGCGCAAGCCCGGCCTGACCCGGCCCGCGTCCCTCGCGGGGACCGCCGTCGTCCCGCCCCCCGGCAACGGGGGTGCGGCGGTCCCCGCGCACATCTTCTCCGCGCGGGGTCTTCTCGACGGTCCCGCCGCCCTCGCGGTCGGTCCTCCCGGCGTCTCGCCGGGGTGTCGCGCGTCCCCGGGCTCAGTCCTCCCAGTCGCTGTCCTGTGCCGATGTGCGGCGTCGTCCGCCGAAGAGGTTCGGGTTGAGGCGGGCCGCCTGGAAGGCGTTGACGCCGACGATGCCGGCCCAGGCGACGAGCAGGCCGGGCAGGTCGGCCACGCCGCCGCCGATCGCGGACAGCGGCACCGCCAGCACCAGCGAGACGATGCCGAAGCCGAAGCGCTCGCCCCAGGAGTCCGTCGGCCTCGGTGACCGCGAGTCCCGGGCCGCCACCATCTGCTGCTCGGCCAGCTGGCGCCGCACCCGGCGCTCCACGGCCCCGTCGATGCGCTGCTCGACCTTCTCCAGGAACGAGTCGACCAGCGCGGAGTCGTACTCCTCGCCCAGTTCCCTGCGGGCCTGCAGGGTGGCGTCGAGTTCCTTCTTCAGCTCGGTGTCCCGCGCGTCCATTCCGCTCATGCGCTTCACGGTAGGGAGCGCGGACACCGGCCGCACTGGGGTTAGCCCCCCTGTCGTCGGCGGGGTCAGCCGGTGGCCGTCAGGCCCTTGCGGGCGGCGTAGTCGTCGGCCACGTCCTGGGGGTCCTTCTTGTCCTTGTCGACCAGGCGGTTGAGCTCGGTGAGGTCGGCCGTGGTGAGGACGTTGCCGAGTTCGGCGAGCGCCTTGCGGACCGTGGCGTCGGCCTTGCGGTCGGCGATGAGGGGGACGACGTGCTGGCCGGGTATCAGGTTCTTGGGGTCGGTCAGGACCACCCAGCCGTTCTCCTTGATGTCGGTGTCGGTGGTGAAGAGGTTGGCCACGTCGACGTCGCCCTTCTTCAGGGCGCCCTTGACCAGCGGTCCGGAGGAGTCGAGCGACTTGAACTCCTTGAACTCGACGCCGTAGACGTCCTTGAGGCCGACGACGCCGACCTGGCGCTTCTTCACCTCCGGTGCCGCGCCGATGACCAGCTTGCGGTTCTGCTTCCTCAGGTCGGCCAGGGAGGCCAGTCCGTACTTCTCGGCCGTCTCCCGGGTCACCGCGAAGGCGTCGGAGTCCTCCGCCATGCCGTACGGCAGCACCTGGAGCCCGGCCGGGAGGGCCATCGTGAGGGCGTTCTGCATCTCGCCCTCCTCGGTCGCCGTCGCCTTGGGATCGACGTAGTGCAGGAGAGCGCCCTGGTACTCGGGCAGCAGGTCGATGTCGCCGCCGCGCAGGGCGGGGACGAGGATCTCGCGGGTGCCCAGGTTGGGGCGCACGGTGACCTTGACGCCTGCCGCGGTGAGCACCGCCGCGTACAGGAATCCCAGCACCTGGTTCTCGGTGAAGTTGGCGGTGCCGATGGTCAGGCCGCCCTTGCTGGAGCCGCCTCCCGAGCCCGCGGCGCCGCCCTCGCCTTCGAGGGAGGTGATGCCGCTGGAGCAGGCGGAGAGGACGGTGACGGAGCCTGCTGCGAACAGGCCGCCGAGGAGCGTACGACGGTTCATGTCAGGGGTCCCTAAGCGGTGCGGTGTCGGAAGAGGGCGCGCTGGAGGGCGGACAGGGCGAGGTCGAGGGCGACGGCGACCAGGGCGACCAGCACCGCGCCCCCGAGCACCTGCACGAGGTCGCGCTGGGCCAGGCCGTCGAAGACGTACCGGCCGAGGCCGCCGAAGGAGACGTACGCGGCGATGGTCGCCGTGGCCACTACCTGGATCAGGGCCAGGCGCAGGCCGGTCATGATCAGGGGGAGGGCCAGCGGCAGCTCGACCTGGAGCAGCACCTGGTGGCCGCGCATGCCCTGGCCGCGGGCGGCGTCGCGGACGTCCGGATCCACCGCCCTCATTCCGGCGTAGGTGTTGGTGACGATCGCCGGGACCGCGAGGGCGACCAGGGCGACGTAGACCGGCCACATGGACAGGCCGCTGGCCAGGAAGACCAGCACGACCAGGCCGACGGTGGGCAGGGCGCGGCCGAAGGACGCCAGGTTGATGGCGAGGAAGGCGCCCCGGCCGGTGTGGCCGATGAGCAGGCCCAGCGGGAGGCCGATCGCGGCGGCGACGAGGGTGGCCAGGAGCGAGTACTGGAGGTGCTCGGCGAGGCGGTGGGCGATGCCGTCCGGGCCGGACCACTGCTCGCCGCTGGTCAGCCAGGAGCCGAGGTCGGTGAAGAGTTCGTACATCTCAGGCTCGCCGCCTCGTCCATGGGGTGAGTACGTACTGGACGGCGACCAGCAGCGCGTCCGCGACCACCGCGAGCAGCAGCGTGAGGGCCACGCCGGCGATCACGGGGGTCGGGAAGTTGCGCTGGAAGCCGTCGGTGAAGAGCTGGCCGAGGCCGCCGTCGCCGATGTAGGTGGCGACCGACACCAGGGAGATGGACATGACCGTGGCGATGCGGACGCCCGCCATGATCACGGGCAGGGCCAGCGGGAGCTCGACCGTGAGGAGGGTGCGCAACGGACGGGTGCCCATCGCCCGCGCCGCCTCCTTGGTCTTGGTCGGGACCGAGTCCAGGCCCTCGACCGTGTTCCGGAGCAGGACGACCAGGGTGTAGATCGTCAGGCCGATGACGGTGGTGGTGCGGGTGAGGCCGCTGACCGGGAGCAGCAGCACGAAGACCGCGATCGAGGGGATGGTGAACAGCACGTTCGACATGCCGAGCAGAAAGCCGCGCAGGGGCCGGATCCGGTGGGCCACGACGGCCAGCGGAAGTGAGATCAGCAGGCCGAACAGGACCGCCGAGAGGGCCGCCTGGAGGTGGGAGACGGTCAGGGCGGTGAGGTCGTCGGTGTGGTCGGACATCCACGACCAGTCGATGCTCATGCGGCCAGCACCTCGCCTTGGGCCCGGTTCGCGTGCTCGTGGATGTCGTCGCGGGACGTGACGCCGGTGAGGACGCCGTCCGCGTCGACGCGGGCGACGAGGCCGGTGGGGGAGGCGACCGACTCGTTGAGCGCGGACAGCAGGGAGTCGCCGTCCTTGAGCGGCCGTACGGGGATCGTGGTGTCGTCCGCGGCCCAGTGCAGCGGCCTGCGTGCCTCGTCGAGGGCGAGGGTCCAGACGCCGCCCTCCGGTGCCGGGCCCTGCGGGACGGCCGCGAGGGTCCTGAGCGAGAGCAGTTTCAGGCCGCGCTCGGCGCCGAGGAAGTCCGCCACGAAGTCGTCGGCGGGGCGGGCGAGGATCTCGGCGGGCGGGGCGCACTGCACGAGGTGGCCGCCGGTTCGGAAGATCGCGATCCGGTCGCCCAGGCGGACGGCCTCGTCGATGTCGTGGGTGACGAAGACGATGGTCTTGTTCAACTCCTTCTGCAGGCGCAGCAGTTCCTGCTGGAGCTGGTTGCGGACCACCGGGTCGACCGCGCCGAACGGCTCGTCCATGAGCAGCACCGGCGGGTCCGCGGCGAGCGCGCGGGCGACGCCGACACGCTGCTGCTGGCCGCCGGAGAGCTGGTGGGGGTAGCGGCGGCCGGTCTCGGCGGGCAGGCCGACGGTCTGAAGCAGCTCGGCCGCCTTCGCACGGGCCTTGCGCCGGCCCCAGCCGAGCAGCAGCGGGACGGTGGCGATGTTGTCCAGCACGGTGCGGTGCGGGAACAGGCCCGACTGCTGGATGACGTATCCGATGGAGCGGCGCAGTTCGGCCGCGTCCTGCTGCTGGACGTCCTTGCCGCCGACCCGGATGGTGCCGGAGGTCGGTTCGACCATCCGGTTGATCATCCTCAAGGTGGTTGTCTTGCCACAACCGGAGGATCCGACGAGGACGGTCACGCCGCCTTCCGGCATGCGGAGGGTGAGGTCGTGGACTGCGGTGGTGCCGTTGGCGAAGCGCTTGTGGACCGCGTCGAACTGGATCATGAGATGTCCCTTGCCCGGCCTGTATAACGTCATGCAGAGTTCTTGGTGTCTGAATAGGTTGTCAATGCTCCGGCGTTAATCCGTGGTGACGGGTGACCGGCAGGCAAGAACCGATGTCCGGGTTGAGGAGGGTTTGCGCATGATGTCGTCTCGCATTGTGGACGCCCCGGAGGATGCGTTGACCGCCCTCGTGGTGCTGGACGGACGCGGGACGGGCGTCACCGACGTCGTCCGGCTCGCCGACGGGGCCGCGCGGCCGGTGCCGGGGACCGAGGCCATGAAGCGCGCGGAGGAGTCCTGGAACGCCGCCCGCATGATCGCCGCGACCGGACGCGTGTACGGCCGCTCCACCGGGGTCGGCGCCAACCGGAACGAGAATGTTCCCACCGAGGCTGCCGCCGCGCACGGGCTGCGGCTGCTGCGCAGTCACGCCGGCGCGATCGGCGAGGAACTGCCCGCGCGGCAGGTGCGGGCGATGCTCGCCGTCCGGGCCAACCAGCTGCTGGCGGGCGGCGCCGGGCTCAGACCGTCCGTCGTCACCGCGCTGTGCGAGGCGCTGGAGACCGGCGCGCACCCGGTGGTGAACGAGTTCGGCTCGGTCGGCACCGGCGACATCGCCGCACTCGCCCAGGTGGGGCTGGCGCTGGCGGGAGAGCACCCCTGGCGGGGAGCGGGTGCGCCCGAGGCGCAGCCGCTGGACAACAACGACGCGCTGGCGCTGATCAGCAGCAACGCCCTCACCCTCGGCCAGTCCGCGCTTGCCCTGCACGAACTGCGCGGCCTGCTCGCCGCCACCCAGGTCGTCGCCGCCCTGTCCCTGCTGGCCGTCGACGGCTCCCACGAGGCGTACGCCGCCCCCGTGCACGCCGCCCGACCGCACCGGGGCACCGCCGACGTCGCCCGCCGGATGCGCCGGCTGATCGGCGCCGCCGACCGGCCGCACCCCCCGCTCGGCCGGATCCAGGACCCGTACGGCTTCCGCTGCCTGCCCCAGATCCACGGCCCCGCGCAGGACGCCGCCGACGCCCTGGAGGACGTCCTCACCGTCGAGATCAACGCGGCCGCCGAGAACCCGCTGATCTCCCCGGAGGACATGGCCGCCTACCACCACGGCGGCTTCTACCAGGCCCAGCTCGCGCTCGCCCTGGACCACTTCCGGCTGGCCATAACGCAGGTGGCCCGCCTGTCGACGTCCCGGCTGTCGACGCTGAACGAGCCCGCCTACACCCGCCTGCGCCCGTTCCTCGCCGACCACGAGCCCGCCTCGTCCGGCGTGATGATCCTGGAGTACGCCGCCGGCGCCGCCCTCGGTGATCTGCGGGCCTTCTCGGCGCCCGCGTCGCTCGGTCACGCTGTACTCTCCCGGGGCGTCGAGGAACAGGCCAGTTTCGCCTCGCTCGCCGCACGCCAGACGCTGCGCGCGTGCGGCGCGTACCGTCTCGTCGTCGGCTGCGAACTCGTCGCCGCGGTCCGGGCGTTGCGCCAGCGCGACCTGCGCCCCGAGCCGGACCTGCCGGCGGGCCGGGCACTGGAGCTCGCCGAGTCGGTGCTGGACGCGGACCCGGCCGACCGCCCGCTGACCCGCGACGTGACGGCGGCGGCCGAACTGCTCGACCGGTTCACGGACATCTGGAGGGGGAGCACGTCATGAGCGGTGACACGAACACGGGTGTGCCGGACAGCCCTGCCGCACGGCTGCAGGCGCTGTTCGAGGGGCACCGGCTCACGCCGACCCAGCGGCGCATCGCGCACAGCATGGTGCGGCGGGCCGCCGACGTGCCGTTCCTGTCCAGCGTCGAGCTGGCCCAACTCGCCGGGGTCAGCCAGCCGTCCGTCACCCGCTTCGCGGTCGCCCTCGGCTTCGACGGCTACCCCGCCCTGCGCAGGTACCTGCGCGAGGTCGCACCCGCCGAGCAGTCCGCCGGCACGGCGTCGTACAACGAGTACCAGCAGGCCGTCGAGGCCGAGATCGAGAACCTGAGGCACCTCGCCGACCTGCTCGCCGATCCCCGGCCGGTACAGGAGGCCGGGCGGCTGCTGGCCGCCTCGCGCCCGCTGCCGGTGCTGGGCCTGAGGGCGGCGGCCTCCCAGGCGTACGGCTTCGCGTACTTCGCCGCCAAGGTCCATCCGGACGTACGGCTGCTCAACGAGGGCGGCACGATGATCCACGACCGGATCGACGCGGCCGTGCGCGCGGGCGCCTCGGCGCTGCTGTGCTTCGCCCTGCCCCGGCATCCGCGCGAGGTCGTGGACACGCTGGCGTACGCGCGGGAGGCCGGGCTGACGGTGGTGACCGTCGCCGACTCGGCCTTCGCGCCGGTCGCCAAGGTGTCCGACCTGCTGCTGCCCGCCGCCGTCGGCACCGGGCTCGCCTTCGACACCGCGTGCGCGCCGATGCTGCTGGGGCGGGTGCTGCTGGAGGCGATGTGCGACGACCTGCCGGACGCCCAGGCGCGGCTGGAGGAGTTCGACACGCGCGCGGCGGCACGGGGGCTGTTCGTGGAGTGACCGGGCGGCCCGCGCCTTCTCAGACTCGTCTCACCTTGCCTCGCTAGCGTGCGTGTTCTAGAACCTGACGCAACCAGACCCTGAGGTTCCCCTCAGGAGTCCGGGGGTTGTGACGCTTCGAAGACGTGACACGCGAGACGTGAGACGCGAGACGGGAGGCTGAACGTGACGCGCGGAGGACAGGGGCTGGCTCGGGTGGCCTGCGTCGTACGGGCCGGGGCCGCACCGCTGTGGTGGCTGGGTGTGTGCGCGGCCGGCATCGGCGTGCTGCTGCCGGGACTGACGGGGCGCCGGATCGGCGTCATGGCCGGGGCCGTGCTGTTCATCGTGGCGGCGGCCCTGGTGGCGTACGCACGCCGCGGACGGTACGCCGCCCTCGCCCGCGGCGCGGCCCGCGCCGCCAGGCACGACGTGCTCCAGGACCGCGCGGTGACCGTGCGCAACTGGCGGCGCGGGCACGGCTGGTGGCTGCTGCTCGCCTTCCTCGCGGCCCTGGGCAGCTCCTACGCCGTGCCCGCCGCGGGCGGCATGCTGCTCGCCGGGTGCGGTGCCGGGCTGTGGCTGAAGGCGGCCTGGCTCGGGCGGCGCGAGCGGGCCGGGGAGGCGCTGCTGTGGGTACGCGTCGACTGGCTCGGCCGGGGCGCGGGCCGCCCGGCCGGCAAGGCGGTCAAGGCGTACCGCAGCACGGGCGTCGCGGCGGGCGACGCGGCACCGGGTGGTGGCTCGCGTCGCCGCACCGCCGCGCTGGTCTGAGGCGCGCGTCAGACCTCGAGTTCCTCCTCGATGCGCCGCAGCTGATGGCGGGCCATCGCGAGGTTGGCGCGTTTGGCGTCGAGGGCCAGGTAGAGGAACAGCCCGTTGCCGCTGCGGCCGCTGAGCAGGCGGATCAGGTGGTACTGGTCCGTCAGCGTGATCAGGATGTCCTCGATCTGGCCCTTGAGCCCCAAGTGCTCCATCGTGCGCATCTTGGCGCGTACCACGTCGGTGTTGCCGGCGGCGGCGACGTTGAGGTCGAAGCTCTTGCTGCCGCCCAGCGTGCCGAGGGCCATGCCGGTGGTGTAGTCGACGAGGGCTACTCCGGTGGCGCCCTCGATCGAGGCGAGTGCTTCCTTGAGGGCGGTCTCGGTGTTGGCCATGGTGGTTGGGTTCCTCTCAGTTTTCCGTGGTGGTGGATGTGTTCGTGGGGGTGCGGGGAGTCCGGCGGACGGGCTTGGAGCGGGTCGTGGGGGCCGTCTCGGGCCGCGTGGGGGGCTCGGGTGGGGCCGGTGGCAGGTTGTCGACCAGCTCACCGATGCGGGCGCCGGTGCGGCGGCCCTCCAGGTGCAGGCGGCCGACGTTCACGCGGTCCTCGGCGAGCAGCGTCAGTACGGCGGTCTGGCCCGCGGCGTACGTCGCCACGTAGCCGCTGACGCCGCGGACCAGCAGTTCGCGCAGGTCACCCCGGCCGGTCGCGTCTGTGACCCGTACCGCGACGCCGAGTGCGGCGGCGGTGAGGGCGGCGAGGCCGTCCGGCTCGACGCCGGGGGTGTCGTGGGCGATGACCAGGCCGTCCACGCTGGCGGCGAGGGCGCCGGTCAGTTGGGGGACGCGGGCTCTCAGCCGGTGGAGTTCGTCGAGGATCGGGGGTTCCACCGCCATCAGGGCTCTCCTCTCGGCGGGCGGTCGAGGCGGTTGGCGCGGCGTCGCTCGGCGCGGCGTCGGCTGTCGCGGTGCGGGCTGCGGCGGTTGCTGCCGCTCAAAGGGCCTCCAGCGCATCCCTGACCCTCTTCAGCAGTGCGATGTCGGGGTGTTCGGCGGGGTCGGGCCATGTGGGGGCGGGGGTATCGAGGTGCCCGGGGTGTCCCGGAGCGGCGTGCCCCGGGGGCTCGGGAGCGCTGGGGTCGTCGGCGCGCGCGTGGCCGGTGCGGGGGGCGGCGTGCGCCGGGCCGGTGCGGGTGGTGGCACCGGCGCTCCCGGGGTCGGTGGGGGCGGTGTGCCCGGGGGAGGGGTGGCCGGGTGCGGTGAGGACGCCCTGGTCCGGTAACGGGTGCTCGGTCCGGGGGCCGCCTGTGCCCGGCAGGGGCGGGCGGGGCGCGATCAGGCCGGCCGCCGCCAGGCGGCGTATCGACACCAGGGTGTGGAAGGCCGGTCTGCCCAGGTCGCGGGCGATGTCCGTGGCGGTGCGCACGCCGTCCACCAGGGCCAGTACCGCGCTCTGCCGGAGCGGGACCGCCGGGGCGGCGGCGGTGTCCACGCGTTCCAGCGGTGCGCTGTCGGTCGCCGGGTCCGGCCAGATGCGGTGCAGCAGGGCGCGGCGGCGGAGCGTCTCCTGCTCGACGGCGCCGACCGCGACCGGGTGCACGGAACCGAGCCAGTGCGTGGTGCCGTACCGGAAGCGGCCCGGGGTGCTGCTGGGCGCGAGCGCGAAGTACGCGGCGTCGTACAGCGCGCTCAGATGGCACAACTCCAGCGCGCCGGGCGCGAGTCGGCCGCCGTCGAGGAGGAGGCGGTCGGCAGTGTCCGGCTCGCCGGCCCGGTCGAGGGCGTCCTGCCAGTCCCGCGCGTCGAGGGTGCCGTGGGCCGTGAGGAGCACGTCGAGGCCGGGCGCGAGAGGGCTCTCGGCGTGCACCACCCGGCCCTCGGCGAGGTACAGGGTGCCCGTCGCGCGGACCAGGACACCGGTGGCGCGCTCTGCGGCGAGGCGGGTGAGCATCGGGGAGACGCCGCCGGTACGGGGCCGGGCGGCCTTGTCTCTCACCGGCAGTCTGGGTGGTGGGGTGGTGCTGACCATGGTCATCCCAGCACCAGCCGCCCGGCCATCTCGCCCAGGCGGATGCGGGCCAGTGCGAGGTTGCCGTCCGCCCGGGCCAGCCACAGGTGCAGGAAGACGCTGCTGTCGAACGACGTCCGCACGAACCGCAGGACGTGATAACTGTCCCGGTTGCTGAGGATCAGGTCCTCGACGGGCGGGTCGGCGGGTTCCTCCCCGTCCTCGCCGTCACCGCCGCCGACCGGGGCGAACGCCCGCTGCTCGGCGGCCAGCCGGGCCAGTTCCGCGGCCTCGGCCGCCGCCGCCTCGTGGTCGCCGCCCGGGGGCTCGCCGACGGTGCCCAGGGCCAGCCCGCTCGTCCAGTCGACCAGTGCGGCCCCTCGTGCTCCGGGCAGCCGCATGGCCTCCAGTAGGCACTCGTCGATTCCGGGCACCCTAGACTCCCCTCCTGCCGGGGTTCGGCTGAGTGACCCAGAGACTACGCAACGTGTGTGCGACAGGTGAGCGTTCTGGCATTTTCCGGTGGAACATGCGACGAGTGACTAGTGTGGGTCAACTGGCGTCGTTTCCGGAGGAGTTGATCACTCCCGCGCGGGTGCAGGAAGCTCGGCGAGCGTGCCCGCGTGCGCCCCGCCCGACTCGGCCACGATCTCGTCGAGCGTCTGCGGCGTACGGACGGTCGCGAAGGCCACGCCGCCCGCGCCGTCCGGGACGAAACCGTAGATGCCCGGTCGGGCCAGGGAGTTGTACGCGTAGTGGTGGGCGAAGTAGTACGCCCCCGTGTCCAGCGCCGCCGCGTAGTCCCCCTGCTCCAGCAGCGGCAACTCGCGCCCCTCGGCCAGCAGGTCGCCCGCGAAGCACGCGGGTCCCGCGACGTCCTGCACCACCGCCGGCCCCTCCTTCGGCCGCCCCTTGGCGTCGTACGCGGCGATCCGCAGTGGCCACGATCCCGGCGCGTACACCGTCCGCGTCGCCACCTGCACGCCCGCGTGCGTCACCGCCACCGGCCGGCCGCCCGCGCTCTTGGCGTACTCCACCCGCGCCACCACCGTGCCGTGCTTGGCCAGCAGTGACCGCCCGAACTCGGTGACCAGCCCGTAGCGCCCGTCGAACAGCCCCGGCACCGCCCCCTTCAGCATCCGCGCGTACTGCGTGTACGTCGGCGTCGTCGCCTCCGAGGCGAAGTTCACCGGCAGCCCGCCGCCGATGTCGATCGTGTCGACCTGCGGCCGCCCGATCCGCCGGTTGATCTCCTCCGCCAGCGCGTACGCCGCCGCCACGCCCTCGGTCATCCTCGACAGCGGGATGCCCTGCGACCCGGTGTGCGCGTGCAGCCGCGTCAGCCAGGGGCGCTCGGCGTACGCCCGTATCACCCACTCGCGCGCCCCTTCGTCCCGCAGCGCCACCCCGAACTTCGAGGTCGCCGTGGCGGTGGACAGCGCCTCGATGGAACCGCCGCCGACCTGCGGGTTCACCCGGATGCCGAGGGGGGAGCGGCTGGGGGCGGACCGCATCAGGGCGTCGATGCGCTCCAGCTCCTGCGGGTTGTCCGCGTTCACGGCGATGCCCAGCGCCAGCGCCTCGCGCAGCTCCGCCGGTGTCTTCGCGGGCGAGTCCAGCACCGTCCGCTCCGGCGCCACCCCGGCCGCCCGGGCCAGGGCCAGCTCCCCCGGGCTCGCCACCTCCGCGCCGATGCCCTCGTCGCGCAGCAGCCGCAGCACCGGGACCAGCGGGGCCGCCTTCACCGCGAACGCGTGCAGCACGGGCGTGCCGGGTGCCACCACCGCGTCGAACGCCGCGCGCAGCTCCGCCGCCGACTCCCTGATGCCGGTGACGTCGAGCAGCCCGGCGAGGGGGACGTCCCGGCTCAGCAGCCCCTGCTCGACGGCAGCCCGGACCGCCTCGTCGCGCCGCGCCGACCTCTCGCCGCCGCCCGCCCCGCCTTCATGAACGTCGTGCACGTCGTCCCCGTCCTGTCGATGCCTCATGCATCCAGCCAAACACCCGCGGCGTCGCGCCGTCCGGGGACCCCCCGCTATTGACTAGCTCTATTCAGAAGGCCAGGATGTGAATAGACGCAGCAACATTCCGCAGGGAGCTCCGCGAGAGCAGTCACCAGGGAGGCAGACCATGTCAGGACCCCGCCCCGTACGAGCGCCGCGCGGTACGCAGCCGAGCGCCCTGGGCTGGCAGCAGGAGGCTGCCCTGCGGATGCTGCAGAACAACCTCGACCCCGAGGTCGCCGAACACCCCGACAAGCTCGTCGTCTACGGCGGCACCGGCAAGGCGGCGCGGGACTGGCGGTCCTTCGACGCGATGGTGCGCACCCTGAAGACGCTGAAGCAGGACGAGACGATGCTCGTCCAGTCCGGCCGCCCGGTCGGCGTCATGCAGACCCACGAGTGGGCGCCGCGCGTCCTCATCGCCAACTCCAACCTGGTCGGCGACTGGGCCAACTGGGAGGAGTTCCGCCGCCTGGAGGCCCTCGGCCTGACCATGTACGGGCAGATGACCGCCGGTTCCTGGATCTACATCGGCACCCAGGGCATCCTCCAGGGCACCTACGAGACCTTCGCCGCCGTCGCCGCGAAGAAGTTCGGCGGCACGCTCGCCGGGACCATCACCCTCACGGCCGGACTCGGCGGGATGGGCGGCGCCCAGCCGCTCGCCGTGACGATGAACGACGGCGTGGCGATCTGCGTCGACTGCGACCCGCGCGCCATCGAGCGGCGCATCGAGCACCGCTACCTCGACGTGAAGGCCGACTCCCTCGACCACGCCCTCCAGCTCGCCACCGAGGCCCGAGACGCGCGCCGCCCGCTGTCCATCGGCGTCCTCGGCAACGCGGCGGAGCTGGTGCCGCAACTGCTGGCCATGGGTGCGCCGATCGACATCGTCACCGACCAGACCTCGGCGCACGACCCGCTGGCGTACCTGCCGCTCGGGGTCGCCTTCGACGAGATGGCGTCCTACGCGGCGAAGGACCCGGCGGGCTTCACCACGCGGGCCCGCGAGTCGATGGCCCGGCACGTCGAGGCGATGGTGGGCTTCATGGACGCCGGCGCCGAGGTGTTCGACTACGGCAACTCCATCCGCGGCGAGGCGCAGCTCGCCGGGTACGACCGGGCGTTCGCCTTCCCGGGCTTCGTCCCCGCCTACATCCGCCCGCTGTTCTGCGAGGGCAAGGGCCCCTTCCGTTGGGCCGCCCTGTCCGGGGATCCCGCCGACATCGCCAAGACGGACAAGGCCATCCTCGACCTGTTCCCCGAGAACGAGTCCCTGGCCCGCTGGATCCGCCTGGCCGGGGAGCGGGTGCACTTCCAGGGACTGCCCGCCCGGATCTGCTGGCTCGGCTACGGCGAGCGGGACAAGGCGGGCGAGCGGTTCAACGACATGGTCGCGAGCGGGGAGCTGGCCGCACCGATCGTCATCGGGCGCGACCACCTCGACTGCGGCTCCGTGGCCTCCCCCTACCGGGAGACCGAGGCCATGCTCGACGGCTCCGACGCGATCGCCGACTGGCCGCTGCTGAACGCCATGGTGAACGTGGCGTCGGGCGCCTCCTGGGTGTCCCTGCACCACGGCGGCGGCGTCGGCATGGGACGGTCCATGCACGCCGGCCAGGTGACGGTGGCCGACGGCACGGCGCTGGCCGGCGAGAAGATCCGGCGGGTGCTGACCAACGACCCCGGGATGGGCGTCATCCGGCACGTGGACGCGGGCTACGACATCGCCGAGTCGGTGGCGTCGCAGCGGGGCGTGCGGGTGCCGATGCGTGAGGGTGACCAGGCGTGACCCGGGACGGGAACGGTCCGGGCGACGCGTACGCCGCGCCGCCCGCGGCCGCCGCCGCCCCGGGTGGCGCCTCGTTCCACGCGATGTGGCGCGAACTGCTCCCCATCGGCCGGCACCCCGGCACCCGCGGCTACCGCCGCTTCGCCTGGACCGGGGCCGACCGTGAGTGCCGTGACTGGTTCCGGGCGCAGGCCGAGGCGCGCGGGCTGGTCCACGAGCTGGACCGGAACGGCAACCAGTGGGCCTGGCTCGGCGATCCCGCCCGGGGGGACGCCGTCGTCACCGGGTCGCATCTCGACTCCGTGCCCGACGGCGGGGCCTTCGACGGTCCCCTCGGGGTCGTGTCGTCGTTCGCCGCGCTGGACGAACTGCGCAACCGCGGCGTGCGGTTCGGCAAACCCCTCGGCATCGTCAACTTCGGCGACGAGGAGGGCGCCCGCTTCGGGCTCGCCTGCGTCGGGTCGCGGCTCGCCGCCGGGCAGCTCACCGTCGAGCAGGCGCACCGCCTGACCGACGCCGAGGGCATCACCCTGCCGCGGGCCATGGAGGCCGCCGGACACGACCCCGACGCCATCGGACCCGACCCCGAACGGCTGGCCCGCATCGGCGCCTTCGTCGAGCTGCACGTCGAACAGGGCCGCGCCCTGGACCTGTCCGGCGACCGGGTCGGCGTCGCCAGCGCCATCTGGCCGCACGGGCGGTGGCGGTTCGACTTCCGGGGCGAGGCCAACCACGCCGGCACCACCCGGCTCGTGGACCGGCGCGACCCCATGCTGCCGTACGCCGGGACCGTCCTCGCCGCCCGCCGCGCGGCCGAACTCGGTGAGGCCGTCGCCACGTTCGGCAAGGTCGCCGTCGAACCCAACGGCGTCAACGCCGTCCCCTCCCTGGTGCGCGGCTGGATCGACTCCCGTGCCGCCGACCAGCAAACCCTCGACACCGTCGTCACCGAGATCCAGCGGGCGGCCCGCGAGCACGCCGACGCCCACGGCGTCGACCTCGACGTCGTACGGGAGTCCTTCACGCCGGTCGTCGAGTTCGACCACGCCCTGCGCGACGAACTCGCCCGCATCCTGGGCAAGGACACCGACCTCACGGTCCCGGTCCTCGGCACCGGCGCCGGACACGACGCCGGGATCCTGGCCGGGACGATCCCGACCGCCATGCTGTTCGTGCGCAACCCCACCGGCGTCTCGCACTCCCCGGCCGAGTTCGCGGCCGAGGACGACTGCGTGGCCGGGGTCAGCGCACTCGCCGACGTACTGGAAGGGCTGGCCTGCGCGTGACACGGACGTACTGGCTGGAACACGCCTGGCTCGGCAATCACGTCGAGCCGGGAGTCGCCGTCGACACCGAGGACGGCCGGATCACCGCCGTCCACCAGGGCGTCGGCAGTCCGCCCCCCGGCGCCGAGATCCTCCGCGGCCTCACCCTCCCCGGCCTCGCCAACGCCCACAGCCACGCCTTCCACCGCGCCCTGCGTGGCACCGTGCAGGTCGGCTCGGGCACCTTCTGGACGTGGCGCGAGGTCATGTACGCCACCGCCGACCGGCTCACCCCGGACACCTACCACGCGCTGGCGAGGGCGGCCTACGCCGAGATGGCCCTCGCCGGCATCACGGCCGTCGGCGAGTTCCACTACGTCCACCACGCGTCCGGCGGCACCCCCTACGCCGACCCCAACGCCATGGGCGAGGCGCTGGTCGCGGCAGCCGCCGAAGCCGGGATCCGCATCACCCTCCTCGACACCTGCTACCTCTCCTCCGGCTTCGGACAGCCGCCCAACGCCCACCAGCTCCGCTTCTCCGACCGGACGGCCGAGCACTGGGCCGAACGCTGTTCAGTTCTCAAGGAACGGGATCACGCACGGATCGGGGCGGCGATCCACTCCGTACGGGCCGTGCCCGCCGACCAGTTGGCGACCGTGGCGCGCTGGGCCGAGGAGCGGCGGGCCCCGCTGCACGTGCACCTGTCCGAGCAGACCGCCGAGAACGACGCCTGCCGGGAGGCGCACGGCCGCACCCCCACCCGGCTCCTCGCCGACCACGGCGTCCTCGGCCCCCGCACCACCGGCGTCCACAACACGCACCTGACCGACGACGACATCGCCCTGATCGGCCGCAGCGGCACCGGCACCTGCATGTGTCCGACGACGGAGCGGGACCTCGCGGACGGCATCGGGCCGGCCGCGGCGCTCCAGCGAGCGGGTTCCCCCCTCTCCCTCGGCTCCGACAGCCATGCCGTCGTCGACCTGCTCGAAGAGGCCCGCGCGATGGAGCTGAACGAGCGGCTGCGCACCCGCACCCGCGGCCACTGGACGGCCGCCGCCCTGCTGCGGGCCGCCACGGCGGACGGGCATGCCGCGCTCGGCTGGCCCGACGCGGGCACCCTGGAGCCCGGCGGGCTCGCCGACTTCACGACGATCGCGCTCGACTCGGTCAGAACGGCGGGGCCGCTGCCCGGGCTGGGCGCCGAGACGGCCGTATTCGCCGCGACGGCAGCGGACGTCCGCCATACGGTCGTCGGCGGGCGGCACGTCGTGCGCGACGGGGCGCACACCCTGGTACCCGATGTGCCGCGGGCACTCGCGCAGGCCGTCGACGCCCTGCGTGCCTGACGACCGCCGACCCGAACCCCCATGAGGACGCCATGAGCAGCACCACCAGCGCCACACCCGCCGGCGCCACCCACGGCACGACCACCGTCGTCACCAACATCGCCACGCTGGTCACCAACGACCCCTCCCTCGGTGACGGATCCCCCCTGGGCCTGATCCACGACGCGGCCGTCGTCATCGACGGCGACCGCGTCGCGTGGACCGGTGAATCAAGCAAAGCACCCGCCACTGACAACCGGGTCGACGCCGGCGGCCGCGCGGTGATCCCGGGGTTCGTCGACTCCCACTCCCACCTGGTGTTCGCGGGCGACCGCACGGAGGAGTTCAACGCCCGTATGTCCGGCCGGGCGTACAGCGCGGGCGGCATCCGGACCACGGTCGCCGCCACCCGCGCCGCGACGGACGCCGAGCTCGAGGCCACCCTGACCCGCTACCTCGCCGAGGCCCTCCGCCAGGGCACCACGACCCTGGAGACCAAGTCGGGCTACGGCCTCACCGTCGAGGACGAGTCCCGGGCCCTGCGCATCGCCGCCGCCCACACCGACGAGGTCACCTACCTGGGCGCCCACATCGTCCCCCCCGATCACGCCGAGGACCCGGCGGCGTACGTCGCCCTGGTCACCGGCGAGATGCTCGACGCCTGCGCGCCGTACGCCCGCTGGATCGACGTCTTCTGCGAGAAGGGCGCGTTCGACGGCGACCAGGCCCGCGCCATCCTCACCGCGGGCAGGGCCAGGGGCCTGCACCCGCGCGTCCACGCCAACCAGCTGACGTACGGCCCCGGCGTCCAGCTCGCCGTCGAGCTGGACGCCGCCTCCGCCGACCACTGCACCCACCTCACCGACCAGGACGTCGACGCGCTGGCCAACAGCTCCACCGTGGCCACCCTGCTTCCCGGCGCCGAGTTCTCCACGCGCGCCGAGTGGCCCGACGCGCGGCGGCTGCTGGACGCGGGCGTCACGGTGGCGCTGTCGACGGACTGCAACCCCGGCTCGTCGTTCACCTCGTCCGTCCCGTTCTGCATCGCCCTGGCGGTACGGGACATGCGGATGACCCCCGACGAGGCGCTCTGGTCCGCCACGGCGGGCGGCGCCCGTGCCCTGCGCCGCGACGACGTCGGCCGCCTGAGCCCCGGCGCCTACGCCGACCTGGCCGTTCTCGACGCCCCCAGCCACGTCCATCTGGCGTACCGGCCGGGGGTGCCCCTGGTGAGCGAGGTGTGGCGGCGCGGACGGCGGGCCGCCTGACCTGCGGTCACGCCGCTCCCGCCCGCCACCGCTGGTCCGGGTCCCCGTCCGAGTCGTCGAGCGAACGGAACACCAGCCCGTCCCCGCCGTCCGGCGTCACCGCCGTCTCCACGGCGATGGCGGGCCGGATCAGTCCGCTGTCGTCGACGACGAACTTCAGGTTCTGCGCGTTCCTGCCCTCCACCGAGGAGCAGGTCCAGATGCCCACACCCCGGTCGGTCGAGCCGCGGCTGTCCAGGCAGTAGTCCGGGTCGGCGGCCGACTGGAGCACGCCCCGCCCGGCGTCGACCCGCCAGCGCTGCGTCGCGGCCGACGAACAGGGCGCCGTGACGACGTCCACGCCCTTGTCCAGGACGCCGTCCCGGATGTCCAGGCACAGCCCCGAGGCGACGTTCACGACCTGGGCGTAGGCGCTGCCCGGCGGGTGCGTGGCCGGAGGCGGCGGCGGGGTCGGGGACGGCGTCGGCGGGCGGGTCGTGCGCGACGGGGTCGGACTCCCCGTCGGGGAGGGTGACTTGGAGTTCCTGGAGGGCGTCGGCGACGGGGTGGCCGAGGGCACCGGCACCGTCGCGGTCACCGTCACCGCGGGCGGCGGCACGGCGGTGATCAGGTCCGAGGCGTTGCCTGCGGGGGAGTCGTCCGGGGACAGCAGGAAGAACAGCAGCGGGGTGAGCGCCACACCCAGTCCCGCCGAGGCCAGCGCGCCCCGCCGCGACGGTGACCAGGCCCGCTCCCGCCCGTCACGGCCCCCCGCGGCCGTCGCACCGGACCACCCTCGCCCACCGGGGCCTCCCGTGCCCGTTCCCACGGACCACCCCCGCCCACCAAGGCCTCCTGCTCCCTGTTCGCCGGACCGCGACCGCGCGCCAGGGCCGCCCGCGCCCGTCGCGCCGGACCACCCCCGCCCGCCGCGGCCCTCCGACCCCGTTCGGCCGGACCGCTCCCACGCAGTACGGCCCCCCGCACCCGTCGCGCCGGACGGCTCCCCCTCCGTACGGCCTTCCGCCGTCGCCCCGCCGGTGATCCGCGCCGCGTACGCCGCACCGGCCCACGGCATCAGTCCCTCGGCCAGCGCGGTGCGCGGGGCGTCGCGCAGGGCGGTCAGTTCCTCGTATGCGGTCGTGCAGTGCGGGCAGCGCGCCCGGTGCGCGGCCAGATCGGGGCTGTGCCGGGGCGAGTCCGGCCGTACCGACTCCTCGATCAGCCGCTGGAAGTCCTGGCAGTCCGGGTCGTCGGAGGCGGCCAGCCGGGCCCGCAGCAGCGACCGGCCGAGCGCGCCCAGCGCCGGTTCGATCCCGTAGGTCACGTCCTCCGGGGTGACGCCCAGCAGTACGGCGGTCCGCTCGGCGCTCTCCTGCTCCACGACGCCGTACCAGATCAGTCCGCAGGTGCGGGCCGGCAGCGTCCGGTACGCGGCGAGCATGGGCGGTACGGGCCCGCCGGGGCCGGAGGTGTTGAGGACCAGCAGCAGGCCCGCGTCGAGGGCCGCCGAGCGGTCGCCCTCGGCCCACGTCGCGGCCACGCCGCCGGTCAGCAGCAGGAGTTGGTGCCGCCACGGGACGGCCGGATCGGTGCCGCGCGCCGTCTGACGGGCCGCCAGCGTGAATGCCTGGGCCGCCAACTGGCGGGCCGCCGCGTCGCCGGTCGTGCACAGCCGGGCATAGGCGAGGACCGACGCGCGATGGCGGGCGCGAAGTTCCTGCAGCGCGGGGTAGGCGACGGCGGTGTCGGCGCGCAGCAGTTCGGTCAGCCGCGCGTCGGACGTGCCGGAGTGCCCGCCGTGCGTCGCGTCGCCGTCGGTTCCCTCGGGCCGAGCCATGCACCCGCCTCCTCGCGTCCCCACCGGTGCCGGGCCGGGCACCTGACGTACCGGCCGGTTTGGCGGGTGACCATAGTGGTGGAGAGGAGCTCGTGGGGAAAGGCGTTACCGAGGGTAATGATCGGACGGGAGAGGTGAGTTCGGGGCGGCCTGGAAACGGCTCGTCCGGCGCCCGGGGGGCGCCGGACGGCAAGCCTTTCGCGGGGCCGGTGTCAGTCCTCGGCCGTCAGTCCCTTGCGCAGCCGCCCCAGGGTCCGCGACAGCAGCCGCGACACGTGCATCTGCGAGATGCCCAACTCCTCGCCGATCTCCGACTGGGTCATGTTGGCGACGAAACGCAGGGAGAGGATCTTCCGGTCCCGGTGCGGGAGTTCGGCGATCAGGGGCTTGAGCGACTCCACGTACTCGATGCCCTCGATCCCGTGGTCCTCGTAGCCGATCCGGTCCGCGAGCGCGCCCTCGCTGTCGTCCTCCTCGGGCTGCGCGTCCAGCGAGGAGGCGGTGTAGGCGTTGGAGGCGGCCATGCCCTCGACGACCTCGTCGTGGGACAGCCCCAGCCGCTCCGCGAGCTCCGCCACCGTGGGCGCGCGGTCGAGCTGCTGGGCCAGCTCGTCGCCGGCCTTGGCCAGGTCGAGCCGGAGCTCCTGCAGGCGGCGCGGGACGCGCACGGACCAGGAGGTGTCACGGAAGAAGCGCTTGATCTCGCCGATGATGGTTGGCATGGCGAAGGTGGGGAACTCGACGCCACGGCTGAGTTCGAAGCGGTCGATCGCCTTGATGAGGCCGATGGTGCCGACCTGGATGATGTCCTCCATCGGCTCACTGCGGGAGCGGAAGCGGGAGGCGGCGAACTTGACCAGGGCCAGATTGAGTTCGACGAGCGTGTTGCGCACGTAGGAGTACTCGAGCGTGCCTTCCTCGAGCGTTTCCAGCCGCTCGAAGAGGGTCTTGGACAGGGCCCGCGCATCGACGGGACCGACCTCGTCGTACGGGGGGATCTCCGGAAGTCCGGCCAGTACGTCGTCCTGGACGCCGGGGGCGTCCTCGTGGACCGCGTACGTCTCGCTGTCCTGCGCGATGGGATCCAGATGTTCCGAAGAGGGTGTCGACGTCGCCGTCCGGGTATGCGATGCGTCGAGCCGGGGTGACATGATGTCCTCCATCGTTCTCGGCATAAGGCTGCCGAAGCCAGTACGTGCACTGCGGTGTGCGGCGCCTCCGAAGCCGGCCGTGTCGGTTACGTGTCTCTACTAGCCCTACCCGCTTTCCTGAAGCCTTCGCAAGTGCGTTCTGTGGATATATGTCCGTTTCTGGGCGGATGTTCGGGTGTTGAAGGGCGTGGGGAAGGCGTAGTGTTCGATGGCGACAGTCAGCAGCCACGACCTCGGGAGAGAGAGACGGCATGGACCACGGGACGGTCGGCAGCGCACAGTCGGGCCGGCTTCTGGTGGAGGTGCGGGAAGAAGGCCGTAGTGCCGTCGTGACTCCGGCGGGTGAGCTGGACCACCACACCGCAGACCTGTTGCGCGAGCCACTCGACGAGTGCCTTGCCAAGGGATTCAGCCGCCTGGTCGTCGACTGCTCGCGGCTGGAGTTCTGCGACTCCACCGGGCTCAACGTGCTGCTCGGCGCCCGCCTGAAGGCGGAGGACGCAGGGGGCGGAGTGCACCTCGCGGGCATGCAGCCCGTGGTGGCTCGTGTGTTCGAGATCACGGGGGCGGACGCGGTCTTCACCGTGCACGACACGGTCGAGGAGGCCCTGGCCGACGAAGGCGAGGCCGACTGAGTGTGCCGGGTCGTGCCGAAGTGAGGGGTGTTCCCCCGGAACGGTCGGGCAGGAGACAACCTGAACATGTCGGCGGCGATCACGACCGAGCGCGCGGACACTGGTACTGAGCACCGACTTATTCGTAACTGAACTCTTGAATTGTGAACTGGTGAATCGGTGAGGTGAAGCGCTGATGAGCACCACCCGGCCCTACTCGCCGGGCGACCGCGGCCCGGAGCCCAGCGGCGCTTCGGGGGCGTCCGAGGGGGGCGTGCCGGGGACCGGGGCGTCCGCGGGGGGCGCGGCCGTGTCGTCGGGGGCGCGTCAGGTCCGCAGGCTGACCTTCGAGGGGGAGAGCGGCGTCGTGCCGCTGGCCCGCGACTTCGCGCGCCAGGCCCTGTACGCGTGGGGCTGGCTGCCGGCCGCGACCGCGGATCAGCGGGCGGCCGCCGAGGATGTGCTGCTCGTCGTGTCCGAGCTGGTCACCAACGCGTGCCTCCATGCCGAGGGGCCGGACGAGCTGTGGATCGCCTGTGACAACAAGGTGATCCGGATCGAGGTCTCCGACCGGGGCACGGGACAGCCGGCGCCACGGACGCCGCACCGGGCCGGACGGCCCGGCGGCCACGGCATGTTCATCGTGCAGCGCCTCTGCCTGGACTGGGGGGTCGTGCGGACTCCCGGTGTCGCCGGCAAGAAGGTGTGGGCCGAGCTGGGGGCTCCCGCCTGAATCGCCCGCGGTGAGCCGCGGGCTTCGTGCGTCGCTTGTCGTGTGGCCGTCCGCTCTGCGGCCGTTCGGTTCTGCGGCTGTTGTGTTCTGTGCTCATCCGCACGGTTCCCCGCACCCTCCTGAGGGGCGTCTTCCATTCCCACACGTTCCACCACGCATCGCGTCTTCCCCCCCACCGCGTCCTGGCGAACGCACCGCAGCGCTCGCGTCCGCGGCCCGGTCGAGTGGGCGAGGGTCCTGTCGGCGGGCGCGCTGTCACTGACGCGTCGGAACCGGGCGGTGGGAACGTGCCGCTGAGCCATCGTCAGCAGGCGGGATGCCGCCGGCCGTCGGAGCACGACCTCTGACGGGGGGTGATGCTGCATCCGGTTCCCGGGAACGACGCGGGCCACCGCATCCGGCGAGGATGCGGTGGCCCTGCGTGCTGTCGGGGCGTGCCTCAGCGCACGTCGCCCATGAGTTCCTTGACGCGCTTGCGGTACATGAAGACCGCCACGCCGGCGAGGACCGCGAGGGCGGCCTCCGCGGCCACGACGCCGGTCTTGTTCAGGTCGACGCCGTAGGTGGAGAGCAGACCGGTGACCGCGTCGCCCGCGGTGACCGCGAGGAACCAGACACCCATCATCTGGGAGGCGTACTTCGCGGGGGCCATCTTCGTGGTCACCGACAGACCCACCGGGGAGAGCATCAGCTCACCGGCCGTCTGGCAGAAGTAGATCAGGACGATCCACCACGGCGAGACCTTGCCGCCGTCGGACGCCACCAGGGGCAGCAGGAACACGAAGAACGAGATGCCGACGAGCACCAGACCGCCCGCGAACTTGGTGATCGTGCTCGGTTCCTTGCTGCCGCGGGCGAGCGACAGCCACACCGTGGCGAAGACCGGGGCCAGCGCCATCACCAGGACGGGGTTGACCGACTGGAACCAGGAGACCGGGAACTCCCAGCCGAAGACGTGGTTGTCGACGTGCTCGTCCGCGAAGAGCGACAGGGTCGAGCCGCCCTGGTCGTAGATCATCCAGAACACGGCCGCGGCCACGAAGAACCAGATGTATCCGGAGACACGGGACTGCTCCGCGCCGGTCAGCTCCTTGTCGCGCTTGATGCGCGCCAGGACGGTGATCGGGACGATGAGGCCGATGATGAGCAGCGGGACCGTCACCCAGTTCAGGGTGTAGTTGCCGGTGGCCACCACGACGGCGTAGAAGACCACCGCGATCAGCAGCCAGATCATGGACTTGCGCAGCGTGCTGTTGCGCTCGTCCCTGCTCAGCGGCTTCGGGACCACGCTGGAGCGGTCCGACAGGTGGCGGCTGCCGAGCAGGAACTGGGCCAGACCCAGCGCCATGCCGAGCGCGGCGAGCGCGAAGCCGAGGTGCCAGTCGACCTTCTGGCCGACGGTGCCGATGATCAGCGGCGCGGCGAAGGCACCGAGGTTGATGCCCATGTAGAAGACCGTGAAGCCGCCGTCGCGGCGCGGGTCGTTCGGGCTGTCGTAGAGATGGCCCACCATGGTGGAGATGTTCGACTTCAGCAGGCCGGAGCCGATGGCGACCAGCAGCAGGCCGAAGTAGAAGGTGCCCGAGGTGGGCAGGGCCAGGACCAGGTGACCAGCCATGATGACCGAGCCCGCGATCGCGACCGTCTTGCGCGGACCCCAGATGCGGTCGCCGAACCAGCCGCCCGGCAGCGCCAGCAGGTACACCGTCGAGACGTAGACGGAGTAGATGGCGATCGCCGTACCGGCGTCCAGGCCGAGCCCGGCGGGGGCGACCAGGTAGAGGGGAAGCAGTGCCCTCATGCCGTAGTAGGAGAACCGCTCCCACATCTCGGTCATGAAGAGAGTGGCCAGTCCGCGGGGGTGGCCGAAGAAGGTCTTCTCGGAACCGGGGGTGCCCGGTGAGACCGAGTCCTTCGTCAGGCTGGACGCCATGGTCGATCCTTGCTGGTCGGGACGCGCTCACAGAAGCGATGCGCGCCCGGTGGGGGACGGCCGGCACCGGCGGATCGGTCGTCCACCCCACGCCCACGGGGAGTCCGCTCCGCATCACGGAGCGGTGGACGGCGCCCACCGGGATCCACGCCTCGCGCGCCTCACTGCGCGCGCGGCCCGGCCACAGGTCATTCCTCTCAAGGCCGACCGGAGCCGGCCCGCACACAAAAGTGACCTCCGGCGCGAAAGCGTCGCCGAAGGTCCCCGTGGTGCTACAGGCGTTCAATCACCATACGTCAGAACAGTGTCGGAAATGGAAGGACTTGAGACGCGGATCACAGGTGCCGCGGGAACCGCACCCGCCCTTTCGAAGGTCATTGTCGTAATCACACGGTACGGCAAATGGTTCATACCATTGCAACTGCGGGTAAGAATCCGGGCCCGGCCATCGCCGCCCGGCTCCGGGCACGGGCGGACTACCATCACCTCATGACCCGTGTACTGCTCGCCGAGGACGACGCCTCCATCTCGGAGCCGCTGGCGCGCGCACTGCGCCGCGAGGGTTACGAGGTCGAGGTGCGCGAGGACGGACCGACCGCGCTCGACGCGGGCATCCAGGGCGGCGTCGACCTGGTCGTGCTGGACCTCGGGCTGCCCGGCATGGACGGTCTGGAGGTGGCCCGCCGACTACGTGCCGAAGGCCACACCGTGCCCATCCTGATCCTCACGGCGCGGGCCGACGAGGTCGACACCGTCGTCGGTCTGGACGCCGGCGCCGACGACTACGTCACCAAGCCGTTCCGCCTCGCCGAGCTGCTGGCCCGGGTACGGGCCCTGCTGCGGCGCGGCGCCGCCGAGCCCCAGCAGCCGCCCGCCACGCACGGGGTGCGGATCGACGTCGAGTCGCACCGCGCCTGGATGGGCGACGAGGAGCTCCAGCTCACCGCCAAGGAGTTCGACCTGCTGCGGGTCCTGGTCCGGGACGCCGGGCGGGTCGTCACCCGCGACCAGCTGATGCGCGAGGTCTGGGACACCACCTGGTGGTCGTCCACCAAGACCCTCGACATGCACATCTCCTGGCTGCGCAAGAAGCTGGGTGACGACGCCGCGAACCCCCGGTACATCGCGACGGTGCGCGGCGTGGGCTTCCGCTTCGAGAAGAACTAGCCCCGCGCCGGGCCCCCGGGTGAGCCGCGGGTAATACACGGGTAAGAGGACATGCGCCGCCGACTGATCCAGTCCACGCTCGCCGTGGTGCTCGTCGTGATCGCCGTCTTCGGCGTCTCCCTCGTCGTGGTGGAGACCCGGACGATCAGCGCCAGCGCCCAGGAACGCGTGGAGTCCGAGGCGGTGCGGCTGGCCGGCATCGTCGACAGCCGCATCCTCGGCCGCGAGCAGATCACCTCCGAGATACTGGTCGACCAGGTCGGCGACGACCGGTATGCCGTCGTGCGCATCCCCGGCCAGCCGCCCGTCGAGATCGGCCAGAAGCCGTCGGGCGACGTCATCGAGTCGACCCGGCGGGGCGAGGAGGGCGAGACGGTCACCGTGCAGGAACCGCGCTCCGCGGTGACCCGGGAGGTCGGGCGGACCCTGATGATCATCGGCGCGGTGGCGCTGCTGGCCGTCATCGCCGCCGTGCTGCTCGCCCTGCGGCAGGCCGACCGCCTCGCCTCGCCCCTCACCGACCTCGCGGAGACCGCCGAACGCCTCGGCTCCGGCGACCCGCGCCCCCGCCGCAAGCGGTACGGGGTCCCCGAGCTGGACCGCGTCGCCGACGTCCTGGACGCCTCCGCCGAACGCATCGCCCGGATGCTCACCGCCGAGCGCCGGCTCGCCGCCGACGCCTCGCACCAGCTGCGCACCCCGCTCACCGCGCTGTCGATGCGTCTGGAGGAGATCACCGTCACCGACGACCCGACCACCGTGAAGGACGAGGCGACCATCGCGCTCACGCAGGTCGAACGCCTCACGGATGTCGTCGAACGGCTGCTGACCAACAGCCGCGACCCTCGCACCGGCTCCGCGGTCACCTTCGACCTCGACGAGGTGATCCAGCAGCAGCTCGCCGAATGGCGCCCGGCCTACCGCAGCGTCGGCCGCGCGATCGTCAGCTCCGGCAAGCGGCATCTGAAGGCGGTGGGCACGCCCGGGGCGGTCGCACAGGTGCTGGCGGCGCTGATCGAGAACTCCCTGATGCACGGCGGCGGCACGGTCGCCCTGCGCACCCGCGTCACCGGCAACCAGGCGGTGATCGAGGTCACCGACGAGGGCCCCGGCGTCCCGGCGGACCTCGGCGCCCGGATCTTCGAGCGCGCGATCAGCGGCCGCAACTCCACCGGCATCGGCCTCGCCGTCGCCCGCGACCTGGCGGAGGCCGACGGGGGCCGCCTGGAGATGCTCCAGGCCAAGCCGCCCATCTTCGGGCTGTTCCTGTCACGGACGCCGGTGAAGAAGTCGTCGGAGGAGGAGGAGCGGACGGTCCGGTAGGAAGCAGGGGCAGGGGCAGGGGCAAGGGGCAGGACCTGATGCCGAGGCCGCGCCCCGGTCTCACACCCGGGCCCGCTGCGGCCGGACCGGCTCCGGGGCCTCCAGGAACGCTCCCGCGCTGTCCTTCACGCTGTCGACGACGTTCGCGCGGGACGGCACCCCCGCGGCCTCCCGCGGCGGCAGCGCCCGGAACACCCAGGTGCGGTAGGACCAGAACCGGAACAGCGTCGCGACACCGATGCCGAGGAACTTGAAGACGTTGCTCTGCAGCGGGCTGTCCCAGCCGAAGCCGTACGTCGCCGCGTACAGCACGCCGTTCTCGACCACCAGGCCGGCCGCGCTGAACAGCAGGAACAGCGTCAGCTCCCTCGTCCGGCCGCTCTTGTCGCGGTCGCGGTAGGCGAAGTAGCGGAAGCCCACGTAGTTGAAGGCGATCGCCACCACCGTCGCGATCACGCTCGCGCGCACCACCTGGAGGTCGGTCACGTGCCGCACCAGGTTGAACACGGCGAGGTTGACGAGAAGACCCGCGCCGCCCACGGCGCCGAACCTGGCGACCTCCCGCACGAGCCTGCGCAGCCCTGAGGAACCACGTCCCATGGTCGTACAGGCCCCCAGTCGGTCGGTTCCGTCAACTCCGCCATGCTAACCACCGCGCTTCTGTGATCGCCTGTGGATGACGTCACGGCCGTCGAAGGAGGCGGAAACCGGCCCACCCGGAGTGGCCGATACCCTGGGGGCGTGACGTTCCCGGTAGTCGGCATGGTCGGCGGGGGCCAGCTCGCGCGTATGACGCACGAGGCGGGCATCCCGTTGGGCATCAGGTTCAAGCTCCTCAGTGACACCCCGCAGGATTCCGCGGCGCAGGTGGTCTGCGATGTCGTCGTCGGCGACTATCGCGACCTCGACACGCTGCGTGACTTCGCGCGCGGGTGCGACGTGATCACGTTCGATCACGAACACGTACCCACCGAGCACCTACGCGCCCTGGAGGCGGACGGCATTCCCGTGCGCCCCGGGCCCGACGCGCTCGTGCACGCCCAGGACAAGGGCGTGATGCGCGCGAAGCTCGACGCGATCGGCGTGCCGTGTCCGCGCCACCGCATCGTGAGCGACCCGCAGGACGTCGCCGCGTTCGCGCAGGAGGGCGACGGCTTCCCCGTCGTCCTCAAGACCGTCCGCGGTGGCTACGACGGCAAGGGCGTGTGGGTCGTGGACTCCGTGGAGGAGGCCGCCGAGCCGTTCCGCGCCGGTGTCCCCGTCCTCGCCGAGGAGAAGGTCGACTTCGTACGGGAGCTCGCGGCGAACGTCGTCCGCTCCCCGCACGGCCAGGCGGTCGCGTACCCCGTCGTCGAGTCCCGCCAGGTCGACGGCGTCTGCGACACGGTCATCGCGCCCGCCCCCGACCTCGACGAGGCCCTCGCCCTCGAGGCCGAGCGGATGGCGCTGGACATCGCCAAGGAACTCGGCGTCGTCGGCCACCTCGCCGTCGAGCTGTTCCAGACCCGCGACGGACGGATCCTGGTCAACGAACTGGCGATGCGACCGCACAACTCCGGTCACTGGTCGATGGACGGCGCCATCACGTCCCAGTTCGCCAACCACGTCCGGGCCGTCCTGGACCTCCCGCTCGGCGACCCGCGTCCGCGTGCGAAGTGGACGGTCATGGTCAACGTCCTCGGCGGCGACTACCTCGACATGTACTCCGCGTACCTGCACTGCATGGCCCGCGACCCCAAGCTGAAGATCCACATGTACGGCAAGGACGTGAAGCCCGGCCGCAAGGTCGGCCACGTCAACACCTACGGCGACGACCTGGACGACGTTCTCGAGCGCGCACGTCACGCTGCCGGCTACCTGAGAGGCACGATCACCGAATGAGCCCCGTTGTTGGCATCGTCATGGGGTCGGACTCCGACTGGCCCGTCATGGAGGCCGCCGCCAAGGCCCTGGACGAGTTCGAGATCGCCTACGAGGTCGACGTCGTCTCCGCGCACCGCATGCCCCGCGAGATGGTCACCTACGGCGAGCAGGCCGCGGACCGAGGGCTGAAGGTGATCATCGCCGGGGCGGGCGGCGCCGCCCATCTGCCGGGCATGCTCGCGTCCGTGACCCCGCTGCCGGTGATCGGCGTCCCCGTCCCGCTGAAGTACCTGGACGGCATGGACAGCCTCCTGTCCATCGTGCAGATGCCGGCCGGTGTGCCGGTCGCCACGGTCTCGGTCGCGGGCGCCCGCAACGCCGGCCTGCTCGCGGCCCGTATCCTCGCCGCCCACGACGAGGAGCTCCTCGGCCGGATGCGCGACTTCCAGCAGGAGCTGAACGACCAGGCCACCGAGAAGGGCAAGCGCCTGCGCGCCAAGGTCGAGGGCGCGGGCGGCGGCTTCGGCTTCGGCAACTGACGGTGAGGACGTTCGGACAACCGATGGCGACAAACAGGGGGACGGCGATGACCGCACTGGACGAGGCCCGGGAACTGCTGCGCGAGTTCCCGGTGGTCGACGGGCACAACGACCTGCCGTGGGCGCTGCGCGAGCAGGTCCGCTACGACCTCGACGCCCGGGACATCGCCGCTCCCCAGGGCGCACACCTGCACACCGACCTGCCAAGGCTGCGCCGGGGCGGGGTCGGGGCGCAGTACTGGTCGGTGTACGTCCGCTCGGACCTGCCCGACGCGGTGCCCGCGACGCTGGAACAGATCGACTGCGTACGGCAATTGCTCGCCCGGTACCCGGACGACCTCGCGCCCGCCCTGACGGCCGCGGACATGGAGGCGGCGCGCGCCCAGGGCCGCATCGCCTCCCTCATGGGCGCCGAGGGCGGCCACTCCATCGCCGACTCCCTCGCCACGCTGCGGGCCCTGTCCGCGCTCGGCGTCCGCTACATGACGCTCACCCACAACGACAACGTGGCCTGGGCGGACTCCGCGACGGACGAGCCCGGCGTGGGCGGCCTGTCGGCCTTCGGCCGCGAGGTGGTGCGGGAGATGAACCGCGAGGGCATGCTGGTGGACCTCTCGCACGTGGCCGCGACGACCATGCGGGACGCGCTGGACACCTCCGCCGCGCCGGTGATCTTCTCGCACTCCTCCGCCCGCGCCGTCTGCGACCACCCGCGCAACATCCCCGACGACGTCCTGGAGCGCCTCCCCGCCAACGGGGGCGTCGCCATGGTGACGTTCGTGCCGAAGTTCGTGCTCCAGGCCGCCGTCGACTGGACGGCCGAGGCGGACGAGAACATGCGCGCGCACGGCTTCCACCACCTCGACACCACAGCCGAGGCGATGAAGGTGCACCGGGCCTTCGAGGAGCGCACCCCGCGCCCGGTCGCGACCGTGGCGACCGTCGCCGACCACCTCGACCACATGCGCGAGGTGGCCGGCGTCGACCACCTGGGCATCGGCGGCGACTACGACGGCACCGCGTTCACCCCCGAGGGCCTCAACGACGTGTCCGGTTACCCGAACCTGATCGCGGAGCTGATCGACCGCGGCTGGTCCCGGTCCGACCTGGCCAAGCTCACCTGGCAGAACGCGGTGCGCGTGCTGGGCGCGGCGGAGGACGTGGCCCGCGACCTCCGGGCCACGCGCGGGCCGTCCAACGCCACCATCGAGTCGCTCGACGGGTGACCGGAGAGGGCGGGGCGGTCGTCGAGGGCGGGGCGGCCGGCGCAGCGGCCCGGGGTCGCTGAACCGGGCCCCGCCCCTACTCCGAACGCCCCGCCCACCAGGAGCCCTTCGGCGGCCCGTGCGACGGTGACCGTACAGCGATCGCCCGCGCATGTATGGAGCCCGCCATGGCCGATCTCCGGAACGACCTGCACACCCCCACCGAGGTCGGCGAGTTCGACGCCCTGTCCCTGGAGCCCTCGTTCCCGGCGGATCCGTACCTCGTCGACGCCCCGGACAACGACCTGCTGGACCGGGCGCACGCCCTGCTCGCCGCCCACCCCGTCGCCGACGGCTACAGCGGACTGCCGTGGGCGCTGCGGCACCTGCCCTGGTACGACCTGGAGCTGGGGGAGATCGCCGTCGACACCGACGTCCCCCGGATGCGGCAGGGACACGTCGGCGCGCTGTTCTGCTCGCTGCACCTGCCCGAGGGACTCGCCGCCGACCGGGCCGTCGGCGCGACCCTGGAGCAGCTGGACCTGGTCCGCACGGTGATCGCCAACCACCCCGAGGGCCTGCGCCTGGCCCGCACCGCCGGCCAGGTCATCGACGCCCGCAACTGCGGCCGCACCGCCGTGCTGCTGGGCCCGGCCACCGCCGCCGCGCTGGACGACTCCGTGAGCCTGCTGCGCGTCCTGCACGCCCTCGGCCTGCGCATCCTGACCCTCGACGGCACCTCCTGGGCGAGCGAGGCGGGGCTGACCCGGTTCGGCGAGGAGGTCGTGCGGGAGATGAACCGCCTCGGTGTGCTCGCCGACCTCTCCGGCGCCTCCGACCGGACCGTCGAACGCGTTCTCGCCGCGTCCAAGGCCCCCGTGCTGTGCACCCGCTCCGGCGCCCGCGCCCTGCGCCCTCACCCCGCCAACCTCCCCGACGACCTGCTCGCCGGGCTGGGCAAGACCAAGGGGCTGTGCCTGGTACCGCTGACGGCGGAGCAGACCGGGCCGACGGTCCGGGACGTCGCCGACCACCTCGACCATGTCCGCACCGTCGCCGGGCCCGGCTGCGTCGGCCTGTCCGGCACCTACGACGCCGGCTGCGCACACCCGCAGGAGCTGACCGACGCCTCCTGCTACCCCCACCTCGTCGCCGAGCTGCTGCGCCGCGGCTGGTCGGAAACCGACCTGGCACTGCTCACCTGGGGAAACGTGCAACGCGTCCTGCGCACGGCCGACACCACCGCCCGGGCGGCCCAGGAGCGGCGCGCCCCGTCGACGGCACGCATCGCGGAGCTGGACGGCTGAGCGGCCACGGGAGCGGCGGGAAGAGAGGGCTGTCGATGCCAGGGACGCGGATCTCGACGTCAGGCGTGCTCGATCCGGCAGAGGCAGAACGGGTGCCCCGCCGGATCGGCGTAGACACGGAAGTCCTTGTTCTCGTAGTCCTCCGCGTCCAGTACCCGCGCGCCCAGTTCCAGCACCCGCTTCTCCGCCCGGTCCACCTGCTCCCAGGTGGACCCGGCGTCGATGTCGAGGTGGAACTGCTGCGCGTTGCGGTCGGCCCGCGGCCACTCCGGCGGCGTCAGGCCGTCCACGCGCTGGAAGGCCAGACGCGGACCGTCGGGGACGTGCAGCACCACCCAGTCGGGATCGGTGTCCTCCGGGGTGCCGCCGACGATCCCGGCGTAGAAGCGGGCGAGCCCGCGGGGGTCGGGGCAGTCGAGGACGACGGAGCGGAACCGTGCGACGGGCGCCATGGTGTTACCTCCCGGGTCAGCAGGCGCAGAGGCAGAACGGGTGCCCGGCCGGGTCGGCGTACACACGCCACGTGCGTGAGCGGTCCTCGGCGTCCAACACCCGGGCGCCCAGCGCCAGCACGCCCGCCTCGGCCGCGTCCAGGTCCTCGACCGTGAGGTCGAGGTGGTACTGCTGCGACTGCTCGGGGGACGGCCACTTCGGCGGGACGAATCCGGGGGCGGCCTGGAAGGCCAGTTGCTGCCCGCCGGGGACCTTGAGGTCCACCCACTCGCCGTTGTCCTCGATCGTGCCGCCCAGCACCTCGGCGTAGAAACCGGCCAGCGTGCGGGGGTCGGGACAGTCCAGGACGACGACACCGAGTTTCGCGAGAGCCATGACCACTCCTCTTCGAGTTACTCATAGACCGGATCGACCGGTAACGGTTACCCCATGCTCGCGCAGTGGGGGTAACGTCGCAAGCATGAGCGACAGATTGCCCGCGCCCGGCGGCCTCGCCCTGGTGGAGGCCCTGGTCAACACCGTCGACCTGGAATCGGGCAGGGACGCGCTCGACACGGCCGAGGGCAGGACGCCCTTCGGGATCGGTGAACGGGACCTGGCGCAGGCGCGCGAGCTGCGCGAATCCCTGCGCGCCGCCTGCCTCGCGCACGCCGGGCACCCCCCGCACCGCGCGGTGACCCCGCTGGGCGACCTCCTGGCGCGCGCGCCGCTCTACGTGGCCGTCGACGCACGGGACGGGTCGGCGCGCCTCACGCCGGTCGAGGAGGGGCCGCTGCTGTCACGAGTGGCCGGGGCGGTCGCACAGGCGCTCACCGAGGGCACCTGGCAGCGGCTGAAGGCGTGCGAGCTGCCCGACTGCCACTGGGCCTACTACGACCGCAGCCCGGCCGGCCGTGGCCGCTGGTGCTCGATGGCGGTCTGCGGGGCGCGCGCGAAGATGCGGCGGTACCGGGCGAAGGGCGCCTGAGGGGCGGGCCGGTGGTGCAGAATGCGTGAAGACGCCGGTTCGGCCGACTGAGCCTCGGCCGAACCGGCGTCGCCCGCCGCTGGGGGCGGGCGCTCGGCCCACGGTTCCGCCCGTCGTCCGCCCAGGCGATCGTCTGAACGGCGTCGCCCGGTGTGCGGGCCGGGTGGTCGGCTCAGCGATTGCGCCCGTCGTCCGGCCGAGCGGTCGGCTGGATGGTGTCGCCGGGTGTGCGCGCCAGGTGGTCGGCCCATCGGTTCTGCCCCGGCCGGACGGCCGACCGAACGGTGTCGCCCGTCGTCCGTGCGGGGCGCTCGGCCGACGGCGTTGCCCGTACTCCCCGGGTCGGATGGTCGCCCCAACAGGTTCTGCCCGTCGTCCGGTCGGCGCTCGACCGAACGCTCACGCCCGGTGTCCCGGTCGGGCGCTCGGCCTCACGGTTGCGCCGACGTCCGGGGTCAGGCGCTCGGCCTCACGGTTGCGCCGACGTCCGGGGTCAGGCGCTCGGCCTCACGGTTGCGCCGACGTCCGGGGTCAGGCGCTCGGCCTCACGGTTGCGCCGACGTCCGGGGTCAGGCGCTCGGCCTCACGGTTGCGCCGACGTCCGGGGTCAGGCGCTCGGCCTCACGGTTGCGCCGACGTCCGGGGTCAGGCGCTCGGCCTCACGGTTGCGCCGACGTCCGGGGTCAGGCGCTCGGCCTCACGGTTGCGCCGACGTCCGGGGTCAGGCGCTCGGCCTCACGGTTGCGCCCGGCGTCCAAGGCCAGGCGCTCGCCCGAGCGGTGTCGTCCGTCGGTCCGTCAGGCGGTCGGGCGGCCCATCGCTCGGTACGACCACCCCGCCCGCCGCCACAGCTCCGGGTCGAGGGCGTTGCGGCCGTCCAGGATGACGCGGGACTGCGCGACCTCGCCCAGCGCGGCCGGGTCGAGCTCGCGGAACTCCCGCCACTCCGTCAGGTGCAGCACGACGTCGGCACCCCGTACCGCCGCCCGAGCCGAGTCGGCGTACCCCAGCGTGGGGAAGAGGCGCCGGGCGTTGGCCATGCCCTTCGGGTCGTAGACCGTCACCTGGCCGCCCTGGAGGTGGATCTGCCCGGCGACGTTCAGCGCGGGCGAGTCACGGACGTCGTCCGAGTCGGGCTTGAACGCGGCGCCGAGCACCGCCACCCGCTTGCCCAGGAAGGACCCGCCGCCGAGCGCCTCCCGCGCCATCTCGACCATCTGCCCGCGCCGCCGCATGTTGATGGAGTCGATCTCCCGCAGGAAGGTCAGCGCCTGGTCGGCCCCCAGCTCACCGGCGCGCGCCATGAACGCCCGGATGTCCTTCGGCAGGCAGCCGCCGCCGAAGCCGATCCCGGCCCGCAGGAACTTCTTGCCGATCCGGTCGTCGTACCCGATCGCCTCCGCCAGCTTCACCACGTCGCCGCCCGCGGCCTCGCACACCTCCGCCATCGCGTTGATGAAGGAGATCTTGGTGGCGAGGAAGGAGTTCGCGGAGGTCTTCACCAACTCGGCGGTCGGGAAGTCGGTCACCACGAACGGCGACCCCTCGGCGACCGGCGTCGCGTATACCTCCCGCAGCAGCTTCTCGGCCCGGTCGCTGTGCACGCCGACCACGATCCGGTCCGGTCGCAGGGTGTCCTGCACGGCGAACCCCTCGCGCAGGAACTCCGGGTTCCAGGCCAGCTCGGCGTCCGCCCCGGCCGGCGCGTGCTCGGTGAGGTAGGCGGCGAGACGGTCGGCGGAGCCCACGGGTACGGTCGACTTGCCGACGACCAGAGCCGGGCCCGTCAGATGCGGGGCGAGGGAGGCGAAGGCGGAGTCGACGTAGCTCATGTCGCAGGCGTACTCGCCGTGCTTCTGCGGGGTGTTCACGCAGACGAAGTGCACGTCGCCGAACGCCGCCACCTCGGCGTAGTCCGTGGTGAACCGCAGCCGTCCGCTGGACCCCTCGATCCCGGCGACGTGCTTGCGCAGCAGCTCCTCGAGGCCCGGCTCGTACATCGGGACCTCGCCCCGACGCAGCATCTCCACCTTCTCCGGGACGACGTCGAGCCCCAGCACCTCGAACCCGAGCTCGGCCATCGCCGCGGCGTGTGTGGCGCCGAGGTAACCGGTACCGATCACGGTGATTTTGAGGGCCATGGGGACTCCACTGGGTAGCGTCGGCAGTGCGGGGCCGAGCATAGCCGTCGGGCCTGGCGGGCAGTTTTCCCGCTGTCGTCAAGCTCACGTACCCCCGGGCGTGGGACGACCCCTAAAATTTGGGTTACTTAACGGTAATTAGCGCCAGCAGCATCACAGCGTCTTCCTTGGAGCGTGAGAGACCTTGGCCGGATCGGCTGACTTCGACCTGTACCGCCCGTCCGAGGAGCACGAACTGCTCCGCGACACCGTTCGCGCGCTGGCCGAGGCGAAGATCGCGCCGTACGCCGCCGCCGTGGACGAGGAGGCCCGCTTCCCGCAGGAGGCCCTGGACGCGCTGGTCGCCAACGACCTGCACGCGGTGCACGTACCCGAGTCGTACGGCGGCGCGGGTGCCGACGCGCTCGCCACGGTGATCGTCATCGAGGAGGTGGCGCGCGTGTGCGCCTCCTCCTCGCTCATCCCGGCGGTCAACAAGCTGGGCTCCCTGCCGGTGATCCTCTCCGGCTCCGAGGAGCTGAAGAAGAAGTACATGACCCCGCTCGCCAAGGGCGACGGCATGTTCTCGTACTGCCTCTCCGAGCCCGAGGCGGGCTCCGACGCGGCCGGCATGAAGACGCGCGCGGTCCGCGACGGCGACCACTGGGTCCTCAACGGCGTGAAGCGCTGGATCACCAACGCGGGCGTCTCCGAGTACTACACGGTGATGGCCGTGACGGACCCGGAGAAGCGCTCCAAGGGCATCTCCGCCTTCGTCGTCGAGAAGTCGGACGAGGGCGTCTCCTTCGGCGCCCCCGAGAAGAAGCTCGGCATCAAGGGCTCCCCGACCCGCGAGGTCTACCTCGACAACGTCCGCATCCCCGCCGACCGCATGATCGGCGAGGAGGGCACCGGCTTCGCCACGGCGATGAAAACCCTGGACCACACCCGCATCACCATCGCGGCCCAGGCCCTCGGCATCGCCCAGGGCGCCCTCGACTACGCCAAGGGCTACGTCAAGGAGCGCAAGCAGTTCGGCAAGCCGATCGCCGACTTCCAGGGCATCCAGTTCATGCTCGCCGACATGGCCATGAAGATCTCGGCCGCCCGCGCCCTGACCTACCAGGCCGCCGCCGCCTCCGAACGCGGCGACGCCGACCTCACCTACCTGGGCGCCGCCGCCAAGTGCTTCGCCTCCGACGTGGCCATGGAGGTCACCACGGACGCCGTCCAACTCCTCGGCGGCTACGGCTACACCCGTGACTACCCGGTGGAGCGCATGATGCGCGACGCGAAGATCACCCAGATTTACGAGGGCACGAACCAGGTCCAGCGGATCGTCATGGCCCGCAACCTGCCGTAGTCGTCGAAGCCCTGGCCGCCCGGCCGTCGTCTGGCGGCCGTTCGGCCTATCGGCACGTCAGCCCCCGGAACTCGTCCGGGGGCGTTTACCGCTTTGCCGCACCTTTGTGCCGTTCGGCGCGCATCGCATTTGGGGGTGTATATCCCGTCCGCCCGATGGCGCGGTGCGGCGGTGGGGCGTACGACGGAAGGGCATGGGGTCCGACCACGGACCCCTCCCGCCCCACAGGAGGAGCCATGACCCAGCCCGGGACCATGACCGCGATGAGCAAGGCGATGCAGGACTGCGTCGAGGCGTGCATGTCCTGCCACACCGTGTGCGAGGAGACCATGAGCTCCTGCCTGCACATGGGCGGACAGGCCCAGATGCAGATCATGCGGGCCCTGATCGACTGCTCCGAGATGACCCGCATGTGTGCGGACATGATGATGCGCCGCTCGCCGATGTCGGCCGAGATGTGCGCGCTGTGCGCCAAGGCCTGTGACATGTGCGCCGAGGCGTGCATGTCCATGCCCGACGACGCGCAGATGATGCGCTGCGCCGAGTCCTGTCGCCGCTGCGCCGAGATGTGCCGCGCGATGGCGTGAGCCCCGCCGACGGGCCCTGGCGCCGCTCAGAGCAGCGGCGCCAGGGCCCGTCGCAGGTCGTCCGGTTCGCGGAAGTGCACGACGCTCATGCCGAGCGCTGCCGCCGTCTCGACGTTCTCCAGGGTGTCGTCCACGAACAGGCACCGGTCGAGCGGTACGCCCGCCAGATCGGCGGCGATGCGGTAGATCCGCGGGTTCGGCTTGACCAGCCCGACGCGGGCGCTACTGACGAGGTGGTCGGCGAGGTCGGACAGACCGAGGGCGTCCAGGTCGGCCTCCAGGGTCACCGGGGCGTTGCTGAGCAGGACCAGCGGCATCACGGTCCGGGCGCGGCGCAGCAGCGACACCACGGTGTCGTCGGCGTGGAAGGGCGCCTCGGCGAGCGCGGTGGCCAGTTCGAACGCCACCGGCTCGGGGGCGAGCCCGGCGAAGCCGGCCACCACCTCGTGCACCCACTCCTGCATGCCGATCCGGCCCAGCATCAGCGGATGGTCGGTCTCCGGCGCGAACGCCACCTTCATCGTGATGCCCTCGGCCAGCCCGGCGGCCCGTTCCAGCGCGGTCACCCGGGAGGCGTCGTAGAACCGGATCACGTTGTCGACGTCGCAGAGCACCGCGTCGAAGGGCCGCCGGCCCCGGGCGTCAGTCACCCGAGACCGTGACCTTCTCGTCGTTCTTCAGCTGCTCGACGAGGGTCTTCACCTTGTCCTTGTCCCACAGCAGGTTGCCGCCGGTGCTGCCCGCGAGCGGCATGTTCATCGACTTTCCGTCGCCGCCGCTGACGCCCTTCATCGCCCAGAACATGTCGGCCAGGTCGAACAGGCCCATCTCCTTGTCGACGATGAGCGAGTCGAGGCCGGCGCCCATGGTCGGGTACAGCTTGAAGGGGTTGAGGACCGTGCCCGGCGTGGCCACCTGGTTGGCGAGCGCGGCGAGGAACTTCTGCTGGTTCTTGGTGCGGTCGAGGTCGGAGCCCGCGAGCGCGTACCGGGTGCGGACGAACGCGAGGGCCTCCTCGCCGTTCAGGGTCTGCTTGCCCTTCTTGAAGTCCGCGCCGGACTTGGTGTCCTTGATGTCCTGCGGGATGTCCATCTCGACGCCGCCGACCGCGTCCACGATGTTCGCGAATCCGGCGAAACCGATCTCGACGTAGTGGTCGATGTGCAGCCCGGTGTTGAACTCGACCGTGCGGACCAGCAGTTCGGGGCCGTCCTCGGCGTACGCCGCGTTCAGCTTCACACGCCGGCCGGTGCCCTGGTACGTCTTGCCGGACTCGGAGCCGACGAACGTCGGGATCTCCACGTCCGAGTCGCGCGGCAGCGAGATCAGCGTCGGGGCGCCGCCGCCGGTGTGCAGGATCATCATCGAGTCCGTGCGCTTGCCCTCGGAGGAGCCGGTGTGCAGCGCCTTCTTCTGCTCGTCGGTCATGCCCTCACGGCTGTCGGAGCCGACGATGAGGTAGTTCGTGCCCTCGCCCGCCTCCGGTCTGTCGATCACCTTCGACAGGTCGACCTCGCGGTTGAGCTTGGAGTCGGCCCAGAAGTACGTGCCGACGAGCGTGACGACGAGCACGGTCACCACCGTGATCGACGTCACCTTGATGCGGCGCCGCCAGTTCGGCGCGGGCCGTGGCGCGCCCCCGCCGTAGCCGTCGCCCCCTCCGTCGGGGCCGCGGCCGCCCGGACTGCCGTAGACCTGGCCGGTGTTGTAACCGCTGTCGTAGGCGTCGTACTGGTCGTACCCGCCGTGTCCCTGCCCGTCGACGTACGACGGCTGCTGCGGGACTCCGTACGGCGGTGCCGACTGGCCGCCGGGCGGGACCCCCGGGCCGCGCCGCACCTGGCGCATCACGCGGGCACTTTCCGGCTGCGCGCCCGCGCTGCCGCTGCCGTACCGGGTGCCGCGGTTGTTGTCGGACCATCCCTGGGGCCAGTCATTCATGCGCCCCAGTGTGCAGGGCGCGGATATGTGCCTCACAAGGGGTGGCGGAAAATCACAGCGGTGCTGTTGCCAAGCTGACACAAAGTTCGCGGCCTCCGGCTCGGCATAAGGTGGAGGCCATGACAGACCAGGCCAGCGCCCCGGAGCCGGAAAACCCGGATGCTTCGGACATACCGGGTAAGCCCACTTCCGCGTCCCGGACCACTCTCAGCCACATCATGACCCACAACGACACGAACCTGCTGGGCACCGTGCACGGCGGCGTGATCATGAAGCTGGTCGACGACGCGGCGGGCGCGGTGGCCGGCCGGCACAGCGGCGGGCCCGCCGTCACCGCGTCCATGGACGAGATGGCCTTCCTGGAGCCGGTCCGCGTCGGTGACCTGGTCCACGTCAAGGCCCAGGTCAACTGGACCGGCCGGACCTCGATGGAGGTCGGCGTCCGGGTCCTCGCCGAGCGCTGGAACGAGTCCGCCCCGCCCACCCAGGTCGGCTCCGCCTACCTCGTCTTCGCCGCGGTCGACGCCGACGGCAAGCCCCGCCGGGTCCCGCCGGTCCTACCGGAGACGGAGCGCGACAAGCGCCGCTACCAGGAGGCCCAGATCCGCCGCACCCACCGCCTGGCACGCCGCCGGGCCATCATGGATCTACGGGCGAAGCGGGCGGCTCAGGGCTTCGAAGACTGAGCCGCCCCTACCGGCCGACAGCCCCCGGGCCGGGGGTCTGGCGGCCGGAGGTCTAGCGGGTCGGAGGTCTCGGGGGTCGGGAGTGTCGCGGGCGGAAGCCTCGTGGAAGTCGCGCCGACCGAACGCCTTACCGGCCGAGAGCCTCGCCGACCGAAAGCTCGGCGGGTCGAAGTCCGGCGAGCCGGAAGTCCCGTCGGCAGGCGCTCGCACCGAACGCGAGGCTCACCGGCCGGGAGTGCTTCCGGGTCGGAAGTGGCATTGGCCGGGGGCGGGGAGCCTGACGGGCCGGACGTGTCACGGGCCGGACGCCTCACTGGCCGGGAGTGCTTCCGGGTCGGAAGTGGCATTGGCCGGGGGCGGGGAGCCTGACGGGCCGGACGTGTCACCGGCCGGACGCCTCACCGGCCGGGAGTGCTTCCGGGTCGGAAGTCGTATTGGCCGGGGCCGGGGCCGGGAGCCTGACCGACCGGACGCGTCACCGGCCAGACATCATCGACCGGACGACGCGTCACCGGCCGGACACATCACCGACCGGACGACGCGTCAGCGGCCGGACACATCATCGACCGGACGACGCGTCACCGGACGGACGCCTGACCGGCCCCGAGTGCTTCGCCGGTCGCCGCGCGCTACGAGCACTTCACCTCGTCGCCCCGCACCACCCCGAACTCCCCCTCCCGGACGTCCGCCGCCTTGACCTTCCGCACCTGTCGGTAGTCCGTCCCGACGATCACCTTCAACGTCGGGCCCTGTCCCTTGACCGGACGCAGTTCGCTGCCGGGGAGGGCCGCCGCGAGGGACTTCGCCGAGCGGTCCCAGCGGGGGTCGTAGGCGACGACGGTCCGGCGTACGGAGCGGTTCGCGGCGTTCCTCGGCTGCCGGGTGGTGCGGAAGCCCGTCGCCGCGAGGGCGGCGTCGGCGCGGCGGGCGAGGCCCGGGGTCGTCGTACCGTTCTCGACCTGGACGCGGACCTGCTGGGGTGCCACGTCCACGCGCACCGACGTGTCCCGGGGGCGGTTCGCGGCCAGCGGCTTGTCCTCGCGCAGGGACTGGAAGAGGCGGCCGGACTTCACGGGGTCCCACTTCAGGGTCGAGCCGATGCCCTTCACCGCGTATCCCATCCGGCCGATGGGGACCGTCGCGAACTCCGAGGAGGACGGGGAGAAGTTGCGCATCGCCCGCCCCAGGTCGAGCAGTTCGTCCGTGCCGAAGCCCTTGTCCGCGCGCACCGAGCCGAGCACCGCCCGCGTCACGTCCCGGAACCTCATCGGGTTCAGCAGCACCCCGGACGAGGTCGACTGGTCGATCAGCGCGGCCAGGAAGTGCTGCTGGCGCTGCATCCGGCCGAGGTCGGACGCCCCGTCGACGTACCGGGCGCGGACGTACTGCAGGGCCTGGCCGCCGGAGAGCCGGTGCCTGCCGGCGGCGAGATTGAGACCGGTGTGCGAGTCCTTCAACGGGCGGGCGGTGCAGACCTGCACGCCGCCCAGCACGTCCACGGTCCGCATGAAGCTGGTGAAGTCGATCTCCAGATAGTGGTCGATCTTGACCCGTGTCATGTGCTCGACCGTCCGCACGGTCAGCTGCGGCCCGCCCTCCGCGTAGGCGGCGTTCAGCTTGACCGGATGCGCCGCGTGCGGCTTGCCGGTGTTGCGGTCGACGTGCGCCGGCAGCTCGGCGTAGGAGTCGCGCGGAAGGCTCACCACGCTGGCCCGTCCCCGGTCCTCCGAGATGTGCACGATCATGATCGTGTCGGTGCAGTGGCAGGGCGCCCCGCCGAGGCGGTACTTGCGCCGCTCGGCCTCGGAGATCTTGTCGCGGCCGTCGGTGCCGACCAGCAGCACGTTCATGCCGTGCCCGGCACGCGGCCGGTTCTTCATGTCCTTGAACGGGTCGATCCGCGAGATGCCCGCGTCCAGGCTGCTGACCACCGCGTGCCCGATCCCGGCCGAGGCGAGGATCACCACGGACAGCGTCGTCACCGCCCGCATGGCCCAGCGTGGCTTCTTCCGCCGTACGGGCGGACGCACCGCACGGCGGGGTTGCGGGCGGCGCTGCGGCCGTACCGGGGACCGAGGCGGCGAGGCGGGCATGGGTGGACCTCCGCTGGGGGCGCTGCGGCCGTACGTGGGATCATGAGCACCGTAGGCCCATACGATCTGTGGACCGCTGCACCGCCACGGGCGGGGCGGCTCGCTGTCCCCCGTTCGCGGTAACGTGAGCCCCCTATGAACGCCAATCCCGACGTGCAGCTCCCCGCCGTGTCCGTCATCATGCCCGTCCTCAACGAGGAGCGGCATCTGCGCGGCGCCGTCCACGCGATCCTCGCCCAGGAGTACGCCGGCGAGATGGAGGTCGTGATCGCCCTCGGCCCGTCCACGGACCGCACGGACGAGATCGCCGCCGAACTGGTCGCCGAGGACCCCCGTGTGCACACGGTCCCCAACCCGACCGGCCGGACCCCCGCCGCGCTGAACGCCGCGATCAAGGCCTCCCGGCACCCGATCGTGGTCCGCGTCGACGGCCACGGCATGCTCTCCCCGAACTACATCGCGACCGCCGTACGCCTCCTGGAGGAGACCGGCGCGCAGAACGTCGGCGGCATCATGCACGCCGAGGGCGAGAACGACTGGGAGCACGCGGTCGCCGCGGCGATGACGTCGAGGATCGGCGTCGGCAACGCCGCGTTCCACACCGGGGGACAGGCGGGGCCCGCCGAGACCGTGTACCTCGGCGTGTTCCGCCGCGCCGCCCTGGAGCAACAGGGCGGGTACAACGAGGAGTTCATCCGCGCCCAGGACTGGGAGCTGAACTTCCGCATCCGCGAGGCGGGCGGGCTGATCTGGTTCTCGCCCGAGCTGAAGGTGTCGTACCGCCCGCGGCCGAGCGTGCGGGCGCTGGCCAAGCAGTACAAGGACTACGGCCGCTGGCGGCACGTCGTCGCCCGCTACCACGCCGGCTCCATCAACCTGCGCTACCTCGCCCCGCCGACCGCTGTGTGCGCGATCGCGGCCGGGCTGGTCGTGGGCGCCGCGCTGACGCCGTGGGGGCTGGTGGTCCCCGGCGGCTATCTGGCGGCGATAGCCCTGGGATCCGTACCCGCGGGCAAGGGGCTGCCGCTGAAGGCCCGGCTGCAGATCCCCGTCGCCCTCGCGACGATGCACATGTCGTGGGGGTACGGCTTCCTGACCAGCCCCAGGTCCCTGGCGCGGCGGGTCATCGCCTCCCGCCGCCCGGCCGTGCGGGACTCCGCCACCGCGTGAGCGTGCGGGGGCGCGCCCGCCGGGCCCGCCCCCGCTGCGGCTACCAGCGGTAGGGCGCGTACACGTCCATGCACTGGCTGCGGTCCGACCCGTTGATCGCGCCCGCCGACTCGGGCACGTCCCCGGCCTCCGGCTCGGCCTGCTCCGGGTACGTCGTCCCGCTGCGCCAGTCGGCGCCCACGACGAGGGTGACCCCGGTGACGTCGGTCGACCTGCGCACCGAACTCGCCGGGATCCCGAGGGACTCGGCGACCCGCCGGGCGTCGCCCTCCAGTTCGGCGCTCGGGTAGCGCACGACCGTCTTCTCCGCGGACAGCCCGATCGTGGTGTCCGCCGCCGCCCGGGTGAAGCCCTTCCCCACCAGGGCCCCGGCCAGCGCGCTCGCCCGGCCGTCGACCGCGCCCTCGGCGTCGGTGCGGGTGGCGTTCTGCACCAGGACGCCGATCTCGGCGTCGTCCGCGGCGGGGTCGGCGGACGCCTTCTCCTTGCTCCCGTCCGTGTTCCGGGGTTTCTTGGCGGTGGCCTTGCCGTTCTTGTCGAAGGCCACGTCGTCCCGGATCATCGACCAGATCTTCTCGGCGTCCGCGTCGGCCGGCAGCAGATGGTTGGCGTTCTGCGGGTCGACCTTCGTCGGCATGGTCGTCATGGTGATGCGGTTCGTCGGCACCGTCTTCAACTGCATGGCGAGGTCGTACAGCTGCTTGACCGTGCCGATCTCCTCCGACACCTTCAGCGCCTCGGTGGCCGTCTCGGCGAGGTCCATCAGCCGGGTGGTGTCCGTGAAGACGTTCTGCTGCTTCAGGGTGCGGATCATCGAGTTCATGTACATGTGCTGGGCCTTGGCCCGGCCCACGTCGCTGTAGAAGGCGTGCCGGGTGCGCAGCCACTGCAGTGCCTGCTTGCCCTGCACCTTCTGCCTGCCGGACTCCAGCTTCAGTCCGGAGCCGCCGGGGACGCCGGGCAGCGGGCGGTCCCACACGTTCTGTTCCACACAGACCTCGACGCCGCCGACCGCGTCGGCCATGCTCACCACACCCGCGAAATCGATCATCATCCAGTGGTCGATGTAGACCCCGGTGAGGTTCTCCCAGGTGGCCAGCGTGCAGCCGGCGCCGCCGCGGGCGAGGGACTCGTTGATGATCCGGTTGGTCGCCGGGTGGGTGTCGCCGGTCTCCGGGTCCGTGCACTCGGGTATGTCGACCCGGGTGTCACGCGGAATGCTCACCACGGAGGCGCTCTCGCGGTCCGCGGAGAGGTGGATCAGCATCTGCACGTCCGCGAGCGGCTTGCTGCCGACGCTGCTCCTGCTGCCGCCGAGTTTCAGGTTCGCCGCCGAGTTCCGGCTGTCGGAGCCGATCACCAGGATGTTCAGCGGTGTCTGCCCGGCCGCGTTCGGCTGCGGCTTCTCGGCCTTGGAGTCGCCGTTGCTGCGTCGGCCGGTCTCCAGGTTGTCGTTGAGGTGCCGGTAGTAGAGGTAGCCCGCTCCCGCGGTGCCGAGTATGACCACCGACAGCACCGTCGCCGACCAGCGCAGCACACGCCGTCTGCGTGGGCTGCGCGCGGTGCCGCGACGCCCCCCGTCGCCGTGCCGTCCGCCGTCGTGCCGCCCGCGGCCGTTCGCCGCGTCCTTGAACTGCTCGTCCCGCGTGGTGAGGGACCCCGTGCCCTCGTCCTCCACCACGGGCACGTCTTTGCGCACACCTGTCTGCGCCACCTGCCTGCCCTCCCACCCCTGCGCCTTCATCAGTGAGTCCGCCCCGCGCCAAGTCAGACGCGCGACGGACCCTTTGGGTTACCCCCCAATTCACTACTCGGCGCACACGACCTTGTCCGCCGTGGACTTCTCGACGTCCGGCGCCTTCGTCGGAGCGGTGAGTGAGACGCCCGCACCCTTGAAGTCCTTGCCCAGCGTCAGCGTCATCGTGGGCAGGCCCTGGGAGTTCAGGACGCTTTCGCCGGGCTTCATCGCGGACCCGGACAGGCCCAGGATGTCGGCCAGTCTGCGCGCCTGGTCCGCCTGGTCGGGGGCGTACTCCAGGGTGGTCTTGCTCAGTTCGGCGTCGGCGTTGCCCGCGTTCTCGGACTTCGTGACGCCCTCGTCGTTCTGCAGCCAGGTGAGGGTCGCCGAGGCGCTGCCTCCCGGAGCGCCGCCGTTGAGAATCCGCACCCGCACCTCGGACGGGTCGGCCCTGGTGCCCTTCAACCGGGCGGCCACCTCGGCCTTCTCCTTGGCCTTCTCCTCGGCCTTCTGCTGCTTGACCTCGGTGAACGAGACGTCGTTCTTGATGGCCTCGAAGACCGCGGGCGCCATCGCAGCGTTGACCACGACGGTCGTCTTCACCGTCTCGGTCGGGTTGTCGAGGACCGGCACGGTGGTGAAGGTCAGGTTCTTGGTGTCGAGCTTGCCCAGCTCCAGACCGAGGTCCTTGAGCTTGCCGATGCTGTCGAGCTGGGAGTCGACGGTCAGCGCCTTGGTGCCCGCCTCGGCCAGCTTCAGCATCTTCGAGGGATCGGTGAGCGTGTCGTTGGACTTCAGCTTGCGCATCAGCGCGCTGAGGAACTGCTGCTGGAGGTTGATCCGGCTCAGGTCGCCGCCGGTGCCGACGGAGTGCCGGGTGCGGACGAAGGCGAGCGCCTGCTCGCCCGCGATGGTGTGCGTGCCGGCCGTCAGGTCGAGCTTGGAGTCCGGGTCGTCGATGTCCTTGCCCAGGCACACCTCTACGCCGCCCACCGCCGTGGTCAGCGTCTTCACCGCGTTGAAGTCGGCGACCATGAAGTTGTCCGGCTTGATCCCGGTCAGCTCGGTGACCGTGCGCATCGTGCAGGACGGCGTACGTCCGCCCTGGCCGAGGCTGGTGTTGAAGCGGACGCCGGTCGAGCCGGGGATCACCTCGGTGCTGCCGTCCTCCTGGGTGGTCGGGCAGTCCGGGATGTCCACGATGAGGTCGCGGGGGATGCTCAGCGCGGTGGCGTTGGAGCGGTCCTTGGAGACGTGCAGCAGGATCGTCGTGTCGGCATGGCCGGGGCTGCCCGCGTCGCCGTAGGACTCGTTGCCCGCGCCGGTGCGCTTGTCGGTGCCGATCAGCAGGATGTTGATGGCCTTGTCCTTCTGGAAGCCACCGGTGCTGGCACCGTCGTCGGCGACGGAGGTGATGTTGTCGTTGAGGTGCTCGATGTAGAGGTATCCGGCGCCCGCCGCCGCGACGAGGACGAACGCCAGGGTGCCGCCGGTCCACAGCACGGCCTTCTTCGCCTTGGTCTTCTTGGCGGGCCGGCGGCCGCGCCGGCCGGGCGGGGGTTCGGCGGGCGCGCCGCGTCGCCTGCGCGGCCCCGGCACCTCGCCGTCCGGCGCCTCCTGCTGCTCACGGGCGGGGCCCGGCCTGCGGGCGCGGGGTGCTCCGCCGGAGCCGCGGGTGCCTGCCCGGCGCGGACCGGGAACCCTCGACTGCGGTGCGGAAGGGCTCAGTCGCAGTTCGTATTCGCCGGTGTTCGGATTGAGTACCCACTGGTCTGCGGGGTCGATGTTCTCCGCCCGCCCACGGCCTTGCGCGTCCACGGTTGCCTGAATCCTCCGTCGGGGCCACGCGGCGCCTTCCCCCTCGAGGCGCTCGGTCTCGTACAAACCACGTAACACAGTGCGCGACCCCGGAAATGGACCGCGTGGCCGGGGGTCAGGTGCACGAAGCGCTCACACTATCCGCCCAGTTCGATGTCGAGCGACGACGGTGACGGATTCCACGTCCCTACAACTGGGCAATCCGCCCATTTCCTGGAACGAAAGTTTGCCGAGCCCGCTCGCGCTTCACTCGCAGCCGTCCTCGACGGCGGTTTTTCCGCTGAATGTGGGGGCCGGAGACGGGGGTGACAGAACGGAACGGGCGTACTCCCCGTAACCGAACGACTGCGCATCCGCACCATTGGCGCCCTCGTACGCGCTTGCGGTGGAATTGAGCGCGGCTTTTCCGGAGACCTGCACCGGTGCGTCGGAACGCAAGCGTTCGAACAATTGCTCGGCCGCGGGCTCCATCAACTGGTCGCGATTGACATTGCGGGCGTACGACTCCCGCGGCACCGTCAGGAACTGCACCCGTTCGGTGGGGATGTCACGCAGGCCGCGGACAAGATCGTACAAACCGCGCAGACTCGCCAGTCCCGGGTCCGTGGTGAGCGCCGAGGTGGCCGCGTCCAGAACCGGGTAGAGCTTCACGGGGTTCAGCAGTACGTCGTTGCTGCGCAGCTTCTGCACCAGGGCCGCGAGGAATTGCTGCTGGCGGTCCATCCGGTCGGTGTCGCTGCCGTTGCCGAGGGACTTGCGGGCGCGGACGTAGCCGAGGGCCTTCTCGCCGTCGAGCGTCACGGGGCCCGCGGGCAGCCGCAGCTTGGCCTCCTTGTCGACGATCGGCTCGGCCACGCAGATCCGTACGCCGCCGACGGCGTCGACCAGCTTCTTGAACCCGCTGAAGTCGACGACCACGTGATGGTCGATGCGGATGTCCGTCATCCGCTCGACGGTGCGGATGGTGCAGGCCGAACCGCCCGTCTCGAAGGCGTAGTTGAACATCGCGAACATCGGCTCGGTGCGGCGGCCGTCCGGGCGCAGGCAGCTGGGGACGTCCACCATCAGGTCACGGGGGATGGAGACGGCGGTGGCGCTGCGGCGCCCGGCCGACAGGTGCAGCAGGATGGTCGTGTCGCTCCGCTCGGTCCCGGAGTCCCGCCCGTACTTGCCGTTGTCCTCCCCGGCCCGGGAGTCCGACCCGATGAGCAGGATGTTCTGCGCGCCCCGCACCAGCGCGGTGGGCCGCTCCCGCTCGTAGCGCGCGAGCTCCGCGGCCGCGGCCTCGTCGGGCGTGATGTTCCGGTCGAGCTTCGTATAGACGACCCACCCGGCGACCAGCGCGCCGGCCAGCACCCCCGCGATCCCCGCCGTCCCGCCCCACGTCCAGCGCCGACGGCGCCTGCGTATGAGCCCGTCGCCGGTCGCCGACGCTCCGGCGCCCGGTCCCAGAGCCACCGCCGGCGTCTCGTCGTCCGGACCTCCGGATGGCACGACTGCGGTGTCCCTCACGACGGAATCCACCCCTCATGGAGTACGAGCGTGTACGAACGGTCGGAGCGTGTCGCGCTGCTCTTACTGCTGTTACGACCATGACCCGGATGGGGTGGGGACGCGGGTGGGGGTGAGCCGATCGGGTGACGCGGGAGTGTCGGACGCAGGGTCGCCGAGGCCCGGCCGGACCTGCCCCCAGCGGGCTTCTCGCCGAGGGCTGACCGACCGGCCCCGGTGGGTGGTTTTGCGGGGTCCGGCCGGAGTGGTTCTGGTGGGGGGTTTGCCGGGGTCTGGCCGGGGTGGTTCTGGTGGGGGGTTTGCCGGGGTCTGGCCGGGGTGGTTCTGGTGGGGGGTTTGCCGGGGTCTGGCCGGGGTGGTTCTGGTGGGGGGTTTGCCGGGGTCTGGCCGGGGTGGTTCTGGTGGGGGGTTTGCCGGGGTCTGGCCGGGGTGGTTCTGGCGGGCGGTCTCGCCGAGGCCCGGCCGGAGCGGTCCTAGCGGGCCGTCGCGGTGACGCGCTCGGACTCGATCCGCCTGGCCAGCGACTCGCCGTCGAGCCGGTCCAGGTTCCGGCACAGCACCACCGAGCCGCCGATGGAGAGCGGCGCGTACAGGCCGGCGCTCAGGCCCTCCCAGGTGTCGTACGGCAGCGCGCTCAGGATCCGCGATCCGGGCCCCGTCAGATCCAGGCCAGGTGCGTCGGCGCCCGCCCGCTCCACGACCTCGGCCCCGGTGTACTCGGCCCCGGCGACGATCAGCGCGGGCGCCTCCGGGTCCGCCGGCGCGTACGGCACGAACCGGTCGCCGTGACTCGGCACGTCCACGGCGTAGTCGGCGTACCCCTCGGGCGGCGTCGGGAAGCGCCGGCCCAGCGGCGCCAGCGACAGCGCGTACCGCTCGCCGCGGCAGGCGAGGCCGTCCTCGAACCGGCCGGGCCCGGCCACGACGTGGTCCGCCCGCGCCGGATCGCCGTCCATGTCCGCGAGGACTCCCACCGACGAACACGCCAGCAGCCACACCGCGGTCTGCCAGTGCGCGGGCAGCAGCAGCGCGATGCGGTCGCCGGGCTCGGCCGACAGTCCGTCCTGGATCAGGTTCGCTGTCTTGGCCACCCAATTGGCGAAGGTGGCCACGGACAATTCGACCCGTTCTCCGGTGGCGTCGTCGTAGAACGTGAGCAGGGGGCGCGCGGGGTCCGCGGCGAGCGCGGAACGCAGCAGGTCGGCAGGGGTGCGATCGGTGGCGTTCACCCGCGCAAGCGTACGCGCGCGGCCGGTCGCGCATCGAGCGGCGGGGCCACCGGATCGGGCGAACGCGCCCGGACGGAGCGTCAATTCCCCGATGGACAGATATGCATGGCTATGTCCAGGATCAGGAGCATGCGTAGACACCTTGCTTCCTCCATCGGCGTGACCTGCGCGGCCGCCCTCGCCCTGCCGCTGACCCTGCCCACGACGAACGCGAACGCGATATCCGGACCGGACGCGCGAGCGAGGACGAAGACCGTCGAGCGGACCGTGCCGCCCGGTGTCCCCGGCAACACCCAGTCGCTCCCCCTGGTCCCCCTGGCCGATGAGCGCGCCACGGGCGCACCCGCCGAACAGGGCCTGCCCCGCAAGGACGTACGGCCGTTCTCGCTCGTCGGCGTCGTCTGGGACGACCCCGGCACCGAACTGCACGGCCGCGTCCAGGTCCGTACCCGCGCCGCCGGAACCGGCGCCTGGTCCGACTGGCAGGACGTCGAGACCCACAACGCCGAGCACGCACCCGACCCCGGTACTCCCGAAGCCGCCTCCGACCGCCTGCGCGGCGCCACGGCACCGCTGTGGGTGGGGGACTCGGACGGCGTGGAGATACGCGTCCGGCCCGAGAGCTCCGCGCGCACCGCCGCCCCGCTGCCCGCCGGCCTCCGCCTCGAACTCGTCGACCCGGGCAGCGCGGTCCCCGACCGTGCGGGTGCGGCTACGGGCGAGGGTGCCGGTGCCGACGAGGGTGCGGGTGCGGGTGCCGACGAGCGTGCCGAGGCCGGAGACCCCCCGCTCAACGGTCCCCTGAGCGCCGAGACGACCGCCTCCTCGGCGGTCAACGTCCCGCTCGCGCCGCTCGGCGCCACCAAGATCCCGGAGTTGAACCAGGCGGACACCGAGGACGAGCTGGTCGTGCTGCGCCCCCCCGAACTGACCGAGGAACAGCTGGCCGATCCGCACATCGGCCCGCGCCCGGGCATCACCACCCGGCGAGGCTGGGGCGCCGACGAGAGCCTGCGCGAGAAGGGCTTCCTGTACACGAAGTCGGTCAAGGCGGCCTTCGTGCACCACACCGCCACCGGGAACAACTACACCTGCGCACAGGCCCCGTCCGTCATCCGCAGTATCTACCGCTACCACGTGGTGAGCATGGGCTGGCGGGACATCGGCTACAACTTCCTCCTCGACAAGTGCGGAAACATCTACGAGGGGCGCGCCGGGGGCGTGGCGAACGCGGTCATGGGCGCTCACACCCTCGGCTTCAACGACGACAGCATGGGGATCGCCGTTATCGGCACGTTCAACTCCACGTCACCGTCGGAGACAACGGTGAAGGCCATCGCGCAGTTGGCGGCCTGGAAGCTCGGCCTGTTCGGAGCGGATCCCGGAGCCAAGACCTACCTGAAGTCCGGGGGTGGCAACCTCTTCAAAAAGGGTACGAACGTGCGACTGAATGTGATCTCGGGCCATCGGGACGGTTTCGCGACGGACTGCCCAGGCAAGCTCCTGTACGGCAAGCTCGGAGCGATCCGTGAGCATGCGTCACGCTTCCAGGGGCGGCTCTGAGAGCCGGGAGCGTGTCGTGAGGCCGGGGCGTGCGGCGGGGGGGCGTGCGAAAGGGCGCATTCGACGGACGTGTTCGGCACAGATGCGCAGCGGGCGCACTTGGCGGACCCATGGGGCGGACATGTTCAGGGGAGGGCTTTCGGTGAGGGCGTACTGCCGTCGAAGGCACCGGACATCGGTCTGCATACACTGGCCGGCCGAAGGACACTTCGGCCGGTCCCGGCAGGAAGCAGAGACGACAGGTGACAGAAGCGATCCTCCTGGTCGGCGGCAAGGGCACCCGGCTGCGCCCAGTCACGGTGCACACGCCGAAGCCGATGATCAGGGCGGCGGGGGTGCCGTTCCTCACGCACCAGTTGGCGCGTGCCAGGGCGGCGGGCGTGGAGCACATCGTGCTCGCCACGTCCTATCTGGCGGAGGTCTTCGAGCCGCACTTCGCGGACGGCTCGTCGCTGGGACTGCACATCGAGTACGTCACGGAGGAGGAGCCGCTCGGCACGGGCGGCGCGATCCGGAACGTGGCGTCGCGGCTGCACTCCGGGCCTGACGATCCGATACTCGTCTTCAACGGGGACATCCTGACGGGGCTGGACATCAGGGCGCTGGTGCGCACGCACGAGACGACGGGGGCGGACGTCTCCCTGCACCTGACGCAGGTGACGGATCCGCGGGCGTACGGGCTGGTGCCGACGGACGAGACGGGGCGGGTGACGGCGTTCCTGGAGAAGCCGCAGACGCCGGAGGAGATCGTCACCGACCAGATCAACGCGGGGGCGTACGTCTTCCGCCGCTCGGTCATCGACACCATTCCGGTGGGCAGGCCGGTATCGGTCGAACGAGAGACCTTCCCGGACCTGCTGTCGGCGGGGGCGCACCTGCAGGGGATGGTCGACTCCACGTACTGGCTGGACCTGGGGACGCCGGCCGCGTTCGTGCGCGGCTCGGCGGACCTGGTGCTGGGCCGGGCGCCGTCCCCGGCGGTGCCGGGGCGTTGCGGCGACCGCCTCGTCCTTCCCACGGCGACGGTGGCGCCGGACGCGAAACTGGCCGGCGGCACGGTGGTGGGCGAGGGGGCGTTCGTCGCCGGGGGCGCGCGGGTCTTCGGCAGCACGATCCTGCCGGGCGCGGTCATCGAGCCCGGCGCGGTGATCACCGACTCCCTGATCGGGACCCGCGCCCGCATCGGCCAACGCTCCGTCCTCACCGGGACGGTCATCGGCGACGGCGCGGTCATCGGTCCGGACAACGAGCTCCGCGAGGGGGCTCGCGTGTGGTGCGACGCGCGTATTCCGGGGGGCGCGGTGCGGTTCTCTTCGGATCAGTAGAGGGCTGGTCGGGCGCGGGGGCCGGGGGTGTGCAGTGCCTGCGGCGGCCTGTCGCTGTGGGTGCGTGGTTGCTGCAGCGCCTACGGGCCGTGGGTGGGTCGGGGCCGCGCCGGGGGTTGTCCGTCCTTGGAACGGCGGATCGGTCACTCACCAACGCGCCCGGGGTGACGCGCCAACCGCTGCGGGCGGACATCCCCCGACACGTCCCCCTCCGTGCGTACGCGTGGGCGGCCGCAGCGGCAGGCCCGCCCGGTCGGCGTTCACGGCAGCCCCTGGCAGGTTCCGGGCCTCGGTGCCGGGTGGGGGCGTGACGGCGGACATGCGTGCGGCTGAGGCTGGCACGTCTGTAGGGTCATGGGCCAGAGCGCTCAGCAGGCTCCCGGCCTCGGCCGCCGTGTGTGAGCCGAGGTGCCGGGGCGGTCACAGTCGGCCGATGTCGCCCCTCGGCATTCGCGGTGCCCTTCTCGGTGGGACCCTGCCGCTCAGCAGGATCAGTCGGGCCGCGCGGTGCCGTTGCCCGGCGTAGGGCTCCAGCAGGGAGAGCATCACGGAGTCGTCCGCGTCACGGTCCCCGGCCAGCGCCCATCCGACGATGCCCGGCAGATGCAGATCCCCGACGGTGACCTCGTCCGGCGCCCCGTGGCTCCGTTGCACCGTCTCCGCCGACGTCCACGGACCCACCCCCGGCACGACCTCCAGCCGAGCCCGCGCGGCGCCGGGGTCCATCCGCGTCGTCTGCTCCAGCCGCGCAGCGACCCGTACCGCCCGCAGGATCGTGGACGCCCGCTTGTCGTCGACGCCGGCGCGGTGCCACTCCCAGGACGGGATCAGCGCCCACGTCCGCGGCGCCGGCATCACGTACATCCGCCCGGGCGCCGGCCCCGGCGCCGGCTCGCCGAACTTGCGTACGAGCAACCGCCACGCCCGGTACGCCTCGTCGGTCGTGACCTTCTGCTCCAGGATCGACGGGATCAACGACTCCAGCACCAGCCCGCTGCGCGTCAGCCGCAGACCGGGCCGTCGGTGCCGGGCCAACGCGACGATCCGGTGGCGCGGGGCGAAGAGGGAGGGGTCGTCCGAGGCGCCGAGCAGGTCGGGGAGCTGTTCCAGCAGCCAGTCCGCGCCGGGTCCCCATGCCTCGCCGCGCACCTGACCGCCGTGCGCCGACACCCGCAACGTCCCCGGCCCGGCCGGCGTGAGGCAGGCCCGCCACACCGACCCGTCCGGGGTCGCCCGGAACGTCGGGTCCCCCGGCCCCCGCCGCAACGGCCCCAGCACCAGGCCGAGGTCCAGCGGCCCGGCCGGCACCAGGGCCCGGACCCGCCCCGCCGTCCGCCCCGCCTGCCGCGGCACGCCCGCGGGCACGGCGGCCTCGCCACCGCGCACCGGCATGGGGGCCCCTCCCACGCCGTTCGGGCTGTGGGGGAGCGTGGGACGGGGAGCGAAACGTCCTGCCACGAATGTGATCCCGGGGAGAAGGGGCAAGGGCTGCTCTATGAGGGTAGGCGCCGAGGCGCCATGGTCACCGCACCTCGATGAACGTGCCCGCGTCCCGCTCGGGCCTCGGCCGCGGTTCCCCGGCCGGGTGGCCGACCGCCACCGCCCCCATGGGGTCCCAGTCCGCCGGCAGTCGCAGCACCTCGCGCACCGTGTCACGGCAGAACATCGTGGACGACACCCAGGCCGAGCCCAGCCGCTCCCCGGCCAGCGCCACCAGGAAGTTCTGCACCCCCGCCCCGGCGGCGACCACGAACATCTCCCGCTCGGCCCCGTCCCGCCGCGCGTCCCCATACGTGTGGGAGCCGTCCATCACCAGGCAGGGGACCACGAGGTACGGCGCGTTGCGCAGCACGTCCCCGCGGCGCACCCGCTTGGCGATGGACTCCTCCGTCTTGCCGTCCCGCCGCAGGTCCGCGATCCACGCGTCCCGCATCGCGTCCAGCAGCCGGGTCCGTGCCTCGGCGGACTCCAGCAGGACGAAACGCCACGGCGTCGTGTGGTGCGGCGCGGGGGCGGTCACCGCCGCGGCCACGGCTCGTCGCACCGCCCCGGGGTCCACCGGCTCGTCCGTGAACGAGCGGACCGTGCGCCGCTGGGTCACCGCCTCGCGTACCGCCTCCGAGGTGCCCAGCCGGAACATGTCGTCACGTGCGCCGCGTACCAAGGCCCGCGCTCCTTCCCCGTCCTCCTCGGCCACCGCGTGCTCCAGGCCGCGTACCACGGCGACCGGCAGCCCGGCCGCCTTGCCCTTCACCAGGTCGCCCGCGGCGGCGAGCTCGTCGGCGGTGGCGACGACGGTGGCGCTGAGCGGATTGCCGTGCGCGTCCGTGCCCCCGCGCAGATCGTCCAGCACGCGCACGCCGGCGGCGCCGATCGCCACGTCGGTGAGCCCCGAGCGCCAGGGTCGCCCGAACGTGTCGGTGACGATCACACCGACGTCGACGCCGAGCGCGTGCCGCAGGCCCTCGCGGATCGTCCGCGCCGACGCGTCCGGGTCCTCGGGGAGCAACAGCACGGTGCCGGCGGGCGTGTTGGAGGCGTCGACGCCGGCGGCCGCCATGATCAGGCCCTGCCGGTTCTCGACGATGCGCAGCGCCCCGCGCCGGGCCACCACCCGTACCGTCTCGGCGTCGATCGCGGCCTCCCGGTCGTCCGCCCGGACGATCCGTCCCTCCGCCTTGGAGACGATCTTCGAGGTGACGAGGAGCACGTCGCCGTCGGCCAGGCCCGGTTCGGCGGCGGCGATCAGCTTGGCGAGGTCGTCGCCGGGCGTGACCTCGGGGAGGCCGGGCACCGCCCAGACCCGGTAGCCGGTCATGCGGTCCGCACCTCCTGCGCCAGCGCCAGCGCCTCGCGGGCCATCCGCGCGGCCGCGTCCTCGTCGGTCATCAGCAGCGGGACGGCCCGGCAGCGGATGCCCGCCGCCTCGACGCGCTCCACCGCGCCCGCGTCCACGGTGTCCACGAGCCAGCCGTCGAGCAGCCCGGAGCCGTAGTGCTCGGCGACCGCCGCGGCCGTGGCCTCCACGCCGACCGCCGCGAGCACCTTGTCGGCCATCCCGCGCACCGGCGCGTTCCCGACGATGGGGGACAGGCCGACCACGGGCACCCCGGCGTCGGCGATGGCCTCCCGGATGCCGGGCACGGCGAGGATCGTGCCGATGGAGACGACCGGGTTGGACGGCGGGAAGAGGACGACGTCGGCCTGCGCGACCGCCTCCAGCACACCGGGCGCGGGCTTGGCCTGTTCCGCGCCGACCGGCACGACCGCCTCGGCGCGGACCGAGGCCCGCAGCCGAACCCAGTACTCCTGGAAGTGGATCACCTTGCGTTCGCCGCCGCCGGCGGAGCCGCCGTCGGGCACGGTGACGGCCACGTGGGTCTCGACGCGGTCGTCCGTCATGGGGATGAGGCGTACGCCGGGCTGCCAGCGGTCGCACAGGGCCTCGGTGACCGCGCTCAGCGGGTAGCCCGCGCCGATCATCTGCGTCCGCACGATGTGCGTGGCGAAGTCCCGGTCGCCGAGGCCGAACCACTCCGGCCCCACGCCGTACGCCGCGAGTTCCTCCTTGAGATGGAAGGTCTCGTCGGCCCGCCCCCAGCCCTGCTCCTCGTTGATGCCGCCGCCGAGCGTGTACATCACCGTGTCGAGGTCCGGGCAGACCTTCAGCCCGAAGAGGTGGATGTCGTCACCGGTGTTGCCGATGACCGTGATGTCCGCGTCCGGCACGGCCCGCTTCAGACCGCGCAGGAACCGGGCACCACCGATGCCGCCTGCCAGAACCACAATCCGCATGAGGCAAGTGTTGCAGGCGGGTACGACAACGTGGCGCGCGGTTACGGGAGCTCGGCGAGGGCCGTGCACTGGGGGGTGTGCATCGGCATCTCCGTCAGGCCCGGGTAGTAGACGTGCAGGCTCACCGCCGGTTCGAGGGCGTCGTTCACCACTTCGTGGACATAGCCCGGCGCGAACACCCGCTGCTCTCCCGGCCGCAACGCGCGCGTGCCCCGCCGGGTCCGCTCGGTGAGCGTGCCGTCCAGGACGGTCAGGACGCCGGAGGAGGGGCCGTGGTCGTGCGGGCCACTGCCCTGGCCGGGGACCCAGGACAGCAGCCAGACCTCGTAGCCGGGGCCTGTGCGCAGCCGGTGGTACCAGCGGCTGGTGGCGTCGTACTGGACGAGGTGCTCCCACTGGGAGCGGTCGGCGGCGAGGGAGCGGGCCAGGCCGACGAACTCGGCGACGGTGGCCGGGTGCTCGGGCGGGGGCTGGAGCAGGTGCGGGACTTCGAGGAGGTCGCCGGCGATCTGGAGGTCGCTGTCGCTGTTCATGGGGTGCGGTAGGTCCTCGGCGGAGAGAAGTGCGGGGCTGGATGTCACGTGCCGTCCGCCCGGGTCGCGGGCGAGAGGGGCGCCCTGGTGGGGGCGTGGGAACAGCAGCCGAGTCGCGGTGGACTCAGGGGCAGCCGGAGCGGCTTCGGCTCAACAGCTGGAACAGCGACAACAGCTACGGCGAGCGTGGGCAGCACCGGGGGACCCGGCGGAGCGGGTCGAGGTGGGCGCCAAGTTCGCGAGCATGCCCACAAGGACAGCGGCTCACACCTTGGCTGTCAACTCGACGCCCGATATGTGGGACATGTTTCACCTCTTCCGGTTCATCGCTCGGGTGAAAGGTTTGCTCAGGCCGTCACCGGGACACATGGGGGCTCAACCGGGCGCGCAAGCCTCGTTGCGATCCCGTGATCCGACTGTGATCCGGTTCGCTTCGGCGTGCGCGGCGGAACGAGATTGAGCCAGTGGGCGTCCTTCTCCGTAGTGGGTCCGTATGGGGTCGGTGACCTCCCGGGCCTCGGCGGCGTGTCAAGGTTTATGCCGATTTGAACACTTTCCGCATGGCCTTGGTTCCGCAGAGTGAATAAGGGGCCCAATAGCAGATCTCGGCTTGACTCGCCCGGAGCAGCACACTTGTAATTTCACTCGTGTCGTTCAGCCGGAATCGGTAACGGCTACATCACGGGGACGCGAAAGACAGACGAGGGGCGCACATGACCGAGCTGGTGCAGCAACTGCTGGTCGACGACGCGGACGAGGAACTCGGCTGGCAGGAGCGCGCGCTGTGCGCCCAGACCGACCCCGAGTCCTTCTTCCCCGAGAAGGGCGGCTCGACCCGAGAGGCCAAGAAGGTCTGTCTCGCCTGCGAGGTCCGCTCCGAATGCCTCGAGTACGCCCTGGCCAACGACGAGAGATTCGGCATCTGGGGCGGTCTGTCCGAACGTGAGCGCCGCCGCCTGAAGAAGGCGGCCGTCTGATCCGAACGGCAGGCATCGTCTTCGTACGTTCCGGGCGAACGGCCCGTCGCGGGTGGGTCGTCCACGGGCGGCGGGCCGTCGTCGCCCGCCCGTCGCCCGACCACCACCCCTCATCGAGGCGCTCCGCGCCGCCCCTCCTGGTTCTGCCGATAGTGTGGTCGCTCGTCCGAGACACCCCGCCGCAGACACGCGGCGCACGTGTCCACCGCAGTCCACCGAACCGGGGCCCGTACCTCGATGTCCGTGCACAGCCACACGGCAGCCCAGCACGATGCCGCTGCCACACCAGAGTTTCCGCGTCATGTGGTGACCGCGGTCCTCGTCTCCCACGACGGCGCCCGCTGGCTGCCCGACGCGCTGGCCGGGCTGGCCGGCCAGGAGCGGCCGGTTCAGTACGTCATGGCCGCCGACACCGGCAGCGCCGACGACTCCGCCCAGTTGGTCACCGACGCCCTCGGCCCCGACCGCGTGCTCCACCTCGCCCGGCGCACCGGCTTCGGCCAGGCCGTCGAGGAGGCCAACCGCACCGCGCCCCTCCTCACCCCGGAGGACCTGCCGTACCTGAAGCGCCCGAGCGGCTGGGACCCCGGCACCCGCACCTGGCGCGACGACGCCTACGACCTGCCCGACCTGCCGTACGGGGAGCCGGTGCAGTGGCTGTGGCTGCTGCACGACGACTGCGCCCCCGAACCCGACACCCTGGCCGAGCTGCTGCGGGTGGTGGAGAACGAACTCGTGCTGGGCCGTGACGACGTGGCCGTCGTCGGCCCCAAGCTGCGCGGCTGGTACGACCGCAGGCAGCTCCTCGAGGTCGGCGTCACCATCGCCAACTCCGGCCGCCGCTGGACCGGCCTGGACCGCCGCGAACAGGACCAGGGCCAACACGACCACGTACGGCCCGTGCTCTCCGTGTCCACCGCCGGCATGCTGATCCGGCGAGATGTCTTCGAACAGCTCGGCGGATTCGACCGGCGCCTGCCGCTGATGCGCGACGACGTCGACCTGTGCTGGCGCGCCCACGCCGCCGGCCACCGGGTTCTCGTCGCCCCCGACGCGGTGGTACGCCACGCCGAGGCGGCCTCCCGCGAGCGCCGCACCGTCGACTGCGCGGGCCGCACCACCGCCTCCCCGCACAAGGTCGACAAGGCCGGCGCCGTCTACACCCTGCTCGTCAACGCCCGTACGGCCACGCTGCCCTGGGTGCTGTTCCGCCTCGTCCTCGGCACGCTGCTGCGCACCCTCGCCTACCTGGTCGGCAAGGTGCCGGGGCAGGCGGTCGACGAGATCCGCGGTCTGCTGAGCGTGCTGCTGCGGCCCGAGCGGATCGTCGCGGGCCGCCGAAGGCGTGGCCGGCCGGTGGTCGACAAGGGCGAGCTGCGGCCCCTGTTCCCACCGCCCGGCGCGACCGTACGGGCCACCGTCGAACAGGTGGCGGGCAGCGTCGTCGGCCGCTCCGACCCGGAGGTCACCTCCGGCGCCGGACGGCACGGCGGCGCGGTCGAGTCCGGGCCCGGCGGCGACGACGCGGACTTCCTGCAGATCGAGCAGTTCGCCCGTCTGAAGCGCATCGCCCGCAACCCCGGCCCGATGCTCTTCCTGGTGCTGCTGTTCGTCTCGCTGGTCGCCTGCCGCCAACTCCTCGGCGGCGGCTCCCTCGCGGGCGGCGCCCTGTTGCCCGCTCCCGCCGACTCCGGTGAGCTGTGGTCGCGTTACCTCGACTCCTGGCACCCGGTGGGCGCCGGCGGGGACGCGTCCGCACCGCCGTACCTCGCGCTGGTGGCGATGCTGGCCTCCGTGCTGCTCGGTTCCACGGGCCTCGCGGTCACGGTGCTGCTGGTCTGCTCGGTGCCCCTGGCCGGGGTCACGGCGTACTTCGGCTCCCGCCCGCTCGTCGAGTCCCGGCTGCTGCGCGCCTGGGCGGCCGTCGTCTACGCCTTCCTGCCCGCCGCCACCGGCGCCCTTGCCGGCGGCCGGCTCGGCACCGCCGTCCTCGCCGTGCTGCTGCCGCTCCTCGCGCGGGCGGCCGTCGCGGCGAGCGGTCTCACGAACCCCACCGGCGCACGCGGCAGTTGGCGCGCCACCTGGGCGTACGCCCTGCTGCTGACCGTCACTACCGCGTTCACGCCGATCGTGTGGCCCGTCGCGCTGGTCCTCGGCGTCGCGCTGCTCGCCGTACGCCGCGGCGACATCACCGCCTACGGCCTGCGCTTCCTGACCCAGCTGGGCACCCCCCTGCTGGTCCTCGCCCCCTGGTCGCTGTCCCTGCTGCCGTTCGGCTTCTTCCGCGAGGCCGGTCTGGAGTACGGCGACTCGGCCGCCTCCGCCCTCGACCTGCTCGGCGCCAGCCCGGGCGGCCCCGGCACCGTCAGCGGCCTGATGCTGATCGGCATCGTGCTGGCCGCGCTGGCCGCCCTGCTGCGCGACGAGCGCCGCTCGGGCATCTGGACGGCCTGGGCCGTCGCCCTGGTGGGCCTGCTCTTCGCGGTGCTGTCCAACAGCTCCGCCTGGGCGGGTCCCGCCACCCTCGTCTACGGCATCGCGCTCCTCACGGCCGCCGTGATGGGCGCCGAGGGCGCACGCGAACGGGTGGCCGAGCAGAGCTTCGGCTGGCGCCAGCCGGTCGCCGCGCTGATCGTCTTCGCCTCGGCCGCGGGCCCGCTGCTCGTCGCCTCCGGCTGGATGCTCCGCGGCGCCGACAGCCCCGTGGAGCGCCGCGACCCGGTGCAGGTGCCCGCGTTCGTCGCCGAGGAGAGCAACACGCGTGACCAGGCCCGCACCCTCGTCCTCGACAGCGACTCGCCCGCCCACGTCGGCTACACCCTGGTCCGCGGCTCCGGCGCCCGCCTCGGCGACGCCGAGCTGGCCGCGGCCGACGGCTCCAACGCCGCCCTCGACAAGGTGGTCGCCAACCTCGTCGCCGGTTCCGGCGCCGACCAGGCCGACCAGCTCGGCGACTTCGCCGTGCGCTACGTCCTGGTGCACAAGGGCGCGCCCCGTGAGGTCAGCCGCGTCCTGGACGCGACGCCCGGCCTGAGCCGGCTCAGCCAGCAGGACGGCAGCGCCCTGTGGCGCGTGGACCGCCAGGTCGCGCGCGCGGTGATCGTCCCGGCCTCCGGCTCGGGCGACCCGGAGCCGGTCGCCGCCGGACCCGTCGAGATCCACACCAAGATCCCCGGCGGAACGGACGGCCGGGTCCTGCGCCTGGCGGACACCGCGTCCGAGGGCTGGACCGCCACCCTTGACGGCAGGCCGCTCACCCGCACCACCGTCGACGGCTGGGCCCAGGGCTTCGAACTCCCCACCGAGGGCGGCACGCTGGACGTCACCTACGACGACCCGGTCGGCCACACCGCCTGGCTGTGGGCGCAGGGCTTCCTGGCCGTCGTCCTCGTCGTGCTCGCCCTGCCCGGGCGGCGCCGCGACGTCGACGACGACCTCCCCGAGGAGCAGGCGATCCCCGCGCAGGCCGTCGCCGGTGAGGGCCGCCGCGCCCGCCGCCTGCGGGCCCAGGCCGAGGCCGAAGAGGCCGCCCGGGACGAGGAGTTCCCCTCTCCGGCGCAGCAGGAGACGCCGGTGCCGGTTCCCCAGCAGCAGTCGTACGCCATGGGGGTCCCCCCGGGCGAGGACGTCGGAGCCTGGCAAGGAGACACCACCGGCTACGCGGATGCCGAGTACGGCACGTACGCCGCGGAGCAGTACGAGGGCGCCGGCGGGCAGTACCCGGCGGACGGGTACGGGCAGCCGTACCAGAACGACCAGTACCAGGCGGACCCCTACCAGGGCGGGCAGTACGACCCGTACGCGTACGGGGGCTCGCCGCAGCCGGGGGCGTACGAGCAGTCGTACGACCAGTACCAGCAGGGCTATGACCCGACGTACGACCCGGCGCAGCAGCGCCCGCATGGCAGCGGCAGTGAGCGCCCCGACGGGAGTCAGCAGTGAACCGCACCACCCTGTCCCTGATCGCCGGCGTCGGCGCGCTCGCCGCCCTCACCGGGTTCGCCACGCTGTCCGCCCCGGAGGCGACCGGCACGGACACCGCAAGGGCGGCGGCCCGGTTGCCGGTGGAGCGCACGAGTCTGGCCTGCCCCGCGCCCAGCACCTCCGACCTCGCCGAGACGACGTACACCTCCTTCACACCGGTCACCGAGGGCACGGGCGCCCAGGGCAAGGGCGCGTTGCGGCCGGCCGGCGACGGCGAGGCCGGCAAACCCGTGCTGGAACCCGGGGAGCCCGGCTCGCCGGTCTCCGGAGAGACCTCGGGCGGCGACGCGCCCGCGCTGATCGGCACGGCGGAGGGCACGTTCGCGCCCGGGTGGACCGTCCAGGAGACGACCGAGGTCAGCGCCGGTGCCGGGCGGGGGCTGCTGGGGATCGCCTGCTCGGCGCCGGACACCGATTTCTGGTTCCCGGGCGCCAGTACGGCCGACGGGCGGACCGACTACGTGCACCTGACCAACCCGGACGACTCCGCCGCCGTGGTGGACATCGAGCTGTACGGCAAGGACGGCGCGCTGGAGTCCACGGTGGGCGAGGGCATCACCGTCGCGCCGAATTCCAGCGAGCCGGTGCTGCTGTCGACGCTGACCGAGGCCGCGGAGGCCGACCTCACGGTTCATGTGAACGTCCGCAGCGGGCGGGTCGGTGCCGCGGTGCAGGCCCTGGACGACGAGGCGGGCGGCGACTGGCTGGCGGCGGCCGCGGATCCCGCGGGGAGCCTGGTGCTGCCGGGGATCCCCAAGGACGCGACGGCAGTGCGGCTGGTCGCGTTCACGCCGGGGGACGCCGACGCGGACCTGGAGGTGCGGCTCGCCTCCCCGAACGGGCTGATCACGCCCGCCGGGCAGGAGACCCTGCACGTGAAGTCGGGCGCGACGACCGCGGTCGACCTCGGGGACGTCACCCGGGGCGAGGCCGGATCGCTGGTCCTGACGCCCACGGACCGGGCGGTGCCCGTGGTGGCGGCCGTGCAGGTGGTGCGCGGCAAGGGCGGCTCCCAGGAGACGGCGTTCATCCCCGCCGCCCGGGCCGTCGGGGCGCGGGCGACGGCGGTCGGCAACACCGCGAAGGGCGTGACCCTGTCGCTGGCGGCCGCGCCGGGGGAGTCGGCGCAGGTCAAGGTGACGGCGTCGGCGGGTACCGAGCCGGGCGCGGCGGAGTCGAAGACGTACACGGTCGAGGCGGGCACGACGCAGGACGTCGAGGTGCCGGTGCCGAGCGGCCTGAAGGGCACCTACGCGCTGACGGTGGAGTCGGTCTCGGGTGGCGCGGTCTACGCGTCCCGGACCCTCACGGCGACGCAGGACGGCGTCCCGGCCTTCACCATCCAGACGCTCCCCGACGACCGGGGGACGGTGGCCGTGCCGGAGGCGGAGCAGGACCTGTCGGTGGTGCAGAGGTAGGCGGCACGCCGCCGGCTCACTCCTCCCCGTACCGCGGATCCACCGTCTCCGGTGTCAGTCCGAGCAGCTCGGCGACCTGCTCGACGACGACCTCGTGCACCAGTGCCGCCCGCTCGTCGCGGCCCTTGGTGCGGATCTCGACGGGACGCCGGTAGACGACCACCCGCGCGGGACGCCCCTCACGGGCCGGAACGATGCCGCCGAGCGGCACCGCCTCGTCGTTCCACACCTGCCCGGGGCCGTCCAGCCTCGGCACTTCCAGGACGAGGAAATCGATGTCGGCAAGCTGCGGCCACCGCCGTTCCAGGCGCTCCACGGAGTCCTGCACCAGATCCGCGAACGCCTCGGCACGGCTCGCCGCGAGCGGCACCTGAGGGGGCGCGATCGGGCCGCGCATGCCCCGTCCGTGACGATCACGGCGGCGGGGCCCGGGGCCTGCGGCACGGGGCGGTACTCGGTTGTCCATCACTGGTGAAGCGTAGTCCTCGCGCCGGGCGCGTGCCCGGCGCCCACGCGTCATTCCGGACCTTCGCCCGCCGCCGCACGGCATGTCACAGGATGACCATTCCAGCCAAGGTTGGGCTCGATTCCATATCTCTCCGAGACCGGCGATCGTGAGGCAACTGGTGGCGTTTATGTGCGGTGTTGACCGGTTTCGTAGTCGTACGAGACACCGGGTGGGCCTGTCCGCGCAGGTCAGCCGGGTGTGGCGAGAGGGGCCTGTGGGGCCTCTCGCCACACGACACGGTGGAGTGACCTGGTGGAGAGTCGTCGCGGCCCGCTCAAGAGTGCGGTACCGTCCAACGTCGTGAGCCCTGTACGTCGCTGTTCGCGCACCGCTTGCGGCCGTCCCGCCGTAGCGACGCTGACGTACGTCTACGCCGACTCGACCGCGGTCCTCGGCCCGCTCGCCACCTACGCCGAACCCCACTGCTACGACCTGTGCGCCGAGCACTCCGAGCGCCTCACCGCCCCCCGCGGCTGGGAGGTCGTCCGGCTCCTCGACGGTTCGGCTCCGGCCCGCCCCAGCGGTGACGACCTGGAAGCGCTCGCCAACGCGGTGCGCGAGGCCGCCCGTCCGCAGGAGCGCGCGGCTCAGGCCGGCGGCGGTGGTCGCGCGGCGGACCCGATGGAGGTCGCGCGCCGTGGCCACCTGCGGGTTCTGCGCTCGCCCGACAACTGAGCGCCCGCTCCGCCTCTCCTTCCGTTTTTGTTGCATGCTGCACGCCCATTGACTGCGGCTTGTCGCGGACACGATCATTCCGTTTACCCGTGAGAAATCGTTTTCCGCATCGCGGAACCCGGGGAGGCGCTTGTGTACGTCCAGGAACTGGAACCCGTCGCCGGCTCACTCGGCCTGTCCGCCCTGGTGGCGGCCCTGCCCCTCGTGATCGTCCTGGTCCTGCTCGGCGGCGTGCGCATGAAGGCCCACCTGGCGGGCCTCGCGGGTCTGCTCGCGGCCGTCCTGGTCGCCTGGCTCGCGTACGGCATGCCGCTGGACCAGACGCTCTCCAGCGCCGCCCAGGGAGCCGTGTTCGGGCTCTTCCCCATCCTGTGGATCGTCGTCAACGCCCTGTGGGTGTACCGGATGACCGTCCGGACGCGGCACTTCGACATCCTGCGCCGGTCCTTCGGGCGGCTGTCCGACGATCCGCGCATCCAGGCGCTCGTCGTCGCCTTCTGCTTCGGGGCCCTGCTGGAAGCGCTCGCCGGGTTCGGTGCGCCGGTCGCGATCTGCTCGGTGATGCTCGTCGCCCTCGGCTTCGAACCGGTGAAGGCCGCGATCGTCGCGCTGGTCGCCAACACCGCGCCCGTGGCGTTCGGCGCCATGGGCACACCGGTGGTGACACTCGCGCAGGTCACCGGGCTGCCGCTGGAGGACGTCGCCTCCGTGGTGGGGCGTCAGACCCCGCTGCTGGCCCTCGTGGTGCCGCTGGTGCTGATCGGGCTCGTCGACGGGCGGCGTGGGCTGCGGGAGACCTGGGTGCCGGCCGTGGTGTGCGGAGTCGCCTTCGCCGTGGCCCAGTTCGCCGCCTCCAACTACCTCTCCGCGCAACTCGCCGACATCGCCGCCGCCTTGGCCGGCGCGGGCGCCCTGGTCGCCGTACCGCAGGCCCGCAGGCCCGCCGCGGAACCCGTCCGCGCGTCCGTGCTGACCGGCGTACGGAGCGAGGAACTGGACGAGGAGGACCCGCGCGCCGAGGTCGTGCGGGCGTACGCCCCGTACGCGCTGATCGTGGCCGTCTTCTCCGTGGCGCAGATCCCGGCGGTCAAGGACTGGCTGGCCCGGGCGACGCAGACGTACGACTGGCCCCTGCTGGACGTCCTCGGACCGGACGGGGAGCGGGTCGGCGGCAACGTGTTCACGTGGCCGATCGTCTCCACCGGCGGCACGCTCGTGCTGCTCGCCGGGGTGTGCACGGCGTTCGTGATCGGGGTGCACGCGCGCGTGGCGGTCAAGGAATGGCTCGCGACGGTGTACGAGCTGCGGTTCGCGATCCTGACGGTGACCTCCGTACTGGCCCTCGCGTACGTCATGAACCTCTCCGGACAGGCGGGCACCATCGGCCACTTCGTGGCGGCGGCCGGCGCGGGGCTGGCGTTCCTGTCGCCGGTCCTGGGGTGGTTCGGCGTCGCCGTGTCCGGTTCGGACACCTCGGCCAACGCCCTGTTCGGGGCGCTGCAGGTGACCGCCGCGCGCGAGTCGGGGCTGTCGCCGGAACTGCTGGCCGCCGCCAACAGCTCGGGCGGCGTCCTCGGCAAGATGATCTCCCCGCAGAACCTCACCATCGCCTGCGCTGCCGTCGGGCTCGCGGGCCGTGAGGGAGATCTGCTGCGCAAGGTGCTGCCCTGGAGTCTGGGACTGCTGCTCGTGATGTGTCTGATTGTGGTCGGCCAGAGTTCACCGGTGCTCGGCTGGATGCTGCCCTGACCTCAGGGTTACGTCTGGACGACCACTTTGCTTCCACACAGTGCGTTGTCAGCTCGGGCGGGTAGTTTGGGTGCACCGATAGGACTTTCAGGAGGGTTGGCCGTGGCTGCTGATCTGTCGCAGATCGTGAAGGCGTACGACGTTCGCGGGGTCGTCCCGGACCAGTGGGACGAGCCGCTGGCCGAGCTCTTCGGGGCGGCCTTCGTCCAGGTGACCGGCGCCGACGCGATCGTGATCGGGCACGACATGCGGCCCTCGTCCCCCGGCCTGTCCCGCGCCTTCGCGCGCGGGGCGGCGCTGCGCGGCGTCGACGTCACCGAGATCGGCCTCTGCTCCACCGACCAGCTGTACTACGCGTCGGGCGCGCTGAACCTGCCCGGCGCCATGTTCACCGCGTCGCACAACCCGGCCAAGTACAACGGGATCAAGATGTGCCGCGCGGGCGCCGCACCGGTCGGCCAGGACACCGGCCTCGCCGAGATCCGCGAACTCGTCGAGCGGTGGAGCGAGTCGGGCGCCCCCGAGCCGGTGGCGCAGCGGGGAACGATCACGCAGCGCGACACGTTGGAGGACTACGCGGCCCACCTGCGCTCCCTCGTCGACCTGACCTCCATCCGCCCCCTGAAGGTCGTCGTCGACGCCGGCAACGGCATGGGCGGCCACACGGTCCCCACGGTCTTCTCGGGCCTGCCCCTGGACCTCGTGCCGATGTACTTCGAGCTGGACGGCACGTTCCCCAACCACGAGGCGAACCCGCTGGACCCGGCCAACATCGTCGACCTCCAGGAGCGCGTGCGCGCCGAGGGCGCCGACCTCGGCATCGCCTTCGACGGCGACGCCGACCGCTGCTTCGTCGTCGACGAGAACGGCGACCCCGTTTCGCCGTCCGCCATCACCGCGCTGGTCGCCGCGCGCGAGCTGGCCAGGCACGGCGGCGAGGGCGTCGTCATCCACAACCTGATCACGTCCTGGACGGTCCCCGAGGTCGTGCGGGAGAACGGCGGCACGCCGATCCGCACCCGTGTCGGCCACTCCTTCATCAAGGCCGAGATGGCGCGCACCGGCGCGATCTTCGGCGGCGAGCACTCCGCGCACTACTACTTCCGCGACTTCTGGAACGCCGATACGGGCATGCTGGCCGCCCTCCACGTCCTGGCGGCGCTCGGCGGCCAGGAGGGCCCGCTGTCCTCCTTGGTCGACCAGTACGACCGGTACGCCGGGTCCGGCGAGATCAACTCCACCGTCGACGACCAGCAGGCCCGGCTGGCCGCGCTCAGGTCGGCGTTCGAGGGCCGCGAGGGCGTCACCCTCGACGAACTCGACGGCCTCACGATCACGGCCGAGGACTGGTGGTTCAACGTCCGCCCCTCCAACACCGAGCCGCTGCTGCGCCTGAACGCGGAGGCGCGGGACGAGGTGACCATGGCGAAGGTGCGGGACGAGGCTTTGGCGATCATTCGGGGATGAGCTGGTCGTGGGCGGGGGCCGGCTGGTCCTTGCCGGGCCGGGGCTGTGCTGATTCTTGCGGGCTGAGCCGAGCGCTGCGGGACTCATGCGGCCCAGGTGAGCTGGAGTGGGCGAGGGGAGCGCCAGGGGTCGCCGGCTGCGCCTGGAGCCGTCCCCTCTGCCCCAGTCGCTCTGTGCGCCTGTCACCCCTCCTCTCGGCCCGCCGCCCTGGCCTCCCGCAGCCGTCCCCCTCCGGCCGTGCCGACCGTGCCACCCGGATCCCGACACAGCCCGCCCCGACGGCGGTACCCTGACCAGGCACATCCGCACGACCACACGTACCCGCACGGGTACACACACCCGCCCGAAGGGACGCCCCATGCCGCTCGAAGCCGGCCTTCTGGAGATCCTCGCCTGCCCGGCCTGTCACGCTCCCCTCGAGGAGCGGGACACCGAGCTGGTATGCACCGGCCAGGACTGCGGCCTGGCGTACCCCGTCCGCGACGGCATCCCCGTCCTCCTCGTCGACGAGGCCCGCCGCCCGGCGTAACGGCCCGTAGACGCCCGCGCGCACCAGGCCGGCGCAAGACGGACCCGCCGCCCGCACAAACGACCCCCGGCGTTCGGAGGCTGCCGCCCATGCTCGACGAATCGCTGCTCGACTCCCCGGAGGGCCTCGCCCAGGCCGACCAGCGCGGCCTGCTGCGCGGCGCCGCCGAGGCCGGTGCCCGCGTCCGCACCGCCGCCCGGCACGCCACCGAGGCGGGAGTCGGCGAGCTGAAACCCGACGGTCGCCCGCGCGCCGTCCTCATCGCCGGCCCCGGTGCCGCCGCGACCCACGCCGCCGACCTGCTCGGCACATTGGCCGGTCCCGGCAGCCCCGTCGCCCGCCTCGCCCCCACCGGCGTCGCCCCCGCCGCGGGCGCCCTGCGCTGGGAACTCCCCGGCTGGGCCGGCTCCGTCGACCTGCTCCTGATCGCCACCCCGGACGGTACCGAACCGGGCCTGTCCCTGCTCGCCGAGCAGGCCTACCGCCGCGGCTGCACGGTGGCCGCCGTGGCCCCCGCCGGCACCCCGCTCGCCGATGCCGTCGCCGGCGCCGCCCACGGCCTCTTCGTACCGATGGCGACCGCCCCGTACGAGCAGGACGAACCCCTCGCCGCGTCCGCCCCCGGTGTGCTGTGGGCGCTGCTCACGCCGCTGCTCGCGCTGCTGGACCGCATCGGCCTGCTCGCCGCCGCGCCGGACGCCCTGGAGAAGGTCGCCGATCGGCTCGACCACATCGCCGAACGCTGCGGGCCTGCCATCGCGACGTACAGCAATGCCGCCAAGACCCTGGCCGCCGAACTCGCCGACGCGCTCCCGGTGATCTGGACGGAGGGCTCATCGGCCGGCCCGGCGGGCCGCCGTTTCGCCGCCGCGCTCGCCGAACTGTCCGGCCGGCCCGCCGTCGTCGCCGAACTCCCCGAGGCGCTCGCCGAGCACAGCGCCCTGCTCGCCGGCCCGCTCGCGGCCAGCGCCGACCCCGACGACTTCTTCCGTGACCGGGTGGAGGAGCCGCCTGCCCTGCACGCGCGCGTGGTGCTGCTGCGCGACCGCCCGATCGGCGGCCTCACCGCCGCTCCCGCCGCCCGTGACCTGGCCCTCAGCCACGACACGCCGATCAGCGAGCTGGAGCCGGAGGCCGGCGGCGAACTGGAGACCCTCTCCGAACTGATCGCCATCACGGATTTCGCCGCCGTTTACCTGGCGCTCACATCGAGGGCCTGATCTGATCCAGCACGCCCCGACCTTCGTACGAGAGGGAAACGGCGCCCGAACACGGAGAAGACCGACGTCGTACGCACGACGCCGTGCGCGAGGCGCCGGACGTCTTTCGTGCGCACGTCCTCCGCACACAGAACCGGCAGAGAGAACCGTATGGACCGCCTCGACAACACCGTCCGCCCCTACGCCTGGGGTTCCACCACCGCGATCCCGCAGCTGCTCGGCGTCGAGCCGACCGGCGAACCCCAGGCGGAGGTGTGGATGGGTGCCCACCCGGGCGCACCCTCGCGCACCGAGCGCGGCACGCTCGTCGACGTCATCGCGGCCGCCCCCGAGCAGGAGCTGGGCTCGGCCGCCGTCGCCAAGTTCGGTCCGCGCCTCCCCTTCCTCCTCAAGATCCTCGCCGCCGGCGCCCCGCTCTCCCTCCAGGTGCACCCCAACCTGCAGCAGGCCAAGGAGGGTTACGCCGAGGAGGAGCGCCGCGGCGTCCCCGTGGACGCCCCGCACCGCAACTACAAGGACGCCAACCACAAGCCGGAACTGATCTGCGCGCTCACCGAGTTCGACGGTCTGTGCGGCTTCCGCGCCCCGCACGAGGCCGCGGACCTGCTCGACGCCCTCGGCGTCGACTCCCTCAAGCCGTACGTCGACCTGCTGCGCGCGGACCCCGAGGACGCGGCGCTGCGTGAGGTCCTCACCGCCGTTCTCACCGCGGACCCGGAGAAGATGGCCCGCACGGTCGCCGAGTCCGCCGAGGCCTGCGCACGTCTCGGGGGCGCGCACGCCCCGTACGCCGACCTCGCCCACCACTACCCGGGCGACCCCGGCGTGATCGCCGCGATGCTGCTCAACCACGTCCGCCTCCAGCCGGGAGAGGCCCTCTACCTCGGCGCCGGCATCCCGCACGCCTACCTCGACGGCCTCGGCGTCGAGATCATGGCCAACTCCGACAACGTCCTGCGCTGCGGCCTGACCCCCAAGCACGTCGACGTCCCCGAACTCCTGCGCGTCGTCCGCTTCGAGGCGAGCGACCCCGGCGTCCTGCGCCCGGCGGCGTCCCCGGACGGCGAGGAGGTCTACGAGACTCCCATCGACGAGTTCCGGCTCTCCCGGTACGTGCTCCCGGAGGGCGGCGCCACCCGGGACCTCACGCGCCCGACCCCGCAGATCCTGCTGTGCACGGCGGGGTCGGTGCGGGCGGGCGAGCACGAGCTGACGGCGGGGCAGTCCGTCTTCGTACCGGCCGGTGAAAAGGCCGAAGTGTCCGGTACGGGAACGCTTTTCAGGGCGACCGTGGTGGCCTGATCCAGCGGGTGTACCGACCTGGCGCGCCGGTGTCGGACCGGGCTGCAACAATGGCCCACCGGCAAAGGACCGGCAAAGCCCGCGAGCGGGCGAAGCCCTGATGGACGGCATACGAAGGGACAACGCGAACACATGAGCGCGTCAGGCGGCACCAAGGCGATCGTGGCGGCACTGCTCGCCAATCTGTCGATCGCGGTAGCGAAGTTCGTGGCGTTCCTCTTCAGTGGCTCGTCCTCGATGCTGGCCGAGTCGGTGCACTCGGTGGCCGACTCCGGCAACCAGGGCCTGCTGCTCCTCGGCGGCAAGAAGGCCCAGCGCGAGGCGACTCCGGAGCACCCCTTCGGTTACGGACGCGAGCGCTACATCTACGCCTTCCTCGTCTCGATCGTCCTCTTCTCGGTCGGTGGTATGTTCGCCATCTACGAGGGCTACGAGAAGATCAAGCACCCGCACGAGATCGAGCACTGGTACTGGCCGGTCGGCGTCCTGGTCTTCGCGATCATCGCCGAGACGTTCTCCTTCCGGACGGCCATCAAGGAGTCCAACGCCCTGCGCGGCCGGAAGTCCTGGAAGGAGTTCGTCCGCCACGCCAAGGCGCCGGAGCTGCCGGTCGTCCTCCTGGAGGACCTCGGCGCGCTCGTCGGCCTGATCCTCGCCCTCGGCGGCGTCGGCCTGGCCCTGATCACCGGCGACAGCGTCTGGGACGGCATCGGCACCCTGTGCATCGGCGTCCTGCTCATTCTGATCGCGCTCGTCCTGGCCGCCGAGACCAAGTCGCTGCTGCTCGGCGAGGCGGCCGGCGTGGAGGACGTCAGGAAGATCGAGGCCTCGGTCGTCGACGGCACCACCGTCACCGGCGTCATCCACATGCGCACGCTGCACCTCGGCCCCGAGGAGCTCCTCGTCGCCGCCAAGATCGCCGTCCGCCACGACGGCACGGCCACCGAGATCGCCTCCGCCATCGACGCCGCCGAAGCCCGCGTCCGCGAGGCCGTCCCGATCGCCCGCGTCATCTACCTGGAGCCGGACATCTACAGCGAGGCGGAAGCGGCCAAGGGCCCGGACCGCGAGGCCAGCCCGGGCGGCCCGACCCCGCACGGCACCGGCCACTGATTCCGCACCGCATCGGTCACCGACCCGTACGACAGGGCCCCGCCGCTCCCACCGGAGCGGCGGGGCCCTGCCGTACGGCTTCAGCAGTGTTTCGCTGCTTCAGCGCTTCAGAAGTGCTCCGGCCACAGCCGCATCGTCGACGGCCGCCGTCGCACGTCCCGGGCCCCTGCCACGAGCAGCGCCGCGCCGAACAGCAGCAGGACCCCGACCAGGAGAAGCAGGGCGAGCAGCACCGGCACGACGTAGTCGCCCGTCACCCGGCCGACGACGGCCGAGCCGGGGACCGTGCCGCCGTGATCGGAGACGAAGGCCCGCGAGTCCCGTGCGTTCAGCCGGTAGTCACCGAGCACGAACAGCCGCCCCTCCGGCACCCGCACGTCGTACGGCCGATGCGTCCCGTCGGCGATGCCGCCCCGGACGTACGGCTCGACGAGCGGCGCCCCGTTGCGCACGATCCGCTCTTTGTCGGTCCCCGCCGCCCCCGCACAGCACACCACTCGGTCGCCGCCCAGGCCGACGACCCGCTGCAGGACGTGCGCGTCCTGGTAGCGCTCCGGAACCCGGTACAGCACGACATCGCCCCGCCGCACCTCCTCCGCGCCGACGCGCTCCACGACGACGGGATCACCGACGCCGTACGTGGGCGTCATGCTCTCCCCCTGCACGGTGACCAGCTTGTAGCCCGCCCGCAGGGACAGCAGAGAGGTGATCACCAGCACCGCCCCCAGGACCCCCACCAGCCAGCCCGCCACCATGACGCGACGTATCTCGTCCACCCCGCCGATCCCTCCCCACACGCGCAACATCCGCGGACACAGAGGCTAGCGACCGCACAACACCGAATCGCCCCCTGCCGGGCCGCACCGCATGCGCATCGGGCGCACGGGGCGGCGGGATCGCGCTGAGCGAAGACCGGCCGGACTCGTCACGTCGTTCCCCTTACACGGTCGTCACACAGGAACACGGTCCCGGAGCCCCGCACACACGACGGGACGCCCCGATCACCCGCGCATCTGCGACACCCGTCTCCTTCTCCGAAGCCAGGCCGCGAGGCGGAAGACCCGGTTCACCAGCTACGTCGACCCACATCGCTCCTTCGACGGTGTGCTGTCGCCGGCGTCCGGCGGTCCGCTGCCGACGGTGATCGGTTGATCGGTTGTCGCGATCGGCGTGAATTGTTCGTAGGCGGGCTGGGGGCGGTTGGGCCGCCCGGTGTAGCTTGGGACGGAGTCAGACGTCGCTGCTGATGGCGGTCGGGCGGTCCCTGATGGACCGGCCGAGGGAGAGAGGGCCTCCGACGGACTGCGCTGCGCGCACGCTGGCATGCCTGTGTGCTCTTCGGGCACCCTTGCACCTTTGTGTCCGCCGCCGCGCAGATCAGCCGTACCCACCTCGACCCAACCCCGAGGAGCAGCCCGCAATGACCACTGTCGACACCCGACAGGACTTCAAGGTCGCCGACCTCTCCCTGGCCGAGTTCGGCCGCAAGGAGATCACCCTCGCCGAGCACGAGATGCCGGGCCTGATGGCGATCCGCGAGGAGTACGCCGAGGCACAGCCCCTCAAGGGCGCCCGGATCACCGGCTCCCTGCACATGACCGTGCAGACCGCCGTGCTCATCGAGACCCTGGTCGCCCTGGGCGCGCAGGTCCGCTGGGCGTCCTGCAACATCTTCTCCACCCAGGACCACGCGGCCGCCGCCATCGCCGTCGGCCCGAACGGCACGCCCGACAACCCCCAGGGCATCCCGGTCTTCGCCTGGAAGGGCGAGACCCTGGAAGAGTACTGGTGGTGCACCGAGCAGGCCCTGACCTGGCCGAACACCCCCACCGGCGGCCCGAACATGATCCTGGACGACGGTGGTGACGCCACCCTCCTCGTCCACAAGGGCGTCGAGTACGAGAAGGACGGCAAGGTCCCCTCGCCCGACACCGCCGAGTCCGACGAGCACCGCATCATCCTCGAACTGCTCACCCGCACCGTGAGCGAGACCCCGCAGAAGTGGACCCAGCTGGCGTCCGAGATCCGCGGCGTGACCGAGGAGACCACGACCGGCGTCCACCGCCTGTACGAGATGCACCGCGAGGGCACCCTCCTGTTCCCGGCGATCAACGTCAACGACGCCGTCACGAAGTCGAAGTTCGACAACAAGTACGGCTGCCGCCACTCCCTGGTCGACGGCATCAACCGCGCCACCGACACCCTGATCGGCGGCAAGACCGCCGTCGTCTGCGGCTACGGCGACGTGGGCAAGGGCTGCGCGGAGTCCCTGCGCGGGCAGGGCGCCCGCGTGATCGTCACCGAGATCGACCCGATCTGCGCCCTCCAGGCGGCAATGGACGGCTACCAGGTCACGACCCTCGACGAGGTCGTCGAGACGGCCGACATCTTCATCACCACGACCGGCAACAAGGACATCATCATGGCCTCGGACATGGCCAAGATGAAGCACCAGGCGATCGTGGGCAACATCGGCCACTTCGACAACGAGATCGACATGGCCGGCCTCGCCAAGGTCCCCGGCATCGTCAAGGACGAGATCAAGCCGCAGGTCCACACCTGGGCCTTCCCTGACGGCAAGAAGATCATCGTCCTCTCCGAGGGCCGCCTGCTGAACCTGGGCAACGCCACCGGTCACCCGTCGTTCGTGATGTCCAACTCCTTCGCGGACCAGACCCTGGCCCAGATCGAGCTGTTCACCAAGCCCGACGAGTACCCGACCGACGTTTACGTGCTGCCCAAGCACCTCGACGAGAAGGTCGCCCGTCTCCACCTCGACGCGCTCGGCGTGAAGCTGACCACGCTCCGCCCCGAGCAGGCCGAGTACATCGGCGTCGAGGTCGAGGGCCCGTACAAGCCCGACCACTACCGCTACTGAGTCCGCAGCCGGCCCGCTGAGCTGCCGCCCGTGCACTGACGCGCAGCTCAGCAGCAGGTCCTCCGAGGCAGGCCCCCGCACCCCCGTGCCGGGGGCCTGCCCCTTTGGCCGTACCAGCTGTCACCGACTCGTCGCGGCGAACCGGACCAACCCGTCACACCTCAGGACCCCCATGCCCCGCGGTCGCTATTCGCTCCACGATCCGCACGATCACACCCCCCTCGCAGAAGAGCACTTCCACTGCGCCCCCGGCCCGTCCGGCTGGCGCTACGTCTCCCAGCTGACCACCCCCTCGGGCGATCACCGCGGCTCCGTCGACCTCGCCCTCGACGAACTCGGCCGCCCCATCCGTCTGGAACTGCACGCGGCGGGCTGGCAGGTGCGTGGTGCCGCCCTCGACGGCGTCACCTGGGTCCGCACGGACCCCACCGGCACGGATGCTGCGGAAGGCAACGCGCGCGCCCACGCCTTCACCGGCACCTCCCCCGCGTTCCTCATCGCCACCACCCGTCTGCTGCGCCTCACCCCTTCCGGCCCCGCGACGCGCGTACGCCTCGTCGCCTTCACGGACCCGGTCCTCGCTCCGCGCACCGTGGACCAGTCCTGGGCTCTGCTGAAAAGAGAAGCACACGGCACTGACAACGGCCCTCTGACCGTGGACGAGTACCAGGTCACAGCCATGGACACGGGCGAGCAGCACCTCGTGCACATCGCCGGAGACGTGGTCCTCGCAGCCCCCGGCATCGAGCTGGAGGACCTGGACTCGCCGCCGTCCGTTCTCCCCTGACCCGACGGCTTTCCGCAGGAGACCTGCCGGGTTCCGCGCACGCGCCGGGCTTACGCAGGCGGCACGAACCCCGTCGAGGGACGATCCGTGTCGTCAGGCTGCTTGCTTCGCTGTGACCCGGGCGGTGGCGTCTGCGCCGGCCCTTCGGTACTGCGCTCGCGCGGCGCTGCTTCATGCCCCACCTGCGCAGCCGCGGGGACCTGCCCGGCACCGGCAGGCGGCGTAGCGGCAACGGAGGGGTAGGGGTACGGCCCGGGCGTGGCACGACCCTCGTACTGCCCCTCACCACCAGGCCCACGGGTATCCGTCCCGCCCGCCGCGGCCCGTCGTATCTCCCGGGCCTGCCGCTCCTGCACGACCGCCGCCAGATAGACGGCCGGCGGTATCCCCTGCGGCACCGGAGCCCCGGTCCGCTCCGCGAGTTCGGAGGCCAGCCGTTCCGCCATGGCTGCGCCGACCTGCGGATCGAGCTGACGCATGCGCGTCAGGTACTGCCGTATCGCCAGCCACAGCCCATCCGGGACCGCCGACAGATCGAGGGCGGAGAAACGTCCCGCGAGCCAGGGCGGTGGCGGGGGAGAAAAGCGACCGTGGGCCGTGGGGATCCGTTCTCTCACGACGAGGGTTCCCGCGAACACATCTCCGAGCCGGCGTCCGCGCTCCGAAACGAGCGACGCGACACAGGCGATGACTCCGAGCGTCAGCAGGATCTCGATCACGCCGATGGCACCCCGCACCAGTGCGTGCCGGAACCGGATCGGCCCGCCGTCGTCGCGCACCACCCGCAGCCCGAACGCCATCTTCCCCAGCGACCGCCCATGACTGAGCGTCTCCACGGCGATCGGCGCACCCACCAGAACCAGCAGGAACGTCGCAATGGACACCGCGATCCGAGCGGCTTCGTCCAGAGAGGCCGTGGAGATCACCAGGACTACCGTCACGATCATGTACGCGGCAAACGCCACGACCAGATCGAGCAGGACGGCCAGCGCCCTGCTGGGCAGCCTCGCAGGGCGCAACTCCAGCGCCACCGCCTCGCCCGTCACCAGCTCACTCACGCCCGCCGTCCTTCCCCTGGCCTGCCCCCGAGATCGGCCAGTCTGCCAAGCTGAGGGAACCGAGCATCGCAGTACGACAAGCTGGTACTCACGACGGGCCCGCCGACGAGCAGCCGAGGAGCAGGCAAACCGATGGACCTCGACGTCTTCGTGTCCGCCCACCGGGCGGAATGGGACCGCCTGGAGGACCTGCTCCGGCGCCAGCGCAGACTCACCGGCGCCGAGACCGACGAACTCGTCGCGCTCTACCAGCGCACCGCCACTCATCTTTCCCTGATCCAGTCCAGCGCACCCGATCCCCAGCTGACGGGTCGCCTCAGCCAACTGGTGGGACGCGCGCGTAGTGCGGTGACGGGCACTCGACGTGCCTCATGGCGCGATGTCACCCGCTTCCTCGCCTACGGCTTCCCCGCCGCCGTCTACCGGTCGCGCCACTGGTGGGTTCCCACCGCGCTTCTGTCGACTCTCGTCGCGGCGCTGCTCGGCTGGTGGATCGGTACGCACCCGGAAGTGCAGGCCACCATCGCGGCACCGAGCGAACTGCGTGAGCTCACCCGCCCCGGCGGTGAGTACGAGAGCTACTACTCCACGCACCCCGCGGCGTCCTTCGCCGCCCGCGTCTGGACGAACAACGCCCAGGCCGCCGCGATGTGCCTGGTCTTCGGTGTCTTTCTGGGTCTCCCCGTCCTCTGGATCCTCTTCCAGAACATGCTCAACCTGGGCATCGGCTTCGGCCTGATGTCCTCAGCAGGACGACTCGACACCTTCCTCGGCCTTGTCCTTCCGCATGGGCTGCTGGAGCTGACAGCGGTCTTCGTAGCCGCCGGCACGGGGCTGCGGCTCGGCTGGACGGTGATCGACCCAGGACCACGCACGCGTAGACAGGCCCTCGCCGAGGAGGGCCGAGCCGCCGTCGGCATGGCGATCGGCCTCGCCCTGGTCCTCTTCGTCGCCGGCGCGATCGAAGGTTTCGTCACCCCTTCGGGCCTGCCGACCTGGGCCCGCATCGGCATCGGTGTCGTAGCCGAGATCGCGTTCCTCATGTACGTCTACGTGCTCGGACGGCGCGCTGCCCGAGCCGGGGAGACAGGCGACGTGGACGCGGCCGAGCGCAGCGCCGCCGTGCCGACCGCGGCCTGATGTGCGGACAGGCCTCCAAGACTGCTAGTCTCCTCTTCGCCCCACAGGAGCCGTTGACACGGAGCGCGTGGGGAGGTAGATTCAAACAGTTGCCTGGACTGGGGCTCAACCGGTCGGCACCTTGAGAAACTATCTGCTTCCAGAAACGTCAGTTTTGGCGAAGCTCCCCGACGAATCGGATGGTCGGTCGGTCAGCCCGGCTGAAAACCTCTGATAAAGTCGGAACCGCCGGAAAGGGAAACGCGAAAGCGGGAACCTGGAAAGCACCGAGGAAATCGGATCGAGAAAAGATCTGATAGAGTCGGAAACACCGAAGGGAAGCGCCCGGAGGAAAGCCCGAGAGAGTATCTCGGGTGAGTACAAAGGAAGCGTCCGTTCCTTGAGAACTCAACAGCGTGCCAAAAGTCAACGCCAGATATGTTGATACCCCGTCTCCGGTCATCAGACCGGGACGTGGTTCCTTTGAAGAAAACACAGCGAGGACGCTGTGAACGGTCGGGCTTATTCCGCTCGACGGTTCCGCTCCCGTGTGTGTCACCGGATCACCGGTAAACATTCACGGAGAGTTTGATCCTGGCTCAGGACGAACGCTGGCGGCGTGCTTAACACATGCAAGTCGAACGATGAACCACTTCGGTGGGGATTAGTGGCGAACGGGTGAGTAACACGTGGGCAATCTGCCCTGCACTCTGGGACAAGCCCTGGAAACGGGGTCTAATACCGGATACGAGCCTCCTCCGCATGGTGGGGGTTGGAAAGCTCCGGCGGTGCAGGATGAGCCCGCGGCCTATCAGCTTGTTGGTGAGGTAACGGCTCACCAAGGCGACGACGGGTAGCCGGCCTGAGAGGGCGACCGGCCACACTGGGACTGAGACACGGCCCAGACTCCTACGGAGGCAGCAGTGGGAATATTGCACAATGGGCGCAAGCCTGATGCAGCGACGCCGCGTGAGGGATGACGGCCTTCGGGTTGTAAACCTCTTTCAGCAGGGAAGAAGCGCAAGTGACGGTACCTGCAGAAGAAGCGCCGGCTAACTACGTGCCAGCAGCCGCGGTAATACGTAGGGCGCAAGCGTTGTCCGGAATTATTGGGCGTAAAGAGCTCGTAGGCGGCTTGTCGCGTCGGTTGAAAGCCCGGGCTTAACCCCGGGTCTGCAGTCGATACGGGCAGGCTAGAGTTCGGTAGGGGAGATCGGAATTCCTGGTGTAGCGGTGAAATGCGCAGATATCAGGAGGAACACCGGTGGCGAAGGCGGATCTCTGGGCCGATACTGACGCTGAGGAGCGAAAGCGTGGGGAGCGAACAGGATTAGATACCCTGGTAGTCCACGCCGTAAACGGTGGGCACTAGGTGTGGGCAACATTCCACGTTGTCCGTGCCGCAGCTAACGCATTAAGTGCCCCGCCTGGGGAGTACGGCCGCAAGGCTAAAACTCAAAGGAATTGACGGGGGCCCGCACAAGCGGCGGAGCATGTGGCTTAATTCGACGCAACGCGAAGAACCTTACCAAGGCTTGACATACACCGGAAACATCCAGAGATGGGTGCCCCCTTGTGGTCGGTGTACAGGTGGTGCATGGCTGTCGTCAGCTCGTGTCGTGAGATGTTGGGTTAAGTCCCGCAACGAGCGCAACCCTTGTCCCGTGTTGCCAGCAGGCCCTTGTGGTGCTGGGGACTCACGGGAGACCGCCGGGGTCAACTCGGAGGAAGGTGGGGACGACGTCAAGTCATCATGCCCCTTATGTCTTGGGCTGCACACGTGCTACAATGGCCGGTACAATGAGCTGCGATACCGCGAGGTGGAGCGAATCTCAAAAAGCCGGTCTCAGTTCGGATTGGGGTCTGCAACTCGACCCCATGAAGTCGGAGTCGCTAGTAATCGCAGATCAGCATTGCTGCGGTGAATACGTTCCCGGGCCTTGTACACACCGCCCGTCACGTCACGAAAGTCGGTAACACCCGAAGCCGGTGGCCCAACCCCTTGTGGGAGGGAGCTGTCGAAGGTGGGACTGGCGATTGGGACGAAGTCGTAACAAGGTAGCCGTACCGGAAGGTGCGGCTGGATCACCTCCTTTCTAAGGAGCACTTCTCACCGAGTCCTTCGGGACGAGGTCAGAGGCCAGTACATCAGCGAACGTCTGATGCTGGTTGCTCATGGGTGGAACGTTGACTACTCGGCCGGGTTCTGGGCCGGAGGCTGTTAGTACTGCTCGTCAGAGCGTGGAACGCATGATCTTCGGGTGGGAGCTGGTCGGGCACGCTGTTGGGTGTCTGAGGGAATGATGTTCCTTCAGTGCCGGCCCCAGTGAACTCGAGCCGATGGTTCGGGGTGATGGGTGGTTGGTCGTTGTTTGAGAACTGCACAGTGGACGCGAGCATCTGTGGCCAAGTTTTTAAGGGCGCACGGTGGATGCCTTGGCACCAGGAACCGATGAAGGACGTGGGAGGCCGCGATAGTCCCCGGGGAGTCGTCAACCAGGCTTTGATCCGGGGGTTTCCGAATGGGGAAACCCGGCAGTCGTCATGGGCTGTCACCTACTGCTGAACACATAGGCAGTGTGGAGGGAACGCGGGGAAGTGAAACATCTCAGTACCCGCAGGAAGAGAAAACAACCGTGATTCCGGGAGTAGTGGCGAGCGAAACTGGATGAGGCCAAACCGTATGTGTGTGAGACCCGGCAGGGGTTGCGCATGCGGGGTTGTGGGATCTCTCTTTCACGGTCTGCCGGCCGTGGGACGAGTCAGAAACCGTTGATGTAGGCGAAGGACATGCGAAAGGTCCGGCGTAGAGGGTAAGACCCCCGTAGTCGAAACGTCAGCGGCTCGTTTGAGAGACACCCAAGTAGCACGGGGCCCGAGAAATCCCGTGTGAATCTGGCGGGACCACCCGCTAAGCCTAAATATTCCCTGGTGACCGATAGCGGATAGTACCGTGAGGGAATGGTGAAAAGTACCCCGGGAGGGGAGTGAAATAGTACCTGAAACCGTGTGCCTACAAGCCGTGGGAGCGTCGGATGCAGCTTGCTGTATCTCGTGACTGCGTGCCTTTTGAAGAATGAGCCTGCGAGTTTGCGGTGTGTTGCGAGGTTAACCCGGGTGGGGTAGCCGTAGCGAAAGCGAGTCCGAATAGGGCGTTTCAGTAGCATGCTCAAGACCCGAAGCGGAGTGATCTAGCCATGGGCAGGTTGAAGCGGAGGTAAGACTTCGTGGAGGACCGAACCCACCAGGGTTGAAAACCTGGGGGATGACCTGTGGTTAGGGGTGAAAGGCCAATCAAACTCCGTGATAGCTGGTTCTCCCCGAAATGCATTTAGGTGCAGCGTCGTGTGTTTCTTGCCGGAGGTAGAGCACTGGATAGGCGATGGGCCCTACCGGGTTACTGACCTTAGCCAAACTCCGAATGCCGGTAAGTGAGAGCGCGGCAGTGAGACTGTGGGGGATAAGCTCCATGGTCGAGAGGGAAACAGCCCAGAGCATCGACTAAGGCCCCTAAGCGTACGCTAAGTGGGAAAGGATGTGGAGTCGCACAGACAACCAGGAGGTTGGCTTAGAAGCAGCCACCCTTGAAAGAGTGCGTAATAGCTCACTGGTCTAGTGATTCCGCGCCGACAATGTAGCGGGGCTCAAGCGTACCGCCGAAGTCGTGTCATTGCAGCATGAGGGCCAACGCCTGCTGTGATGGGTAGGGGAGCGTCGTCTGCCGGGTGAAGCAGCCGTGTAAGCGAGTTGTGGACGGTTGACGAGTGAGAATGCAGGCATGAGTAGCGATACAAACGTGAGAAACGTTTGCGCCGATTGACTAAGGGTTCCTGGGTCAAGCTGATCTGCCCAGGGTAAGTCGGGACCTAAGGCGAGGCCGACAGGCGTAGTCGATGGATAACCGGTTGATATTCCGGTACCCGCTGTGAAGCGTCAAACATCGAGCATCGTGATGCTAAGGCCGTGAAGCCGTTCCGGACCCTTCGGGGAAAGGAAAGTGGTGGAGCCGCCGGCCCAAGCGGTTAGTAGGTGAGTGATGGGGTGACGCAGGAAGGTAGTCCATCCCGGGCGGTGGTTGTCCCGGGGTAAGGGTGTAGGCCGTGCGACAGGTAAATCCGTCGTACTTGTGGCTGAGACCTGATGCCGAGCCGATTGTGGTGAAGTGGATGATCCTATGCTGTCGAGAAAAGCCTCTAGCGAGTTTCATGGCGGCCCGTACCCTAAACCGACTCAGGTGGTCAGGTAGAGAATACCGAGGCGTTCGGGTGAACTATGGTTAAGGAACTCGGCAAAATGCCCCGTAACTTCGGGAGAAGGGGGGCCACGCCTGGTGAGAGTACTTGCTGCTCGAGCTGGGGGTGGCCGCAGAGACCAGCGAGAAGCGACTGTTTACTAAAAACACAGGTCCGTGCGAAGCCGTAAGGCGATGTATACGGACTGACGCCTGCCCGGTGCTGGAACGTTAAGGGGACCGGTTAGCTCCATTTTGGTGGGGCGAAGCTGAGAACTTAAGCGCCAGTAAACGGCGGTGGTAACTATAACCATCCTAAGGTAGCGAAATTCCTTGTCGGGTAAGTTCCGACCTGCACGAATGGCGTAACGACTTCTCGACTGTCTCAACCATAGGCCCGGTGAAATTGCACTACGAGTAAAGATGCTCGTTTCGCGCAGCAGGACGGAAAGACCCCGGGACCTTTACTACAGTTTGATATTGGTGTTCGGTTCGGCTTGTGTAGGATAGCTGGGAGACTTTGAAGCGGCCACGCCAGTGGTTGTGGAGTCGTCGTTGAAATACCAGTCTGGTCGTGCTGGATGTCTAACCTGGGTCCGTGATCCGGATCAGGGACAGTGTCTGATGGGTAGTTTAACTGGGGCGGTTGCCTCCTAAAGGGTAACGGAGGCGCCCAAAGGTTCCCTCAGCCTGGTTGGCAATCAGGTGTTGAGTGTAAGTGCACAAGGGAGCTTGACTGTGAGACCGACGGGTCGAGCAGGGACGAAAGTCGGGACTAGTGATCCGGCGGTGGCTTGTGGAAGCGCCGTCGCTCAACGGATAAAAGGTACCCCGGGGATAACAGGCTGATCTTCCCAAGAGTCCATATCGACGGGATGGTTTGGCACCTCGATGTCGGCTCGTCGCATCCTGGGGCTGGAGTCGGTCCCAAGGGTTGGGCTGTTCGCCCATTAAAGCGGTACGCGAGCTGGGTTTAGAACGTCGTGAGACAGTTCGGTCCCTATCCGCTGTGCGCGTAGGAGTCTTGAGAAGGGCTGTCCCTAGTACGAGAGGACCGGGACGGACGAACCTCTGGTGTGCCAGTTGTTCTGCCAAGGGCATGGCTGGTTGGCTACGTTCGGGAGGGATAACCGCTGAAAGCATCTAAGCGGGAAGCCTGCTTCGAGATGAGGACTCCCACCCACTTGATGGGGTAAGGCTCCCAGTAGACGACTGGGTTGATAGGCCGGATATGGAAGCACGGTAACGTGTGGAGTTGACCGGTACTAATAGGCCGAGGGCTTGTCCTCAGTTGCTCGCGTCCACTGTGTTGGTTCTGAAACCACGAACAACCCCGCCCTGATGGGTGGTGCGGTTGTGTTTCATAGTGTTTCGGTGGTCATAGCGTGAGGGAAACGCCCGGTTACATTCCGAACCCGGAAGCTAAGCCTTACAGCGCCGATGGTACTGCAGGGGGGACCCTGTGGGAGAGTAGGACGCCGCCGAACAAATATTGAGAAAACCCCGCATCTTCGGATGCGGGGTTTTCTGCGTTTTCGGGGAATTGCAAGGCTTCGGGGGATGAAACCCCAGTCGGCTCACAACCTGCCCGAGGTTTTCAGGGCCAGGTAGGCATCCGCCAGTGCCGGCGCCAAGTCGTTCGGCGTCGCGTCCACCACCGAGACGCCGTATCGGCGGAGTTGTTCGGCGGTGCGGTGGCGTTCGGACTGGGCCTGGGCGGCGGCTGCGGCGTCGTAGATCGCCTCCGCGTTTCCTCTGGACGTTGCCATGCGGGCAATGTGGGGGTCTGCCACCGACGCCACGAGGACCGTGTGGCGTTGTGTGAGCTGAGGGAGGACCGGCAGCAGGCCTTCTTCCACTGGGGCCGCGTCGAGGGTGCTGAGCAGGACGATCAAGGAGTTGCGGGGGGCGGTGCGGAGGGCTGTGGCGGCGAGGCCTCGGGCGTCCGTTTCGACGAGTTCCGGTTCGACGGTCGCCATGGCGTTGACCAGGGAGGGAAGGACGTCGCCTGCGGTGCGGCCCTGGACCAGGGCGCGTACCCGTCGGTCGTAGGCGAGCAGGTCGACGCGGTCGCCGGCGCGGGAGGCGAGGGCGGCCAGGAGCAGCGCGGCGTCCATGGAGGCGTCCAGGCGTGGGGCGTCTCCCACTCGGCCGGCTGAGGTCCGGCCGGTATCGAGGACCAGAAGGATGTGACGGTCGCGTTCGGGGCGCCAGGTGCGTACCGCGACCGTGGTCTGGCGGGCTGTGGCGCGCCAGTCGATGGACCGGGTGTCGTCGCCGGGGACGTACTCGCGCAGGCTGTCGAATTCCGTGCCTTCGCCTCGTTGGAGGACGCTGGTGCGGCCGTCGAGTTCGCGGAGGCGGGCCAGTTTGGACGGCAGGTGTTTGCGGCTGGTGAAGGGAGGCAGGACGCGTACGGTCCAGGGAACCTTGTGCGTGCCTTGGCGGGCGAACAGGCCCAGCGGGCCGTAGGAGCGGATCGTCACGCGGTCAGCCTGGTGGTCGCCGCGGCGGGTGGGGCGTACGCGGGTGGTGACGCGGCGGCGTTCCCCCGGGGGGACCGTCAGGCGGTGGCGGGAGGCTTCTCCCTCGGTGCCCGGCTGCCAGCTGCTGGGGGGCCAGGCGTCGCGGAGCTGGGCGCGCAGTGGGCGGCGGGAAGGGTTGGTGAGCGTGAGGGTGACGTCGGCTGTTTCGCCCAGGCGTGCCGACGTGTCGCCGGAGCGGGTCAGCCCGAGGCGTCGTACTGGGGCGGCGAGGGCGTAGTCGCAGGCACAGGCGAGGGCCAGAGGGCCGTTCACGGCCAGAATGCCTGTCCAGCTGGGTTCCCACAGGCCGACGGGGAGAGAGCCCAGGGCCGCAAGGAGTGCGGCGCGTCCGGTGAGGGCCATCAGCGCGGGACCGGGACGTGGGAGAGGATCGCGGTGATGACGGAGTCGGCCGTCACGCCTTCCATCTCGGCCTCGGGGCGGAGCTGGACGCGGTGGCGGAGGGTCGGGAGGGCCAGCGCCTTCACGTCGTCGGGGGTGACGTAGTCGCGGCCGGTGAGCCATGCCCACGCGCGTGAGGTGGCCAGCAGGGCGGTGGCGCCTCGGGGGGACACGCCCAGGGTGAGGGACGGCGACTCGCGGGTGGCCCGGCAGATGTCGACGACGTACGCCGTGATCTCGGGGGACACCGTCGTCTTGGCGACGGCCGCGCGGGCGGCGTCCAGGACGGCGGTGCCCGCTACGGGGCGCACGCCGGCGGCGCGCAGGTCGCGCGGATTGAAGCCCTCGGCGTGGCGGGTGAGGACGTCGATCTCGTCCTGGCGGGAGGGCAGGGGGATGGTGAGTTTGAGGAGGAAACGGTCCAGCTGGGCTTCGGGAAGGGGGTAGGTGCCCTCGTACTCGACCGGGTTCTGGGTCGCGGCGACCAGGAACGGCTCGGGCAGAGGGCGGGGAATGCCGTCGACCGTGACCTGGCGTTCCTCCATGGCCTCGAGGAGGGACGACTGGGTCTTCGGAGGCGTGCGGTTGATCTCGTCGGCGAGGAGGAGGTTGGTGAAGACCGGGCCGGGCTGGAAGGAGAACTCGGCGGTGCGGGCGTCGTAGACGAGGGAGCCGGTCACGTCGCTCGGCATCAGGTCGGGGGTGAACTGGACACGCTTGGTGTCCAGTTCCAGTGCGGAGGCCAGGGCGCGGACGAGCAGTGTTTTGGCGACTCCGGGGACTCCTTCGAGCAGGACGTGTCCGCGGCAGAGCAGGGCGACGACGAGGCCGGTCACGGCGGGATCCTGGCCGACCACGGCCTTGGCGATCTCGGCGCGCAGGGCTTCCAGGGCCGCTCGGGCGTTGCCCGGGTCCCCGTTCTGCCCGGCGTTGTCAGTGGTCCGGTCCATCATGGACGGCGTACCTCTCTTTCGAGGGCGTCGAGTTGGTCGGCGAGTGCGATGAGGGCTGCGTCGTCGCTGGGCGGCGGGCCGAAGAGGAGGGTGTGCAGCAACTGTCCGTCGCCGTTGAGGTGGGTGGACAGGGCGGGGAGCAGAGCTTCGGGCGTGTGTGCCTGGGCGACGGGGACGCCTACGAGGGGGGCGAGGCGGGTGCGGGTGGTGGAGCGCAGAGCCGCGGCGGCGCGGTCGCGGGCGTTCGCCTTGCGGTAGAGGCGGGCGCGGCCTTCGACGGTTTCGGAGGCGCGGATGGCCACGGGGAGTTTTTCGGGCACGAGGGGGCCGAGTCGGCGTGCCCTCCACAGGGCGGCGAGGGCTGCGGCGATGAAGAGCTGCAGGGTGCCCCAGAGCCAGCCGGAGGGGAGCAGGCCGAAGAAGCTGCGCTCGTCGTCCGGGGTGGTGGCGTCGGACAGTGAGGGGAGGTACCAGACCAGATGAGGGCGGGAGCCGAGGAGTTGGAGGGCGAGCGAGGCGTTGCCGTGTTCGCCGAGGCGGTCGTTGTAGAGGATGTCGGGCGCGCCGAGGACGACGGTGTCGCCGCCCCCGGAGGGCTGCGGGACGCGGATCAGGCCGGCCAGGCGCTGGCTGGGGTAGCACTCGTTGGCGTCGAGGTGGGTCGTGGTGTAGCGCAGGCCGCCCGTGTCGGCGGCGCCCGCGCGCCGGGCCGCGGGGAAGTCGCAGTGGGGCTCGAGGGTGGACTCGAGGCTGGTGGCGGGGGCAGCCGTGACACCGGGGACGAGCTGTTCGACGGAGGAACTGCCGGCGGCGATGAGGACGGTGCGCCCGCCGGATGCGGCGAGTGTGGTGCGCAGCAGAGCTTTTTGACTGTCCGTCAACAGGTCGGGGACGGCGACCAGGAGGGTGGTGTCGGGGGTGGCTGCGGCGCGTGCCGCGTTCAGGGTGGTGACCACGCGCGTGGACACGCCGCGCTCGGCGAGGAGTTCGGCGACGGCGCGGCTGCCCTGGGGAGCGGTGGATCGCGGGTCGAGGGTGCCGCGTTGGGCGTCGGAGCGGACCAGGGCGATGACGACGGCTCCGGCCAGCAGGACGACGAGGGCGAGCACGATGCCTCGCGTGCGGGTCCACACCTGGCGTGGGGTGCGCGCGGTCGAGGTGCCGGGATGCGTGGCCTCGGTGGCGGGATGCGTGGCCTCGGTGGTCATCCGGCGGCTCCCTGGCGGGTGTTGTGGTCCGCGCTGAGGGTGCTGCTGGTGAGCTCTGGTTTGGTGCGCTCCAGGTCGCGGTCGAGTTCTGCCATGCGGCGGTACGACGTCTCGGTCGCGGCGTGGCCGCCGTACGTCACGTCGTCGAAGTCCCGGGCGGCGGCGTGCAACCGGTCCGCCCGGGAGGGCAGGGCCCGGCCCGCTTCGGCGGCCGCCTCGTCGGCGGTGCGGCCGGGGCGGGCGTCGAGCAGGGCGCGTTCCTCCAGTGAGCGGACGATCGCGCGCATGCGTTCCTGGAGGGCCTGGTTCCAGTGGCTCTGGGCGGCGTGGGCCTCGGCGGCCGCACGGTGTTCGGCGGCGCTGCGTGGGCGGTCGTCGAACAGGGTGGCGGAGGAGACCGGTTGGCGGCGCGGTGTGCCCAGGCGCCACCAGAGGGCCCCCAGGACCGCGAGGACGGCGACGATGACGACGACGAGGCCGAACGCGCCGCCGGGGGTCGCGTCGGAGGCGAGGCGCAGCAGCTTGCCGAGCCACTCCCAGAAGGCGTCGAGGGCGCGTTCGAACAGGCCGGGGTCGTCCTCGTGGTACATGCGCTTGGACAGCTCGCGGCGGGCCGCCTCTCGCGCGGGGGCGCGGGGGATCGTCAGCGGCGGCTCGTCGTCGGAGCCGGGCAGCGACAGCAGGGACGTGCCGCCGGTGCGGTGCGGCGGTCGTACGGCCAGGTCGCCCGCGCGCAGCCAGGCGCGTACGGCGGCCTCGCCGGCGCGCGGCGGTGCGGGCACCGCTGTGAGGACTCCCCCGGCCGAGTTCACCGCATCAGCTCCCGGGGGAAGGGTCGGGGGTGCCGGAGCCGTAGTCCTGGACACCGGCGGCGCGGGCCAGTTCGAGGTCGAGGGCCTCGCGGCGGATGCGCTGGTCGATGTAGAGGAGCACGGTCACGCCCGCCGTGATCGGGAACGTGATCATGGAGCCGATCACCGAGCCGATCCCGCTGATGATGAGGAAGGTCCAGCCGAAGTCGCCGGTGCCGTCGAGGAATCCGCCGACACCGTCGCCGCTGAGGGCCGCGGCGAGGAACGTGAAGGGGATGACGACGATCGCCGCGACGATGTTGGCGATGATCGTGGCGAGCAGCTGGATGCCGAAGACGCGCCACCAGGCGCCGCGGACGAGCTTGGCGGAGCGGCTCATCGCCTTCACGATGGACTGCTTCTCCAGCATCAGTGCCGGGGAGGCCAGGGAGAAGCGGACCATCAGCCACAGGGCGACCACGCCGGTGCACATGCTGCCCAGGACCGTGAGCGCGGCGCCGGCGGCGCCCGCGCCCGCCAGGGTCACGAGTATGCCGGGCACGGCGCCCGCGACGGCCACCCCGAGGGCGATGACGAGCAGCAGGAAGATCAGGCCGAACAGCTTCAGCACGCGGGGGCGTGCATCACGCCAGGCCTCACCGGTGGTGACCGGCTTGCCGAGGACGGCGCGGCTGGTGACGGTGGTCAGCAGCGCGGTAGCCGCGACGGTGCCGATCAGGGAGATCAGGAAGATGACACTGGAGCTGAGCAGCGCGTCGCCCAGGGCGCGGGTGAGTTCGCCGAGGGTGGCGTTCGGGTCCTCGAGGGCCTCGGCACTGGTCTGCTCGTCCAGGACGAACCCCTGGAGCAGGATGACGATGATCTCCGTGACGACGGCGACGGCGAGGGCGATGCCGAGTACCGTGCGCCAGTAGGTGCGCATGGTGGAGACGGCGCCGTCGAGGATCTCGCCGACGCCGAGCGGGCGGAGCGGAATCACGCCCGGCTTGGCCGCGGGCGGGGGACCGGCCCACTGGCCGCCCCAACCGCCGTGTCCACCGCCGGGTCCCGGCGGGTTGCCGTATCCGCCGGGGGGCCGACCGCCCCAGCCGGTGCCGGGCGGTGGGGGCTCCTGGCCGGGGCTCGGCGGGCCGGAGGGAGCGGACCACTGGGCGGGCGGCGGCTGTTCCTTGGACCACTTCGAGCCGGGGTCCGGCGCTTGGGGGCCTGGTCGGTCCGCGGGGTGCGAGGGCTGCGCGGCGCCGGGCCGGTCGGCCGGCTCGCCAGGGCCGGACGTGCCGGGCTCCTGTCCGTTGGACGGGGCGGATCCGGGCGAGGCCCAGCCCGGAGTGTCGTTCATCGTCGCTCCTTCACGGTGCCCTTCCGCTGTCGCGGCGGCAGGTTGGCAGCCATCGTGCCATGGGGGGTTCACCCATGGACCGGCGGCGGTATGCGCTGCACACCTTCAATTGTCCGTCGTGGAACGGGCAGACTGACCGCATGGCTGATCAGTACGCGCAATCCGGCGAGGACAAGTCCACCGGCATTCCGGCGATCCGCTGGGAGGAACCCCCCGAAGGACCGGTCGTGGTCCTTCTCGATCAGACGAGGTTGCCGGCCGAGGAGGTCGAGCTGGTCTGTACGGACGCCCCCGCCCTGGTGGAGGCGATCGGTTCGCTCGCCGTGCGGGGAGCGCCCCTGCTCGGCATCGCGGGAGCGTACGGCGTCGCGCTCGCCGCCGCACGCGGCTTCGACGTGGACGAGGCCGCGACCGCGCTGGCGGGAGCCCGGCCCACCGCGGTGAACCTGTCCGTCGGCGTGCGCCGGGCCCGCTCCGCCTACGACGCAGCGCTCGCCCGCGGTGCCGGTGGCGAGCAGGCCGCCGAGGCGGCGCTGGCAGCGGCGCGGCAACTGCACCGGGAGGACGCCGAGGCCAGTGCCCGGATGGCCGAGCACGGGCTGGCGCTGCTGGACGAGCTGCTGCCCGGCGGCGGGCACCGGATCCTCACGCACTGCAACACCGGGTCGCTGGTGTCGGGCGGGGAGGGGACGGCGTTCGCCGTGGCGCTCGCGGCGCACCGGGCGGGACGGCTGCGGCGGCTGTGGGTGGACGAGACGCGTCCCCTGTTGCAGGGGGCCCGGCTCACCGCGTACGAGGCGGCGCGCAGCGGTATGGCGTACACCCTGCTCACGGACAACGCGGCGGGTTCGCTGTTCGCGGCGGGAGAGGTGGACGCCGTGCTGGTCGGGGCCGACCGGATCGCGGCCGACGGCTCGGTGGCGAACAAGGTGGGGAGCTACCCCCTCGCCGTGCTGGCGCGGTACCACCATGTGCCGTTCATCGTGGTTGCGCCTGTGACGACGGTGGACGGGGACACCCCGGACGGGGAGTCCATCGAGGTCGAGCAGCGACCCGGATACGAGGTGACAGAGGTCGCGGCGCCCAACGTGCCGGTGACGGGTGCCGGGAGCGGAGTGCCGGTGGCGCCGCTGGGCACGCAGGCGTACAACCCGGCGTTCGACGTGACGCCGCCGGAGCTGATCACGGCGATCGTCACCGAGGAGGGTGCGGTCTCGCCGGTGACCGCCGAGGCGCTGGCCGAGATGTGCGACAGGTCGCGGGGAGTGGCGATCGGCTGAGAGGCAATGTCGGCCCGACCGACGCGCGGGCTCCGGGCCCCTCGACCTGCGGTGCTCCGTGGGGAGAGGGGCCGTGACATCTGACCGAGGGCAGACAGTAGTGACCCCGTACGACTATCGTCACTGGCCGGTGACCCTGCTCACCTGTGGCACCTTCACCGTTATGAGAATGGGATGATGTCGTTTATGAAGGGACGAGTCCTTGTCGTCGACGACGACACCGCACTGGCCGAGATGCTCGGCATTGTGCTGCGTGGTGAAGGTTTTGAGCCGTCTTTCGTAGCCGACGGCGACAAGGCGCTGGCCGCGTTCCGGGAGGCCAAGCCGGACCTGGTGCTGCTCGATCTGATGCTGCCCGGACGGGACGGCATCGAGGTGTGCCGGCTGATCCGGGCGGAGTCCGGGGTGCCGATCGTGATGCTCACCGCGAAGAGCGACACCGTCGACGTCGTCGTGGGGCTCGAGTCCGGAGCCGACGACTACATCGTCAAGCCGTTCAAGCCCAAGGAGCTCGTGGCCAGGATCCGGGCGCGCCTGCGCCGGTCCGAGGAGCCCGCGCCCGAGCAACTCGCCATCGGTGACCTGGTCATCGACGTGGCGGGGCACTCGGTGAAGCGGGACGGGCAGTCGATCGCGCTGACGCCGCTGGAGTTCGACCTGCTGGTCGCGCTGGCCCGCAAGCCGTGGCAGGTGTTCACCCGCGAGGTGCTCCTGGAGCAGGTGTGGGGCTACCGGCACGCGGCGGACACCCGCCTGGTCAACGTCCATGTGCAGCGGCTGCGCTCCAAGGTCGAGAAGGACCCGGAGCGGCCGGAGATCGTGGTGACCGTGCGCGGTGTCGGTTACAAGGCCGGGCCGAGCTGACGTGTCCAAGGACAGTGCCGCTTCGGCGCCCGGCGGTTCCGGGACCCGCGCGGGGCGGCCTGTCGGCCGGAAGGCGGCGGGCTCCCGCTGGGGACGATTCCTCGAGAGCGGGCTGCTCCAGGGCGGAGTCCAGGGCAGCCCGGTCCTGAGGCTGTTCGCGCGCTGGGTGCGACGTCCGCTGCTGCCCGTCATGCGGCTGTGGCGGCGCAACATTCAGCTCAAGGTCGTGGTCACGACCCTGCTGATGTCGCTGGGTGTCGTCCTGCTGCTCGGCTTCGTGGTCATCGGACAGGTGCGCAACGGCCTGCTGGACGCCAAGGTGAAGGCATCGCAGAGCCAGGCCACTGGCGGTTTCGCGGTGGCCAAGCAGCGGGCCGACGAGGCGGCGAGCGGTACCGGGGAGGACCCGTCCACGGTCGACGGGCAGTCCTCGCAGAACGTCATCCAGTGGATGAGCGACCTGGTCTCCTCGCTCTCCAGCGGTGGTCAGGGCGCCTTCGACGTGGTGACCCTTCCCGCGGGCGACAACAGCGGCGGCGGGCGCGGCCCGCGCGCCTCGGGTGGCGTCGACCCCAACAAGAGCGTGCCGGAGGACCTGCGCGCGCGGGTCAACGACAGCACGACGGCGGCGCAGAGCTACACCCGCATCATCTACAGCGGCGACAAGGGCACCCAGCCCGCACTGGTCATCGGCAAGCAGATCAACGATCCCAACGGTGACCCGTACCAGCTGTACTACCTCTTCCCGCTCACGCAGGAGGAGAAGTCGCTGAGCCTGGTCAAGGGGACCCTGGCGACGGCCGGCCTCTTCGTCGTCGTACTCCTCGGGGCCATCGCCTGGCTCGTGGTGCGGCAGGTCGTCACGCCGGTGCGGATGGCGGCCGGGATCGCCGAGCGGCTGTCCGCGGGGCGGCTGCAGGAGCGGATGAAGGTCACCGGCGAGGACGACATCGCGCGGCTCGGCGAGGCCTTCAACAAGATGGCGCAGAACCTGCAGCTGAAGATCCAGCAGCTGGAGGACCTGTCGCGGATGCAGCGGCGGTTCGTGTCGGACGTGTCGCACGAGCTGCGCACGCCGCTGACGACGGTGCGGATGGCCGCCGACGTGATCCACGAGGCGCGGGTGGACTTCGACCCGGTGACCGCGCGGTCGGCGGAACTGCTCGCCGACCAGCTGGACCGGTTCGAGTCGCTGCTGTCGGACCTGCTGGAGATCAGCCGCTTCGACGCGGGCGCGGCGGCCCTGGAGGCGGAGCCGATCGACCTCAGGGAGGTCGTGCGGCGCGTGGTCGGCGGGGCCGAGCCGCTCGCCGAGCGCAAGGGCACGCAGATACGGATCGTGGGCGACCAGCAGCCCGTCGTCGCCGAGGCGGATGCCCGGCGGGTCGAGCGGGTGCTGCGCAACCTCGTCGTCAACGCCGTGGAGCACGGCGAGGGCAAGGACGTCGTCGTCAAGCTCGCCGCGGCGGGCGGGGCGGTCGCGGTCGCCGTGCGCGACTACGGCGTCGGGCTCAAGCCCGGGGAGGCGACCCGCGTCTTCAACCGCTTCTGGCGGGCCGACCCGGCACGCGCGCGGACGACGGGCGGTACGGGCCTCGGTCTGTCCATCGCCCTGGAGGACGCGCGGCTGCACGGCGGCTGGCTGCAGGCCTGGGGTGAGCCGGGCGGCGGCTCCCAGTTCCGGCTGACGTTGCCGCGGACCGCGGACGAGCCGCTCAGGGGCTCGCCGATACCGCTGGAACCCAAGGACTCGCGACGTAATCGCGGCCTGGACGACGCCGGGCTGCCGCGTGGCGGCGAGAAGACCGCGACCGTGCCGGCCCAGTCCACGGGCAGCGGCCAAGGGCCGGTGCGGGACCCGATCACACCCCGGTCGGCCGCCGTGGCACCGACGGCCGATCCGACGGCGCTGCCCGGCAACGGCGCGCGCGTGGTGCCCCGGCCCGCGGGAGCGCATCGGCGGCAGGGCGAGCAGCCGGTCGCGGAGGTGGCACGCAGTACCGCTCCGACCGGCTCCGTGGGCGCCGGGGTGGAGGAGTCGAACGACCAAGGGGAGGCATTTCGTGGGCGCTGACCGCGAGGGGGGCTCCCGGCGCACGCCGGGGCGCGCGGTGGCGTACGGCGTGTGTGGCGTCGTACTGCTGACGGGATGCGCCTCGATGCCCGACAGCGGTGACCTGCGGGGCGTGGAGTCGACCCCGCGCCAGGAGACCCAGGTGCGGGTCTTCCCCATGCCGCCGCGCGAGGACGCACCGCCGTCGGAGATCGTCCAGGGCTTTCTGGAGGCGCTGACCAGCGACGATCCGCGCTATGCGACGGCGAAGCAGTACCTGACGTCGGCGGCCGCGAAGACCTGGCAGCCGGAGTTGTCCACCACGGTGCTCGCGGACGGGCCGGACACCCAGGCCGGCTCCGGGGGAAGCCGACAGGACGGCCTCGACTTCTCGTTCACCTTGACCGGCACCAAGGTCGCCCTGGTGGACGCCCAGCAGTCGTACACGCCGACCGATGGGTCGTACAGCAGGCAGGTGCACCTCGCGCGGAACAAGAAGAGCGGGCAGTGGCGCATCGACGAGCTGCCGCAGGGCGTCGTCATGGGCCAGTCGGACTTCCAGCGCAACTACATGTCCGTCAACAAGTACTATTTCGCCTCGGACTCCGCGGTGGAGGCGTCCTCGCACCCCGCGGCGGTCGCCGACCCGGTGTACGTGCGCCGGCGCGTGGACCCGATGACGCAGATGGTGCGCTCCCTGCTCAACGGGCCGACGACCTGGCTGGGACCCGTGGTCAGGTCGAGCTTCCCCACCGGTACGGCGCTGAAGAAGGGCGTCGGCACGTTGACCCCCGACGACCGGAACCGGCTGACCGTGCCGTTGAACGACAAGGCCGCCCGGGTCGGACCCGCCAAGTGCAACGAGATGGCCGCCCAACTGCTGTTCACCCTGCAGAACCTTTCGCCCGCGGTGGACGAGATCGAGTTGCAGGCGGGGGGTGCGCAGCTGTGCGTGCTCACCGAGGACGGGGCGGCGACGGTCGCCGCGCACGGGTCGGCCAGGCGCGCCGACTACCTGTACTTCGTCGACGGGGAGCACCGGCTCGTACGGATCCCGGCCGGCAGCCGCAGCGCGAAGGCCGAGCCGGTGCCGGGCGAACTGGGCGAGGGCGCACGGGCGCTGCGCTCGGCGGCGGTCTCCCGCGACGAGCACACCGCGGCCGGTGTCGCCCTGGACGGCAAGGCGCTGTACGTCGGGTCGCTCACGTCGGGCGGTTCGCTCGGGGAGCCGGTGGTGAGCAGTGCGGGCCGGACCGAGAAGGACCGGCTGACCACACCGAGTTGGGACGCACGGGGCGACCTGTGGGTGGCCGACCGCAACCCGGACCAACCGCGGCTGCTCATGCTCCCGGAGGGCAAGGAGGCGCCGGTGGAGGTGCGGGTTCCGGGGCTGGACGGGCGAATCCAGTCGGTGCGGGTCGCGGCAGACGGTGTACGGATCGCGCTGGTCGTGGAGAAGGACGGCAAGCAGTCCCTGCAGGTCGGGCGGATCGAGCGGGGCGGTGAGGACCCGGTGACCCGGCAGCCGGGGGTTTCGGTGCTCGAACTGCGGTCCGCGGCACCCCAGTTCGAGGAAGTCACCACGATGTCCTGGGCCGGTGACGGCCGGCTCGTGGCGGTGGGGCGCGAGGAGGGGGGCGTGCAGCAGATGCGGTACGTCCAGGTCGACGGGTCCGTGCCGGAGGTTCCGGCGCCCGATGCGCTGACCGGGGTGAAGGAGATCGCCTCCTCCGAGAGCGACCGAATGCCGCTGGTGGCGTACTCGGTGGACGGCATCGTGCAACTGCCGGACGGGGCGCAGTGGCAGACGGTGGTGAAGGACGGGTCGGCGCCGGTTTATCCGGGGTGACGGTTAGGGGTTGTTCGCCGTGCGGTGAGGGCTTGTCGGTTGTCGACCGCTTCCAGTGGTCGCGGCGAGGTGAATGAGCGTTCCCCGAATGCACGTTCGGGACGGTCGCTTTCGTCGGGCAGTGTGCCTGGCGGGGCGGCCGTTTCTGCTTGTCGGCTGCTTGTCGGGCTGTTTGGCGGGGCTGCTGGCCGGGGTTGCTGGTCGGGCATGGCGGGGCCGCTGATCGGGCTGCTTGGCGGGGCTGGGTAGGCCTGATGTCCGGTTCGGCTTCTGCCCGTCGAGCAGCACCGCGCGGGCCCTGCGGGGAGTTGTCCACAGGCGGTTGGTTGTCCACAGGGGTGGCGGGGGCGGCGCGGTCGTTGGCACAGTGATGGGCATGCGGGGGTGGTGGCAGGACCTCACCGACCTGGTGCTTCCGGCCGAGTGCGGGGGCTGCGGCAGGCCGCGCACGGTGCTCTGCCCGGACTGCCGTGTGGCCCTGTGCGGGGCTGCGCCACGCCCGGTGCGACCGGTGCCGGAGCTGCGCGGGCTGCCGGTCGTGCACGCGGCGGCACCGTACGCGGACGAGGTGCGGGCCGTGCTGCTGGCGCACAAGGAGCGCGGTGCGCTGCCGCTCGCCCGGCCGCTCGGCGTGGCTCTCGCGGGAGCCGTGCGGGCGGGTCTGTCAGGGGTGCTCGACGGGCCGGTGCTGCTCGTACCCGTGCCGTCGGGGCGCCGGGCGGTGCGCGCGCGGGGGCATGATCCGGCCCGGCGGATCGCTCTCGCGGCGGCGGCCGAGTTGCGCCGTACGGGGACGCCCGCTCGGGTGCTCGCGGTGCTGCGGCAGCGGCGGCCGGTCGCCGACCAGGCGGGACTCGACGCCCGGCAGCGGCTGGAGAACGTCGCGGGCGCGCTGTCGGTGGCCGCCGGCGGTGCCGGGCTGCTGCGCGCCGGTCCGGTGGTGCTGGTGGACGACCTGATGACCACGGGCGCCTCACTGGCCGAGGCGGCGAGGGCCGTGCGAGCGGTGCCGGCAGAGGGAACGGCTGGTTACAGCGGTGCGGCGTCCGGGACGCGCGGAGATGTGGTGACGGCCGTGTACGCGGGAGCCAATGGGGAAAGGAGAGGGGAACGGATGACTGGATCAATGGAAGAGAGCACGGGCCCGGAACGGGTCGTGCCGGGAAAGGCGAACCACGCCCCTGACCTGATCTGTGCTGCGGTGATCGCGGCACCGCCGGATTCTTTCGAAATAAACCGGAGCTGACTGCGAGGTTGCGTCGTTGCAGGTAGTGACAGGGCGAATTCACCGGAACGGAGGTACGCGGCAGTAGAGGGTGACGCCGTCCGTCCGGGCGAGATATGTTCGGTTGTGAGGGAAAGCCGCAGGCCACACCTCGCTTATCCGAATGCCGTGCCGCGGGTTTTCTGTAATCACCCGCGCCGGCCGGGTGGAGATCTTGCTTCTGGGGGAGGAGGTGGACGTCACCGAAGTCCGAGGTTCCGGGGCTGACCGGGACCTGGTGCACAAGGGAGATGCTCCGCCAGTGAAGCGGAGCGATCCGGGAACGGAGTTCTGCGTGGACATCGTCGTCAAGGGCCGCAAGACCGAGGTGCCCGAGCGGTTCCGCAAGCACGTGGCCGAGAAGCTGAAGCTGGACAAGATCCAGAAGCTCGACGGCAAGGTGATCAGCCTCGACGTCGAGGTGTCCAAGGAGCCCAACCCCCGACAGGCCGACCGCTGTGACCGGGTGGAGATCACCCTGCGCTCCCGCGGTCCGGTGATCCGGGCGGAGGCAGCGGCGAGCGATCCCTACGCGGCGCTCGACCTGGCCGCGGAGAAGCTGGATGCCCGGCTGCGCAGGCAGCACGACAAGCGTCACACGCGCCGGGGGGTGCGCCGACTGACGGCAGCAGAGGTCGCCGACCATGTTCCGGGCGCGGCGACGCTCAACGGCAATGGCGGTACCTTCCTGGCCGACGAGCCGGACGCAGTACCCAAGAAGAAGATCGGCTCGCTGGAAGTACAGGGCGAAGGCCCCCTCGTCGTTCGTGAGAAGACACACGCCGCAGCACCCATGACTCTCGACCAGGCGCTCTACGAGATGGAGCTGGTCGGGCACGACTTCTATCTGTTCGTCGACTCCGAGACGAAGGAACCGAGTGTCGTCTACCGGCGGCACGCGTACGACTACGGCGTGATCCACCTCAGGACGGACACGATGGTCACTCAGGCGCCCTCTCCTGATGCGGGGGGTCCGCTGGGCGGCTGACCTACTCCGGACGACAACTGATCCGGGTGCCCCTGGAGTGCGCGTGCGCTCCCAGGGGCACCCGTGTGCGACCACATGACCCGTCGCTTCGTCACCGCAGTGTCGTCCGGGCATGAAATCATGGCCGCAACGGCCCAACCGGTGGGCCGTTGCCTTGGGTTGGCGATGGCAGGACCACGGGCCACAGCCTTCAGGGGGAGGAACGATGGCGGACAGCTTCGGACCGATGCATGCCGAGGGCGCCGGCGACGGCGTCGGCGGCACGGGCCCGGACGGGGGTGCCGCGCGCCAGGAGCCCATCCGTGTCCTGGTGGTGGACGACCACGCTCTCTTCCGACGGGGCCTGGAGATCGTGCTCGCGGCCGAGGAGGACATCCAGGTCGTGGGGGAGGCGGGCGACGGGGCCGAGGCCGTGGAGAAGGCCGCCGACCTGCTGCCGGACATCGTCCTGATGGACGTACGGATGCCGAAGCGGGGCGGGATCGAGGCGTGCACCTCCATCAAGGAGGTGGCCCCCAGCGCCAAGATCATCATGCTGACGATCAGCGACGAGGAAGCCGACCTCTACGACGCCATCAAGGCGGGGGCCACCGGATACCTCCTGAAGGAGATCTCCACGGACGAGGTGGCCACGGCGATCCGCGCGGTGGCCGACGGGCAGTCGCAGATCAGTCCGTCCATGGCGTCGAAGCTGCTGACCGAGTTCAAGTCGATGATCCAGCGGACCGACGAGCGGCGGCTGGTGCCCGCGCCCCGGCTGACCGACCGCGAGCTGGAAGTGCTCAAGCTGGTCGCCACGGGGATGAACAACCGGGACATCGCCAAGGAGTTGTTCATCTCGGAGAACACCGTGAAGAACCACGTGCGCAACATCCTGGAGAAGCTGCAGCTGCACTCCAGGATGGAGGCGGTGGTGTACGCGATGCGCGAGAAGATCCTCGAGATCCGCTGACTGCGGCCGTCCTCTTCCCGCCCCAGCACTCGGGTCAGCCGACGAGTCGGGCGAGTTCCCCGATGAGCGGCTCGCGCAGATCCGGGGCGTCCACTCGTTCCACACGGACGTGCGTGCAGTCCACCCAGCTCGCCGCCTCGGTCAGGGCCTGGGCCACCGCCGCCACCGCCTTCGGGCCGTCCAGCGTGACCTGCTTGGCCACCAGGGTGCGGCCCTCGCGGGCCGGGTCCACACGGCCCACCAGGCGGCCACCCGAGAGCACGGGCATCGCGAAGTAGCCGTGGACCCGCTTGGGCTTGGGGACGTAGGCCTCCAGGCGGTGGGTGAAGCCGAAGACGCGCTCGGTGCGGGCGCGCTCCCAGATCAGGGAGTCGAACGGGGACAGCAGGGTGGTGCGGTGGCGGCCGCGCGGCGGCGTCCGCAGGGCCGTCGGGTCCGCCCAGGCCGGCTTGCCCCAGCCCTCGACGGTGACCGGGACCAGGCCCGAGTCGGCGATCACCGCGTCGACCTGCTCAGCCCTGAGGCGGTGGTAGTCGGCGAGGTCCGCGCGCGTGCCGACGCCGAGCGACTGGCCCGCCAGACGGACCAGGCGGCGAAGGCACTCGGTGTCGTCGAGTTCGTCGTGCAGCAGGTCCTCGGGGACCGCGCGTTCGGCGAGGTCGTAGACGCGCTTCCAGCCGCGGCGCTCCACGCACACCACCTCGCCGTACATCAGGGCGCGTTCCACGGCGACCTTCGTGCCGGACCAGTCCCACCACTCGCTGGTCCGCTTGGCCCCGCCCAGCTCCGTGGCCGTGAGGGGGCCCTCGGCGCGCAGCTGCTTGATGACCTGGTCGTACACGCCGTCCGGGAGCTCGTGGTTCCAGTGGGGGCGGTTGCGGTAGGCGCGACGGCGGAACGCGAAGTGGGGCCACTCCTCGATGGGGAGGATGCACGCGGCGTGCGACCAGTACTCGAACGCGTGAGGCCGTGCCGCAGGCGCTCCCGCGGCCGTCGGCTTCCAGTACGCGTCCTCGACGGTCCTGCGGCCGACCGCGCCCAGGCGGGCGTACGGGACGAGCTCGTGGGAGCGGGCGAGGACGGAGATGGTGTCGAGCTGGATCGCACCCAGGTGGCGGAGTGTCCCGCGCACGCCTGCCCTGCGGTCGGGCGCGCCGAGGAAGCCCTGGGCGCGAAGGGCGATGCGTCGGGCTTCGGCTGCGGAGAGTTCCACGGGGCGCGGGATCGTCATGCCGTCGAACGATAGGGGGTGGGACTGACAGTGCGGGACGAGCTGGGGTTTTGTGAAGGGGCCGCCCGAGACCGGCCTACGTGGCCGGCGCCCGGGCCGGCAGGTACGGCGCCGCCGACGGCAGCCCCAGGTCCGAGGGCAGCAGGGAGCCCACCCAGCAGTCGCGGCGTACGCCGTTGTTGTTGAGGGCCGCCCTCAGGGTGCCCTCCATGGTGAAGCCGGCGTTCTCGGCCACCGCGCGGGAGGCGGTGTTGCCCACCTCGGCGCGCCACTCCAGGCGGTCCACGCTCTGCTGGACGAAGGCCCAGCGGGAGGCGGCGCGGGTGGCCTCGGTCATGTAGCCGTTCCCCCGGTGCCGCCTGGCCGTCCAGAAACCGATCTCGCCCACCCCCAGGGAGCGCATGGTGACGCCGAGCATGCCGGCCAGTTCCCCGTCGGGGAGGAAGAGGCCGAAGGTGAACATCGAGCCGTCGGCCCAGCCCCGGGGGACGTCGTGCTCGGTGAAGGACCGGGCGTGCTCGCGGAGATAGGGCGAGGGGATCGTCGTCCAGCGCTGGATGTCCGTGTCCTGGCACGCGGCGTACACGGCGTCGGTGTCGTCCGGGCCCACGGTGCGCAGCCGGAGGCGAGGGGTGGGAATCGTGTCGGGCTCCATCGCCCGATTCTGCTCGTGCGGGCGGGTGCGCCGCCATCGCTTTGGCCGTGCGTGAGCGCGCCATCACGATTCGCGCAAATCGTCGGCGTGACGCGGCACCATCCGGGGCCCTGGTCCGTTGTCCCGTGTGAAGACAGATTCGACGGCGATTCTCGAAGGCAGTTCGACGGAAGATCCGACCCCGAAGCACGACGGCGGACCGTGATGGTCCGGCAGGCCTCCCGGCGCGGCCGGGTCCTCGCATACGATGGCCGTTGCTCAGTACGTCAGAAGGAAACCGACCGTCCCAGGCCCGACCGGCAAGGAGACCAACCCCCGTGTCCGTCCTCTCGAAGATCATGCGTGCAGGCGAAGGCAAGATCCTGCGCAAGCTGCACCGCATCGCGGACCAGGTCAACTCCATCGAAGAGGACTTCGTCGACCTCTCCGACGCCGAGCTCCGGGCCCTCACCGATGAGTACAAGCAGCGCTACGCCGACGGTGAGAGCCTGGACGACCTGCTGCCCGAGGCGTTCGCCACGGTGCGCGAGGCCGCCAAGCGCGTCCTCGGCCAGCGGCACTACGACGTGCAGATCATGGGCGGCACCGCCCTGCACCTCGGCTACGTCGCCGAGATGAAGACCGGTGAGGGCAAGACGCTGGTCGGCACGCTCCCCGCGTATCTGAACGCGCTGTCCGGCGACGGCGTCCACCTGATCACGGTCAACGACTACCTGGCCGAACGCGACTCCGAGATGATGGGCCGCGTCCACAAGTTCCTGGGCCTGTCCGTCGGCTGCATCCTGGCCAACATGACGCCGGCCCAGCGCCGCGAGCAGTACGCGTGCGACATCACGTACGGCACGAACAACGAGTTCGGCTTCGACTACCTGCGCGACAACATGGCGTGGTCGAAGGACGAGCTCGTCCAGCGCGGCCACAACTTCGCCATCGTCGACGAGGTCGACTCCATCCTCGTCGACGAGGCCCGTACGCCGCTGATCATCTCCGGCCCGGCCGACCAGGCCACCAAGTGGTACGGCGACTTCGCCAAGCTCGTCACGCGCCTCAAGCGCGGTGAGCCCGGCCAGCCGCTCAAGGGCATCGAGGAGACCGGCGACTACGACGTCGACGAGAAGAAGCGCACGGTCGCCATCCACGAGTCCGGTGTCAGCAAGGTCGAGGACTGGCTGGGCATCGACAACCTCTACGAGTCGGTGAACACGCCGCTGGTGGGCTACCTGAACAACGCCATCAAGGCGAAGGAGCTCTTCAAGAAGGACAAGGACTACGTCGTCATCGACGGCGAAGTCATGATCGTCGACGAGCACACCGGACGTATCCTCGCCGGCCGCCGCTACAACGAGGGCATGCACCAGGCGATCGAGGCGAAGGAAGGGGTGCCGATCAAGGACGAGAACCAGACGCTCGCCACGATCACCCTGCAGAACTTCTTCCGCCTCTACAACAAGCTCTCCGGCATGACCGGTACGGCGATGACCGAGGCCGCCGAGTTCCACCAGATCTACAAGCTCGGCGTGGTCCCGATCCCGACCAACAGGCCGATGATCCGCAAGGACCAGTCGGACCTGATCTACCGCACCGAGGTCGCCAAGTTCGACGCGGTCGTCGACGACATCGCCGAGAAGCACGAGAAGGGGCAGCCGATCCTGGTCGGCACCACCTCGGTCGAGAAGTCCGAGTACCTCTCGCAGCAGCTCAGCAAGCGCGGTATCCAGCACGAGGTGCTGAACGCCAAGCAGCACGACCGTGAGGCGCAGATCGTCGCCCAGGCCGGCCGCAAGGGCGCCGTGACCGTGGCGACCAACATGGCCGGCCGCGGCACGGACATCAAGCTCGGCGGCAACCCCGACGACCTCGCCGAGGCCGAGCTGCGCCAGCGCGGTCTCGACCCCGAGGAGCACATCGAGGAGTGGGCCGCCGCGCTGCCCGCCGCTCTGGAGCGGGCCGAGAAGGCGGTGCGGGCCGAGTTCGAAGAGGTCAAGGACCTCGGCGGCCTGTACGTGCTGGGCACCGAGCGGCACGAGTCGCGGCGTATCGACAACCAGCTGCGCGGTCGTTCCGGCCGTCAGGGCGACCCGGGCGAGTCCCGCTTCTACCTCTCCCTCGGCGACGACCTGATGCGGCTGTTCAAGGCGCAGATGGTCGAGCGCGTGATGTCGATGGCGAACGTCCCGGACGACGTGCCGATCGAGAACAAGATGGTCACGCGCGCGATCGCGTCCGCCCAGTCGCAGGTCGAGCAGCAGAACTTCGAGACCCGTAAGAACGTCCTGAAGTACGACGAGGTCCTCAACCGGCAGCGCGAGGTCATCTACGGCGAGCGGCGCCGCGTCCTGGAGGGCGAGGACCTGCACGAGCAGATCCAGCACTTCATGGACGACACGATCGACGCCTACGTGGCCGCGGAGACCGCCGAGGGCTTCGCCGAGGAGTGGGACCTGGACCGGCTGTGGGGCGCCTTCAAGCAGCTCTACCCGGTGAAGGTCACCATCGAGGAGCTGGAGGAGGCGGCCGGCGACCGTGCCGGGCTCACCGCCGACTTCATCGCCGAGTCCATCAAGGACGACATCCACCAGCAGTACGAGGCGCGTGAGACGCAGCTCGGCTCCGAGATCATGCGTGAGCTGGAGCGCCGTGTCGTGCTGTCGGTCCTGGACCGCAAGTGGCGCGAGCACCTCTACGAGATGGACTACCTCCAGGAGGGCATCGGCCTGCGCGCGATGGCGCAGAAGGACCCGCTGGTCGAGTACCAGCGCGAGGGCTTCGACATGTTCACCGCCATGATGGACGGCATCAAGGAGGAGTCCGTCGGCTACCTGTTCAACCTGGAGGTCCAGGTCGAGCAGCAGGTCGAGGAGGTCCCCGTCGAGGAGGCCAAGCCGACCCTGGAGAAGCAGGACGCGGTGCCCGCGCAGGCGGGGCCCCGCCCCGAGATCCGCGCCAAGGGCCTGGAGGCCCCGCAGCGGCGGAACCTGCACTTCACCGCGCCGACCGTGGACGGTGAGGGCGGCACCATCGAGGGCGACTTCAGCGAGGACGGCGAGCCCGTGCGCTCGTCGGCCGACGGCCTCACGCGCGCGGAGCGCCGCAAGCAGGCCAAGGGCGGACGCCGCCGCAAGAAGTGACACCGTCCAGGAATGTCGAAGCGGTCGAAGCGGTCGTAGCGTTCGAAGCGTCGTAGCGTCCTGATCAGGCGAAGGGCCGGAGCACCTGGGGTGCCCGGCCCTTCGGCATGCGGGCTACGGCCGGCCTGTCCTTCGGATGAGCCGAAGACGCGGGCTCCTCTTCCCATGTTCCGAACGTCAGGACCTAGCTAGTCGTCGTCGGCGGCCCGGGTGCCGCCGAGTTCCACCGCTGTGCAGCGCCAGCGGTTGTCCCGGCCCAGTTCCAGGCGGAAGGCCATGGCGCGCAGGCGGTCGCCGGTGCCGATGCGGGCGAAGGCCTCGATGGCGCCAGGGCGGGGTTCGCAGTAGCCGATGTCGCGGATGACGGGCCGGGGGCCGCGGGCACGCAGGGGGCCGTGCTCGGCGAGGCGGGCCAGGTCGTCGTAGGCGGGTCCGGCGGTGTAGCCGAGCATGGCGTGGACGGGGCGCCGTCCGCTGAGGACGAGGAGCAGGCGGTCGGCGAAGAGGTCCGTGGGGCGCGGCTGGGGGACGGCAAGGGGGCGCGTGACGGCGGACGCCGATCGGGCGGGGCCCGTGCGCGTGACGGCGGACGCCGATCGGGCGGGGCCCGTGCCCTGGGCCCGTGGTGGGCTGCCGCCGGGGCGGCGCGTGTCGCGGCGGGAGGGGGGACGGGACGCGGGGTGGCGCTGGGCGGTCCTGGTCATGACCTTGTTCATGGGGAATCCCGTTTCACTGAGCCCGGCCAGGCGTTCGTACCGGGCAGTAACTTGCTGTTGGGGATCTTGTACGGGGCTGGCTCCTGGGGCGGCAAGCCGAGGGGGCCGGGGTCGAGGGGGTCCGGAATCTTCACTTATCCGGGTGACGGGCGGGGCTGGAAGCCCGAGAACACGGGGGTGCGCCGGGTGAATCCACGGCGCGGGGTGGACGCTCGACGGGGTGCGGGGAGGGACTCGAAAGGGGACCCCGCACGTATCCTGAAGGCCCTTTACGCGGGCTTGCGGAGCCCTCCGACCACGAAAGCGGCCAGCCATGCGCGTCTACGTCCCCCTGACCCTCCCCGGTCTCGCCGAGGCGTACAAGGCGGGCGAGGTGGGAGCCGGACCGCTCGTCGCGTACGCCGTCACGCCCGCGCTGCGCGAGTGGTACCTCTCCGACGACATCGAGGAGCTGGAGTACGCGGCGCTGAGCCGGGCGGCGCTGGCCTCGCTGCGGCTGCTCGCGGCGGACCCGGGAGCGCCGCGGCGCCGCGTCGTGGTCGCCGTTGACGTGCCCGACGGGGAGGCGAGCGCCGACCCCGGGCGAGGGCTCGACCCGGCGGCGCTGGGTGAGGTGCGGGTCGCGGGTGCCGTGCGGCTGGCCAAGGTGGCGTCGGTGCACGTCGACTCGGCGGACGCGGAGGCGGACGTGGCCGCGGCGGCCGGGGCGATGGAGGCGGCGGACGGCGGGGACGACGACGCGCGGTTCGTCGTGGACGGCGCCGAGGACCACGAGCTGCTGTGGTACGCGACGCAGGAGATCCCGAACCTGGTGGGGCCGGGGGGCGACTGACGGCGCGCGGCGTCGCGCCCCGTCACCGGCCCGTCGGACCGCGCTGACCGGCGCGTCTCTCGATTGTCGGTGGGGGCGGGTAACGTTTTCGGGCATGGGGATGCAGGGAGCAGCGCACATTGTGTGGGACTGGAACGGCACGCTGTTCCACGACAATGACGCGATCATCGGGGCGACGAACGCGGCGTTCGCCGAGCTGGGGCTGGAACCGATCACGATGGCGCAGTACCGGGCGCTGTACTGCGTGCCGGTGCCGAAGTTCTACGAGCGGCTGATGGGCCGGCTGCCGACCGAGGCGGAGTGGCTGGTGATGGACGAGACCTTCCACCGGTACTACGCCGAGCACCGGGTGCGGTGCGGGCTGACCGAGGGAGCGGAGCGGCTACTCACGGAATGGGTCGCCGGCGGGCGCAGTCAGTCGATCCTGAGCATGTACGTGCATGAGGAACTCGTGCCGCTGGTGCGGGGGTTCGGGATCGAGCCGCACTTCCTCCGGGTCGACGGGCGGACCGGGCCGTCCGGGGGCAGCAAGGCCGAGCACATGGTGCGGCATCTGGCGGCGCTGGCCGGGGTGGACCCGACGCGCACGGTGGTGATCGGGGACGCCGCGGACGACGCGCTGGCGGCTCGGCACGTGGGGGCGAAGGCCGTGCTCTACACCGGGGGGTCGCACGGGCGGGCCAGTCTGGAGGGGGCCGGGGCGCCGGTGGTGGACTCGCTCGTGGAGGCGGTCGCCCTGGCGGAGGAGATGGCCGCCTGAGCGGTGCGGGCTGCCGTCGCGGAGAGGACTGGGACGCGCTGGGCGTGTCCCCGCCGCGACTCGACCCGGGGCGTGTCCCGGCGTTTCCGCGGGACTTCCGCTGGTCGTCGCGCCGGACATGGTTCGGCGCTTCCGCCGGGAAAGGGAGCGGCGGCGCTCCTGCCGGACGTTTCCTGCGTCCACCGGCCTGTCCCGGCGCTCCTGCCGGGCGTGTCCTGCGTCCACCGGCCTGTCCCGGCGCTTCTGCCGGACGTTTCCTGCGTCCACCGGCCTGTCCCGGCGCTTCTGCCGGACGTTTCCTGCGTCCACCGGCCTGTCCCGGCGCTTCTGCCGGACGTTTCCTGCGTCCACCGGCCTGTCCCGGCGCTCCTGCCGGGCGTGTCCTGCGTCCACCGGCCTGTCCCGGCGCTCCTGCCGGGCGTGTCCTGCGTCCACCGGCCTGTCCCGGCGCTCCCGTCGGACGTGTCCCAAGGCGGCGCGGCGTCCCGTTCGACGCCGCGTCGCCTCGGTGGTGGGGGCAGGGGCCGGGGTCAGGTCACCGGGGCCTTGGCGCGCAGCACCGTGAGGAACTCGCGCATCCAGGCCGGGTGATCCGGCCAGGCGCGGGAGGAGACAAGGGTGCCGTCGACGACCGCCTCGGTGTCCTGGAAGGTGGCGCCGGCCGCCTGCATGTCGAGTTCCAGCGCGGGGTACGCGGTGACACGGCGTCCGCGGAGGCTGTCGACCGCGGCGGTGAGGAGGGGGCCGTGGCAGATCTGGGCCACGGGCTTGTCGGAGTCGAAGAAGGACTTGAGGATCTTGCGCAGTTCGGGATCGTTGCGGAGGTACTCCGGGGCACGGCCGCCCGGGATGACCACGGCGACGTACTGGCCGGGGTCCACCTCCGAGAAGGCGAGATCGGCGGGCCAGGTGTAGCCGGGCTTCTCGGTGTAGGTGTCGAAGCCGGGTTCGAAGTCGTGGACGACGAACTGGAGCTTCTTGCGGGTGGGGGCGGCGATGTGAACCTCGTAGCCCTCTTCGCGCAGTCGCTGGTAGGGGTAGAGGACCTCGAGGGACTCTGCCGCGTCGCCCGTGAGGATGAGGATCTTGGCGGTCATGGCGGTTGCTCCCCTTTGAGTGGCTTTTGCGGGTGCGTCGCTTTCCACTGCCAACGTGCCTCGGGGGTGCGGGCTTGCCTAGGGGACGCGCCGGTTTTCGGGCGAGCGGCGCCGGTGGAGGGTGCGGGCGACCGCGGCGTAGGGTCGGGTGACCGGCCGGCGGCGTCGCGTCGGGCCCTGGAGGGAGCGGCCGGACCGGCAACGCAGAGGAAGTCCCATCGGCCCCAGCGCTCTCGCCGGTCCCATCAGACCCGGTAGCAGCGGTATCGGCCCGCCGCCCGCCCGGATACGACGCCGCTCGCTTCCCCGCCCCTGTGCAGACTGTCAAAGTTCCACCCCCGGTTTTGTACACATACGGCTCATGACGGGCCCCCGGTGAGGAGCGATAGCCTTGTGGCGTGATCAGCGCGATAGTTCGCGGGGGCCTCCACGTCCTCGCTCCGCGCCCGGAGAGCATGGAAGACATCCGTGTCCGGGCGGCAGTCGCTGGTCTTCGCGGGCGGGCCGGAGCTTACGAGGGCTCCGTGGTTTCGCGCACACCCTGGGAGCGGACGCCGTCGAGAGCAGCGTCACATGCCCCGAGCGCGTGGGAAATGGCTGATATCACCCCGCTCATCTCACCTTGCGGCATAGCGTCGGAGCAGACCGGACACCCCGCGTCACGACGTCGCGTCGGAAGGCCGGAGACCGTACTTCCTTCTACGTCACGCAACGGCGCGCGACAGGAGCCAGAGGACAATGCAGACCAAGCTGGACGAAGCCAAGGCCGAGCTGCTCGATCGGGCCGCCCGGGTAGCTGAGAACAGCCCGGTCGGGGGGCACCTACCGACTGGGACGACGGAACACGGCACGCCCGACCGGGACGCCGTGCTCGCGTTCCTCCAGCGCTACTACCTGCACACCGCCCCGGAGGACCTGACCGACCGCGACCCGGTCGACGTCTTCGGAGCCGCCTACTCCCACTACCGACTGGCCGAGAACCGCCCCCAGGGCACGGCGAACGTCCGGGTGCACACCCCGACGGTCGAGGAGAACGGCTGGACGTGCAGCCACTCCGTCGTCGAGGTCGTCACCGACGACATGCCGTTCCTGGTCGACTCCGCCACCAACGAGCTGACCCGGCAGGGCCGCGGCATCCACGTCGTCATCCACCCGCAGATGGTGGTGCGCCGTGACGTGACCGGCAAGCTCCTCGAGGTGCTCACCACCCCGCCCACCGGCGACCTTCCGCACGACGCGCACGTCGAGTCCTGGATCCACGTCGAGATCGACCGCGAGACCGACCGGTCGGACCTGAAGCAGATCACCGCCGATCTGCTGCGCGTCCTGTCCGACGTCCGCGAGGCCGTCGAGGACTGGGGCAAGATGCGGGACGCGGCGCTGCGGATGGCCGAGGGGCTGCCCGGGGAGCCCGTCGCCGGTGACCTGCCGGAGCAGGAGATCGAGGAGGCCCGCGAGCTGCTGCGCTGGCTGGCCGCCGACCACTTCACGTTCCTCGGCTACCGCGAGTACGAGCTGCGCGGGGACGACTCCCTCGCCGCGGTCCCCGGCACCGGGCTCGGGATACTGCGCGCGGACCCGCACCACGAGGCCGGCGAGAGCCACCCGGTCAGCCCGTCCTTCGAGCGGCTGCCCGCGGACGCCCGCGCGAAGGCACGGGAGCACAAGCTGCTCGTGCTGACCAAGGCGAACAGCCGCGCGACCGTGCACCGGCCGTCGTACCTGGACTACATCGGCGTCAAGAAGTTCGACGAGCAGGGCAACGTCGTGGGGGAGCGGCGCTTCCTGGGCTTGTTCTCCTCCGCCGCGTACACCGAGTCCGTCCGCCGGGTGCCCGTCATCCGCCGCAAGGTCGACGAGGTGCTGAGCCGCGCCGGGTTCTCGCCCAACAGCCACGACGGGCGCGACCTGCTGCAGATCCTGGAGACGTACCCGCGCGACGAGCTGTTCCAGACGCCGGTCCACGAGCTCCAGGCCATCGTCACGTCCGTGCTGTACCTGCAGGAGCGGCGTCGGCTGCGGCTCTACCTGCGCCAGGACGAGTACGGCCGCTACTACTCGGCCCTCGTCTACCTGCCCCGCGACCGCTACACCACCGGCGTCCGGCTCAGGATCATCGACATCCTGAAGGAGGAGCTCGGCGGCACCAGCGTCGACTTCACCGCCTGGAACACCGAGTCGATCCTTTCCCGGCTGCACTTCGTGGTCCGCGTCCCGCAGGGCACCGAGCTGCCGCAGCTGTCCGACGCCGACAAGGAGCGCATCGAGGCCCGCCTGGTCGAGGCCGCCCGCTCCTGGCTGGACGGGTTCGCCGAGGCGCTCAACGCCGAGGTCGGCGAGGAGCGCGCCGCCGAGATGCTGCGCAGCTACCACAACGCCTTCCCCGAGGGCTACAAGGCCGACCACACCCCGCGCGCGGCGGTCGCCGACCTGGGTCATCTCGAACGGCTCGACGAGGAGAACAACTTCGCGCTCAGCCTGTACGAGCCCGTGGGCGCCGGCCCGGACGAGCGCCGCTTCAAGATCTACCGCAAGGGCGACTCCGTCTCCCTGTCCCGCGTGCTGCCGGTGCTGAACCGGCTCGGCGTCGAGGTCATGGACGAGCGGCCGTACGAACTGCGCTGCGCCGACCGCAGCGTCGCCTGGATCTACGACTTCGGCCTGCGCATGCCCAAGGGGCAGAACGGCACCGACTACCTCGGCGACGACGCCCGTGAGCGGTTCCAGGAGGCCTTCGCCGCCAGCTGGACCGGCAAGGCGGAGAACGACGGCTTCAACGCCCTCGTGCTGAGCGCCGGGCTGACCTGGCGGCAGGCGATGGTGCTGCGGGCGTACGCGAAGTACCTGCGCCAGGCGGGGTCGACCTTCAGCCAGGACTACATGGAGGACACCCTCCGCAACAACGTCCACACCACCCGGCTGCTCGTCTCCCTGTTCGAGGCACGGATGTCGCCGGAGCGCCAGCGCGCCGGCCACGAGATCGTGGACGCCCTGCTGGAGGAGCTGGACGCCGCCCTGGACCAGGTCGCCAGCCTCGACGAGGACCGGATCCTGCGGTCCTTCCTCACCGTGATCAAGGCGACCCTGCGCACCAACTTCTTCCAGCGGGCGCGGGGCGGCGTGCCGCACGAGTACGTGTCCATGAAGTTCGACCCGCAGGCCATCCCGGACCTGCCGGCCCCGCGGCCGGCGTACGAGATCTGGGTGTACTCGCCGCGCGTCGAGGGCGTGCACCTGCGCTTCGGCAAGGTCGCGCGCGGCGGACTGCGCTGGTCGGACCGGCGCGAGGACTTCCGTACCGAGATCCTCGGCCTGGTCAAGGCGCAGATGGTGAAGAACACCGTCATCGTGCCGGTCGGCGCCAAGGGCGGCTTCGTCGCCAAGCAGCTGCCGGACCCGTCCGTGGACCGGGACGCGTGGATGGCGGAGGGCATCGCCAGCTACAAGACGTTCATCTCGGCGCTGCTCGACATCACCGACAACATGGTGGCCGGCGAGGTCGTCCCGCCCGCCGACGTCGTCCGGCACGACGAGGACGACACGTACCTCGTGGTCGCCGCCGACAAGGGCACGGCCACCTTCTCGGACATCGCCAACGAGGTCGCCCAGCAGTACGACTTCTGGCTCGGCGACGCCTTCGCCTCCGGCGGCAGCGCCGGCTACGACCACAAGGGCATGGGCATCACCGCGCGCGGCGCCTGGGAGTCCGTCAAGCGGCACTTCCGGGAGCTGGGCGTCGACACCCAGACCGAGGACTTCACGGTCGTCGGCATCGGTGACATGTCGGGTGACGTGTTCGGCAACGGCATGCTGCTCAGCGAGCACATCCGCCTGGTCGCCGCCTTCGACCACCGGCACATCTTCATCGACCCCGACCCGGACGCGGCGAGCTCGTACGCCGAGCGGCGCCGCGTGTTCGAGCTGCCCCGCTCGTCCTGGGAGGACTACAACACCGACCTGCTGTCGGCGGGCGGCGGCGTCTTCCCCCGTACCGCCAAGGCGATCCCGGTCAACGCGCACATCCGCGCCGCCCTCGGCATCGAGGACAAGGTCACCAAGCTGACCCCGGCCGATCTGATGCGGGCGATCCTCAAGGCGCCGGTCGACCTGCTGTGGAACGGCGGCATCGGCACGTACGTCAAGGCCTCCACCGAGTCCCACGCGGACGTCGGCGACAAGGCCAACGACGCCATCCGCGTCGACGGCAAGGACCTGCGCGTCAAGGTCGTCGGCGAGGGCGGCAACCTGGGCCTGACGCAGCTCGGCCGGATCGAGTTCGCCCTGCACGGCGGCCGGATCAACACCGACGCCATCGACAACAGCGCGGGCGTGGACACCTCCGACCACGAGGTGAACATCAAGATCCTGCTGAACGGCCTGGTCACGGACGGCGACATGACGGTCAAGCAGCGCAACAGGCTGCTCGCCGAGATGACCGACGAGGTCGGCGGTCTGGTGCTGCGCAACAACTACGCGCAGAACACGGCGATCGCCAACGCCCTCGCCCAGTCCAAGGACATGCTCCACGCCCAGCACCGGTTCCTGCGCCACCTGGTGCGCGAGGGCCACCTCGACCGGGCGCTGGAGTTCCTGCCGACCGACCGCCAGATCCGCGAACGGCTCGCCCAGGGCCAGGGCCTGACCGGCCCGGAGACGGCCGTCCTGCTGGCGTACACGAAGATCACGGTCGCCGAGGAGCTGCTGGCCACCTCGCTGCCGGACGACCCGTATCTGCGCGGGCTGCTCCACGCGTACTTCCCGACGGCGCTGCGGGAGCAGTTCTCCGAGCACATCGACAGCCACCCGCTGCGGCGCGAGATCACCACGACCGTGCTGGTCAACGACACGGTCAACACCGGTGGCACGACGTACCTGCACCGGCTGCGCGAGGAGACCGGTGCGTCGCTGGAGGAGATCGTCCGGGCGCAGACCGCGGCCCGTGCGATCTTCCGCTCAGCGGCGGTGTGGGACGGCGTGGAGGCCCTCGACAACAAGGTCGAGGCCGCCGTCCAGACCCGTATCCGGCTGCACTCGCGCCGGCTCGTCGAGCGGGGCACGCGCTGGCTGCTCAACAACCGACCGCAGCCGCTCCAGCTCGCCGAGACGGTCGACTTCTTCGCCGAGCGCGTCGAGCAGGTCTGGTCGCAGCTGCCCAAGCTGCTGCGCGGCGCGGACCTGGAGTGGTGGCAGAAGATCTACGACGAGCTGACCGGCGCCGGCGTGCCGGACGAGCTCGCCACCCCGGTGGCCGGATTCTCCTCCGCCTTCCCGACGCTGGACATCGTCTCGGTGGCCGACCACATGGGCAAGGAGCCGATGGACGTCGCCGAGGTGTACTACGACCTCGCCGACCGGCTGACGATCACCAAGCTCATGGACCGGATCAGCGACCTGCCCCGCGCTGACCGCTGGCAGTCCATGGCCCGCGCCGCCATCCGCGAGGACCTGTACGCCGCCCACGCGGCCGTCACGTCGGACGTCCTGGCGGTGGGCAACGGCTCGGCGACGCCCGAGCAGCGGTTCAAGGTGTGGGAGCAGAAGAACGCGGCGATCCTGGGCCGGGCGCGGACGACGCTGGAGGAGATCCAGAGCTCCGACGCGTTCGACCTGGCGAACCTGTCGGTGGCGATGCGGACGATGCGGACGCTGCTGCGGACGCACTCGTAGGCCGCGGTGCGACGCGACGGTTCCCGACCCACTACGACGGCGTAGGTCCGGTCCCGGCAGGACACCGAGGGCGCCCCGAGCCGTGAGGCCCGGGGCGCCCTCGGGCGCGTACGGCGGTCAGGACGGCTGGGGCACCTTGGGGGCCGTCGCCCGTGGCTTCGGCTTGGGCTTGTTGTCCCCGGTGAAGGCCTCGTACTCCTTCATGACCTCCTCCGTGGGCCCGTCCATGCGCAGCTCACCGCGTTCCAGCCACAGCACCCGGTCGCAGGTGTCGCGGATGGACTTGTTGTTGTGGCTGACGAGGAACACCGTGCCGGCCTGCTTGCGCAGCTCGCGGATGCGGGCCTCGGAACGCTTCTGGAAGGAGCGGTCGCCGGTGGCGAGGGCCTCGTCGATGAGCAGGACGTCGTGGTCCTTGGCGGCGGCGATGGAGAACCGCAGCCGGGCGGCCATGCCGGAGGAGTACGTCCGCATCGGCAGGGTGATGAAGTCGCCCTTCTCGTTGATGCCGGAGAAGTCGACGATCTCCTGGTAGCGCTCCCTGACCTGCTCCCGGCTCATGCCCATGGCGAGGCCGCCGAGGTGGACGTTGCGTTCCCCGGTGAGGTCGCTCATCAGGGCGGCGTTCACGCCGAGGAGGGAGGGCTGGCCGCCGGTGTAGATCCGGCCGTTCTCCACGGGGAGCAGACCGGCGACGGCCTTGAGCAGGGTCGACTTGCCGGAGCCGTTGGTGCCGATCAGGCCGATGGCCTCGCCCCTGTACGCCGCGAAGGACACGTCCCGGACGGCGTGCACGGTGCGGACGCCGGCCGCCTTCTCGGCCTGCCCCCGGCGCAGGATGCGGTTGAGGGCGGCGGTGGCGGAGCCGCGGCCGGCGCCGGTGCCGTTGACCCGGTAGACGATGTCGACGTGGTCGGCGATGACGGTGGGGATCGGGTCGGGAGCGGTCCCGTTGGGGTTCTCAGCCACGGCCGTACGTCTCCTCAGCCTTCCAGAAGTAGATGAAGCCGCCGACGCCGGCGAGCAGGGACCAGCCCGTGGCGAGCATCCAGACGTGGTCGGGCAGCTGGCTCGCGCGGAAGCTGTCGATCAGCGCGAAGCGCATCAGGTCGATGTAGACGGCGGCGGGGTTGGCCTGGAGCACGGGGCCGACCCAGCCCGGCAGGTCGTTGTGCCGGCTGAGCAGGTGGTCGATGCTCCACATCACGCCGGAGACGTACATCCAGGTGCGCAGCACGAACGGCATCAGCTGGGCGATGTCCGGCGTCTTGGCGCCCACCCGGGCCATGACCATGGACACGCCTGCGTTGAACGTGAACTGCAGGACCAGGGCCGGGATCGCCAGCAGCCAGGACGCGGCGACCGGGACGCCGAAGACGAGCAGGATGACGACCAGGGCGGCCATCGAGAACAGCAGCTGCTGCAGTTGCTGGAGGCAGAAGGAGATCGGCAGGGCCGCGCGCGGGAAGTGCAGGGCGCGGACGAGGCCGAGGTTGCCGGAGATGGCGCGGGTGCCGGCCAGGATCGAGCTCTGCGTGAAGGTCCAGATGAACACGCCCGTGACGAGGAACGGGACGTAGTCCGGCACGCCGTCCTTGGTCTGGAGCAGCACACCGAAGATCAGGTAGTAGACGGCCGCGTTCAGCAGGGGGGTCATGACCTGCCAGACCTGGCCGAGCTTCGCCTGGCTGTACTGGGCGGTGAGCTTGGCGGTCGAGAACGCCGCGATGAAGTGGCGGCGCGCCCACAGTTGGCGGACGTACTGGGGCAGGGAGGGGCGGGCGCCGCTGACGGTGAGGCCGTGGCGGGCGGCGAGGGCCGTGAGGTCGTCGTCGGCCGGGGCCGTGGTGCGCGCCGTCGTCGGGGGCGGTGTGTCGAGGACCTGGCTCACATCCGCTGCTTTCGGTCGGGGGTGGGGGGTGCGTCCGTGCGGCCCGTGCGGGCGCGTCGTCCGGCGTTTTCCTACGCGTCTCTTCACGTTTTCTTACGTCGCGACGGGACCGTATCGTCGCAACGCGAGCGTAGGCCTTACGGACGTCGGAACGCAACCGTTTCGTCGTAACGCCCTATGCTGGTCCGCATGACGACGAACGCCGACGGGCCCCAGCCGCGACCGCGCCGCCGGACTCCCGCCGGGGCGGCCGTGCTCCGGGCGGACGTGACCGACGCCATCCGGGCGGCCGTCTTCGAGGAGTTGGCGGCCGTCGGCTACGCCCGGATGTCCATCGAGGGCATCGCCCGCCGGGCCGGGGTCGGCAAGACCGCGGTGTACCGGCGCTGGCGTTCCAAGCTGCACCTGGTGCTGGACGTCGTGTCGGCGATCGCGGTGCAGGGCCTGCCCGCGCCGGACACCGGGTCCCTGGAGACGGACCTGCGGCTGCTGTACGAGGTGACGTCCCGCGCGCTGCGTCATCCCGTGGCCTCGCAGATCATCCCCGACCTCCAGGCGGAGGCGGCCCGCAATCCGGAGATCGCCGACGCCCTCCAGAAGGCGCTGCGCGAGGGGCAGGAGGGCGTCGCCAGCAAGATCGTGGCCGCGGCGGAACAGCGCGGCGAGGTGGGCTCGGGCTACGACCCCGACCTGGCCCTCGACCTCATCTCGGGCCCGCTCTACTGGCGCTCGGTGGTGATCCGCAGCCCGAAGCTGCCCAAGGGCTACCTGGCGACCCTGGCCAGGTCCACGGCGGCGGCCCTCAAGGCGCTGTAGGCGTCACAGCCCCGGACGCGCCGAGCGCACCGACGCCCCGGCGAAGCCCTCAACACTCAGCCGCCGACCCAGTTCCCCCAGCTCCACCGCCCGCAGCGCCCGCCCATCGAAGACCATGGGGACGAGGTTGAACACGCCCAGGTCCGCCAGCTCCGGGCTCGCCGCGCCCGCCACGTTGAAGTAGCGCAGGGACGCCGTGGCCAGCCCGGTGGCCCGGCCCGTCGCCCGGACCAGCCACTCGCCGGCCAGCTTGGTCTCGCCGTAGGGGCTCATCGGCACGCACGGCGTTGCCTCCGTGACCAGGTCGACGTCCGGCGTGCCGTACACCGCCGCCGAGGAGGAGCCGGGCGAGCACCTCGTACCAGCGGTGGTACGTGACCCACACCTCGCGCGCCACCGCCCCGTGGCCCAGCGGGGGCAGCGAGTCGTGCGCCAGCAGCCACAGCATCAGGGCGCGGGTGACGAGCCAGGCCGCGGCGAAGGCGAGAGGGCTACGTCTCATCACCGGCGGATCGTAAGCCGCGGGAGGGGTGTGTCCGGGTTGATACGCCGTCAATCCTCAAGACTCGTCAGTAAATAGTACAAACTGGCTCCGTGGTGCGCGGGGAGAGGGAAGCGAAAGGAATCAGCCGGGTCGGCGTCGTGGCCGTCGCGGCGCCCGCGTCCGTGATGCTCGTCGTCGGGCTGTGGGGGCTCGACCGGGGCGGGATGTGGCGCGACGAGGCCGTCACCTTCCAGGTCGCCCGGCGCTCGCTGCCGGAGATCTGGCGGCTGCTGCACAGCGTGGACGCCGTGCACGGTCTGTACTACCTGCTCATGCACCCCGTCCTCGCCCTGCGCGCCGACGAGGTCGTCCTGCGCCTGCCGTCGGTGTGCGCGGCCGCCGCCACCGCCGGTCTGGTCGGGGCCCTCGGCACACGGCTCGCCCGGCCGCGCGTCGGCCTCTGGGCAGGGCTGCTGTACGCGGTGACCCCCATGGCGGGCCACTTCGCGCAGGAAGGGCGCTCGTACGCGCTCGTCGCCGCCTGCGCGGCCGGGGCGACGCTGCTGCTGGTGCGGGCGGTCGCGGGGGCCGCCTGGTGGCCGTACGGGACCGTCGTCGCCGTCGCCTGCCTGCTGCACGAACTGGCGGTGCTGGTGCTGGTGGCCCACGCGCTGACGCTCGCGCACGCGCGCGTGCCGGGTGCCGTGTGGGGCCGGTGGGGGCGCGCGGCCGGGGGCGCGGTGCTGGCGCTGGTGCCGCTGGCCGTCGTCTCGCGGACGCAGGCCGGGCAGGTGGCATGGCTGCCGGTGCCGCGCCTGGGCACCGTGGAGCGGCTGCTGCGATCGTTCACCGGGTGGGAGGGGGAGGTCTTCTGGGCGTACGTCGTGCTGATCGCCGTCGCCCTGTGGCCGGCGCGGGGACGCGGAACGCTCGCCGGGACGCCTCCCGGGCCGTCCCTCGCGGGCGTCGCCCTGCCCCTGATGACCGTGCCGCCCCTCACGCTGATCGCGGTGTCGCAGTTCCAGCCGATGTACGACGACCGGTACGTGCTGTACGCCCTCGCCGGAGCCCCGCTGCTGGCCGCCTCCGGCGCCGACCGGCTGGTGCGGGGCGTCGGGCGCTCCCCGCTGGCGACCGTCACCGGCGTCGTCGCGGTGGGGCTCGCGTTCGCCCACCAGTTCCCCCTGCACCGCCAGGACCGCACGCCCTCCGTGCGCGCCGACAACCTCGCCACCGTCTCCGCCGTCGCCGCGCGCGAGCTGGGCCCCGGCGACCCGGTGCTGTTCGTCCCGGCCATCGGGCGGCGAGCCGCACTGGCCTACCCCGAGGCGTTCCGGGGCGTCTGGGACGTGGCGCTGCGCGTGTCCGCGCCGGAGTCCGGGACGCTCTACGGGGAGGAGGTCGACGCCGCCGAACTGCGCCGACGACTCTCCGGCCTCGACCGGCTGTGGGTGGTGGCCGAGCCGAACGCGTGGCGGTCGCGCCGGTTCCCCCGGAACTCGGCCGAACGGGTGAAGCTCACCGTCGTGCGGGAGCAGTTCGCGCCGTACCTGCCCGTGCGGCACCTCGCACACGGTGGCGCGACGTTGCGGCTCCACGTCCGCAGGGCGGGGGTCGCGGGCATCACGGCGCTCACGGGGAGCGAGCCGGGTGTGGCGACGGCGGGGAGCGGGCCGGGTGCCCCGAGGGGCGGGGCGGTGACGTGGAGCGGGCCGGGTGCCCCCGTGCCGTATGCCGCCGCAAGCTCGGTAACGGCGGGGAGCGCGCCGGGCATCGCCTTAAGTCCCGCGTCGACGAGAGGCGCGCCGGGCACACCCGCCGGCCCCACGACGGCGCCGGGCACGCCGGCCGCCCCCGCGAGCCCGTCCACCTCAGGCGTCAGGCTGGACCCCGCCGGGAGGGCGGTGCCGGCGGCCAACCCCGGCCTTATCGCGACTCCGCAGCCCGTGCGGCCTCCGCCCGCGCCGCCGCGTCGAGCGCCGTCGTGAGTTCGTCGAGGCGGGCGCGCAGCCCGCGGATCTCCTCGACGTCGAACCCGGTCGCCGCGGCGATACGCACTGGCACCTCGAGCGCCTGCTCGCGCAGCGCGACCCCCTCCTCGGTCAGCCGCACCTCCACCGAGCGTTCGTCGCGCGCGCTGCGCTCCCGGCGTACCAGTCCGGCCGCCTCCAGCCGCTTGAGCAGCGGCGACAGGGTGCCGGAATCGAGCCGCAGCTGCTCGCCCAGCTTCTTCACCGGCAGGTCCCCGTGCTCCCACAGCACCAGCATCACCAGGTACTGCGGGTAGGTGAGCCCGAGGTCTTTGAGGATCACGCGGTAGACGCCGCCGAAGGCGCGCGCGGCCGAGTGCAGGGAGAAGCAGATCTGCTCGTTGAGCCGCAGCCAGTCTGCCGTGGGCGTGGTGGTCATGCCTCCAGGGTAGCTCTTGCCCCGCCACTTAGTTGTGCGCAATTGAATTGCGTGCTTTACTTCTGGGGTCGGGTCGGCCGAACGGGCCGCCGGTACACCACGTGAGAGGAATGGGTTTCGTCATGGACGCGCTCTACACCGCTGTCGCCACCTCCACCCACGGCCGCGAGGGCCGTGCCGTCTCCTCCGACGGCAGGCTCGACCTCCAGCTGGCCCCGCCGGTGGAGATGGGCGGCAACGGACAGGGCACCAACCCCGAGCAGCTCTTCGCCGCCGGGTACTCCGCCTGCTTCGCCAGCGCCCTGGGCCTGGTCGGCCGGCACGCCAAGGTCGACCTGAGCGAGGCGGCCGTCACCGCCGAGGTCGGCATCGGCAAGCAGGGCGAGGGCTTCGGGCTGGCCGTCACGCTCCGCGTCGAGCTGCCCGACACCGTGGACGAGGCGACCGGCCGCCAGCTCGTCGAGCAGGCCCACCAGGTCTGCCCCTACTCCAACGCCACCCGCGGCAACATCCAGGTCGACCTCGTCGTCGAGTAGCCGGCCGCACGGCGGCAGCGCGCGGAACGCCGTGTAGGCGCCGGCCCCCAGCAGCCACGGCCGCACCCCCGGCGGCCGGTGCCCGGCGGGCCGGTAGTGCCGGTACAGCGCACCCGCCCGCCGGAAGAAGACGCGCCGCCGGTGCGGGGGCAGACGCCGCGCATCGGCCGCCACCCCCACCACCACGGCGAACAGCTGGTCGAACAGCGCCCGCAGCCGCGCCGCCGACACCCGCTCGGCGCCGGCCTGGAACAGCACCGGTTCGACCTGGTCCAGCAGGTCGAACTGGTGCTCACCCGGAACGTCGAGCAGGCTCCCCGGCGACCGCACCACATGCCGTACGGCCACCGTCGGCAGCACCGCCACCCGCTCCGCCCGCACCGTGACCACCCCGCCCCATCCGAGGTCCGTGAAGTGGCCGCAAGGAAATGCGATTTGGTGGACCGCCAGGAATCCGCGGCGGTAGGCGGCGCTCCACACCGGCCGGTTCACGACCGTGAGCCACGGTGCCGCGTCGGGATGGAAGGTTCCTGCGGGGGCCGGGGGGAGGGCGACGAGCCGGGCGGCCGGCCGCTGGCCCGCCGCCCGGGCCGGCACCCGCTCGTGTGCGAAGTGCAGGACGTCCACCGGCCCGGTCTCCCGCAGCCCGGCGTCCAGTGCCGCCAGCGCCCCCGGTAGGAGGACGTCGTCCCCGTCCAGGAACAGCAGATAGGCGCCGCGGGCCGCACGCAGCCCGGTCGTGCGGGCCGCACCCAGGCCGGCCGTGGGCGGTGAGTACGCCGCCGTCACCCGGCGGTCCCGCTCGGCGTACCCGGCGGTGATGCCCGCCGCGGGAGCCTCCGGCTCGTCGCACACCGTGATCAGCTCGAGGTCGTCGAAGGACTGCGCCAGAACCGACTCCAGGGCCCGGGCCAGCCGGCCCTCGACCCCGTGCGAGGGAACGATGATGCTGAAACGGGGCATGTCGCTCTTTCCGTTTTCGTCATCCTTGCTCGGCGGGAGGCGCGCGCCCCGGGCCGTGGAGTTCGCGCCGGGCGGCTCGCCGCGGGCCGGTCGCCGAGCGGCCGGGCCGCCCGGACGGCCGCCAGGTGGACGGCCGCGTCGGGGTGGGCCGCGACGAGTTGCGGGGCATACGGACTCCCGGTAGGTGAAACGGTGGTCAGTGGCTTTCGGTGACGGGGAAGTGACCGGAAGGTTGCGGAATGGTGGCTGCCGGGGGGTTCGCCCGTGATGCCGCGGCCGGCGGCGCGGGTCGGCGCTCCTGCGGTGGCACGACCGGCGGGAGGTCCGCCTCGGTCTCCCCGAGCACGACACCGCGTACGACGCGCTCGGCGGCGCGGCCGTCGTCGTACGGGCACCAACGCGTAAAGGCGGACCGCAGCTGTGCCGAGCGGGAGCCCCGCCCGTGGCCGGTCGTGAAGACGGGCCGCGACCGACTCGGCGGTCAGCGGCGCACTGAGGGAGAAGGGCGTGTGCTCGTGCCGGCCGGGCGGGAAGGTGAGGGCCTCGCGGTCGAGGCACGCGCGCCGGTGCGCCCGCGTCCAGGCGGGCACCGGCGGGCCGGGGCGGAGCGGGCCGGTGAGGGGGAGGGCGGGCTCGCTCCGGACGGGCGCCCCGGTCCAGTCGGTGCGCGCGTGGTCGTAGGCGAGGAGGTCCGGCTCGCCGGTCTCCTTCAGGCGGTCGGCGATCGCGCGCAGGGCGTGCGGGGGCGGCGTTGCGGGCTGGGGCGGGGCCCCGGTTGGCCGGCAGGTGCACGGCCTGGACGCGCGGGTCGCGCGCCGCGTACTCGTCGAAGATCTCGCCGCAGGCGTCCGGCGAACGGCCGTCGACCGCGATCAGTTCCAGATCGGAGTACGACTGGCGGAGCACCGCGTCCAGGCACTCGTGCAGGTACGCCTGCACCTGGTACGCGGGGACGACGACACTGAACCTGGGCACGGGACATCCATGGGTCGGCGGGTCTGCGCGGGCGTTCTGCCCCGGGAACGGCCGATGGAGTGAATGGGTTACGTTCCGTAGTGCACGCGGGGGATTCCGCCGTGAACGCGAAGGGGCGGACCGTTGCCCGGCCCGCCCCGACGTCGTTGTCCCTGCCGCTACTTCACCGCGCCCGCCATCACGCCGGACACGAACTGCCGCTGGAACGCGAAGAAGACGGCGAGCGGGATCACCATCGAGATGAACGCGCCGGGCGCCAGCACGTCGATGTTGTTCCCGAACTGCCGCACCTGCGTCTGCAGCGCCACCGTGACGGGCTGGCTGCCGGAGTCGGTGAACACCAGCGCGACCAGCATGTCGTTCCACACCCACAGGAACTGGAAGATGCCCAGGCTCGCGATCGCCGGCCCGCCGAGCGGCATCACCACGCGGGCGAACAGCCGCAGTTCACCGGCGCCGTCCAGCCGGGCCGCCTCCAGCAGCTCGCGCGGGATCTCCGCGAAGAAGTTCCGCAGCAGGAACACCGCGAAGGGCAGACCGAAGCCGACGTGGAACAGGATCACGCCGAGCATCGAGCCGAACAGCCCCAGCGTGCCGAAGAGTTCGGCGATCGGGATGAGCGCCACCTGCACGGGGACGACCAGCAGGCCGACCACCCCCAGGAACCACCAGTCCCGGCCCGGGAACTCCATCCACGCGAAGGCGTACCCGGCGAGCGAGCCGATGACCACGACCAGCACGGTCGCCGGGACCGTGATCAGGACCGTGTTCACCAGGGAGTCGGTGATGTCGCCGTTGCTCAGCAGCTTGTCGTAGCTGTCGAGGGTCAGCCGGGCCGGCTCGGTGAACACCGTCCACCAGCCGCTCTCGTTCATGTCCGCCGGAGTGCGCAGGGAGGAGAGCAGCAGGCCGATGGTCGGCACCAGCCAGAACAGGCCGACGACGATCAGGAAGACGCGCACCAGCCCGCCGCTGACGCCCGCTGCCAGGCGCGCGCCGAGCGACGCCTTGCCCTGCACGGACTGGCTGGTCATCGCCGCACCTCCCGCCTGAGCCTGCGGATGTTGAACCACATCACCGGGATCACCAGCAGCAGCAGGAACACCGCGATGGCGCTCGCGACGCCCGGCTGGTCCTCCGAGAAGCCCTTGCGGTACAGCTCCAGGGCGAGCACGTTCGCGTCGTCCTGGGAGGAACCCGGGGCGATGATGAAGACCAGGTCGAAGATCTTCAGCACGTTGATCATCAGGGTGACGGTGACCACCGCAAGGACCGGCGCGAGCAGCGGCACGGTGACCCGTCTGAACACCTGCCACTCATTGGCCCCGTCGACGCGCGCCGCCTCCAGCAGCTCCCGCGGCACCCCCGCCAGCCCGGCGGCGATCAGCACCATCGCGAAGCCCGCCCACATCCAGATGTACGACCCGATGATGGCCGGTGTGACCAGCGACGGGCCGAGCCAGTCCAGGCCGTTGTACGGCTCCTTGAAGTTGTCGGCGGGCAGCCGCAGCAGGGCCCCGTCGGCGGCGGCCGGCAGGGCGAAGGTGCCGTCGTCCGCGGCCGTGGTCGAGGCGACGACCTTCCCGTCCTTGACCGCCTCGATCCGCATGCCGGGATAGCCCAGCTCGGACGGGTCGGGGGCGCCGAGGGTGCCGACGCCCTCGCCGCGCGTGAAGTCCTGCCAGGTCGTGCCGGTGACCTTGCCCGGGTCGGGCTTCGCCGCCACGGCCCGCGCGGCGCCGTCGGGCATCTGGTCGGGGGCGACACCCACCAGGGGCAGGGCGACCGGCTGCCCCAGGCGCACCGGCTCCTCGGTGACGAAGCCGCCCTTGTCCGCCGTCAGCGGCGACTCCCGCCCCGGGTGCGCCTTCGGGAACGCCGACGACTGGGCGAACGTGTCGTGCACGCCCACCCAGACCGCGTTCGCGACGCCCTTGTCCGGGTCCTGGTCGTAGACCAGGCGGAAGATGATGCCCGCCGCGAGCATCGAGATCGCCATCGGCATGAAGACGACCAGCTTGAACGCCGTGCCCCAGCGCACCCGTTCGGTCAGCACCGCGAAGATCAGCCCGAGCGCGGTCGCGACCGTCGGCGCGAACACCACCCAGATGATGTTGTTCTTCAGCGCCGTGCGGATGCCGTCGTCGGTGAACAGAGCCCGGTAGTTGTCGAATCCGGCGAAGCCGTCGCCGGACTGGTCGTAGAAGCTGCGAACGACCGAGTACCCGATCGGGTAGACCACGAGCGCGCCGAGCAGCACCAGGGCGGGCAGCAGGAACAGCGCCGCCACGGTCCTGCGGGTGCCGGTCACGCTCTTGCGACTCCGGGGAGGGGGCCCGGCCTTCGTCGGCGGGACCCCTGCCGTGGATGCCGACGCCATGGCCGGCTCAGTCTCCGTACGCCGCGGCCGCGTCGGCCTCCAGCTGTTCCTGGGTGCCCTTGATGTCCTCCGGGTTCTTCAGGAAGTCCTGCAGCGCCTTCCACTCACCCTTGCCGGGCGTGCCGCCGAAGGCCTGCGGGGCCTGGTCGGACATGTCGAAGCGGAAGTCGTCACCGGCCGCGACCAGCGACTTGGCCATCTCCTGCTGCACCGCGTTCGGGTACGCCGACGGGTCCACGTTCTTGTTCGGCGACAGGTAGCCGCCGAGCCCCGCCTGGATGGTCGCCGCGTCCGACGAGGCGAGGAAGGTGGCCAGCGCCTGCGCCGCCTTCGAGTCCTCGAGGATCACCGCCGCGTCACCGCCGGAGACGACCGGCTCGGTGTCCCCGACCTTCGGGAACGCGAACACCTTGGCGTCCGTGCCCACCTCCGCGTCCGTCTCCGCGATGTTCACCTGCACGAAGTCGCCCTCGAAGACCATGCCGGCCTTCGGCTGGTCGCCGCCGGTGAAGGTCTGCGTGACGGAGGCCGGGAACTCGGTCTGCAGCGCGCCGTTCGCGCCGCCCGCGATGTAGTCCGCCTTGCCCCAGATCTGGGCGAGCGTGGTGAGGGCCTCGGTGACGGACGGGTCGGTCCACTTGATCTCGTGCTTGGCCAGCTGGTCGTACTTCTCCGGGCCCGCCTGCGAGAGGTACACGTTCTCGAACCAGTCGGTCAGCGTCCAGCCGTCGGCGCCGCCCACGGAGAACGGGGTGACACCCGAGTCGTAGACCGTCTGCGCGGTGGTGAGCAGGTCCTCCCAGGTCTTCGGCTCCTCGGCGCCCGCGTTCTCGAAGACCTGCGCGTTGTACCAGATCAGGGACTTGTTGGCGGCCTTGTAGTACACGCCGTACTGCTTGCCGTCGACCTTGCCGAGGTCCTGCCAGCCTTGTGAGTAGTTCTTGCCCAGCTGCTCCTGGGCCTCCGCGCCGACCGGCTTGGCCCAGCCCTTCTCCACGGCCTGCTGGATGGCCCCGACCTGGGGGAGCATCGCGATGTCCGGCGGCGCCCCTCCCGCGATCTTCGAGCCGAGGAAGTTGATGATCGGGTCCTGCGCGGGCACGAAGGTCACCTTGGCGCCGGTCCGCTTCTCGAACTCCTGGAGCACCTTCTTGAAGTTGGCCTGCTCCGGGCCGGTCCAGACGGCGGCGACCTCCAGGGTCTCGCCGTCCAGCTTGGGGAGGGTGACGGTGGTGGCGGTCTCGTCCGTGCCGCCGCCGCCTTCGTTCCCGCTGTCGTCGTCGCCTCCGCAGGCGCTGAGCGAGAACGCCAGCGCTCCCGCCAGTACGGCCGCGGCGGCGCGGGTCCTGCGTGTCCGGGTGCGGCTGATGGTGATGCTGCTGTGCATTACGGCCCCGTTCTTCGTATCTCGTCGAACGTCCGAGCGCTGTCCCGTGGGACTGGTCTACGCCGGGTCTGTGGGGTCGGCAAGAGCGCCTGCCGTGTCAAGACGGTGATCGTGACCGCGTCGTGATGGTGGGGCCGAGGCTCGGGCGGGCCGGGGCGGCCTACAGCAGCGACGGCACCTGAGGGGCGGACACCTCCCGGGCCGCCCGCTCCAACGCGCTTGCCAGCAGTGCGAGATCGGTGGGTCCGTTGCCCAGTTCGCGGACCGGGCGGCGGGCGGGCGGGTCGCCCATCCGGTGCCACTCCAGTGGGACGACGGTCGGGCGCAGGGTCGCCGTACGCGGGATGCGCCCCGTGACCCGGCCGCCCTGGAAGGGCGTGATGCGTCCGTCGGGGTGGGTCAGACGGCCCCGGCCGGGCGCGGGTTCGTCGGGTCCCGGTGCGGGAGCGTCGAGGGCGACGCGCAGCGTGGCCCGTCGGACGGGTTCCGTCTCCGCGGTACGGCCGCCCGGTCCGGCGGCGGCCACCAGGTGCACGCCGAGCCGCTCGCCGTCGCGGGCCACCGTCTCCAGCGCGCGCATCACCGACCCGGCCGCCGGCCGGCCCGGGGAGCCCAGCGGGGGCGAGACCAGCGCGTCCAGGTCGTCGACGACCACGACGAGGCGGGGCAGCGGGGGCACGTCGTCCGTGGGGCGGCGCGGGGCGGCGGGCCGCAGGCGCAGGGTGGCACTGGGTGGGGTGTCCAGGTCGGCGGCGCCGCTCGCACCGGAGGCGGGTGCCGGGCGCTGGCTGACCATACGGCCCGACACCTCGCGTCCGGTGTGCCATTCGGTGAAGTCCGAGCGGCCGAGCAGCTCGGCGCGCCGCTTCAGCTCGGCCGTCAGGGACTGGGCGAACTCCCGCATGCGCACGGGGTCGTTGGCGAGCAGGTGCGTGGTGACGTGCGGGATGTCCAGGCAGAGGTACAGGCCGTCGCCGTGGCCGCTGCCCGCGCCCACACTGTCCCGGCCGTCCATCAGCGCCAGGCTCAGCCGGTCCGGCCGCTCGGCGGCGGCCAGCGAGGCCACGACGGCCCGCAGCAGCTCCGTGCGTCCGCTGCCGGGCGGACCTTCGACCAGCAGGTGCGGTCCGTCGGCGACGAAGTCCACGGCGACCGGGCCGCGGGGGCCGGCCCCGAGGACGGCGTGCGCCCGGCCGCCGAGGGCGTCGGTGTCGTCGGCGGCGTCGGCCCAACGGGCCATGAGCGAGGCGGGCGTGGCCCGGGCGAGGCCCAACTCGTCGAGCAGGCGGGCGGCCTGCGGGAGGGGGGCGCTGACGCGCGCGTGCCGGGTGCCGGTCGCGTCGGTGCGCAGGGGGGCGAGGGCCCGGGCGAACCGCTCGGCCCAGGCGGGGGAGACGGCGTCCACCGTGCCCACCGTGCCGTGACCGACGGGGGCGGGGTGGTCGGTGCCGGAGCGGGAGAGGGAACCGGCTCCCGCTCCGGTCCGGGCGACCCGGAGCAGGCGGAGTGCTGTCGCCACGTCGCCACTGAGCAGGGCGACGGCTCCGCACTCGCGGAACACGGGGGCCGTGGCGCAGGCCGCCTCGAAGGTGTCGGTGACCGGGGACGCCGGCGAGGCCGGGGCGGTCTCGGCGAGGCAGACGACGTGGATGCCGGCCCGCGGGCCTTCCAGGGCCAGCCGTGCCACGGCCTCGCGCAGCCCGGCACCGCCGGGGTCCCCGTCGACGACGAGGACGGTGTGCGGGCCGGAGAGGGAGGAGTGCGCGGCGCCGGCGGGCAGGTCGTCGTCGGAACGGGCCCAGGAGGGGTGGCGGGCCGCGCCGGCCGTGGCCGGGGCCGACACCCCGGCGCTCTTGGCATGCGGCTGGTCGGGCTCCCCGGTGCGCCCGGCGTGCGGCTGGTCGGGCGCGTGGGCGCTCATGACGTGAGGGTGGTTCGGCGTCCCAGCAGGGTCGGCGTGGCGCTGGTCCGGCTCCACGGTGGTCTCCGCCCGGTGTTGATCCGCCGTCGCCGCCGGTGCGGTGGCCTGCCCGGTGGTGCGGCGTCGCTCGGCGAGGTGGTCGTCCAGGCGGCGGAGGAGTTCGTCGGTGCGGGCCGCGGCCTGTTCGCGGTCGTGGGCGAGGAGCAGACGGCAGTCCTGGCCGTGGGCCGGGCGCAGGTGCGGGAGCCAGCCGAGCCAGGACCACTCGGCGGTGCGCTCCTCCAGGGAACGCGCGCGGTCCGTGCTGATCAGGACGATCTCCAGGGCGTCCGGCGAGTGCAGCGCGGCGAGCTGGGCCAGCACCGCGCGCGCGAGCCCGGCCAGGCGGGGGCGCGGACCCGCCAGCCCCAGGGCGCCGACCTCCCGCAGATCGGCGGTGACCGGAACGGCGGGCAGCAGCCCCGAACCGTCCGGCGCCACCCGGTCGGCCGTACCGAGCCGCACCGTGAGCGCTTCCGGATGCCCCGGCTCGCGCTCCCACAGCCGGGGCCCGGGGCCCAGCGCGGTCAGCAGCAGCGCGGCCGGGTCCGGCCACGCCTCCGGCGCGTCCGCGCGGACGGGCGGCTGCGCGCCTGCGTCGGCCGGCTCGTCGTCGTACGGCCCGTGTCCGGCCGTCTCCTGCTCGCCGCCGCGTCCACCGGCCAGCCGCCGCGCCCACGCCGTGAGCCCGCCCCGCCTGCGCACACCCGGCGGTACGTCGGTGCCGCGCAGCGGCGTGCCCTTGCGGCGGCCGGTCTGCGTGGCGGTGGGGTCGGCCGCGCCGACGCCCGCGCGTCCCCCGTGCGTCCCGTCTCCGGAGGGCGCGGCGGGTCCCGGCCCCGGATGCGGGCCCTGCGGACCGGCGTCGCGGGTCTCGATGCGGGGCGGGCCGCCCTGCTCGGGCACGAGGGGCGGCGCCACGGGCGGGTGTTCCCTGGCGCGGGGGTCGGGGCGGGCCGCGCCGGTGTGTCGGTCGTGCGGGGCCGCGCCCGGGTGTGCCGCTCGCGGGTGTTCCTCCTGGTCCGTACGCGCCGGGTGGTGGGCCGCGCCCGGCGCACCGGCCTCACGGTCCGTCCGGGCAGCACCCCGCCCCTCATCCGAACCCGGCTCCTCGGAACGGGCCGAACCGCCCCCCGGCGTCCCCCGTCCCGCGGCAGCCCCGTACGCGTGCCCCGTCCTCCCGGACGGCCCGCTCGCGCGCGCCCCCGACGACCCGGCCGCGGACGCCTCCCCGTCCGTCACCCCGACCCGCACGCACCCCTCCCCGTCCGGCGCGGTCCCCACCCGCCGGCCCGGCCCCCCGGCCGGCGCCAGCCGCAGGGTGGACTCCCCGATCCGCAGCAACGCCCCGGGCGTGAAGCGCACGGGACGGGTCCCCACGCGCGTGCCGTCGAGCGTCGTGCCGTTGGTGGAGTCGAGGTCGGCGACCGAGACGCGGCCGTCCGTGCCCAGGGTCACCGCGCAGTGCACGCGGGAGACGTCCGGGTCGTCGAGCGGGACGTCGGCCTCGGCGGAGCGGCCGACGCGGATCTCACCGCCGTGCAGCAGATGCACGCCGCCGGCGTCCGGCCCGGCGATCACGTCGAGGCGGGCCGGGGCGTCGTCCAGCTCGGGGTGAGGCTCGGGAGCGGCCGGGCCGCCCACCGCGAGCACGGCGCCGTCGAGCAGCGGCGGCTCGCCCAGGGTGCAGCGCTGCGGGTCGAGCCGCTCCGTACCGGCGTACAGCACGGCGGGCCCGGACGGGGTGTCGCCGGAGACCGCCGCGGCCAGCGCGGAGGCCACCGCGGACAGGGCCGTCCCGGCGGGCGCCGTGACCAGCACGTCGCGGCTCGCGACCCGGCCGCGCGGCGACGGCGGTCCCTGCTCGGGGGAAGCCGAGAGCTCGGGGGAGGGCAAGCCCAGCGGGTCTACGACGGTCAGCCGGATCTGCATCGCCGTCAGCGGTCCCTTCTGCGCGGGCGCGGAGTCCCCCACCCCGCACGAGCACGTCGGCCAGTACTGCACGCATCCTCGCACCTGCCGCTGACAACGCGCCCGCCGCTCGGGGACAAGTGATCTTGATTGGTCGGCTCTGCCCGTAAAAGTGCCTGCCGGGGAGGGCTCCCGCGACCGGTTGAGATCGGTCACGTCCACTTTCGGCAACCTCGAGACCGAGCCGTGCGTCTTTCCTTCGAACGCGTGCGGGATGGAGTACGGAGGACCCACAGCGAGACGACGGCCCCGTCCCGCCCGTGCGGCACTACAGTGGGTCGGACCATGCAAGCAAGCAGCAGGGAGCCATGACGTGCGGCCGGTAGGGAGCAAGTACCTCCTTGAGGAGCCGCTTGGACGCGGCGCCACAGGCACCGTCTGGCGCGCCCGCCAGCGGGAGACCGCGGGGGCCGAGGCGGCTGTGCCCGGGCAGCCCGGTGAGACGGTCGCGATCAAGGTCCTCAAGGAGGAGCTCGCGAGCGACCCCGACATCGTGATGCGGTTCCTGCGGGAGCGGTCCGTCCTGCTGCGCCTGACCCACCCGAACGTCGTCCGGGTCCGCGACCTGGTCGTCGAGGGCGATCTGCTGGCCCTGGTCATGGATCTCGTCAGCGGCCCCGACCTGCACCGTTACCTGCGCGAGAACGGCCCGTTCACGCCGGTCGCCGCCGCGCTGCTCACGGCGCAGATCGCCGACGCGCTGGCCGCCAGCCACGCCGACGGCGTCGTCCACCGCGACCTGAAACCGGCGAACGTCCTGCTCAGACAGGACGGCGGTCAGATGCACCCGATGCTGACCGACTTCGGCATCGCCCGCCTTGCCGACTCGCCCGGCCTCACCCGCACCCACGAGTTCGTGGGCACGCCCGCCTACGTCGCGCCGGAGTCCGCCGAGGGCCGCCCGCAGACCTCCGCCGTCGACATCTACGGCGCCGGCATCCTGCTGTACGAGCTGGTCACCGGCCGTCCTCCGTTCTCCGGCAGCTCCGCGCTGGAGGTTCTGCACCAGCACCTGAGCGCCGAGCCGCGCCGCCCTTCCACCGTCCCCGAGCCGCTGTGGACGGTCATAGAACGCTGTCTGCGCAAGAACCCCGGCGAGCGGCCCAGCGCCCAGAACCTCGCGCGCGGGCTGCGGGTCGTCGCCGAGGGCGTCGGCGTGCACGCGAATTCCGCGCAGATCGCCGCCGCCGAGGGCGTCGCCGCGCTCCTCGCACCCGACCCGGCTCCCGCGCCGGTCCCCGGGACGCCCGGCGCCTCCGACCCGACGCAGGTGCTGCCGCACGGCGCGCCCGGGTACGACCCGAACGCGGCGACCAGCGTGCTGCCGCACACCGGGGGCCCGGCCGGCGCCGCCGACCCCACCGCCGTACTGCCGAACACCGGCCCCCAGGGCGCCGACCCGACCCAGGTGCTGCCGCAGGGGCAGCAGCCCGAGCAGCCGCACCCCTGGCAGACCCAGTTGCGCGCCGCGCGCGACCGCAACGAGCAGACGCAGGTGCAGTACCTCGACCCCGACCAGGACCCGCTGCGCCGCCGCCCGCAGCGGCAGGTCGCGCGACCGCAGCAGCAGCCGCGGCCCCAGCAGCGCCCGCAGCAGCGTCCCCCGCAGGGACCGCCGCAGGGATACGGCTACCCCCAGCAGCAACAACCGCAGCAGTACGCCCCGCAGCGCCGGCAGCAGCCCCAGCAGCAGCCCCAGCGCTACGCCCCACCGCCCACGCCCGAGCCGCAGCGACCGGCGCGGGAACCGCGGCAGCGCAGCGCCAATCCGATGCGGATCCCGGGGCTGGGCTGTCTGAAGGGCTGCCTGTTCACCGTCGTCATCCTGTTCGTGGCCGGGTGGCTGATCTGGGAGCTGAGCCCGCTTCAGGAGTGGATCGGCACCGGCAAGGGCTACTGGGACCAGCTCACGGACTGGTTCGGCACCGTGACCAGTTGGATCGGGGAGCTGGGCGGGGACTCCGGAGGCACCGGGGGCACGTCCACCCAGTAGCGGGTGTGTTGATTTGTCGACACCCGGCGGGTGATTTCCGGCTCCGCGGTGAAGGTTGGCTCTCCGGACGCGTAGTTTTAGCGACAACACGCGTCTGTAGGAGCAGTCTTGGCACGGAAGATCGGCAGCCGGTACACCGCGCACCAGATCCTGGGGCGGGGCAGCGCCGGGACGGTGTGGCTGGGCGAGGGACCCGAGGGGCCCGTCGCCATCAAGCTGCTGCGGGAGGATCTGGCGTCCGACCAGGAGCTCGTCGGACGCTTCGTCCAGGAGCGGACGGCCCTGCTCGGCCTCGAACACCCCAACGTCGTCTCCGTCCGCGACCTGGTCGTGGACGGCAACGATCTCGCGCTGGTCATGGACCTGGTCCGGGGCACCGACCTGCGCACCCGGCTGGACCGGGAGCGGCGACTGGCGCCCGAGGCGGCGGTCGCGATCGCGGCGGACGTCGCGGAAGGGCTGGCGGCGGCGCACGCGGCGGGGGTCGTGCACCGGGACGTGAAGCCGGAGAACGTCCTGCTGGACATGCAGGGCCCGCTCGGACCCGGCGGCTCGCACCGCGCGCTGCTCACGGACTTCGGCATCGCCAAGCTGATCGACTCCCCACGCCGCACCCGTGCCACCAAGATCATCGGTACGCCGGACTACCTGGCCCCGGAGATCGTGGAGGGCCTCCCGCCCCGGGCCGCCGTGGACATCTACGCGCTGGCGACGCTGCTGTACGAGCTGCTCGCCGGTTTCACCCCGTTCGGCGGCGGCCACCCGGGCGCGGTCCTGCGCCGCCATGTCACGGAGACGGTCGTGCCCCTCCCCGGTATCCCGGAGGAGCTGTGGCAGCTGCTGGTGCAGTGCCTGGCCAAGGCGCCGGCGTCGCGGCTGCGGGCGTCCGAGCTCGCGGCGCGGCTGCGGGAGCAGCTGCCGACGTTGCGGGGGATGCCGCCGCTCGACGTGGACGAGCCGGACGCGGAGCCGGAGGAGGCGGCCGAGACGCCCGACGCCGGGGAGCCGCAGACCCCGGTACGGGCACGCCGCGGCGCGGTCCCGCTGGTCCCCGGCGCGAAGACGGACTCGAACCGCGACACCCACACGTCGATGAGGGTCCCGGCCCCCGACGAGCTGGCGGGTGGCGCCCGGGGCACCGCACGGGCCCCCCGCGCCGCGGGCGCTCCCCGCCCGGGCTCGGCCCGCCACCGCGCCGCCACCCGGCGCCGTCGGCTGATCATGGCCGGCGCGGCGGTCGCCCTGGCCGCGGCCGCGGGCACCGGCGCCTGGCTGGCCACGTCGGGCGAGGACGCCGCACCTGCGCAGGACACGAAGAACACGGCACCGGCGTCTCCGTGACCGACCCAGGGGCTTCGCCCCCTGCCCCCGCGCCCCGCTCGTTCACCTTCGGTCAACCGACGACCCCTCTCGGTCACCGTCCCGGCCCGCGGCACGGCCAAGGCCGGTTGCCACAGCCGTTACGCTGGAGGCGTGGCAGTCGTCGATGTATCCGAAGAGCTCAAGTCCCTCTCCTCGACCATGGAGTCGATCGAGGCCGTCCTGGACCTGGACAGGATGAGGGCAGACATCGCCGTGCTCGAGGAGCAGGCGGCCGCGCCGTCCCTGTGGGACAACCCGGACGAGGCGCAGAAGATCACCAGCAAGCTCTCCCACCTCCAGGCCGAGGTCAGGAAGGCGGAGGCGCTGCGCGGGCGGATCGACGATCTCGCGGTCCTGTTCGAGATCGCCGAGGAGGAGGACGACCCGGACACCCGCGCCGAGGCGGAGTCCGAGCTCGCCGCCGTCCGTAAGGCCCTCGACGAGATGGAGGTGCGGACGCTTCTCAGCGGTGAGTACGACGCCCGGGAAGCGCTCGTGAACATCCGCGCCGAGGCCGGTGGCGTCGACGCCGCCGACTTCGCCGAGCGGCTCCAGCGGATGTACCTGCGCTGGGCCGAGCAGCACGGCTACAAGACCGAGATCTACGAGACGTCGTACGCGGAGGAGGCGGGCATCAAGTCCACCACCTTCGCCGTGCAGGTGCCGTACGCCTACGGCACCCTCTCCGTCGAGCAGGGCACGCACCGTCTGGTGCGTATCTCGCCGTTCGACAACCAGGGCCGCCGCCAGACGTCCTTCGCCGGCGTCGAGGTGCTGCCCGTCGTCGAGCAGTCCGACCACGTCGAGATCGACGAGTCCGAGCTGCGCATCGACGTCTACCGGTCCTCCGGGCCCGGCGGTCAGGGCGTCAACACGACCGACTCCGCGGTGCGCATCACGCACATCCCGACCGGCATCGTCGTGTCCTGCCAGAACGAGCGCTCGCAGATCCAGAACAAGGCCACCGCCATGAACGTCCTCCAGGCCAAGCTGCTGGAGCGGCGCCGCCAGGAGGAACAGGCCAAGATGGACGCCCTCAAGGGCGACGGCGGCAACTCCTGGGGCAACCAGATGCGTTCGTACGTGCTGCACCCTTACCAGATGGTCAAGGACCTGCGCACCGAGCATGAAGTCGGCAACCCCGAGGCCGTGTTCAACGGTGAGATCGACGGGTTCCTGGAGGCCGGAATTCGCTGGCGCAAGCAGCGGGAGAAGTAACAGCAGCCCTTTGTCGACAAGGCAACTGCCGCCCGCCGGGCGGCAGTTGCCTTTTCCGCGCCCGGATGTCCGGGTTTTACATCACACTCACAGGCTTCAACCCCAGGCAAAGAACTCGTACCTGGACATCGCGCACGCAACGGCCTTGACGTTGTTTCGAAAAGTGGGAAGGGTGAAGCGTGGCATGCGTATCTCTGGGGCGCATGTGAACCGGGGGGCTTCACTGCAGCTACTCCCGTCGATCACGGCCCCGAACGCCGCCTCGATGACGATCAGCTACTGGGGGTAGCAAACACATGACCAACAAGACGCGCGTCCGTATCGCGCGGATCGCGGCCGGCGCCGTGATCGCGGCCGGAGCCTCGCTGACCGCCGCGGGCGCAGCCTCCGCCACCGAGGCCGAGGACTGCTTCGTCGGCATCCTGTGCGACGCGGACGCGGACAAGCCGGGGGACCCGGGGCCGGAACTGCCCACGGCCTCGCCCACCACCCCGACGGCCCCGCCCACCATCCCGACGAACTCGCCGACCGAGCCCACTGAGCCGACCGAGCCCACCGAGCCGACCGAGCCCACCGAGCCCACGGAGCCCTCCGAACCGTCCGAGCCGGGTGAGCCCTCCGAGCCCGGCAACGGCAATGGCGGTGGCAACGGCAACGGCGGTGGCAACGGCAACGGCGGCAACGGGAACGGCGGTGTCGGCGGTGGCGACAACACCGACCCCGACGGTGGCGCCTCCGCGCAGGACGACGGCTCTTCGTCCCTGACGGACACCGGTACGGAGATCCCGGCGGCCGACACCTCCGCCCAGGGCGGCGGCGACGAGCTCGCCGAGACGGGTGCCGCGCAGACCACGTTCCTGTTGATCGGCGCCGCGACGATGATCGCCGGCGGCGTCGGCTTCCGGGTGCTGCCGCGCCTGGTGAGCGGCCGTGGCGGTGCGGCTGCCTGACGGTAGCCGAACGTCATCGCCCGAGGGCCCGGAGTGACACACTCCGGGCCCTCGCGTGTGGGTCCGCGACCGTTACGCGGCCGGCTGCGTCGTCACGCGGTCTGGTGCGCGAGGAGCGCAACCGCCGCGATCAGCACCACGAGCAGGGCGATCAGCGCCATGGGGTTGAGGGCCGCGAAGGGGTTCTCCTGCTGCAGCCGCTCGCGGTTTGCCCGGCACACGGGGCATCGGCCCTGGTTCACGGGCGCGGCACAGTTCGCGCACACCAGCCGGTCGTACGTCATGTGCTCGCCTCCTTGCACCGGTACCAGTTCGTCGTGACAACGCCTGGAGGAACGCAAACGTTCCCCCTCCACTGTGCCAGGTTCCTCCGAGGGGCGCGCGGGTCGCTCGAAGAGGGGTGGTTCACATTGTCCCGCGGCCGCGGTACCGGTGCGACGCCCGTCCGTCGGGGACAAAAGCGCACAAGGAATGCGCAACCGCTACCGGTGCCTGCGCTTGCGCACCCGCTTCGCGTATGGTCACGCACATCTACCCCCGGCGACTCGTGGTGTATCCGTGATCCGATTCGACAACGTCTCCAAGGTCTACCCCAAGCAGACCCGCCCCGCTCTCAGGGATGTCTCCCTCGAGGTGGAGAAGGGCGAGTTCGTCTTCCTCGTGGGGTCCTCCGGCTCCGGAAAGTCCACCTTCCTGCGGCTGATCCTCCGCGAGGAGCGGTGCAGCCACGGCCAGGTGCACGTTCTGGGCAAGGACCTCGCCCGTCTCTCCAACTGGAAGGTGCCGCAGATGCGACGCCAGTTGGGGACGGTGTTCCAGGACTTCCGGCTGCTGCCGAACAAGACGGTCGGCGAGAACGTCGCCTTCGCGCAGGAGGTCATCGGCAAGTCGCGCGGCGAGATCCGCAAGTCCGTGCCGCAGGTGCTCGAACTGGTCGGGCTCGGCGGCAAGGAGGACCGGATGCCGGGCGAGCTGTCCGGCGGTGAGCAGCAGCGCGTCGCCATCGCGCGGGCCTTCGTCAACCGGCCCAAGCTGCTGATCGCCGACGAGCCGACCGGCAACCTCGACCCGCAGACCTCCGTCGGGATCATGAAGTTGCTCGACCGGATCAACCGGACGGGCACGACCGTGGTGATGGCCACCCACGACCAGAACATCGTGGACCAGATGCGCAAGCGCGTGATCGAGCTGGAAAAGGGCCGCCTCGTCCGCGACCAGGCCCGCGGCGTCTACGGCTACCAGCACTGAGACAGCAGCGAGATCCCGGAAAGGCTTGAAGCAGACGCCATGCGCGCCCAGTTCATTCTGTCGGAGATCGGTGTCGGTCTTCGCCGCAACCTGACGATGACCTTCGCGGTCATCGTCTCCGTCGCCCTGTCCCTGGCCCTGTTCGGCTGTTCGCTGCTGATGAGTGACCAGGTCAACTCCATGAAGGGCTACTGGTACGACAAGGTCAACGTCTCGATCTTCCTGTGCAACAAGAGCGACGCCGAGTCCGATCCCGCCTGTGCCAAGGGCGCGGTCACCACGGAGCAGAAGGAGCAGATCAAGACCGACCTGGAGAAGATGTCGGTCGTCGACACGGTGTCGTACGAGTCGCAGGACCAGGCGTACAAGCACTACAAGGAGCAGTTCGGCGACTCCCCGCTGGCCAGTTCGCTCACGCCGGACCAGTTGCAGGAGTCGTACCGCATCAAGCTGAAGGACCCGGAGAAGTACCAGGTCATCGCGACCGCCTTCAACGGGCGGGACGGCGTGCAGTCCGTGCAGGACCAGAAGGGCATCCTGGACAACCTCTTCGGGCTGCTCGACGGCATGAACTGGGCCGCGCGCTCCATCATGGCGCTGATGCTGGTGGTCGCGCTGATGCTGATCGTCAACACCGTGCGCGTCTCGGCGTTCAGCCGCCGGCGTGAGACCGGCATCATGCGCCTGGTCGGCGCCTCCGGCTTCTACATCCAGGCGCCGTTCATCGCCGAGGCGGCCGTGGCCGGCCTGATCGGAGGCCTGGTGGCCTGTGCCTTCCTGGTGGCCGCGCGGTACTTCATCATCGACCACGGCCTGGCCCTCTCCGAGAAGCTCGACCTGATCAACTTCATCGGCTGGGACGCGGTCCTGAGTACCCTTCCGCTCATCCTCGTCACCAGCCTGCTGATGCCTGCCCTGGCCGCTTTCTTCGCGTTGCGCAAGTACCTGAAGGTGTGACGCATACCAAGAGGGCCGTACGGTCAACCGACCGTACGGCCCTTCGCGTTGTCCTAGACTCACCGGCATGTCAGGTCGTGACCTGCTCTGTCAGCCCCGCCGCTTCGGCCGCGGGGCCGCCCTGACATTGGTGTTCGCGAGCGTGCTCGTCGCCGGTGCCGCGACCGGCTCGCTGCCGGGGGACGAGCGCGCGCCCGCCTCCGGCACGACGCCCTCCACGGCCCCCGTCGGCAGCCAGCAGGCGGTCGCCCGTGCCGCCGCCGAGGCCATGGCCGAGGGCAAGTCCCCCATCGAGGCCGCGCAACGCGCCGTCAGCCGCAGCGGCAACCGGTGGGACGCCGTCTACTCCCGGGGCGAGTACGAGGAGTTCGAGGAGGCCCTCGACGGCGAGTACACCGGCGTCGGCCTGTCCGCCCGCCGCGAACGGGACGGACGCATCGAGGTGACGGACGTGGCCGACGGCTCGCCCGCCGCCGGGGCCGGGATCCGCGCCGGGGACCGGCTGCGCAGCGTCGACGGGGAGAACGTCGACGGGCGTCCGGTCACCGACGTGGTCGCCCTGCTGCGCGGCGACGCCACTCACGCGGGCGCGGGCACACCCGTCCGCCTCGGTCTGCAGCGCGGCACGCGCGCGTGGACCGAGACCCTGTTCCGGGCCCGCCTCTCCACGGACTCCGTGACCGTCCGCACCCTTCCCGACGGCGCCACCATGATCAGGATCGCCGCCTTCACCAAGGGCTCCGGTGAGGTCGTGCGCGACGCCGTACGGGATGCTCCGGCCGCCTCCGGCCTCGTCCTCGACCTGCGCGGCAACTCGGGCGGCCTGGTCACCGAGGCCGTCACCGCCGCCTCCGCCTTCCTCGACGGCGGTCTCGTCGCCACCTACGACGTCGACGGCGAGCAGCTCGCCCTGCACGCCGAGCCCGGCGGCGACACCACCAGACCCCTGGTCGCGCTCGTCGACGGCGGCACGATGAGCGCGGCCGAGCTGCTCACCGGCGCCCTGCAGGACCGCGGCCGCGCGGTCGTCGTGGGCTCCCGCACCTTCGGCAAGGGCTCGGTCCAGATGCCCAGCCGGCTGCCCGACGGCTCCGTCGCCGAGCTGACCGTCGGCCACTACCGCACCCCGTCCGGCCGCGGCGTCGACGGCCTGGGCATCTCCCCCGACCTGGAGGCCGACGAGCAGGCCCTGGAGCGGGCCCGGACCGTCCTGAGCGGTCTGGGCCGGTAGCGCCCCGGTCGGTAATCGGCTTTCCCCGGACCCCCTCCGTAGTGCGAAAATGGTGGGCACTATGGCTAAGGAAAAAGGGCGCAAGCTGATCGCGCAGAACAAGAAGGCGCGGCACGACTACCACATCCTCGACACCTACGAGGCCGGTCTGGTCCTCACGGGCACCGAGGTGAAGTCACTGCGCCAGGGCCGGGCCTCGCTGGTCGACGGCTTCGTCCAGATGGACGGCAACGAGGCGTGGCTGTACAACGTGCACGTGCCGGAGTACAGCCAGGGCACCTGGACCAACCACAGCGCCCGGCGCAAGCGCAAGCTGCTGCTGCACCGCGCGGAGATCGACAAGCTGGAGTCGAAGTCGGGGGAGACGGGGCACACCATCGTGCCGCTCGCCCTGTACTTCAAGGACGGCCGGGCCAAGGTCGAGATCGCGCTGGCCAGGGGCAAGAAGGAGTACGACAAGCGGCAGACCCTGCGGGAGAAGCAGGACCGCCGGGAGGCCGAGCGCGTCATGTCGGCGGTGCGGCGCCAGCAGCGGGCTTGAGGAAGAATCTGCCGGCGGTGGGCGGCGTTGAACCCCGTGGGACGGCGGGGTGGCCGCCGGGAATACGGTGGCATCGGCGGAGGTTGATCCCGTACGATGGCATCTGCACCCCACAGCGGGTGCGGGGTTTGAAAAATCAACATGGGGATGATCGGTTTCGACAGCGGCTGTCGAAGCAGGGGAAGCGTGTCGAGGAAGCGGCCATGATCTCGTAAACCACAGGCCGAAAAAAATAATCGCCAACACCAAGCGCGATTCCTTCGCCCTCGCTGCCTAAGTAGCGACTCGCGAAGTGTCAGCCCGGGGCTGTTCCCGACCCGGATCCTGGCATCAGCTAGGGAACTAAACCTTGATCCCGGTCACGGGGTGAAGAGGGAAACCACACAGTGACTGAGCCCGTCGGAGACTTGTCCGCGTGATCTCCGGGGCCGAGAAAAGCACAGCGGACTGCACACGGAGAAGCCCTGGTTCCACACCGTTGGACGCGGGTTCGATTCCCGCCATCTCCACAATCTCCATGTGACGAGGGCCCGGTGGTGTACAACCACCGGGCCCTCGTCGTGTTTATGGGGTCCCACTCCATGTCGAGGGGTTGTTCACGGTTCTACGGTCCCTCCCCATGACACAGACCAGAGCCGCACACCCCCGCATCGCCGTCCTGGCGACCCTGCTGGTCGCCCTGATCGCCGCCGTCCTCACCCCGGGGCGGGCGTCGGCGGCCTCCCTCCAGGAGGTCACCGGATTCGGAACCAACCCCGGGGCGCTGAAGATGTACCGGTACGTGCCCGACGGGCTGCCCGCCGGGAGGCCCGTCGTCGTCGCGCTGCACGGATGCACCCAGAACGCCTCCGGGTACGGCACCGGCAGCGGCTGGCTCCAGCTCGCCGACCGCTGGGGCTTCTCCGTCGTGCTGCCGCAGCAGCAGAGCGCCAACAACCTCTCGTCCTGCTTCAACTGGTTCCAGGCCGGTGACATGGAGCGCGGCCAGGGCGAGGCCGCGTCCCTCGCGCAGATGGTCGACCGGCAGCTCGCCGACGTCTCCGGCGACCCCCGCCGCGTGTACGTCACCGGGCTGTCCGCAGGCGGCGCCATGACCGCCGTGATGATGGCGACGTACCCGGAGAAGTTCGCCGCGGGCGGTGTCGTCGCCGGGCTGCCGTACGGGTGCGCGCAGGCCGCCGGGTCGCCGTACGTGTGCATGTACGTCGGCGCCACGCAGACCGCCAGGCAGTGGGGCGACCGGGTGCGCGCCGCGCGGCCCGGGTACACCGGCCCCTGGCCGACGCTCACCGTCCTGCAGGGCACGGCCGACTACACCGTCAAGCCGGTCAACATGACCGACCTCGTCAAGCAGTGGACCGACGTGCACGGCGCCGACCAGACGGCCGACGTCAGCGACACCGTCGCCGGGTATCCGCACCAGGTCTTCCGGGACGCGGGCGGGCGCGCGGTGGCCGAGACGTACGCGATCACGGGAATGGGGCACGGACAGCCCGTCGACCCGGGGACCGGGAGCACGCAGTGCGGGACCGCCGGGGCGTACCTGCTCGACGTGAACCTGTGCGCGGCGTACCGGCTGGGGCTGACCTGGGGGCTGGGCTGACGCCGCGCACCGAACGGAACTCACTCGGAGGACTCGGCTGACGCCGCGTGCTGACGTGAGCTGACCCGGGGGCTGGGCTGACGCCGCGTGCCGAGTCGGGCTGAGCCGAGGGCTCGGACGACATCGCGTGCCGAGTCGGGCTGAGCCGAGGACTCGGACGACGGCCGGGGCGAGCCGATGTCCGCTCACGCCGCACGCGGTGCCGGGCTCGCCCGTACCGTCGGGCGGGGCGCGAGCAGCGTCGCCTGACGGTACGGGCGCGCGGTCCAGCTTGCGCATCGCCGGCTCCACCGCCCGCGTACCGATCTCCGCGGCCGGCTGCGCGACGGACGTGACCGGGACGCGGAACCGGCGCGGGCGGTCCGCTCGCCGACGGCCGGCCGGCGTCGCCGGATCGGTTCGACACACCTTGTCGAAGCGTTTCGACCGGCGAGGGCAAGGGGGTACCGCGGGCGCGTCAACGGCGTGCTCGGGAACTGAGCGTGATGAGGAGGGCCAGGGCGGCAGCGGTGACCGGTATGCCGAACCCGGTGACCGCCGAGGCGCGCTCCACCGTCCAGCCGCCGAGTGCGCTGCCGGCCGCGACGCCGCCCAGGAGGGCGGTCACGGCGAGGGTCATGCCCTCGTTGAGGCGGTCGGCGGGGGTGCGCTGCTGGACGAGCGCCATGCCGGTGACCATCGTCGGGGCGGTCGCCATGCCGGCCAGCAGCAGGGCGGGGGCGAGGAGCAGGAGCGACGAGGTCAGGGCGGCGGCCAGGAGAGGGAGGGTCATCAGCGCGGCCATGGCGGCCGTGCACCAGGGGAGGCGGCTCTCGGCCGGTCGCCTGAGCTTCAGCGTGCCGAAGAGCAGACCGGCCGCGCAGGAGCCCGCCGCCTGAAGGCCGAGCAGGACGCCCGCCGCCGTGCGATGGCCCCGCTCGTCCGCGAACGCGATCGTCACCACCTCCATCGCGCCGAACACCGCGCCGGTGGCCAGGAAGGCGGCGAGCAGCGACGGCATGCCCGGGGAGCGCAGGGGCGAGCGGGCCTTCGTGCGAGGCGCGACAGGGGGTTCCGTCGCGCGCTGGGCGGTGAACAGGAACATCCCGGTGAGCAGCAGCACGCCCCCGACCAGCGTGCCCGCCTCCGGGAAGAAGGTCGCGCAGAGGAAGGCCGCGAGCACCGGACCCAGCATGAAGCACAGCTCGTCGGCGGCCTGTTCGAAGGAGTTGGCGGTGTGCAGGGCGTCGGGGTCGCCCTCCAGGAGGTGGGCCCAGCGGGCGCGGGACATGCCGCCGATGTTGGGGGTGGTGGCGGTGGCGGCGTAGGCGGCGAAGAGGGTCCAGTCCGGGGCGTCGTAGTGCAGGCAGAGCAGCAGGGCCACTCCGCCCAGGGCCGCGAACAGGGTGGCGGGGACGGCGACGCGGGCCTGGCCGTGCCGGTCGACGAGGCGGGCGACCCAGGGGGCGACCAGCGCGGTCGCGGCGAGCCCGGTCGCGGTGACCGCGCCGGCGAGGGCGTAGGAGCCGCGGGCGTCGGCGATCATCACGACCGCGCTGACGCTGAACATGCCCATGGGCAGGCGGGCGACGAGGTTGCCGAGGGTGAAGGCGCGGGTGCCGGGGTGGGTGAACAGGCGGCGGTAGGGCCCCAGTCGGTGGTGGGTCGGCGTCGGGTGCGGCATGCGGCAACCGTCGCCCGTGAAAGATCACGAGGTCCAACACCTTCTCGGTACCGATTCACGCACCTGTGTTGTAAGTTCGCGCCATGTCCGCTCCCGCCCACCTCGACCCCCGGCTCCTGCGCGCCTTCGTCACGGTCGCCGAGGAACTGCACTTCACCCGTGCCGCGGCCCGGCTGTACGTCGCCCAGCAGGCGCTGAGCAGGGACGTGCGGCGGCTGGAGCGGGACTTGGGCGCCCAGTTGTTCGTGCGGACGACCCGGCAGGTGACGTTGACGGCGGACGGTGAGCGGCTGGTGCCGTACGCGCGCCGGGTGCTCGCGGCGCAGGAGGAGCTGCTCGCGGCCTTCGGGCAGGCCAGGCCGCTCCTCGTCGATCTGAACTCGCCGGGCCTCGGGACTCCGCGCCGGGTGCTGCACCGGGCCCGCGAACTCGCCCCGGAGCACGAGCTGATGGCCCGCTACGAGAGTGGGCTGACCGGGGCGGGGGCGGAGCTGCTGGCGGGGCGGATCGACGCGTCGTTCGGCCGGTTCGCGGGGCTGGACCCGTTCCTGCGGCGCCAGTTGGCGCACCGGATCGTCCGGTACGAGCCGATGGCGATCGTGCTGCCGGAGAACCATCGGCTCGCGCCGCTGGAGGAGGTGCCGCTGGCCGCGCTGGCGGGGGAGACCGTGTACGCGGGGGCCGGCAATCCCCGGACGCCGGAGTGGACCGACCTGGCACGGCGGCTGTTCGAGGGGCGGGACATCGAGGTCGCGGCGCCCCTGCCGCTGGCGGTGGGGGACGAGGAGTTCCAGCGGGTGATGGCCAGGACGGGGTGTCCGGTCCTCGCCGTGGTGGACTTCCCGCCCATGCCCGGGGCGGTGCGGCGGCCGCTGGTGGACCCCGTTCCCTTGTCGCCGGTGTCGTTGGTGTGGCGCAAGGGGCTGGCGCATCCGGCGCTGGAGGCACTGCTGCGGGCGGCCGCCGAGGTCGGTCGGGAGGACGGGTGGCTGCGCGTGCCGGACGGCGGGTGGCTGCCCGAGGCGGACCGGTCCGCGTCCCACGGCTGAGGCGCCGGCGGCTTCGGGGGCCCGCACGCCTGTGACCGACTGCGGCGGCGCCGCTCAGGTGAACGAAGTGATCGGGGGACTTCGAGAGGGCCCCGCAGCCCCCACAAAGCTGCCCGGTCGGTGACCTCTCATCCCGTGTGCGCCGGGGGTGAGAGCAAAGTTCCTTTCCGGTCACCCAGTGCCACAGGCCGGAAACGCGCCCTCCCTACCTTCGGGACTCAGCCACTGAGAGCGGCACCACCGAGCCCGGAGCACCGTGGAGGCGTCATGACAGCCCCGAGTACAGCCCCCGCACCCAGCAGCAGGGGAGGCCGCTGGATCGAGCACTGGGATCCCGAGGACGAGACCTTCTGGCAGCAGACCGGGGAGAAGGTCGCCCGCCGCAACCTGCTGTTCTCCGTGCTGTCCGAGCACATCGGTTTCTCGATCTGGACCGTGTGGTCGGTCATGGTGCTGTTCATGGGCCCGGAGTACGGCCTCACCCCGGCCGACAAGTTCGTCCTGGTGTCGATGGCCACGCTGGTCGGCGCGATCGTCCGCGTCCCCTACACCTTCGCCGTCGCCGTCTTCGGCGGGCGGAACTGGACGATCGTCTCGGCGAGCCTGCTCCTCGTCCCCACCGTCGCCGCCTTCCTCGTGATGGAGCCGGGCACCTCGTTCACCACCTTCCTGGTCTGCGCCATGCTCGCCGGCGTCGGCGGCGGCAACTTCGCCTCCTCCATGACCAACATCAACGCCTTCTTCCCGCTGCGGAAGAAGGGCTGGGCCCTCGGCCTGAACGCGGGCGGCGGCAACATCGGCGTGCCGGTGATGCAGCTCGTCGGCCTGGCCGTGATCGGTGCGAGCGGTGGTCCGCGGGTGCTGCTCGGGATCTACATCCCGCTGATCGTCGTCGCCGCCGTGCTCGCCGCGATGTACATGGACAACATCGCGTCGCTGAAGAACGACTCCGGCGCCGCCAAGGAGGCCGTGCGGGCCGGCCACACCTGGATCATGTCCTTCCTCTACATCGGCACCTTCGGCTCGTTCATCGGCTACAGCTTCGCCTTCGGGCTGGTGCTCCAGACCCAGTTCGGGCGCACGCCGCTGCAGGCCGCGTACGTCACCTTCATCGGCCCGCTGCTGGGCTCGCTGATCCGGCCCGTGGGCGGCGCGCTCGCCGACCGGTACGGCGGCGCCAGGATCACGCTGTGGAACTACGTCGCCATGGCCGCCGCCACCGCCGTGATCGTCCTGGCGAGCATGCGGGAGTCGCTGCCCCTGTTCACGACCGCCTTCATCGCACTGTTCGTGCTGAGTGGCCTCGGCAACGGGTCGACGTACAAGATGATCCCCGGCATCTTCCAGAACAGGGCCCTCGCCATGGGGCTCGAGGGGGAGGCGGCCGCGGCCTACGGACGGCGGCTGTCCGGGGCGTCCATGGGACTGATCGGCGCGGTCGGCGCGCTCGGCGGGCTCGGCATCAACCTGGCCTTCCGGCAGTCGTTCCTGAGCGTGGGCTCCGGCACCGCGGCCTTCGTCGCCTTCCTCGCCTTCTACGGACTGTGCTTCGTGGTCACCTGGGCCGTATACCTTCGCCGCCCGGCCGGCCGGGCGGCGGCCGCCCACCCCGCCACCGAGGCGAAGCCGCAGCTCAGCTACGCCGAGGTGTGACGTAACACCGTCGACATCGAGCCGAACCGAGCCTGTCACGCGCCGTTGACAGGCTCGGTCGGCATGTAGGTGCAACGACTCGGGCGCGGGACGAGAGTTGGTTATGTACGAGCGACAGCAGCGAGCGGAACAAGCGGAGCGCGGGGCGCAGCACGGGCCCCTCGCCGGGTTCACCGTGGGTGTGACGGCCGCGCGCCGGGCCGATGAGCTCGGGGCGCTGCTCGGGCGGCGCGGGGCCGCCGTGCTGCACGCACCCGCCCTGCGGATCGTGCCGCTCGCCGACGACAGCGAGCTGCTGGCCGCCACCAAGGAACTCCTCGACCGGACGCCGGACGTGGTCGTGGCGACGACCGCGATCGGTTTCCGCGGGTGGATCGAGGCCGCCGACGGGTGGGGACTGGGGGTGGCGCTGCTCGACCGGCTGCGGGGCGTGGAGCTGCTCGCCCGGGGGCCGAAGGTGAAGGGCGCGATCCGGGCCGCGGGACTGACCGAGGACTGGTCGCCGTCCTCCGAGTCCATGGCCGAGGTGCTCGACCGGCTGCTGGAGGAGGGCGTCGACGGGCGGCGGATCGCCGTACAGCTGCACGGTGAGCCGCTGCCCGGGTTCGTCGAGTCGCTGCGGGCGGGCGGGGCCGAGGTGGTCGGCGTGCCCGTCTACCGGTGGATGCCGCCGGAGGACCTCTCGCCCGTGGACCGGCTGCTGGACGCCACCGTCTCGCGCGGTGTCGACGCCCTCACCTTCACCAGCGCCCCCGCCGCCGCGTCCCTGCTGTCCCGCGCCGAGGAGCGCGGGCTGCTGCCGGAACTGCTCGCCGCCCTCCACCACGACGTGGTGCCGGCCTGCGTCGGCCCGGTCACCGCGCTGCCGTTGCAGGCCCGCGGCGTGGACACCGTGCAGCCCGAGCGTTTCCGGCTCGGCCCCCTCGTCCAGCTCCTGTGCCAGGAACTTCCCGGCCGGGCACGCTCGTTGCCGCTCGCCGGGCACCGGGTGGAGATCCGCGGCCACGCGGTCCTGGTGGACGGCGAGCTCAAACCCGTGCCGCCCGCCGGGATGTCCCTCCTGCGCGCCCTGTCCCGCCGCCCCGGCTGGGTCGTCGCCCGGTCCGAGCTGCTGCGGGCGCTGCCCGGGGCCGGGCGGGACGAGCACGCCGTGGAGACGGCGATGGCCCGCCTGCGCACGGCCCTGGGCGCGCCGAAGCTGATCCAGACCGTGGTCAAGCGCGGCTACCGGCTCGCCCTGGACCCGGCTGCGGACACCAAGTACGCCGACGTCTGACGGCCGTACCGGACCAGCGCGCGGGTCAGGCAGGCCAGGGCGAGCGTCGAGAGCACGGCCCGCACGACGTTCCAGGCCGTCCACCGGTCCTCGAACCGCTCGCGCACGAGTGCGGGCGGGGCGCCGGACGAGGCGAGTCCGTCGTTGAGCGGGACGTTCACCGCGACGGTGACGAGGAGGGCGAGGCCGTACGCCACCAGCGCGGCCCACACCCACCACCGGCAGGGCTCGCCGCGCAGCCGCCAGGCGGAGACCCCGGTCAGCAGCGGCGCGCCGAGGAAGGCGAGCAGGAACACCGGGTTCTGGATCACGTCGTTGATGTTCCGCACGACCTCGACGTACACCGCGTCCTCGCTGCGGGCCAGAGCCGGCATGACCGCGCACGCGAAGACGGAGAAGACCCCGGCCATCAGGCCGGTGGCGATCGTGGCCGTGCCCAGGACGCACGTGTCGGCCGTACGCCGGCCTGTGCTGTTCCGCGTCATGCCCGTCAGTCAACGCCGCGGACCCGCCACGGGACATGGCCCACGCGCGCGTGCGCATACGCGGGCGTCCAGGAGCCACGGCAGCGGCCTTCCGGTTGCCGGAGCGGGCGGGCACATTGTGGGGGAACGGTTCTCCCGCCTGCCTTCAGGCGCGGGGGCGACCGCGCGACCGGCCACGGTGGCGCCGCAGACGGTCGGCGGCACATCGCGGCACTTCCAGCCGAGCGCTGAGGCGGTGACGCACGCATGGCACTGGATACGGGCACGCCCCTCCACGAGCTGCGGTTCGACGCCGGACGGGTCTGTCTGGACCTGCTCGCGACCACCCATCCCACGGAACGGCTCGGCTCGGTGGAGGTGCTGCGGGCCTGGATCACTGGCTCGGGGCTCGTCCCGCCGGGCACCCCCCTCGCGCACGCCGACGGCTCCTGGCTGGCGGACGTGCGTGAACTGCGGTGTTCCGTGGCTCACTTGGTGCACGGGAGACTGACGCCCACGGCACCGTCGTACGACCACGCGCTCACCCACGTCAACGCCACCGCCCGCACCGCGCCCCCGGCTCCGCGCGCCCGGCGCTGCCAGGACGGCACGCTGGTGCGCGAGTTGGCCGATCCGCCGCAGTGCGCGGCGCTGCTCGGCGCGATCGCCCGGGACGCCGTGGAGTTGCTCACCGATCCGGTGGCGCGGGCGAGCCTGCGGCAGTGCGCCGGGGACAACTGCCCCATCGTGTACGTCGACACCTCGCGCGGGCGGCGCAGGCGCTGGTGTTCCAGCGAGGTGTGCGGGAACCGGGAGCGGGTGGCCCGGCACCGGCGGCGTGCCGCGCTGTCGCAACCTTGACGGGCCGTCATGCGGCGTGTGCGGCACGGGCACTGACCCGGCGCCGCCGTGATGTTGGCAACACGCCGTTGCGGACTCCCGGCCCCTATTGCCGTCAACACCCGTGCTGATGTGGCGCAAATGTAAAGCTGATGCGGGGATAATGTGCGCCCATGTCCCTCTCGTCACGCCGGGACGAAGAAAACCGTCACCTCGCTTTGAACACGCGACGCCCTCCGTCCGTACCCCGTGGCGAGCGACCGACTGGGGGAACCCCCGGACACCGGAGGTGGGCGTGCGCAAGGATGCGGCCGTGGCCAATGAACGTGGATCGAGGGCCCGACATCGCATGTCCTCACAGCCCTCGGAACCTGACGAGGAGCTGATGCGTGCCCTGTACCGCGAGCACGCCGGACCTCTTCTCGCGTACGTCCTCAGGCTGGTCGCCGGCGACCGGCAGCGCGCCGAGGACGTCGTGCAGGAAACGCTCATCCGTGCCTGGAAGAACGCCGGTCAGCTCAACCGGGCGACCGGTTCGGTACGCCCCTGGCTGGTGACGGTCGCACGCCGCATCGTCATCGACGGCCACCGCAGCCGGCAGGCCCGGCCGCAGGAGGTCGACCCGTCGCCGCTGGAGGTCATCCCCGCGGAGGACGAGATCGACAAGGCGCTGTGGCTGATGACGCTGTCGGACGCGCTCGACGACCTGACCCCGGCCCACCGGGAGGTGCTCGTCGAGACGTACTTCAAGGGGCGTACCGTCAATGAGGCGGCCGAGACGTTGGGCATCCCCAGTGGCACCGTCCGCTCGCGGGTGTTCTACGCCCTGCGTTCGATGAAGCTGGCACTGGAGGAGCGGGGGGTGACGGCGTGATGAACACATACGGGGGATACGGAGCGGGGGGTCCGGGTATGTCTGGCCCCATGCAGGGATCAACGGGCCCGAACGAACACGAGACCGTCGGCGCCTACGCCCTCGGAATCCTCGACGACGCCGAGGCAACCGCTTTCGAGGCCCATCTCGCGACCTGCGAGTGGTGTGCCCAGCAGCTCGACGAGCTCGCCGGGATGGAACCGATGCTGGCCGCGCTCGCCGACCTCCCCGGCACCGGCACCCCCTCGATCGGCGAGTCGCTGTCCGCCAGGCCGAGCCCCCGGCTGGCGGAGAAGCTGGTCGACGAGGTCGCCGAACGCCGTGCCCAGAAGCGCCGCCGCGGCATGTACATGGTCGCGGCCGCGGCCGCCCTGATCGTCGGCGGCCCGCTGGTCTCCGTGGCGGCGACCGGCGGCGACGACTCCGGGGGCGGCAACCGGCCGCTCCAGGCGTCCAGCCCGGCCCAGGAGGCGTTCAGGAAGATGCCCGACCGGGTCACGGCGACCGATCCCCGGACCGCCGTCAGCGCCACCGTGGCCATGCAGGAGAAGGCCTGGGGCACCGACGCGGTCCTCGAGCTCAAGAACGTCAAGGGCCCCGAGAAGTGCTCGCTGATCGCCGTGGGCAAGAACGGCGAGCGGGAGACGCTCAGCAACTGGTCCGTCCCGAACTGGGGCTACGGCCTGTCCGGCGCCACCAGCGAGCAGGCCAAGAACCCGCTCTACATTCAGGGCGGCGCCGCCTTCTCCCCGAACGAGATCGACCACTTCGAGGTCATGACCTTCGACGGCGACCTGCTGGTGGAGATCGACGCGTAAGGCGGTACGACGACTGCTGCAAGCGGTTACGACACGAGCCCCGGGTCCGTCGGGTGACGGACCCGGGGCTCGTACGTAGCCTTCAGGGGTCCCTTTCGCGTACGGTGGACGGCTGCCCAGCACGTCAGAAGGGGGCCCGGTGGCCGCTCAGGCTCAACAGGAAACCGCGCTCGACCCCGCCCGGGACTCCGTACGCGACCGAGAGATCGGCGTGGAGCAGGAGCACCTGGACCGGGTGTACCGCCGCCTGGAGGAGAAGATCCACGAGGCGGAGTTCCTCATGCACGACGCGGCCCAGCGCGGTCACGTCGGCACGCCCGGCGCGCTCGCCGAGCGCGACGCCCAGGTCTTCCGGGCGGGCGTCCACCTGAACCGGCTCAACAACGAGTTCGAGGACTTCCTCTTCGGCCGCATCGACCTGCTGCCCGGCAAGGACGGCAAGAAGGGGCCCGACGGCGCCTACACCGCCGTGGAGCCGGCCGAAGGGGCCGTGCGGCCGGACAACACGGCCGACATCGCCGAGACCCTGCACATCGGGCGCATCGGCGTCCTGGACGAGGAGTACGCGCCGCTGGTCATCGACTGGCGGGCGCCCGCCGCCGCCCCCTTCTACCGCTCCACGCCGGTCGACCCCGGCCGGGTCGTGCGCCGCCGGGTCATCCGCTCCAAGGGCCGCCGGGTGCTCGGCGTCGAGGACGACCTGATGCGTCCCGAGCTCACGGCGTTCCTCGACGGGCACGCACTGCCCGTCATCGGCGACGGCGCCCTCATGGCCGCCCTCGGGCAGGCCCGCAGTCACACCATGCGGGACATCGTCGCCTCCATCCAGGCCGAGCAGGACCTGGTCATCCGCGCCCCCGCCGCCTCCGTGACGTACGTCGAGGGCGGCCCCGGCACCGGCAAGACCGCCGTCGCCCTGCACCGGGCGGCCTACCTGCTCTACCAGGACCGGCGCCGGTACGCGGGCGGCATCCTCATCGTCTCGCCGACCCCGCTGCTGGTGGCGTACACCGAGGGCGTGCTGCCCTCGCTCGGCGAGGAGGGCCAGGTCGCCATCCGGGCGATCGGCTCGCTCGTCGACGGCGCCGAGGCCACCCTGTACGACTCCCCGTCGGTGGCCCGCGCCAAGGGCTCGTACCGCATGCTCAAGGTGCTCCGGAAGGCCGCCCGTGGGGCGCTGGAGCCGAACGATTCACCACAGCGCCTGCGGGTCGTGACCTTTGGCCGGCGTCTCGAACTCCAGGCCGAGGAGCTGGGGCACATCCGGCGCACCGCGCTGGGCGGCACCGCCCCGGTCAACCTGCTGCGCCCGCGCGCCCGCAAGCTGCTGCTCGACGCCCTGTGGGAGCGGTCCGGCGCGGCCGGCCGGCACGCGGACCCGGAGCTGGCGGCCGAGCTGCGGTCGTCGTTCGACGAGGACGTCACCTCCGAGGACGACTTCATCGCCTTCCTCGACGCCTGGTGGCCGGAGCTGACCCCGCGGACGGTCCTGGCGGCCATGGCCGACGAGCGGCGGCTCGGCCGCTGGGCCCGGCGCATCCTGAACCCGGGCGAGGTGCGCAAGGTCGCCCGGTCGCTCAGGCGCGACGGCCACTCGGTGCACGACATCGCCCTGCTCGACGAGCTCCAGGCGATCCTCGGCGTCCCCGCCCGCCCGCGCAAGAAGCGCGAGCTGGACCCGCTCGACCAGCTGACCGGCCTGGAGGAGCTGATGCCGGTGCGCGAGGAGACGCAGCGGGAGCGGGCCGAGCGGCTGGCGCAGGAGCGCGTCGAGTACGCCCACGTCATCGTCGACGAGGCCCAGGACCTCACGCCGATGCAGTGGCGCATGGTGGGGCGCCGCGGCCGCCACGCCACCTGGACGGTCGTCGGCGACCCGGCTCAGTCCTCCTGGTCCGACCCGGACGAGGCGGCCGAGGCCCGCGACGAGGCCCTGGGCACCCGTCCGCGCCGCCGCTTCCGGCTCACCGTGAACTACCGCAACCCGGCCGAGATCGCCGAGCTGGCGTCGAAGGTGCTGGCGCTGGCCATGCCCGGCTCTGCGTCCCCGACGGCGGTGCGCTCCACCGGTGTCGAGCCGCGTTTCGTCACGACGCACAAGGAACACGTGGTGACGGCGGACGCAGAACACGGCCCGGAGGTGCGCGAGGACCTGGGACGGACCGTGCGCGAGGAGGCGGCCCGGCTGCTGGAGCGGGTCGACGGCACGGTCGGCGTGGTGGTGGCCATGAACCGGCGCGAGGAGGCCCGCCGCTGGCTGGCCGGGCTCGGCGACCGGGTCGTGGCGCTCGGCAGCCTGGAGGCCAAGGGCCTGGAGTACGACGCGACGGTCGTGGTCTCACCCGCGGAGATCGCCGACGAGTCGCCCGCCGGCCTGCGCGTGCTGTACGTCGCACTGACCCGGGCGACCCAGCAGCTCACGATCGTCTCCGGGGCGCGGGACGAGCCGGACGCGGCGGGGGTGCCGGACCTGCTCAGGGACTGATCCGGGAATCGAGTCCCGGGACGGGAATGGCCGTACGGGATCCGTTTGTTAGCCTGGGTGTGACACCGGCCCGATCCAAGCCCCCGGGCCCAACCTTCGTCGCTACGAGCGACCACTTGCCGCGAGGCGAGCATGGCGGGTCGGTGTCACTGAACGAGAAAAGAGGCCCACGTCCGACTGTGACGTGGGCCTCTTTCCTTGCCTGATCGTCTCTCGTATGGTGGAAGATGTTTTCCGAAAGCTTCTCGCCTGCCCATGCATCCCGGCCGTTCGCCTGTGAACTCAATGAGCGCAACCCAGGTCGGCTACCACGTACTCAGCGGTAGGTGCGACGATCGGACGGCATAAATCGGCGACACGGTGAAAGCAGAGGAAGTCGGCCATGGCAACGGCGCCCAGCGTCTCCTACTCGATGACCATCCGGTTGGAGGTGCCCGCGAGCGGAACCGCCGTCTCGCAGCTCACCACCGCGGTGGAATCCACCGGAGGCTCGGTGACCGGCCTCGACGTCACCGCGTCCGGACACGAGAAACTCCGCATCGACGTCACGATCGCGGCCAGCTCCACCGCGCACGCCGACCAGATCGTCCAGCAGCTGCGCGGCATCGAGGGCGTCACGCTGGGCAAGGTCTCGGACCGTACGTTCCTGATGCACCTCGGCGGCAAGATCGAGATGCAGTCCAAGCACCCCATCCGCAACCGTGACGACCTCTCCATGGTCTACACGCCGGGTGTGGCCCGGGTCTGCATGGCGATCGCCGAGAACCCCGAGGACGCCCGCCGCCTCACCATCAAGCGCAACTCCGTTGCGGTCGTGACCGACGGCTCCGCCGTGCTGGGCCTCGGCAACATCGGCCCGAAGGCCGCGCTGCCCGTGATGGAGGGCAAGGCGGCCCTCTTCAAGCGGTTCGCCGGCATCGACGCCTGGCCGATCTGCCTGGACACCCAGGACACCGACGCCATCGTCGAGATCGTGAAGGCGATCGCCCCCGGCTTCGCCGGCATCAACCTCGAGGACATCTCCGCGCCCCGCTGCTTCGAGATCGAGGCCCGGCTGCGCGAGGCCCTCGACATCCCCGTCTTCCACGACGACCAGCACGGCACGGCGATCGTGGTGCTGGCCGCGCTGACCAACGCACTGCGCGTCACGGGCCGGGGAATTGAGGACATTCGCGTCGTCATGTCCGGCGCGGGCGCCGCGGGCACGGCCATCCTGAAGCTGCTCCTCGCCGCGGGCGTCAAACACGCCGTCGTCGCCGACATCCACGGTGTCGTGCACGCAGACCGCAAGGACCTGGTCGACGCCGCCCCCGACTCGCCGCTGCGCTGGATCGCCGACAACACCAACCCCGAGGGCATCACCGGAACCCTCAAGGAGGCCGTGCGCGGCGCGGACGTCTTCATCGGCGTCTCCGCTCCCAACGTCCTCGACGGCGACGACGTGGCGGGCATGGCCGACGACGCCATCGTGTTCGCGCTCGCGAATCCCGACCCCGAGGTCGACCCGGCAATCGCCCGTCAGACCGCGGCAGTTGTGGCCACCGGCCGTTCCGACTTCCCGAACCAGATCAACAACGTGCTGGTCTTCCCGGGTGTCTTCCGCGGCCTGCTGGACGCGCAGTCCCGTACGGTGAACACCGAGATGATGCTCGCGGCCGCGAAGGCGCTCGCGGACGTCGTCAGCGAGGACGAGCTCAACCCGAACTACATCATCCCGAGCGTGTTCAACGACAGGGTCGCGGGCGCGGTCGCGGGAGCGGTGCGGGAGGCCGCGAAGGCGGTCGGGGCGGCGCCGAACGACTCGTCCGCCCTCTGATCCGGTACGCCGGGCTGTGAGGCTCGCCACGGCCGCGCTGATCACCGGCGCGTCGTGGAACCTCGCACCGTCGGCCGCCCTCTAGGGTGGGCGGCCAGGGCCGTCCGGCGGATCATGTCGCAGCGAACGAACGGTGATTGATCAACGCGGGTGAGCGGGGCGTGTCGGGTCCCGCTTCTGCGGCCGGGTCCGTCGGACAGGCCCCTGGTCAGTAGTGCTCGTCGTGTGACTCCCAAGGGTGTTCTCACGACTCCTGCGGGTGCCGGATTGGCATTCCCGCCGCAGGTGGGGGCAGGATGCGTCCCTGGGCGCGAGCGTCTGACGACGGACCCGGGTCCGGGTACCGTCCGAGGACCCTGGCAGCATCGGCTTTGTGCCCGATATGCGGCTCCGCCGCGTGGCACGCCTCAATGGCAAGAAGAACACGGGAGTAACAACATGAACCGCACCGAGCTGGTGGCCGCGCTGGCCGACCGCGCCGAGGTGACCCGCAAGGACGCCGACGCCGTGCTGGCCGCGTTCGCCGACGTCGTCGGCGAGATCGTCTCCAAGGGGGACGAGAAGGTCACCATCCCCGGCTTCCTGACCTTCGAGCGCACCCACCGTGCCGCTCGCACCGCGCGCAACCCGCAGACCGGTGACCCGATCCAGATCCCGGCCGGTTACAGCGTGAAGGTCTCCGCGGGCTCGAAGCTCAAGGAAGCGGCCAAGGGCAAGTAAGCCCCGGCGCGTCGGCGCCGGGTCGGCTCGGCGCCGCGGGCGGCCGCCCGGCCGTCGTGGTTTGTCGCGCCGTTCCCCGCGCCCTCCCGGGCGCTGCACACAACGCCGATGGGGCGGTCACCCGAGTCCGGGTGACCGCCCCATCGGCGTTCGTGCGGAGCCTGCCGCGAGGTCAGCCGAGCGCCTTGCCGGGCAGCTCGACCTTCGCCCCGAGTTCCACGAGCTTGTCCATGAAGTTCTCGTAGCCCCGGTTGATCAGGTCGATGCCGTGCACCCGGGACGTGCCCTGGGCCGCCAGCGCGGCGATGAGGTACGAGAAACCGCCGCGCAGGTCGGGGATGACCAGGTCGGCGCCCTGGAGGCGGGTGGGGCCGCTCACGACCGCCGAGTGCAGGAAGTTGCGCTGCCCGAAGCGGCAGTTCGAGCCGCCGAGGCACTCGCGGTAGAGCTGGATGTGGGCGCCCATCTGGTTGAGCGCGGAGGTGAAGCCGAGGCGGGACTCGTAGACCGTCTCGTGGATGATGGACAGACCCGTGGCCTGCGTCAGGGCGACGACCAGCGGCTGCTGCCAGTCCGTCTGGAAGCCCGGGTGGACGTCCGTCTCCAGGGCTATGGACTTCAACTGCCCGCCGGGGTGCCAGAAACGGATGCCCTCGTCGTCGATCTCGAAGGCCCCGCCCACCTTCCGGTAGGTGTTGAGGAACGTCATCATGGACCGCTGCAGCGCGCCACGGACGTAGATGTTGCCCTCGGTGGCGAGCGCCGCGGACGCCCAGGAGGCGGCCTCCAGCCGGTCCGGGAGGGCGCGGTGGGCGTAGCCGCCGAGCTGGTCCACACCGGTGATGCGGATCGTGCGGTCGGTGTCCATCGCGATGATGGCGCCCATCTTCTGCAGCACGCAGATGAGGTCCTCGATCTCCGGCTCCACGGCCGCGTTCGAGAGTTCCGTGACGCCCTCGGCCAGCACGGCCGTCAGCAGCACCTGCTCGGTCGCGCCGACGGACGGGTACGGCAGCCGGATCTTGGTGCCGCGCAGCCGCTGCGGGGCCTCCAGGTACTGCCCGTCCGCGCGCTTCTCGATCCGCGCGCCGAACTGCCGCAGCACGTCGAAGTGGAAGTCGATGGGCCGGCCGCCGATGTCACAGCCGCCGAGACCCGGGATGAACGCGTGGCCGAGGCGGTGCAGGAGCGGGCCGCAGAAGAGGATCGGGATGCGGCTGGAGCCGGCGTGGGCGTCGATGTCGGCGACGTTCGCGCTTTCCACCCGCGTCGGGTCGAGCACCAGTTCTCCAGGCTCCTCGCCCGGACGCACCGACACGCCGTGCAGCTGCAGCAGACCGCGGACCACGCGGACGTCACGGATGTCCGGGACGTTGCGCAGCCGGCTCGGTGCGCTGCCGAGCAGGGCGGCGACCATGGCCTTCGGCACGAGGTTCTTCGCACCGCGGACACGGATCTCGCCCTCCAGCGGGGTTCCGCCGTGGACAAGCAGGACATCGTCGTTGACGGTCATGTATCTCGCGTTCCGATGAGTTGGGCAAGGGCCGGAGAGACAGAGTAATCGCCGCCGACCCCCCTCCCGTAAGCCCAAGGACCGCTCATCTCTGTCATAGCTCTGTCACAACACGAACCGTTCCGTACCGGGCACATGGGGTCACTGGAGCCCTCCGCCCGGCGGTCGTGCGCCGGGGGACGCTTCCGTCCACCCTGAGCTGCATTCACTCCCCTCGCCGGATTGGCTCCCCACGTGACGGCAAGATGCGGGATCATGTCTGGCATGACCGAGGTGTCCTCGCTCACAGGGCGGCTGCTCGTGGCCACCCCCGCCCTGGCGGACCCGAACTTCGACCGTGCGGTGGTGCTCCTCCTCGACCACGACGAGGAGGGCTCGCTGGGTGTCGTCCTCAACCGGCCCACCCCGGTGGACGTCGGCGACATCCTGGAGGGCTGGGCGGATCTGGCAGGTGAGCCAGGCGTCGTCTTCCAGGGCGGACCGGTCTCGCTGGACTCCGCCCTCGGCGTGGCGGTCATCCCCGGCGGCGCGTCCGGCGACGTCGCCCCGCTCGGCTGGCGCCGGGTGCACGGCGCGATCGGCCTGGTCGACCTGGAGGCCCCGCCGGAGCTGCTGGCCTCCGCCCTCGGCTCACTGAGGATCTTCGCCGGGTACGCCGGCTGGGGCCCCGGCCAGCTGGAGGACGAACTGGTCGAGGGCGCCTGGTACGTCGTGGAGTCCGAGCCCGGCGACGTCTACTCGCCCTTCCCCGAACGACTCTGGCGCGAGGTGCTGCGCCGGCAGCGCAACGAGCTGGCGATGGTGGCCACGTACCCGGACGACCCCTCGCTCAACTGACGGACGCCCTTCGCTCAACCCTTGCCTGCCGGCTTCAGTACCCTTGGCGCTATGAGCACTCTCGAGCCCGAGCGCGGGACTGGTACGGGGACACTCGTAGAGCCCACGCCGCAGACTTCCCACGGCGACGGTGACCACGAGCGCTTCGCCCACTACGTCCAGAAGGACAAGATCATGGCGAGCGCTCTCGACGGTACGCCCGTCGTGGCGCTGTGCGGCAAGGTCTGGGTGCCGGGCCGCGATCCCAAGAAGTACCCCGTGTGTCCCATGTGCAAGGAGATCTACGAGTCCATGGGTGCCGGCGGAGACGACAAGGGCAAGGGCGGCGACAAGTAACCGCCTGACCGTTCCCTGAGTGATGTCCGGGAGGCCCCCGGGGCGCGTGCCCCAGGGGCCTCTTCGTCATGTCCCGAAGTGGTGGAGACCTCTTGTGGGCATGTTCATGTAGCTCCGAGTCTCTGGCTTGTCGTTGTGCAGAGCGAAACAGTTATTGCACATATCGCAACGCATGTCCCACGCCATGGTGCGACACCCCCTACGGAGGCACTCCACCAAGCTGTCCGTCCGACTGGCCGCCGTCGCGGCCGTCCTCGTCACCGCCGCCTGCGCCCGCAAACCTCCGGCAACTCCTCCTCCGGCAAGGACGAACAGAGCCGACGCTGCGCGTCTGGCTGTTTCAGGAGGTCAACGACGAGCCCAAGGAGCAGGTCGTCCGGTCCGTGGTGGACGGCTTCGAGCAGGCCCACGAGGGCACCGAGGTCACCGTCGAGGACATCCCGGAGACCCGCGCCCAGCGGATCAAGGCCGCGTTCAACGACCCGGCGAGCGCCCCGACGTCATCGAGTACGGCACGCGCAGTGGCGGATCTGGCGCTCGGTGCCGGCGCCGATGCTCCGCCCGATCCTGGCGATCGTCACCGTCCAGTCGGTGATCTGGGACTTCAAGGTCTTCACGCAGATCTACGTCATGACGAACGGCGGCGGCATCCCCGGACGGAACCTGCTCCTGAACGTCTACGCGTGTCAGCAGGCGTTCGCGTCCTCGCAGTACGGCCTCGGCTCGGCGATCGGCGTCGTGATGCTGCTGGTCCTGCTCGCGGTGACGCTCGTGTATCTGCGGTTGCTGCGCAGACAGGGGGAGGAGCGGTGAATCTTTTCGGCGGCATGCCGCGGCGGCCGGGGCGGGCGGCCGCCGAAGCAGCGGCGTTGCTGATCGCGGCGGTGGTCGCCTTCCCCTTGTACTGGATGGTGCTGAGCGCCTTCGGAGCGGCCGGGGAGATCGAGTCGACGACCCCCCGGCCGTGGACCTCGCAACCGTCCCTGGATTCCTTCCGGAGGGTGTTCGGGCAGCAGGAATTCGGCCGGTACTTCGTCAACGGCCTGGTCGTCGCGGGCACCGTCGTGATCGTCTCGGCACTGATCGCGTTTCTCGCCGCGACCGCCGTGACACGATTCCGGTTCCGCTTCCGGACCGCCCTCCTGATCATGTTCCTGGTGGCCCGGACGGTGCCGGTGGAGGCGCTGGCGATCCCCCTGTTCTTCCTCATGCGCGACCTCGGCCAACTGAACACGCTGGGGTCACTGATCCTGCCGCACATCGCCTTCTCCCTGCCCTTCGCGATCTGGATGCTGCGGGGGTTCGTGAAAGCCGTGCCGGAGGCGCTGGAGGAGGCCGCCTACATCGACGGGGCGAGCCGGGCGCGATTCCTGCGGCGGATCCTTTTCCCCTGGTCTTCCCGGGGCTGGTGGCCACGAGCGTGTTTTCCCTCATCTCGGCCTGGAACGACTTCCTGTTCGTCAAGTCCTTCCCTGTGAGCGACACTTCGCAGTCCACCCTGCCGATGGCTCTGCTCGTCTTCTGCAAGCCGGAGCGGCCCGACTGGGGTGGCGTGATGGCGGTGTCCACGGTGATGACGATTCCGGTGCTGGTGTTCTTCGTACTGGTGCAGCGCCGACTGGTGTCGGGGCTGGGTGGAGCGGTAAAGGACTGATGTGGTGGACGTGATTCCCGAGCCCCTTCGAGTCGGGACCGGCGAGGCCGGATCCTTCGAACTGGGCCCGCTGACGCGGTTGGCGGCGCACGACGGAACGGAGCGGACGGAACGCTGGCTGCGGGCCACGCTGGGCGCCGCCACCGGCCTGCCGCTCCCGCCCGCGCAGGGACCCGGGGAGGACGTCATCGGGCTCTCGGTCGATCCGGCCGTCACCGGGGAACTCGGGCCCGAGGGCTACCGACTCACCGTCGCGCGGACCGGCGTGCACCTGATGGGCGGCGGCCCCGCCGGGCTCTTCTGGGGCGCCCAGACGCTACGTCAGCTGCTCGGCCCCGACGCCTTCCGGCGCGCCCCGTTGCCCGGCCGGACGTGGCGGCTGCCGCTCACGCGGGTGGAGGACGCGCCGCGCTTCCGCTGGCGCGGTCTCATGCTCGACGTCGCCCGGCACTTCATGCCCAAGGAAGGCGTGCTGCGCTACCTGGACCTCATGGCCGCGCACAAACTCAACGTCTTCCACTTCCACCTGACGGACGACCAGGGCTGGCGTCTGGAGATCGAGCGGTTTCCGAGGCTGACCGAGATCGGATCCTGGCGGGCACGTACCAAATTCGGTCACCGGGCCTCACCGCTGTGGGAGGAGAAGCCGCACGGTGGCTACTACACCCACGACGACATCCGGGAGATCGTCGCCTACGCCGCCGAGCGGCATATCACCGTCGTCCCGGAAATCGACGTACCGGGACACTCGCAGGCCGCGGTCGCCGCGTATCCGGAACTGGGCAACACCGACGTCGTCAACGCGTCCATGGCCGGGGACACCGCCCTCTCCGTCTGGGACAACTGGGGGATCTCTCCGAACGTACTCGCCCCCACCGACAACACCCTGCGCTTCTACGAAGGCGTGTTCGAGGAAGTCCTCGACCTGTTTCCCTCGGAGTTCATTCACGTCGGCGGCGACGAATGCCCGAAGGAGCAGTGGCGGCAGTCGCCCACCGCGCAGGCGCGGATCAGGGAACTGGGGCTGGCCGACGAGGACGAGTTGCAGGCGTGGTTCATCGGCCACTTCGACACGTGGCTCGCCGCGCGCGGGCGCCGGCTGATCGGCTGGGACGAAATCCTGGAAGGTGGCCTGGCCGCGGGAGCCGCGGTGTCGTCGTGGCGTGGATACGCGGGCGGAATCGCCGCCGCCCGGGCCGGTCACGACGTCGTGATGTGCCCCGAACAGCAGGTGTACCTGGACCACCGCCAGGCCGACGGCGCGGACGAACCCGTACCGATCGGCTACGTGCGCACCCTGGAGGACGTCTACCGCTTCGAGCCGGTCCCTCCGCAGCTCGACGGGGAGCAGGCCCGTCGTGTGCTGGGCACGCAGGCCAACCTGTGGACCGAGGTGATGGAGGACCAGGCACGCGTGGACTACCAGGCCTTCCCGAGGCTCGCCGCCCTCGCCGAGGTCGCCTGGAGCGCCCTGCCGGCCCCGGACGCACGGGACTTCGCCGGCTTCGAACGCCGGATGACGACGCACTACCGGCGACTTGACGCGCTGGGCGTCGCCTACCGGCCGCCCACCGGACCGCGGCCCTGGCAGCGGCGCCCCGGCGTCCTCGGCCGCCCGATCGACGGTCCGCCGCCGGACAGGTAGGCGGTGCCGCGGGGCGAGGCTCCGGGCCGGGTGACGGGTGAGCGTCCGGGCCGGGCGGCCGGGTGGTGGGTGAGGTTCTTCACCGGTCGCGGCCGCGAAAGGCGGCGGGTCTCGAACAGACAGGAAAAAAAGCGGACAAGGGTCACCGAAGAGTGGCAATTCCAGCTGACCAGCGATGCGCGGTGATGTTTGTACAAATCAGGCGATCTCCCCGATGAGGTGGGCGAACGTCTCCTAGCGGACCCCTGTCTTCGGGTCCTGCGAAGATGTGCCAGAGTTGCCACGTCCGCCCTGTCGGCACGTACCGTACGGCCACACGGGCGGGACCAGGTGGGGCAGCGGGAAGGGGCAGCCGGTTTGACCACGCACGCACCGCAGGCGGCGCAGGCCGTCACCCTGCCTGCCACGCTGGACGAGGCCGTGGCGGCGCTCGCCGCCATGCCCGCCGCCGTGCCCGTGGCGGGCGGTACCGATCTGATGACCGCCGTCAACTCCGGTCAGCTCAGGCCCGCCGCGCTGGTCGGCCTCGGCCGGATCAGCGAGATCCGCGGCTGGCAGTACCAGGACGGCCACGCCCTGCTCGGCGCCGGCCTCACGCACGCGCGTATGGGCCGCCCCGACTTCGCCGCCCTCATCCCGGCGCTCGCCGCCGCCGCGCGCGCCGCGGGCCCGCCGCACATCCGCAACGCCGGCACCCTGGGCGGCAACATCGCCACCGCGGCCCCCACGGGCGACGCGCTGCCCGTACTGGCCGCCCTGGAGGCGACGTTGATCATCGCGGGCCCGGGCGCGGCCCGCCGGGAGATCCCCGTGTCCCACCTGCTGGCAGGCGTGGACATGCTGCGTGCCGGTGAACTCATCGGGTACGTGCGCGTGCCGCTGCTGCACGCCCCGCAGGTCTTCCTCAAGGCGACCGGCCGCACCGGGCCCGGGCGCGCCGTGGCCTCCGTGGCGCTGGTCCTGGACCCGGCCCGGCGCGGGGTGCGGTGCGCCGTGGGCGCCATAGCGCCGATGCCGCTGCGGCCCCTGGAGGCCGAGCAGTGGGTCGCACAGCTCATCGACTGGGACAACAGCCGCACGATCGTCCCGGAGGCGCTCGCCGCCTTCGGCGAGTACGTCGCCGCGGCCTGCATCCCCGACGCGCCCCCGGCCGAGGACGGCTCCGTCGCGCAGCTTCCGCCCGCCGTACTGCACCTGCGGCGCACCGTCGCCGCGCTGGCCCGACGAGCACTGGGGAGGGCGCTGTCGTGACCGACGACCAGCACGGAGAGGGCACGTCCCAGGGCGGCGGCCGCTGGGACCCGCTGCCCCAGGGCGACTACGACGACGGCGCGACCGCCTTCGTGAAGCTCCCGGAGGGCGGCATCGACGCGCTCCTGGCCTCCGCCGACAGCCCCCTGGCCGCGCCCGGCCACGGCTATGTGCCGCCGCCGATAACGGTCACGCCCGCCACCGGCACCGACCCCGCGGCGACCGGCGGCTGGGGCGTGCCACCGGGGGGCGCGCAGTGGCCCGACCAGAACGCCGCGCACCAGGGCGGTGCTCAGGACCGGTTCGCGTACGAGCCCGGGCACACCGGGCAGTGGAGCTTCGACGAGGCCGACCGGCAGCATGCGGACCAGGCGCATCCCGGTCAGCCGCACGCGGGCCAACCGTACGGGGACCAGTCCCACGCGGACCAGCCGCACGGGGAGCAGTCTCACGCCGGTCAGCCGTACGGGGACCAGTCCCACGCGGACCAGCCGCACCCGGGCCAGTCGCAGCCCGCCCCGGCCCCCGGTCACGACGTGACCGGGCAGTGGTCGATCCCCGTCGCGAACGGTGATCTTCCGGACGAGTCCGGCGAGTTCACGACGTCGGCACTGGTGGAGCAGTGGGGCGGCACGCCGCCCGCCACGCTCCCCGGAGGCGCGTCCGCCCCCTGGGCCACCGGGGCGCCCGGGCAGCCCTGGGGCCACCCCGACGCGCAGGAGCACGGCACGGGGCACGACACCGGGCACGGCACGGGACACGACGCGGCGCACGACACCGGGCACGACCCGGGGCAGCTGCTCTACGCCGGCGCGCCCACCGGCGAGGAGCCGCCCCACCACGCTCACGAGGCGCCGAGGGCTCACGAGGTCGCGGAGGCGGCTGAGAGGCCCGCTGCGGCACCGGAGGGCGTACCGGGCCGGCCGGGGGGCCTGGAGGGCGCTGAGGGGCCGTCCGAGGGCCTTGGCGAGGGCCTTGCCGAGAGTGCCGGGAGTTCCGCCGGTGGATCCGTCCCGGCCGAGGGCGCCGAAGCCGGGCCGGAGTCCGGAGAGGAGCCGGTGCCCGACGGTCGCGCGGGCGAGCCGGACGCTCCGGCCGAGCCGTCCGCCACGGCCTCGCACGAGGAACACCCCCTCGCCTCCTACGTGCTGCGCGTCAACGGCGCCGACCGCCCCGTCACCGACGCGTGGATCGGCGAGTCGCTGCTGTACGTGCTGCGGGAGCGGCTGGGCCTCGCGGGCGCCAAGGACGGCTGCTCGCAGGGCGAGTGCGGGGCCTGCAACGTCCAGGTCGACGGACGGCTCGTCGCCTCCTGCCTGGTGCCCGCGGTCACCGCGGCCGGCAGCGAGGTGCGCACCGTGGAGGGCCTGGCCGTCGACGGGCAGCCGTCGGACGTGCAGCGGGCGCTCGCCAAGTGCGGTGCGGTGCAGTGCGGTTTCTGCGTGCCGGGCATGGCGATGACCGTGCACGACCTGCTGGAGGGCAACCCGGCGCCGACCGAGCTGGAGACCCGCCAGGCGCTGTGCGGCAACCTCTGCCGCTGCTCGGGCTACCGGGCCGTGCTGGAGGCCGTCCAGGACGTCGTGGCCGAACGCGAGGCGCACTCCGCGGCCGACGCGCCCGAACCGGAGGCCGGCGAGCCGCGTATTCCTCACCAGGCGGGCCCCGGGGCCGGCGGCGTCAACCCGTCGGCGTTCGAGACCCCCGGGACACCGCCCGGACCGCATGACCAGCCGTACGGACAGGGCCAGGACGGAGGCCAGGCGTGAGCAACGAAGCCGCCACCGCGACCACCACCGCGGAGGCCGTGCCCGCCGCGGAGCCGCTCCCGCACGGCCTCGGCGCCTCCCTGCCCGCCGCCGACTCCCGCGCGAAGACCGAGGGCACCTTCCCGTACGCCGCCGACCTGTGGGCCGAGGGCCTGCTCTGGGCGGCCGTACTGCGCTCACCCCACCCGCACGCGCGCATCCTGTCCATCGACACCTCCCACGCGCGCGAGATGCCCGGCGTCCGGGCCGTCGTCACCCACGAGGACGTGCCCGGCTCCCCGTTGCACGGCCGCGGCAAGGCCGACCGCCCGGTGTTCGCCTCCGAGGTCGTACGCCACCACGGCGAGCCCATCGCCGCCGTCGCCGCCGACCACCCGGACACCGCGCGGATGGCGGCGGCGGCCGTCATCGTCGAGTACGAGGTGCTCGACCCGGTGACCGACCCGGAGCAGGCCTTCGAGGCCGAGCCGCTGCACCCCGACGGCAACCTGATCCGGCACATCCCGCTGCGGCACGGCGACCCGGACGCGTCCGGCGAGGTCGTCGTCGAGGGCCTGTACCGCATCGGCCGCCAGGACCCGGCCCCCATCGGCGCCGAGGCCGGCCTCGCGGTGCCGCGGCCCGACGGCGGCGTGGAGCTGTACCTGGCGTCCACCGACCCGCACACCGACCGCGACACCGCCGCCGCCTGCTACGGCCTGGAGCCCGAACGCGTCAAGGTCGTCGTCACCGGCGTGCCCGGCGCCACCGCCGACCGCGAGGACCAGGGCTTCCAGCTCCCGCTGGGCCTGCTGGCGTTGAGGACCGGCTGCCCGGTGAAGCTCACGGCGACGCGCGAGGAGTCCTTCCTGGGCCACACGCACCGTCACCCCACGCTGCTGCGCTACCGCCACCACGCCGACGCCGAGGGCAGGCTGGTGAAGGTCGAGGCGCAGATCCTGCTGGACGCGGGCGCGTACGCGGACACCTCGGCGGAGGCGCTGGCCGCGGCGGTGGCGTTCGCCTGCGGCCCGTACGTCGTCCCGAACGCCTTCATCGAGGGCTGGGCCGTCCGCACCAACAACCCGCCCTCCGGCCACGTGCGCGGCGAGGGCGCCATGCAGGTCTGCGCCGCCTACGAGGCGCAGATGGACAAGCTGGCCAAGAAGCTCGGCGTCGAACCGGCGGAACTGCGCCTGCGCAACGTCATGGCCACGGGCGACGTGCTCCCCACCGGCCAGACGGTGACGTGCCCGGCGCCGGTCGCGGAACTGCTCCAGGCGGTACGGGACTTCCCGCTGCCCGAGCTCCCCAAGGACACCCCCGAGGACGAGTGGCTGCTGCCCGGCGGCCCCGAGGGCGCGGGCGAACCGGGCGCGGTGCGCCGGGGCGTCGGCTACGGCATCGGCATGGTGCACATGCTCGGCGCGGAGGGCGCCGACGAGGTCTCCACCGCCACCGTGAAGGTCCAGGACGGCGTGGCGACCGTGCTGTGCGCGGCCGTCGAGACCGGGCAGGGCTTCACGACGCTGGCGCGCCAGATCGTCCAGGAGACGCTCGGCATCGACGAGGTGCACGTGGCCCCCGTCGACACCGACCAGCCGCCCGCCGGCGCGGGCTGCCGAGGCCGTCACACCTGGGTGTCGGGCGGTGCGGTGGAACGCGCGGCGAAGATGGTCCGCACGCAGCTGCTGCAACCCCTGGCGCACAAGTTCGGCATGTCCACCGAGCTGCTCCAGATCACCGACGGCAAGATCACGTCGTACGACGGCGTGCTGTCGACCACCGTCACCGAGGCGCTGGACGGCAAGGAACTGTGGGCGACGGCCCAGTGCCGCCCGCACCCCACCGAGCCGCTCGACGCGACCGGGCAGGGCGACGCCTTCGTCGGGCTCGCCTTCTGCGCGATCCGCGCGGTGGTGGACGTCGACATCGAGATCGGCTCGGTACGGGTGGTGGAGCTGGCGGTCGCGCAGGACGTCGGGCGGGTGCTGAACCCGGCGCAGCTCGCGGCGCGCGTCGAGGCGGGCGTCACCCAGGGCGTCGGCATCGCCCTCACGGAGAACCTGCGCACGCCGCGGGGCGTGATACGGCATCCCGACCTCACCGGCTACGTCCTGCCGACGGCGCTGGACGCGCCCGACATCCGGATCGTGAAGCTGGTCGAGGAGCGGGACGTGGTGGCGCCCTTCGGGGCGAAGGCGGTCAGCGCGGTGCCGGTCGTGGCGTCACCGGCGGCGATCGCGTCGGCGGTGCGGGCGGCGACGGGCCGCCCGGTGAACCGCCTCCCGATCCGCCCGCAGGCCGCGGTGGTGACCGGGCAGTGACCCGGTGAACGCCGGTTCCTGAGGGCGGTGTTCGGCGGTGACGTCCGTCGGGGGAGCGTAAGGCGTGCCGTTCGCCGGGTGACGTCGGCGAGGGCCCGGGAGGTGTGCCGTTCGGCGGGTGACTTCCGGCGGAGGCCCGGGAGGTGTGCCGTTCGGCGGGATGTGCGGCGCAGGAGTGGGAGACCGCGCCGTCCGGCGCTTGGCGCGTGACGCTCGGTCGGTGACGTGCGGCCGGGGACGCCTGCCGTTCGACGGACGTCGTTCTCTCGGTGTTTCCGCAGGTCCGAGCGATTGTCAGTGGTGGCGCGTAGTGTTCTGGGCAGTGGGGACGGCCGCTCGGGCACGGCGGGCGGGCGTACCTCCTGGACGAGCACGCGCGGGGGAAGCCATGAGCACGATCGACGCCGCTGCCGCGGTGATCACGTTGACCGAGGACCAACTCGACCCGTACGTCACCCATGCGCCCACGCGCAGCTGGCTGACGGGTCCCGGACTGCCGGGCGACAGCCACCTGTTGACGTTCGAGGTACTGCGCAGTCACGGCCTGCGGACGGTGGCCGACGTGACGGCCGACCCCGACCGCCTGATGACCCGGCTGCGCGAACAGCTGGTCATAGGCGGACTCCTGGCGCCCGACGGCCTGGAGCCGGAGTCGGTGCTGCTCGACGGCGCGACCGGCGAGGTCTCGACGACCTGTTTCTTCCCGGACCGCCCCGACCTGATGGACAGCCGCCCGCTGGCGCCGTCCCTGCGGACGCTGGTCCGGTTCGCCGCGGCGACGGAGGAACTGGCGGATCTGCGCGGTCAGTTCGCCTCGTACGCCGGCCGCGTCGGGCCGAAGGCGGTGGCGGAGGCGACCCGGCAGCTGCTCGCGGTGTTCGAGGAGGGGACGGGACCGGACGGTGAGGTGTCGCCGTACTGGCGGATGGCGGCACTGATCCGCCCGCTCGCCCTGATGGCGGGCCCCGGCACCGTGTCCGGCCTGACCCTGGACCTGCCGCCACGTCTGCTGGACCAGGAGTTCGGCCCCGGCCGGATCGCCCGCTTCGAGGACGTCGACTTCCCCGCGACCCTCACCCACGAGCCGACCCGCCGCTTCCTGCGCGAGACGGGCCTGCCCGAGGACGGCTTCCTCTTCCACCTCGACACGGACGTCCCGCTCCCGACCCTCACCGAGTACTGCACCGAGGAACGCCCCGGCGACTTCCCGGCCGACAGGCTCCCCGCCCGCGCCGACCACTTGATACGCCTCGGCTACCTCATCGAGGACAACAGCCTCGTCGTCGACGGAGCCACCGGCGAGGTGCTGAACTGGAGCGAGCCCGAGGCGAGGCTGTACCCCCTCAACACGGACATCTCCACCCTCGCGTTCACCCTCTGGCTGCTGCACCGCGAGAAGGCGATCGACGCCGCCTCGGACCACGAACTGACCACGGAGGCCTACGACCAGCTGGCAGCGACGATGATCGACGTCCTGCGCAGGGTCGACCCGACGGGCACGGTCGACCGCACGGGCTGGCACTACTGGACGGAACTGTTCCAGGACGAGGCGGGCGGGGTGCTCTGAGGCACCTCAGGACGCGTCGCGGAAACCGTGGCGGGATGCGAAGCCGCGTACCTCTGGTCCCAGGGACGCGCCTGTGCGGCATCCATCAGCGGACTCCGCCCGCGGGGCGGGTCTCGAGGAGAGGCGGCGTGCCGCAACGGGCCTGCCACCCGACGTTCACGAACGGGCGGGTGTACGACCAAGGGCTGAGGCGGGCCCCATCTCCCGACAGGGGCCATATCCGGTTGTGCCCCTTACGCTGGCGTACATGGCTGCCCCGAACCCCCGCGACACCGACGTCGCAGACGCCTCGACCGTCCCGCCGAGACCCGACGGCGAGGGCGTACTGAGCCGGTCGTACCGGGCGCTGAGCGTGGGCATCGTCTCGGTCGTGCTGCTGATCGCCTTCGAGGCGACGGCCGTGGGCACGGCGATGCCGGTGGCGGCGCGGGAACTGGACGGGGTGCCGCTGTACGCGTTCGCGTTCTCGGGGTACTTCACGACGAGTCTGTTCGCCATGGTGCTCGCGGGGCAGTGGTCCGACCGGCGCGGCCCGCTGGGCCCGCTGACCACCGGGATCGGCGCCTTCGCCGCGGGCCTGCTGCTGTCCGGGACGGCGGGGGCGATGTGGCTGTTCATCCTCGGGCGGGCGGTGCAGGGGCTCGGCGGCGGAATGGTGATCGTGGCGCTGTACGTCGTGGTCGGGCGGGCCTATCCGGAGCGGCTGCGGCCGGCGATCATGGCGGCGTTCGCGGCGAGCTGGGTGGTGCCCTCGGTGGTGGGGCCGCTCGCGGCGGGAGCGGTGACCGAACAGCTCGGCTGGCGCTGGGTGTTCCTCGGGATACCGGTGCTGGTGCTGCTCCCGCTGGCGCTCGCGCTGCCGCAGCTCCGCACCCGGGCGACGGGCCCGGTGGCGGACGGGAAGGACGGGAAGGACTGCAAGGGCGGGGGCTCCTTCGACCGCCGTCGTATCCGTCTCGCGCTCGGCATCTCGTTCGGCGCCGGGCTGCTCCAGTACGCGGCCCAGGACCTGCGCTGGCTCTCCGTGCTGCCCGGCGTGGCGGGCGCCGCGCTGCTGGTCCCGGCGGTCCTGGGTCTCCTCCCGCGCGGCACCTGGCGGGCGGCCCGCGGCCTGCCCTCCGTCGTGCTGCTGCGCGGCGTCTCGGCGGGGTCGTTCATCGCCGCGGAGTCCTTCGTGCCGCTGATGCTGGTCACGCAGCGCGGGCTCTCCCCGACGCTCGCCGGTTTCTCGCTGGCGGCGGGCGGGGCCACCTGGGCGCTGGGCTCCTGGGCGCAGTCGCGGCCACGCCTGGAGCCGTACCGGCAACGCCTGATGACGCTGGGCATGCTGCTGGTCGCCGCGGCCATCGCCACCGCCCCGAGTGTCCTGCTCGACGCCGTCCCGGTCTGGATCGTTGCCGTCGCCTGGGCCTTCGGCTGCCTCGGCATGGGCCTGGTCATCTCCTCCACCAGCGTCCTGCTCCTCCATCTCTCCGCTCCCGACCAGGCCGGCAGCAACTCCGCCGCCCTGCAGATCTCCGACGGCCTGTCCAACGTCCTGCTCCTGGCCGCGGGCGGTGCCGCCTTCGCGGCCCTGGGCGGCGGCGCGGTGACCCACCCGACGACCGAGACCACGGCCTCCCATCCGGCGGCGTTCACGGCGGTGTTCCTGCCGATGGCGGGGGTGGCGCTGGTGGGCGCGTGGGTGACGACGCGCCTGCGGGAGCGGTGACCCGTGAAGCGAGCGCCTCCGGGCGACCTCTCCCCCTGGTCTCGCCGCATGCACGAGCTCACCCTTCCCCTCCCCGCCGATCTCCGGGAGGCAGTGGACGACCTCGCGGATCCCCCTGGTCTCGCCGCATGCACGTCCGGCGGCAGCCCGTCGGCCGCCGACCGCGCACGTGCGGCCCGCGACAGCGACGCGCCGCTCGCCCTTCCCCTCCCCGCCGATCTCCGGGAAGCAGTGGACGACCTCGCGGACGCGTGCGGGCGCGGGCCCGAGGACATCGCGCTGGAAGCCGTACGCGCCCATGTGCGCGGCGAGGGCGCGACCGTGCGCGCCGCCGCCGAGCGGCTCGCCTCGCCGCATGCCGAACTGCTGCCGAGGCTGGGGGAATGACGCGGCACCTGACCGTCGCCGACGTGACCGCCCTCGCGCGGATCGCCTTCGGCGGACGCGCGCCCGAGGCCCTGGATCCGGGGCTGCTCGCCTCGGCGGTGCACCGGCCACGCGCCCGGATGTTCGGCACGGCCGCCTACGACGACCTGTACGAGCAGGTCGCCGCTCTGCTCGACGCCCTCGCGACCAACCATCCGCTCGTCGACGGGAACAAGCGCACCGGGAACAAGAGCACCGGGAACAAGCGCACCACCTGGCTCGCGGCGGCGACGTTCCTGGCCGTCAACGGGGTGGACTTGGCGGCGTGCGACCAGGACGCGGCGTACGACCTCGTCGTCGATGTGGCCTCCGGCGTGGAGGGCGACGTGAGGCGGATCGCGGGACGGCTGAGGGAGCTGTGACGTCGATCCCACCCGTGGGCGACCCGGGGTGGTTGGGCCGTTGCGGGGAGGGGGCCGCCGGTAGGGTGGCCCGGTTGTCGTACCCAGACCGGACGCTCTACCCCCACGGAGACCGTGACTACCGCCCGCCCGTCGCCCGCCACCACCCTCAACGGAGGGCCCTCCGGGCCCGTTGCCATGTCTGCTTCCTCCTCGTCCTCCCATCACCTCTCACCCGCGTTCCCCGGCCGCGCGCCCTGGGGCACCGCCAGCAAGCTGCGTGCCTGGCAGCAGGGTGCGATGGAGAAGTACGTCCAGGAGCAGCCGCGTGACTTCCTGGCGGTCGCCACGCCCGGCGCCGGCAAGACGACCTTCGCGCTGACGCTGGCGTCCTGGCTGCTGCACCACCACGTCGTGCAGCAGGTGACCGTGGTCGCGCCCACCGAGCATCTGAAGAAGCAGTGGGCGGAGGCCGCGGCGCGCATAGGGATCAGGCTCGACCCCGAGTACAGCGCCGGGCCGCTCGGCAAGGACTACCACGGGGTCGCGGTGACGTACGCGGGTGTCGGCGTGCGGCCCATGCTGCACCGCAACCGCGTCGAGCAGCGCAAGACCCTCGTCATCCTCGACGAGATCCACCACGCCGGTGACTCCAAGTCCTGGGGCGAGGCCTGTCTGGAGGCCTTCGAGCCGGCGACCCGGCGGCTGGCGCTGACGGGTACGCCCTTCCGGTCGGACACCAACCCCATCCCCTTCGTGACGTACGAGGAGGGAGCCGACGGCATCCGGCGCTCCGCCGCCGACTACACCTACGGCTACGGCTCCGCGCTCGCGGACGGCGTCGTGCGGCCCGTCATCTTCCTCTCCTACAGCGGCAACATGCGCTGGCGCACCAAGGCCGGTGACGAGATCGAGGCGCGGCTCGGCGAGCCGATGACCAAGGACGCGATCAGCCAGGCCTGGCGCACCGCGCTCGATCCGCGCGGCGACTGGATGCCGGCCGTGCTGCGCGCCGCCGACCAGCGGCTCACCGAGGTCAGGAAGGCGATCCCGGACGCCGGCGCCCTGGTCATCGCCTCCGACCAGGATTCGGCGCGGGCGTACGCCAAGCTCATCCGGGACATCACGGGCCACAAGGCGACCCTGGTGCTCTCCGACGACGCCGGGGCGTCCGACCGCATCGACGAGTTCAGCGGCAACACCGACCGGTGGATGGTCGCGGTGCGGATGGTGTCCGAGGGCGTCGACGTCCCGCGGCTCGCGGTCGGGGTGTACGCCACCACCATCTCGACGCCCCTGTTCTTCGCGCAGGCCGTCGGCCGCTTCGTACGGTCGCGCCGGCGCGGCGAGACCGCGTCCGTCTTCCTGCCGACCGTGCCCGACCTGCTCTCCTTCGCCAACGAGATGGAGCGCGAGCGCGACCACGTGCTCGACAAGCCGAAGAAGGACGGCGAGGAGGACCCGTACGCCGAGGAGGACAAGCTCCTCAAGGAGGCGGAGCAGCAGAAGGACGAGGACACCGGCGAGCAGGACATGCTGCCCTTCGAGGCCCTGGAGTCCGACGCCGTCTTCGACCGGGTCATGTACAACGGCGCCGAGTTCGGGATGCAGGCGCATCCGGGGAGCGAGGAGGAGCAGGACTACCTCGGCATCCCGGGTCTGCTGGAGCCGGACCAGGTGCAGTTGCTGCTCCAGAAGCGGCAGGCGCGGCAGATCGCGCACAGCCGCAAGAAGCCGGACGCCGAGGCCGATCTGCTCGAACTGCCCGCCGAGCGGCGGCCGGTGGTCAGCCACAAGGAACTGATGGAGCTGCGGCGGCAGCTCAACAACATGGTCGGCGCGTACGTCCACCAGAGCGGCAAGCCGCACGGTGTCATCCACACCGAACTGCGCCGGGTGTGCGGTGGGCCGCCGAGCGCCGAGGCGACGGCGGGTCAGCTGCGCCAGCGGATCGCCAAGGTGCAGGAGTGGGCCACGCGGATGCGATGACGCCGGGCGCTGTGCCCGGCCGGGGTCTGCTGCGCGTCGGTGGCGCTGCGCGCGTCGTACGTATCAGGGCAAACCGGAGTACCCCATACCGGTCCCTGACCGGATTCTGGACGGAGACTTCCGCTCAGCGAACCGGCTCGCTACTGTCCCGCTACGCACACGCCCCGTGGCAGCGCCGCCGCGGAGCGCAGCCGTGAAGCGACTGGGCCCGGACGACCGGCCGGGCCGTCAGCCGATCGGCAGCCTCTGAAGCGCGTCGCTGACGGGACTCGGTGACGCATCCGCCGCGAGGGGCTGCCGACCTCACCACTTAAGGAGTGGGCGTCGTGACCGCGGAGACCTCTCAGACGCTCGACCGGGGACTGCGCGTCCTCAAGCTGCTCGCCGACACGGACCACGGGCTGACCGTCACCGAACTGTCCACCAAGCTGGGCGTGAACCGGACCGTCGTCTACCGCCTGCTCGCCACGCTGGAGCAGCACGCGCTGGTACGCCGTGACCTGGGCGGGCGCGCCCGGGTGGGGCTGGGTGTGCTGGGACTCGGGCGGCAGGTGCATCCGCTGGTGCGGGAGGCCGCGCTGCCGGCGTTGCGGGCGCTGGCCGAGGACATCGGGGCGACGGCGCACCTGACGCTGGTGGACGGGGCGGAGGCGCTGGCCGTCGCCGTGGTGGAGCCGACGTGGACCGACTACCACGTGGCCTACCGGGCCGGCTTCCGGCACCCGCTGGACCGGGGCGCCGCCGGCAAGGCGATCCTGTCGGCGCGCCAGCGTCCCGAGTGCGACCCCGGCTACACCCTCACCCAGGGCGAACTGGAGGCGGGAGCATGCGGCGCCGCCGCCCCGCTGGTCGGTGTGACCGGTGTGGAGGGCAGCGTCGGCGTGGTGATGCTGGCGGACGCGGTGCCGGAACGGGTCGGGCCGAGGGTGGTGGACGCGGCCCGCGAGGTGGCCGAGGCGCTGCGCTGACCGGACGTGCTCCGCACCGGCGAGGGGTCGAACGCGTTCGCGCGTTAGATTGGCCTCGTGCTCTCGCGTCTCTCACGTACCCAGGCCCTCGCCGTCTGCGCCGTGCCCGTCGTCGGTCTGGTCGCCGCCGCCGTGTTCGTGCCGTTGCCGTTCTCGGTGGCGCAGCCGGGCATGACGGCGAACGTGCTCGGCGAGGACCGGGGCACGCCGGTGATCACGATCTCCGGCGCGCCGACCCGTGAGACCAGCGGGCAGCTGCGGATGACGACGATCGAGGCGACGAGTCCGGACACGCGCGTCTGGCTCGGCGATGTGATCGACGCCTGGTGGAGGACGGACCAGGCGGTGATGCCCCGCGACGCGGTCTACCCGACGGGCGACAACGTCAGGGAGATCGAGCGGCACAACGAGGCCCAGATGCGCCAGTCCCAGAACGCGGCGACCGACGCCGCCCTCGCCCACCTGGGCCTCGACGACAAGAACATCAAGGTCGACCTCGAACTCGCCGACGTCGGCGGCCCCAGCGCCGGCCTGCTGTTCTCCCTCGGCATCGTCGACAAGCTCGAGGGCGACGGCAGCGGCGGCGACCTCACCGGCGGCCGCACCGTCGCCGGCACGGGCACCATCGACGCCGACGGCACGGTCGGCGCGGTGGGCGGCGTCGCCCTGAAGACCCGGGCGGCCCACCGTGACGGCGCGACGGTCTTCCTGGTGCCCAGCGCCGAGTGCGCCGACGCCACGTCGGAACGTCCCGAGGGCCTGCGCCTGATCCCGGTCAAGACCCTCAAGGACGCCATCCAGTCCCTGACCGCCCTGGAGAAGGGCACGGGCACGGTGCCCAGCTGTTAGCCCGCGAGGACCCGCTTCGGCGGGACGGCGAGTCTGAGCCCCATTTCCACGAGGGCCCAGCCGAGCCGCGCGCGCAGTTCTACCGGGCGCCCGGCCCTGCCGGCGAGACGATGGGCGTCCGCCTCGGCGCGGAGGTCGGCGGCGCGCGCGTCGTGGAGGGCGAGAAGGACGGCGGGGTTCGTCATCGGGGCCTCTCTCAGTCCGTACTGATGGGGAAGGCGTGCGTGTGGACGCGGACCCGTTCCGCTCCGGGGGCGTCCTCGTCCCGGTAGCGCTCCAGCAACTCGTGCACCTCGCCGATGAGTTCACGGGCCCGTTCGGGGGTCAGCCGTAGCGTCCAGTCGCTCATGTCGGTGGACTGGGCCCATGCGGGCAGCCAGTCCTCGCGGGTGCCCACCCAGGTGGCCAGCTCACGGGCATGGGTGGACGCGACCTCGTGCAGGAAGGCGTCGGCAGCGCCACGGGTGGCCGCGTCCGTCGCGCCGAGCAGGCTCTCGTCGAAGCTGATCCCCTGGTCGGCCGCCTGCCACCACCGTTCCCGTCCCTTGCCGCGCTCCGGCGCGTCCTGGACGAAGCCGTGCGCGGCGAGCTGCCGCAGGTGGTAGCTGGTGGCCCCGCTGGACTCACCGAGGCGTTCGGCGAGCATGCTCGCGGTGGCGGGCCCGCCCTGCCGGAGGGCGCGCAGCAACTGCATGCGCAAGGGGTGGGCGAGGCCCCGCAGGGAGCGGGCGTCGAGACTGCGGAGCTGCGGATCCCGGGGCTCTGTCATGCGTACAAAGATATGGTTGCAAAGAAATCTTTGCAAGACCCCCGGCTCAGCCCTCCCGCACGAACCCCTCCTTCACCAGCCAGTCCAGTGCCACCTGGTGCGGGTCCTCGCCGTCGACGTCGACCTTCGCGTTGAGGGTCTGGGCCACCGAGTTGTCGAGCCTCTTCGTGATCGGGTCGAGGATCTGCGGGATCGCGGGCCATTCCTCGAGGGTGTGGGTGTTGATCATGGGGGCGGCGTTGTAGTTGGGGAAGAACTTCTTGTCGTCCTCCATCACCGCCAGGTTCATCGACTTGATGCGGCCGTCGGTGGTGAAGACCTCCCCGAAGGTGCAACCGCCCTTCGCCGTCTGGGTGTAGATGATGCCGGTGTCCATCTGGGTGACTTGGGACGGCGGGATGTCCATGCCGTAGGCCCGCTCCATGCCCGGCAGCCCGTCCTCCCGGTTGGCGAACTCGCCCTCCACGCACAGCGTCACCGCCCCGGGATCGGACTTCGCCAGTTCCGCCACGTCCGAGAGGGTCTCGGTGCGGTACTTCCGGTGGTTGGCCTGGTTCATGGCGAGGGCGTAGGTGTTGTTCAGGGCCGACGGGGCCAGCCAGGTCACGCCGTTCCTCACGTCGGCGTCGCGCACCGCCTGCCACTGCTGCCGCGGGTCGGGGATGGGTTCGCTGTTGCCCAGGTACGTGATCCAGGCCGTGCCCGTGTACTCGTACCCGCCGTCCGCCTCGCCGCTCTTGACCGCCTCCCGCGACCCCACCGACCCCTGGATGCCGGTCCGGTCGAGGACGTTCGCGCCCGCCGCCTCGAAGGCGATCCCCATGATGGCGCCCAGGATCAGCTGCTCGGTGAACTCCTTGGACGTGACCGTCAGATCGGCGCCCTTCAGCGGCTCGCCCTGCCCGATCGACCCGGGCCGCACGTCGTCGACCATCGGCGAGCCGCTGGTCAGCCCGCAGCCGGAGGCCAGCACGAGCGCCGCGGCCGGGCCGAGGATCCGCCTCATCTCCCCACCTCCAGCCCTCGCGGCCGCAGCAGCACTTCCGCGAGCGAGGCCAGCCAGTCCACCAGCAGGGCGAGCGAGACGGTCAGGACGGATCCCAGGACCAGCACGGGCATCCGCTGACTGGTGATGCCGGTGGTGATCAGCGTCCCCAGGCCGCCTCCGCCGCCGAAGGTCGCCAGCGTCGCCGTCCCCACGTTCAGCACCAGCGCCGTACGGACGCCCGCCAGGATGAGCGGGACCGCCAGCGGCAGCTCCACCCGGGTCAGGACCCCCGTCGGCGACATGCCGATGCCCCGGCCCGCCTCCAGCAGCGTCGGATCGTTCGCCCGCAGGCCGGCGATCGTGTTCGACAGCACCGGCAGGATGGCGTAGACGATGATGCCGATCAGGGCCGACCTGCGGCCGATGCCCAGCCAGATCACCAGCAGCGCGAGCAGACCGATGGCCGGTGCCGCCTGGCCCATGTTGGCGAACGCCATCGCCACCGGGGTGACCTTGCGGAACGTCCGGCGGGTCAGCAGGATGCCCAGCGGGATCGCGATGATCAGCACGAAGAACGTGGAGATCGCCGTCAGCTGGATGTGCTCCCACAGCGCCTCGGACACCCGGCCGCCCGACAGCGCGTTCTGGGAGATGCTGTCCAGGTCGGCCTGCTGGAACCACAGCCAGGTCGCGAGCAGGACGGCCACCACGAAGGCCGGCACGAACGACAGCTTCTGCCAGCCGACGCGGGGACCTGCCGGCCCCGGCGGGGGAGGCGGCTCCTGGTCGCCGGGCACCTCGCCCTCGTCCCGGTAGACGTGCCCCCTGACGTCGTGCTCGCCCGGGGGACGGTTCTGTTCCGAAGAGGTGGTCACGCCTTCGGCTCCCCTCCGTGCCCCTCCTGTTCCGCGTGCGTCTGCGCGGAACGCGTCTCCTCCAGTTCGTGCTGGTGCTCCATGGCCTCCAGCCGGTCCGCCTCCAGCAGTTCGTGCACGGAGTTCATCAGCGTCTCCATGTCGACGACGCCGGTGTACTCGCCCCGCCGCCCGGTCACCGCCACCCGGCCGGTGTTGTCCGTCAGGACGGCCTCCAGCGCGTCCCGCAGGGTCGCGTCCCTCGTCACCGTGTCGTGCACCAGGGTCCCGGCCCGCGCCAGCGAGCCCTTCGCCCGCATCAGGTCGCCCCGCCTGAGCCACTTGTAGGGGCGGCCCCGCTTGTCCAGCAGCAGGATCTCGTTCGTACCGCTGGAGCGCAGCCGGTTGAAGATGCTCTGGAGCGGGTCGTCCACGGTCACCGTCGGGTAGTCGGTGATCTCCACGTCCCGTACACGGCTGAGGTTCAGCCGCTTCAGCGCCGCCCCGGCGCCCACGAACCCGGACACGAAGTCGTCCGCCGGGTTGGTGAGGATCGCCTCCGGTGTGTCGAACTGCGCGATGTGCGAACGCTCCCGCAGCACCGCGATCCGGTCGCCCAGCTTGATCGCCTCGTCGAAGTCGTGCGTGACGAACACGATCGTCTTGTGCAGCTCGCGCTGGAGCCGGATCAGCTCGTCCTGCAGGTGGTCCCGCGTGATCGGGTCCACCGCGCCGAACGGCTCGTCCATCAGCAGCACCGGCGGATCGGCGGCCAGCGCCCGCGCCACGCCGACCCGTTGCTGCTGCCCGCCCGACAGCTGGCGCGGATAGCGCCCGTGGAACTCGCCCGGGTCGAGCCCGACGAGATCGAGCATCTCCTCGACCCGCTCCCGGACGCGCGACTTCGACCAGCCGATCATCTTCGGCACCAGCGCGATGTTCTGGGCGACCGTCATGTGCGGGAACAGGCCGGACGCCTGGATCGCGTAGCCGACCTTGCGGCGCAGCCCGACCGGGTCGATGTGGGTCACGTCCTGCCCGCCGATCCGGATGCGACCGCCGGACGGCTCGATCAACCTGTTGATCATCTTGAGCGTCGTCGACTTGCCGCACCCCGACGGGCCGACGAAGATCACCGTCTCGCCCGCCTTGATCTCCATGCTGACGTTCTCGACGGCGGGCTGGGGATTGCCGGGGTAGCGCTTGGTGAGGTTCTCCAGCTCGATGGACGCGCCGTGGGACTCAGACACGGATCCCCCTCGAAATGGTCAGGCGACCGATCAGCACGTACGCGGCGTCGAACAGCAGCGCCAGGACGAGGATCCCGAGCGTGCCCGCGAGCACCTGGTTCAGCGCGTTCGCGCTGCCCAGCGACGCGAGCCCGCGGAAGATCAGGTTGCCCAGCCCGGGACCGGAGGCGTACGCCGCGATGGCGGCGATGCCCATCAGCATCTGCGTCGAGACCCGGATGCCGGTCAGGATCGGCGGCCAGGCGAGCGGCAACTCGACCCGCACCAGCCGCTTGATCCGGGACATCCCGATGCCCGTGGCCGCGTCCACCAGTGTGGGATCGACACCGCGCAGCCCCACGATCGCGTTGCGGACGATCGGCAGCAGCCCGTACAGCGTCAGCGCGATCACGGTCGGCGGCACGCCGAGCCCCACCACCGGGATCAGCAGACCGATCATGGCCAGCGACGGAATGGTCAGGATCGTGGAGGTGGCGAGGGTCGCCAGGTTCCCGGCCCACTCGGAGCGGTAGGTGACCACGCCGATCAGCACACCCAGCGCGGTCGCCACGACCATGCACTGGAAGACGACGCTGGCGTGCTGGTAGGCGTCCACGAAGAACTGCTGGTAACGGCTGCCGAGGTACTCCCAGAAGTTCACCCGCCATCACCCCTCAGCCTCGATCACTCCCGTCGTCGCCTTCCCGGTGATCGTTGGCTCATTCCTGGAGCGCCGCCTGCTCCACCAGCGGGATGATCCGCAGCGGAACGGGGTTCTCCATCACGATCGCCGTCGCGGCCCGCACGATGCCATCAAAACCGACGACCAGGTCGATCACACGCTGAAGATCGGCGTTCGAGCGGGCGACCAGCCGGCACAGCATGTCCCCGCTGCCGGTCGTGGTGTGCAGTTCCAACACCTCCGGCACGGTCGCCAAGTGGGCGCGCACGTCCGCCCCTTGACCCTGCCGGATCTCCAGCGTGGCGAAGGCGGTGACCGGGTAGCCGAGGGCCGCCGGGTCGACCTGCGGGCCGAATCCGCGGATGACGCCATTCGACTGAAGCCGGTCCAGCCGGGCCTGCACGGTGCCCCGCGCGACCCCCAGCCGGCGGGACATCTCCAGCACGCCGATCCGCGGCTCGCGCGCGAGCAGCACGATGATCCGCCCGTCCAGTCGATCGATCGCCACATCAGCCTCCCGGGGTGGTCATCCTGTACAGAGAGTCCGCCATCGCCGCCGTATCACTGAACAGATTGCCCAGTCGAAACGCAAACTATTGCGCACCTTGCGTGGCCGGGAGACGCTGCCGCTATGACGCAGACCACACACCACGCTCCCGACACCGCACGGCAGGCCGACCCCTTCCCGGTCAAGGGAATGGACGCGGTCGTGTTCGCCGTGGGCAACGCCAAGCAGGCCGCGCACTATTACTCCACCGCCTTCGGTATGAAGCTGGTCGCCTACTCCGGACCGGAGAACGGCAGCCGCGAGACCGCGAGCTACGTGCTGGAGAACGGCTCCGCCCGGTTCGTGTTCACCTCGGTGATCAAGCCCGCCACCACCTGGGGTCACTTCCTCGCCGAGCACGTGGCCGCGCACGGCGACGGCGTCGTCGACCTCGCCATCGAGGTCCCGGACGCGCGGGCGGCGTTCGCCCACGCCGTCGAGCGGGGCGCCCGCCCGGTCGCCGAGCCGTACGAGCTGAAGGACGAGTACGGCACGGTCGTCCTCGCCGCGATCGCCACCTACGGCGAGACCCGGCACACCCTGGTGGAGCGGTCCGGCTACGACGGCCCCTACCTGCCCGGCTACGTCGCCGCCGAGCCGATGGTCGAGCCGCCCGCCCAGCGCACCTTCCAGGCCATCGACCACTGCGTCGGCAACGTCGAACTCGGCCGGATGAACGAGTGGGTCGGCTTCTACAACGACGTCATGGGCTTCACGAACATGAAGGAGTTCGTGGGCGACGACATCGCGACCGAGTACAGCGCGCTGATGTCCAAGGTCGTGGCCGACGGCACGCTCAAGGTCAAGTTCCCGATCAACGAGCCCGCCATCGCCAAGAAGAAGTCACAGATCGACGAGTACCTGGAGTTCTACGGCGGCGCGGGCGTCCAGCACATCGCGCTGAACACCAACGACATCGTCCAGACGGTCCGGACGATGCGCGCGGCCGGCGTGCAGTTCCTGGACACGCCCGACTCCTACTACGACACGCTGGGGGAGTGGGTCGGTGAGACCCGCGTGCCGGTCGACACCCTGCGCGAGCTGAAGATCCTCGCCGACCGCGACGAGGACGGCTACCTGCTGCAGATCTTCACCAAGCCGGTCCAGGACCGCCCGACCGTCTTCTTCGAGATCATCGAGCGGCACGGCTCCATGGGCTTCGGCAAGGGCAACTTCAAGGCCCTGTTCGAGGCGATCGAGCGCGAGCAGGCCAAGCGCGGCAACCTCTGACGGGGCCCGACCCCGACGGGTGCCAGTGCCGCGACAGGCAACGTTCACCCCGTCGCGACGCCCGGCACGCCCTCTCGCCGCACCGGCCGGAGGCCCCAGTACATCCAGTACGAGGGCTTCCGGCCGGAGGGACCCCCGGAGCACGCACCGGACGCCGCTCCTTGCCGGACACACGTTGCCTGCCGCGGCACTAGGCCGCCGGAGGCTCCACCTGCGGCGGCTCGCCCAGTTCGTCGAGCGCCTCCCGCGCCGACGGCGCCCACAGCGGCGAGAAGTAGGGATTGATCAGCAGCGCCTCCCGCAGGTGCCGCCGGGCGGGCCCGTGGAGACCGAGCGTCTTCTCGATCATCCCGCGGTGGTAGGCGTACAGCGCACTGCGCACGCCGCCACCGTGCTCCTTGTCGGTCGCCCGCTCCGCGAACCGCAGCGCCTCCTCGTGCTCCTGCGCCCGGTGCAGCGCCCAACCCAGCGCGTCGGCCACCGCGATGCCCGGCTGCTTGCGCCACTCGGCGCGCAGCCGCAGCACGGCCTCGTCGGGATCGCCGTGGTCCGCCTCCAGACGCCCCAGCACCAGCTCCTCGTCCACCCCGCCGGCCGCCGCGTTGCGGACCTGCGCGCGCAGCATGTCGTACTGCACCTGGGCCGCCTGGTCGAGCCCCAGCGACTCGTACAGCTCGCCCAGCTCCAGCGCGTAACCCGGCGACGGCTGCTCGGCGAGCGCCACCCGGTACGCGTTCAGCGCCTCCGTCGTGCGCCCCAGCGCCGCCAGCGCGCGCGCCTGCCCGGCCTGCGCGGCCCGCAGGTCGGGATCGAGGCGCACCGCCTCCTCCAAGTGCTGCAGGGCGACCTCCCGGTCCCCGCGCTCCCAGGCGAGCTGCCCGGCCCGCTCCAGCCAGGCCGCCCGTTCCGCCGGCGCCCCGGCGCTCGCCGCCGCGTCCGACAGGGTGGCCGCCGCGTCCTCGCGCCAGCCCCGGTCCCAGTACACGGCGGCCGACCGGGCCATCACCGCCGTACCGGAGTGCAGTTTCTGGAGCCGTTCGAGGGTGCTCTGGGCGGCCTTGTAGTCGTTGAGGCCGGTGTACGCCTCGATCAGCAGCGAGTGGGTGGTCCAGCGCTTGCGGTCCACCTTCAGCGCGGCCTCGCCCCACGTCCGCGCCGCCCGGAAGTCCCGCCGCGCGTTCGCCAGCGCAGCCATGCCCTCCAGGGCACCGGCGTTGCCGTGCGGCAGCAGCCTCATCGACGTCCGCAGCGCCCGCTCGGCGGTCGGGTAGTGGGCGGCGTCGGCGGTCCGCCGCCCCTGTTCCACGTACGCCAGCCCCAGCAGCGCCCACGCCCGCGCGTCTTCGGGACGCGTCCGCAGGTGCCGCTCACGCTCGGCGATCAGCGCCGCCAGATGCGGCAGCGCGGCCGGCACCCCGGAGGTGACCGCGGCTGTCGCGAGCTGGGCGGGGCCGGGCTCGGGGGGCGGAGCCGGCAGCGGCTGCGGGCGCGTCAGCCACAGCAGCCCGCCCGCGCCGACGCAGGCGACGAGCAGGCCGAGCAACACGCCCGTGACCAGCCGGGCACGTCGCCGCCCGGAACCCCTGCCCGCGCCGCGCGGGTCGTTCGCCCCGTTTCCCGTGCCGGTCTCGATGGCCGTCTTCACACCGGTCTCCATGCCGCACACTGTGCGTCAGTACCGGGACGTCGTCCCGTCAGGCGAAGGGTGCCGCAGACGGGGTTCACACCGATGGCCCCGGGTGACACTCTGTGATCATGAGCCGTATCCAAGCCCCTCCCGACGAAGCGCAGGGCAACCTCACGGACCGGCTGCTGGCGGGTCTGCCGGCCGAGGCCGTCCTCACCGATCCCGACGTCACCGCCTCCTACGCCAACGACATGGCGAGCTTCTGCCCGGCCGGCACCCCGGCCGTGGTGGTGCTGCCACGCACCGTCGAACAGGTGCAGCACGTCATGCGCACCGCCACCGAACTGTGCGTCCCGGTGGTTCCCCAGGGCGCCCGCACCGGCCTGTCGGGCGGGGCCAACGCCACCGACGGCTGCGTGGTGCTGTCGCTGACGAAGATGGACCGCGTCCTGGAGATCAGCCCCGTCGACCGCATCGCCGTCGTGGAACCCGGCGTCGTCAACGCCGACCTCGCCCGCGCCGTCGGCGAACACGGCCTCTATTACCCGCCGGACCCCTCCAGCTGGGAGATGTGCACGATCGGCGGCAACATCGGCACCGCCTCGGGCGGCCTGTGCTGCGTGAAGTACGGGGTGACGGCCGAGTACGTCCTCGGACTCGACGTCGTCCTCGCCGACGGCCGCCTGATGTCCACCGGCCGCCGCACCGCCAAGGGCGTCGCCGGGTACGACCTCACCCGCCTGTTCGTCGGCTCCGAGGGCTCCCTCGGCATCGTCGTACGGGCCGTCCTGGGGCTGAGGCCCAAGCCGCCGCAGCAGCTGGTGCTGGCCGCCGAGTTCGCCTCCGCGGCCGCCGCCTGCGACGCCGTGTGCCGGATCATGGCCGGCGGGCACGTGCCCTCCCTGCTGGAACTGATGGACCGTACGACGGTCCGGGCCGTCAACGACCTGGCGCACATGGGGCTGCCCGAGTCCACCGAGGCCCTCCTGCTCGCCGCCTTCGACACCCCGGACCCGGCCGCCGACCTCGCCGCCGTCGGGGCGTTGTGCGAGGCCGCCGGCGCCACCGGGGTCGTCCCGGCGGACGACGCGGCCGAGTCCGAACTGCTGCTCCAGGCGCGGCGGCTGTCGCTCACCGCGCTGGAGGCGGTCCGGGGCACCACGATGATCGACGACGTGTGCGTGCCCCGCTCCCGGCTCGGCGACCTGATCGAGGGCGTCGAGCGCATCGCCGACAAGTACCGGCTCACCATCGGGGTCGTCGCCCACGCGGGTGACGGCAACACCCACCCGACCGTGTGCTTCGACGCCCAGGACCCCGACGAGTGCCGGCGCGCCCGCGAGTCCTTCGACGAGATCATGGCCCTCGGCCTGGAGCTCGGCGGCACGATCACCGGCGAACACGGCGTGGGCGTGCTGAAGAAGGAGTGGCTGGCGCGCGAGATCGGCCCCGTCGGCGTGGAGATGCAGCGGGCGATCAAGCAGGTGTTCGACCCGCTGGGCATCCTCAACCCCGGCAAGCTGTTCTGAGGCCTCACCTCCCGTCTCACCGGCTTGACCGGTTCGACCGCCCTCACCGGGCGAGCAGCTGGGCCAACCCGTCGTCGATGCCCAGCTGCTCGCCCTCACTGCCGGGGGGCACCACCCGCAACGTGCGCTCCAGCCAGGCCGACACCTGGGCCGCCGGCGCCTGAAGCAGCGCGTCCCCGTCGGGCGAACTCAGCGCCATCACCACGACGTCGCGCCCGCCCACCTTCGCCGGCCATACCCGCACGTCCCCGTGCCCGCGCGGCCGGAACACCCCCTCCACCAGCAGATCGCGGGCGAACGCCCAGTCGACGGGGTGGTCGGAGTGGATGTGGAAGCTGATGTGGACGGCGTACGGGTCGTCGGTGCGATAGCCCAGCCGGGCCGGCACCGGGATGCCGTGCTCCGGCGACAGGATCAGTCGCAGCTCCAGTTCGCGTTCCACCACGGTGTGCATCTCGTGGCTCTCCCTTCGGTCCGCGGGGCCCCTGGGGCGGGCCCGTACGAGGAGGGAGCGGGGGAGTGCGGCGGCATTACGCGGGTTTCCCGAACTTCTTCCCCCGCCCGTAGCACAACCGTGCTCGAAAGGGGTGGGTCCAGCGGGACGGGCGGTGGCGGTTGCGCCGGTCTGATAGATGTGGAGGCCCCCATCACATCCCCGAGCAGATACGGGACGACGGACATGAGCGCCCCAACCCCGGCACCCGGCGACGACCGGCCCCGCGAGGGCTACTACCCGGACCCCTCCATCCCTGGATATGTCCGGTACTGGAACGGAGCCGCCTGGGTCCCGGGCACCAGCCGCCCGGCCCCGGCCGACGGCGCGCCGCTCGCCCCGCCGCCCGGTGTGCGCCCCGCGCGGCCCGCCGTCGAGGAGACCGGGCCGCACTTCTTCGACGAGGACCCCGAGCCCGTACGCCAGGACCCCTCCGACGCCCAGCACGGCAGCCGCCCCGAGCCCGCCTCGGCCTGGGGCGCCGACCGGTCCCGGCAGTCCGGCTTCGGCGGCGACCAGGACCGGCGCGTCTCCTGGCCCGCGGCCCAGGGCTCCGACCCGCGCGTCCCGGCCGACCCGCCCGTGCAGCCCGAGGGCAGCGCCGCCCGCACGGACGGCACGGCGTCCTCCCTCCAGCACCCGGCTGCGCCCGGACGGGCGGGAGCGCCGTCGCCCGCCGGATCCGAGCCGGCGGGCTCCGGCAACACGTTCGTCTTCCGCCGCCCGGCCGCCGACTCCCGGGGCACGAGCGGCGCTGAGGACGCCGCCGAGGACCCGGGCACCATGACGTTCCGCGCGCTCACCCCGCGCACGGGGCAGGGGGACGGGGCGGCGGCGCAGGGCGGGGGCGCGCGGGTGCCGGGGCCGACGGCCACGCCGCACACGGGCGCGTCCGGCCCGGCGACGCCCGGCCCCGCCGCGTCCGGCGGCCAGGGCAACCCCGGCTGGACGGCCCCGCCCCCCGGCCCGCCCGCCCAGACGCCCGCCCAGAACGCCGGCGGTCCCGGTTTCGGCGCCGGGAAGGCGGCCGCCGCGCGCGCCTCGGCGGACCGGTCGGCCCCGGTCGCGGGGCCCGCCCCGCAGTCCCCCGGCGTCCCCCATCAGGCCCAGGCCTCCGTTCCCGCCACCCCGGTCACCTCGGGCCCCGGCGGCGGCCAGTCCTCCTGGGCGCAGCAGGTGCACCGTCTCGCCGGCGCCTCCACCCCCGACGAGCAGCCCGTGGCCCCCTGGAAGCCCCCGGTGGAGGACGTCTTCCAGGCGGCGGCGAGGCGTCAGGCCGCGGCCCGCCCCGCCGGGCTCGGCAAGCGGCTGGTGGCGCGGTTGATCGACACCCTGGTCGTCGCGGGCGTCACCGCGGTCGCCGCCGTACCGCTCGGCGCGCGGGCCCTCGACCACATCCAGGGCAAGATCGACGAGGCCAAGCTGTCCGGCCAGACGGTCACGGTGTGGCTGCTGGACGGCACGACGTCGACGTACCTGGCCGTCGTCCTCGCCGTGCTCCTCCTGGCCGGCGTCCTCTACGAGGCGCTGCCCACCGCCACGTGGGGCCGCACCCTGGGCAAGAAGCTGCTGGGCCTCGAGGTGTGGGACATCGAGGCGCACGAGGCCCCGTCCTTCGGCGCGGCCCTGCGCCGCTGGCTCGTCTACAGCGTGTCCGGGCTGCTCTGCTTCGGCCTCGTCGGCGTCCTGTGGTGCCTGTTCGACAAGCCGTGGCGCCAGTGCTGGCACGACAAGGCCGCGCACACGTTCGTGGCGGGCTGACCGGGCGGCGGCGGGCGGCCGTCCGCGCGAGCGGGGCGTCCGTGGGCGACGGGGTACTCCGGACGGCCCCTCGCCGGATGCGGACGGGCGGGGTTCGCGGTCGACTCTGCCCATGAGCACCGAACCGCCCCCCGGTTCCGGCGGACAGCCGCCGGAGGACGACCCGTTCAAGAAGCAGCCCCCGCCCGGCGAGGGGGCCGGCTCGCCGTACGACAGGCCGCCCGGGAGCGGTGAGCAACCCCCGCCGTACGGCGGCGGCCAGCCCCCGCCCGGTGGTGCCCAGCCCCCGCCCGGTGGGGGCGGGCCCTACGGCGGCGGCCCGTACGAAGGCGGCCCGTACGGCGGCGGTCCGTACGGCGGCGGTGGCGACTACCCCTCCGACCCGCTCGCCGGTATGCCCCCGCTCGCCGACAGCGGCAAGCGCACGCTGGCCCGGCTGATCGACATGGTGCTCGTCGGCATCGTCGCCTGGCTCATCGCCGTGGGCTTCAACGTGGACGAGTACCAGATGAACGCCGAGAGGGTCGACGTCGGCGACTCCGTGGCGCAGTCCGTCATCGCGGCCGTGCTCTTCACGGCGTACGACACGATCATGATCGCCAGGTCCGGGCAGACGCTGGGCAAGAAATGGCTGAACATGCGCGTGGCACAGCTCGACAACGGAGCCACGCCCTCGGTGCAGACGTCCCTGCTCCGCTCGCTGGTGCTGTGGATCCCGTTCGCGTTCTGCTGCGCCTGTGTCTGGACCGCGGTCTGCGGCGGCTGGAGCTTCTTCGACAAGCCCTACAAGCAGGGGCTGCACGACAAGGCGGCCAAGACGGTCGTGGTCAGCACGAGTTGACGCACGGCAGCACGGCGGGCCCGTCACCCTCGGGTGGCGGGCCCGCCGTGCCGTGCGCTGCTCACGACTGTTCTCAGTGGGCCGTGGGTTCCCGTACGGGCCTGCGGGCCGCCGTGGCCGGCATCGGCGACGCCACCTCGGCGGCGGGCCGCTGCGCGGGGGCCGGGGTCCGCTTCGGCATGGGCACCGTCATGGCGACCAGCAACCCGAGCAGGAGCGCCGCGACGGCGACGACCGCGATCCCCACACCCGAACTCGTCTGTGACAGCAGCAGCATGGCGAGCGTCGAGAAGATCACGGTGCACGAACCGTAGGCGAGCTGTGCGGCGGTCGGACGAGGCATGGCAATCGTGTCCTCGAAGAATGGGGGTGGACTCCCCCCGTGCCTCTCGCTGCCGGGGGAGGTGCGGACAAATCTATTCGCGTGCATGCCCGAGTGGAACGAACCGTAAGCGTGACCTGACCAACAGTGCCGGTGCACAGGGGGCGCACCGAGTCATGTCGGCCACCGAATCGGCCGTCCCGCGCGCCCGTCGGACGAACGCCCCAGTTGTTCGGTAAGCGAAACGTCGTCTCCGCATAGTGCAGTTGTCTTGCTCAAGTCAAGGTCTGTCTTTTCCCCGCAACCTCTAGTCAAATGTCGGCACTTGACTACACGCGTCGATCAGGCGCGCGCGGACGCACCACCACCATCGCCCCCTCTCCGCGCGCCCGGACGCTGGGGAGGAACTCAAGTGACCAGTAGACCCTGGACGTTGAGAGCGGCCGCGACAGCGGTGGCGCTCGCCGCGGCCACCGCCACGATCTCCGGCCTCACCGTGGCCCAGGCCGACTCGACCGGCCCCGCGGCCGCGCCCGCCGCCGACCGGCAGGACCCGGCGTCGCCGGAGAACCACGAGGAGCGCGCGCACGACCTCGACGGCCCGCTGAGCAAGACTCAGGAGGCCCAGCGCGAAGAGGCCCTGAGGCAGGTCATATCCGGCCAGGCCGAGGTCGAGAAGCGCGCGGGCTCCAAGGTCGTCGAGCTCGAGAGCCGCGGCGGTGACAGCAAGTACGTCGAGCTGGGCCGGGAGAAGACCGACAAGATCTTCACCATCCTGGTCGAGTTCGGCGACCAGATCGACCCGCGCTACGGCGGCACCCCGGGCCCGCTGCACAACCGGATTGCCGAGCCGGACCGTTCCAAGGACAACAGCACGGCCTGGCAGGCGGACTACAACCGCGAGCACTTCCAGGACCTGTACTTCGGTGACGGCGTCGGCTCGATGAAGACGTACTACGAGAAGCAGTCCTCGGGTCGCTACTCCATCGACGGCGAGGTGACCGACTGGGTCAAGGTGCCGTACAACGAGGCCCGTTACGGCTCCAATGCGTGCGATCCCGACAACTGCGCCTGGTTCGCGGTGCAGGACGGCGTCAACGCCTGGGTGGACCAGCAGAAGGCGGCAGGGAAGACCACCGCCGAGATCAGCGCCGCGCTCGCCGAGTACGACCAGTGGGACCGCTACGACCACGACGGCGACGGCGACTTCAACGAGCGCGACGGCTACATCGACCACTTCCAGATCGTGCACGCCGGCGAGGACGAGTCCGCGGGCGGCGGCGCGCAGGGCGAGGACGCGATCTGGGCCCACCGCTGGTACGCGTTCGGCACCGACGCGGGCGCCACCGGCCCCGACTTCAACAAGCTCGGCGGCACTCAGATCGGCGACTCCGGCGTCTGGGTCGGCGACTACACCATCCAGCCGGAGAACGGCGGACTCGGTGTCTTCGCCCACGAGTACGGCCACGACCTCGGTCTGCCGGACCACTACGACACCGCGGGCGGCGAGAACTCCACCGGTTTCTGGACGCTGATGTCGTCCGGCTCCTGGCTCGGTACCGGTGAGGACACCATCGGCGACATGCCCGGCGACATGACCGCCTGGGACAAGCTGCAGCTCGGCTGGCTCGACTACGACGTGGCAAAGGCCGCGACCGCCTCGAAGCACAAGCTGGGTGTGGCCGAGTACAACACCGTGAACCCGCAGGCTCTCGTGGTGCAGCTGCCGCAGAAGGCGGTCACCACCGAGATCGTCGCCCCGGCCGAGGGCTCCAGCCAGTGGTGGAGCGGCTCCAGCAACGATCGCCGCGCCACGCTCGCCCGCTCCGTCGACCTGACCGGCAAGGCCTCGGCCGCGCTGACCCTGGACGGCTGGTGGGAGATCGAGAAGGACTACGACTACCTCTACACCGAGGTCTCCACGGACGGCGGCAGCAGCTGGACCCCGATCGACGGCACCGCGGACGGTGCCCCGATCACCCGTGACGGCAGCGACCAGCCCGCCCTCAGCGGTGTTTCCGGCGGGCACAAGCAGCTGTCGTACTCGCTGGACGCCTACGCCGGTCAGAAGATCGACGTCCGCTTCCGCTACGCCACCGACGGCGGCGTGTCCCTGAAGGGCTTCACCGCCGACCGGATCACGCTCACCGCCGACGGTGCCCCGCTGTTCAGCGACAACGCGGAGAGCGCGGACGCGGCCTGGACCGCGAACGGCTTCTCGCGCATCGGCGCCTCCTTCACCAAGGACTACGCGCAGTACTACATCGCCGAGAACCGTCAGTACGTGTCGTACGACAAGACCCTGCAGGTCGGCCCGTACAACTTCGGCTTCTCCAACACCCGTCCGGACTGGGTCGAGCACTTCCCGTACCAGGACGGTCTGTTGATCTGGAAGTGGGACACCTCGCAGCAGGACAACAACACCAGCGAGCACCCCGGTGCCGGTCTGCTGCTGCCGGTCGACTCGCACCCGACCGCGACGAAGTGGTCCGACGGCACGCTGATGCGCAACCGCATCCAGACGTACGACTCGCCGTTCAGCTGGTACCCGACGGATGGCATCACGCTGCACAAGGCGGGCGTGCCGACCAAGATCCGCCCGTCCCTGGGTGTGCCGGTCTTCAACGACCACACGAACACCTACTACGACGAGGCCAACCCGCTGGGTGGTGTCAAGATCACTGACACCAATACCAAGATCAAGATCGTTCAGCAGCCGCTCAGCGGCTCGACGATCACGGTCCAGGTCGGCCCCGCGGTGAAGTAGTCAGCAATTCCGCAGGTCAGACGCGTATCGGCGGCAGCCCCTTGGCGGGTTGCCGCCGATCGTGTTTAGGTGCGTCCTGTGGTTCTCTTATTGACATCGGCTGACACGGGGGTGTGACGCATGGCCGCAGGAGGTTTCTGCAAGCTGCCGAACGGCACGGTGGTGGTGGCGCTGAACCTGCCCAGCCCCGCCGCCGGCGGGCCCGCCGGAGTACGGGTGCTCGTCCACGCCCAGAACCGGGCACGCGCCCTGACCAGGCTGCGCAACCTGGGGCTGCGGGCGGTCTACCTGCGAGGCAACGCCGCCCCGCCGACCCCGGACGAGATCACCGCCGTCCTGCACCACCCCGACGGCCTGATATGGCGCACGGCCCCCGACACGACCCTCGGCGGCCCGGAACTCGTCCAGGAACTGTGGCACCCGATCCGCTCCCTGCTGCGCCGCCCGACCGCCCAGATGTGATCAGGGAGCCCGCTGCACCGTTGACCGCTTCCGGACCCGCCCCGAGCCCTTCACGGGTCTCCGGGAGCCCGACGGGCTCGGCCCGATGACGGGGACGGCCCGCCGACGGTTCACCCCCCTCCCGGAACGGGCCTTCGGCGATGGGCGCGGGCGCTCGGACGGGCTGCCGGTGTGGGCCTGGGGAAGGGCGATGCGTGTCGCCCGGCCGCGGGACGGGCCGCTGAGGTTCGCCCGCCTCCCGGGACGGGCCTTCGGCGATGGGCGCGGGCGCTCGGACGGGCTGCCGGTGTGGCTCTGGGGAAGGGCGGTCGGCGTCGCCCGGCCGCGGGGACGGGCCGTCGACGTTCGCCCGCTTCCTGGGACGGGTCCAGGGCGATGGGCGCGGGCGCCCGGGCGGGCCGCCGGTGTGGGCCTGGGGAAGGGCGGTCGGCGTCGCCCGGCCGCGGGGACGGGCCGCTGAGGTTCGCCCGCCTCCCGGGGCGGGCCTTCGGCGATGGGTGCGGGCGCTCGGACGGGCTGCCGACCGGTTCGCCCGGGCCTCGAGACGGGCCCTCCGCGGTTCACCCGGGTATCCGGGAGGGCCGTCGGCCGGGTTTTCGGTCCTTGGGGGTGGGCCGTCAGGTACTCATGCGGGTATCCGGGCGGGCCGTGGGCCGGGTTTTCGGTCCTTGGGGGTGGGCCGTCAGGTACTCATGCGGGTATCCGGGCGGGCCGTGGGCCGGGTTTTCGGTCCTTGGGGGTGGGCCGTCAGGTACTCATGCGGGTATCCGGGCGGGCCGCCGGCCCGTTTCACCCGGTGGGCCGGGTGCGGGTCCGGCAAGGTCAGACGACGGGCTTTCCGGACAGTTCCACTCCCGCCTCGCGCAGTTCCTCCAGCGCCCGCTCCGTGGTCGCCTCCGCGACGCCCGCCGTGAGGTCCAGCAGGACGTGGGTGCGGAAGCCCTCGCGGACCGCGTCCAGGGCGGTCGCCCGTACGCAGTGGTCGGTCGCGATGCCGACCACATCCACCTCGTCGACCTGCCGCTCGCGCAGCCAGTCGGCCAGCGGCACCCCGTTCTCGTCGACGCCCTCGAAGCCGCTGTACGCCGCCGCGTACGCGCCCTTGTCGAAGACGGCGTCGACCGAGCCGGAGGCGACGGCCGGGGCGAAGTTCGGGTGGAACCCGACCCCCTCCGTGCCCGCGACGCAGTGGGCGGGCCAGGAGTGCACGAAGTCGGGGTTGTCCGCGAAGTGACCGCCCGGCGCGATGTGGTGGTCGCGGGTCGCCACCACGTGGCGGTAACCGGCGGGGGCCTGCCCGATCAGCTCGGTGATCGCGGCGGCCACATCGGCACCCCCGGCCACCGGGAGGCTGCCCCCCTCGCAGAAATCGTTCTGCACGTCTACGACGATCAAGGCGCGGCGCATGGTGGGAGTCCTTCGGCTATGGGTTCTCGCGTGCTGTGGGTCGGGGCGGTTCGGTACGGGTCGGTGGGGAGCCTGGTGCGGAGGGGGTGCGGGCCCGGCCGGTGCGTGAACCTGAACCTCCGAGCCTAGAGACTTCGGCGACGCTGCGGGAGGGGGCGCTACGGGGCGCGCGCCCACGCGCCCCGCCGGGCCGGTGGGCCGGTGGGACACCGCCTAGCCCTCGGTCGCGTACTCCGTCGGGATGACCGCGTCCCCGCGGGACAGCTGGGTCGCGGACATCGGCAGGCCGGCGCGGGCGGCGATGTGCCGCTCGCGCACGGCGTCGAGCGGCTCGCGGGCCACCACTTCGCCGCCCTTGACCAGCTCGACGAGCAACTGCCGGTCGACCAGCTGCGCCGGGACGGGCCCGGTGCCGACCACCTCGGCCTCGGCCACCCCGTACGCGTCCAGTCGGCGCGCGGCCCACTTGCGGCCGCCGATGGAGGTCTTGCCGCCGGACGACTTCTTCGCCACCGCCACCAGCGGCGCCTTCGGGTCCTCGGACGCGGCGCGGGCGACCAGCTTGTAGACCATCGAGGCCGTCGGGTGCCCGGAGCCGGTGACCAGCTGGGTGCCGACGCCGTACGCGTCCACGGGCGCCGCCGCCAGCGAGGCGATGGCGTACTCGTCGAGGTCCGAGGTCACGATGATCCTCGTGCCGGTGGCGCCCAGCTCGTCCAGCTGCTGGCGCACCCGGTGCGCGACCAGCAGCAGGTCGCCGGAGTCGATCCGCACGGCCCCCAGCTCAGGACCGGCGACCTCCACCGCCGTGCGGACGGCCTCCGCGACGTCGTACGTGTCCACCAGCAGGGTCGTCCCCCGGCCCATGGAGTCGACCTGGGCCCGGAAGGCGTCGCGCTCGCGGTCGTGCAGCAGGGTGAAGGCGTGCGCCGAGGTGCCCACCGTCGGGATGCCGTAGCGGAAGCCGGCGGCCAGGTCGGAGGTGGAGGCGAAGCCGCCGACGTACGCGGCGCGCGCGGCGGCGACCGCGGCGAGCTCGTGGGTGCGGCGGGCGCCCATCTCGATCAGCGGCCGGTCCCCGGCGGCCGAGGTCATGCGGGAGGCGGCCGCGGCGATCGCGGAGTCGTGGTTGAGGATGGACAGGATCACGGTCTCCAGCAGCACGCACTCGGCGAAGCTGCCCTCGACCCGCATGATCGGCGACCCCGGGAAGTACACCTCGCCCTCGGGGTAGCCCCAGATGTCGCCGGAGAAGCGGTAACCGGCGAGCCATTCGAGGGTGTCCTCGCCGACGATGGCCCGTTCCCGCAGGAAGCGCAGGACGTCCTCGTCGAAGCGGAAGTTCTCGACGGCGTCCAGGACCCGGCCGGTCCCGGCCACCACGCCGTACCGTCGCCCCTCCGGCAGCCGCCGGGTGAAGACCTCGAAGACACTGCGCCGCTCGGCCGTTCCGGCCCGCAGGGCGGCCTGGAGCATCGTCAGCTCGTACTGGTCCGTGAAGAGGGCGGTCGAGGGGACGTCCACCGGCAGCCCAAGGTCCGCTGTGCTCACCAAAGCTCTCCTCGCCATACGTCGCCGGGTACCCCTGCCCGGCCGGAAGCCCGGGGGTCGCCCCCCGGAAGATGCGGCATGCCAGGATGCTACACCCCATTTCGTCAGTGTGACGATTTGTGAAGCCCATGGCAGCATGGGAGGCGTGACGTCAGCCGCTCCCATCGAGATCGAACGCACCGAGTCGGCGGAGGAGGTCTCTGCCGTACCCGAGCCGGACGTCCCCTGGGTCACGATCGTCCACAACGACCCGGTCAACCTCATGAGCTACGTGACCTACGTCTTCCAGTCGTACTTCGGCTACTCCAAGGACAAGGCCACCAAGCTCATGCTCGACGTCCACCACAAGGGCCGGGCGGTCGTCTCCAGCGGTAGCCGCGAGGAGATGGAGCGCGACGTGCAGGCCATGCACGGCTACGGTCTGTGGGCCACCCTCCAGCAGGACCGGAAGTAGCGATCGCCTCCATGCCAGGAACCTTCGAACCGCTCCCCGACGGCGGCGCGGCCGTCGCCCTCGACGACGTCGAGATCTCCATCATCCGGTCGCTGGCCGTCCAGTTGCTGGAACTCATCGGTCCCGGCCCCGGCGAGGACGCCTCCGCCGACCCGCTCGCCGAGCTGTTCGCCGAGGGCCCGAGCGAGCCGCCCTCCGACCCGGTGCTCCGGCGCCTGTTCCCGGACGCCTACGGCGACCCCGAGCAGCCCGCGGAGGACCTGGAGCAGAAGGCGCACTCCGCCGAGTTCCGCCGCTACACGGAGAACGACCTGCGCGCCGGCAAGCGCGACAACGCCCTCGCGGTGATCCGCTCCCTGGACGAGCTGGCGTCCGCCGGGGACGGCGGGGCGGTCCTGGAACTGACGCCCGAGCAGTCCCAGCAGTGGCTCGGCGCCCTCAACGACCTGCGCCTGGCGATCGGCTCCCGGCTGGAGATCGTCGACGAGGACGACACCGATCTGCTCTACCGGCTGCCGGACGAGGACCCGCGCAAGCCGATGGTGATGGCCTACCTCTGGCTGGGCGGGCTTCAGGAGACCTTGATCTCCACTCTTATGCCCTGAATGCGGAGATGGTGTGTTCGCTCAGCGGACACTCAAATCCGGATAACGATCCTGTCACCACTGCGGCCTGTTATGCGCCCTTGAGTGCGCTTTTGTCCGATTCTTCCTGTGTGGTGCCTCACATGTCGTCCGGGCGATCAGTCTTGCGGCCGTGATAAATCTTCACGACCGCCCGGCGAACACCACCCTTATGTCGCGCCGGGTGCGCCACCGAGCCGGCGACCGCCGGCCAGGCACGAGCGGCCCAGGGAGGGCTGCTCAACTCCATCAATCCGGGGGGATCGAAACCCGATCCGAGGCCGACGAGAGGCCCGGGTCGGCATGGAGAAAGGCGCACTACTCATGGCCTCTGAGAGGGTCACCGACGCTCCTGAAGAGGGTTACGAGCGCGGGCTCGGCAGCCGTCAGGTCCAGATGATCGCGATCGGCGGCGCCATCGGCGTCGGCCTCTTCCTGGGAGCCGGGGCGAACATCGCCAAGGCCGGTCCCAGCCTGATCCTGATGTACGCCCTGGCCGGCGTGATCATCTTCTTCATCATGCGGGCGCTCGGCGAGCTCCTGCTCTACCGCCCCGTCTCGGGGTCCTTCGCGGAGTACTCCCGCGAGTTCCTCGGCCCGTTCTTCGGCTACTTCACCGGCTGGACGTACTGGCTGATGTGGGTCGTCACCGGCATGGCCGAGCTGACGGCCGCCGCGATCTACGTCAACTACTGGTTCCCGTCCATCCCGCAATGGGTGACGGCACTGGTGTTCCTGGTGATCCTGTTCGGGGTCAACCTGATCTCCGTGAAGCTCTTCGGCGAGCTGGAGTTCTGGTTCTCGATGGTCAAGGTCACCGCCCTGATCGGCATGATCGTGATCGGCCTGGGCGTGCTCACCTTCGGCTTCAGCAGCGCCGGTGACACGGCGGCCGTGTCCAACCTCTGGGCCTTCGACGGCTTCTTCCCCAAGGGCATCGGTTCGTCCCTGATGACCCTCCAGGGCGTCATGTTCGCCTACCTCGCCGTCGAGCTGGTCGGTGTCACGGCCGGCGAGTCCGAGAACCCCGAGAAGACCCTCCCCAAGGCGATCAACACCCTGCCGTGGCGTATCGCCCTGTTCTACGTCGGTGCCCTCACCGTCATCCTGTGCGTCGTGAAGTGGACGGAGTTCGCGCCGGGCGTCAGCCCGTTCGTCGAGGCCTTCGCGCAGATCGGCATCCCGGCGGGCGCCGCCATCGTCAACTTCGTCGTGCTCACCGCGGCGCTGTCGTCCTGCAACTCCGGCATGTACTCGACCGGCCGCATGCTGCGGAACCTGGCCGAGAGCGGCGAGGCCCCCAAGGTCTTCACCAAGCTGTCGTCGACCAAGACGCCCGCCCTCGGCATCTTCGTCTCCGTGTGCTTCATGGGCATCGGCGTGGTCCTGAACTACGTCGTACCGGAGAAGGCCTTCGGCTACGTCACCTCCATCGCCACCGCGGCCGGCATCTGGACCTGGCTGATGATCCTGATCAGCCACGTCCTGTACCGCCGCGCGGTCGAAGCGGGGCGTCTGCCCGCCTCTTCCTTCCCGGCGCCGGGCGGCGCGAAGTGCTCGTACGTGGCCATCGCGTTCCTGCTCTTCGTGACCGGCATCATCGCCTACGACGCCGACGCCCGCGTCTGCCTCTACGTGATGGCCGGCTGGGCGGTCGCCCTCGGCATCGGCTGGATGGTCCTCAAGGCCCGCAACCCGCAGATCGCCGAGCGCCGCACCGCGGAGTTCGAGAAGGTCGGCTGACCAACGTCAGGACGTCCGGCGGCGGGGAGTACTCGTGGCACTCCCTGCCGCCGCCGCTCAGGACGTCCGGCATGTGGGCCGTCCCGTACCACCCCTCGGTACGGGACGGCCCTTCTGCTTATCCTGACGAGCATGCTGACCATCACCCAGGCGCTGTACGACCAGATCGTGGCCCACGCCCGCGAGGACCACCCCGACGAGGCCTGCGGCGTGGTCGCGGGCCCGGTGGGCGAGGGCCGACCCGAGCGCTTCGTCCCGATGCTGAACGCCGCCCGCTCGCCCACGTTCTACGAGTTCGACTCCGGGGACCTGCTCAAGCTCTACCGGGAGATGGACGACCGTGACGAGGAGCCGGTGATCATCTACCACTCCCACACGGCGACCGAGGCCTACCCCTCCCGCACGGACATCTCCTACGCCAACGAGCCCGGCGCGCACTACGTCCTCGTCTCCACCGCGGACACCGACGGGCTCGGCGACTTCCAGTTCCGCTCCTTCCGGATCGTCGACGGTGAGGTGACGGAGGAGGAGGTCAAGGTCGTGCAGGCCTACTGATCCGGACCGGATCCGCATCCCCGTCCCGGGATTCGGTCAGAATTCATCCACCATCCGAGATCACCTACCAGGACCCGGACCGGGAATCGATACGATGAGCCCATGGTTTTCCTCGACGTGAGCGACAAGACGCCGGGCACGCTGCTCGTGGCGCGGCTGCACGTCGACCTGTGCAGGCTCGCCAGCGCCATCTGTTGACGCCGACCCTGCCGCCGTACGGCCGTGAGCCGCGGCGCCCTACGCACAATCTGCCGTATCTGCGCTGCCGCGCGTCCTATCGACCTGACTTCTCCCGACAGGAGCCCTGAGCCATGGCCATCGAGGTCCGCATCCCCACCATCCTCCGCCCGTACACCGACGGCCAGAAGGCAGTCGAGGGCACCGGGGAGACCCTCGCCGAGCTGTTCGCCGACCTCGACGCCCGGCACGCGGGCATCCAGGCCCGCATCGTGGACGGCGACCAGCTGCGCCGCTTCGTCAACGTCTACCTCAACGACGAGGACGTCCGCTTCCTCGACGGCATCAACACCAAGCTCGCCGACGGCGACAACGTCACGATCCTGCCGGCCGTGGCCGGCGGCATGGCCTGAGGCCCGAACCCCCGATGCGCTACGACTCCCCGCTGGCCGCGGTGGGCAACACCCCGTTGGTGCGCCTGCCGCGGCTCTCGCCGTCCGCCGACGTCCGGATCTGGGCGAAGCTGGAGGACCGCAACCCCACCGGCTCGGTCAAGGACCGCCCCGCCCTGCACATGATCGAGCAGGCGGAGAAGGACGGCCGGCTGACCCCGGGCTGCACCATCCTGGAGCCCACCTCCGGCAACACCGGTATCTCCCTCGCCATGGCGGCCAAGCTCAAGGGCTACCGCATGGTGTGCGTGATGCCCGAGAACACCTCGCAGGAACGCCGGGACCTGCTCGGCATGTGGGGCGCGCAGATCATCTCCTCGCCGGCCGCGGGCGGCTCCAACACCGCCGTACGGGTCGCCAAGGAACTCTCCGCCGAGCACCCGGACTGGGTGATGCTCTACCAGTACGGCAACCCGGACAACGCGGGCGCGCACTACGCCACCACCGGCCCGGAGATCCTCGCCGACCTGCCCTCGATCACCCACTTCGTCGCGGGCCTCGGCACCACCGGCACCCTCATGGGCGTCGGCCGCTACCTGCGCGAGCACAAGCCGGACGTCAAGATCGTCGCCGCGGAGCCGCGCTACGACGACCTGGTGTACGGCCTGCGCAACCTCGACGAGGGCTTCGTGCCCGAGCTGTACGACGCCTCCGTGCTGACCACCCGCTTCTCGGTCGGCTCCGCCGACGCGGTCACCCGGACGCGTGAACTGCTCCAGCAGGAGGGCATCTTCGCGGGCGTCTCCACCGGCGCCGCCCTGCACGCGGCGATCGGCGTCGGAAAGAAGGCGCTGAAGGCCGGCGAGAGCGCGGACATCGTCTTCATCGTCGCCGACGGCGGCTGGAAGTACCTCTCGACGGGCGTCTACACGGCGGCGACGACGGAGGAAGCGATCGCGACCCTCCAGGGCCAGCTCTGGGCCTGAGCGGCGCCGGCCGGCCTCAGGTCGCCAGGTGGCGGACCTGGTCCCACAGGACCGGGTCCACCACCCCCACCCGCCGCCGGAAGTCCCACACCGCGACCTCCCGCAGCTCGTCCGTCTCCAGGAAGCTCGCCCGGCCCTGGGTGTCCCCGACCGAACCCGGCGGCAGCGGGATCACCCCGGCCCGCTCGTCGTGGAACCTGCTGGTGATCTTCGCGACCGTCGCCCGCCGCCCGTGCACCGCCAGCACCAGGCACGGCCGGTCCTTCGCGCCGGGCCCGTCCTCGTAGGGCACGTTCGCCCACCAGATCTCCGCCGCACGCGGCCGGGCGGCCGGTCCCTCGGCGCGCCCCGGCGGACGTGTCCGCCGGCCCTCGGGCCGTCGCCGCCCCCAGCCGTCCACGAGCGCGGCGACCAGCGCGAGCAGCACCACCGCTGCGAGTGCCAACCACCAGGACGTGTCCATACGATGACGTTACCGGCGTACGCACCCGCACGCGCGCCCTCCGCCACGTCGTGTGCTCCCCCACAGCCCAAAAGGCGTGGGGGCACCCCCATCGCGTCCAGCCGAACCGGTGACAACACAGGTGAGTTCCCCCACAACGGCCCCTGGCGGAGGAGCGACCGGACGTTTTGCGCCTTACGCTCGACGGACCCGCACGACCCCCGTTTCTCCATACCGCCCGCGGAGGTTTCTGCTTCATGAAGCTCACCGTCGTCGGCTGCTCGGGGTCCTTCCCGTCCGCGGAATCGGCCTGTTCGAGCTACCTCGTCGAGGCCGACGGCTTCCGGCTGCTCCTCGACATGGGCAATGGCGCCCTGGGCGAGCTGCAGCGCCACTGCGGTCTCTACGACCTCGACGCGATCTTCCTCAGCCATCTGCACGCCGACCACTGCATCGACATGCTCGGCTACTTCGTGGCGCGCTACTACCGGCACGACGGCGGCCGCTGCGCCCCGCTGCCGGTCTACGGCCCCGAAGGCACCGAGCACCGGCTGACCACCGCCTACGCCGACACCCCTTCGGCCTCCTCGATGAGCGAGGTCTTCGACTTCCACACGGTCAAGCCGTCCACGTTCGACATCGGCCCCTTCACCGTGCACACCGAACGGGTGGCCCACCCCGTGGAGGCCTACGGCATCCGCCTCGAGCACGCCGGACGGACTGTGACGTACTCCGGCGACACCGGGGTCAGCCCCGCCCTGGACGAACTCGCCCGGGACGCCGACCTCTTCCTGTGCGAGGCCGCTTTCACGCACGGCAAGGAAACCGTCCCCGACCTGCACCTCAACGGCCGCGAGGCGGGCGAGACGGCCGACCGGGCGGGCGCCCGCCGGCTGCTGCTGACCCATATCCCCCCGTGGACCGACCCGCAGGTCAACCTCGCCGACGCCCGCGCGGTGTACGGCGGCCCGGTGGAGCTGGCGACGCCCGGGAAGTCGTACGAGATCTGAGATCCGGCCCGCAGGACGCGACGAAGGCCCCCGGAGCGACCGAGCTCCGGGGGCCTTCGTGCGGTCGTGACCGGCCAGGCCTACTTCGCCTCGGCCTTCTGCAGTTCCGCCAGTTCCTCGTCGGACTCGCGGCCCGGCGTCGGCAGGTTGAACTTGGTGATCGCGAAGCGGAAGACCACGTAGTAGACCGCCGCGAAGCACAGCCCGACCAGCGCCAGGCCCCACGGGTTGGTCGCGATGCCCAGGTTGAGGGCGAAGTCGATGGCGCCGGCCGAGAAGCCGAAGCCGTCCTTCATGCCCAGCGCCCAGGTCAGCGCCATCGAGACGCCGGTGAGCAGCGCGTGGATCGCGTACAGGACCGGAGCGATGAACATGAAGGTGAACTCGATCGGCTCGGTGACACCGGTGAGGAACGAGGTCAGCGCGAGGGAGAACATCATGCCGCCGACGACCTTGCGGCGCTCGGGGCGGGCGCAGTGGACGATCGCCAGGCACGCGGCGGGCAGGGCGAACATCATGATCGGGAAGAAGCCGGTCATGAACTGGCCCGCGGTCGGGTCACCGGCCAGGAAGCGGGCGATGTCGCCGCTCTTGCCCTCGAACTCGCCCGCCTGGAACCACGGGAAGGAGTTCAGCAGGTGGTGCATGCCGATCGGGATCAGCGCGCGGTTGGCGACACCGAAGATGCCCGCGCCGGCCGCGCCGGAGCCGACCAGCCACTCACCGAAGTTGTGCAGACCCGTGCCGAGGACCGGCCAGATGTAGCCGAAGACGATGCCGATGACCAGGCCCGCGAACGCCGCCAGGATCGGGACCAGACGGCGGCCGCCGAAGAAGCCCGCCCAGTCGGGCAGCTTGGTGCGGTAGAAGCGCTGGTAGAGCAGGGCGACGACGAGGCCCATGACCACACCGCCGAGCACCTTGGCGTCCACCGCCTGCTCGACCATGACGATCTTGCCGTCGACGATGGCTTCCTTCTTCGGCAGGCTGCCGTCGGTGAACGTGGCCAGCACGTTCTTGAAGACCAGGTAGCCGACGACGGCCGCGAGGGCGGTCGAGCCGTCCGACTTCTTCGCGAAGCCGATCGCGATGCCCACCGCGAAGAGCAGCGCCATGTTGTCGAGGATGGCGTTGCCGCCGGCGGTCATGAAGCCCGCGATCTTCGTCAGGAAGGCCGGGAACGACGGGTCGCCGAGCATGTCGGGGTTGCCGAAGCGGACCAGCAGCGCGGCGGCGGGCAGCACGGCCACCGGCAGCATCAGGCTGCGCCCGATACGCTGCAGGACAGCCATCGCGCCGGAGCCCTTCTTCTTCTCGGCCGCTGCTGCGGCGCTGGCCGTGGACACAACTTCCTCCATTGGGCATGGCGCCGCCCGGGGACAAGGGAAGGGGGACGGCGGCGTCCGGTGGTCTACACCACTCAGTGGTGTAGACCTTTTGTAGCACGTGAAGGTGGCATAAGGAACCCGCGATTCCTGCGACGGAACCGCTACCCGCAGTGCCCGGAAGGTCAGGACTTGGCGACGTCCTCCACCTCGTCCTCCGACTCCCGCCCCGGTGTCTTCAGATCGAACCTCGTGATCGCGAAACGGAAGACCGCGTAGTACGCGACCGCGAAACCCAGCCCGATCGGCATGAGCAGCCAGGGTTTCGTCGCCAGGTTCCAGTTGATGAGGTAGTCGATCAGACCGGCGGAGAAACTGAACCCGTCCTTCGCCCCGAGCCCCCACGACACCGCCATCGACACCCCGGTCAGCAGCGCGTGGACCACGTACAGCACGGGCGCGACGAACAGGAACGAGTATTCGAGCGGCTCGGTGATGCCCGTGACGAACGACGTCAGCGCCACCGACAGCATCAGACCGCCGACCTCCTTGCGGCGGTCCGGCCGGGCGCAGTGCGTGATGGCGAGGGCCGCTGCAGGCAGGGCGAACATCATGATCGGGAAGAAGCCCGTGGTGAACTGGCCCGCGTCCGGATCCCCCGCCAGGAACATGTTGATGTCGCCGTGGACCACCGTGCCGTCGGGCTCGGTGTAGGTGCCGAACTGGAACCAGATGGGCACGTTCAGGAACTGGTGCAGGCCGATGACCAGAAGCGCGCGGTTCGCGACGCCGAAGACGCCCGCGCCCCACGCGCCCAGGTCGCTCAGCCAGTCGCTGAAGCTCTCCAGCGCGGCACCGACCGGCGGCCACACCCACAGGCACAGCACCGCGAACGCGATCGCCACGAACGCCATGACGATCGGCACCAGCCGCCGACCGTTGAAGAAACCGAGCCAGTCCACCAGCCTCTTGCGGTGGTAGCGCTGCCAGAAGTAGGCGGCCAGCAGACCCATCACGATGCCGCCGAAGACGCCCGGGTTCTGGTACGTGAAGGCCGACACCGTCCCGTCGTTCGCCTGACAGCCCGCGGCGACCACCCGCGCCCCGACCGGGCACTCCTGCGGGAACTGGCGCAGCACCGCGTAGTAGACGAGGAACCCGGCCACCGCCGCGAGCGCGGTCGAACCGTCCGACCTCTTCGCCATGCCGATCGCCACACCGACGCAGAACAGCAGGGGAAGGCCGAGGGAGCTGTCGAGCAGCGCCCCGCCCGCGCCCGCCATCACCTTGGACACATCGGTCCAGCCGAGCCCCTCGTCGCCGAACACGTCCGGCTGGCCGAGCCGGTTGAGGATGCCCGCGGCCGGGAGGACGGCGATGGGGAGCTGAAGACTGCGCCCCATCTTCTGCAGGCCCTGGAAGAGAGTGCTCCAGCGGCTGTGAGCGGGACGGGCGGCGCTGTCGGCACTCATCGGACTCCTCCCGGAGGGACCGGGTTTGGCGACCGTCCGCCCGGTGGTGTAGACCAGTCGGCGGAAGGTTCCGCTGTCGTGACGCCATCATTCGGTACGTACGCCATGACCGCTCGCGAAGCTGGGCCAACTGTGGGTTACTGCGACAAAGCGCTTCGGACCAGGTCGGATCAGGGAGAAGGACATGGCCAGCAAGGCTGAGAAGATCGTTGCCGGGCTCGGCGGCATCGACAACATCGAAGAGGTCGAGGGCTGCATCACGCGGCTCCGCGTCGAGGTGGCCGACCCCTCGCTGGTCGACGACGCCGCCCTCAAGGGCGCCGGCGCCCACGGCGTCGTGAAGATGGGCAGCGCCATCCAGGTCGTCATCGGCACCGACGCCGACCCGCTCGCGGCGGACATCGAGGACATGATGTGAGGACCGCCTCACACGCGAGGGGCCCTTCCCGCACCGGGAAGGGCCCCTTCCGCATCGGGGGCCGAGCAGCCGGGACGGGCGGCTAGGCTCGACGCATGTCTCGAATCGACGGCCGCACTCCCGAACAGCTCCGCCCGATCACCATCGAACGCGGCTGGAGCAAGCACGCCGAGGGCTCCGTCCTCGTCTCCTTCGGCGACACCAAGGTCTTCTGCACCGCCTCGGTCACCGAGGGCGTCCCGCGCTGGCGCAAGGGCAGCGGCGAGGGCTGGGTCACCGCGGAGTACGCCATGCTGCCCCGCTCCACCAACACCCGCGGCGACCGCGAGTCGGTCAAGGGCAGGATCGGCGGCCGTACGCACGAGATCTCCCGCCTCATCGGCCGCTCCCTGCGCGCGGTCGTCGACTACAAGGCGCTCGGCGAGAACACCATCGTCCTCGACTGCGACGTCCTCCAGGCCGACGGCGGCACCCGCACCGCCGCCATCACCGGCGCGTACGTCGCCCTGGCCGACGCCGTCGCCTGGGCCCGGGCCAAGAAGCTGATCCGCCCCGGACGCCAGCCCCTCACCGGCTCGGTCAGCGCCGTCTCGGTCGGCATCGTCGGCAAGGTCCCCCTGCTCGACCTCTGCTACGAGGAGGACGTGCGCGCCGAGACCGACATGAACGTCGTCTGCACCGGCGACGGACGGTTCGTCGAGGTCCAGGGCACCGCGGAGGCCGAACCCTTCGCCCGCGAGGAGCTCAACGCGCTGCTCGACCTCGCGGTGGCCGGCTGCGCGGAACTCGCCCAGCTGCAGCGGGCGGCGCTCGACGCGGCGCTCCAGAAGTAGCGCACCGAAGGTAAAGGGCGCACAAAAAGCGGTGGTCGGTGCGGGCAACCGAACCGACCGTCGTCGCGTCTCATGAGATACGGGCGCACGGCTCATCCCTGTGCGCCCGGCCAGCAACCGGGCCCGCCGGGCCCGACCCGAGGGAGGGACCGTTCCATGTCCGCGAGCCGCCGCCGACGCCGTACCTCAGCCGTCGCCGCCACCCTGGCGGCCGTCGCGCTGACCGCCGGGCTCACCACCGGCTGCGACGCCGTGAACAAGGCACTCGACTGCGTCCAGACCGCCGACGCCATCGCCGACAGCGTCACGGACCTCCAGCAGGCCGTCGAGAGCGCGGCGAACGACCCGACCCAGCTCCAGGAGTCCCTCGACTCCATCGAGCAGAACCTCGGCGAGATCGGCGACAAGACGGACAACGCCGACGTCAACAAGGCGGTCGACGACCTCCAGAAGGCCGTCGACAACGTCCGTACGTCGGTGCAGAACGGCGACGAGACCCCCGACATCAGCCCCGTCACGGACGCGGCCGGCGAACTCACCAAGGTCTGCACGCCGTAACCCGTGCGCGGCGGGCCGGGCCGGCGGGCCTGGATACTGAGGGCATGACCCGCTTGATCCTCGCCACCCGCAACACCGGAAAGATCGCCGAGCTGAAAGCGATCCTCGCCGACGCCGGCCTCCGGCACGAACTCGTCGGCGCGGACGCCTACCCGGACGTCCCCGACGTCCGGGAGACCGGCGTCACCTTCGCCGAGAACGCCCTGCTCAAGGCCCACGCGCTCGCCCGGGCCACCGGCCTGCCGGCGGTCGCCGACGACTCGGGCCTCTGCGTCGACGTCCTCGGCGGCGCGCCGGGCATCTTCTCGGCCCGCTGGTCGGGCAAGCACGGGGACGACAAGGCCAACCTGGACCTGCTCCTGGCCCAGTTGTCGGACGTCCCGACCGAACACCGCGGCGCCCACTTCGCCTGCGCCGCGGCCCTCGCCCTGCCGGACGGCACGGCTCGCGTGGTCGAGGGCCGCCTGAAGGGCGTCCTGCGCCACAAGCCGGCCGGCACCCACGGCTTCGGCTACGACCCGGTCCTCCAGCCCGACGGCGAGACGCGCACCTGCGCGGAAATGAGCCCCGACGAGAAGAACGCCATCAGCCACCGGGGGAAGGCGTTCCGGGGGTTGGTGGCGGTGGTGCGGGAGCTGCTGGGCTGAGAGACGGACGAGGGGCCGCTTGTCCGAGCGGCCCCTCTGCTCGCGTGCGGCCGATGGGAGTCGAACCCACATGGGCAAATGCCCCGAGGCACCTAAAACCTCTGCTTATACCATTCAGCAACGGCCGCTTGTGCCCGCCCATGCTACCGGGGATCAGTACGGCTTCGATTCCCGCCCCTGCACCAGGTGCTGGTGATCGCGTGACAATTGGGGCAGAGGAGCCGGAGATTCTCCCGCCGGCTCGTGTACACACTGGCCCCCATCGGTCCCCCTCCGTTCTCGACCACCCGTTCGTGGCCTCGTACTGAGTAACGAACCGCCTTCCGGGCGGTCACGCGGGGAATGCGAAGCGGCCCGCGCCAGGGTCACCCCGCTGCGAGCCGCCGCTGTGCGTTTCTCAGATCCCCAGGTCCTTGATGATCTTGGCGACGTGGCCGGTGGCCTTGACGTTGTAGAGGGCGCGCTCCACCTTGCCCTCCTCGTCGACGATCACCGTGGAGCGGATGACGCCGACCACGGTCTTGCCGTAGAGCTTCTTCTCGCCGAAGGCGCCGTACGACTCCAGCACCTGCTTGTCGGGGTCGGCGAGCAGGGTGACCTTCAGGGACTCCTGCTCCCGGAACTTCGACAGCTTCTCGGGCTTGTCCGGCGAGATGCCGATCACGTCGTAGCCGGCGCCGGCCAGCAGGTCGAGGTTGTCCGTGAAGTCGCAGGCCTGCTTCGTGCAGCCTGCCGTCAGCGCGGCGGGGTAGAAGTAGACGATGACCTTGCGGCCCCTGTGGTCCGCGAGGGACACCTCGTTGCCGTCGGCGTCGGGCAGGGTGAAGGCGGGGGCCACATCCCCGGGCTGGAGTCGTTCGCTCATCGAACCAGCGTAACCGGGGGTCCTGACCGTGCGGTCGCCCGCGGAACTGACAGACTGTCCGGAACAGCATCAGCAGACTTCGGAGGCCGTACGGTGGCGGACACGTCGGACACCAGAACCCCGGCGCAGATCGAGGCGGACATCAGGCGCCGCCGCGAAGTGCTGGCGGAGACGCTCGACGAGATCGGGGTGCGGGTGCACCCGAAGACGATCGTCGGGGACGCGAAGGCCAAGGTCGTGTCGAATGTCGATCACACCCTTGGACGGGCGTACGTCCAGGTCAACCGGGTCATGAGCGACGTCAGGCGGCAGTTCGTGGACGAGGAGGGCTCGCCCCGGATGACGCGGGTGCTGCCCGTCGCGCTGGTCGCCGTCGGCGTCGTCGGACTGCTCGCGCTCGGCACCCGGCGCCGCAAGCGCTGACCCACCGGCGTACGAAAGTTGTGGATGCAGGTAGGTTCAAGAGCGTGAGCGGTAAGAGAAACGACCACAGCACCCATCCCGACAAGCTGCCCATCCGGATGCTGCACGACCGTGTGCTCGTGCGGCAGGACACCAGCGAGGGCGAGCGGCGTTCCGGCGGCGGCATCCTGATCCCCGCCACGGCGGCCGTGGGCCGTCGCCTGGCGTGGGCGGAGGTCGTCGCGGTGGGGCAGAACGTACGCACCGTGGAGCCGGGCGACCGGGTCCTGTACGACCCGGAGGACCGCGCCGAGGTGGAGGTGCGCGGCGTCGCGTACGTCCTGATGCGCGAGCGCGACCTGCACGCGGTGGCCGCGGACCGGTTCGAGGGGTCCGAGGACTCCACGGGGTTGTACCTGTAGAACGAGCGGGGCGAAGGGGCTGGTGACCGTTGTCACCGGCCCTTTCGGCTGTCGACGGGCAGGGGTGCCGAGGGGCCCGCCGGGAGCCTGGCCGGGGAGACTTCCGCCTTTTGCTACGTTGGGAAGGCACCCGACGAGACGCGCCGTACCGGGTCGAAGGCAAAGACGACGCACCGCCGTCAGTCCGCCCGTCTCCGGAGGTGCCTCTCATGGCCTGGGTTCTGCTGCTCGTCGCCGGCCTGCTCGAAGTCGGCTGGTCGATCGGGATGAAGTACACCGACGGCTTCACCCGGCTCGTCCCCAGCCTGTTCACCGGCGCCGGCATCGTCGCCAGCATGCTGCTGCTTTCGTACGCCGCGAAATCCCTGCCCATCGGCACCGCCTACGGCGTCTGGGTCGGGATCGGGGCGGCGGGGTCGGCGGTGCTCGGCATGGTGCTGCTGGGCGAGCCGGCCACCGCCGCCCGGATCTTCTTCGTCTGTCTGCTGCTGGTCGCCGTCGTCGGCCTGAAGGCGACCTCCGGTCACTGACCCGTCGGGGCTCACTCCCCGCGGGTGGTCTGCGTCCCCGAGGTCGTCGTCCCCGTGGACGTTCCGCCGCCGGTGATGCCGCCCAGGGTGCCGCCGGAGCTCGTGCCGCCCGTGGTCGTGTCACCGCCGGTGGTGGTGCCCCCGTCGGTCGTCGTGCCGCCGTCGGTGGTGGTGCCGCCGTCCGTGGTGGTCCCGTCGGTCTCCCCGCCGGTCGGCCCGCCGTCCGTGGGCGTGCCCCCGGACGTCGTACCGCCGTCGGCCGTCGCCCCGCCGTCGGTCGTGCCGCCCTGCGCCTCGCCCGGGGTCGCGGGATCGCCGGTGCCGGCGGTCTCCTCGTCCCCGGGAACGTCGGTCTCCCGGTCGCCGGCGGGCGGGGCCGGGGGCTGGTACACCACGTCGGCGCCGTCCTGGAGCCGCAGGTCGAAGTCGGTGACCGGGGTGCCCTTGAGGGCGTCCTTGGTGAACTGGGCCCAGATCTCGGCGGGCGCCCCGCCGCCGTTGACGCGCTCCAGGCCCATCGCGCCGTACAGCGACTCGTGGTCGGCGGTGACCGGGTCCTGGCCCATCACGGCGACGACGGTGGCGAGGTCGGGTGTGTAGCCGGCGAACCAGGCCGCCTGGTCCTCCTCCGCCGTACCGGTCTTGCCGGCGGCCGGGCGGCCGGCGGCCTGCGCGGCGGTGGCGGTGCCGTTCTCCACGACGCTCTGGAGGACCGCCGTCGTGGTGTCGGCGGCCTCGCGGCTGACGGCCTGGGTGGTGCGCCGCTCGGGCAGCTCGACGACCTCGGAGCCCTGCCGGGTGATCTTCTCGATCAGGGTGTACGTGCCGTGCTCACCGTGGTTCGCGAGCGTCGCGTACGCCTCCGCCATGTCCAGGACGCTCGCGTGCGCCACGCCGAGCGCGATCGACGGGTACGGGCCGAGTTCCGGGGTGCTGGAGGGCAGGCCGAGGTCGACCGCGGTCCGCACGACCTTGTCGGGGCCGACGTCGACGGCCATCTGCGCGTACACGGCGTTGACGGACTTGTCGGTGGCCTCGCGGACCGTGATGTCGCCGTACGACACCTGGTCCTCGTTCTCCGGCGCGTAGGCGTCGCTCCAGCCCTGTACCGGGCGCTTGTTGGTGCCGTCGTAGTAGGTGTTGGGGGTGATGGGCGTGCCGTTCTGGGTGGCGGAGCCGTTCTCGACGGCCGAGGTGAAGACGAACGGCTTGAAGATGGAGCCGACCTGGAAGTCCCGCCGGGTCGCCCCGTTGGTGTACTGCTTGACGTAGTCGATGCCGCCGTACATCGCGACGACCTTGCCCGTCTTCGGGTCGACGGCGGCGCCGCCCGCGCGGACGTAGGTGTCGACCTTGCGGTTCTCCTTGTCCAGCTTGGAGATCAACTGGTCGTTCACGGCCTTGACGAAGGCGTCCTGCCTGGGCTTCTGCAGGGTGGTGGTGATGCGGTAGCCGCCCGCTTCGAGGGAGTCCGCGTCGACGACGTCGTGGGCGACGAGGTACTGCTTGATCGCGTCGACGACATAGCCGCGCTGCCCGGACATGCCGGTGGAGACGGTGGCCTCCTTCGGCATCGGGAACTTCAGGCCGGCCCGCTCGGACCGCGTGAGCCAGCCCTCCTTGACCATGCCGTCCAGGACGTAGTTCCAGCGGGCCTGCGCGGCCCGCTTGTTCTCCGGGTGGGCGACGACGTCGTACTCACTGGGCGCGTTCAGCAGCGCGGCGAGGTAGGCGCCGCGGGCCGCGTCCAGTTCGGTGGCGTCCATGCCGTAGTAGGCCTGGGCGGCGGCCTGGATGCCGTAGGCGTTGCGGCCGAAGTAGCTGGTGTTGAGGTAGCCCTCCAGGATCTCGTTCTTGCTCTTCTCCTGATCGAGCTTGATCGAGATGAAGAACTCCTTGACCTTCCGGGTGACCGTCTGTTCCTGGGCCAGGTAGTAGTTCTTCACGTACTGCTGGGTGATCGTGGAGCCGGACTGCTTGCCCTTGCCGGTCGCCGTGTTCCAGGCCGCCCGCACCATCGCCTTGGGGTCGATCGCGGACTCGGTGTGGAAGTCGCGGTCCTCGGCGGCCAGCACGGCGTGCTGCGCGTCCTTGGAGATCTGGGCGAGGGCGACGTTCTCCCGGTTGACCTCGCCGTCCCGGGCGAGCTGGGAGCCGTCGGCGTACAGGTAGACGTTGCTCTGCTTGGTCGCCAGCGCGTTCGCGGGCGGGATCCTGACCAGTGAGTAGCCGAGGTAGAACAGGCCGATCAGCAGCAGGACGCCGACGACGCAGGTGACCAGCACCGTGCGCCAGGTCGGGATGATCCGGCGCCAGCCGGTGCGCCTCGGCCGCTCGGGTCTCCCCTCCCCGGGCCCGCCCTGGTTCGGCTGCTGCGGCTGCGGCTCGTCGCTCATGTCGTGCACGAACTCCTGTTTTTTCCCTCGTTGGTCATCTGTGCCCCCAAGCGAAGACACGTGTACCGGGCGTTCCGTTCCCGGATCCGGGCAGCGAATCCCGCAGCTGAACGCCGGAAAACGCCTGGCAGGCCTTCCCGTCCGCGTACTAGGCTCCTGCGCTTCGGTGTCGGGCTGGTCGGGGACGGTGGTTCGGTGTGGGCACGGGACGGTTGTACGCGGCCGTCGCGGTGGGGAATTTCCGACGGTACGCGACCTATCGGGCGGCCACGGCCGCCGGGGTGTTCACCAACACCGTCTTCGGGCTGATCCTCGTGTACACCTACCTCGCCCTGTGGGACGAGAGACCGCAGCTCGGCGGGTACGACCAGGCTCAGGCCGTCACCTACGTGTGGCTCGGGCAGGCGCTGCTGTCGACGCTCGCGATCGGGGGTGGCGGTTTCGAGACCGAGCTGATGGAACGCATCCGTACGGGTGATGTCGCGATCGACCTGTACCGGCCGGCCGATCTCCAGTTGTGGTGGCTGGCGAGCGACGTGGGCCGCGCCTTCTTCCAGCTGCTGGGGCGCGGCGTGGTGCCCTTCGCGTTCGGGGCGCTGGCCTTCGACGTCGCGCTGCCGTCCGACCCGGTGACGTGGGCCGCGTGTCTGGTGGCGGTGCTGCTCGGGATGGTGGTCAGCTTCGGGATCCGGTACCTGCTGGCGCTGAGCGCGTTCTGGCTGCTCGACGGGACCGGGGCGACGCAGATGGCGTGGCTGCTGGGCTTCTTCTGCTCGGGCATGCTGCTGCCGCTGAACGTCTTCCCGGGCATGCTCGGCGAGGTCGTGCGGGCCCTGCCCTGGTCGTCGCTGCTGCAGGCGCCGGCGGATGTGCTGCTGGGCCGGGCCGATCCGGTGGGCACGTATCTCTTCCAGGGCGCGTGGGCGGTGGCGCTGCTGGCGGCGGGGCGGCTGGTGCAGTCGGCGGCGACGCGGCGGGTGGTGGTCCAGGGTGGGTGAGACCGTGCGGGCGGCGCGGGCCGGCCGGGTCGCCGAGGGGCTGCGGGTCTACGGACTGATCGTCGTGATGTGGATCAAGTCCACGATGGCCTACCGGGCCTCCTTCGTGATGACGACGGCCGGGAACTTCGCGGCGACCGCGCTGGACTTCGTGGCGATCCTGCTGATGTTCTCCCGCGTGGACGCGCTCGGCGGCTGGACGCTGCCCGAGATCGCCTTCCTGTACGGCCTGAGCGGCATCGCCTTCGGGCTGGCCGACCTGGCCATCGGCTCGATGGAGCGGCTGGGGCGCCGGGTGCGGGACGGCACGCTGGACACGCTGCTGGTGCGTCCGGCGCCGGTCCTCGCGCAGGTCGCCGCCGACCGGTTCGCGCTGCGCCGGCTGGGCCGGGTCGTGCAGGGAGCGCTGGTCCTCGGCTTCGCGCTGGCGCACCTGGACATCGACTGGACACCGCTGAAGGTGCTGCTGATGCCGGTGATGCTGCTCAGCGGCGCGGCGATCTTCAGCGCGGTGTTCATCGGCGGCGCCGCCTTCCAGTTCGTGGCGCAGGACGCCTCCGAGGTGCAGAACGCGTTCACCTACGGCGGTACGACCCTGCTGCAGTACCCGCCGACCGTGTTCGGCAAGGAACTGGTGCGCGGCGTGACCTTCGTCCTGCCGCTCGCCTTCGTCAACTGGCTGCCCGCGAGTCACATCCTGGAGCGGCCGTATCCGCTGGACCTGCCCGACTGGGTGGCCTTCACACCGCCGCTGGTGGCGGTCGCGTGCTGTGCGCTCGCGGGGCTGGCCTGGCGGGCGGGGCTCATGTCGTATCGCAGTACGGGGAGTTAGGCCGGTGACAGTGACGCGGACCGTGGGCGCGGGTAGCGAGGACGTCGAGGGCTTCATCGAACTCGACGGGGTGGAGAAGGTCTTCGACGTGCGCAGGAAGACCGGACGGCTGAAGCGGGAGCGGCGGCAGGTGCGGGCCGTCGACGGGATCTCGTTCCGCGTGGCGCGCGGCGAGATGGTGGGTTACATCGGGCCGAACGGCGCCGGGAAGTCGACCACGATCAAGATGCTGACCGGCATCCTCACCCCCAGCGGCGGGCGGCTGCGGGTCGCGGGCATCGACCCGTCCCGGGAGCGGACGCGGCTGGCGCACCGCATAGGGGTGGTGTTCGGGCAGCGGACGACGCTGTGGTGGGACCTGCCGCTGATCGACTCCTACCGCCTGATGCACCGCATGTACCGCATCCCCGACGCCCGTTACCGCACGAACCTGGAGCGATGCGTCGAACTGCTGGAGCTGGGCGAGCTGTTGCACGTGCCGGTACGGCAGCTCTCGCTCGGCCAGCGGATGCGCGGGGACATCGCGGCGGCGCTGCTGCACGACCCCGAGGTGCTGTACCTCGACGAGCCGACCATCGGCCTGGACGTCGTCTCCAAGGCCCGGGTGCGGGAGTTCCTGCGCGACCTCAACGCCGAGCGGGGCACGACGGTGCTGCTCACCACGCACGACCTGCAGGACATCGAGCAGCTCTGCTCCCGCGTGATGGTCATCGACCACGGGCGCCTGATGTACGACGGCCCGCTCGCCGGACTGCACGAGGTGGGGGAGAGCGAACGGACCCTCGTCGTGGACCTGGAACGCGAACTGCCGCCGATCGAGGTGCCCGCGCCCGCGCGGGTGGTACGGGTGGAGGGGCCCCGGCAGTGGCTGGCCTTCCCGGCTGCCCAGTCGGCGGCGCCGCTGGTGGCGCGGATCGCCGCGGAGCACCCGCTGGTGGACCTGTCGGTGCGGGAGCCGGACATCGAGGCCGTGATCGCCCGGATGTACGAGGAGCGGGCGAGCGCATAGTGCCGGGGGCGGCGAAACCGTAGGCTGCTGTCCATGACCGACGATGTCCCGGAGCTGCGTGCCTCCGACGCCGATCGTGAGCGAGTCGCCGAAATCCTGCGGGACGCCCTCGCGGAGGGGCGCCTGGACATGGCGGAGTTCGAGGAGCGGCTCGACGCGACGTACGAGGCACGGACGTACGGGGAGCTGGCGCCGATCACACGGGACCTGCCGGTCGCGGGCGGCACGTCGGGGCCGTCGGTGTCGATGGTCAAGGAGCCCGCCGAGCGGGGGAGTTGGGCGGATCGGATTACCGGGGGCGAGGGGTCCTCGACGGCGGGCGTCGCCGTGATGTCCGGGTTCCAGCGCAAGGGGCGCTGGACCGTGCCGAAGCGGTTCACGTGCTTCACGTTCTGGGGCGGCGGGGAGATCGACCTGCGCGAGGCGAACTTCGCCGACCGCGAGGTCGAGATCAGCTGCGTGGCGATCATGGGCGGCGTCAATATCGTCGTACCGCCCGGAGTGGAGGTCGTCGTCCGCGGTATCGGCATCATGGGCGGCTTCGACAGCCGCGAGGACGGAGTGCCGGGCGACCCGGGCGCCCCGCGGGTGATCGTCTCCGGGTTCGCCTTCTGGGGCGGGGTGGGCGTGGAGCGCAAGCCCACGCGCGACCGGCGGCGCCGCGAGCAGCGGGAGGCCGAGGGGAGCGACCGGCGGATGCTGGGGCACGGCGACCCGACGCACGGCTGGGGGCACGAGCGGCGGCGCGGGGACGCGGAGTAGCGCGGCGGGGGATGCCGAGCGGCACTGTGAGGGACATGGCACACGCGCCGCGAGGGACGCCGGAGGGAGTCCCGTCACGGTCACAGTCGCGTCGGGGCCGAGCCCTTCAGCGTCGTCAGGTCGAACTCGTGTGCCATCCGGTCGTAGCCCCGGTCGTTGGGGTGCACATGATCGCCGGAGTCGTAGTCCGGGTGGAAGCGCCGTGGGTCGTACGGGTCCCGCAGCGCCTCGTCGAAGTCGACCACCGCGTCGAAGACCCGCCCGGACCGGATCTCGGCGTTGATCTCCTGACGCACCGCCTCCCGGTCGGCGCTGTGGCCGCGGTGGCCGCCGAAGGGCATCAGGGTCGCGCCGATCACCCGGATGCCGCGGGCGTGGGCCTGGCCGACCAGGGTGCGCAGGCCGTCGAGGATCTGGTCGGCGTCGGTGACGGACGGGTGGCGCAGGATGTCGTTGACGCCGAGGTCGATGACGACGGCCTTGACGTTCGTCCGGCCCAGCACGTCACGCCCGAAGCGGTCGAGGCCGCTGGGGTTGTCGGCGGGGCGGCCCAGACCGCCGGTCAGCACGCGGTTGCCGCCGATGCCCTGGTTGACGACGCCGTACCGGGGCACGTCCAGGTCCGCCAGGGCCGCCTCGCGCAGCCGCTTCGCCAGCACGTCCGGCCAGCGCCGGTTGGCGCCCACGGTGGAGGAGTGGCCCTCGGTGAGGGAGTCGCCGAAGGCCACGAGGGTGCCGTCGGACTCCCTGCTGAGCACGTCCAGGGCGGTCAGATAGCGCCAGGCCTCGACCCGCTGGGTGTACGGCGCGCCGGTCACGTCCTCGGCGTGGTCGCCCCGCGCGGCGTACGAGATCTGCCGCACCTTCGTGTGCACGGTGACCGGGCCCGGCTCGGCCGGGGCGTACGTGGTGATCAGGACGTCGCTGTCGTGGGGGACGGTGATGCGCACCGCGTCGCTCATCGCCTGCTGCCCCGGCGGGATCACGACCGTGGGGACGCCGTTGAACGCGAGCCGCCGCATCGTGTCCGGCGCCGCGGCCGCGCTGTCGTCGGCGGCGGCCAGGGCGATCGTGGCGTGCGTGATGGTCAGCGGCAGCCGGCCGTAGAGGTTGGACAGTGTGATCCGGGCAGCCGTGCCGCCGACGCTCGTGTGGACGACGTTGCGCACGGACCGGTCGTGCAGGCCGGCCGCCTCGGTGCCGGGCTCGGCGGCGGACGGGGACGTCGACCAGGCGCCGACCCACGTGCCGGTGGAGGCGGGGGCGGCGGGGTCGTACGGCGGGCGCGGACCTGGGAGCGCGCGCTGTGCCGTTCCGACGTCGGAGGCGGCTCCGGCGTACAGGGCGACGGACACGGCCACGATCAGCGAGACGATCGCGGCGAGTAAGGCGCTGAGCTTCGTGGGGGACACCCCCACGCCCCCGGCGTGATGGCGCCTGGTCATGCGGTGCCTGTCTCCTCGGGCGGAAGGGGAGCCCGCGGCTCCGATGTGATCACCCCATGATGCGCCACGGAGTCCGGGGGAGTGGGGTGGAACTCCGGGGACGGAACCCGTTCGGCCGCGCCAGTTCACACGCCGTTCGACTCGCACGCCACCCCCTCAGGAGACGCCGGGAACTCTCGTCCCGTTCCAGGAGTCGGTCAGGAAGGGACAATGTGGAGTGGAGGCTCGGGAACGGGTGGAGCGGATGGAACGCACAAAACCGGATCAATCAGGTGAAACAGGAGCAGCTGCCGTAGAGCAGCATGCCCGGCCGGACGCCGCCGGTAACCGCGCCGGCGGCACGCGAGGCGTACCCGCGTCCGCCGTCCGGGCGATGACGACGTTCAGCCCCGCCGACGAGGAGAAGCGGCGCGGGGTGCGCCGGATGAAACTCACCGCGACCGGCCTGCTGCTGTTCGTGGCCGTGGTGTACGTCCTGGCCAAGTGGGCCTCGAACGCGGGCGCCGGCCCCTGGGCGGGCTACGTCGCCGCCGCCGCCGAGGCCGGCATGGTCGGCGCGCTGGCCGACTGGTTCGCCGTCACCGCCCTGTTCCGCCACCCGCTCGGCATCCCCATCCCGCACACCGCGATCATTCCGACGAAGAAGGACCAGCTGGGCGTCTCACTGGGCGAGTTCGTCGGCGAGAACTTCCTCTCCGAGGACGTCGTACGCCAGCGGCTGCGCGCCGTCGGCATCGGCAGCCGCCTCGGCGCCTGGCTCGCCGAACCGCAGAACGCCGACCGGGTGACCGCCGAGCTGGCGACCGCCCTGAGAGGCGCGCTGACCGTGCTGCGCGACTCCGACGTGCAGGCGGTGGTCGGCGAGGCGATCACCCGGCGGGCGGGCGTCCAGGAGATCGCGCCCGGGATGGGCAAGATGCTGGAGAAGGTCGTCGCCGACGGCGGCCACAAACGCGTCGTCGACCTGGTCGTCTCCCGCGCCCACGACTGGCTGGTGCTGCACAGCGACTCCGTGATGGACGCCGTGCAGGGCGGCGCGCCCGGCTGGACGCCGCGGTTCGTCGACCGCAAGGTCGGCGAGCGGGTCTACAAGGAGCTGCTGCGCTTCTGCGCCGAGATGCGGGACATGCCCTCCCACCCGGCCCGCGGTGCCCTGGACCGCTTCCTCTCCGACTTCGCCTCCGATCTCCAGTCCGACACCGACACCCGCGCCAAGGTCGAGCGGCTCAAGGGCGAGGTGCTCGGCCGGGGCGAGGTCCAGGACCTGATCGCCTCCGCCTGGACGGCCGTGCGATCCATGATCGTCTCCGCTGCCGAGGACGAGCGCAGCGAGCTGCGGCTGCGCGTGCGGGCCTCGCTGCTGTCCCTGGGCGCCCGGATGGCCACCGAACCCAAGATCCAGGGCAAGGTGGACAGCTGGGTGGAGGGCGCGGCGGTGCACGTCGTGACGACGTACCGCAGCGAGATCACCCTGCTGATCACTGACACCGTGGCGGGCTGGGACGCCGAGCACACCACGAAGAAGATCGAGGCGCACATCGGCCGTGACCTGCAGTTCATCCGGATCAACGGCACCGTGGTGGGCTCCCTGGCCGGGCTGCTGATCTACACGGTCACGCGCATGGTGGGGGCGTAGCCCCGGGCCTCTCCGGCGTGACCTCCCGCTTTCCGGGCACACGAGAGGGGGTCGTTCAACGGAGAGGGAGCCATGACAGCAGCTTCGTCGTCGCCGGCCTCTGTGCCCGCCTCCACCGGAACCGTCACCACGTCCGTACCGGCCCGCCTGGACCGGCTGCCGTGGTCCCGGTGGCACTGGATGATCGTGATCGGCCTCGGCACCGTCTGGATTCTGGACGGCCTCGAAGTCACCATCGTCGGCAACGTGGCCGGCCGGCTGGCGGAGGACGGCAGCGGGCTGGACATCACCGCCGCCCAGGTCACCGGCATCGCGGCGGCACTGTACGTGGCGGGCGCCTGTGCCGGCGCCCTCTTCTTCGGCCGGCTGACCGACCGCTACGGCCGCAAGAAGCTGTTCATGGTGACCCTGGCGGTCTACCTGGCGGCGACGGCCATGACGGCCCTGTCGTTCGAAGCCTGGTGGTTCTTCCTCTTCCGCTTCCTCACCGGCTTCGGCATCGGCGGCGAGTACGCGGCGATCAACTCCGCGATCGACGAGCTGATCCCGTCCCTGTACCGGGGCCGGGTCGACCTGATCATCAACGGCAGCTACTGGCTCGGCGCGATCGGCGGCGCCCTGCTGTCGATCGTCATGCTGGACACGGCGATCTTCCCGAAGGACCTCGGCTGGCGGCTGAGCTTCGCGCTGGGCGTCGTCCTGGGCCTGGTCATCCTGCTCGTACGACGCCATGTCCCGGAGTCGCCACGCTGGCAGTTCATCCACGGCAAGGGGGACAAGGCGGAGGCCCTCGTCACGTCGGTGGAACGCGAGATCGAGCAGGAGAAGGGCGAGCCGCTCCCGCCGCCGGCCGGTGAGATCACCATCCAGCAGCGCAAGAGCATCGGCTTCGGTCTGATCGCCAGGACCGTCTTCGCCCGCTACCCGCGCCGCGCGGTGCTCGGCCTCGCCCTCTTCATCGGGCAGGCGTTCCTGTACAACGCCATCACCTTCGGCTTCGGCACCATCCTCAGCACCTTCTTCGACGTGCCGACGGGCAACACGGGCTACTACTTCGCCGTCATCGCGGCCGGCAACTTCCTCGGCCCGCTGCTGCTCGGCCCGCTCTTCGACACGGTGGGCCGGCGGGTGATGATCTCCTCGACCTACCTGCTGTCCGGCCTGCTGCTGTTCGGCACGGCCTGGCTGTTCGACCGGGGCTCCCTGACGGCGACGACGCTGACGGCGTGCTGGTGCGCGGTGCTGTTCTTCGCGTCGGCGGGCGCGTCCAGCGCCTACCTCACCGTCTCCGAGATCTTCCCGATGGAGACCCGGGCCATGGCCATCGCCTTCTTCTACGCCCTCGGCACCGCGGCGGGCGGCATCAGCGGCCCGCTGATCTTCGCCGACCTGACCGAGTCCGGCGTGGTGTCCGACACGGTGATCGCCTTCCAGATCGGCGCGGCGCTGATGTGCGTGGCCGGGCTGGTGGCGGCGTTCCTCGCGGTGAAGGCGGAGCGACGCTCGCTGGAGGACATCGCGACGCCGCTGTCGGTGACGACGGGGGCGCAGACGTCGAGGGCGACGGCCTAGGGGGTGGCTGGAGGGGCTCGGGGGAGGGCTTCAGGGGGGCCGGACCGACGGAGCCCCCCACCGGGGGCCCGCATCGAAGGAGGTGCCCGGACATGCCGGCACTCGTCCCTGTCGCTCACCGGACCACCGAGATCGACGGCATCGAGGTGTTCTACCGCGAGGCCGGGCCGCGCGACGCGCCGGTGGTGCTGCTGCCGCACGGCTACCCGTGCTCGTCGTTCCAGTTCCGGCACCTCATGCCGGCGCTGGGCGACCGCCTGCGGCTCGTCGCACCCGACCTGCCCGGCTTCGGGTACAGCGGGACGCCGGACGGGACCCGGTTCTCGTACACCTTCGACGGCTACGCGGACTTCCTCCAGCGCTTCACGCAGGCCCTGGACCTCCCGCGTTACGCGCTCTACCTGCACGACTACGGCTCCCAGTTCGGCCTCCGGCTCGCCCTGCGCGCGCCGGAGCGGGTCGCCGCGCTGATCATCCAGAACGGCGACATCTACGAGGACGCCTTCGGCCCCAAGTACGCCACCCTGAGGGAGTTCTGGGCCCGCCCTACCCCGCAGGGCCGGGAGCGGCTCGCCGCGAACGTCAGCGAGGAGGGCTTCCGCGACGAGTTCGTCGGGGAACTCCCCGCCCGCCTCGCCGAGCGCGTCAGCCCCGACCTGTGGAAGCTGCACTGGCAGCTGATGCGGACGCCGGAGCGGCGCGCGAACGTCGTCGCCCTCTTCGAGGACCAGGCCACCACCCTGGCCGACTTCCCCGGTCAGCAGGCCTACCTGCGCGAGCACCGGCCGCCGACCCTCATCGCCTGGGGACCGCACGACGGCTACATGCCCGAGGCCGCCGCCCGCGCCTACCTGCGCGACCTGCCGGACGCCGAGCTGCACCTCCTCGACGGCGGCCACTGGGCCCTGGAGACCAACCTCGACGAGATCGTCGCGCTCACCCGCGACTTCCTGGGACGCGTGCACCATTGACAGCCAGTGGTGGCCCGACGGGTGAGGAGCCGTACCGATGACCGTGCGCAGGATCGTCCCCGACTGCAAGGTCCCGTCCGAGGAGGAGATGGACGGCAACCGCGACTTCTACGGCCTGCTCGGCCTGGAGGAGGTCATGAACCTGGGCTGGGTGATGACCCTGGCGTCCCCCGCCAACCCCACCGCCCAGCTCATCTTCGTCACCGAGGACCGCACCGCACCCGTCGTCCCCGACCTGAGCGTCGAGGTCGAGGACGTCGACGCGGTGTACGCACGGATGGTGGCGGCGGGCGCGGAGGTCGTACGGGAACTTCGCGACGAGGAGTGGGGCGTACGGCGCTTCTTCGTACGGGACCCCAACGGTCGGGTGGTGAACGTGCTCACCCACACCGGAGGTTGACGTGCCCGCGCACCCGCGACCGGGGTCGCTCAGGCCCCGGTCGTCGACCCGGGCCGGACGATCATCAGCACCGTCACCACCGCCCACAGCAGGTTGAAGACGCCGGTGAACATGGCGAGCCGCACGGTCGTCTCCCGCGTCCCGCCGCCCTCCACGAGCGCGTCCTGCCGGGGCAGCACCAGGGCGACGAGCACGACCGCGGCCAGGGCGGTCAGCCCGATGGACACGATCAGCTACGCGTCGCCGAGCACGCCCATGGCGCTTGCCGTGGCGAACCCGAACACGGGCACGACGACGCCGTTAGGAACGGTACCGGGGGGCGTTCAGGTCGGCGCCGTAGGAGCAGGTTCGCGCCGTCACGCCCGTCGGTCGGCGACCGCCGTCACGCCCGTCGGTCGGCGACCGCCCAGGACGCCAGCGCGACGGCGCCGGCCACCCCGAACACGGCGGGCCAGGCGCCCACCTTCTTGGCCAGCGGGTGCGACCCGGCGAAGGCGGCGACGTACGCGGCGGTCAGCGCCCCCGCGGCCGTCCCGCCGGCCCGCTCCCGCCACTGCTGCGCCGCCGCGGCACCCGCGGCGGCGAGGACGACCCCGCCCAGCTGACGCTTCTTCGTCCAGCGTGCGACACCGTACCCACCGACGAGCCCGCTCGCGGCGACGAGCGCGCTGGGAACCCTGGCCATCTCTTGTCTCCTCACCCGACAGCCCGACAGCGGGGACCGCTGGTCCTCGGCCCTCGGTCCTCAGTAGTCCGATCGTCTCACCGCGCGTCGCGGACGTCCTCCCCCGTCCCCCCGGCGGCTGACTCAACTTGAGTCTGAGCTTGTCAGGTTTCCTCCCGCGAGTTATATAAGAAGCCGTAGGGCATCGCACACCAGCCCCTCCGAGAAAGGAGTGACCCGTGATGCTCATGCGTACCGACCCGTTCCGCGAATTCGACCGTCTCGCGCAGCAGGTCTTCGGCCCCACCCGCCCGGCCGCGATGCCGATGGACGCCTACCGGTCCGGGGACGACTTCGTCGTCCACTTCGACCTGCCCGGCATCGACCCCGAGACGATCGAACTGGACGTCGAACGCAACGTCCTGAACGTCCGCGCCGAGCGCCGCAACCCCGCTCCCGAGGCCGCGGAGATGATCGTCGCCGAACGCCCCACGGGCACCTTCACCCGTCAGCTGTTCCTCGGCGACACGCTCGACACGGACCGCATCGACGCCTCGTACGAAGCCGGCGTCCTGACGCTGCGCATCCCCGTGGCGGAGGCGGCCAAGCCGCGCCGCATCCAGATCACCGGCGGCGACAGCCGAAGGCAGATCAGCGGCTGACAGCAGCGGCGGAGGTCAGCGCCGCCCAGAAGCGTCCCGCAGGCACAGCGGCCCGTCTGCGGGACGCGCCCCATGTCCCAAGGACCCGCCGACCCGCCACGCCCTCACCCAGACGCCGCCAACTCGCCCGAGGACCCGCCACGTCCTCACCGCGACGCCACCGACTCGCCCACGGACCCGGAGGAGAACCCCCACGATGACCGCGCCGACGCTGTCACCTCTGACGACGCCCGCGCCCCACCCCCGCCCGGCCACCACCTGGGCGGATCTGATCACGGCAGTACAGGACACGGGCCAGTACCCGACGAGGGCGGAGGCGGAACGCATCACCCGCATCGTCCTCTCGGCCCTGGGCGGCCACGTCACGGGGGACGAACGAGTGGCCCTGGCCCAGGCCCTCCCGGAGGAAGCGGCGAGGCTCGTCGCCGCCCATATACCGGTGACCCGCCCCCTCACGGCCCCGGAGTTCGTCGACCGGACGGCCGCCCGCATCGAGGGCGCCACCCCGGCAACGGCCCGTTGGGACGTCAGCTCGGTGCTGTGCGCCCTGCCGCCCCTGCTCGGCGACGCCCTGGTGGACGACATCCTGCGCCAACTCCCGCCGGGGTACGCGCTGCTGTTCGGCCGGGCGGAGCTGGGCGCGGGGGCCCGGCCGGGGAGTGCGGGCCCGGCCGGGGAGTGACGGGGAGCGACACGCGGACGGGAGCCCCACCGTCGGGGCCCTCACCGTCGGGACCTTCACCGTCGGGGCCCCGCCGTCGGCCCGCCGGCCAAGGCACCGACGCCACGGGCGACACGGCTGCCACCGCCGCACCGACGGCGAGGCCCCGCCCACCTCCGGCTCACCCCACCAGCGCGGCAGCCTCCCGCCGAGCCCGCGCAAGCCACTCGGCGCGCACGTCGTCCGCCGAGTCGCTGACGGTACGGAACACCACCCGCCGTACATCGACGACGCCCACGTACGGCAGGACGCAGGCGGCCCAGACCCGCTCCAACGGATCCCCGAACTCGCTCGCCTCCCGCTCGGCGGGCGTGTCGGACGTGTTCAGCACGAGCGCCCGCCCGGCCCGCAACAACCCCGCTGGCTCCCCCTCCGCACTCCCCAACTTGTAGGCGACTCCCGGCACGAACACCCGCTGCACCCACCCGACCAGCACGGCGGGCGGCATGCCCCACCAGTTGGGATGCACGAACACCATGGCGTCGAGCGTGCCGACCTCACGCCGATGTGCCGCGACCCGAGGATCACCCGCCCGTGCGGCTGCCCGCACGGTCTCCGTCTCCTCCGCGCCCAGCACGGCCGGAAACCCCTCGGCGCAGAGATCATGCGCGACGACGTCACATCCCCGCCCGCGCAACTCCTGCACCACGGCCTCGAAGAGAGCGTGATTGAAGCTCCCGACCCGCGGATGCGCGAGATACACCCCGACACGCACGACTTGGCTCCCCCCAAGTGGTCCTGCACAGCCGGGAAATCATGACAGAGCCCCCCACGGGAACGGGACCGTCGGCGGGTGCACGCCTCGGCAGGTACCCGCCGACGGTCCTGGCCGGAAAGGTGTCAGGGCATCAGCGCATGCCGGTCTGCGGGCACGTGGGCCGTGCCGTCGGCGCGGCCTGGGCGTGCGAGGACCGCAGCGGTTGGAAGTAGTGGGTGACCGCCCAGACGCCGATGCGGTTGCCGGCCCGGCACCCGGCCACATCCGCGGAGCGGACGTGGATCCCGGCCCAGACGCGCGCGTTGATCATGTCCTCGTTGAGCCGGTGGGCGTGGTCGTAGTGCCGTGTGGTGCCGGTGGCCTCGGAGAAGAAGGTGAGGTCGAGACGCAGGGTGCCGAGCAGTCCGCTCAGGGTCTGGGTTACGGCGCCGGCGACCGCGGCATGGCCGCTGAGGTAGTCGGGGTGCGGCGGCGTGACGAGCAGCGGCTGCCACTGCGGGTCGGGCGCGGCCGCGGGGTTGCCGTCGGTGTGCGCCAGATGGATGGCGGTGATCGGCCGCCAGCGTCCGTAGTGGAGTTTGGCGTCCCAGGAGGCGACGACGGCGTCGGTGGCCGAGGTGTTCGCCGCGGCGAACAGCCGTGCCGTCTCAGCGATCCCCAGGCGGTGCCGAGCCGTGTGGTCCCGGAGCGCCGCCTGGACCTGCACCGCCAGGTTTCCCCCGAAGAACAGGGCGGTCTCGGTCTGGAACGCGGTGCGGGACGACCCGGTCCTCGCCCCCATGGTCCGCACCTCGTTCACCTCCCGGGCATAGCGGGCCGACGACAGTGCGGGCGGGGGTCCAGGACGGAACTGGGCCGGGTCGGTGAGCAGCATCGGGCGCAGCCGGCCGAGCCAGGGGTCGATGAAGGGCAGGTGGCCGGGTGGGGTGGGCCGCCAGACGCCGGGCGCGGGCGGGGTGGTGAACTGCACCGGCGCACCCCGGCCGTCGCCTTCGCGCAGGTCGATGAGGTGCGCGGCGGCCCGCTCCCCGAAGGCCACGCCCTGAGTCTTGGCGCTGCCCGCGGGGATCCTGGCGAGGGATTCGGCGTAGGCGGCGTCGAGCGACGCCTGGGAGGCGGGGAAATAGGTGACCAGCACGCGGTGGGCCGCGGCCACGGCGGCCGCCTCGGGCGACGCGCCGGCGGGACCGCGCACCCGCCACTTGTAAGGGGCGTAGTCGCCCCGGATGCCCACCACGGCGTTGTAGACGGCGGCCGAGACGAACCCGTGCCAGATGACCACCTGGCCCGAGGGCCGGGTGGCACCGAGGTTGGCGCTGATGGTGTCGGTGGCGATCGTGTTCCATTCACGGATCGCTGCGGGGTCCGCCGCGGGCGGCACGTGGCTGCCGGCGGAGGCCGGGGGGCCGTTCAGGACGGTGACGAGGAGGAGGATGAGTGACATGACGGCGCCTACGGCAGCCGGTCTCCCTGAAGTGGAAGCATGCATAACCGGCGTAACCGTTCACGCGTGCGGATGGTCACGCGCATGTAGCTGCCCGGCGCTGACGCCGGGTCGGACACCGCGCGCCAACCGCGCGGACCCGGCGGCGCGACCCGGGGCGGGCCCCAGTGACAACCTCCGTGCTCGCACCCGCAGCCGTAGGCAGGGCGAGCACTCCACCCGCCGACAGGGACCGTCGTCGGGGTGGGCGAAGACCACGACCAGGCTCGGCACGGGCATGGCAGATCACGTCTGAGAGACGGTCCCGCTCTTCACAGCCCGTACGAAGCAGCTCCACGTCTCGCGTCCCACGGTGACAACGGAACCTCCCACCCTCTTGGAATCGCGTACAAGAGCGCCCGCATCGGTCAGCGCGCACTCCACGCACTCACCTCCGGCACCGTTGCTGTAAGACGACTTGAACCACACCGGACGGCCGTGGTCACGCGACTCTGCACTGCTCATCCTGCGTATTCCTTCAGAACGGACTTGATCAACCGAGCGGACCGCTGAGGACTCAGAGCTGCGGCTCGCAAGCCGTCGAATGCCCGTGCGTACTCCCGAACATGATGCTCGCCCTCCAGGTACACGGCATCAGTGATTCCGTCGCGGTACACCAGGTCCGGGTCTTCTCGAGCAGGGAAACCGAGCATGGTGAACGAGCCCGTAGCCGGGTAGGTGCCAGAGTCGAAAGGAAGTACCTGCACCGTGACGCTCGACAACTCCGCTGCGTCCAGGACGCGTTCGAGTTGGTCCCGCATCAGCGACCGGTCTCCGATGACGTTGCGTACAGCGGCCTCATTCACGATGAACCACGCATCGGGGGCGTCTGGTCCTGTGAGCATGGCCTGGCGCTCCATGCGCACACGTACGGCTCTGTCGATGTCCTGAGCGGACATGTGTGCGCCGGTCGTGTGGAGCTCGCGGGCGTACGCCCCGATTTGCATGAGGCCGGGAATCAGCTCGCACTGGTACTGGCGGATGGTGGAGGCGTCATGCTCCAGACCGATGTAGATGTTGAACCACTCGGGAACGCCGGCACCGTGCACCTGCCACCAACCACGAGTCTTGGCCTGCCGGGCCAGTGACTTGAGGAAGTCGCGCAGCTCGTCACTGGTGCCGTAGAAGCGGCACAGGGCATCGATGTCGGATGGTTGGACCCGGCCGCTCCCCGTCTCCATCCGGTTGACCTTGGAGCCGCTCCAGTCCAGAGCCTCTCCGACCTGGGCGCAGGTGAGGGCGCTCTTCTCGCGGAGCTTCTTCAGCTCGATCGAGAGACGACGACGGCGTGCCGTCGGAGAGCCGGCCATCTCGAACCTCTTTCTCGTAACGGGCGTTCAGTCTCGCGCCAAGGCTTGTGCTTGCCAATCACTCAAACGTGGGATTCCCGTTGTGCACATTGCATGCCGGGATGAGCGAGCCGCATGCTTGCCGCGGTGCCACTTACCGTGAACGTTCTTGACGCTGAGTGGCTTGTGACGGAGTCAGGGGTTGAGAAAGGTGGGCTTTTCGTGATCCAGGAAGCGTGCATGCGACGAAAGCCGTGGGACTTGGCGTTCACGGCCGAGCCTGAGGAGGTGGCAGCCCTACGGCGGATCATGAAGCTGCACCTGGGGATCTGGGGACTGCGCGAGGTCGCCGACGAGGCCCAACTCTGTGTCAGCGAGCTGGTGGCCAACGTCATTACGCACGTTGGCCACGGCACGCCCGCCACGCTGGCGGTCTCGATGAACGACGCGTATCTGCGCATTGAGGTCCACGACCCGGACACCCGAGCTCTGCCCACCTTGGTTCAGGTTGGAGCCGACTGCGAAGACGGTCGCGGGATGACCCTCGTCGCAGCGGTCGCGGATCGCTGGGGCGTCGAACTGCGAGCGGATCGGAAGGTGACGTGGTGCGAGTTGGCGACGGGCCTCGCCGACAGCACTCTGCCCGCTGGCAGCATCGCTTCTACCCACGTGGTGATCGGCGGTTCAGGCCCGCTCGGTATGGCCTTGGTCGAGAAGGCCGCCGTCGACGTCATCGCCGGTGTGCTCCACTGGCTCCGAGCACATGGTTGTGACCCGGACGAGTTTCTCGACCGGGCTCAGACGCACTTCGAGGCGGAGACCGAGGCCCGGCTCGGTTGAACTCGGTGCTCAGTCCAGCAGCGTCCCCTTAGGCGTCGCTTCTTTTGGAGCGCGAGACCTAGGCCCATGGTCCGACGTGTTCTCCGATGTGTTCTCATCACGTCTGCTGGTCCGATAGTGGAGTGAGGGATCTTATGAACGAGCCAGGGCCGGCCGGAGTAATAGTCAAGACCTGTGGATCAAGCGCGTGGTGAGTCCCCAGCCTCAATGATCTCGTTCGTTGGCCATGGGGGTTCAGTCTTCGATCATGGGCCAGGTCTCCCAGACCAAGTCCAGGCGTCGGTATGCGTCGTCGAACCAGGCGTCGGCCAATGGGACGGTGACCGTCACCGTTGTGAGGGACATGGAGTAGTCCTTGATCGTGACCTGGCACCGGTCGTCGTCTTCGTCGAGTTCGATGAACAGCCACGGAGCGCGTTTTCCCTCACGCCAGGCGATGTCCTGGCCCGCGTCGAGCAAGTCCAGGGCCTGCTGCCACTGCCGCAGGTCCTCGGGGAAGAGCCAGGTCTTGAGGGTGCCACGGACGAAGGCCGTATCGACCACGAACTCTCCGACCAGGGCATTGGCCTCGGTGGGAGGCTTTCGCTCCTCCTTCCCCGTGATCCGGAGAATGACGCTATTGCCATCCCCCTCCAGGCGGATCAGGTCGATCGGATCCTCAGCCATGACTGCCCCTCCCGACTCGCGCATGTTGCCGAAGGCTAATCGTCGGCACGGACATAGGGTCGGTTGAGGTGTGTCAGGCCACGTGGGCTTCGGGGCGTTCGACGAGGTGGCCGCGTTCGAAGCGGGCTCCGGCGCGGACGAGGGCGACGAGGTGGGGCGCATTCACGGCCCGCCACCGCTGCTGGGCGGACTCGACGAGCTCAAAGACCATGGCCAGGGCGGCGGTGCGGGAGCCGGCGCCGCGGGTGACCTTGGTCCGCAGCCGGACGGTGGAGAAGGTCGACTCAATGGGATTCGTGGTGCGCAGATGGATCCAGTGCTCGGCCGGGAAGTCGTAGAACGCCAGCAGCTGGTCCTGCGCGTCGCTGATCTTTTTGACCGCCTTGGGAAACTTCGGGCCGTAGAGCTGGGTGAACGTCTTGATCGCCGCCTCAGCATGGTCGCGGTCCTCGGCGTTGTAGATGTCCTGCATGGCCTTCTTGGCGCCTGGCTGCGCGGACTTCGGCATGGAGTCGAGGACGTTGGCCGCTTTGTGAACCCAGCACCTGTGTTCACGGGTTTCGGGAACACCTCGGCCAGCGCCTTCCAAAAGCCCAGGGCGCCGTCCCCGACCGCGAGCACCGGGGCGCGCATGCCCCGGCGGGCGCAGTCCCGCAGCAGGTCAGCCCACGACTCGCCCGATTCACGGTAGCCGTCCTTGAGGGCGACCAGTTCCTTGGAGCCGTCGGCACGGACCCCGATGAGCACCAGAACGCAGGCTTTGGCCTCCTCCAGGCGGACGTTGAGGTGGATGCCGTCGGCCCGCACGTAGACGTAGTCGACCTCGGGCAGGTCGCGACCCATGAAGGCGGCGTGGTCGGCCTGCCACTGTGTCGTCAGCCGGGTGACCGTCGCCGCCGAGAGCCCGGCGGAGGAGTCGAGGAACTGCTCCAGGGCGGGTACGAAGTCGCCGGAGGACAAGCCGTGCAGGTAGAGCAGCGGCAGCACCCCGCTGGTCTTCGGCGACTTGTGGCACCACGGCGGCAGGATCGCAGACGAGAACCGCTTGCGCTCGCCCGTGGCCTCATCGACGCGCTGATCGTTCACCCGTGGCGCCTTTACCTCGACCGCGCCGGCCGCGGTGGTGACCTGCCGAGCCTGGTGACAGCCGTAGCGGACCACCAGGCGGCGCCCCTTGTCGTCGCGCTCATCGGCGAACTCGGCCATGTAAGAGTTGACTTCGGCCTCCAGCGCGACGGCCAGCATCCGCCGTGTGCCTTCCCGGACAATCTCATCCAGCAGCGAACTGCCGCTTGGCGTGGCGCCGTCCTCGTTGACTACCGTAAGCACGGGCGTGCCTTCCCGACCGACGCGGCAACGTCGGCCTTGCTCGATGACCTATCGATCGATCCATCGGGAAGGTACGCCCCCTTCCGCCAGGAGTGATCCACAGGATCTGAGCATTGCTCGGCCGGCCGTCCGTCTGCGCTTAGGGCGTGTATCGAAAGTGCGGGTCAGGGCCGTTAGGTTCTCGGTAACCAGGACTAGGACCAGCGCCCGATGGCGCATGGTCACTTGACCTCTAAGCTCGCTGCCACCCATGTCCACAGACATGGCCGCTGGTTCACGCTGGGCCCGCCCCGATCAGGAGGTACAACAATGCCGGCTGACGCCGCAGCTCACATCCGCATAGCTCGGCCCTCACGCGATCTCCGGGCAGCAGAACACTTCTGGGTCTCGGGCCTCGGCCTCGACGTCCTGTACCAGCATGCGGCGGACGGCACCCCAGGCCGGAGCTCACTTCTCATGGTTGGCTGGCCCAATGCCGGCTGGCATCTGGAACTCGTTCACGATCCCGCTGCTCCCTTGGAGCCGCGGCCGACCCCCGAAGACCTACTGGTCGTCTACCTCGGCGAACCAGTGCCCGACTCCCTAGTGGAACAGCTCGAGCGGCACGGCGGGAAGCGAGTGCCAGCTCATAATCCGTATTGGGACACCTGGGGTGTGACTCTCCAGGACCCCGACGGCTATCTGCTGGTGCTGTCCACCCGAGCCTGGTCCAACTCGTAGACTTCACAATCCTGCTGGCCACAGCCACTCGTTGATGGCCGCGACGAGAACAGTCGCCTCGTAACGGACCGCGAGCTTGTCGTACCTCGTCGCCACGGCCTGGTGCCGCTTGAGGCGGTTGATCCGCACTCGACCGCGTGGCGGGCCTTGTAGTCCTCGGGATCGAATTTCGGCGGACGACCGCCGCACGAGCCGCGTTTCTTGGGGTTGCGGGCCTGATCTACCTTGTCCGGGATCGTGCAGCGGATGCCGCGCCGCCACAGGTAAGCGCGGTTCTTACGGGAGGCGTACGCCTTGTCGGCGCGCACCCGCCGCGGCCGGGTGCGCGGCCTACCCGACCCCAGGCGGGGCACCCGGACCCGCCCAGGACGGCCTCGCACTGCGGGGAGTCCCCACGCTGCCCGGCGGTGACCACGATGGACATGGGCTACTGCCCCTGCTCGACCGCCAGATGCAGTTTGGTGGCCAGGCTGCCGCGCGAGCGCCGCAGCCCGTGGTCATCTGGCTCGACGGCGACGCCGCCGGGTGGTTCCTTCTGCAATTCCCCCTTTTCCTCGCGCCGGCGGCGTGCTGGTGGGCCCGGCACACCGTGGAGTCGACGTTGAGGGCCCACGTGATCAGATCCTTGGCGTCGGCCCGGGCCTGGAGCTGGGTGAAGATGCGCTGCCAGATGCCGTTGCGCTGTCACCGGCGGAACAGGTCATACACCCGGCCCCAAGGCCCGTACTGCTCGGGCATGTCCCGCCACGGGATGCCGGTACGGACCCGGAACCGTATGCCGTCGATCAGCTGCCGCCGGGTCCATATCGGCGGCCGGCCGGGCTTCTTGCCCCTCGGCAACAGCGGCTCGAATACCGCCCACTGCTTGTCCGTCAGGTCTCCACGCGCCACGAACCAAGATCGGCGTGGTACTGGGGCGCGGCACCAAGTTGCGTCGGGCGGCGTGATGAGGGCGTCAGCCTCGAAGAAAGGAATAGATCGCCTGAGCAATCGCCGTGCCAAGCGGGATGGGTACTGCATTGCCAATCTGCGTGGCAATCTCTGTCTTCTTTCCGCACCAGCGGAAATCAAGAGGGAACCCCTGGATTCGGGCGGCCTCAAAATGAGTGATCGGGCGGTTCTCCGTCGGGTGAAGGTATCGACCCTTCTCCGGTTTGTAAAATTCGGTCCGAATGGTTACCGATGGCTCGCCCATGCGAAGGCGGCCCATGACGTCTCCGGTGCCGGTTTGGTGATTGTCCCAGCTCTCCGTCGAAAGGTACTCCACCGGAGTTCTTACGCCCGGCGGGTTGGGCTCCAGGAAAAAGTGGATCTTCCCGAACTCGTCCTCCGTGTACCACTTGCCGCGCAAGTGCTTCCGGTTACCCCCTTCTGGAATAGCAAGATACCGAGCCCTTGAAAGAGGCTTTGGGTTGCGGCCGAAGTGCAAGTCGAGCGTTGTGAAGATACCTTCAATTTTGGCGTCTACTTCGGGGATGAAGTCCGTGCCGTCCGGGAGTTCGGTGCCCCGTAGTTCGAGCTGACGCGACTCGCGGAAGATGTCGTCCACGGCCTTCCAGTACGAGATCGTCGTGTCCACGCCGTCCAGAGGCTGGGCGGGGAGTCGGGAGCTGCTCTTCGGTCGGCGGACGTGCGTCCTGGCGGGGTATGCCATCGTGCGCCCGATTTCCATGTCGCTGCGGACGCCGATGACGATGGCCCGCGGGCGCGCCTGGTGGGCTCCGTAGTCTGCGGCGTTGAGGAGGTAACGCTTTGAACGCTCCTCCGCACTGTCGGCCGGCCCATGGCCAGGAGGATCGACAAGAACGTAGTCCTCCAGGCGTCCTCCGGGGCTGACTTCGCTCAACAGGTTCTGGAACTCGTCCGATTTGAGGAAGCGGTCGACGTTCTCAATGACAAATACCTTGGGACGAATGTGGGCAACAATCCGAACGTATTCCTCCCACAGGCGGTTGCGCTCACTGCCCTTCTTCTTGCGGTTCAGTGCAGAGAATCCCTGGCAGGGCGGACCTCCGACCACGACATCCGCGTGGAGAGCTTCCGGGGTGGGGTTCCAGACCTCGATGTCTCCGACGTGGACGTGAGCAGGTGGCACCCGTCGGTCTGGCCGAAGGTCTCCGAAGTTGGCGGCGTAGGTGGCTGCCGCGGCCACGTTGTGTTCCACTGCGGCGATGCTGTGGAACACAGGGCCGTCGTCAACTGCGTTCGCCGGGCGGAACTCGTGGAAGCCCTGGGTGAAGCCCCCGCAGCCGCTGAAGAGGTCTACGACTGTGATGGGTTCTGAGGCAACCGGTCTGGGCGTACGCATGGAGGGATCTTAGCTGCGCAGAGCGGTTGCGATGGCATGTCCCACCGCAGTCGCGAGCGGTGGCGGCATGGCGTGGCCCACCTGACGATACCTCGACGTCTTTCCGCCGGAGAACATCCAGTCATGCGGGAACGCCTGGATCATGGCGGCCTGCTCAACGGTCAGCTTGGGATGGTCGTCGACGGGGAAATCGGTACCGGGCGGCTCGTCACCAAGGCTGTTGCCGTTCACACCCAGCGCGGCCCAAGCCTTCTTGCTGCCAGTGGGGCCAAGGTCTGCGCCTCCTCTTCGATCGGAGCCTCCGACGAGGGCAGGAGCGATGCGATCGGCATTCTTGATCCATCGCTCCGCGCCTGGCCATCCACGGGAGGCCATCGAGGGCCCCAGAACCTGACCCACGGTCGGCGGCCGCAGCTCATTCGGTCGTGGCCAGGAGAAGGCACGGAAATACGGGTTCTGCATGGCCACAAGAAAACCGCTGTTGCGGTTCTGCGGTACCCCGAAGTCCGCGGCATTGAGGACACTCCAGGCGGCACGAAGGCCAGAGCGATGCAACTCGTTCTCGATCCAGGCGCGATCTGCTTCAAAATCCGAGCTCTGGACGAGCTCAGGAACGTTTTCGAAGAGCACTGCTTTGGGCTCGATTTCGCAAGCCAGGCTGATTGCTGCCCGTAGCACTCGGCGCTCCTCGCTGTCCTCGGCACGGGCGATCGTCGCCAGGGATTTCACACGAGGCAAACCACCGCTGAGGAGATCCACCCCCCGCACCTCGGGGCGCATGTTCGGACGAAACTGCACGATGTCCATGCAGATGACGTCCCATGAGGGCCGATTGCGGTCGATGGTGAAGCAGGCATCGGCCTTGCTGTCGATCAACAACAGTGGGTCGAACCCCGCGGCTTCGAGGCCCAGGGCCTGGGCTCCTGCACCGGCGCAGATTTCGACGAACGTGAACCGACGGAGTGCAGCCGACCCGGAATGGCGGTCTTGTGATGGCTCGACGCTGACTGCGTACGAGGAAACGTCGGCCGATGCTTCGCCCTTATCGGCAAAGTGAGTCTGGTGGCTTGGGGTCCCGGCGGCTGGGACCACAGTTGATGCGGGGCCTCCGCGCTGGGCGTCGACGGACTCCTGGGCAACGAAGCGCAACTCTTGGTCCAGAGCGTGCTCCGCAATGCCGTCGAAGAGCACGAAGGGGGCGAGGCGAAGCAACCGCTTCAGAAAGTCGCGCAGGGTTTCGCGTTCGTTCAGGCCTCTCAGGTCGAGGTCCTTCCAGACGCGCAGGATGGCACGCACCAAGTGCGGGCTACCGCCAAGTGCCGCGCGACGGGCGTAGATCTGGTCGAACGCTGCCTCCCCGAGGTTCTTGAGAGCGTGGTACGGCTCCGGCTCGCCGGGGGAGCGAACGAGTTGAGCCCGCCACCACAGTCGACCGAAGACGTGACGCGTCAGGTCTGTGCCGAGGATGCGGTCCCTGGGCGGTTGGGGGTAGCGCCAGTAGGCGACGTCCGGGAGCAGGATCAGGGCGAGAAAGGCCCATACGTCTCGCGACGCAGCCTCCGCCGGCACCATGCCCATCTCGGCGTGCAACAAGGCTGCCAATTGCAGGTCGAACTCCGCATTGCGCGCGCGGTCGGAGTCGTCCGGGAATCCACTCCGCTTGGCGAGGCCGAGTACGCCGTCACGCAATTCTTCGAGGTGATCGGCCGAGACCCGGTCGCCGCCCGTTGCAACGTACACCGACGACTCGTGAGCCAGGGCCACTCGCTGTGAGAGCTCGACGACGCTGAGACTCCCGTACTCGTCGAAATACGGTCTGGCCTGCTCAGGGAGCAAACGAGGGTAGAGTAGGCTCATTACTTAAACCTCGAAAATCTTGACGGCCGCCTGCAGGTCCGATCCGAACAGGGCGGGTGATTGCCTCTGACGGAGCCGGATGTCAGTGATCGACTGTCCGGGGAAGAGTTGGTCGAACAGGCTCAGCAGGGTGGCACCCAACGACCCGTCCGGATAGTCCGATTCTTCGGTGAAGTCCTCATGCTTCAGAGCGTGCTCGACCATGATGCGAGCGGCGTCCGCGTACACAGCAGAGAGCACGATCCGGTCGATCGGACGGGGCCTTGCCGCGTTCTGGAATGCTGCGGTGGTGACCGTGTTCCGCTCGTTCACCAGGAGCAGCAGGGATCCCATTGTCGCGCTTTCGAGGCCACCGCTGATGTGGAGGTGCCATGCCGCGCTGTCCGGGAACGACGTCCTCTCGAAGTCGATCACAGCCATGGGGAACTGGGGAGCGTCGCCCTGGAGGCGCACGGCCTGCCGCTCACTCCACAGCACGGACCCGGCACGTCGCGGCGCGGAGGGACGAGCGTCGGTCCTGCGCTCGGCGAGTAGAAGCGCGGTGTCGAGGAGGAGGAGACCGCCGAGATCGGAGCCGAGTAGACGGATGTCGAACTCGACTGTGCTCGAGCCCCCTTCGGCCAACCTGATGTGCTGGGCAGGGCCACTCAGGTTGGAGCCAGTGGCCGTCCACACGGCCGAGAGCACGAGTGCTGCGTTCATGGGGAGCCCGGAATCCCGTCGGGCTCGATCGAGATCGACACGGACGGATCTGCGCACGTGCAGATCCATTCGGTAGTCCCAGTCGGGTATCGCTTCTGGCAGAGCGACCTCGCCGTCCTCGACGACGAGTCGCCAGGGCTCGGCGGCGACGACATGCTGCGCGGGAACGCGATAAGGAAGAACACGCCGTGTCACGGAGTCCTCACCGCCTCGACCATGATGCTGATCTCAGTCATCGTGTCGGGAGCCGGTTGGACCAACGCCCGCCAGACAGACTCGCCACCCTCGATCACGTATGGATCCTCGGCGTGGAGGCGTCCCGCCTCGTCCTCCCACCCGACGAGTACTGGCATGCTGGCACCGAGGGGCGGGTCCGTCTCGCGCCCACCCGTACCGGGCAGCGTGACGGCAAGGTCGATGTGTACTCGCTGCGGTCCGGGCACAGGCAGCCGGAACTCCTGGACCAGCAAGGAGGCGTCACCCCGGTCGTGGTAGTAGGGCTCGCCGACATATTGCACGCGAGGCCGCCGCCGATGCGTTGTGGAGGCGTCACCGATGAAGGGATCAACTGGCGTCCCGTTGTCTCCCTGGAAAACCCCCGACCCACCGACGGCTGACGTGACGGATCCGCGACCCGCAGGTACGCGACTGCCTCGTGGCGCGCGTTGCGTGCCTTCCTCGGCCTCGTCGGTCTTCGACGGCCGGGTGGCGGTGCTGCCCGGCTTGGAATAGTCGGTCGCTCCGCCAATTCCCCAGGCGCCACCCACGAGTCCTGAGAAAAGCGAACTGGCAGCACCGAGAGCGACGTTGCTGGCACCGGTGCGCGCGCCACCCCCGAGGGACAGCAGACCGTTCAGGGCCTCGTCGATCCGGCGGAACGTGGTGTGCACGTAAGTGCTCTCTGGTCGGTCGAGTGAATGCGGATTCCAGGCATCGTGCGTGGGGGGTTCGGCCTTGGCGTAGACGTCGTCCATCGACTCGTCGGCTCGAAAAACACCCGCGTAACCCTGATTCGCGCTCGGCGGCTTGGGCCCTGGGCGGTACGTGACGACAAGCTCCGCCGGACGCATAAGACATACGTGATGAATCAGATCTTCGATGTCCAACATGCGCTGTGCACGGGTCGGTTCCAGCGCCGGCATGATGCGCTTCACGAGCCCGAGCCGACCCAGGTACTTCCTGGGCTTCAGGCATTCGAGCTCGTGACCGTTCGGGCCCGCCATCGCCTCGTAGGCCGCGACGAACATGTTGAGAGGGCGGGTGGTGCGCGGATCCGGCACGGGATGTTGTACCCCGTCGCAGGCGACGGAGAAGCGCATGGCGGATGGCTTGCCGTCCGTCGAGATCATCTTCGGCCAGAGATGCCACACGATGGTGTCGGCCAGGTAGTCGGCTGCGTCGGTCGGTTCCAGGCCGTCGAGATTCGGATCGATGACAACGACGGTGGTGCCCGTTTCCTCATCGGTGAATGGGCGCAGACCGAGACGCTGGACCACTGTTTCGGCTGCTTGCCCGACCAACGGTTCGACAACGTCGCTCGAGGTGTCGCCCCACCAATGCCTGCCGGTGTAACGACGGGTGCCCTCTGTCTCGGTCGTCACGTAGCTCTTCCAGAGCGTGCAGCCGATGAGGCGCGTCTCCAGGTCGCCCTGCGGAGTGCGGCAGCGTGAGTGCACCAGCACTGTTCCTGGCTTGGACAGCAGGTAGAAGATGCCCTTGCCGAACCCGTAAGTGCCGCCGCCGAGGGCCGTGTCCCGGGGCTCCCCGATATTGCGGACGAACGACACGAAGTCGCGTTCCGGCCCGACGGCGTCGTTGGCGCGCGTCGGCCCGCCGAGTCCTCGCGTCCCGCGATCGGAGACGGCCAAGACGCGGACAGGGCCTCGCCTGAGCGTGTCCTGCAGGGGGAAGTTGTCGGTGCCGGCGGGCGCACCTGCCTGGAGGAGGGTGCGCCAAGCCGCAACGTGTGCGGGACCCACCGTCCACATGTCGATCCGAAAGTCGACGGGTTGGTTTGAGAGCGGAAGGCGGGCGTCCCAGCTGTTCTGGGCGGACTCCCGGACCAAAATGGTGAGTAGGTCAAGCTCGGGACGGCCGAGTTGGTTACGGATGCCCTCGGCGGCGCTTGCGCCCTCGGGGGGATAGGGCTGCGAGTACCAGCGTGGTTCGGTCACGCGGACTCCTCAACGATGCGATCGATCACGTGGGACACCTCGTCGGGTGTCATGGCGACGGGGGCGTCACCGGAGAGGTCGATGGTGTATTCGACGTCCATGACCGACACGGGCGACCGCCCAGCCGCAAGGAGTGCACTACCCGTCAGTCTGGGGAAGGCCGTACCTACCTCGTACCACTTCTCTTCTCCGACGGTGAAACGTACGTCTCGATAGCGGTCCGCTTCGAAGGGGCGATAGCCGGCCTCGGCGAGGAGGCCGATCAGGGCGCCTTCGTCGTCGCACTTCTGAAGCGTCCGTTTGACCAGCTCCAGGAAGCCGATGCCCGACCCCGATACTGTGACGCGGTGCAGCCCGAACCAAACCAGACAGAGGCTGCCGTCCGCTGGAACTTCGAGCTGATCCAGTCCATGTATGCGAGGCTTTCGCCCACTTACATCCGTGCCGGCCTTCACCTCGAATGCCGCGTTCCCGGTCGAGAAGTCGTGACGATGTCCTTTCGGGCCGAGCCAGAGTCGATGAGCGCTGGGGTCCCGGTCCAGAAGCTGACCGAGAACCAGCAACTCAGCGAAGAGACCGGCGAGTTGCTCGGGCCCCAAGGTGGGCCCTTGCGTCTGAAAGAGGGCCTTCCAGCGATCGAGGACGTGGTAGAGAGCTTTGACCGGGTTCTCGGGAGCCCGGTCGACAGCGGTCAGCACGTCCACGCACACCCCTGTGAACAGATCGTTCAGATCTCCGCGCAGGCAGGCGAGGTCGGCGTACACCTGGTAGGTGTCCTCGTCCTCCAACGGTCGTTTGCGCAATTGCAGGACGGGACCGTCGAGGCCGGAACGTATTTTTCGGTGTGTGTTTATGGGAACCAGCAGGTGGCGGTGTCCCTCGTGGTCGACAGCCGCAGTCAAGGGGCCCTGGTCCGTCATGACCGGCAGGTGCGACACACGCAGGCGATTGTCGCCGGTGGTCGGCCGGGCTCCGAGCGCCGACCAGTGTTCCTCGACGAGTGTGCGGAGTGATTCGCCGCTCACGAGTCCTCACCTTCGAGAAGGCTGCTGAGGTCTTCGTCCTCAATACGGACACCCGACAGATCGGCGGAGATGTACTTCTCCACCGTGCTGTCGCCGTGGCGGGGCTCGGGGAAGACGAGGCCGACACCAATGACGTGCTCCTGCGCGTTGAGGGGAGCACGAAGATTCTTCCCCGGGCCGGGCGCGGATGTCTTGTCGATCGGGTACAGCAGCAGGAGCCCCGTGTCCGGGAGCTGAGCGCTGCGGGCGTCCTTGAGTGCCCTCTCATTCACCTTTGTCGTGATGCCGCTGAGGTCGACGGCGGCGTCCCGGGGGCCCAGCAGCGACTTGATGTCGGCGAAATCGGGGTCGGGGTTGGTCACGGCGAGGCGCGAACGCGTGACCCGCCCTACTGTCACGCTCGGAGCGAAGGTGAAGGGCTCTCCCTCGGGATTACCGATGATGGCGACGTTCCACCGGCGTAGCGAGTCCGCTGCCGAAACCCGCTTCTGGATGTAGGCACTGATCAGGTCGGGGTCGTTCTCCGGCGACTTCTCGTGGAACTTGTAGGAGGCCAGGAAGTTGGTTACCACGTCGTAGGGAACATCACGGAAGATGAAGCGGCCTTCCTGGGAGCGGTCCTCCACTCTGACGGCGTTCGCGGCCGCCGCGGCAACAAGCTCCTGCGAGGCAACGATGTTCCCTCGGAGCCATTCTGCGTTCGTGTGGAAGTAGTGAGTCTGGACTCCCCTGCCGCCGTACGACGAGGAGGCGGTGACTGCCGATCGCATCTTGGCGGCTGCGGTGACGCGAAGAGCGGGGTGGGTGCGCAGCCGGACGGCAAAGGTGAGCGGTGTCTCGGCTTCGGTCATGTAGATGTCGATGTCGCGACGCATCTCGGTCTCGACCGTGGCCAGGTGGCGGAACCATTCGGCCAGTTCGTCGGTCATCCAGATCCTGGGAAGGTCCGCGTAGCCGTTCCGGAAGCCGAACCAACGGCCCATCTGCAACAGCGTGTCGTAGGCCGAGACGGCGCGAACGAAGTAACTGACCGCCAGGCCTTCGAGGGTCAAGCCTCGGGAAAGGGTGTTGCCGCCTACTGCGATCGCGACGACCGGGCCGTTCTCGTAGTCGAGTCGGTCCTCGCTGCTGGAGTTGTCCATAATGACACGGCAGTTGCGCAGTACGCCGGGCAACTCGGCCAACAGCGAGTCGAAGGGTACTTTCGTCTCACAGAAATCCTCGGCGCGAACACGTGCCGTCTCCTCGTCCCACAGAGTCCGCAGACGTCTGAGAACAGTCTTCTCGGCAAGCGACTTGGCCGTCGTCTCCCGCAGGTGTTCCAGAGGTCGTTTGAAGCTGTTGTGCACAGAGGTGTTGACGCTGGTGTGAATCAACATCGTGCTGTGCGGGTTGCCCGAGCCGCGAACGCGACGAGCGGCCGTGACCAGCCAGAAGTACTCGATTGCTTTGCGCAGGGTTTCGGTGATGACCGGCTCGAAGCCGTCGACATCGGCCTTCGTCTCGGGGCGCACGCAGGGTATGTCGTCGACCGGGACTGAGCGGATCATGTCGTGGCCGTCATCGACGTCGTCCTCGTTCTCGCCGTCCAGCGCATAGCGTCCGAACAGAACCTCGGTGCCGAAGTGACCCCGCGGCTTTGGCAGGTTGACGATGAAGTCGCGCGGGTAGAGGTCCTCGGCGCTCGGATCGATCAGCAGGTTGGCGAACGGAGATGCCGTGTACCCCACGTATGCGGAGCGCGGAAGGCTGCTCATGATGCTGAGGATCAGTGGATTGATGGACTTCGTGGCCACCGTGGCCTGGTCGGCCTCGTCGTCGATGATCAGCGCGGGACAGTCCTTCAGGTAGTCCGAAGCCTTGTCCAGCCAACGGGCGAGCTTGCGCAGGACGGTGGCGTTCTTCTTCACCACACACAAGACGTGCGTCTTGTTGCTCTTGCCGAAGTAGGAAGCGGGGTTCTCCTGCGGAGTGAAATCCTTCTCAAGCCCGGTCAGTTGGGACCACATCGAGGGATTGGGCTCCACGAGCTGTTGGACGAGTCGGGCCTGGGTCTGGCGCCGCAGTCCGTTGTGGATGCCGGCCAGAACGATGAAGAGCTTGTATCCACGGTCGGCGGCCTTGGCCATGACCGACGTGAAGTTGGTCGTCTTTCCCGACTGCACGTACCCGACGACGAGGCCCCGAGTGGAGAATGCCCTCTCCTTGGGGTGGTTCAACAACGAGACGACTCGGGTCGAGGAGTCGTCGAGGTCCCGAATGGCGGGCTCCTCCGGCCAACCGTCCTTTCGGAGCAGCTTCACGATCGCGGGCCAGCACTTGTCCTTTACCTGCGGGCCCGTGTACCAGGTGTCCCGGTTGCCCATGACGACCGCGTGCGGTTCTTCGAGCTCCTTGATGCGGATCATCTGCTGCTCGTGCCGCTCACGGATTCGCTCGACGACGTCTTGCTCAACGCCCAGTATCTCCAGCCGCTTCACGGCCTCCGAGGGAGGGAACGTCTCCACGAGCGCCTGGAACGTCTCGTACATCGCGTCGAAATCGTCGGTCATGAGGTCGACCGCCCCCGCTCTCTTTCGTTCCGCCGACTGGTCCGCAGGGTCCTCGGTCGGATGAACCGGCTCATGCGTCACCGACATTGAGACCCAGACCCAGGGCCTGCGTTCACAAGTCCCACACATTATTGGGTGGGGCTGTCATCGATAAGTCAATCAACGCCACAACTGCGCGCGAGAGCAGGATTTTTGCCCCGCCCGCAGGGAAACTGCTGTGATATCCGGTGAAAGTGGACACAACGTCAAGGTCTCGGAGTTGCTTCCGGGCTCGGCGTCAGTGCTTGTTGGTGGCCGCCCGCTTCGCCGCCACGGTGGCGGTGACTTGGCGGGTGATGTCCTCAACCGATTCGTGTTCCCAGAAGCGCAGTACGGTCCACCCTTCCGAGGTCAGGTGCTTAGTGGTCTCGATGTCCCGCGCCATGTTCTTGTCGAGCTTCACTCGCCACCACTCCGAGTTGGCTTTTGGATGCGTTGCGTGTTGGGGGCAGCCGTGCCAGAAGCAGCCGTCAAGGAAGATCGCGATCTTGGCCTTGGGGAAGACGATGTCGATGGTGCGGCGGGGCATGCCGGGCACTGGCACATTCACGCGGTAACGCAGACCCGATGCGTGCAGCAGCCGTCGGACCGCCACCTCGGGGGCCGTGTCGCGGGAAAGCTGGCGGCTCATGCGGGCGGAGACTGCGGGTGAGGACGGGACGGCGTCTGGCACGTGAGCATTCTGCCGGCGTCGCCCCGGTGGCGGGGAGGTGATGCACTCTTCGAAAGAGGCCGCCCTGGCAAGATGGCACGGGCGATTGACTTGATCGCGTTCGTAAGTGCTGTGGGGGCCGCCCGCTTCTTGGCCAGTGTCGTGCTTCCGCGGTCCGCGTCAAGGGCGCTCCGCTGACGCTCCGCGTCGGCTTCGCCGATGGCCCTGCGGGCCACCCTGGACCCGGACCGCTCCAGCACGGCGAAGAAGCGAGCGAGCGGCCCGGGAAAGCGGGCCCAGAGGTCGGTGGGCGCTATGCCTCGTTGCTCAGTGGCCTGCGGGGCGGGGACGCGTCAGCATCTCGGAGGCACGCCAGGTGGGCTCAGCGGCTATCGACCGGTGGGCGGGGTAATGAGGACCGTGGTAGGTGGAGGGCGGCCTCAAGACTCCACCCCATGACACTCGCCGTACGAGTTCCCCGTCCCGCACCAGCACGCACCAGCCCGCTCCGGTGGCCATGCCACCGCTCGGCCTCGGGCCGCCAGGGTCGTCGCGTACTGAGGGAGGAGTGTTGTGTCGTCCGGGGTCGTGCCCTCCGATGCCGCGAAGGCCTCGTAAGAGGGGACCGTGCCCGTGACGACTCCCAGGTTGGGTGTGCCGGAGGCGGACAGTTCGCGCAGGGAGGCCTCTATCGTCGACAGGTGCTCCTCGTGCGAGGGGTACTCCGAGGTCAGGGACGGGTACGCCGTCAGCAACTCCGTCAGCTCGCCCTCCGGCCAGTGCAGTATCGCCACCGGGAACGGGCGGGAGAGGGCCTCCCTGTAGGCGCCCAGCTCGGCTCGAAGGCGGGAGATCTCCGCCTCCAGCTCCGCCGGGTTGTTCGAGCCCAGGGACCACACGCGCTTCGGGTCGTGGAGTTCGTCCAGGGAGACCGGCATGGAGTGCAGGGTGTCGGCCAGGGCGTCCCAGTCGTCGTGGGGGAGGCCCAGCATGCGCCGTACGCGGTGGCGGCCGAAGAAGAGGGGGTGAGCGGACCGTGGGGGTTTCGGCGCGTCCCCGGACAGGAGACGGGTGGCCTCCGTGAAGATCTCCTGCGCCGTCTCCAACTCGTCGTGGGCCTCCAGGGCCTCGGCCACGATCACCCAGGGGGCCGGGTCGCGCGGGGACGCCGTGCGGATGCCGTCGATGATCGCCCGGGCCTCCGCCTCGTGGCCGTACTCCCAGAGGTTCGAGGCCTTCAGGGCGCGGATCAGGTGCGGGTGCTCCAGGTCGTCCCCGGAGGAGAGCAGGCGGTCGTAGAGCGCGGTGGCGGCGGGGCGGTCGCCGGACAGTTCCAGGTGGGCCGCGGCCCGCAGCAGCAGGGCCTCGGTGTCCTCGGGGTACAGGCCGGCGGTTCGCTCCAGGCGGGCCGCCTCGGCGGTGTGGTCGACGTTCTCGGCAGGCGTGTCGGGGCGCATGGGGGACACCGTACTGCCGCGTGGTGACAAAGGAAGGTGAGACAGGCGCCGGGCCGCCTCCCGACAGGGCCGCCCGCCCCCACAGGGCCGCCCCGCCTCCCGACAGGGCCGCCCGCCGCCACAGGGGGACGCGTCGCCTCCCGACAGGGCTGCCCCGCCTCCCACAGGGCCGCCCCGCCTCCCGACAGGGTCGCCCGCCGTCCGACAGGACCGCCCCGCCCGGCTGCGGCACAGTGAGGGTATGGACACGGACGCGTTGGATCTGCTGGCCCGCGGGCGTGTGGCGACCCGGCTGCCCGCTCAGGATCTGGAGCGCGCCCGGCGCTTCTACTCCGAGAAGCTCGGGCTGGAGCCCCTCGACGAGCGGCCCGGTGGGCTGCTGTACCGGTGTGGTGGCGTGGAATTCGCCCTGTTCGAGTCGGAGGGGGCTTCGCCCGGAACGTTCACGCAGATGGGGTGGCAGGTCGATGACATCGACAGGGTGGTGGCCGCGCTCAGGGAGCGCGGGGTCGAGTTCGAGGTCGTCGACCTGCCGGGGCTGCGGACGGGGGACGACGGGATCGCCGACGTCGAGGGGAACTATCCGAGCAAGGGGGCGCGGGGCGAGCGTGCCGCCTGGTTCCGTGACAGTGAGGGCAACATGATCGGGATCGGGGAGCCTGTCCCGGCTTAGCCGGCCGTTCCCCCTTGAGGAAGTGCTCGAGCAGCCTGGTCGCGGCCCTCAGGCGCGCGGGGTGGCGGGCGACGCCGACGCGGCCGGCTGCTCGAACGGGGATGCGACTGCATCCGTCGTCCGTTACGCCGCGGTAGGGCATGTGAGGGCTTGCTCCCAGCCCTCGGCCGCTCTCGGCGTCTGCTCCAAAAGCACCACCGTCGAGGGCGGCTCAGCCCTGCGCGCGTCGCACGGCCCTCAGTGATCATGGGTTCAGCAGTGCGGGAAAACGCCGTCCGCCGGCATCTCCGTCCCGGCGGACGGCGAGCGGCTGCCCGGCCTCGGCGCCGTCGCCCGGGTCATGCCGTTCCTGTCCTTCGTCACGCTGGTCACCGTGGCGGTGGTGCCGCTCGCGGCCGCCCTGTACGTGGTGATCGGTACGACGTGGAGCGCGGTGGAGCGGGCGGTGCCCCACCGCTGACCACCTGGAGCTACGGTCCAGTACGTGAACGGGGTGTTGCGGACTGGACCGTCACCTTGGACGATCGATCAGTCCTCCGACGGCCGCACACGTCGGCGGGCGCCCCGCGATCGAGGGAGATGGTGACCATGAAGCTGCTGCGAGTCGGTACGGCCGGGGCGGAGCGGCCCGCGCTGCTCGACGGCGAGGGCGTGCTGCGGGACCTGTCCGGTCTCGTGCCGGACATCGACGGCGGGCTGCTCGCCGACGACGCCGCGCTCGACCGGATCCGTGCGGCCGCCGGCACCGGGGAGCTGCCGGTGCTGGAGGGGGCGGGGCTGCGGATCGGACCGCCGCTGGGGCGGATCGGCAAGATCGTGTGCATCGGGCTGAACTACCACGACCACGCCCGGGAGACCGGGGCCGAGCCGCCCGCCGAGCCGGTGGTGTTCTTCAAGGCCCCGGACACGGTGGTCGGGCCGGACGACACCGTCCTCGTGCCGCGGGGCTCGCGCAAGACCGACTGGGAGGTGGAGCTCGCGGTCGTCATCGGGCGTACGGCCCGCTACCTGGAGTCGGCGCGGGACGGGCTCGCGCACGTCGCCGGGTACGCGGTGGCGCACGACGTGTCCGAGCGGGAGTTCCAGATCGAGCGCGGGGGAACCTGGGACAAGGGCAAGAACTGCGAGACGTTCAATCCGCTGGGCCCGTGGCTGGTGACCGCGGACGAGGTGCCGGATCCGCAGCGGCTGTCACTGCGGCTGTGGGTCAACGGGGAGCTGAAGCAGGACGGGACGACCGCCGAGCAGATCTTCTCCGTGGGCGAGGTCGTGCGGTACGTGAGCCACTTCATGACCCTGTACCCGGGGGACGTGATCAACACCGGCACGCCCGCGGGCGTCGCGATGGGGCACCCGGAGCCCAAGCCGTATCTGCGGGCGGGTGATGTGGTGGAGCTGGAGATCGAGGGGCTGGGCCGGCAGCGCCAGGAGTTCAAGGACGCCTGACGGGTCGGGGACCGCTCCGTGCGCCGCCGTCGGTCACGCACGCACAGGCCCCCGGGCCGGGCCTCCGGGCGGCTGGTGGCGGTCCGGAGTGGCAGCCCGGCGAGGGGGCGGGGCGACCCCTCGCCGAGTGGGAGCCCGGCGAGGGGGCGGGGGTGACCCTCGGCTCAGGTGGTCACCGCGCACTGACCGCGGTCCGCGGACTTCGGCCCCTCCGAGGTGGGACGGACGTCGAAGTCGAAGATCGAGGTCGGCAGGTACAGGGAGCAGCAGGCGTTCGGGATGTCGACGATCCCGCTGATGCGTCCCTCGATGGGGGCCGCGCCGAGGAGCAGATAGGCCTGCTCTCCGGTGTAGCCGAACCTCTTCAGGTACTCGACGGCGTTGAGGCAGGCGCGGCGATAGGCGACCGTCGCGTCCAGGTAGTAGTTGGTGTCGGTGTCGTGGTCGACGGAGATCCCGATGAAGGACATGAACTCCGAGTACCGCGGCTCGACGTTGCCCGGCATGAAGACCGGGTTGGTCGTGACACCGTACTTCTCCATGCCGCCCTTGATCAGATCGACGTGGAAGTCGATGAAGCCGCCCATCTCGATGGCGCCGCAGAAGGTGATCTCACCGTCTCCCTGGCTGAAGTGCAGATCACCGCCCGACAGCTTGGCGTCCTTGACGTGGACGGGGTAGAAGACGCGCGAGCCACGAGTGAAGTTCTTGATGTCGTGGTTGCCGCCGTTCTCCCGCGCGGGAACGGTGCGGGCCCCTTCCTGGCAGATGCGGTCGGCGTCCGATCCGCTCGCCTGCCCGGCCAGCGCCTGATCGGGGTCGGGCGTGAGTCCCAGGGGCGGGATGCGGTCCGGGTCGGTGTCGATCAGGGCCTGCTCGCGCCTGTTCCACCGTTCCAGCAGCTCCGCGGACGGCGCGGTGCCGAAGAGGCCGGGGTGGGTGATGCCGGTGAAGCGGACACCGGGAAGGTGCCTGGTGGTCGCCACCTGCCCGTGGAACTCCCAGATCGCCTTGTAGGCGTCCGGGAAGTAGTCCGTCAGGAAGCCGCCACCGTTGGCCTTGGCGAAAACGCCGGTGTAACCCCAGCCTTCGCCCGGTGCGTCGCCGACCTTCTGCGGGACCGGCCCGAGGTCGAGGATGTCGACGACGAGCAGGTCGCCCGGCTCGGCGCCTTCGACGCCTATCGGCCCACTGAGCATGTGCGCGCGCTTCAGGTCGACATCGCGAACGTCGTTGGCGGAGTCGTTGTTGAGGATCTGCGCGTCGGTCCACTCCCGGCATTCGACGCGGAACTCGTCCCCCGGGCGCACCATCGCGACGTTCGGGATATCCGGATGCCACCTGTTGTGTCCGGGGACATCCTGGTCGCGCATCGACTTTGACTGGTCGACGCTGAAGATTACTTCTGGCATGTGAATCCCTCATGTTCTTTTGTCTGGGGTGGCGGTCACGAGACGGCGGCGAGGCGAGGGCCTAGCCGTGGCTGCCGGCCGCATAGGCGTCGTACTCCTGCGCGGGCCTGCCTGGCCGCCTGTGGCGCAGTGCGAACCACAGCCCGCCGAAGGTCACCACGGCGAACGCGCCCAGAGCGATCGCGATCTCGTAGAAGTTCTCCGCGACCCAGTAACCGGACAGCAGCAGGAATGCCGGAATGACACCGGTCACCCAGCCCTGGATGGCGGTCACCCAGCCCACATAGGGCGTCAGCGCCTCCATCTTCAGACCCAGGAGCAGGAAGAAGAGGAACCACAGGAACGCCCAGTAGAGCCAGATGGCTCCGAAGGGCTGATCGCCGAACTGCCGGAAACTGACGAAGGAATAGCCGAGCGCCACGATGGACACGAACAGCGAGTAGTAGCCCACGCCCGTCGTGTCGAGGCCCATCAGCAGCCCGATTCCTACATACAGGTAGGTGAAACCGAAGAGGAAGATGCCGGATGCCAGCAGAATGCGCTGGGGGTCCTGGTTCGCGGCGATGATGAGATAGGTGGGAGTGAGGACCTGAAGTCCGCCCACGAACAGGTTGAAGATGGCGGCCGACCGGCTGTCCACCTTCCCCAGCAGCATCAGTCCGTTCAGGAACAGCACCGCGCCCACGAAGAGAAGCCCGACATTGGCCAAGGGACACACCTCCCGATAACTCGCCCTCGACGAAGGGCGCTACCGGCCGGTCCGCGACTTCCCGGTCAGGGCCGGGGAAGCCGGGCGTGGGCCGGATGGGTCGGCCTCGGCGCCGCCTCCTTGGGAGGCACCCGCGTGACCACCGCGGGGTTTTCCCGAGACTCTTCCTCCCGCTCGCGCAGACGCGCGACCGCGGGCGACGTGAAGGCAGTTCCAGGGGAGGTGTACACGCGCCGAGCCCTGCGCGAGCACCGCGGGCAGAATTCCTCGGCCGAAGTGGTGCCGATGGGTCGCCGCACGTCGAAAGAACCGCAGCGATTGCAGGAATACTCGTACGTCGCCATAAATCTTCGCCGCCCGTTTCCAGCCGTTGGCCAAGGGCGCGGATCCGACCGATCCGGACACACCTTGGAAAGCTGCCTCACATTCCAGGCAACTCCTCCTACGACGGCGTGTCAAGGCGAGTTGGGAGTGCCCTGGGAGCCGCCGCGCGCCGCCGTTCGGGCCTTGGCCGCGCGGTGGTTCGGGCGGTGAAAAACGTCGGGCGCGGCCACAGCGACCGCGCTCGACGTCGTACGTACGACCGGGGCCGGGCCGGCGTCAGGTGCCGGACCGGCCCCGGTTGGTCAGGGTGCGCCCGCGATGGCGCAGGCGCGGCACGGGGGCCGGCCGCAGGTGCACTGGAGGATGGCGTCCAGCACGTCGCGGTCGTGGTAGAGGCACTCGTCCCGGCAGGTGTGGCGGGGGATGAAGCCCGCCTGGAGCTCGTCCGGCCAGGGCTCCTCGCCCTCCCGGCAGCGCGCGAACCGCTCCGGGTCCGTGGAGTGCAGCTGCTGCATGCTCTCCCGGGCCTGGCCCTCGAGGTCGCGCGTTTCGGCGACCATCGCCTTCAGCTGGTCGGCGAGACCGGAGAACCGGGCGTCGCCGGTCCTCACATGGGCGGCGCTCAGCGCCATGACGGCGTTGCCGAGGAATCGTCGGGCGTCCTGCAGATTGGTGACGTGGTGCAGTTGGATGCCGGTCACACCCCGCACCCACACGGCGTCTTCGCTCACTTGTCCACCTTCCGGGGCGGGCGGCCGTCCGCGAGGTCACTCCCCTGGCAGGCTCGCATTGCTCATTTCCCGCATTGCTCTTTTAGGGAAACTAAATCTGCGATGGGCACGAGTCCAGCCATTCCCTCGTGAAATGTCTCACAAGGTGATCATTTAGTGCTTTTCGATCACGCCAGGAGATCGGCGAGGCGGCGCCACGCCGCGCGCGGCAGGGCGTCGCTCGGGCCTCCGTCCACCACCTGCAGCGCGACGTGGTCCGCGCCCGCCGCGTGGAAGGCCGTCACGCGCTCCCGCACGCGGCTGTCGTCGCCCCAGGCGAAGACCGCGTCGATCAGGCGGTCGCTGCCGCCGTCCGCCAGATCCGACTCGGTGAAGCCGTGGCGGAGGAAGTTGTCCGTGTAGTTCGGCAGTGAGAGGTACATCGCCAGGTAGTCCCGGGCCACCCCGCGGGCCCGCTCCGGGTTCCGTTCCAGGACGACCTTCAGCTCGGGCGCGAGGAGCGGGGCGTCGCCCAGGATGTCGCGGGCGTACGCCGTGTGTTCCGGTGTGGTCAGGTACGGGATCGCGCCGGCCGCCCGGTCCCGGGCCAGCTCCAGCGTCTTCGGGCCCAGCGCCGCCAGCACCCGGCGTTCGGACGGCACGCCGGCGGCGTCGAGTGCGTCGAGGTAGCCGACGAGGGCCGAGTACGGGCGCCGGTACTGCTCGGCGAGCTTGGCGTGGCTCACGCCGAGGCCCAGCACGAACCGGCCGGGATGGGCCGCCTCCAGCTCGGCGCGAGCCGCGGCGGCGACGGCGGGCTCGTGCTGCCAGATGCTCTGGATGCTGGTGCCGACGGTGATGCCCTGGGTGGCCCTGATGAGGGGGGCGGCGTTCGCGGCGGAGCTGTTGCCGCCCAGCCAGAGCCCGCCGAAGCCCAGTTCCTCCAGCTCGACGGCCGACTCGTCGACCTCGGCGCGGCGGCCGGGGTCCTCCGAACGCAGGCCCACGCTCCAGATGCCGTACCGTCCCAGCCGCTCCTTCAGCGAGGCTGCGGGGTTGTCCATGGGTGCGATCCCTCCGGTTGCCGTGACGGCTGCTCCTCGGTGGCAACCGGAGGGTCGCGCGCCTTAATCCCCGGCCCCCGGGCCGGGATCAGGTCGTCCGGTGACTCAGAGCTGCTCGCCCAGGACGTGCTCCAGCGCCTCCACCACGAGGCGGTGGTCCTGGAGCTGCGGCAGGCCGGAGACCGTCACCGCGCCGACGACTCCGACGCCCTCCACGGTGATCGGGAAGGAGCCGCCGTGAGCGGCGTAGGTGTCGGGGTCCAGCCGGGAGGACTCCTCGAAGGTCGTGCCCTTGGCCCGGAAGCGGGCGCCGACCAGGTACGACGCGGAGCCGTAGCGCTCCACCACCCGGCGCTTGCGGGCGATCCAGGCGTCGTTGTCGGGCGTGGAACCGGGCAGGGCGGCGTGGAAGAGCTGCTGGCCGGCGCGGTGGATGTCGATGGCGACCGGGGCCTGGCGTTCCCGGGCCAGCTCCACCAGCAGCGAGCCGAGCGCCCAGGCGTCGTCGTGGGTGAACCGGCGGAACACCAGGCGGCGTTCCTGGGCCTCCAGCTCCTCGACGGAGGGCGTCAGTTCGGGGGCGATCTTCGGGGTCGTCGCGCTCTTGCGGCTGTTGGTCACAGGGTCACCGCCACTCCGTCTCGGGCCGAACGGCGGGCCGCTTCCAGGACGTCGAGGGCGGCGGCCGCCTCCAGGGCGGTCACCGGGTTGGGGGCGCCGTCGCGCAGGGCCGCGGCGATCGCGGCGTAGTACGCGGGGTAGTCGCCGGGCAGGGTGCGCAGCGGGCGGCCGCCGTCGGTCAGCGGGGACTCTCCGGAGCCGACGCGGCCCCACAGCGACTCGGGCTCGGTGCCCCAGTCGGCGGACGCGGAGGGGCGCTGCCCGTCCCGCAGGGCCGCTTCCTGCGGGTCCAGGCCGTACTTGACGTAGCCCGCCCGCGAGCCCAGCACCCGGAACCGCGGGCCGAGCTGGGCGGTCGTCGCGGAGACGTAGAGGTGGGAGCGGACGCCGCTCGCGTGGGTGAGGGCGATGAAGGTGTCGTCGTCCGTCTCGGCGCCCGCGCGGCGGAGGTCGGCCTCGGCGTAGACCGAGGTGGCCGGGCCGAAGAGGACCAGGGCCTGGTCGACGACGTGGCTGCCGAGGTCGTAGAGCAGACCTCCGATCTCCGCCGGGTCGCCGGACTCCCGCCAGCCGCCCTTCGGCTGCGGCCGCCACCGCTCGAAGCGGGACTCGAAGCGCCATACGTCGCCCAGCTCGCCCTCGGCGAGGAGGTGGCGCAGCGTCAGGAAGTCGTTGTCCCAGCGGCGGTTCTGGAAGACGGAGAGGAGCACGCCGCGCTCGTCGGCGAGGGCGGCCAGCTCCCGGGCCTCGGCGGCGGTGCCGGCGAGGGGCTTGTCGACGACCACCGGCAGGCCGGACTTGAGGGCGGTGGTGGCGAGGGGGACGTGCGTCCGGTTCGGGGACGCGACGACGATCAGGTCCAGGTCGTCGGCCCGCTCGAACAGCTCGTCCGGGGTGGCGGCGACCCGCACGCCCGGGTACTCGGCGCGGGCCTGCTCCTGCCGCTCGGGGTGCGAGGTGACCACCGTGTCCAGGGCCAGGCCCTCGGTGGTGGCGATCAGCGGGGCGTGGAAGACGGAGCCCGCCAGGCCGTAGCCGACGAGGCCGACGCGGAGGGGCGAGCCAGGGGGTGTGCCAGTCATGCGTCCACTTTCGCAACGCTGTTGCCAAAGTGCAAGCGGCGGAGACAATGGGAGCGTGAACAGGACGGACATGACCACCGGAGCGGGCGTGCGGCACGGCGCTCAGCAGGGCGTGCGGCAGGGAGCGAACCTGCCGGCGCTGCGCAGCCACAACGCCGCGCTGGTCCTCGAACTCCTGCGCAGGGCCGGGACGGAGGGCGTCAGCCGGCTGGAGCTCGCCGAGCGGACCGGGCTGACCCCGCAGGCCGTCAGCAAGATCACCGGGCGGCTGCGGGACGAAGGGCTGGTGACGGAGGCCGGGCGGCTGGTGTCCACCGGGGGCAAGCCGCGCACGGTGCTGCGGCTCGTGCCGCAGGCCGGGCACGCGGTGGGCGTGCATCTGGACCGGGACGAGCTGCGGGTGGTGCTCGTCGACCTGGCGGGCGTGGTGGCGGAGGAGCGGTGCGCGGCGACGGACCTCGGGGCGGGGGCCGAGGCCGTGGTGGGGCAGGTGGCCGCCCTCGTCGCGGACGTGCTCGGCGGTAACGCGGGGGCCGGCGTCCGCACGCTGCTCGGCGCCGGGGTCGCGCTGCCCGGGCCGCTCGACCACGTCCGCGGGGTGCTGCACCGAGTCACCGGGTTTCCCGAGTGGGACGGTTTTCCGCTGCGCGACGTGCTGGAGCGGCGGCTGGAACTGCCCGTGGTGGTCGACAAGGACACGAACGCCGCCGCGCTGCGGCTGGCCGTGGGGGGCGGGACCGGATCCTTCGCGTACCTGCACTTCGCGGCGGGGCTCGGCTGCGGGCTGGTGATCGGGGGCGCGGTGCATCGCGGGACCCGGACGGGGGCGGGGGAGTTCGGGCACCAGGTCGTGCAGCTGGACGGACCGGTGTGCGAGTGCGGGAACCGGGGGTGCGTCGAGGCGCTGTGTCTCGACGCGGTCACGCGCGGGGACGTGGCGGAGGCGGCGCGGGTGCTGGGGGTCGGGGCGGGCAACCTGGTCGCGCTGCTCGACGTCGACCACGTGCTGCTCGGCGGGCGGACCGTCGCGGACGAGCCGGAGCGGTTCCTGCGAGGGGTCGCCGGGGTTCTCGAGGAACGCGCCCGGCGCACGGGGGAGGACGCGGTGCCGGTGCGGATCGCGGGCGGCGGACGACGCGCGGTCGCCGAGGGCGCCGCACAACTGCTGCTGGCACCCCTGTTCGGACGGGCCGTGGCGTGAGGGCGGGGCGGGTCCGCCGGTCGCGGTGGGTCGTCGTCTCCGGAGTGCTGGGCGTGCCGTCCGCGTGTGCGGGCGGGCCGTCGGGTGATGTGGGGCGTGTTTCGCGGGTTCTGTGAGTCCGCGTGTCCGGTGGGCCGGGGCTCGGTCGGGGGCTCGGTGGGGCGGGCTGAGGGGTGGGGGCGGGGCGTGTTTCGCCGGTCCGGCGGGTCGGCTGTGCCTCTGCCGGAGCGGGCGGGCCGTGGGGTGGGGGTGGGCCGCCTTCGCCCGTTCCCGGTGACCGCTGTCTCCGGTGGGCCGGAGCCGAGTCATCTGCCCGATCGGGCGGACCTGTTGGGCCGTACGGAGCGGCGTCCTGGCGCGGTGGGCCTCGCCCGGCGCGGAATGGGTCCATGCGACTGTGCACGCCCGTCACCCTCAGCCTCGCCGCGGCCGCCCTCCTCGGCGGAGCCGCATCTCCGGTGCACGCGGCCCCCGGGTCCGACTGCACCGCCTCCGACAACCGGCAGTTCCCGATCACCACCCGCATCCCCGGCGGCCCCGGCTCCTACGACGCCGGCGGCGGGTACGGGACCTGGACCATCGAGCTCACCAACACCACCCAGAGCCTGTGCACCGACATCCACCCGGTCGTGGTGCTCGTCGACGGCAAGCGGGCGCTGAAGCCGTCACAGCCCCGGATGGAGTTCTACGAGGGGGCACGGCCACGGCCGGTGCGGTTCGAGCGGACCGACCAGGACGAGTTGGTCGGTGCCTTCGGCGACGGGTTCGCGGGCTTCACCGTGCCGCCCGGGCAGACGCTGACCGTGCGGGTGCGGCTGGCGATGACCTCCGACGCCGTACCGAACGACGTCACCGCCAACGCGGCCGTCGTGCAGCGGCGGGACGACGACGGCGACTGGGTCGGGCAGTCGAACGACTACCGCTTCCGGGTGCGCGCCGAGCCCAAGGGCGCCGCCGAGCCGGACGGCGACCCCTCCGCCACCTCCACCGCCGCCGCCCCCGACGGCCACCTCTCCTTCGCCGACGAACTCGCCCGCACCGGCCTCACCACCCCGCGCGGCGCCCTCGCCGCCGCCTCCTTCCTGCTCGTCGTCGCCGGCGGAGTCCTGCTGCTGGCCCGCAGACGCCGTTAGGCCCTGGCCGACCCGCCCCGACCGCCCCGCGACGCCATGTGCGCGTCGCTCGGTTGCCCGCACGTGCGAACTGCACCGCCGACGCCCCGTCGCACACCTGAACCGCCCCCAGGTCCCCGCTGCTGCCACCACGGTCCGTGTCCGTTTCCGTCGCACGGCGGGCGACAACCGGTACTGGGTGATCGACGGGGTCAGGATCAGCCAGTCCTGACTACGCTGGGGGCGTCGGTACGCCGTGGTTCCGGCGCCCCCAGCTCATCTCGCACGTACGCCTGGAGTGATCGACGCACATGGCAGACCGCAGGCCCATCGACTCATGGCTCACCGACATGGACGGAGTGCTGATCCACGAGGGCGTACCGATCCCCGGTGCCGACGCCTTCATCAAGAAGCTGCGCGAGTCCGGCAAGCCCTTCCTCGTCCTCACCAACAACTCCATCTACACCCCGCGCGACCTGCACGCCCGGCTCCGCCGGATGGGCCTGGACGTGCCGATCGACAACATCTGGACGTCCGCGCTGGCCACGGCGAAGTTCCTGGACGACCAGCGGCCGGGCGGCTCGGCCTATGTGATCGGCGAGGCCGGCCTGACCACCGCGCTGCACGACATCGGGTACATCCTCACCGACCACGAGCCGGACTACGTCGTCCTCGGCGAGACGCGGACGTACTCCTTCGAAGCCATGACCAAGGCCGTACGGCTCATCCTCGGCGGCGCCCGCTTCATCTGCACCAACCCGGACGAGACCGGCCCCTCCACCGAGGGCCCGCTGCCCGCGACCGGCGCCGTGGCGGCGCTGATCACCCAGGCGACCGGCCGCAAGCCGTACTTCGCGGGCAAGCCGAACCCGCTGATGATGCGGACCGGTCTGAACGCCATCGGAGCCCACTCCGAGACCAGCGCCATGATCGGCGACCGGATGGACACCGACGTGCTGGCGGGCATGGAGGCCGGCATGCAGACCTTCCTGGTCCTGACCGGGCTGACCCGTCCCGAGCAGGTCGAGGACTTTCCGTACCGCCCGTCGAAGATCGTCGACTCGATCGCGGACCTGGTGGACCGCGTCTAACCGGACCGGGGCCGGCGGACGTAAACCGCTTTGCGGTCGTACTGGGGCGAAACCCACCCGTACGGAGCAGTCCCGCCCGCGCTGCGGATGCGGGGGCGGGACGTGCGGGGGAGTCTCCAGGTGTCTGGAGGTTCACGATGGGTTCACTGCGACTGACTCTTTGTACCGGCGTGCTGGCCACCACCGCCGCCGTCGCGCCGGTGGCACACGCGGCGGACGACGGGGCCTCGGCCGGCCCGGGCGAGGACGCGTCCGAGTCGATCACGGCACCCAGCACCCTCGCCGACGCCTCGCCGTCCCCGGCCGAGCCGGCCTCGGCGGCACCGTCGGCGCTGGTACTCCCGTCCGAGGTCGTAGCGGCGGCACCGTCGCTGCAGGTTCTCCCGTCCCAGGACGTCCCGGCGGCCCCCTCGGTCCAGGTCCTCCCGTCCGAGGACGACGCGGGGGCCGCGACGGCCCAGGTCCTCCCGTCCGAGCTCGCCGCGGGGGCCGCGACGGTCCAGGCTCTCCCGTCCGAGCTTGCCTCGGCGGCCCCCTCGGCCCCCGCGCTCCCGTCCGAGTACGCCTCGGCCACCCTCCATCCGCCCGCCTACGCCTCCCCGGTCGCCCCCGTCAAGGCGGGCGGCGGGGGCACCGCGAACCTCGCCGTGGACGCCCGCGGCACCGGCCCCAACACGGCCCACGCGGTCACCGGCCTGGTCCTCGCCGGCGCCGCCTGCGTCGCGGTCCTGGTCCTCGGCTATCGCCGTAACCGTGGGACGTGTTGACCATGATCCTGTCCGACCCGGAACGCTCCACCGGCACCGGACGGCTCGTCACGGGCGTGGTCTGGGCGCTGCTGCTGCTCGGGCTGTGGCTGTGGGGCCGTGAGGTGACCGACGTACGGCACGGCGTGTCCGCGCCCACCACCGGCGACATGGCGGCGGCGGGCCGCCCGCCCATCGCCGCGCTGCCGCCGGCCGCCGAACCGCTGACCGGCGCGCTGCCCCAGCGCCTCGACGTCCCCGGCCTCGGCATCCAGGCGCCCGTCGTGGCCCGCGGGCTCGATGCGCAGGGCGCGGTCGATCCACCGCCGTACGACCAGCCCGGCGTCGTCGGCTGGTACGCGGCCGGCGCGAAGCCGGGCACCGCCGGCACCGCGCTGATGGTGGGCCATGTCGACACCGCGACCCGCCCCGCCGTCTTCTACAAGCTCAGCACCCTGCGCCCCGGCCAGACCGTCCGCGTCATCCGGGACGACGGCAAGGTGGCCGAGTTCACCGTGGAGGACGTCACGGTCCTCAGCCGTGACCGCTTCGACGCCCAACAGGCCTACGGGGCGCGCAAGCCGGGGCGGGCCGAACTGCGACTGATCACCTGCGGCGGCACCTTCGACCGCGCCGGCCACACCTACACGGCGAACGTGGTCGTCTCCGCGTACCTCACCGGCACCGGTCTGTAACAGGTCCCGGCCAAGCTCGCCGGCGACCTCGTGAACGCAACGCGACGTATGTCAGGATTGGGGCTTGTGGACCGGTGCACCCAAGGGGGAGTTGGATGTACGGCAGCAGGGGGGCGGTCGCGGTCGTGCTGGGGGCGGCACTGCTGATCGCGGGTTGTTCGTCCGGTGACGGCGGCGACGGTAACGGGGACGGGGACGGCGGCGAGAGCGACACCGGCGCCCGCATCACCCAACAGCCCAAGGACGCCGCCCCGTTCTGGGTCAACCCGGACGGTAACGCGGCCCAGCAGGTCGCCGACTACGTGAGGGACGGCAGGAGGAGCGAGGCCGAGCAGATCCGCAAGATCGCCCAGCAGCCGACCGGTGAGTGGATCGGCGCGGAGAACCCGGAGCAGCAGGCGCGCGGCTTCACCGAGGCCGCCGCGAAGGCCGACCGTACGGCCCTGCTCGTCCTCTACAACATTCCGCACCGCGACTGCGGCCAGTACTCGGGAGGCGGCGCCGCCGACGGCAACGCCTACCGCGCCTGGATCGACGGCGTCACCAGAGGCATCGGCGACCGCTCCGCGACGGTGATCCTGGAACCGGACGCGGTGCTGCACCTGGTGGACGGGTGCACGCCGGGCGAGTTCCACGAGGAGCGGTACGACCTGCTGAAGTACGCCGTCGGCAGGCTGAAGTCCCAGCCGGACACCAAGGTGTACCTGGACGCGGGCAACGCGGGCTGGGGCCACCCCGACCAGATCTTCGCGTCCCTGCGGCGGGCGGGCATCGACCAGGCCGACGGCTTCTCGGTCAACGTCTCCAATTTCTACTCCACCGAGGAGTCCATCGCCTACGGCAAGGAGCTGTCCGCGAAGGTCGGCGGCAAGCACTTCGTCGTCGACACCAGCCGCAACGGCAACGGCCCCTACACCGAGGGGAATCCGGACGAACGCTGGTGCAACCCGCCGGGCCGGGCCCTGGGGGAGACCCCGACGACCAGGACGGCCGATCCGCTGGTGGACGCCTACCTCTGGATCAAACGCCCGGGAGAGTCGGACGGCGAATGCAAGGGCGGTCCCAAGGCAGGCGCATGGTGGCCCGACTACGCCTTGGACCTGGCGCGGGCCTCGACGGCCTAGGGGCGCGGGGCGCTGCGCGACAAGGCGCCCGGCGCCCCGCACCCGCGAACGGCACTAGGGAACCCTCACCCACCGCGCGTCACCGGGTACCCCCCGGTCGTCGACGACGAAGAGCATGTACCACCCGGCCTGCACCAGGTTCCGGTTCTGCGGCACTGTCACGGTCACCTTGTCCCCGGAGGTGACGAAGTCCAAGGCGATGGACCGCTGATCCACGTCCGTCACATGCGTCGAGGCACTTGGCCGGATCAGCCGCACCTTCGTGATGGAGGCCGCGTGCCGCGAGGTGAACGTCCCCGACGCGCCGCGCGCGATCGTCCGCGGCCCGCCCGACAGCGACGGCCCGGACCCCCGGTGGAGATACGGCGGCGTGTAGATCTCGATCCGCTGCTCGAACTTCCCCGGCTTCGTGTTGGCCTTGTCGCCGAACAGCGAGTCGGACCCGAAGAACATCACCCGCCCGTCGGGCAGCAGGATCGACCCCGCGTGGTAGTTGCGCCCCACCAATGGGTCGGCGACCCGGTCGAGTTCGCCGGTCTCGGGGTCGTAGAGCCGCGCCTCGAGGATGTCGGAGTCGCCGCGCCCGCGGTAGTCCTCGGAGCCGCCGGAGATCAGCACCCTGTCGTCCGGCAGCACGGAAGCCTGCGGGTAGCGGGTGCCCTTCCCCAGGGACGGCCCGTCGACGAAACGCGGATCGGCGGCCTTGAGGTCGACGATCCTGGTCTTCGCGCTCGACAGCCTGGACTCGCCGACCCCGCCCCCGCCGATCACCATGTACGTCTCGTCCTGGGCCGGCGGCAGCAGCACCGTGTTCGCGGTCTCCAGCATGTTCGCGTCGCTCATCCCGGGCACCTCGGTGAACCTGTTGCTCGTCACGTCCCAGATCCCCGGATCCCGCCCCACGTCGTCCGGCCCGTACCCCGCGTTCGCCCCGGAGTAGAAGATCTTCCCGTTCTGCATCAGGAACAGCGCCGGATACGTCGGGAACTGCCGCTCCTTCTCGGTGTAGGTCCACTGCTTGGTCTCCGGGTCGAACACCTCGTTCTTGCCCGGGACCAACTGCCCGATGTCGTCCAGCCCGGACACACTGAGCACCTTCCCGTCGCTCAACGTGGTGAGCGTCGGATACCAGCGGGCCTCCTTCATCGGGTCGACCTTGACGTACTTCTCGGCGACCGGGTCGAACTCGTAGGCGTCCCGGATTCCCTGGAAGTCCTTCTTGTCCAGCGCCAGCTTCTGCGCGATGCCGTACGTGTTGCGCGCGTCCGCCCCGGTCAGCCCCTGGACGCTGTAGTTGTCCTGGGTGCCGGTCTCGTACTTCGCGCCCTCCTTGGCGGCCTCGACGTAGATCCGTCCGAACCCGGGGTCGTTGCGCAGGAACCGTCCGGTCTTCTTGTCGAAGACCTTCTTCGCGCGCGGCACCAGCACCGGGTCCTTGGAGACGAACGTCCTGCCGTTCTCCTTGCCGGTGAACTTCGTGCCCGCGGGCAGGGTGATCGGCTTGTCCGGGTTCTCGTTGTAGACGATCATCAGGCCGCCGGCCTTCTTCACGTCACCCGCGAGTTTCTCGTACCGCTTGGTGCCGCCCGCGATCAGCAGACGGCCGTTCGCCAATTGCGTGTGGCCCGTGCAGAACAGGTCGTTGGGCGTCGGCACCTTCTCGATGGTGCCCTCGGCCGGGTCCCAGAGCCGGGTGTCGAACCGCTTCGCGTCGAAGTTGTCCTGGTTGTTGCCCGACCCGGCCACCAGCAGGATCTTGCCGGTGTGCAGCAGCGCCGCGTGAATGGTGTTCTGGCGGTACTCCGGCGGGAACTCCACGATCTCCCAGCGGCCGTTCTCCGCCATGTACTCGGGTCTGCTGATGCGGTACTGGTGGTACTTCTCGCTCCCGACCCGGTAGAGCCACGGCCCGTTCATCCCGGCCACCGCCAGCACCACCACCGTGCCGATCGCGAGACGGCGGGCGCGGCGGCGGCCGGCGCGGTCGTTCATCGGGCCACCCCGTGCGCCGGGGTGGGCGTGGGCACACCGTGCGCCGGTGTCGGCGCGGGCACCGCGTCCTGCGGCTCCGGCGCGCTCGGCGCCGTGGGCCGCTTCCTCGCCTGCCGCAGCTCCCAGCGCCAGGCGAGGACCGGCGTGGCGGTAATCAGCGTCGCGAACGACGCCCAGATGATCATCGCGGGGTGGGAGTGACCGAGACAGAAGCCCGCGGCGATCGAGGCGCCGAAGATCAGGACGAAGTACCAGTGGTACCGGAAGGTCCCGAACCACCGGTCCGGGCTCGCCGAGTCGCCCTTGGGCGTGACCACGAACTTGCTCTTGCGCCGCAGCACCGAGTCGATCAGCGCCTTCGCGTACAGCGGCGCCGACAGCGCGGACATCACCATCCCGGCCACACCGCCGGAGCCCTCCGGCTCGTGCGGGGAGACGTTGTGGCGGCGGTTCCAGACGTACAGGCCGATCTGGAGGGCGGAGGCGTTGCCGTAGAGCATCAGCCAGACCGCCGGGTCGATGTTCACGCCCGAGGCGCCCAGCCCCAGGAACAGCGCGCAGCTCAGCGCCGCGAGGATCCAGTTCAGGGCCGACATCGGATAGAAGATGATCATCATCGTGTAGTTGAACAGCTTGGTCGGCGGCAGCGAGTACCAGCCCTTCCAGTACTGCTTGAGGATCGTCTCGTACGTCCCGCGCGACCAGCGCATCTGCTGGGTGAAGAAGTCCGTCCAGGCGCTCGGTCCCTCACCGACCGCGAGCACGTCCGGGGTGTAGACCGAGCGCCACTTCCTGCCGGTGGCCGGGTTGCGGTGGCGGTGGATCTCGAAGCCGGTCGCCATGTCCTCGGTGATCGAGTCGTACAGCCCGCCGATCTGCTTCAGCGCCCTGATCCGTACGGCGTTGGAGGTGCCGACGAACATCGGGGCGCCGTAACGGTTGCTGGCCCGCTGGATCAGCGCGTGGAAGAGGAACTGCTGCGACTCGGCGGCCTTGGTGACGAACGTGTCGTAGTTGCCGTACACCTGCGGGCCGATCACGAAGCCGACGTCGGGGTCGCGGAAGAAGCCGAGCATCCGCTCCAGGTAGTTGGGCAGCGGTACGTGGTCGGTGTCGACGGACGCGAAGAAGTCGTAGTCGTCGCCGTACGCGTCGAGCCAGGCGTTGTAGTTGCCGTGCTTGGTCCTGGCGCGGTGCGGGCCCCTGGCCTGGTTCCACTTCGCGACGCCCTTGCGCGAGAAGTGGTGCACGCCGAGGCGGGCGCAGACCTCCTTGACCTCCGGGTCGTCGCCCTCGTCGAGCAGCCAGACGTGCAGCAGGCCCCGGTGGCGGATCCGCACCGCCGCCTGCAGGGTCCTGGTCACCATCTCCAGCGGCTCCTTGCCGGGCACGAAGGAGGTGAGGAAGGCGACTCGCGTGCCGGTCTCCGGCACCACCGGGACCGGGTCACGGGCGACCAGCGTGGCGTGCGCGTTGGACAGCACGTTCATGCAGCGGAAGAACTCGATCAGACCGATCGAGACCAGCATCACGACGTCGAGCGCGGGCAGGAAGGCGTACGCCGGGTGGTCGCGTTCGGTCCAGTGCGCGGGCTGCAGCAGCCAGACCAGCAGGACCAGCGAGAGCAGCGGCGCGGCCGCCAGCATCAGGGCCACCCGGACGCGGTGCGGCTCCTGGGAGATCAACGAGCGGTACTGCACCCTGTACGGCCTGGTGGGGTCGGGCTCGGTGAGGGGGCCGGCCAGCCGGCTGTAATGCTCGTAGTCGTACCGCGGCAGCGTCCTTCTGATCCGGCGGTACGTCCCCGTGTGGCCGGTCCGGTGCGAGGACACTCCGAGCTGAGTGGTCGGTGACAGGTCGAAGTTCTGCCGGGCGCCCGTCGGCGTCGACGTCATGAGTCATCCCCCCACACGCGGATCGGCTCCGCGTGTCCGTCGGTCCCTTCGCCCGTGCCGGTCCCCCTCGACGTGCACAGGCGTGTGTCCGGTCGCCCGACGCCCCCCTCGGCGCACTCATGAACGGGGCCCCCTTCCCCGCACCACCGGCAACCGGTTCTTTCCCCCCAATTGGCGCGTAACCGCAGCCTCGTGAGACCAGGGTTCTACGCCGTTCCGCATGATCGCAAGATGGGATGCACGGTATTTACCCGTTATACGGGCTCATTCGGACGCAAGGTGGTGTCTGTTGGTGCGCTTGACAGCAGGCGGGTACGAATGTGGCTGAAGTGGTCGCCAATGGCCTGCTCGGCGCGGAGTGAGTCGCCGGACCGCACGGCGTCCAGGATCTCGCGGTGCTGCCGGCAGGTGATCCGGGGATCCTGCGGCACCTCGACAAGGTCCCTGCTCACCCGGTGGAAGGCGTCCCAGAAGGCCTCCAGCACCTCGCTCAGCAGCGCGTTGTCCAGCCCTCGGTAGAGGGTGGCGTGAAAGGTCCGGTCGGTCCCGGCGAGGGAGACCCCCTGCGCGGCCCGCCGGTCCATGGCGTCCACGAGTGCCTCCAGCTCGGCGAGGTGCCCTTCCGTGAGCCGCCCCGCGAGCCGCGACACCAGCCCCGTCTCCATCGCCTCACGCAGCCGCAGCAGCTGCAGCAGGCTGTCCTCGCCCCGGTGGTGCCCGGCGACGGTGCGGAAGGCGAGGCCCTCGATCATCGGGGCGAAGGACATACGGCCGACATAGGTGCCGAAGCCGTGCCGTATCTCGACGATGCCCATCGCCTGGAGGGCCTTCAGTGCCTCCCGGACCGAGTTACGGCTCGCCCCGAGGAACGCCATCAGTTCGGGCTCGGTCGGCAGCGGCGCCCCAAAGGCCAGCCGGCGGTCGACGATGAGCTTCTTGATCCTCTCCTGGAGGTCACGCGCAGCCATGGCCAGAGGGTAACCGGCCATAACCGCGGAGGACCCTGCTCCGACCGCGCGGGAAGAAGCCCCGCGGAGGGCATGCGAAAGGCCCCCCACCGAAGTGAGGGGCCTCGCCGTCTGTGCGCCGCCAGGGACTCGAACCCCGGACCCGCTGATTAAGAGTCAGCTGCTCTAACCAACTGAGCTAGCGGCGCCTGCTGACGTCGTTAACTCTACATGACCTCCGGGGGTGCTCCCGACCACCGGCGAGAGGCCCCCACCGGGGCCGGAACGGGTGCCGTACATCATTCGGACCGTCAACATGCGCGCCGTGACGACAGTTGTGAAACGCGGTCGGTCCTCCTGCCGGACACGGCTCTGCACACGGCCGCCCACATCCCGGCCCTGGAGAAGGAGCTCGGCAAGCCGGTCCTCACCGCCAACCAGGTCACCGTCTGGGAGGCGCTGCGCCTGGCGGACCGTCGGGTGAACGCACCGGAGCTGGGCGCACTGTTCACCAGGGAGCCGATCGTGCAGGTATGACCCTCGGGATCGGCGAGGACCAGGAACGATGGGGGCCTTGTGAGGATGCGGGACCGACGGGGCGTTGGTGAGCGTCCGGGACCCATCAGGGCTGGTGAGGGACGCGGGACCTATGGGGGGCCTGGTGAGCAGCCGGGATTTTCGACGGCCTTCGTGAGGCCGCGGGCCCTATGGGGGGCCTGGTGAGGAGCCGGGACTTTCGGCGGTCTTCGTGAGGACGCGGGACCCATGGGGGCCGAGGCCGCAGGACCTACGAGGGCCTTCGTGAGAACGCGCGACCCCAGGAAGCTCGGCGACGGCGCGGGGGGAATAAGCGGGGACCGTCTCCTGTTAGCGGCTGGAGGACACCGCACGGCCCGATACCAGGAGGCATCCCTTGCCGGACGACGAGATCCGCGGCACCGCACACGGCAGCGCCCCCGTCCCCCTCTCCGTACTGGACCTGGTGACCGTCGGCGCGGGCCGCACCGCCACCGACGCCCTGCGCACCAGCGTCTCGCTGTCCCGGCTCGCGGAGGCCCGCGGTTTCCACCGGTACTGGGTCGCCGAGCACCACTCCATGCCCGGCGTCGCCTCCTCCTCCCCGGCCGTGATCCTCGCCCATCTCGCCGCTCACACCGACCGCCTCCGGCTCGGCTCGGGCGGCGTGATGCTGCCCAACCACGCCCCGCTGGTGATCGCCGAGCAGTTCGGCACGCTGGAGGCGATGGCCCCCGGCCGCATCGACCTGGGCCTCGGCCGCGCCCCCGGAACCGACGGCGCCACCGCGGCCGCCCTGCGCCGCACCGACCGGCTGAACGAGGGCGCCGACGACTTCCCCGAGCAGCTCGTCGAGCTGACCCGGTTCCTGGACGACGACTTCCCCGACGGCCACCCCTACCGCCGTATCCACGCGGTCCCCGGCCCCGTCCAGGCCACCTCGCCCGGCGGCGTCCAGTCCCCGCACCGCCCGCCGATCTGGCTGCTCGGCTCCTCCGGGTTCAGCGCCCGCCTGGCCGGCCTGCTCGGCCTGCCCTTCGCGTTCGCCCACCACTTCTCCGCGCAGAACACCATTCCCGCGCTCGACCTCTACCGGGAGTCCTTCAAGCCGTCCGCCGTTCTCGACGCGCCGTACGCCCTCATCGGCGTCTCCGCGCTCGCGGCCGACGACGAGAAGGAGGCCCGGCGCCAGGTCCGCGCCGCCGCGCTCAGCATGCTCCGGCTGCGCACCGGACGGCCGGGACTCGTGCCCACGCCGGAGGAGGCCGAGGCGTACGAGTTCAGCCCGCTGGAGCGGGAGTTCGTCACCTCCTGGAACGCCAACGTCATCCATGGCACCCCGGACGAGGTCCGCGCGGGCCTGGACGACCTTCACAAGCGCACCGGCGCCGACGAGTTGATGATCACGGCGAACGCGCACACCGGCGAGATCCGCCTGCGTTCCTACGAACTGATCGCGGACGCCTACGGGTTGCCAACCGCCTGACCGAACGGGCAGCGGAGCAACTGGGAGATGCGATCCGGCGGCACCGGCCGGGAGTACAGCCACCCCTGCCCGGTGTCGCACCCGATCCGGCGCAGCCGGCCGGCCTGTGCCGAGGTCTCGACGCACTCCGCGGTCACGGTCAGTCCCAGCCGGTGCGCCAGCTGGATCATCGCCTCCACGATGACCTCGTCGGCCGGGCTGGGATGGGCGCCCGAGTCCTCGTACTGGAAGCCCCGGACGAAGGACCCGTCCAGCTTCAGCACCGACACCGGCAGCCGGCTGAGGTAGGCGAGGTTGGAGTAACCGGTGCCGAAGTCGTCGATGGCGATGCGCACGCCCATCTCGCTGAGCGCCTGCAGGGCCTGCAACGGGCGGCCCGCGGAGCCCATCACCGCGGACTCGGTCAACTCCAGCTGGAGCAGCTGCGGGGCGAGGCCCGTCTCGGCCAGGGTCTCGGCGACGTCCGCGACCAGGTCGGAGTCCCAGACCTGGCGCACGGCCACGTTGACGGAGACGAACAGGGGCGGGTCGTCGGGGCGTTCGAGCTGCCAGCGGCGGGCCTGACGGCAGGCGGTGGCGAGCACCCAGCGCCCCAGGGGAACGATCGCGCCGTCCTCCTCCGCCAGTCCGATGAACCGATTCGGCGTCAGCATGCCGAACTGCGGGTGGTTCCAACGGACCAACGCCTCGACCCCGCTCAGCCGCCCGTCCGCCATCCCGACCAGCGGCTGGTACTCCAGGACGAACTCGCCCCGGTCGATGGCCGGACGGAGCGTGGAGGCGAGCGCCTGCCGGGTCATGCGGTGGGCGTTGCGCTCCGGGTCGAACAGCGTCCAGCGGGACTTGCCGTCCGCCTTCGCCCAGTACAGCGTGGTGTCCGCCGCCTGCATCAGCCCGGTCGCGGTGGTGCCGGCGGCCTGCCGCTCGACGACCCCGATCGACGCCGAAAGGGACAGCCGCTGACCGGCGAGGTCGAAGGGCTCCTGCAGGGCCGTGAGCACGGACTCGGCCAGGTCGGCGAGTTGCTCGGTGCCCGTGGAGTCCTCGACCAGCAGCGCGAACTCGTCGCCGCCCAGCCTGGCCACCAGCGGCGCGCTCGCCCTGCCGTGACCCGCCTGGTCCGCGCAGCGGCCCAGCCGCTCGGCCACGGCCGCGAGCAGCCGGTCCCCGACCCGGTGGCCGAGGGTGTCGTTGACCGCCTTGAAGCCGTCGAGGTCGAGGTAGCACAGGCCGATCCGGCCGGTGCCGCCGCGCTCGTACGACTCCACGTCGAGGGCGGCCGACAGGCGCTCGAAGAACAGGGTCCGGTTGGGCAGCCGGGTCACCGGGTCGTGCATCTGCAAGTGCCGCAGCCTGCCCTGGAGTTCACGGCGGGCGCTGATGTCGGCGGCGGTCAGCAGCACGCCGTTCGCGCGGTCGGGCAGCGGGGCGACGGTGACCTGCACCCAGACGCTGTGCCCGTCGGGGTGCTTCAGCCGCCGGCTGCACCGCAGTCGGGCCTCCCGGCCGCGCAGCACCTCGCGGTACGCGTGCCAGGTGCGCGCGTCGGAGGCCAGGTCGACCAGGTCGGCGGCGACCCGTCCGGCCAGTTCGCCGGGGCTCGTGCCGAGCAGGTCGGCGAGGGCCGCGTTGGCGCTGACGACGAGGCCCTCGCGGTCGACGACCGCCATCGCCAGCGGGGCCGCGGCGAAGGCCGATCGGTAGGAGTCGGAGGCGTCGGTCCTGTCGGCCCCGTCGGTCCCGGTACTTCGCGACGCCTGGCTATTACTGTCTGTGACGGCCGGCCCGATGAGGTCTGCCGCGGGCGTCGGCCCTTCGGACGTTCCGCTCACCGCTCGCTCCCGCAGTGCACTCGATCTGCTCGATCTCTGCTCGACCTCTGTCCGGGCAGGCAAGGTCAGGAAAGTGTGCCGATCATAGAGGGCTGCCGACGACGCTCGCAGCCCACTGTCCAGTGTCGCGGAACTCGCGCGGAACGGCCCGCCCTCCTGACAGATCGTTTCTGCCCGTCTGAGGCCCGGTTCTCCCATGGCTCGACCGATTGTGACGGTCTGTGAGCGGTTCGGGGGTGTCGGCCGGTTCAGTGACCCCGCCGGGACCCCGGACTCCTCACTCGTCCGGTGCAGGCAAACAGGGCATACAACAATAAATTCACACAGGCTGGATGCGGTGTCCCGTGAACGCATCCGGAGGTCCATGTGCCGCGCCAGCAGCCCTTGGGGGAACGCACCCGTGAGGCATTCAGGGGGCTCGGCCGCCAAGCCGCCCGCCCCCGACTGCGCAGCACCGCGGCCGTGTTCACCACCCTGTCGGCGCTCGCGGCCACCTCCCTCATCACCTGCCCCTCGGTCGCGGAGCCCTTCGCCGCGGCGCCCTGTGCCCTCACCCGCACCAAGGCCCACCACTCCGAGGGCCTGGACACCTGGAACACCGCCTATCCCCGGCCGGCCGGCGCGCTGGACGCGGTGATGGTCTTCCTGTCCTTCCCGGACTCCCGCCCGCTGACCACCCCGGCCGAACTGGCCGCCGACCACTTCCCGGCCACCAGCCGCTACTTCGCGAGCGCCTCGTACGGCAAGTTCCGCCTGCGCGAGCACCCGCTGAAGCGCTGGATCCGCATGCCGCGCCCTTCGACGGCGTACGCCATACAGCGCGACTGGACCGCCTCGCACCGGGCCGCCTATTTGCGCGACGCCCTGGCCGCCGCCGACGGCCAGGTCGACTTCTCCCACTACGACGTCGTCTACTTCGTCGCCGACCCGCATGCGCCCGGCGTCGACTCCGATGCCACGAAAGTGGTCAACCTGGACACTCCTCTGCGCGCCGACGGCACCGACATCCGCCGGGTCGTCACGGTGTTCGAAAACCATCCGCCGGACCGGCTCGTCCTCGCGCATGAGACGGGTCACGTCTTCGACCTGCCGGACCTCTACCACCGCCCGGTCGACGGAAAGGGCGACTGGGACACCCATGTGGGTGACTGGGACCTGATGGGCAGCCAGTTCGGACTGGCTCCCGACCTGTTCGGCTGGCACAAGTGGAAGCTGGGCTGGCTGGAGCCCCGGCAGGTGGTCTGCGTGCAGGGCGACCGGCCCGTGCGGCTGACACTGGAGTCGCTCGGCGCCGGGCCCGGACAGCCGGGCGTCGCCGCGGCCGGCGCCCCGGCCTTCGGGCTGGGCCGCGGCACCAAGCTGGCGGTGGTGCGCACCGGGGCCGACAGCGTCCTGGCCATCGAGGCGCGGGGCTCCGTCGGCAACGATCAGGAGAGCTGCCGGCAGGGCGTCCTCGTCTACCGCGTCCACGCCGGCGCCGAGTCCGGCGGGGGCCCGGTCCAGGTGATCGACGCCCACCCGCACACGGAGGCGTGCTGGGAGGGCTCGGTGTACCCACCGCTCGCGGACGCGCCGGTCGAGCTCGGGGAGAGCTTCACCGTGCCGGGAACCGGCGTACGGGTGGAGGTGGAGGGGCGCACGGCTTCGGGGGCGTGGACGGTGAAGATCGCGAACGGGTGATCCCCCGGCCGAAACGACGATGGCGAGGACGTTCGCGCTTCGCGAACAGCCTCGCCATCGACAACGTGCGCCGCCAGGGACTCGAACCCCGGACCCGCTGATTAAGAGTCAGCTGCTCTAACCAACTGAGCTAGCGGCGCCTGCTGACGTCGTAGACATTAGCATCCAGGTCGGGGGGAGGAAAAATCGATATCCGCACCGCCGAACGGGCGGCCCGGAGGGCCGCCCAGAGCAGGATTTCGGGGCCCGGGAGCCAGGGCTGACGGGTGTCGGGGGCGACGAGCCAGCGGGCGTCGGAGGCCGGCGCACCGGTGGGTGCGGGAACGGTGACCGCGTCGCCGGTGCCATGGCACAGCAGGGGCGGGATGGCGGCCGTACGGCTGGGGGATCCCGGCCCGGTGGCACCCCACTCCTCCCACTCCAGCAGCGAGGGCAGCCGTTGGGCCGTGCCCGGCGCGGCGAACAGCAGCATCCGGCCGCGGAACACCGCGACCGGTCCCGACCCCGGGCCCTCGTCCCACAGCCGGTCCAGCATCCGGCGCCCGAAGATCGCGGGCACGCTCACGATGTCGAAGGCGGAACCGCAGGGCAGCACCACGGGGGCGTCCGGGCGCTCCTCCCAGAAGGCGAGGGTGCTGCGCGGATACGTTCCTGCCGAGGCGAGCCAGGCTGCGCCGTCCGAGGTCAGTGTGCTGCTGCTCATGGCGTCCACAGGTACCGGGGGTGAACGTCGCGTCGCCGAGAGTTGCCGGAAACCGGGACAGCGGGGGGTGGATCGGGGTACCTTACGCGGCCGGCATATGCCCACCGGGTGGGCGCGGGGCGCCGTCGTCGGCCCCTGAGGAGCCCGCGTCGGCGCGCCCAGTGGCCGCAGGCCGGCCGTCAGTGCCGGTTGTCCGGGGGCTTCAGCGGTGGCCGCTCAGACGGGGTCCGGGCCCCGCGCGTCGACTCCCCGCAGCAGGTCCCGGCCGAACTCCACCATCTTCTTGGCGTAGTCCTCGGTCCACTCGGCCTGCTCGGCGATGTCCGCGGCCGTCAGCCGGTCGAACCGGCGGGGGTCGGCGAGCTGCGCCGCCGCCATGGCCTGGTACTCCACCGCCCGGTCCGCCGCCGCCCGGAAGGCCTGCGTCAGCTCCGTGGCCCGTGCCAGCAGCGTCCGGGGGTCGTCGATCGACTCGAGATCGAAGAAGTGCTCGGGGTCGGAGGCCGCTTCCGCGGGCTCGAAGAGCAGGGGCGCGGGGCGTAGCCGCGGTTCGTTCCGACGCGGCGTGGGCTCCGCCATGTCCTCATCTCCTCCTCGTACGGTTCGATGGCGCCGCCTGTTCCAGGTGGGCCACCCTCCATTCTCTCGCGTCCGCGCAAGGGGGCCCCGGGACCAGGACACCCGGTGCCCGGCGAGACGGGCCGGCACCGGGTGATTCGCTTCCCAGTCGGGCGGGGCCGTATGCATGGGCCGCCCCGGGCGGCGTGCGCGGCTCCGTCCGGCGGGCGCCGCTCACGGCCGCCACGTCACCCGGTGCTCGGCGAGGTGGGCCAGCACCGCGTGGTTGGCCTCCCAGCCGTCCGGGAACTTCACCACCGTCCCCAGCTGGACCGGCTCCGTCGACGGGTAGTCGTCGAGCAGCTCGCCCACCCCCGCCCGGCAGACCACGATGCACGCGTGCCGGTGGCGCGAGGCCAGCACGCACAGACGGCCGGTCTCCAGGTGGAAGGCGGTGGCGTCGGGGCGACCGGACAGGGGATGCAGGACGACCGTGACGTCGTACTCCCGGCCCTGGAGACGGTTCGCCGTGTCCACCGTGACCTCGCCCGCGCCCAGCTCGGCGAGGGCCGCCCGGACGGCCGCCGCCTGGTCGCGGTGGGCCGTGCCGACGGCGATCCGGTCGGCGGTCAGCGGCGTCGGGTCGGGCGAGCGCTCCGATGTGGCCGCACCACCCCGGTCCAGCAGCCGTCGTACCACCGTCGCCACCGCCCGCACCGCCTCCGGATCGGTACGCGGCGTGTGCCGGGCGGGCAGCTCCAGCAGGCCCCAGCCCGACTCCGCCGCCTCGTCGATCACCCGGTCGGGCGCGGAGCCGTCCGACGGGACGCCGAAGCCGAGCCGCCGGTCGCCGTGCCCGGTGCCGCTGCGGAACGGCGTGTACGGGTAGAACGCGTCCGAGACCAGCGGCGCCGCCGAGGCGGGCAGCCGCCAGGACACCGGCAGCCGGTGCTGCGGCAGCTCGGGGTTGTGGGCCAGCAGGGTGGTGACCGCGGACGCCGACGGGTCGTACGACAGGCCCGCCCACTGCTCGCTGCCCACGATGGCGAACGGGTCCAGCTGGCCGGGATCGCCCACGAACAGCGCCCGCTCGAACAGACCGGCCACGGCGAGCAGCGAGTCCGACCGCATCTGGTACGCCTCGTCGACGATCGCGTGCCGCCACGGCTCGTCGACCTTCACATGGCCCCACTTCGCGGCTGTGGAGATGACCACGGGCAGGCCGGCGAGGTCCGCCGCCTTCGCCGACTTCCGTACGTGCGGCAGGTCGTCCAGAGCCTTGTCGTACGGGTCGCTGTCGCTGCTGTGCAGCCGGCCCACCGGCAGCTCCGGGCTCTTCTCGGCGAGCCGCAGGACGAGGTCGTCGACCTGCGCGTTGGTCTGCGCGACGACCATCAGCGGGCGGCCCGCGTCGGCCAGTTCCCGTGCCGCGCGGACCACCAGCGTGGACTTCCCGGCGCCGGGTGGGGAGTCGACGACGACACCGCGGTGCGCGCCGTGCAGCGTGTCGTGAAGGATCGCGCCGGTGGCGCGGGCCGCCGCGGCACCGGGGTCGAAGGCGGTCTGCGTGGTCACAGGACGTCCTCCTCGGTCACGGGATCGGCGGGCTCGGCATCGGTCCGCTCACCGGGCGGCCCGCCGTGCGTCCACGGGGTCTGCTCCGGGTCGGGCAGCTTCGCGCCGCCCCGCTGCTCGTGCTCGAACAGCGTGAAGCACACCGCGTCGCCCTTCTCCGGCACGGACCCGGCCTCGGGCTCCTTGCCGCGGCCCATCTTGTCGAGGATCCGCAGGACGATCAGCGTGCCGCCGTCGCCCTGGGCACCGGCGTCCTCATGTCCGACGAACTCGGCGGACTGCGGTTTGCCGCCCAGCGACCGGTACACCTTCGCCCGCTCGCCCAGGTGCGGCCGGTCGTCCGTGCGGACGGTGACCAGCGGGCGCGGGCTGGGGCGCTTGCCCTCGCTGTACGCCATGACCACCTCCGTGACCTCGCCCGCGAACGCCTCCCCGGACAGCCGCCGACCCGCCATCACCAGCGGATCGTCGAGGGCCTCCTGTGCCTCCAGCCGGGCCTGCTCGCGTTCGCGCGCGGCCAGCTTGTTCGCCGCCGTGACCGCGTCGTCGCGGCGCGGCTGCGGGGGCTCACCCGCGAGCACCCGGTCACGGTGGCCGGTGAAAGACCAGCGGTCGCGGGTCCACCGCTCCTCGACCCGCGCGCCCTCCGGCAGCTCCCGCAGCAGGTCCAGGCCGTGCCAGACCGCGTCCCAGGTGGGGCGCGTGACCCGCTCGATCAGCGCCCGGATCTGCTGCTCGGCCGCCGTGACGTCACCGAGCCGGTCGTCCGCCTCCAGACCGTCCTCGGCGGCGGCGAGGGCGGTGCGCGCGCGGTCGTAGCGCGCGATGGCCGGGGCGAGCAGCTTGTTGTCGAACGCCGGGTCGGTGGCCGGGCCCGCCGGCGGGCAGACGAGCCGGCCCTGCGCGTCCCGGTGCAGCTCCGCCCGCAGCGCGGCCTCGGCGCCGGTCGTCCCCTCCGGCGGGTCGATCCAGGCGAGCAGTGCGCCCAGGTGCTGGTCCTCCAGGCTGGACTGGCCGGTCGCCCAGTGCCGGGACAGCACCTCCGTCAGGGCCAGCAGCAGCGAGGAGCCGGGAACCCGGGCCCGCTCCCCGTAGTGCGTCAGCCACCGGCCGAGCAGCGGCACCCTCGGCGGCGCGGGATGGGGCGCCTCCGGGTCCTGTTCCGCCGTACGGCGAAAGCGCATCGAGCGCCCCAGCAGCCGTACGAAGTCGATGCCCGCGCGGCTCGGCACGATCACCTGCGCGGCGTCCGCGCACAGCTCGACCTCGACCTTGACCCGCTTGCCGGTCTCCGGGTCGGTCTCGGTGCGCTCGGCCGCCTCGACGCTCTCGGCGTGGGCGTCGATGTGGGGCAGGACGACGTCCGCCAGTTCGGCCAGGAAGGTGAATCGGAGGTCGCGGTCGCGCGGCTGCGGCACGACCAGCAGGCGCGGGGCGTCCCGGTCGGTGCCGACCATGGCGCCGAGCGGGGCGCCGGCCTCGCCGGCGGTGGTCAGCGGCACGAGGACGAGGGGACGCTCGGACAGGTGCCGGTGCCGGACGGTGGCGGTGGGCTGGGCGCGGCCGGTGTCGACGGCCTCCAGACGGGCGAGGGTGGAGATCAGCGACACCGGGCGGCCTCCGGGGACTCGGCGCGCCGGCGGGGTGCGTCGGGGTGCGGGTGGGGTGCGTCGCGGTGCCGGCGGGGTGCCTGGGGGTGCTGTTCGTCGTCCAGTGCGGGGGCGTCGGGCAGTACGGGTGCGTCGGGTGTGCCGCGGTGCTGCGCGCCCAGGGCCTCCGCGCGCAGGCGTGCCGCGCGGCGCAGGGCCGCCACCGCCGGGTCGTCCGGGTCGCCGGCCTCGCCCCGGGCCGCGGCGAGGACGTCCCCGACGGTCGTCAGACCGCCCAGTTCCGCGCGGACCGAGCGGCCGAGGGAGGTCACCGCGCCCCGGGCGCGGGAGCGCTCACGGCAGTGGAAGGCCAGCTCGCACGCGGACAGGCACTCGGGAGCGTACGTCGCCGGAACCGACTCGACCGCGGCGGTGAGCCGGTCGGCGGGCAGCTCGGGGGAGAAGCACGTGCCCTCGGGGAGCGTGTCGGCGATGTCCTCGATGCGGGTGAGGCGGGTCAGCTGGCGCAGGGTGACGGCGCGCTGCTTGCGCACGTCGACGGCCGAGGCGGTGGACAGGTTCGAGAAGTCCTTCGGGCAGACCAGCAGGACCCGGTGCCGCACCGGCGGGGCGGGCTCCATGCGGGCGGCGACCGCCTCCAGCGCCAGCACGTACACCGCCGCCTGCCGGGCCGCCGCGCCCACCTTCGCGGGGTCCGCCGAGCCGTCCAGCATCGGGAACGACTTGATCTCCACGACCGTCCAGCCGCCGTCCGGGTGCACGACCACGGCGTCGGGCTCCAGGAACGCGGGGGAGCCGGCCACGTCGAGCGCGAGCATCGGATGGTCGAGCAGCGTCCAGCCGCCGGCCTCGACGGCCTCGCGCAGCGCCAGCGCCGTCCGCGCGGCACGCCCCTCGGGGCCGATGGCGGACAGCTCCGGCACGCGCGCGTGCGCGGGTGGCTCGGCGCGCGGATCCAGCTTCTCGTGCGCCAGCCGCAGCAGCTCCGCGCCGCCGTCCGCCTTGACCCGCGCCTCGAACGCGTTGCCCCGCATGAAGGCGAACTGCGACTGCCCGAACGCCGAGGGCGAGCCCAGCGCGTCCGCCAGTGCCGCCTTGTTCACCCCGGCGCCGTCCAGGATCGCGCGGCGCCGGCAGCCCGGGTTGGCGGCGAGGGCCGCCAGGGCGCGCGCGTCCAGCGCCTTGGCCGGAAGGTCGGGACCGCGCAGCTCAGCGAGCCGGTGCCGGAGCGCCGTCCCCCGCGTCCGTGGGGGAGGCACCCGGCTCGGCTCCTGGTCCGAACCGCGACTCGCGCTGCCGTGGAATTCGCTCACCCGCCGAAGTCTGACATCCACCACTGACAATCGAGGCACGAGCGGTAAGAGAGTCCGGTGCGGCCGGTGCGGTACGCGCCGTCAGCCACGTCCGCACGCCGTTCGCGCACCGCGTCACGTACGGCGCCAGCAGCAGACCGGCACCCATCACGGCGGCACCCGCGACCGCGTCGAGGAAGTAGTGGTTGGCGGTGCCCATCACCACGACGGTGGTCACCAGCGGGTACACGACCCCCGCGGCCTTGGCGAGGCGGGTGCCGCCGTACCGCCACAAAATCACCCCGCACCACAGCGCCCAGCCCACGTGCAGGCTCGGCATCGCGGCGTACTGGTTGGTCATGTCGCCCAGCCCGCGCGGCGCGCTCGCCTCGCCGGCCCACCAGCCGTACGAGCTGTACTGGGCCATGGTGTCCACGAACCCGTACCCGGCCGACAGCAGGCGCGGCGGGCAGGTCGGCATCAGCGTGAAGCCGACGAGACCGATGAAGGTGGCCGTCATCAGCCAGGTGCGGGCCGCGCGGTACCGCACGGTCCGGGAGCGGAAGAGCCATATGAGCAGCGCGGGCGTGACCAGGTAGTGCAGCGACGCGTACCAGAAGTCGGCCGGTACGCCGATCCACGCTTCCCGTGTGAACAGGCGGTTGAGCGGGTGCTCGGCGTTGAGGTGCAGGGCCTTCTCGACGCGCAGTATCGCCAGGCCGTGGTCGACGGCGGTGGTGACGTCGCCGCGGGCGAGCAGCCGGCCCGCCGAATAGCAGGCGTACACCAGAAGGATCAGCGGCAGTTCGGCCCACCAGCGCAGCCGGGGAGAATGAGGGACCGCCTCGATGCCCGGTGCCTCGGCGTGCGGCATCCGATCGCCCTCCCCCTTCTCGTCGCGCGGCGCCCCTCGGCCCGGCGGCCGGTCGAACCACTTTACGGTGTATGTGTCAGCCCTCTACGGGTGCCCTTCCGGCCCTGATAGACGCCGAGATCGCCCCCCGGGGTTGCCCCCGAACAGGGTGCGCGATGATGGAGGGGTTCCGCCTCAGTTCTCCAGGAAAGGCCCCGTCCCCTCATGGCACCGCGCATCCTGCTGGCCCGGCACGGGCAGACGGAGTGGTCGCTGGCCGGCAAGCACACCGGCAGGACCGACATCCCCCTCCTCGACGAGGGCCGGCGCGGCGCGAAACTCCTCGGCGAGCGCCTTCACCAGGCGCCTTACGCCGGGCTCCCGGACGTCGAGGTCCGCACCAGCCCGCTCTCCCGCGCGCGGGAGACCTGCGAGCTGGCCGGCTTCGGCTCCCGGGCCGCCACCTGGGACGCGCTCCTGGAATGGGACTACGGCGCGTACGAGGGCCTGACCCCGGCCGAGATCCAGTCCCTGCGTCCCGGCTGGCTGATCTGGCGCGACGGCGTCCCCGAGGGCGAGACCCCGGCCGCGGTGACCGCCCGCGCGGACGAGGTCGTCACGTGGGCCCGCTCACAGGACCGCGACGTCCTGGTCTTCGCCCACGGCCACGTCCTCCGCTCGATCGGCGCCCGCTGGCTGGGCCTGCCGATCGACTTCGCGGCCCGCATCCGCCTCCATCCGACGTCCTTGTCGGTGCTGGGCTGGGCGTACGGGGAGCCCGCGATCGAGAGCTGGAACGACGTGGGGCATCTCGCGGGGTAGCCGCCGCGTGGCTGCCGTGGCTGCCCTGGCTGCGGGTCGCCGACCGGGTGAGTTACGCCGTACGAATGGTTCGGGTGGCCGGTGACGCCGAGGACGCCGTACGTGCGTGCTGCGTGGCGCAGGGGTGAAGGACGCGTACGTGCGTGCTGCGTGGCGCAGGGGTGAAGGACGCGTACGTGCGTGCTGCGTGGCGCAGGGGTCAAGGACGCGTACGTGCGTGCTGCGTGGCGCAGGGGTCAAGGACGCGTACGTGCGTGCTGCGTGGCGCAGGGGTCAAGGACGCGTACGTCCCGTGCTGCGAGGGCGCAGGGACGAGGACGTGTACGTACGTAAGTGCGTGCCAAGGGCTCGCAGGGCCGAGAGAGCCGCACGTCAACCCGCGCGGGGCGGCACCGCCGTGCCTGGCCCGCCGCCAGGCACGAGGACGCCGTACCCCCGCCCGCGTCACACGGACCGCGGCAACGAAGCGTGCCGCTCCAGGAACCCCGACACCCCCGAGGCCCGCCGGTGCGGCAGCAGCACCCGCGCCGTCCCCGCCAACATCGCCTGGATCCGCGACGACTGCACCTCGTCCAGCAGATCAAGCACCCGCATGCCCGCCGCGGCGGCCTCGTCGGGTCGCCCCCCGCGCGCGAGATCGTCCGCGAGCTCCGCCGTGTACAGCGCGATGTTGCGGGTGAAGTGCGGATCCTGGAGGTGCGCCGCCCTCCGGGCGTGCCGGGCGGCCCGCGTCCAGTCGCCCAGCGTCGACCAGCACTGCGCCTCCAGCACCTCCAACTCGGCCTCGCCGTAGAAGGTCATCCACTCCGGGTCGGCGTCCGAGGGGCCTCGCTCGAAGAGGGCATGCGCGCGTGTGAGCGCCTGCGCGCACCCGGTGCGGTCGGCGAGCCCCGCCCAGCCCCCCGCCTCGCGCAACGCCAGCAGGGACATCAGCCGAGCCGACCCCAGGGGCCGTGCGATCCGCTGCGCGGCCTGCGCCGCCCGCACCGCCTCGCGCGGCCGTCCGGCGTCCCGCGCGAGGAACGCCGTGTTGCAGAAGGCGTGCGCCTCCAGCCCCGGATCGCCGGTCATCCGCGCGGTCGCCAGCGCCTCCGCGTAGTGCGAACGCGCGTCGTCGAACCGCCCCGAGTCGTGCGCCAGCCAGCCCACGGAGATGGCCAGTTCACCGGCGCCCGAGTGCAGTCGGTCGGCGGTCGCCTGCCGTGTCGCCCCGGCGTCCAGCAGCGCGTAAGCGGCGCGCAGCGGAGCCGCCGCGCGCCGGTACAACCCGTCCGCGCCGTGCCGGTCGTCGAGCAACCGGATTCTGCGAACGGCCTCTTCGAGTGCGCCCGCCTCGCTCGCCCCGGCGCGCCGCACGGGGCGTTCCGCCGCCGACGCGTCGAGTGCGAGCCCGAAGGGGCCCAGCGAGGCGGCGGCCACGGTGGCGCCCCCGCCGGTCATGAATGCGCGACGCAGCACGTCGCTCTCCTCGTAGTTGATGTGCGTGTCGTACGTGTCCTGCGTGTCATACGGGTCCTGCGTGGCATACGGCTCGCCCGCCCCACGGGCCTCACTGGCGTCCTGCGCCGCGCTCATGGAGTGAACGGGGGGCGTGTCCTCGTCCGTGCGCGCCCCACGGCCCCGTCCGCGCACGGACGAACGGGGAGCGAACCCCAGATCGGTGAGCGTGCGCCCGGGGAACATGTGCAGGAACACCCGTTCGTAGGCGTAGTTGGGGCAACGAATCTCACCTGCCTCCACCCGTCCGATGTAGCGCGCGTCACAGCTGACCCGCTCACCGATCTCGCGCGCGGCCCGTCGTACCGCCGCGGCGAACTCGGCGGGCGAGCGCCTGCCGCGCAGGCGCCGGAAGGCGAGGTTCGGCCGCGGCGGCCGGTTGGGCTGGGACGAGGTCACCGTTGACGACGTCATGGCCGGGTCCTCTCGTGCGAACCGTCGAACCATGCTGGAAAAGGGCCAGTTGAACTATTTGTCCAGTGTTCAAAGTGATGCCCTGATTCCGGCGGGCAAGAACGTACCTGCTGTGCCGGGCACGCCACGCAGTGTTTGGCTACAAACCGGATATCTCATCCAGCATCTGCCATGAACTGCCATCCTTTGCGGCGCACTTCCGCGTAGCCGTTGACGTCGTGCGGCGTTGAATCCTGTGGACCGGGAGCCGCCCGACTCCCGACCTGCACGCCCAAGGAGGGTTCCGTGGTGGAGGCCGGGATGGAGACCAGCCAGAACATCGATTCCCGTGCGCCGTTGCCGGCGTGCGACCTCGTGACGGTTCCTGCCCGGCAGGGGCTGGAGGCGGTGGACATCCTCCGGCGCGGTGAGGTCGAGGCCGTGGGACCGGTCCTGCACGACGACGACTGCGACACCCTCTGCTTCGTGGTGCCGCCCGGGACGGCGGCGGCGTGGGACATGCCGGGCAGCACGTGCACGGAGACCGACGGACGCGGACTGTCCCTGGCTCCGCAGCCGCCGGCCGCCGGCCCCGAGGCGCTCCCCGGCTCGGCGTGGCTGCTGCCGCCGGACGAGGCGGAACGGGCGACCGACCCGGCGGTGCTGCGCCGGGCGCTGGGCGAGGCGGCACGGACGATCGAGGCGGCGGACAACTGCCGCTGACGGGCACGGCGGCCCCGGGCCGCCGTCACCCGCCTTCCCGCAGCGCCCCGGCGCCCACCTGCGCCGACGCCGGCTGAGCCGAAGCCGCCCGACCCGCCGATAATGGCTGGATGGGAAAGTCCAGGAAGCCACGGCGGTCGCAGGCCGCCGTCGAAGCCGTCGTCGAGACCGTCGACGGCGGGCTCGCCCAGCTCATCCCCGACCGGGACCGGGCGCGGGCCTGGACGCTGTTGATCGACGGAGCCCCGCAGTCGCACGTCGACCTGGACGACCCCGCGTACCTCTCCTTCGAGTACCAGCGGCGCCTCGGTCATGTCATCGACCTCGCCGCCCCGCCCGGCAAGCCTCTGCAGGCCGTGCACCTCGGCGGCGGCGCCCTCACCCTCGCCCGTTACGTCGCCGCCACCCGTCCCCGCTCCACCCAGCAGGTCGTCGAACGCGACGCGCCCCTGGTGGAACTCGTGCGCCGGGAACTGCCGTTGGCGCCGGGCGCGCGCATCCGGGTGCGGTCGACGGATGCCCGCGAAGGGCTCGGGAAGGTGCCGGACGGCTGGGCCGACCTGGTCGTCGCCGACGTGTTCAGCGGGACCCGGACGCCCGCCCACCTCACCTCGACCGAGTTCCTCGACGAGGTCCGCAGGGCGCTGCGCCCCGGTGGGCTCTACGCCGCCAACCTCGCCGACGGACCGCCACTGGCCCACCTGCGCGGCCAGATTGCCACCGCCGCCGCGCGCTTCACGGAGCTCGCCCTCGTCGCCGACCCGGCGGTGCTCCGCGGGAAGCGCTTCGGCAACGCCGTCCTCGTCGCCTCCGACGACCCGCTCCCGCTCGCCGAACTGACCCGCCGCGCCGCCTCCGACCCCCATCCCGGCCGCGTCGAACACGGCAGGCAGCTCACCGACTTCACCGGAGGCGCCGCCCCGGTCACGGACGCGGCGGCGGTCGCCTCCCCGGCACCCCCACCGTCGGTCTTCCGCTGACACGCGCGCGCGGCCACGGCGGAGCAGCCCGTCCGGCACGCCCGCCACGCACCCGACAACCGGCCCGCGCAGACGCCGGCCCGCCCCAACGCTGCTCAGTACGTGCCGATCTCCACCCGCGGCGGCCCGTCGTGCCACGTGCAGAACACCGACACCCGCTCGGCGCCCGCGGCGAACTCCACCCGGATCCACGACTCCGTCTTCCACACCTGCATCGACCAGCCCGCGTCCGGGGTCGCCGACACCAGCGTCGCGGAGTTCTCCCCGAGGTCGAAGACGGCCCGGCCACCGTCGGTGGCGTAGCTCCTGACCTGTCCGGACGCGGAAGCGGCGGCGGTCGGGACCGCGCTCGGGCCGGTGCTCGCGGTGGCGGAAGGGGTGGGGGGCGCCTTCCGCGTCGGCGAGGCGGCAGGGCTCCGCGACGGTTCCGGTCGTGGCGTGCTCACCGGGGTGGAGCTCGGCCGGGGTTCACGCGTGGCCGGGTCGGCCGCGGTGACCGGGAGGGCGCGCGGTGGGTCGTACGCCGTGCCCGTCATGACCGTGTGGACACCCCACCACGACAGCGTGGTCGCCGCACCGGTGGCGAGCGACCAGGCAAGTACGTGTACGACTCCTCTGAGCATCGCGGGCCATCCTGCCTTACCCACACCACCGCTGTCCCACCGGCCACGGCAGACAACGAGTTGTCCACAACAGCCGGGTTGTCCACAGGCGCCGGACCCGGCTCCCTCGCATGGCGTACGGTGCGGCGCATGGCAAGTGTGCTCGTGGTCGAGGACGACCAGTTCGTGCGCTCGGCGCTCATCCGGCACCTGACCGACGCGTCGCACACCGTGCGCAGCGTCGGTACGGCACTGGAGGCGCTGCGCGAGGTCGCCCATTTCCGTTTCGACGTGGTCATCCTGGACCTCGGTCTGCCCGACCTCGACGGGTCCGAGGCCCTGAAGATGCTGCGCGGCATCACGGACGTGCCGGTGATCATCGCCACCGCACGGGACGACGAGACGGAGATAGTCCGGCTGCTGAACGACGGCGCGGACGACTATCTGACCAAGCCCTTCTCCGTCGAGCACCTGTCCGCCCGGATCGCCGCGGTCCTGCGCCGCTCCCGCGCCGCGGCCGGTGACGTGCCGCCGTCGCCGGTGCTGCGGGTCGGCGGACTGACGGTGGACCCGCTGCGGCGCCAGGCCGAGCTGGACGGCGTACGACTGGACCTCACCCGGCGCGAGTTCGACCTGCTGGCCTTCCTGGCCGGACGCCCCGGTGTCGTCGTGTCCCGCAGGGAACTGCTCGCCGAGGTGTGGCAGCAGTCCTACGGCGACGACCAGACCATCGACGTCCATCTGTCCTGGCTGCGAAGGAAACTGGGCGAGACGGCCGCCCGCCCGCGCTACCTGCACACCCTGCGCGGTGTCGGCGTGAAGCTGGAACCGCCGGGAGCGGAGGCACGGCCATGAGGTGGGCACTGGTCAAGGTCTCGCTGGCGGTCACGGCCATGGTCGTGGTCGCCTTCGCGGTGCCGCTCGGGCTGGTCATCAAGGAGATGGCCCGCGACCGCGCCTTCTCCGACGCCGAGCGCGACGCGGCGGAGATCGCCCCGGCGCTGTCCATCACCACCGATCGGGCCCAACTGGAACGCGCCGTCGCCGCCGCGGGTTCCGGTGACGGGATGGCCCTGCACATACCGGGCGACGAAGGCGCGCAGGCCGTCGCCATCGGGCGGCAGCGCGCCGCCGACGCGGACATCGAGACCACCCGGGAGACGGGCCGCGCCTCCACGGCCCGGGCGCCCGGCGGTTCGGCCCTGCTCCAGCCGGTCGCGCTGAACTCCGGCCGGCTCGCCGTCGTCGAGGTGTTCATCCCCGACTCGGCGGTCGCCAAGGGTGTGGGTACGGCGTGGGCGGTGCTGGCCGGGGTCGGGCTCGCGCTGGTCGTCGGGTCGGTCGCGGTCGCGGACCGGCTGGGCGCACGGATGGTGCGGCCGGCGCAACGGCTGGTCGAGGGCGCGCGGGAGCTGGGCGACGGACGGCTGGGCGCCCGGGTGCCCGAGGAGGGGCCGCGCGAACTGCGCCTGGCGGCCGTGGCGTTCAACTCGATGGCCGACCAGGTCGTCCAGCTCCTCGCCAACGAGCGGGAATTGGCGGCGGACCTGTCCCACCGGCTGCGGACACCGCTGACCGTGCTGCGGCTGAACGCGGCCTCGCTCGGGGACGGGCCGGCCGCAGACCAGACCCGGGCCGCGGTCGCCCAGCTGGAACGGGAGGTCGACACGATCATCCGCACCGCCCGGGAGGCCAAGCCGCAGACCGCCGCGGCCGGTCCCGGCGCCGGATGCGACGCGGCGGAGGTGGTGCGGGAGCGGATGGAGTTCTGGTCGGCGCTGGCGGAGGACGAGGGCCGCAAGGTGCGGATGGCCGGCGTGGACCGGCCCGTGCGCATACCCGTGGCCCGCGCCGACCTGGCCGCCGCGCTCGACGCGCTGCTCGGCAACGTCTTCCGGCACACCCCCGAGGGCACCGCCTTCGCGGTCGACGTGCACAACGGCGAGGACGCGGTGATCGTGCTCGTTTCCGACGCGGGACCCGGCATACCCGACCCCGAGGCGGCGATGGCGCGCGGCCGGGGCTCCGGCAGCGACGGGTCGACCGGGCTCGGCCTGGACATCGTGCGGCGGCTCGCGGAGTCGACGGGCGGCGACGTGCGCATCGGGTCGTCGGTGCTGGGCGGCGCGGAAGTACGCATCTGGATCCAGGTGGACGGGCGGGAGCGGGCGCCCGGACGGCGCAGTCACCGCGGGTCCGTCAGACGCCGCAGACCGGGCAGACCGAGCGCGACCTTCAACCGCCCCGGATCCCTTCCTTAAGCGCACCACAAGATCCCGCCGGTCCGGATCAGGCGCTTTGCCCGATTCCGGCCGCGCCCCCCGTGAACAGCGAAGGCAGGCACCTGATGAGCACGCACCGGCGCAGGATCAGCGGCAGAAACAAGGCGATCGGCGGGGCCTCCCGCCCCCGGGCTACGCATCGCGACCTCGCCGTGCCCCGCCCGCCTGCACGCCGCGACCTCGGCCTCCGCCCGGCCTCAGCCCTCGGCCCGTTCCTCCCGCCCCGGCTACACCCCCTCGACCGACGGCAGCGTCCCCGAGCGTGCCGCCTCGCCGTACCACCGGGCGCTCGACTTCGGCGTCCGCTCCAGCGTCGCGTAGTCGACGTACACCGCGCCGAAGCGCTTGCCGTAGCCGTATGCCCACTCGAAGTTGTCCATCAGGGACCACAGGTAGTAGCCCCGGACGTCGGCGCCGTCCTCGATGGCCCGGCGGACCGCCGACAGGTGACCGTGGAGGTAGGAGATGCGCTCCGGGTCGTGCACCCGGCCGTCGGGGTCGGGCTTGTCGTCGTAGGCGGCGCCGTTCTCGGTGATGTACAGCGGCAGGCCCGGCACCTCACGCGCGTACCGCATGATCAGCTCGTGCAGGCCCGACGGGTCGATGGTCCAGCCCATCTCCGTGCGCTCGCCCGGCGTCTGGTGGAACGCCACGTCCTCCGCGCCCGGCCAGGGGGAGTGGTCGCTGGCGCCGTGACCGTCGGCGCGCGGGCCCTTCAGGTCGTTCGCCGCCGCCGAGACCAGCGTCGGGGTGTAGTAGTTGAGGCCCAGTGCGTCCAGCGGCTGCCGGATCGTGCCCAGGTCGCCGTCCTTGACGTACGACCAGTCGGTCACCGATTCCGTCGCGGCGAACAGCGTCTGCGGGTAGGCGCCGTGCAGCATCGGCCCGTGGAAGACCCCGTTGGCCAGGTCGTCGATCTTGCGCACCGCCGCCAGGTCGGCCGGGTCCTGCGAAACCGGGCGGACCACCGACGAGTTGAGGGACACGGCGACCGAGTTGCGGGCCGGCATGACCGACCGCAGGGCCGACGTGCCCAACCCGTGCGCCAGGTTCAGGTGATGGGCCGCGCGCAGCGAGGCCTCCGGTTCCGTGCGGCCGGGCGCGTGCACCCCCGAGCCGTACCCGAGGAAGGCGCTGCACCACGGCTCGTTGAGCGTGATCCACTGCTCCACCCGGTCGCCCAGCGCCTCCCCGACGATCTGCGCGTACTCGGCGAACCGGAACGCCGTGTCCCGCTCCGGCCAGCCGCCCGCGTCCTCCAGCTCCTGCGGCAGGTCCCAGTGGTAGAGGGTGACCGCCGGCCTGATACCGACGGCCAGCAGCTCGTCGACCAGCCGCCGGTAGAAGTCCAGGCCGACCTGGACGGCGGGGCCGCGCCCGGTGGGCTGCACCCGGGGCCAGGAAATGGAGAAGCGGTACGCCGTCAGGCCCAGCTCGGCCATCAGCGCCACGTCGTCGCGGAAGCGGTGATAGTGGTCGACAGCGATGTCACCGTGCTCGCCGCCGGCCGTCCTGCCCGGCGTGTGGCTGAAGGTGTCCCAGATGGAGGAGGTGCGGCCGCCCTCCCGCACCGCACCCTCGATCTGGTACGCGGAGGTGGCCGCGCCCCAGAGGAAGGCGGGAGGGAAGGACACCGGCGATGCGGGTTCAGGCATGGAAGCGCTCCCATTGGAGGTCGTGGGACCGCCGGGTCGTGGTGTGCGACCGGCAGGTCGTGGAGACCGGCGAATAAGGACGAACAAGTAGGGGAGAGGAGGCAGGAAGGGGCCGAGGCGGCGGTGACCCGGCCCCTGGGCCGAAAGCGGGCGTCAGCCCTTGACGGCCCCCTGCATGATGCCGCCGACGATCTGCTTGCCGAAGATCGCGAAGACCAGCAGCAGCGGCAGGGTGCCCAGCAGCGCCCCGGCCATGATGAGGGACTGGTCGGGGGTGTAGCCGCGGCCCAGACCCGCGACCGCCACCTGGACGGTCGGGTTGCCCGTCTGGGTCAGTACCAGGAACGGCCACAGGAAGTCGTTCCACGTCTGGACGAACATCAGCATGCCGAGCACCGCCATCGCGGGCCGGGCCGCCGGGAACACGATGTGCCACACCACGCGCCAGCTGCTCGCGCCGTCCACCCGGGCGGCCTCGATCAGCTCGTCGGGAAGGGCCTGGAGCAGGTACTGGCGCATGAAGAACACGCCGAACGCGCTCACGATCGACGGCAGGATCACCGCCTGGAGCTGGTCGGTCCAGTCCAGCTCGGCGACCATCATGTACAGCGGGATCACGCTGAGCTGCGGCGGCACCATCATCGTGCCGATGACGATCAGCATCAGCGCGTTACGGCCCCGGAACCGCAGCTTGGCGAAGGCGAACCCGGCGATCGTCGACAGCACCACGATGGTGACCGCCGAGATCCCGGCCACGATGGTGGTGTTGAGGAAGGCCTCGCCCAGGTTGGCGTCCTGCCAGGCGATCTCCAGGTTGTCCATCAGGTTCGAGCCGAACCAGAACGGCGGCGGCGTCTCGGCCAGCCGCTGGTTGTCCCGGGACGCCGCGATCGCCGTCCACACCAGCGGGAACAGCGAGCCGATGGTGAACAGGGCGAGGATCGCGTACGCGACGGGCCCGGCGTGCAGGGTCCCGCCGGCGCGGGCGGCCTTGGGGCCGCGTACGCGCCCCTTGGGGGCCTCGGCCTCCCGGTCAACCGGAGTCAGTGTCGTCGTCACGGCCGGTCTCCTTAACTACTGGCGCGCAGCCGGCGCGAGATGACGTAGTTGACGATCCCGATCACGATGAGGATCAGGAACATCGTCCAGGCGATGGCGGAGGCGCGGCCCAGGTGCTGGTTGACCCAGCCCTGCTCGTACAGGTACAGGCCGAGCGTCTGGAACTGGTGCTGGGACCCGCCCGACGCGCCCTTGTTCGCGTCGAACAGCAGCGGCTCACCGAACACCTGGGAGGCGCCGATGGTCGACACGACGACGGTGAACAGGATCGTCGGCCGCAGCGACGGCAGCGTCACATGGAGGAACTGCTGCCAGCGGTTGGCCCCGTCCAGCGCCGCCGACTCGTACAGGTCCTGCGGGATCGCCTGCATCGCGGCCAGGTAGATCAGCGCGTTGTACCCGGTCCAGCGCCAGATGACGATGGTCGAGACGGCGATCTGCGAGGGCCACTTGTCGTTCTGCCAGTCGATGTTGTCGATGCCGACGGCCCCGAGCGCCCAGTTGATCATGCCGTAGTCGCGGCCGAACAGCAGCACGAAGACCAGCGAGGCGGCGGCGATCGAGGTGGCGTACGGAGCGAGCATCACGACCCGGTAGAAGGTCGAGGCGCGCAGCTTGTAGTTGAGGATGTGGGCCAGGCCCAGCGCCATCAGCAGCTGCGGCACCGTGGAGATGACGCCGATGGTCAGGGTGTTGCGGGCCGCGTTCCAGAAGAAGTCGTCGTCGAAGATCCGGGTGTAGTTGCGCAGGCCCACCCAGTTCATGTCGGTGGGCGCGGTCAGCTCCACCTGGTGCAGCGAGGCCCAGCCGGTGTAGACCAGCGGGAACAGGCCGAACGCCAGGAACAGCAGGAAGAACGGCGAGACGAAGGCGTACGGGCTCCAGCGCATGTCCCGCTGCCAGCGGCGGGACAGCCGGGCCCGGCGCCGCCGCTCCTGGTCGGAGACCGGCGCGCCGGCCGACGGGCGGGCCGGGGCCGCGCCCCCCTCCTTGGCGGGGGGCGCGGCGGCGGTGTCGTGCCCAGTGGTCATACGGGTCACTGGTCCAGGTTGTTGTCGATGGTCTTGACGGCCGTGTCCCAGGCCTCCTTGGCGGACTTGCCCTGGGCGACGAGGATCACGCCGTTGTCGGTCAGACCCTGCTGGATGATCTGGTCCTTCGGGCCGATCACCTGGACCGGGGCGTCCTTCGCGGCCTCGGCGAAGATCTCGCCGATCGGGGCGTCACCGGTCATGTCGTTCTTGGCGGTCTTGACCTCGGGCATCTCGTACGCGGGCGGCGTGCTCGGGAAGTTGCCCTGCACCTTGAACAGCTTGGCCTGCTGCTCGGGCGCGGTCAGCCAGGCGGCCAGCTTCGCGGCCTCCTCGGCGTTCTTGCCGGACTTGGGCACGGCCAGGAACGAGCCGCCCCAGTTGCCGGACTTGGGCGCCGCGGCCACGTCCCACTTGCCGGCCGCGTCCGGCTTCGACTTGCCCTTGATGTAGCCGAGCATCCACGGCGGGCAGGACATCGCCGCGAACTTGCTGTTGGCGATGGTGGTGTCCCAGGCGGGCTGGAACTGCGTCTGGTTGCCGACCAGTCCGTCCTCGGCGGCCGCCGCGGTCAGGTCGAACGCGGCCTTCACGGCCGGGTTGGTCTTGTAGATGACCTCGCCGGAGGAGTCGTAGAACCGCTCGGTCTCACTGCTGAGGATGGCCTGGAGCAGACCGCCGGGGGAGTCCATGAAGGTGGTGCCGGACGGCGCGTTCTTCTGGTAGTCCCGCCCGGCGTCGACGAACTTCTCCCAGTCGCCCGCCCACAGCGCGCCCACTTCCTCGCGGTCGGTGGGCAGGCCGGCCTTCTCGAACAGGTCCTTGCGGTAGCAGATGGCCATGGGGCCGACGTCCGTGCCGAGGCCGATCGTCTGGCCGTCGGGGGTGGCGGCCTGCTTCCACTTCCACTCCAGGTAGTCGCTCTCCTTGCCGTACTTCGACAGGTCGAGGAGCTTCGCCCCCTGGGTCTGCGCCACCTCGGCTATGTTGCCGACCTCGACGGCCTGGATGTCCATCAGGCCGCTGTTCGTGGTGAGGTGGTTGACGAGCGCCGGGTAGTAGTTCTCGTTGCGCTCGGTGACGTTCTCCTTGATCGTGATGTCCGGGTGGAGCTTCATGTACTCGTCGTACAGACCGGCTTCCTTGAAGCCCATCGTCCCGAACAGCCCCAGGGTGATCGTGGTCTTGCCCTCGCCGCCGGACGAGCCGGAGCCGCCCTCGTCGCCGCCGTCGTCGGCACAGCCGGCCAGCAGCCCGGCGCCCAGCGTCGCGATGGCCGCGAGGACCACCGACTTACGTGCTCGCATTGCGTCCTCCTGTTGCCCTGACGTGCCGACCCCCCGGCCAACTGCATGGTTGGGCCCGTAAGTTGTGCTCGCTGCGGCTCGGGCGGGGAACGTGCGGGTTGTGTATGTGTCAGGTACTGTGGGAGCGCTCCCACCAGTGATGTGTTGAAGAGTCGTCGGTTCCCGCGGGGGTGTCAAGGGAGCGGACAGCGGGAGATGTGTTCAGTTATCGGGCTGTTAACTGGAACCCACGGGTCCGCTGTGGTCGGCGCACGGACGCGGTTTCGGCCTCCCTCGGGGTCGCGGCCGGTGAGGGTCACCCCAGCACACGGGACTGTTAGATTCCAGCCCAGCGTGATGAACGGCGGCGGAAGGCGGAGCCCATGGCAAGCCACGGAGCGCGGGGCCGGAGCGGTGGCCGGCCCACCCTGGAGGAGGTCGCCGCGCGCGCCGGCGTGGGCCGGGGCACGGTCTCCCGGGTGATCAACGGCTCGCCCCGGGTCAGCGACGCGACCCGCGCGGCGGTTCAGGCGGCGGTCGCCGAGCTGGGGTACGTCCCGAACACCGCGGCCCGCGCCCTCGCCGCGAACCGCACGGACGCGATCGCCCTCGTCGTCCCGGAGCCGGAGACCCGGTTCTTCGCGGAGCCGTACTTCTCGGACATGCTGCGCGGTGTCGGAGCCGAGCTGTACGACACCGAGATGCAGTTGCTGCTGATCTTCGCGGGCAGCGACCGGGAGCGCCGTCGGCTCGCCCAGTACCTGGCGGCGCACCGGGTGGACGGCGTCCTGCTGGTCTCGGTGCACGCGGACGACCCGCTGCCGGACCTGCTGGCCCAGCTGGAGATCCCGGCGGTGATCAGCGGCCCGCGCTCCGCGGGGGAGACCCTCACCTCGGTGGACTCGGACAACTACGGCGGCGCCCGCTCCGCCGTGGAACACCTGATCGGCCGGGGGCGCCGGCGAATAGCGCACATCACCGGCCGCCTCGACGTCTACGGCGCCCAGCGGCGCATCGACGGCTACCGCGAGGCGCTGCGCGACGCCGGGCACCCGGCGGACGAGCGGCTGATCGAGGCGGGCGACTTCACCGAGGAGGGCGGCCGGCGCGCGATGACCGAGCTGCTCGCCCGCCGTCCCGACCTGGACGCGGTCTTCGCGGCCTCCGACGTGACAGCGGCGGGCGCCCGCCAGGTCCTGCGCGAGGCGGGCCGTCGTATCCCCGACGACGTGGCCCTGGTCGGCTACGACGACTCCGCGATCGCCCGCCACATGGATCCGCCGCTCACCAGCGTGCGCCAGCCGATCGAGGAGATGGGCCGCAGGATGATCGATCTGCTGCTCAACGAGATCGCCGACCGGCGCCCGGCGGTCTCCCGCGGCCTGGAGCGCCGGCAGGTGGTGCTGGCGACGGAGCTGGTGGAGCGGGCGTCGTCGTAGCGGCCGGGTTGCGCCGGGTGAGTCAGGGGGCGCCGCGCGGACGGCCAGGTCGGGACGCGGGCCCCTCGGGTCGTGCTTAAGATCCGCGCGTGGCACACACCTTCGAGGAACTTCTGGCGAAACAGCGGACCGCCGACGAGGCGCACACGAGGGTCCTGGAGCTCCGGGACGCCTACGGTCCGCCGACTCAGGAGGGCGGTTGGAACGAGCCTCAGCGCGAGACGTACGAGACGGCCTGGCGGGCCTGGCGCGACCTCGACCGCGATCTGGGGCAGACGGTGACCGAGTACGCGAAGGAGAAGGGGACGACGCGCGCGGAGGTCGAGGCGGAGCTCCGGAAGGTCCTGCCGGACCCGGAGGTGCGGTGGGGCACGACTGAGGGCTGACCCCTGTCCAGGGATCAGCCCTCAGTCGTCAAGGGTGAGTGACGGGACTCGAACCCGCGGCATCCTGGACCACAACCAGGTGCTCTACCAGCTGAGCTACACCCACCATGACCGGTGGTTCTACTGTCGTTTCCCCGACCGGCCGAGAAAAAGTGTACAGGGTCCGAAGGGGTGCTCGCGCACGGCTTTCGCGGCGCCCCTCCCGTGGGCTCCGTCAGGCGGGCTGAGCAGGCAGGACGTGCTTGGCGGCGATCGCCTTCGCCGTGTCGGAGTCCGGGCCGGGCTGCGGCACGAAGACGGCCTCCCGGTAGTAGCGGAGCTCGGCGATGGACTCGCGGATGTCCGCGAGGGCCCGGTGGTTGCCGTTCTTCTCCGGACTGTTGAAGTAGGCCCGTGGATACCAGCGGCGGGCCAGCTCCTTGATGCTGGAGACGTCGACGATCCGGTAGTGGAGGTAGTCCTCCAGGGTCGGCATGTCGCGCAGCAGGAAGCCGCGGTCGGTGCTGACGGAGTTGCCGCACAGCGGGGCCTTGCCGGGTTCCTTGACGTGCTCGCGTACGTACGCCAGGACCTGCTCCTCGGCGTCCGCGAGGGTCGTGCCGTTCGGCAGCTCCGCGAGCAGACCGGACGCCGTGTGCATCTGACGCACCACCTCCGGCATCGTCTCCAGCGCCCGGTCCGGCGGACGGATGACGATGTCCACACCCTCGCCGAGCACGTTCAGCTCGGAGTCGGTGACGAGGGCGGCCACCTCGATGAGCGCGTCGTCGGACAGCGAGAGGCCGGTCATCTCGCAGTCGATCCACACCATGCGATCGTTCATGCGTCCACCCTACGGCCGACATGCACATGTGAGGTGTGCCGCGTACGTGCGGAGACCGTGCGGGGACGGTCGCGGGGCCCACAGGGGCGGGTCGCCCCCCTGTGGACCCCGTCACACGTCCCGGCCCTCACGCTCCGCTGCGCTGCCCCGGCAGGCTCGCGCGGGCGTACGCCTCCCGGGCGTGGTCGCCCGGCAGCGACGAGGAGCCGACCGCGCTCGCCGTGCGGCGGGCCTGGATCGGCACCGGGCCGTCCGGGTGCAGCGGGGCGGGCGGGGGGCCTGCCTGCGGGGGCGGGCCGGTCATCGGCGCGGGCGTGCTCGCCGGGCCGTCGCCGTCCGTCGCGCGCTCGGACTGCGGGCGGCGCGCCCGGTACGCCGCCCGGTACGCGGCCGGGGACGAGCCCAGCTGGCGGCGGAAGTGGCCGCGCAGCGCGACCGGCGAACGGAAGCCGCAGCGGCCCGCCACCTCGTCCACCGAGTAGTCCGACGTCTCCAGCAGGCGCTGCGCCTGGAGCACCCGCTGGGTGATCAGCCACTGCAGGGGCGCGCTGCCCGTCAGCGAGCGGAAGCGGCGGTCGAACGTGCGACGGCTCATGTACGCCCGTGCCGCGAGCGTCTCCACGTCGAACTGCTCGTGGAGGTGCTCCAGCGCCCAGGCGACGACCTCGGCGAGCGGGTCGGCGCCGATCTCCTCGGGTAAAGACCGATCGAGGTAGCGCTCCTGCCCGCCGGTGCGGCGCGGCGGGACCACCAATCGGCGGGCCAGCGCACCGGCCGCCTCGTTGCCGTGGTCCGTCCGCACGATGTGCAGACAGAGATCGATTCCGGCCGCGGTGCCCGCGGACGTCAGCACGTCCCCGTCGTCGACGAACAGCTCCCGCGGGTCCACGTGGACCGACGGGTAGCGCTTCGCCAGCGTCGGCGCGTACATCCAGTGCGTGGTGGCCGGGCGGCCGTCGAGCAGGCCGGCCGCCGCGAGGACGAACGCCCCCGTGCACAGGCCCACGATGCGGGCGCCCTCCTCGTGCGCCCGGCGCAGCGCGTCGAGCGCGTCCTCCGGCGGCGGCGAGGTGATCGACCGCCAGGCGGGCACGACCACCGTGCCCGCGCGGGCGATCGCCTCCAGGCCGTGCGGCGCGGTCAGTTCCAGGCCCCCTGTGGTCCGCAGGGGGCCTTCCTCACCCGCGCACACCAGCAGTCGGTAGCGCGGTACGCCGGCGTCCTGGCGGTCGATCCCGAACACCGACAGCGGTATGGAACTCTCGAAGATGGGGCCGCCGCTGAACAGCAGCACCGCGACGATCTCCTTACGGCGGCGCCCGGACAGTTTCCGGGCCGCGGCGTCCGGCGCGGCAGTGGAGTCGTGGCTCATACTGCTAAGCCCCCCTTGGTGGTCGCGGCTCCTCGGTTGTGTCGCTCCTGCACGTTTCCCCTCGGTCCTGCACGAGTCCCCCGCCGTAGACAGTCAAGATCGAATCTACTGTGTCGCGTTGTGCCGGCGTGGCCAGTTCGCCACCCGGCACATTGTCGACTTGGCAACTTGGCGTGAAGCATTCGATCACGAAGCGTTGCACCAGCGGGCCGCGCAGGGAAGTGCGCCTCGTGGCAGTGGCCAATCCACGTAGGGTGCGCGAGCCCTCTGAGGCCCTTTCCGTGCAGGTCGAACGGGGGTTGGGGGGTGTCAGGAGGCGCTGATGCACGCACATCAGAAGTTGGCTGAAAAGATACGGGTGCGTGCGCGGAAACCGGTCAGCCGACCGGTGTATGTCCGCCCGGGCGCCGCCCACCCCTGTGTGCCCCCGAACCGCTCCGCTGATGCCGGCCCCGGTGCGGAGCGCCCTCCGCGGCCCGCAGCCGGGCGGCGCCGCGCTCGGACCCGCGCAGCAGCGCCCGGCAGACCGCGGTGACGGCCGCGAGGCCGACGGCGGTGCCCGTGGCGCCCGCCAGGGAGCTGCCGCACCACAGCAGGATCACCGGGACGAGGAGGCAGCAGAAGGCGGCCCAGCGCACCACGTCGGTCACCGCGTCCGGACCGGACGCGGTCCCGGGACGCGTCTCGGGGTTCGGGCGGGGTGCGGGCATCGCGTGGCTCCCTGGGGTGGCGGTTCACGGTGATCAACGCCTGCCGGACCGGTCGGTCACTGCCGGGTCACGGGTGGGCCGGCGGCGCAAGTGAATCCTGTGCGAACCGCCTGTACGTGGCAGCAACCATTGCGTTACGGGCGCCCCCTCGTGCATGCTCCCTGGAACCCGCCGCCGACGTGAGCGGGATCTGGGCTAAGGAGGCGTGCCGCCGTACCCTTGGGGGTATGGGGTTGGGAAGATGATTCCCGGACACAGCTCCGCCGCACACTGTCGTCCCACCCGATCAAGGATCACAACGCCGAGACAGCCATGGCCGGTCACGAATTCTTCGAACCAGCGGACCGCAAGCGGCCGGTCGCCGACCCGACGGCGGCCGATCCCCGGGCGGCGGAAGAGCCACGCCACGCGTGCGACCCCGCCTTCAAGCACGGCGTCGTCGTCGGCTTCGACGGCTCGACCTCCAGTGAGCGTGCCCTGGCGTACGCGATCGGGATGGCCCAGCGTTCCGGCTCGGGCCTGATCATCGTCCATGTGGCCAACCGGCTGCCCACCACCGTGTGGGCCGGGTGCGAGCCGCCCGTTTTCGTCGACGTGCCGGACCACCGCACCGAGGTCCTCGGTCTGGAGCTGGCCTGCGCGGACTACCTGACCGAGGTGCCCTGGATCCTGGTCGAGCGCGGCGGCGACATCTGCCACGAACTCGAAGAGGTCGGGCGGGAGTACGAGGCGGACGCCATCGTCGTCGGCTCCACGCACGGCATCGTGGGGCGCATTTTCGGCTCGGTCGCGGGGCGCCTCGCCAAGCGCGCCAAGCGCCCGGTCGTTGTGATTCCGTAACTCCCCGTTGGCCCAGGTGAGATGCACCGTGGGCAGGGCCGACTCCCTTTGTGCGCAGACCGAATCTCCTCGCGCGTAGATGTGTTTGTGCCCTTGTGAAGGGCATATATCGGTCACCGCACAACTGCACAGGCATGAAGGGAGCCCGCCGTGGACAACGTCGTCTCTGCGGGAAGCACCACCACGATCGTCGGCCGACTCGCACTCGGTGTGACCCTGCTGGCCGTCGGCCTCGGGTACACCGGGCTCATCGACGGAGTGACGGCGGCGGACGCCGTGACACTGGCTCACTACGTAGGCGGCGTAGCGCTGTTCGTCGCCGGACTGCTCGCGTTCCGGGAGGGCGACGCCGGGACGGGGACCGCGTTCGCCGCGCTCGGCGCGCTCTGGTTCACGTGGGCGGTCTCGCCCGACGTCTCCGCCAACGCCGCGGGGCTGTTCCTGCTGCTGTTCGCCCTGGTCGTCCTCTCCCTCACGCTCGCCGGGGGCGACACGCTCGGGCAGGCCATGTACGGGCTGTTCTTCGTCGCCCTGCTGCTGCTCGCCATCGGGCAGTTCGCCGACAGCGGGGCCCTGGGCAAGGCGGGTGGCTGGTTCGCCGTCGCCTCCGGGGCGGTGGCCTGGTACACGGCGACCGCGGCGCTGGCGCACTGGCCGACGGCACTTCCGCGACGCGCCGCGGGCCGGGGGGTGACGGCCGCCGGTTAGCGGCGCGGGCCGGGGAGTTGGGCGGCTTCCCGGCACATGAGACGGACCCCCTGTGTCTGGTGGCGACACGTGGGGGTCCGTCCTCTTGTGGGGGCGGGGCCCTACTCCACCGTCACCGACTTGGCGAGGTTGCGGGGCTTGTCGATGTCCCGGCCGAGGGCCAGCGCCGTGTGGTAGGCGAGGAGTTGGAGCGGGATGCCCATCAGGATCGGGTCCAGCTCGTCCTCGTTCTTCGGCACCACGATCGTCTGGTCCGCCTTCTCCTGCTCCTGGTGCGCCACCGCGAGGATCTTGCCGCTGCGGGCCTTGATCTCCTCCATCGCGGCGCGGTTCTTCTCCAGCAGGTCGTCGTCGGGGACGATGGCGACGGTCGGCAGGGCGGGCTCGATCAGGGCCAGGGGGCCGTGCTTCAGCTCGGAGGCGGGGTAGGCCTCGGCGTGGATGTAGGAGACCTCCTTGAGCTTGAGGGAGGCCTCGCGGGCGACCGGGTAGCCGCGGACGCGTCCGATGAAGAGCATCGAGCGCGCGTCGGCGTACGCCTTGGCCAGCTCCTCGATCTCCTCCTCCTGCTTCATGATCTCCGCGATCTGCGTGGGCAGCTTGCGCAGGCCCTCGATGATCCGCTTGCCGTCGCGGACCGAGAGGTCGCGGGTGCGGCCGAGGTGCAGGGCGAGCAGCGCGAAGGCCACGCAGGTGTTGGTGAAGCACTTCGTGGAGACCACGCAGACCTCGGGGCCGGCGTGCACGTAGATGCCGCCGTCGGCCTCGCGGGCGATCGCCGAGCCGACGACGTTCACGATGCCCAGCACCCGGGCGCCCTTGCGCTTCAGCTCCTGCACGGCCGCGAGGACGTCGTAGGTCTCACCGGACTGGGAGACCGCGATGTACAGGGTGTCGGGGTCGACGACCGCGTTGCGGTAGCGGAACTCGGAGGCGGGCTCGGCGTCGGCGGGGATGCGGGCCAGTTCCTCGATCATCTGGGCGCCGATCTGGCCCGCGTGGTACGAGGTGCCGCAGCCGAGGATCTTCACGCGGCGGATCCGGCGCGCCTCGCGGGCGTCGAGGTTCAGGCCGCCCAGGTGCACGGTGGAGAAGCGGTCGTCGATCCGGCCGCGCAGGACGCGGTCCACGGCCTCGGCCTGCTCGTGGATCTCCTTGTGCATGTAGGTGTCGTGGACGCCCATGTCGTAGGAGGCGGCCTCCCACTCGACGGTGGTCGGCTCGGACGTGGTGCGGGTGCCCTCGGTGGTGTAGGTGCGGAAGTCGTCGGCCTTGAGGGTGGCCATCTCGCCGTCGTCGAGGGTGACGATCTGCCGGGTGTGGGTGACCAGCGCGGCGATGTCCGAGGCGACGAACATCTCCTTCTCGCCTACGCCGAGGACGACCGGGGAGCCGTTGCGGGCGACGACGATCCGGTCGGGGAAGTCGGCGTGCAGCACCGCGATGCCGTAGGTGCCCTCGATCTGGCGCAGCGTCTCGCGGACCTTGTCCTCCAGCTTCTCGGCCTGCGAGCGCGCGATCAGGTGGACGAGGACCTCGGTGTCGGTCTCGGAGAGGAACTCGACGCCGTCCGCCTCCAGTTTGCGGCGCAGGTCGGAGGCGTTGTCGATGATGCCGTTGTGGACTACGGCGACCTTGCCCTCGGCGTCGAGGTGCGGGTGGGCATTGACGTCGGACGGGGCGCCATGGGTGGCCCAGCGGGTGTGGGCGATGCCGGTGGTGCCCTTGAAGCGCGCCGGGACCTTGGCCTCGAGGTCACGCACCCGGCCCTTGGCCTTGACCGTCTTCAGGCCGGCGGCCTTGGGGGAGGTGACCACGATGCCGGCCGAGTCGTAGCCGCGGTACTCCAGGCGCTGCAGGCCTTCCAGGAGCAGCGGGGCGACGTCGCGCTTGCCGATGTATCCGACGATTCCGCACATATATATGTATTCCTCAGCCGTAGACGATGCGGCGCAGCTGCCTGAGCGTGAGCTCGGGTGGTGCCACCGCCCGGTAGGTCAGGTCCGCCGCGATCTGCTCGAAGATCGTCGCGTTCACCAGGCCCTGGGCCTGGAGCTCGCGGTGGCGGCGACGGACGAACTCCTCGGTCGTCTCGTCGAAGTAGGCGAGCACGTCCTGGATCACGCGCAGCGCCTCGCCCCGGTTGAGGGCCGTGGAGCGCGTCAGATGATCTACGAGTTCGTCGTGCACCCGGTAGATCCTGGGGTACCGGCGGCGCTTTCGCAACATCCCTGCCCGATTTCGGGCAGGGTATGCGGGGGTGCTTCGGAGTGGGTGCCGCTGTTCGAGAAGTACACCGTCGACCTGGTGATCAACGGGCACAACCGCGTCCACGAGCGCACCGACGTCATCAAGGCGGGGCAGGTCGCCAGCGGCTGCCGATCGGCGGCACGGCGTACCCGGAGACCGACGGCGTGGTGTACGTCACGGCGTGACCTCGTTCGTGTGCGTCGAGGGCGGGAAGCGGGACGAGACCGTGGAGTGGTCGCGGGTGCGCTGCCTCGACTACTCGTTCCTGCGCGTCGACGTGCACCCCGCGCCCAAGGGACGGCCGGCCACGCTGAAGGTGCGGGGGATCGCCGAGACGGGCGAGGAGGTCGACCACTTCACGGTGACCCGCCGGGCCACGTAGGCCCCGGGGCGCTACATCCGTTTCAGGATCGCCTGCTTGGCCAGGGTGAACTCCTCGTCGGTCAGTACGCCGGCGTGGTGCAGCTCGCCGAGCTCGCGCAGCCGCCGGAGCAGTGCGTCGTGGTCGTCCTCGCGCGCGGACGCGGCGGGCTCCGGCTCCCGCGCGGAGGTGCCCGGGAGGGACGCCTGCGGGGCGGAGGCGCCCAGGGTGGCGGCCTCCGGGGCGGCGGCCGGGCCGGGGGCCGCCGGGTGCGGGAGGCGGGCCTGGACGGCGGCGGCGACCAGGGCCATCAGCGGGTCCTTCCGGAACCCCCACAGCTCGACCGCGTTGGGGTCGTACTTCGGCGGGGCCTTGGTCGGGGCGTTGCGCACGGTGAAACGCAGATAGCCGTTCTCCAGGCCCGCCGCCGGATGCCACTCCACGGCCGCGATGTCGCCGACGGCCAGCGTGCGGGGGCCGGCGGAGGACTTGGCGTCCTCCGTCTTCCAGTTCCACTCCAGGCGGACCTGTTCGCCGTCGAAGCTCGCCGTGCCGTCCCCGGCGGCGGCCGACACCGGGACGGACGGGCCGGGCAGCAGGTACGCGGCGACCGGGCCGGGGGGTACCTGATCCAGCATCAGGGCGCGCCGCACCTCGTCCACGACGTACTCGGCGACGCCGTAGCGGTCGGGCTCGACGACGAGCTGGTAGGGGTCGTGGGGTTCGCCGAGCCGGCCGCCGGTCGCGTGCAGCAACGGGTCGGCGCCGTCGCGCAGCCTGAGCCTCAGCCGCCCCGACCTGCGACCCTGCTCGAACGAGATGCCCGCCAACGCCCGCAGCGGCACGACCAGTTCACCCAGAGCCTTGCGCAGCAGGCCGACGCTCTTGTCCCGTCCGGGAGTCAGCCGCAGGGCGTCGCCGTCGAAGACCCACGTGCCGTCCTTCTGGATGATTTCCGCCATGCGAGGGATTGTTCCACCGGTCTCGCGAGAGAGTGGTCCATACCTGTTGGAGCTCCAGGAAGGGACCGTTTGTGAGACAGCACCGCACACCGCACCACAGAACGCTTCGCCTTCTGGCTTCCCTGCTGCTCGTGACGTCGGTGGGCGCCTCCCTCACCGCGGCGGCGCCGGCAGCCCGGACCGACACCGCGACCCCGACCACGCTCGACGACGTGATACCGGCCCCCGCCTCCGTGCGGGCCGGCGGATCGCCGTACCGGATCACCGAGCGGACCCGCATCCGGGTCGACGACCTGGCCGCGGCCCGCCACGTCGGCGGCTATCTCGCGGACGTGCTGCGCCCGTCGACCGGCTACCGCCTGCCCGTCTCCACCCAGGGCGACGGAGGAATCCGGCTGCGGCTCGCCAAGGGCCCGTACGGCGCGGAGGGCTACCGCCTCGACAGCCACCGCGGCGGCGTCACCATCACCGCCGCCCGCCCCGCCGGCCTCTTCCACGGCGTGCAGACCCTGCGCCAGCTCCTCCCGGCGTCCGTCGAGCGGGACTCCGTACAGCCCGGCCCCTGGCTGGTCGCGGGCGGCACCATCGAGGACATCCCGCGCTACGGATGGCGGGGCGCCATGCTCGACGTCTCCCGGCACTTCTTCACCGTCGGCGAGGTCAAGCGCTACATCGACCAGTTGGCGCTCTACAAGTTCAACAAGCTGCATCTGCACCTCAGCGACGACCAGGGCTGGCGCATCGCCGTCGACTCCTGGCCGCGCCTGGCGACGTACGGCGGCTCGACCGAGGTCGGCGGCGGCCCCGGCGGCCACTACACCAAGGCCGACTACCGGGAGATCGTCCGCTACGCGGCCTCCCGGCACCTGGAGGTCGTCCCCGAGATCGACATGCCCGGACACACCAACGCGGCCCTCGCCTCGTACGCCGAACTGAACTGCGACGGCGTCGCGCCCCCGCTCTACACCGGCACCGCGGTCGGCTTCAGCTCGCTGTGCGTGCCCAAGGAGATCACGTACGACTTCGTCGACGACGTGGTGCGGGAGATCGCGGCGCTCACCCCCGGGCGGTACCTGCACATCGGCGGTGACGAGGCGCACTCCACCAGCCACGCCGACTACGTGACGTTCATGGAGCGGGTGCAGCCGGTCGTCGCGAAGTACGGCAAGACGGTCGTCGGCTGGCACCAGCTGACCGGGGCGGCCCCGGCCGAGGGCGCGCTCGCGCAGTACTGGGGGCTGGACGGCACCAGTGCGGCGGAGAAGGAACAGGTGGCGGCGGCCGCGCGCAACGGCACCGGGCTGATCCTCTCACCGGCCGACCGGATCTATCTCGATATGAAGTACGACGCGAGCACCCCGCTGGGACTGTCCTGGGCCGGATACGTCGACGTCCGGCGGTCCTACGACTGGGACCCGGGCGCCTATCTGCCGGGCGCGCCGGCGTCGGCGGTCCGGGGTGTGGAGGCGCCGCTGTGGAGCGAGACCCTCGAGAACTCGGCCCACATCGAGTACATGGCGTTCCCTCGGCTGCCGGGGGTCGCGGAGTTGGGGTGGTCGCCGGCGTCCACGCACGAATGGGCGGACTATAGCGAGCGGCTTGCTGCGCAGGGGCCGCGGTGGGATGCGCTGGGGATCGGGTATTACCGGTCGCCGCAGGTGCCCTGGCCCGCGGAGTAGGGGTGGTGATTCGGCCGCGGGTCCGGTGGGGGCTGGTCGCGCCCACGCGGCGGAGCCGCATATCGACAACAGCCCCACGCCCCTCGGGTGCGCCGGTCCACCCGGCGTGACATGACGACGGGCACCCCGGAGGACCGTACTCCGGGGTGCCCGTCCGTTCCGTGTCAGAACCCGGCGATCGGGTTCTTCAGGGTGCCGATCAGCTGGAGCGCGCCCGCCGGGTCGGCCAGATCCACCATCTGCTGGTTGTTGCGCAGCTGGAGCCGGTTCAGGCAGGACAGCGCGAACTCGGGCGCGAACATGTCGTACTGCCGGAACTTGTCGGCGAGTTCGGGCATCGACTCCTGGTACTCACGGGTGACGTCCGCGACGGTCCGCCAGAAGTCGTCCTCCTCCAGGACCCCCTCGGTGGCGAGGTGCGCGGCGAGGAAGCGGAAGAAGCAGTCGAAGACGTCGGTGAAGATGGACAGGAGCTTGGTGTCCTCGGGAACGTCGACGCGCACCCGCTCCACCGTCGGCGGCAGCACCGCGTCCGGGTCCATGACCGCGATCTCCTCGGCGATGTCCTTGAAGACCGCGCGTTCGACGGCGCCGTCCTTCAGGACCAGGACGACGTTCTCGCCGTGCGGCATGAACACCAGGTCGTAGGCGTAGAAGCTGTGCAGCAGCGGGGTGTAGTAGGCCCGCAGGTAGCGGCGCAGCCACTCCTTCGGCGCCAGACCCGACCGCTCGATCAGCGCCGCCGCGAAACCCCGGCCCTCGTGGTCGACGTGCAGCAGCGACGCCATCGTGGCGAGCGACTCGCCCTCCCGGAGCGAGGCCACCGGGCTCTCCCGCCACAGCGCGGCCAGCATCTTGCGGTACGGCGAGTAGCGGTCCGTCGCCCGCTCGTACTCCAGGTGCCGGTAACCGACCGCCGCGCGCTCACGGATGATCGTCAGGCCCGTCGCCTTCAGCACCGGGTCGTTCTCGATCAGCTGGGCGAGCCAGTCGTTGATCGCCGGGGTGGCCTCCATGTAGGCGGCCGACAGCCCGCGCATGAAGCCCATGTTGATGACGGACAGGGCCGTCTTCACGTAGTGCTTCTCGGGGTGGCTGGTGTTGAAGAAGGTGCGGATGGACTGCTGCGCCAGGTACTCGTCGTCGCCCTCGCCGAGGCAGACGAGGTGCTGCCGGGCGACCTCGGCGGCGAAGGTGACCGCGAGCTTGTTCCACCACTGCCAGGGGTGGACCGGGATGAAGAGGTAGTCGGCGGGGTCGAGGCCCAGGTCCGTGAGCCGCTCGCGGAACCGCTCGACCGTCTCCGCGCCGAGCTCGTCCCTCAGGAACGACTCGTACTCGATGCCGACCCCCGCCGTGAAGGCGGCGCGCGAGCGGTGCGCGGCCAGCCACACCAGCCGGACCGGGCTCGCGGTCTCCGGCGCGTACGACAGGTACTCGTGGATCCCGAAGCCGAGCCGGCCGTTGTTGGCGACGAAGCAGGGGTGACCCTCGGTCATACCGGTCTCGATGGCCTGGAAACCGCTCGTCAGCAGCTCGGCGACCGGGACCTGCGGCTTGGTCAGCTTGTAGCAGGTGCCGGAGAGCGTGGAGGAGATCTCCTCCAGGTACACCGGGAGGATCTCGTCGCTCAGGTCGAGCGCCTGCCTGAGCTCGATGAAGAAGTCCAGCGCCGCCAGCGGCAGTTCGCCGCCGTCGCGGTGCCGGGTGATGGAGTCGGCGTCGATCTGCCAGTGGTCGAGGGCCCGGGTCACGGCCGTGAAGGTGTACCGGGTCAGGCCGTCGTCGCTGCGGACGACGTACTGATCGCCGTCCTTCTCGGGCGTGACCAGCCGTTCGTGGGCGAACTCGGCCAGTGCCTTGCGGATCAGGAGGCGGTTGGCCCGCGCCCATCGGTGGGGGGAGAGATGCGCCACGGCGTCGGACAGGCTCATGCGGTTGCTCCTCGGGCGGCCAGGAACTGTGCGCGCGTGCAGAAGCTCAGCAGCGCGCGCTTCTCCGGCTTGTCGATCTCACGTACGGGGACGAAGCCGACGGCCTCGTTGAGCGCGTGCACCGCCTTGTTGCCCACGTCGGGCTCCACCACGACCCGCCGGGTCTGCGGGTCGGCGAACAGCTCGTCCATCACGGCGGTGATCACGGCTTTGGTGAAGCCGTGGATCGGCCGGTCGGTCGGCGCGACCAGGAAGTGCATGCCGACGTCACCGGGCTCGGGGTCGTACAGGCCCACCAGTTCCACGTACCGGGGGTCGTACTTCTCCATGAGGAAGGCCGGTTCGCCGCCGTGCAGGCCGAGGTAGGCGTGGTGGTGCTCGTCGGCCGCGATCCGCATGTACTCGCGCTCGACGTCCTGGAGCCTGGCGTCCTGCATCATCCAGAAGGCCGCCTTGGGGTGGGTCACCCAGCCGTGCAGCAGCTCGGCGTCCTGCAGGGGCTCGAGGGGGCGGATCGTGAACGTACCGATGCTCATACGGCGAACTCCTGGAAGGCGATGGACTTCTCGACCGGGTAGTACTCGCCGCCGAGCAGCTCACGGATGATGTACGAGTTCCGGTACGCGCCCATGCCCAGGTCGGGCGAGGTGATGCTGTGGGTGTGGACGCCGGCGTTCTGGAGGAAGACGCCTCTGCCGGTGACGTCGACGGAGTAGTTGCGGGCGACGTCGAAGTTGCCCTGGGAGTCGTAGCGCAGGCGGTCGCGGACCGGCTTCAGGAACTCGGGCTCGACGTACTTGTAGCCGGTGGCGAGCACCAGCCCCTGGGAGCTGAGCTCGAAGTCCTTCTCCTGCTCCTCCTGGCGGAAGCCCAGCGTGTACGTGCCGTTCTCGTACCGCGCGCTGGTGAGCGCCGAGTTGGTGAGCAGCCGGGTGGGGACCGGCCCGCCGAGGTTCTTCTGGTAGAGCAGGTCGAATATCTCGTTGATGAGGTCCCCGTCGATGCCCTTGAACAGGCCTTTCTGCTCCGCGGTGAGGCGGTAGCGGGTGGCCTCCGGCAGCTCCCGGTAGTAGTCGACGTACTCCGGGGAGGTCATCTCCAGCGTGAGCTTGGTGTACTCCAGCGGGAAGAACCGCGGCGAGCGCGTCACCCAGTTCAGCTGGTAGCCGTGCACGTCGATCTCGCCGAGCAGGTCGTAGTAGATCTCGGCGGCCGACTGGCCGCTGCCGACCAGCGTGATCGACTCCTTGCGCTGCAGCTCCGCCTTGTGGTGGACGTAGCGCGAGTTGTGCAGGAAGTCGCCGCCGAGGCCGCGGCAGGCGTCCGGCACGTAGGGCGGGGTGCCGGTGCCGAGGACCAGGTGCCGGCCGCGGAAGACGTCTCCGGCCTCGGTGCGCACGACGTACAGCTCGTCCTCGTACGTCACCTCGGTGACGGTCGTGCCGAAGCGGACGCTGCTCAGGTTGCTCGCGGCCCAGCGGCAGTAGTCGTCGTACTCGACCCGCAGCGGGTAGAAGTTCTCGCGGATGTAGAACGAGTACAGCCGGCCCTTCTCCTTCAGATAGTTGAGGAAGGAGTACGGCGAGGTCGGGTCGGCGAGCGTGACCAGGTCCGACATGAACGGCGTCTGGAGGTGGGCGCCGTCCAGGAACATGCCCGCGTGCCACTCGAAGTCCGGCTTGGACTCCAGGAAGACGCCGTCGAGTTCGGCGATGGGCTCGGTCAGGCAGGCCAGGCCGAGGTTGAAGGGGCCGAGCCCGATCCCCACGAAGTCGTAGGTCGTGTTCGTGGTGTCAGGAAGCGCGGTCAAGGGATTCTCCCAGGTACTGCTCGGCATGGCCGGCGATCAGGTCGAGGACGGCGGCGATGTCGGACGCCTTGGTCTCGGGGTTGAGCAGGGTGAACTTCAGGTAGTGGCGGCCGCCCACCTTGGTGCCCGCGACGACGGCCTCGCCGGAGGCGAACAGGGCCTTGCGGGCATGGAGGTTGGCGCCGTCGATCTCCGCCGGGTCGGTGACGGCCGCCGGGATGTAGCGGAAGACCAGGGTGGACAGGGCGGGCTCGACCACGACGTCGTAGCGCGGGTCGGCGGCGAGCAGTTCCCAGCCCTCCTGGGCCAGGTCGCACACCTCGTCGAAGAGCTGTCCGATGCCGTCGGCGCCCATGACGCGCAGGGTCATCCAGAGCTTCAGGGCGTCGAAGCGGCGGGTGGTCTGGAGGGACTTGTCCACCTGGTTGGGAATACGTTCCTGCACCATACGGCGGGGGTTGAGGTACTCCGCGTGGTAGGTGGCGTGGCGCAGGGTGGAGGCGTCGCGCACCAGCACGGCCGACGAACTGACCGGCTGGAAGAAGGACTTGTGGTAGTCGACGGTGACCGAGTCGGCACGCTCGATGCCGTTCAGCAGGGCCCGGCGCCTCGGCGAGGCGAGCAGTCCGCAGCCGTAGGCGGCGTCGACGTGCATCCAGGTGTCGTGCCGGCCGCACAGCTCGGCGATCTCGGGCAGCGGGTCGATGGAGCCGAAGTCGGTGCTGCCGGCCGTGGCGACCACGGCCATGGGAATCAGGCCGTCCTGCGCGCAGCGCTCCAGCTCGCGGGCGAGCGCGACCGTCTGCATGCGCTTGTCGTGGTCGACGGGGACGGACACGACGGCGTCCTGTCCGAGGCCGAGCAGTTTCGCCGACTTCTTCACACTGAAGTGGCTGACCTCGGAGGCGAAGATGCGCAGTGTGGCGAGGTCCTCGCTCTTGGCCTCCTCGCGGGCGAGCAGCAGCGCCTGGAGGTTGGACTGGGTGCCGCCGGAGGTGAACACGCCGTCGGCCGCGGGGCCGAGGCCGATGCGCCGGGCGGTCCAGTCGATGAGCTTGCGTTCGATCAGGGTGCCGCCGGCCGACTGGTCCCAGGTGTCGAGGGAGGAGTTGACGGCGGAGAGGATCGCCTCGCCGAGCACGGCGGGGATGACGACCGGGCAGTTGAGGTGGGCGAGGTAGCGGGGGTGGTGGAAGTAGATCGCGTCCCGGAGGTAGACGTCCTCCAGCTCGTCCAGGACGGCGGCGGTGTCGTGCAACGGCTGGTCGAGGTCGATCCGCTCGATACGGGGGGCCAGGGCATCGACGGTGACGCCCGTGAACGGACGGTCGGTGGTGGCGAGTTTCGCCGCCACCCGCTCTACTCCATCGGTCACGGAGCGGCGGTAGTGCTCCGCTGTCGTGTCATTGAGCAGGTGCGAGCGCATGTGGGGGTCCTCCGGTGGGGACGGTCCGTTGCGGGACGGTGAAGGCCGCGTCTTTATTAGGTTAGCCTAACCTAAGTAACTGGGTGAAGTGCGACTCGATCCGTGACAGCCGTCACTGTGAACGGCCCTCGTGCAAGCGGCAGTTACTCGCCCTGCTCGCGCAACTGCTCCTCGGTGAGCCCCTGTCGCCAATAGCCGACGAAGGTGACCCGGCGGCGGTCGATGCCGCGCTCGCCGACGAAGTGCCGGCGCAGCTCCTTCACGCAGGACGACTCGCCCGCGATCCAGACGTACGGGTGCTCGGCGGGCGGCAGTTGGGCGGCGCGGAGGGCGCCGAGGCCCATGGGGGAGGCCTCGGCGCGGCTCGGGTCCTGGACCAGCCAGGTGACGTCGGCGTCGGCCTCGGTCGCCAGGTCCTGGATGGTCCCGGCGTCGTGCACCTCCAGCCAGACGCGGGCGGGCAGGCCGGCGGGCAGCGACTCCAGGATGGCCGAGACGGCCGGCAGGGCGGTCTCGTCGCCCCAGACGACCACCAGGTCGGTGTCCTGCGGCGGCCGGAACCGGATCGCCCGGTTGTCGGCGATCGCCGGGCCGAGCAGCAGCACCCGGTCCCCGGCGGCGGCACGGGAGGCCCAGCGGGAGGCGGGCCCCGCCGGGACGGCGGCGCCGGGCTCGACGCCGTGCAGGACGAAGTCGATGTCGATCTCGTCCGGCTCGCGGCGCAGCGCCCGGAGCGTGTACGAGCGCATCACGGCCCGTACGTCGTCCGGGAGGTCACGCCAGCCCTGCCACCACCTGTCGCCGAGTTCGACGGGAACCCGCGGCTCGCTCTGACCGGGGTGCGGCAGGAACAGCGACAGGGACTGGTCACGTCCGAGGGAGTGGAAGGCGGCGAGGTCGGGCCCGGCGAAGGTGACCCGGACCAGAGACGGCCCCAGCCGCCTCGTCCGTACGACCTGGAGGGAGAAGAAACGGAACGGGGCGGCTACGGCCGTCGTCATGATGGCTCCTGATGTGACGTCAGGGAGGCGTTTGTCTCCGGCGGGCGCGAGCGCGCCGGTCAGCTGACCTTCTTGGCCTTCTCGATGGCCTCGGCCAGCGACGTGAGCAGCGGCGTGCACTTGGCGTAGGACAGGATCGGCTCGGGCGAACGCGGGATGACCTGACCGGCCTTCACGGCGGGCAGCTTCTTCCACGTGCCCTCGGTGATGTCGGCCGGCTGGATCGTCGAGGAACGGTCGTCCATCATGATGATGTCGGCCGGGTACTTGTCGACGTTCTCCCAGCTCAGGCTCTCGAACCAGCCGCCGCCCTCGGCCTTGGCCTTCTCCGGCGGCTCGACGAAGTTCACGCCGAGGGACTTGAAGTACTCCAGGTCGATGGAGAGGTTGGTGCCGGAGACGTAGAAGATCTCCTGGCTCGCCGAACCGGCCATCACCTTGATCTCCGGGCGGGCCTTGGCGGCCTTGCGCAGCCGCTCGGCGGCGGTCTCGAACTCCTGCTTGGCCTTGAGGACCTTGTCGGCCTTCATGTCCGCGCCCAGCGACTCGGCCAGCGCCCACATGCGCTGCAGCGGCGCGGTCAGCTGCCGGTCGTAGACGGAGAGGGCCACGCTCGGGGCGAGCTTTGCGATCTTGTCCTTGGACGCCTCGGGGACGTACCAGAGGGTGCCCGCGCTGTCGAAGGTGGTGGAGATGAGGACGTCCGGCTGGAAGGCGGCGTACTTCTCGACGTTGAACTGGTCCCAGACGTTGCCGAAGACGGTCAGCTTGCTGACGTCCATGTCGCCCGCCTGGACGTCGGCCTTGCCGTCCTGCGTCGTGGTCGGGCCGAAGACACCCTTGACCTCGATGCCGTAGTCGTGGAGGGCGGCGGCGACGCCGACGAAGGCCGCGATGTTGGTGGGGACCTGGTCCAGCTTCACCGTCTCGCCGCGGTCGTCCTTGAACGTCCAGGGGCCGGAGGCCTTGGCGGAGGCCTTCGCGTCCGAGCCGCCGCTTTTCGTGTCTTCGTCGCCGCAGGCTACGAGCACGGCACCGAGGCCGAGGGCACCACCGGCGGCGAGGACGCCGCGGCGGGTGAGGTGGGTGGCACGGGCGTTGGACATGAGTGTGGCTGCTTTCGAACAGGGCGGGAGGCCCGCCGGACAATTCGAAGGTAGGTTAGCCTAACCTCAGCGTTTGTCCAGGGCCTGGGAGCTGTCCGACCGGGGCGGCGGGGGCGGGTTGCGCAGCGCGAGGGCGGTCGGTCTCGCTTGTATGACCCTTGCATCCGCTGCCCAATTCGTTGAGCCCTTGTTTACCTCCGATTTCCCATCAGTGCAGTCGATTGACTGCGACTGACGTGTTTAAAAATTAAATCTTGACCGTGTTCGATCAACATGGATAGAACTGGCGTCCTACTCTGAGAACTCGGGGGATGTGGGGGCGGTTTTGTCTGGGGTGACAGGTAATCAATTCAACGTTCTAAAAGCGTGCTTGAGACGTTCCACCGTTTTCCTGATGTCCATGACTGTGCTGGCCGGAGTCCCGGCGCTGGGGGTGACGGCCGCTGCGCCGGCGGCGCGCGCTGATTCGGTCCCCGGCGACGGAACGGAAAATCTGTCCGCCGCGGAAAAGGCCGCACAGAAGGCTGTCGAGACCGGTGAGCGCGTCGAAATCACCGAGGAGCGCACCGAGTACACGACGACCTACGCCAACCCGGACGGCACCACCTTTTCGCTCAGCATGTCCACCGTGCCGGTGCGCGTCCGTCAGGCGGACGGCACCTGGACCGCCCCGGATTCGGCACTGGAGCGTCGCACGGACGGGACGGTCGGTCCCAAGGCGGCGGTGACGGACCTGTCCTTTTCCGGCGGCGGCGACGGCGCCGACCTGGTGACGGTGGCGGAAAAGGACAAGTCGCTGACGGTCGGCTGGCCGGGCGAGCTGCCCGAGCCTACCCTCGACGGCGCCTCCGCGGTGTACTCGGAGGTGCTGCACGGTGTGGACCTGCGGCTGACCGCGACCACGGAGGGCTACCGGGAAGTGCTCGTGGTCAAGACGCCCGAGGCCGCAGCGAGTGAAGAGCTGAAGCAGCTGGACTTCCCCGTGAGAACCCAAGGGCTGACGCTGCGCGACGGAGTCGGGGGAGGACTGCACGCCGTCGACGAGAACGGCAACGCCGTGTTCCGCGGCCCCGCCGCCCGCCAGTGGGACTCCGCGGGCGACGCGCCGTCCGGGGTGTCCACCATGTCGCTCCGCTCGGCGGACGATCCGATCGCCGCTGATGGCGACCACATGCCCGACCCCGCGTCCGGTCCCAGCGACGGCGACGCCTCCACCGTCCTGCCCGTCAAGGCGGACGCCGACTCGATCACCGTCGTGCCGGACGCCGAACTGTTGACCGGTGACGACACTGTTTACCCGGTGTACGTCGATCCGGACGTTTCCTGGGGCGAGTCGGAGCGCACCCTGCTGTCCTCGGACGGCGACACCTTCTACAACTTCTCCGGCGGCGACGACGGCGAGGGTGTGGGCTACTGCGGAACGTACGTGACCGGCGGCTACGCCTACTACTGCGGCTCCGGCTACAAGCAGCGCATGTACTTCGAGTTCGCGCCGACCGCGCTGCGCGGCAAGCGGGTGCTGGACGCGACCTTCCGGGTGACGGAGCGTTGGTCGATGTCGTGCGAGAAGACGACCGTGCAGCTGGTACGGACCCCGAACATCTCGTCGGCGACGCGGTGGCCCGGTCCGACCAGCAACTGGGACATCATGGGCGACCGTACGGTGTCGGCCGGCCGCGGCACGATGTGCGACCCTGATCAGCCGGACGCACCGATCGAGTTCAACGACGACCCGGCCCAAAGCTACGAGAACCTCACCAACACCGTGAAGGCCTTCGCGGCAGGTGACTTCTCGCGGCTGACGCTGATGCTGAAGGCGTACAACGAGTCGGACCCCAATGGCTGGAAGCGGTTCGACGACGACGCCGTACTGGACGTCGACTACGTGGGCGTCCCGGCGCCGCCGACCAGCCCGGGTGTCCTGTCCGGGGAGATCGCCTCGTGCGAGACGGACGCGAGCGACCCGGACGTGCTCTCGGACCCCACCCCCACGCTCACCGCGGTCGCGCAGACACTCCCCGGCGGAGAGTCCGAGGCGAACCTTCGCGCCCACTTTTACGTGCAGAAGAAGGCCAGTGACGGAACCTGGTCCGTGGTCACGGAGCCGGTGCGGCCGGTCAGCCCCGGCTATGTCGCCGACAACCAGAAAGTCTCGGTGAGTTCGCCGGTGACGCTGACGGACGGCGGCACCTACCGGATGGCCGTGTTCACCCGCTCCTACTACAACGGCGGGGCCAACTACCTCCAGTCGAACAGCACCGTGACGACCAAGGGCTGGTGTTACTTCAAGGTTGACACCACCGCTCCCAAGGCGCCGGTGATCACCTTCGGTACGACCTACACCCCGTGCACGGCCAACGCCTGCGTCGCGGCCGGCGGCTCGGGCGTCAAGGACGAGTTCACCTTCTCCCCGGCGTCCGGCGACGCTGCCACGGTGGCCGGATACCGCTACAAGCTGTCCTCCACCACCTCTTGGTCTTCCACGATCTCCGGTACGACAGTGAAGAAGGCGATCGCCCCGGACCTGGCCGGTACCACGGTGCTCCAGGTGCGTGCGCTGGACAACGTGGGCAGCGGGCGCTGGGGCGCCATCGCGAGCGTGAAGTTCAACGTGCAGGAGAGCCAGGGGGCCACTGGCCGCTGGCACTTCAACGACAGCGCGGTCGGCTCCGGCGAGACGCTCGCCTCCGATTCCGCAACGACGCAGGGCACCCGCCACCCGGCCACCCTCTACACCACCGGTTCCGGCTGGTCCGGGCTGGGCCGCCGGGGCTCCAGCGACCGCTCGCTGTGGCTGAATGACACCTCCGACACCACCCGGCAGTCGGGATACGCGGCGACCGCCTCCGCCGCCGTCAACACCCAGTCCTCGTACACTGTCTCGGCCTGGGCGCTACTGACGGAGAACACCGCCTACCGGGCCGTCCTCTCGCAGACCGGCACCGACCACTCCGGCTTCGTCCTCTACTGGTCGGCCGGCGTCAAGCGCTGGGTATTCCGCTTCAACTGGTCCGACAGCTCCGGCACGCGGCACTTCGTGACCAAGAACGCCTCTTCCGAGGGCCCGCCGCTGAAGGTGTGGACCCATGTGGCCGCTGTCTACGACGCCGACGAGAAGACCATCCAGCTGTACGTCAACGGACGCGCGCAGGGCGACCCGGTGGCCGTGCCAGCAGGTGGGGAGAAGCAGACCCCTGACGGGACGCTGCAGTTCGGCCGGGCGAGCTATGTCCACGGCGACTACACGCAGTACTGGCGTGGGCGTCTCGACGAGGTCGCCGTCTTCCAGGAGGCGCTCACCCCGGCCGGGGTCGCAAAAGAAGCCAGGCTCCTGGACTCCACCGACACCGCGACGGCCACCGAGATGGTCGCCTCCTGGAACCCGGAGGGCGCGAGCGGCACCACGCTCACCGACACCCTCACCGGGTACGGCAGGGCGCTGACGCTGACCGGCGGTGCCGCGCTGGACGGTGAGGCGATCGTGCTGGACGGCACCGACGACGCGGCCACCACCACCGGACCGGTCGTCGACGACACCGGCTCCTTCACCGTCACCACCGAGGTCGAACTCGACCAGGCCGCATTGAACGCCAAGGGCAACGGCTTCATCGGCCAGGTACTCGGCCAGCGCACCGCGGACGGCTCGGCCTGGGGCCTGTGGTACGAGACGACCGGCACGAAGACCCTGTTCGACGACAACGACAACCCATACGAAGTACCCGTCGGTTTCTGGCGGTTCGGCCGTCTTGGCGCCGATGGCACATTCACCGCCGTCGACTCCGACAGTGAGGCGGTCGTCGGAAGCCGGGTCCGGCTCACCGGGGTGTACGACGCGCAGGCCGGCACCATCGCCCTGTACCTCGACTCGACCCAGAACGACACGGACACCCCGTACACGGCCGTCCTCGGCTCGGGTGAACTGGCGGCGGGCAAGGGCTATGTGAAGAGCGCCTGGGGTCACTACCTGCCCTCCCGGATCTCCGACATCCGGATCTGGACGGGCGCGGCGGCCGACGGCACCCAGGTCGACACCATGATCGGCGGCTGACCACCGATTTCCTTCCCGTCCTTCGACTCCTTATCCCTCCCTGGCCGCGTGCGCGGCCGTGCCTTGACAGGGGTGTGTCGTGAACACCGGTACGCGAATGGTCCGTCGGCTGCGCGGCAGGCGCGCCTGGATCGTGGTGACGCTGGCCGTGGCGCTGGCCACCGGGGCGCTGCCCGCGGGGGGTCCGGCCGAGGCCGCGACGGGTGGCCTCGGCCGGCCCGAGGTGCCCAAGCAGCGGGACAGCGACGTCCGGGCCCTCACCGGACTCGGCGCGGCGAAGGCGCGTGCCGCCGTCGCCGCCGCTCGGCGGGAGAACGCTGCCCAGGCCGACCGCGCCGCGTCGCAGCAGCACGCCGTCTGGCCCAAGCCGGACCGGGCCACGGTCACCGTGCCCGGCAGCCGCTCGGGCCACGCGACGACAACGGCCGGCGGGCTGTCGGTCACCCTCGCCCCGGGCAGCGTCGGGAACGCGGCCGCCGGCGAGGCGACCGTTCGGGTCCTCGACCGCCGGACCACCACGGCGGCCGGCATCAAGGGCGTCCTGCTCACCGCGACCGCCACGGAACCCGGCCGGGCCCACCTCACGCTGGACTACGCGAAGTTCGCCTCGGCTTACGGCGGCGGCTGGGCTGGGCGGCTGGGCCTCGTACGGCTGCCCGGCTGTGCGCTGACCACACCCGAGAAGGCGGAGTGCCGCAAGGGCACCCCGCTGGCCTCGCACAACGATGTAGGCGAGCAGACGGTCTCCGCCGACGTGCCCGTGACCACGAGCGGCACGCAGGCCACCGTTCTCGCCCTCGCCGCCACGTCCATGACCTCCGCCTCCGGCGCCGGCACCTATACCGCGACCCCCCTGTCCTCCTCCTCGACCTGGGAGGCGGGCGGCAGCGCCGGCTCGTTCAGCTGGTCGTACCCGATGAGCGTGCCGCCCGCCGCCGCGGGCCCCGCGCCGTCGCTGCGGCTGTCGTACGACTCTGGGAGCATCGACGGCCGTACGGCCTCCACGAACAACCAGACCACCCAGGTCGGCGAGGGCTTCGACCTGTCGACGACCTCCTACGTCGAGCGGTCGTACGGCAGTTGCGACAAGGACGGCCAGACCGACAAGCACGACCTGTGCTGGAAGTACGACAACGCCTCACTCGTCCTCGACGGCAAGTCCAGCGAGCTGGTCAAGGACGACACCACCGGCGTCTGGCGGCTGGCCAAAGACGACGCGTCCACCGTCACCCACTCCACCGGAGCCGACAACGGCGACGGCAACGGCGAGCACTGGACGGTGACGACCGGCGACGGCACCAAGTACGTCTTCGGCCTGAACAAGCTCCCCGGCGCCGGCACCGAACGCACCAACTCGGTGTGGACCGTCCCCGTCTACGGTGACGACTCGGGCGAACCCGGCTACGACCAGGGCCTTGCCTTCGCCGACCGCGTGGTCAGCCAAGCCTGGCGTTGGAACCTGGACTACGTCGTGGACGCCAGCGGCAACGCGGCCAGCTACTGGTACACCGCGGAGACCAACGCCTACGGCAAGAACGGCGCCGAAACCGCCACCACCGAGTACACCCGCGGCGGCTACCTCACCAAGATCCTCTACGGCCAGAACAAGGACACCCTGTTCACCGGTGTCACCTCCGACAAGGTCACCTTCGCCTACGAGGAGCGCTGCACCGCCTCCGACTGCTCCGAGCTGACCGATTCCACCGCCCCCAAGTGGCCCGACGTCCCCTACGACGCAATCTGCAAGAAGGACGCCGACTGCGACGCGCACAGCCCGGCCTTCTTCACCCGCAAGCGGCTCACCCAGATCGACACCTGGGCCTGGTCGGCGAGCGCGAGCGACTTCACGCCCGTCGACTCCTGGGCGTTCACCCAGGAGTACCTGGACGGCGGCGACATCGGTGACAGCACCGACCAGACGCTCACCCTGAAGAGCATCGGGCGGACCGGCAAGAACGGCACCGCGATCTCCCTCGACCCGATCACCTTCACCTACCAGATGCGGGAGAACCGGGTCGACGCCACCGACGACATCCTCCCGCTGAGCCGCCCCCGCATCGAGAGCGTCACCTCGGAGACCGGCTCCATCACTCGCGTCACCCTTTCCCAGCCGGAGTGCGTGCGCGGCTCGAACATGCCGGCCGCCGAGGACGACAACGCCAAGTCCTGCTACCCGCAGTATTGGGGCATCAATGGCGCGAGCGAGTCGAGCATCGACTGGTTCCACAAGTACCGCGTCCTCGCCGTCACCGTCTCCGACCCGACCGGCCAGAACGACGCGGTGGAGACCTCCTACAGCTACGCCGACCCGGCCTGGCACTACAACGAGAACCCGCTGGTCGACGCCGACGAGCGCACCTGGTCCGTCTGGCGCGGCTACGGGAAGGTGACCACCACCAAGGGGGTCGGCAGCTCGGCCGTCAAGACGGTCTCGGTGTACCAGCAGGGCATGAACGGCGACCGGCTACTCGGCGCCGACGGCAAACTCGACGCCGACTCCCGCCGCACCGCGACCGTCCAGGGCGTCGACTTCACCGGCCTCGACGTACCCGACCTGACCGACAGCGAACAGTACGCCGGCATGCTGCGCGAGCAGATCTCCTACAACGGTGCCACCCCGGTGACCGTCACCGTCAACGATCCCTGGTCGAAGCGGACCGCCACCCAGCACAAGTCCTACGCCGACAGCGAGGCCTACTACGTCCGCACCGCCAAGACGTACATCCACACCTTCCTGACGGCCACCTCGGGCTGGCGCACCCGCACCACCGCCACCACCTACGACGACTACGGCATGGCCGCCGCCGTCGACGACGCCGGCGACATCGCCAAGAGCGGCGACGAGAGCTGCACGCGCACCTGGTACGCCCGCAACGACTCCGCCGGCATCAACTCCCTGGTCTCCCGCACCCGAACGGTCGCCCGTACCTGCTCGGTCGCCGAGACCTCGCTGTCCCTGCCGGCCGCGTCCATGACCCGCGGCGACGTGCTGTCGGACACGGCGACGTACTACGACAACACCTCCGCGACCGCGTGGAGCGCGAGCCAGACCCCCACCAAGGGCCTGGCCACCTGGGCCGGCCGTGCCGCCGCCTACCCGGCCACGGCGACGGGCGGCGAGCGCCACCCCACCTCCTGGCAGACCACCGGCACCAGCACCTTCGACAGCCTGGGCCGCGTGGTGAGCACCACCGACGCCGGCAACAACGCCACCACCATCGCCTACACGCCTACCACGGCCGGCCCGCTGACCCGGATGGTGGTGACCAACCCCAAGACGCAGAAGTCGTACACCTACCACGACCCGGCCAGCGGCCAGATCACCAAGGTCTACGACGTCAACACCAAGCTGACCGAGACGTCGTACGACGCACTCGGCCGCACCACCGCCGTGTGGCTGCCGGGCCGCTCCCACTCCAGCGGCCAGAGCCCCAACTACGTCTATGACTACTCGGTCACCAGCGGCAAGCCGTCCTGGACGTCGACCGGCACGCTCAAGGCGGACGGCGACACCTACAACACCGCCTACACCGTCTACGACTCGCTGCTGCGCACCCTGCAGGTTCAGGCGCCCACCGCGCTCGGCGGCCGTCTGCTGACCGACACCCGCTACGACAGCCGGGGTCTGGCCTACGAGACGTACGCGGACATCTTCGACCAGGACCACACGCCGACCGGCACCTACACCCGCGCTGAGTACGGCGAGGCCCCCAAGCAGACGGAGACCGCCTTCGACGCGGCGGGCCGCCCCACCACCAACACCCTCTACGTCTACGGCGTCAAGCGCTGGTCGACCACGACCAGCTACACCGGTGACTCCACCGCGGTCACCGCCCTGTCCGGCGGCTCCGCGACCCGCGACATCACCGACGCGCTGGGCCGTACCGTCGAACGCCGCGAGTACGCCGGCACCGCCACCTCCGACACCGACTACGGCGCGAGCACCGGCGCCCCCTACACCAGCACCCGCTTCACCTACACCCTCGACGGCAAGCAGGCCACGGTCATCGGCCCCGACAAGACCAAGTGGAGCTACGTCTACGACCTCTTCGGCCGGCAGGTCTCTGCCACCGACCCCGACAAGGGCACGACGGCCACCGAATACACGGCCCTCGACCAGGTCGCCAAGGTCACCGACTCGCGTGGCGCGTCCCTGCTCTACGAGTACGACGTCCTCGGCCGTAGGACCGGCGAGTGGTCCGGTACGAAGACGGACGCGAACAAGCTGACCGCCTGGGCCTACGACACCCTCGCCAAGGGCCAGCTCGACTCCACGACCCGCTACGTCGGCGGGGCCGGCGGGACGGCGTACACCAAGAAGGTCACCGCCTATGACGCCAACTATCGGGCGACTGGCACGCAGTTGGTGCTGCCGGCGGGCGACGCGCTGGTCACCTCCGGCGCGGTGAAGGCCACGCTGGACTTCTCGACGTACTACAACATCGACGGCACCCAGCAGTACATCAACGAGCCGGCCGCCGGTGGTCTCGCCGCCGAGAAGGTCACCTCCGAGTACAACGGACTCGGCCTGCCCACCAGCCTCTCAGGCGCCAGCGGCTACGTCCTCGGCGTCACCCACTCCGCCCTGGGCCAGACCGAACAGCTCACCCTGGGCACCTCGGCCGCGACCGGCACCAAGAAGGCGTACCTCACCAACACCTACGAGGAGGGCACGGGCCGGCTCACCCAGGCGGTGCTCACCGACCAGACCCACCCGTACGAACTCCAGGAGCTCAACTACGCCTACGACGACACCGGCAACGTCACCTCCATCAAGGACCCGACGACCCTGGGCGGCACCTCGGCGGCCGACAACCAGTGCTTCGCCTACGACGGCCACCGCCGACTGACCGAGGCCTGGACCCCGGTCGACGGCAACTGCCCGGCGAGCCGGACCACGTCCGCACTGGGCGGCCCGAGTCCGTACTGGACGTCGTACACCTACACGGACACCGGCCTGCGTGCGACGGAGACCACGCACACGACGACCGCGACCACGACGAAGACCTACTGCTACAGCGCCACCCAGCCGCACGCCCTCACCGCGACCACCACCGCCGCTTCCTGCACCGGAGTGACACCCGTCTACGCCTACGACACCGCGGGCAACACCACCAGTCGTCCCGACGGCACCGCCACCCAGTCCCTCGTCTGGTCGCCCGAGGGCAAGCTCGCCGAGCTGAAGGAGGGTGCCGCCACCACCGGTTACGTCTACGACGCCGACGGCAACCTGCTCATCCGTCGCAACGCCTCCGGCGAGACCGTCCTCTACCTGGGCACGACCGAGGTCCACCTGGACAAGACCACCGGCAAGTACTGGGCCCAGCGCTACTACGGCTTCGACGGCAACGCGGTAGCCCTGCGCAGCAACAAGACCGGCACCGACGCCCTGTGCTGGCTCGCCGCCGACCAGCACGGCACGGCGAGTGTCGCCCTCGACGCCTCGACCCAGGCCGTCACCAAGCGCTACACCACGCCCTTCGGCGCGACCCGCTCCGGAGGAAGCGGCAGCTGGCCCGACGACAAGGCGTTCCTCGGCAAGACGGCGGACGCGAGCACCGGCCTCACCCATATCGGCGCCCGCGAGTACGACCCGTCGACGGGCCGCTTCATCAGCCCCGACCCGCTCCTGGAGACCGACAAGCCGCAGACCCTGAACGGCTACACCTACGCCGCCAACAACCCGACCTCCTTCTCCGACCCGAGCGGCGAGGCGCTCATGGAGTGCATGACGGGGGAGATCGAGTGCCGGGGCGGCATGCCGGTCAGCAACGGCAAGAAGCCCAGCTCCTCGGACACCGGCGGGAGCGGCAAGAGTGGCAAGACGGTCGTCCGCAACGGCGGCAAGAGCAACGTCGGGTCCGCCTGCGCCCTGACCTTCCACATGAGCGGTCACGACGCTGCCGTCTGCCAGTCCGGCTACGCGGCACAGGTGTGGGCCATGGAGATGAAGGTCGAGGGCTACGTCACGGTGGACATCGGCGACGGCGGCACGACCGCCAACTCCATCCCTGGCGCAAGCGGCAACGACACCGGCAACGCGGGCGCCGCCGACGTCATCCTGTGGACGAAGGACAGGGTGTACATCTGGGAGGTCAAGCCGGGGAACGAGTACGGCATGACGGACGGCCCCAATGATCTGACCAGGTATGTCGAAGGCATGGAGGTTTACCTGGACAGCCAGGGCGACAACCGGGAGGTCGAGCGGGGCCACGGCCTGCTGTCTGGCCGGGCGGCATCCCGGGAGGGCATTGTGAACGTCTGGTCCAAGGCCACAGAGTACCCCGGCATGCGCTTCTACGGACGCAAGAACCGGGACAAGCCCACGCCCAAGCCCGGCCCCAGCCCCACCCCGAAGCCCACCGCGAGCACCGCGGCACCGGTCGAGGAACCCGCGCCGGGAACGGTCGACGCCCCGGTTCTGGAACCCGCGCCGGGCCCGACCGGGGTGGCGTCGGCCGGCGGGCCGGCGGGGGGATTCCAGATCTCTCCAGAAGCGCAGAAGGTCGGAGCGGGTGCGGTCGTCTTCACCGGCGTGCTGTTCACAGTCGGCTTCATCTTCAACGGCCTGACCGGCGGGGCTTTCGCCTAGCGAGGGCAAGTAGGCTCGGGGAACGACAGGAGAAGGAGGCGGCCGTGACGGAGAACGAGGCCCCTGGCATGGACGTGCACATTGAGGTCACCCTCGACGAACGGCCGGCCGTGTCCCGCGGCGACGTCCTGGCCCGCTGGTTCAGGGGCGCGGTCGACTCCTTCTTCCCCGATCCGTCCGCGTACGCGGAGGCTCACGTACTCGTGGACCACTCGTTCGAGAGAGGCGGGGAAAAATTCCGCACCAAGGGGTTTGAGGAGAGCTGGCCGTCGCTGGAGGAGAGGCTGCGCCGCTATCCTTTCTACGCCTCGGTCAACTTCTTCGTGCCGGTGGACCACCCCTACGAAACGGTGGGCAGCTTCGGGCGCGTGACCGCCTCATATCTGCGGAGTGACGGCAGCTACGCGGCACTGGCCGTCGGGCTGCAGGCCGCGGAACGGACGGCCGACCCGCGGCTGTGCGCCCGAATCTGGGATTTCCTGGCCACCGCCCTGGACGGCTCGGACCCCGCCTTCGCACGCGTGGAGCACCGGGACTTCCACGACACGACCCACTTGGAGGCTGCCCTGCGCAGACCCCGGCGCAAGTCGCTGCGCGAGTCCCGCACCTACCTGCGCGGCTATTCCTGGGTCACCGGTGTGCCCGGCGAGGTCGCCGCCCGCCTCGGGGGCGCCTCGCGCCTCGCGGCCACCGGCGCCTTCCACGCCGTACGGGAGCTGCGCGGCGGCGGGCTGCTGTTGCAGGCGACCGAGACGCTCGCCGGGTACGACGACCGGGCGATGCGCGAGGTGTTCCGCGCGCTGGCGCCGGTGCTGCCGCCGGGCATTCCGCAGGACGACCCCGCCCGCGAGCACCTCCGGGTGGTGTTCGAGGACGCGAGCGGGGTCTGAGGCGGCGGCGTCCGGGTCAGCCCGCCAGGCCCAACTCCCGGGCGATCAGCATCCGCTGGACCTCGCTGGTGCCCTCGCCGATCTCCAGGATCTTCGAGTCGCGCCACATCCGGGCCACCGGGTACTCGTTCATGAAGCCGTAGCCGCCGTGGATCTGGGTGGCGTCGCGGGCGTTGTCGACGGCGATCGTGGAGGAGTACAGCTTGGCCAGGGCCGCCTCCTTCTTGAAGGGTTCGCCGGCGACCAGGCGGGAGGCCGCGTCGCGCCACGCGAGGCGGGCCGTGTGGGCCTTCATCTCCATGTCGGCGATCTTGAACTGGATGGCCTGGTTGGCGCCGATCGGCCGGCCGAAGGCGTGACGTTCCTTCGCGTACTTGACCGACTCGTCCACGCAGCCCTGCGCCAGCCCGGTGGCCAGGGCCGCGATGGCGACGCGGCCCTCGTCCAGGATGCGCAGGAACTGGGCGTACCCGCGGCCCTCCTCGCCCAGCAGGTTCGCCGCCGGGACCCGGACGTCGTCGAAGGACAGCTCCCGGGTGTCGGAGGCGTTCCAGCCGACCTTTGAGTACTGCGGCGCGACCGTGAAGCCCGGCGTGCCGGACGGGACGATGATCGCGGAGATCAGCGGCTTGCCGTCGGGCTTGCGGCCCGTGACGGCGGTGACCGTGACCAGGCCCGTGATGTCGGTGCCGGAGTTGGTGATGAAGCACTTGGTGCCGTTGATCACCCACTCGTCCGTGTCGGGGTCGAGCCGGGCCGTCGTGCGGGTCGCGCCCGCGTCCGAGCCGCCGTCGGGCTCGGTCAGGCCGAAGGCGCCGAGGATCTCGCCCGAGCACAGCCGGGGGAGCCACTCCCGCTTCTGCTCCTCGGTGCCGAACAGGTGGATCGGCATGGCGCCCAGCGAGACGCCCGCCTCCAGCGTGATGGCCACCGAGGAATCCACGCGGGCCAGTTCCTCCAGGGCGATGCCCAGGGCGAGATAGTCGCCGCCCATACCGCCGTACTCCTCCGGGAACGGCAGCCCGAACAGGCCCATCCGGCCCATCTCGCGGACGATCTCGTACGGGAACTCGTGCCGCTCGTAGTAGTCGCCGATCTTGGGTGCGACGACGTCGTGCGCGAACTCCTCGACCGTGCGGCGGAGTTCTTCCAGCTCGGGGGTGAGGCGGTGGTCCATGATGCGTCACTGCTCCTGGTGGGAGAGGGCTCTTACGGTGCGGGACGGGCTGGGTCGGCCCAGGTGGCCGGCCATCCACACGCTGGTGGCGGTGAGACGGCCGAGGTCGACGCCGGTGTCGATGCCGAGGCCGTGCAGCATCCACACGAGGTCCTCGGTGGCGAGGTTGCCGGTGGCGCTCTTGGCGTACGGGCAGCCGCCGAGGCCGCCCGCCGAGGCGTCGACCGTCGTGACGCCGTGCTGGAGCGCGGCCAGGGTGTTGGCCAGGGCCTGGCCGTAGGTGTCGTGGAAGTGCACGCCGAGGGCGGTCGCGGGAACGCGGTCGGCGTCGAGCGCGGTGAGGAGTTCGGCGACGTGACCCGGCGTGGCCACGCCGATCGTGTCGCCCAGGCTCAGCTCGTCGCAGCCCATGTCCATCAGGGCCTTGCAGACGCGGACCACCTGGTGGACCGGCACGGGGCCCTCCCAGGGGTCGCCGAAGCACATGGACAGATAGCCGCGGACATGGACCCCCTCGGCCTTGGCCCGGGCCACCACCGGCTCGAACATGGCCAGCGCCTCGTCGACCGTGCGGTTGAGGTTGGCCTTGGCGAAGGACTCGGTGGCGCTGGCGAAGACGGCGATGCGGGTGGCGCCCAGGGACAGCGCCCGGTCCAGGCCCCGGTCGTTGGGGACGAGGACCGGGAGCGCGACCGGGAGAGCGCTGACGAGCGGGAACAGCTGCTCGGCGTCGGCCAGTTGGGGCACCCACTTGGGGTGGACGAAGCTGGTTGCCTCGACCGTCGTCAGGCCCGCGTCGGCCAGCCGGCGGATGAACTCCGCCTTCACCTCGGTCGGGACCTGCCCCTTCTCGTTCTGCAGGCCGTCGCGGGGGCCGACCTCGTGGATCCGGACCCGGGCGGGCAGGCCCGGGGCCGGTACGACCATCGGGAGGCCGGATTCGGGGGCGCTCATGCCTGCTCCTCCTCGGTCGGCGTGATGACCGCGAGGACCTGGTCCATGGCGACCGTGCTGCCCGGGCTCACGTCCAGCTCGGCGACCGTGCCGGCGTGCGGCGCGGAGATGACGTGCTCCATCTTCATCGCTTCCACCACCAGCAGGCTCTGACCGGCGCTCACCTCGTCGCCGACGGCGACCTTCACGACCGTCACCGTGCCCGGCATGGGCGCGGTGAGCGAGTCCGCGCCGGAGTGGGCGGTGCGGGAGAGGGACGCCTCCACCGGGTCGTGGTCGCGCACCTGCCAGGCGTCGCCGTCGCGGCCCAGCCAGGTACCCGACGGCAGGGCGGCGAAGGTGTGGGCGACGCCGTCGAGCCGGAAGGTGAACCGGCGGTCCGCCCCGGACGGGGCCGGGCCCGCGGACGCCCGGGCCGGGGCCTCGGCGCCGTCGAGCAGCAGCTCGAACCCGTCGTCCGCCGTGTCCCGCAGGCGGACGGTCACCGGGTCGTGCCCCGGCACCCGCAGGTGGTGCGATGTCCAGGCGCGCTCACCGCCCAGGCGCCAGCCCTGCGGGACGGAGAACGGATCGACCCAACCGGTGCCCCGGGCGGGGGCGGCCAGCGCGGCCTGGCGCAGCAGGGCCGCCGCCGCGTAGACCTCCGTCGGGACCTCGTCCGTCACGAGGCCCGCCACCTCGCGTTCGACGAGCCCGGTGTCCAGGTCGCCCTCGACGACCGCCGGATGGGCGAGCAGCCGCCGCAGGAACCCGGCGTTCGTCGGCACGCCGAGCACGACCGTCCCGGCGAGGGCGGCGCGCAGCCTGCGCAGGGCGGTGGCGCGGTCGGGGCCGTACGCGACGACCTTCGACAGCATCGGGTCGTACAGGCTGCCGACCTCGGTGCCCTCGCTGAGGCCGGAGTCGGTGCGGACGCCGTCGCCCTGGGGTTCGTGCAGGGCGAGCACCGTGCCGCCGGAGGGCAGGAAGCCCCGGGTGGGGTCCTCGGCGCAGACGCGGGCCTCCACCGCGTGCCCGGTGAGGGCGATGTCGTCCTGGGTGAAGGGCAGGCGTTCGCCCGCAGCGACCCGCAGCTGCCACTCCACCAGGTCGAGGCCGGTGACGAGTTCCGTGACGGGGTGCTCCACCTGCAGGCGGGTGTTCATCTCCATGAAGCAGTACGCGGCCGGGTCGCCGCCGGGGACGATGAACTCGACCGTGCCCGCCCCGACGTACCCGCAGGAGCGGGCCGCCTGCACCGCCGCCTCGCCCATGGCCGCCCGGGTGGCGTCGTCCAGCAGGACGCTGGGCGCCTCTTCGATGATCTTCTGGTGGCGGCGCTGGAGGGAGCACTCGCGCTCGCCCAGGTGGACGACGTTGCCGTGGCCGTCGGCCAGGACCTGGATCTCGATGTGGCGGGGCCGGTCGATCCACCGCTCCACGAGGAGCGTGTCGTCGCCGAAGGAGGCGGCGGCCTCGCGCCGGGCGGCGGCGATCTCGTCGTCGAGCCGGCTCAGGTCCCGTACCAGGCGCATGCCCTTGCCGCCGCCGCCCGCGGAGGGCTTGAGCAGCACGGGGGCGCCCAGTTCGCGGGCGGCCCGCGCGAGGTCGGGGTCCCGGCCGCCGGGGACGACGGGGACCTTGGCCGCCGAGACGGTCTCCTTGGCGCGGATCTTGTCGCCCATCAGGGCGATGGCGTCGGCGGGCGGCCCGACGAAGACGAGTCCGGCGTCGGCGCACGCGCGCGCGAAGCCGGCGTTCTCGGCGAGGAAGCCGTAGCCCGGGTGGACGGCCTGGGCGTTCGTGGCGGCCGCCGCCTGAAGGATCCGCTCGACGGACAGATAGCTCTCGACGGCCGGCGCGGGCCCGATCCGTACCGCCGTGTCGGCCTCGCGCACATGCCGGGCGTCGGCGTCCGCGTCGGAGAAGACGGCCACCGAGCGGACGCCCAGCGAGCGCAGCGTGCGGATGACGCGGACGGCGATCTCGCCGCGGTTGGCCACAAGAACGGTGTCGAACATCGGTCCCCTCACATCCGGAAGACGCCGAACTGGGGGTCACCCAGGGGCGCGTTGGCGCACGCGGTCAGGGCCAGGCCGACCACCTGACGGGTCTCCAGGGGGTCGATCACCCCGTCGTCCCAGAGGCGGGCGGTCGCGTAGTAGGCGTTCCCCTGACGCTCGTACTGCGCGCGGATCGGCGCCTTGAACGCCTCTTCCTCCTCGGCGGGCCAGTCCTCGCCGCGGCCCTCGATCTGGTCCCGCTTGACGGTGGCGAGGACGGAGGCGGCCTGCTCGCCGCCCATGACGGAGATCTTGGCGTTGGGCCACATCCACAGGAAGCGCGGCGAGTACGCCCGGCCGCACATGGAGTAGTTCCCCGCGCCGTACGAGCCGCCGACCACGACCGTCAGCTTCGGTACGCGCGTGGTGGCGACGGCGGTGACCATCTTCGCCCCGTGCTTGGCGATGCCGCCGGCCTCGTAGTCCCGGCCGACCATGAACCCGGAGATGTTCTGCAGGAACAGCAGCGGGATGCCGCGCTGGTCGCACAGCTCGATGAAGTGGGCGCCCTTCTGGGCGGACTCCGAGAAGAGGATGCCGTTGTTGGCGACGACGCCGACCGGGTGACCGTGGATCCGGGCGAATCCGGTGACGAGGGTCTGCCCGAACTCGGCCTTGAACTCGGCGAAGCGGGAGCCGTCGACCACGCGCGCGATGATTTCCCGCACGTCGTAGGGGGTGCGGGAATCGACCGGCACCGCCCCGTACAGCCCGTACGGGTCGGCCTTGGGCTCGACCGCGGGCCGCACCTCCCAGGGCAGCGCCCCGCGCGCGGGGAGCGTCGCGACGATGTTCCGCACGGTGCGCAGTGCGTGGGCGTCGTCCTCCGCGAGGTGGTCGGTGACACCGGACACGCGCGCGTGCACCTCGCCGCCGCCGAGCTCCTCGGCGGTGACGACCTCGCCCGTTGCCGCCTTCACCAGCGGGGGGCCGCCGAGGAAGATCGTCCCCTGGTTCCGCACGATGACGGCCTCGTCGCTCATCGCCGGGACGTACGCCCCGCCGGCGGTGCAGGAGCCGAGGACCGCGGCGATCTGGGGGATGCGGGCGGCGGACATCCGGGCCTGGTTGTAGAAGATCCGCCCGAAGTGCTCACGGTCCGGGAAGACCTCGTCCTGCATGGGCAGGAAGGCGCCGCCGGAGTCGACGAGGTAGAGACAGGGCAGCCGGTTCTCCAGGGCGACTTCCTGGGCGCGCAGGTGCTTCTTCACCGTCATCGGGTAGTACGTCCCGCCCTTGACGGTCGCGTCGTTGGCGACGACGACGCACTCCCGCCCGCTCACCCGCCCGATGCCGGCGATGACGCCGGCGGCGGGGGCCTGGCCGTCGTACATCCCGTCGGCCGCGAGCGGGGCCAGCTCCAGGAAGGGCGAGCCGGGGTCGAGAAGGGTGTCGACCCGGTCGCGCGGCAGCAGCTTGCCGCGCGCGGTGTGCCGGGCGCGCGCCTTCTCACCCCCGCCCAGCCGGGCGGTGGCGAGCTTGGCGCGCAGCTCCTCCACGAGCGCGAGATGCGCTGCCTCGTTGGCCTGCCAGGCCTCCGACGCGGGGTCCGCCGCGCCGTGCAGCTCCGGTGCCTGGTCCATCCTGCGGTCCCCTCACCTTGTTAATGAGCGTTAACGCATTTCCTCCAGGTTAACGACCGCTAACCTCGCTGTCTAGAATTACTTCCATGGCCACGAGAACCGACGCTCCCACCCGCCGCGAGCAGATCCTCAAGGAGGCCGCGCGACTGTTCGCCGAGCGCGGCTTCCACGGCGTCGGGGTGGACGAGATAGGCGCGGCGGTCGGGATCAGCGGTCCCGGCCTCTACCGCCACTTCCCGGGCAAGGACGCGATGCTCGCCGAGCTGCTGGTCGGCATCAGTGGCCAGCTCCTGACCGGCGGGAAGCGCCGGGTGGCGGAGGCGGACGGAGATCCCGAGGGGGTCCTCGACTCGCTCATCGAGGGCCATATCGACTTCGCGCTCGACGACCGCCCGCTCATCACCCTGCACGACCGCGAGCTGGACCGCCTCCGGGACAGCGACCGCAAGCTCGTGCGCCAGCTCCAGCGCCAGTACGTCGAACTGTGGGTGGAGGTGGTCCGCCAGGTCTACCCGGGGCTGTCCGAGCCGACGGCCCGCTCCGCCGTCCACTCGGTCTTCGGGCTGCTGAACTCGACGCCGCACCTGGGCCGCCCGGGCTCACTGCCGGGGCGGGGCGCCACGGCGGAGCTGCTGCACCGGATGGCGAAGGGGGCGTTCGCGGCGGCGGGGGAGTAGAGCTCCGCGGGGGGAACGCGGTGCGGTGCGGCGCCGTCGTGGCGCGTCGCGCCCACCCGGCGGAGCCGGACACCGAGTCGGCCCCGCGCCCCCACAGGGCGTTGCCGAACAGCGGGAGGCGGCATGTCGATCGTCTGTGCCATCGCCGTCCTGGTCGCCGCGAACCTGGTCAACAACCGGCTCGCGCGCGGCCCGCTCACCTATGTCCTCACCTGCGTCGCCGCGACGGCCGTCCTGCTGCTGATCGCCCGCCGGGACGGGCTGACCCGGGCCGATCTGGGGATCGACGCGGCGGGCCTGCGCCGCGGACTGCGGTGGGCGCCCGTACTGGCCGGCGCCGTCCTGGTCGTCTGCCTGCTGCTGCTCGCCGTTCCGGCCGGCCGGGAGGTGTTCCGGGATGCCCGGGCCACGGATCTGTCCGCCGGGCAGCTGCTGTGGAACGTCCTGGTGCGCGTGCCGCTCGGCACCGTGCTGCTGGAGGAGACCGCCTTCCGGGGGGTGCTGTGGGCCATGCTCCGGCGCCGGTGGGGCACGGCCCGGGCGACGGCCGGCTCGTCCGCGCTCTTCGGCCTGTGGCACGTGCTGCCCTCCCGCGGCCTCAACCGGTCCAACGCCGCCGTGGGGACGGCGTTCGGGAGCGGCTCCGCGGACGCGGCGGCGACCGTCGCGGCGGCCGTCGTCGTCACGGCCGTCGCCGGCGCGTTCCTGTGTGAGCTGCGCCGCCGCTCCGGCAGCCTCCTGGCGCCCGCGGCCCTGCACTGGGCCGTCAACGGCTTCGGCTACGCGCTTGCCTGGGCGGCGCCCCGCTGGTGGCTCCCCGGCTGAGTCACGGGCGTGACGAGGGTTACGCGCGGCCCGGTCTTGTCGGCACTTCGTACTCGCCGGTACGGTAAGTGAGCAAGCGCTTAGACATGTACCCGTGGAGGTGGCGGCGTGCGCCGTACGGTGTTCAACGAGGATCACGAGGCGTTCCGGGAGACCCTTCGGGCCTTCATCGAGGCCGAGGTCGTCCCGGTGTACGACGAGTGGTTCGCCGCCGGCCAGGCGCCGCGCGAGTTCTACTACAAGCTCGGCGAGCTGGGGATCTTCGGCATCAACGTGCCGGAGGAGTACGGCGGCGCCGGCATGGACAGCCACAAGTTCGAGGCCGTCCTCTACGAGGAGACGGCCCGTGCGGGCGTCCAGTTCGGCGGCTCCGGCGTGCACGTGCTGCTCGCCCTGCCCTACATCAAGATGCTGGCCACCGACGAGCAGAAGAAGCGGTACCTGCCGACGTTCGTCACCGGCGAGGAGATGTGGGCCATCGCGATGACCGAGCCGGGCACCGGCTCCGACCTCGCGGGCATGAAGACCACCGCCAAGCTCTCCGAGGACGGCACGCACTACGTCCTCAACGGCGCCAAGACCTTCATCACCGGCGGCGTGCACGCCGACCGGGTGATCGTCTGCGCCCGCACCTCGGCCCCGCGCGAGGACGACCGCCGCTTCGGCATCTCCCTGTTCGCCGTGGACACCAAGTCCGAGGGCTACTCCGTCGGCCGCAAGCTGGACAAGCTGGGCCTGCGCACGTCCGACACCGCCGAACTCGCGTTCGTCGACGTCAAGGTGCCCGCCGAGGACCTGCTCGGCGAGGAGAACCAGGGCTTCTCCTACCTCGGCCACAACCTGGCCTCCGAGCGCTGGGGCATCGCCTTCGGCGCCTACGCGCAGGCCAAGGCCGCCGTCCGGTTCGCCAAGCAGTACGTGCAGGAGCGCACCGTCTTCGGCAAGCCGGTCGCCCACTTCCAGAACACCAAGTTCGAGCTGGCCGCCTGCCAGGCCGAGGTGGACGCCGCCGAGGCCGTGGCCGACCGCGCGACCGAGGCACTGGACGCCGGTGAGCTGACGCCCGCCGAGGCCGCCTCCGCCAAGCTGTTCTGCACCGAGGTCGCGCACCGCGTCATCGACCGCTGCCTGCAGCTGCACGGCGGCTACGGCTACATGAACGAGTACCCGATCGCCCGCCTGTACGCGGACAACCGCGTGAACAGGATCTACGGCGGGACCAGCGAGATCATGAAGTCGATCATCGCCAAGGACATGGGCCTGTAAGGTTCCGGAAATTACCGGCCAATAGAACAGTGGCCATGAGTCAGGCACTACAGGATCTCCTCGACCTGCTCGACCTGGAGCAGATCGAGGAGAACATCTTCCGCGGCCGGTCCAGGTCCGCCGTCGTCCCGCGCGTCTTCGGCGGACAGGTCGCGGCCCAGGCGCTCGTCGCCGCCGGGCGCACGGTCCCCGAGGACCGGCCCCCGCACTCCCTGCACGCGTACTTCCTGCGCATCGGGGACCCCGGCGCGCCCATCGTCTACACGGTCGACCGCCTCCGCGACGGCCGCTCCTTCACCACCCGGCGGGTCGTCGCGGTCCAGCACGGCCAGCCGATCTTCGGCATGTCCGTCTCCTTCCAGACGTACGAGGAAGGGATGGACCACCAGACGCCGATGCCGCCCGCGCCCGACCCGGCGACATTGCCGACGTCCGAGGAACGGCTGAGCGGCTACGGCCATCTCCCCCCGCAGGTGGTCGAAAGGTTCCTGGAGGCACGGGCCGCCGTCGATCTGCGCTACGTCGACGAGCCTCCGTACGGCAGGTTCGGCGAGCCCCGCGCGCCGCACTCGCAGGTGTGGTTCCGCACCAACGGCAAACTCGCCGACGACCCCCTCCAGCACATCGTCCTCGCGACGTACGTCTCCGACATGACCCTGCTCGACTCGGTGCTCCTCGCGCACGGCCGGGGCGGCTGGGCCGTCGGTGACGTCGTCGGGGCCTCGCTGGACCACGCGATGTGGTTCCACCGCCCGTTCCGCGCCGACGAGTGGCTCCTGTACGACCAGGAGTCCCCTTCGGCGTACGGCGGACGCGGCCTCGGCCAGGCCCGCATCTACACGCAGGACGGGCGCCTGGCCATCACCGTGATCCAGGAGGGCGTCGTCCGCATCCCCCGGACCGAGGCGCCCTAGGCCAGCCCGGCCTCCGACAGCAGGTACGCCGTCATCGGGTCGTAGTGGCGGGGGCTGACCACGTGGTCGTCGAGCGGGACCGTCACCTGGACGGTCCCCTCGGCCTCCGCGATGAACAGGGCCGGATCGTTGCAGTCGGCGTAGCCGACCGAGTCGACGCCGTGCTGCCCCGCGTAGCCCGCCCAGCCGTGGTCGGCGACGACCAGGTCGGGCAGCGGGCGGCCCTCGCGCTCCAGGGTGGTGAGGATCGCCTTCATCGGTTCGCCCGAGTGGGTGTGCCAGAGGGTCGCGCCGTGCTCCAGCACCGCCACGTCCGCGAACTGCATGACGTAGCCCTCGTCCGTCTGCAGCCCCTCCGGGATCACCACGATCTCGCAGCCCGCGGCGCGCAGCGCGGCGGCCGTGGCGCGGTGCACGTCGAGCAGGCCGCCGGGGTGGCCGGTGGCGAAGAGCACCCGCTGCTCGCTGTCCGCCGCCTTGCGCAGCCGGGCGGCGAGGCGCTCCAGCGCGGCGACCGTCAGCTCGGGGTCGATGGTGTCCTGGCCGTGCCGGTACTCCGGATCGTCGTTCACGCCGACCCGCTCCGCCATCACCGCGAGCACGTCCTGCTCGTCGGTCCAGCGGTCGCCGAGCTCCAGACCGAGCCAGAAGTTGCGCACACCGTTCGACAGTTGGCGGTAGTGGGAGAGGTTGTTCTCGCGCGGGGTGGCGACGTCGCCCGCGATACGGGTCTTCACGAGGTGCTCGACGAGCTCGGCGCGGCTGGGTGTCCCGGATATCGGCATGGCTCTTATTGTGCGGCAAGCGCCCGGACCCGTCCCCGACGTCCCGCACGCTGGGACGTGGGTCACGTACCCGAGGTCACCCGGCGTCACAGGCGCCGCAGCGCGAACCACAGCTCCATCCGTACGTCCGGATCGTCCAGGTCGGTGCCGAGGAGCGCCGCGCACCGGGCGATGCGCTGGCGGACGGTGTTGCGGTGCACGGCCAGGGCGACGGCGGTGCGGTCCCAACTGCCGTGCAGGGACAGCCAGGTGCGCAGGGTCTCGGCGAGGGCGGGGTTCGTGGCGACGGGGGCGAGCAGGGCGGCGGCGTGGGCCTCCGCCTCGGCCGCCGGGAGCAGGTCGGCGAGGCCGGGGCGACCGGCGCCGTGGTGGGCCACGGGAGTGCGGGTGGCGCGGGCCCGGGCCAGCGCGCGGGCCGCCTGGGTGTCCGCCGCCGGCCACTCCCGCGGGCCGGCGGGGGCGCTGACCCCCAGGGTCCAGCCGGGTTGCGGGGCCGGTGCGCGGTCCGCGGGCAGCAGGACGCGTACGACGTCCCCGGCGAGGTCCACCAGCGGCGACCCCAGCGCCGCGCCGAGCGCCGAGGCGGCGACCGGGTCCGGGGCCTGGGCGTCGGGCCGCGCGCGCACCACCAGCCACCGTTCCGCGCCGAGCAGCGGGGTCACGGCCTCGGGCTCGGCCCCCAGCAGCAGCCGCACCAGCGCGCTGGAGCGGGCCGCGCCGGTGCCGCTCCGGTGCTCGCCGGTGAGCAGCGAGAGCAGGACGGCTGCGACGGAGGCGATGGCGTGGTCGGCGGGCTCACGGCGCGGTGCGGCGACACCGAGCACGAAGCCCTGGCCCACGGTGAGGGCGTAGGCGGACAGATGGGTGCCGCCGACGGTGTCGGTGGCGGAGGAGGGGGTGGGGGACGGGGCGGCGGCGGGCGTGGAGGCGGCGGGCGTGGCGGGGCGTACCACCCCGGCCAGTGCCGCCAGCGCCCCTAGCACCTCGTCCGTCGGTGTCCTGCCCGCCGTGGCGACCTCCGCGCCGTCCGCCCCGTACAGCACCGCGCGGCCGCCCACCCGCTGGGCCAGCTGCCGCAGGACCGAGGGCACCGGGTCGGGGCGGGCGGCGGCAGCGGCCAGGCTCTGCTGGGCCTCCGTCACGCGGCGGAGTTCGGCGTGCCGGGCCCGGGCCATCAGCTGCCAGACCGCGCGGGCCACGCCGGAGAAGGTGGTCCGGGGCGGGACCTCCAGCAGCGGCAGGGCGTACGCCTCGCACGCCGCGACCAGCGCGTGCGGCACCGTGTCGTGCACCGGCGCCAGCCCGAAGCCGAGGGCCGCGCCGCCCGCCGCGACGATCCGGGAGACGTAGTCGTCGAAGTAGTCCCCCAAGTTCTCGGCCGCGCTCGAGCGGAGGGCGCCCCCGTCCGAACCCGCCGCCTCCGGGATGTGCACGCCGGCCGTGAGCAGCAGCTCACCGCCCAGCAGGTACGGGTACGGGTCGGACATCTCCGAGGTGTGCGCCCCGTGAATCACGACGTCCGGGCCGGACGGTCCGGCGATCTGACGCAGGGCGAGGTCCTCCCTGGCCAGCAGGGCGGAGAGCGGCACCGGAGGGGTCGGCGGGGTGGCGGGAGCCTCGGACATGGTGTGCGTTCCCTCCAGTCCGTTCGACGTGAATGGATGAAACGTACACTTCGCAGTCGCTTTCCAGCCACCTATGGTCGGTCCAGCCGGCAGCCGCGATGGGGGTCCCCCGCGCGAGGGCATTCGAGCGTGGGGGAGGGCGGATGTCCCCGCGTCGACAGGCCGGACCATCCCATTTGCACGACACGTCACCGAAAGTGCGCGAAGGAGGGCCCCATGGCCGTCGACTACATAGTGATCGTCGTCTATCTGGCCGGCATGCTGGCCATGGGCTGGTGGGGCATGCGCCGCGCCAGGTCCAAGAGCGAGTTCCTGGTCGCGGGCCGCCGCCTCGGCCCGGCCATGTACTCCGGCACCATGGCGGCGATCGTCCTCGGCGGCGCGTCCACCATCGGCGGCGTGGGCCTCGGCTACCAGTACGGCCTGTCCGGCGCCTGGATGGTCTTCACCATCGGCCTCGGCCTGCTGGCCCTGTCGGTCTTCTTCTCCGCCCGCATCGCCCGCCTGAAGGTCTACACCGTCTCCGAGATGCTGGACCTCCGCTACGGCGGCCGGGCGGGCGTCATCTCGGGCGTGGTCATGTGGGCGTACACCCTCATGCTCGCGGTGACGTCGACGATCGCGTACGCGACGATCTTCGACGTGCTGTTCGACATCAACCGCACCCTCGCGATCGTGCTCGGCGGCTCCATCGTCGTCGCGTACTCGACGCTGGGCGGCATGTGGTCGATCACGCTGACCGACATGGTGCAGTTCGTGGTCAAGACGATCGGCGTGCTGCTGCTCCTGCTGCCCATCGCCGTCGTCAAGGCGGGCGGCTTCAGCGAGATGAAGGCCCAGCTGCCGACCGAGTACTTCGACCCGCTGGGCATCGGCGGCGAGACGATCTTCACCTACGTGCTGATCTACACGTTCGGCATGCTGATCGGCCAGGACATCTGGCAGCGCGTGTTCACCGCCCGCAGCGACAGCACGGCGAAGTGGGGCGGCACGGTCGCCGGCACCTATTGCCTGGCCTACGCGCTGGCCGGTGCCGTCATCGGTACGGCGGCCAAGGTGCTCTACCCGAACCTGGCCAGCGCGGACGACGCCTTCGCCACCATCGTCAAGGACGAACTGCCGGTCGGCGTGCGGGGCCTGGTGCTGGCCGCCGCGCTCGCCGCCGTGATGTCCACCTCGTCCGGCGCGCTGATCGCCTGCGCGACCGTCGCCAACAACGACATCTGGTCGCGGCTGCGCGGCGTCGTACGGCCCGGCGGCGACGAGCACGACGAGGTCAAGGGCAACCGGACCTTCATCCTGGTCATGGGTCTCGCCGTGATCGGCACGGCGATCGCGCTCAACGACGTCGTCGAGGCGCTGACGGTGGCGTACAACCTGCTGGTCGGCGGGCTGCTGGTGCCGATCCTCGGCGGGCTGCTGTGGAAGCGCGGCACCGCGCAGGGCGCACTGGCCGCCGTCGCCGTCGGCGGCGTCGCGGTGATCGGACTCATGGCGACGTACGGCATCCTCGCCAACGAGCCCGTCTACTACGGCCTGCTGGCCTCGCTGGCCGCCTACCTGGTCGTCTCGCTGGCCACGCCCGCCACCGACGCCGCCGTCCTCGCCGCCTGGCGCGAACGCCTCGCCGGGCGGGCCCCCGAACCGGTGTCCGAGCGGGTCCCGGCTCCCCAGTAGAGTCGTCACACAAGCAGTACATACGCGATGAAGCGTGAGAAAGAAGGCACTTCCCGATGAGCAGCAACGAGACGCCCACCCCCCGCGGCCCCGTCGACTCGTCCCGCGTCCCGCGGTACGCCGGCCCCGCGACCTTCGCCCGGCTGCCCCGCCTCGACGAGGTGGGCACCGCCGACGTCGCCGTCGTGGGCGTGCCGTTCGACTCGGGCGTCTCGTACCGGCCGGGCGCCCGCTTCGGCGGCAACGCGATCCGCGAGGCGTCCCGGCTGCTGCGGCCGTACAACCCGGCGCAGGACGCCTCGCCGTTCGCCCTCGCCCAGGTGGCGGACGGCGGCGACATCGCCGTGAACCCGTTCAACATCAACGAGGCCGTGGAGACGGTCGAGGCGGCGGCCGACGAACTGCTCGGCACCGGCGCCCGCCTGATGACCCTCGGCGGCGACCACACCATCGCGCTGCCGCTGCTGCGCTCGGTGGCCAAGAAGCACGGCCCGGTCGCCCTGCTGCACTTCGACGCCCACCTCGACACCTGGGACACGTACTTCGGCGCCGAGTACACGCACGGCACGCCGTTCCGCCGCGCGGTGGAGGAGGGCATCCTCGACACCTCGGCGCTCTCCCACGTCGGCACGCGCGGCCCGCTGTACGGCAAGCAGGACCTGACCGACGACGAGAAGATGGGCTTCGGCATCGTCACCTCCGCGGACGTCTACCGCCGCGGCGCCGACGAGGTCGCCGACCAGCTGCGCCGGCGCATCGGCGACCGCCCGCTGTACATCTCCATCGACATCGACTGCCTCGACCCGGCGCACGCGCCCGGCACGGGCACCCCCGAGGCGGGCGGCATGACCTCCCGCGAGCTGCTGGAGATCCTGCGCGGCCTGGCCTCCTGCAACCTGGTGTCGGCCGACGTCGTCGAGGTGGCCCCCGCGTACGACCACGCGGAGATCACGTCGGTGGCGGCCTCCCACACGGCATACGAACTGACCACGATCATGTCCCGACAGATTGCCGAGGCACGGGCGAAGTGACGCACGACCACGACCTGGTACTCCGCCCGACGCCCGCCCAGACGGAGGCCGCCCTCAACCCTCCCGCCGGCCGCAACGGCGGAGACCTGGTCATGGAGACGCTGGCCGGGCTCGGCGCGACGACGGTCTTCGGCCTGCCCGGTCAGCACGCGCTCGGCATGTTCGACGCGCTGCGCCGCTCGCACCTGCGCTACATCGGTCTGCGGGTGGAGAACAACGCCGGCTTCGCGGCGGACGCGTACGGCCGGATCACCGGCGAGGCGGCGCCGCTGCTGCTGTCGACGGGCCCCGGGGCGCTGACCTCGCTGGCCGCGCTCCAGGAGGCGGCGGCGGCCTCGGCGCCCGTGCTGGCCATCAGCAGCCAGGTCCCGACGGCGGGCCTCGGCGGCGGCCGCCACGGCTACCTGCATGAACTCCCCGACCAGGCGGCCTCCTTCAGGGGTGTCGTCAAGTCCGTCCACACCGTGCGCACCCAGTCCCAGATCCCCTCCGCCGTCGAGGCGGCCTGGAAGTCGGCGCTGACCGCCCCGCACGGGCCGGTGTGGGTGGAGATCCCGCAGGACGTGCTGCTGGCCGAGACGTCGATCCCGGTGGTGACGGGCGGCGACGCCTTCCCCGAGGAACTGCCGCCGCGCCCCGAACTCACGGCTGTCGCGGCCGACCTGCTGTCGAAGGCGGCCCGCCCGGCGATCATCGCCGGCGGGGGAGTGGTCCGTGCGGACGCCTCGAAGAAGCTCCGTCAGCTGGCGGAGGCGCTCCAGGCGCCGGTCGTCACGACCCCCGGTGGCAAGGGCGCGTTCCCCTGGGAGCACCCACTGTCGCTCCAGTCGTGGATCGAGGACCGGCACACCACGGACTTCCTCGAGGACGCGGACGTACTCCTCGTCGTCGGCTCGGGGCTCGGCGAACTCTCTTCCAACTACCACACGTTCAAACCGCGCGGCCGGGTCGTCCAGATCGAGGCGGACCTCGGCAAGCTGGAGTCCAACCACCCGGCGCTGGGCATCCACGCCGATGCGCGGCTGGCGTTGCAGGCGCTGCTGGAGACGGTGACGGAACGCAAGGACCCGTCGGCGCCGGAGCGCGTACGCGAGGTCCTCGCGAGGGTCGCCGAGCGCATTGCCGCCCAGGAACTCACCCTGGAACAGGACGTGCTGGCGTCCGTCCGCGGGGCGCTCCCCGCCGACTCCCCGTCCTTCTGGGACATGACGATCCTGGCGTACTGGGCCTGGTCGGCCTTCGACGCCAAGGGCCCCAACACCATGCACTCCGCCCAGGGCGCGGGCGGCCTCGGCTACGGCTTCCCGGCGGCGCTGGGCGCGGCGGCCGCCGACCCGACCCGCCCGGTGCTGGCGGTGTCCGGGGACGGCGGCGCGCTGTACTCGATCGCCGAGCTGGCGACGGCCCGGCAGTACGACCTGAACGTCACCTGGCTGATCGTGGACGACGGCGGCTACGGCATCCTGCGCGAGTACATGACCGACGCCTTCGGCCAGGCCACGGCGACGGAGCTGACCCGCCCCGACTACGTGGCGCTGGCCGAGTCCTTCGGCGTCCCGGGAGTCCGGACGACCCCCGGGACGCTGGAGCAGGACCTGGCGAAGGCCCTGAGGTCACCGGGACCGTCGGTGGTCGTGCTCCCGGCGGTCCTGCGGATGTTCGCGCCTACGCATCTCGGCTAGTCCAGGCGGCAGGATCAGCAGGCACCCGGGCCGACCCCGTCGATGCGGCCGCCGAAGTCGCCGAGGTAGCGCGAGCGCCAGTCGCCGTTGAAGACGTCGCGCTTCTCGACCGGGCTCCAGTTGATGAAGCAGGCGCGGGTGCTCGCGACGACCGAGCCGACGTGGTCGTGCAGGCGGGGCGGCATGTCGCGGTAGCCGCTGCGTGCCGTCCACTCCCAGTAGTCGCCGCCGAAGCCCTCACCGCTCCAGAAGCACACCGACCCGTCCGGGCAGGCGGGCGGGGCGGCGGCTTCGGCTGCGGTGGCACCGTGGGCCGGCAGGACGAGGGCGGTCAGGGCGAGCGCGGCGGCGACGGACCAGGAACGCAGTTTCATGAGGCTCCTTCGATGACTCGCGGTACGCCCCGGCACGGTCGCCGAGGCGCCTACATCGTCCCGAGGGGGTGCGGCGGCATGCCCCGCTGCCGGGGCCGTACACCACCTCTTGGAGGGAACCGGAAGCGCTTTCCGGGGAGCGCGTTCCTACCAGATCGCCTCGACCCACTCCGGGTGGTCGATGAACGGGTTGCGGTCGCACTCGAAGGAGCTGGAGTCGGTGAGGCTGCCGCCGCTGTTGGTGAAGCCGCTACCGGAGCCTGGGCTGCGCGGCGGACGCTCGGTCCCCAGTCGCACCGGGGAAGCGGGGCACGATGGGAAGGCGGGCCTGGCTCGACGCGGCCCCGGTCCCAGGTCAGAAGGTCGCGCTCGGCACGCGGCCAGGGACATCGGTGTCGGACGGTGCGTCGGACGGTGTCGGCGGCTGACCCGGTCTGCCCCAGGCTCCGGGCGTGCAGCCCGCGACTTCACGATCCCTCCCGGTGAGGAAGACTGGGGAACCGGCACACACGCCTCCTCGCCCTCAGCGCCCTCGTGGCCGCCCCACTCGTCGCTGCCCCGACCGCCCTCGCAGCGGTCCCGCGGCTCTCGCCGGCCGTCGTTCTGAAGGGTGTCGGCGGATTACGGCCGGAGCCAAAGGCGAATCGCAGCCACGGAGACGGTGCCGTGGAAGACGTAGGCCCTCTTGTCGTAGCGGAGGGCGACGGCCCGGGAGTCCTTGAGGCGGTTGATCGCCCGCTCCACCTCGTTGCGGCGCTGGTGGATGGGGCCTGTCCGCGAGTGGTGGACACCTCTGACTCCGGGCCCGGCAGGAGCCGGGTGGGAGGCACGCCATCGCCCGGGCTGCTGCCGAGCCTGTTCAGGCTGGGAGACGGTCGGTCTTGAGCGCAGTGATGAACGACGACCAGCCGGGGGCTGAGAAGAGCACCGCTGGTCCGTGCGGGTTCTTGGAGTCGCGGACGGGGATGCCGGAGGGATGGTTGTCGAGGACTTCGAGGCAGCTGCCGGCGTTGGCGTCGCTGTACGACGACTTGCGCCAGCCGCTCAGTATCGCTGCGTTCCGGACGGCTCGGTCAGTCACGATCCCGGTACTCCTTAGCGATGGCCCTGAGCAGGGCGAGTGACTCCTTCAGCGGCATTGCGTCGCTCAGCGCGAGTTCGTAGCGACTCTGCAACTGGCGGACCCTGGAAGGGGAGTCGTGCAGCTTCCCGTTCCACATGCCCTCACCGTACGCCAGGGGCGGCTGGTCCTCGAACCACATCAACGTGAGCATGCTGTCCATCAGCGGATGAAGGCCCGCGCCGAACGGCATCACATGGACGCGGATGCGCCCGGTCTCGGCGAGACGGACGACGTGCATGATCTGCTCCGCCATGACGTCACCGTCGGCCTCAGGGCGCCGCAGTACCGCCTCGTCCAATAGCGCCCACACCACCGGCGTCACCGCATCTTCGAGAATCCTGGCGCGCTCAAGGCGTGTGACAACGCGCTTGTCACGTTCCTCTTCACTCACCGGAGGGAAGGCCGAGCTCAGTACCGCACGTGCGTACCTTTCCGTCTGGAGGATGCCCGGAAAGTACGCCAGAGCGAACTCCCGGATCATCACCGCCTGTTGTTCGAGTACGCGGACGGCCTCGAAGTAGTCGGCCGTCGCCGCATCGTCCTGCGGCAGAAAGCTGCTCAGCACATTCCCCGTGCCCAGAGCCCTGTCCAGCCGCCGCGCGTCCTCCCTCGACGGCATCCGACGTCCGGCCTCGATGTGCGCGATGTGCGAACGCGTCATGAACGCCATGTCGGCCAACTGCTGTTGTGTCAGGCCCGCCGCCTCGCGCTGCTCCCTGAGCCAGTCGCCGTAGATGGTGCCCATCCGATCAACCCCTTGTGACAAGAGCTCTGTCACCTGCTCCCGCCTGGCGAGCCCAGCCCGAGCGGTCCCACTCTGTGAGTGGATCGCTACACAGCGCCATGCCCCCGAGTCACAAGGAGTTGCCGAAATGCGTCGCCGTATCGCTCGTCTCGTCGAACCGTTGCGTCTCCTGCTGCGTCGACCGCGCCCGCGGGCCGACGTGAGCGGGCCGGCCGTCCGCCACCACGGCTCTCAACCTCCGTCCGCGGCAGACCTCGTCCCCGTCCCGGGCATCGGTCTCGGCTCGCTCGGCATGCCCCGGGTGGACGAGGAGGGCGCGAGGTGACGGGCCGTGGAACCCACGTGCGGCTCCTTCCCTGGGCCGGGGCGGACGGCAAGCACTGTCTGCTGGTGACCGACGGGACCGGCGTTCTCTCCCGGCCGGCCGACGCCGTCGAGCACGTCCAGCTGGAGATGGCCGCCGGGCTCCTCGATCACGCGGCCGACATGCTCGCCGACACCCGGGCGACCCCGGCACAACTGCGCTTCCTCCTCGCCCGCATGCACGAGGCGCTGACCGACGTGCACCGGATCGCCGACAGCCGGGGCGCCGGTGCCGGGGCCGGTGGCGGGCCCGCGGCGGCTACCAGATCGCCTCGACCCACTCCGGGTGGTCGATGAACGGGTTGCGGTTGCGCTGGTAGGAGTTGTAGATGACGTCGTTGCGGCGCTCCTCGAAGGCGCTCGGCGGGTCCTGCTCGTGCCACTGCTTCAGCACCGAGAGGCGGCCGTGGTACGGGACGCTGCCGTTGGTGGTGGAGTCGTTGGGCTCCAGGTCGGGCCAGCTGTCGCCGCCCTCGTAGCGGACGGCCATGTAGAGGATCATGCGGGCCACGTCGCCCTTGACGGCGTCGCGCGGCTCGAAGGAGTTGGAGTCGGTGAGGCTGCCGCCGCTGTTGGTGAAGCTGCTGCCGCCGTTGTCGAAGTCCTTGTTGCCGCGGATGGAGTTGACCTGGACGTCCTCGGGGCGCAGGTGGTGCAGGTCGGTGCCGGGGCCGGCGGACGTGCCGAAGTCGCCGTGCGACTGGGCCCAGACGTGCTCGCGGTTCCAGTCGCCCAGGTCGCCCCCGTTGAGGGACTTGCTGCGGGAGATGCCCGAGTACAGCAGGATCACGTTGCTGCTGTTGTTCGGGTCCTGGTCGGTGACCTTCAGCGCTTCCCAGACGGCGGAGTAGGAAAGCTTCGTCTGGCTGCTGATGATCGTGTGCAGCGAGGACTTGAGGCCGGTACCCGTCTTGCCGATCGCGTTCTTGTAGTACGTCGAGTCGTACGCGGTCGTCGTGGCCGCCGCCGGGGTCGCGGTCAGCGTCGGTGCGATGAGGCCGGCCAGCACGGCGGAGGTGGCGAGCGCCACGGTCTTCCAGCGGCGGCGAATCTGCGTCGCGGGCATGGGGTGTCCGTTCTACGCGGATTGAACGAGCGGGACACCGGGAGGGTGGCATGGACATGCATACTTTGGCGTGAACGGAATGTGTCAGGTGTGTGTCGGTACCTGCCGGACGAGCCCCGACCGAGCCGGTCGGCCCCCACGAGTTGGCGACCGTGAGGGGCTCTCCCCGCGTTGGCCGTGCTGGGGCGCCCGCCGCGAAGGAACCCGGCCGCCGCCTCCCGGGAACCTGCCGCGCGCCGTCAAGGGTCCTGCGGGCGCGTCACTTCAGCGCGTCGCCGAACCGTTCCTCGTGGTCCGCGCGCAGCGCGCGGTACCCGTCGGCGAAGGCGTTCTGCTCGGGCGGGCTCATGGTGCCGGTCGGTATCCGTCCGTTCGCCGGAAGGAGGTCCGGCAGTTCACGGAAGACGGCGACCGCCGCCTCCGCGCGGGCGTTGCCCCTGCCTTTCGCCTGGCAGAGGAGGTTGACGACGGCTGCCATGTTGTTTTTCAGGAGGTCCGACGGCTGGTCTTTCTTGGCGTACTGCTCCGGCGTCGGCGGTGTCTGCCCGGGTACGGCGAGCAGGCGCAGGGTCCACAGTGCCGCGTGCAGCTGCCCGCACGCGAAGTGCTGGGGATGTCTCTGGTTCGGCATGCTCGATGTCTGCCCAGGACACGCCGTCGTCATGAACGCGCCCGCGCCGCCACACGCTGCACGAGGACGCCGCCCCTCCGCCACCGGCCCCGCCTACGGTGACGCCCGTGCGCCTGAGAACCGTACGCACCGCACTCGCCACCGTCACGACCCGCTTCCACTCCCTGCGCGTGCGTCTTTGATCACTGACTCCGAGTGGTCCGGCGGGATGAAATCCGCCCCGCTCCGCGTTGGTGCCTTCCGGTAGATCAGGACGATCGGAGGGCACCGGCGTGGTAGCGCAGCGGGGATGGGCACGACGACTGTGGGGCTACGCCTGGCGCCATCCCAAGGACGTCGTCCTGGCCCTCGGCTCGTCGCTCGGCGGCATGGCCGTCATGGCCCTGGTCCCCCTGATCACCAAGGTGATCATCGACGACGTGGTTGCCGACAGGACCCGTGCCATGGCCCCCTGGGCCTCCCTCCTCGTCGCCGCCGCCGCCCTCGTCTACGTCATGACCTACATCCGCCGCTTCTACGGCGGCCGGCTCGCCCTCGACGTCCAGCACGACCTGCGGACGGAGATGTACGGGACGATCACCCGGCTCGACGGCCGCAGGCAGGACGAGCTGTCCACCGGCCAGGTCGTCGGCCGGGCCACCAGCGATCTCCAGCTGATCCAGGGCCTGCTCTTCATGCTCCCGATGACCATTGGGAACCTGCTGCTCTTCGTGATCTCCCTGGTGATCATGGCGTGGCTGTCGCTGCCGCTGACCTTCGTGGCCCTGGCCGTCGCGCCCGCCCTGTGGTTCATCGCCAAGCGCAGCCGCAGCAGGCTGCACCCCGCCACCTGGTACGCCCAGGCCCAGGCCGCCGCCGTCGCGGGCGTCGTCGACGGCGCCGTCACCGGCGTCCGCGTCGTGAAGGGGTTCGGGCAGGAGGACCAGGAGACCGGCAAGCTCCGGGAGGTCGGCAGGAAGCTGTACGCCGGGCGCCTGCGCACCATCCGGCTGAACAGCAAGTTCACCCCCGCCCTCCAGGCGGTCCCCGCCCTCGGCCAGGTCGCGATGCTCGCCCTCGGCGGCTGGCTGGCCGTGCGCGGCCACATCACGCTCGGCACGTTCGTCGCCTTCTCCACCTACCTCGCCCAGCTCGTCGGCCCGGTCCGCATGCTCGCCGTCGTCCTCACGGTCGCCCAGCAGGCCCGCGCGGGCACCGAACGCGTCCTGGAGCTGATCGACACCGAGCCGTCGCTGAACGACGGGCTCCACGACCTGCCCGCCGACGCGCCCGCCACCGTCGAGTTCGACGACGTCTCCTTCGGCTACGACCGCAGCAAGCCCGTCCTCGACGGCCTCACCTTCGAGATCCGCCCCGGCGAGACCCTCGCCGTCGTCGGCTCCTCCGGTTCCGGCAAGTCGACGGTCTCCCTGCTCCTGCCACGGCTCTACGACGTCACCCACGGCGCCGTCCTCGTCGGCGGCCACGACGTCCGCGAGCTCACCCTCGCCTCGCTGCGCGCCGCGATCGGCCTGGTCCCCGAGGACTCGTTCCTCTTCTCCGACACGGTCCGCAACAACATCGCCTACGGTCACCCCAAGGCCACCGACGAACAGATCGAGGCCGCCGCCCGCGCCGCCCAGGCCGACCGTTTCGTCCGGGAGCTCCCCGACGGCTACGACACCAAGGTCGGCGAGCACGGCCTGACCCTCTCCGGCGGCCAGCGCCAGCGCATCGCCCTCGCCCGCGCGCTGCTCACCGACCCGCGCCTGCTCGTCCTCGACGACGCCACCTCCGCCGTGGACGCCCGCGTCGAGCACGAGATCCACGAGGCCCTCCGGCACGTCATGCGGGGCCGCACCACCCTGCTCATCGCCCACCGGCGCTCCACGCTCAACCTCGCCGACCGCATCGCCGTCCTGGACGCCGGCCGGCTCGCCGACATCGGCACCCACGAGGAGCTCCAGAAACGCTCCGCCCTCTACCGCCGCCTGCTCACCGACCCCGACGAACTCGGCGCCGTCTCCCCGGGCCACGCCCAGCCCGCCGTCCCGCGGGAGGACACCTCCGTCCGGGACGAACTGGACGCCGAGTTCGACGCCGAACGCGGGGTCACGCCCCGGCTGTGGACCGGTGACCGCGAGCCCAAGGACACCGCCCTCGTGGGCACCCCGGCCACCCCGGAGCTGCTCGCCCAGGTCGACGCCCTGCCCCCGGCCACCGACACCCCCGACGTCGACGAGGCCCGCGCCGTGCGGCCGGAGGAGTCGTACGGGCTGCGGCGGCTGCTGCGCGGGTTCGGGCTGCCCCTGCTGGTCAGTCTCGGCCTCGTCGCCGTCGACGCGGGGATGGGGCTGCTGCTTCCCGTGCTGATCCGGCACGGCATCGACAGCGGTGTCACCAACGCCGCCCTCGGCGCCGTCTGGGCCGCCTCGCTGCTCGGTCTGCTCGCCGTCCTCGCCCAGTGGGCGGCGCAGATCGGCGAGACCCGGATGACCGGCCGTACCGGCGAACGCGTGCTGTACGCCCTGCGCCTGAAGATCTTCGCCCAGCTCCAGCGGCTGGGGCTCGACTACTACGAGCGGGAGCTCACGGGCCGGATCATGACCCGGATGACGACGGACGTGGACGCGCTGTCGACGTTCCTCCAGACGGGCCTGGTGACCGCCTTCGTCTCCGTCGTCACCTTCTTCGGGATCATGGTCGCCCTGCTGGTGATCGACGTCCAGCTCGCGCTCGTCGTGTTCGCCACCCTCCCGCCGCTGATCATCGCCACCTACTTCTTCCGCAGGGCGAGCGTGAAGGCGTACGAACTGGCGCGCGAGCGGGTGTCGACGGTCAACGCCGACCTCCAGGAGACCGTGTCCGGGCTGCGCATCGTGCAGGCCTTCCGGCGCGAGCGGGACGGCGGACGGCGGTTCGCGGAGCGCAGCGACAGCTACCGGCAGGCCCGCATCCGCGGTCAGTGGCTGATCTCCGTCTACTTCCCCTTCGTGCAGTTCCTGTCGTCCGCCGCCGCGGCTGCGGTGCTCGTCGCGGGCGCCGGGCGGGTGCAGGCGGGCACGCTCACCACGGGTGCGCTGGTCGCCTACCTCCTCTACATCGACCTGTTCTTCGCGCCCGTCCAGCAGCTCTCCCAGGTCTTCGACGGCTACCAGCAGGCGTCCGTCTCGCTCGGCCGCATCCAGGAACTGCTGCGGGAGCCGACGTCGACGAAGTCCGCCGACGCACCCCGCGACGTGCTCTCCCTGCGGGGCGCCGTCGCCTTCGAGGACGTCCACTTCCGTTACGGGGACGACGAGGAGGCCCTGACCGGCATCGATCTGACCGTCCCCGCCGGGCAGACCGTCGCCTTCGTCGGCGAGACCGGCGCGGGCAAGTCGACGCTGGTGAAGCTGGTGGCGCGGTTCTACGACCCCACCGGGGGACGGGTCACCGTCGACGGCGCCGACGTGCGCGACCTCGACCTCACCTCCTACCGGCACCGGCTGGGCGTCGTACCGCAGGAGGCGTACCTCTTCCCCGGCACCGTCCGCGACGCCATCGCCTACGGCCGTCCCGACGCCACCGACGCCGAGGTCGAGGCCGCGGCCCGCGCGGTCGGCGCGCACGAGATGATCGCGACGCTGGAGGGCGGTTACCTCCACGAGGTCGCCGAGCGCGGCCGCAACCTCTCCGCCGGGCAACGGCAGCTGATCGCGCTGGCCCGCGCCGAACTCGTCGACCCTGACATCCTGCTCCTCGACGAGGCGACGGCCGCGCTGGACCTGGCCACCGAGGCACAGGTCAACCAGGCGACGGACCGGCTGACCGGCCGCCGCACCACCCTCGTGGTCGCCCACCGCCTGACCACCGCAGCCCGCGCGGACCGGGTCGTCGTGATGGACCACGGCCGGGTCGTGGAGGACGGCACGCACGAGGAACTGCTGGCGCGCGGCGGGCGGTACGCGCGGCTGTGGCGGACGTTCATCGGGGCGCCGGAAGAGGAGAAGACCGTAGGCGTCTGAGCCCGTGCAACCATCGGGCGTACGTCGTGCGTCCGTACATCCGTACGTCGATCCGAGGGGCGCGCGGAGGGGACGACTGTGGACACGGGTGCGATACGACGTCGGACGGCGCTCGGCGTGGCCGTGCTGACCGCGTCCGGGCTGCTGGCGCTCACCGCGCCGGCGGAGGCGCACGCGGCGGCGTCGAACTGCGCCGGACGCAAGGTCAGGACGCTGCCGTTCTCCACCGGAGCCGTGCACGTCTACAAGCGCGGCGGGTACGTCTGCGCCGTCACCCTCCCGAAGAACCCCGGCCCGAAGCGGCCGATGATGGTCAGCGTGCAGGCGCGCGGCAACCGCCCCGTCGTCGACGAGGGCCGGTACGCGCACCGCGCGGGACCGGTGACCGTGCACGCCGGGCAGCGCTGCGTGTGGGTGAAGGGCGCGGTGGGGAGAGGCTCGGTCAGCTCCGGCTGGATCCTCTGCTGACCTGCTGACCTGCTGACCTGCTGACCTGCTGACCTGCTGACCTGCTGACCTGCTGGTTCGTCAACCGCCCTGGTGCACAGGTGTGTTGCTCCGATAGCTTCCGGCGCACATCTGTTCTCACAGGGAGGGTGCATGCGCAAGGCGCTCAGATGGCTGCTCGCGCTCACCGTGTTCATAGGCACGCTGAGCACGGCGGGGGCGGCCACCGCGGCCCAGCCGGAGGCCACCGACATCAAGGATCGGTTGCTCTCCATACCCGGCATGAGCCTGATCGAGGAGAAGCCGTACCCCGGCTACCGCTTCTTCGTCCTCAACTACACCCAGCCGGTCGACCACCGCGCGCCCGCCAAGGGCACGTTCCAGCAGCGGATCACGGTGCTGCACAAGGACGTCTCGCGGCCGACGGTCTTCCACACCAGCGGCTACAACGTCTCCACCAACCCCAGCCGCCGTGAGCCGACCCAGATCGTCGACGGCAACCAGGTCTCCATGGAGTACCGCTTCTTCACGCCGTCCCGGCCCAGCCCGGCCGACTGGACGAAGCTGGACATCTGGCAGGCCGCCAGCGACCAGCACCGCATCTTCACGGCGCTGAAACCCCTCTACACCAAGAACTGGATCTCCACCGGCGGTTCGAAGGGCGGCATGACCGCCACCTACTACGAGCGCTTCTACCCGCGCGACATGGACGGCGTCGTCGCCTACGTCGCCCCCAACGACGTGGTGAACAACGAGGACTCGGCCTACGACCGCTTCTTCGCCACCGTCGGCACCCAGGAGTGCCGCGACCGGCTGAACGGCGTGCAGCGCGAGGCGCTGGTGCGCCGGGAGCCGCTGGAGGCGCGGTACCAGGCGTACGCGGCCGAGAACGGCTACACCTTCGACACCGTCGGCAGCCTCGACAAGGCCTACGAGGCGACCGTCCTCGACTACGTCTGGGGCTTCTGGCAGTACGGCCTGCTGTCCGACTGCGACACCATCCCGGCGGACGCGAAGGACGCGACCGACGAGGAGATCTGGAACTCCATCGACACGGTCGCCGGGTTCTCCTTCTACACCGACCAGGGCCTGGCGCCGTACACGCCGTACTACTACCAGGCGGGCACGCAGCTGGGCGCGCCGACGATCGTCTTCCCGCACATCGAGAAGCAGTACATCCGCTACGGCTACCTGCCGCCCCGGTACTTCGTGCCGCGGTCGATCCCGATGAAGTTCCAGCCGAGCGCGATGAAGGACGTCGACGTCTGGGTCCGGAACAACGCGCGGCACATGCTCTTCGTCTACGGCGAGAACGACCCGTGGGGCGCCGAGCCGTTCCGCCTCGGCAAGGGCGCGCGTGACTCCTACGTCTTCACCGCCCCCGGCGCCAACCACGGCGCCAACGTGGCGGGCCTTCCGGAGCAGCAGAAGGCGCTGGCCACGGCGAAGATCCTGACGTGGGCGGGCGTGGCCTCCACGGCCGTCGCGGACGACCCGGCCGCCGCCAGGCCGCTGGCCGAGTACGACGCCCGCCTCGACAAGCGCGGCGCGGAGCGCACACTGCGGCCGTAGGGCCCGTTTCCGGCACGTCAGCCCGCCGGGCAGACGTGCCCCGTCTCGCGACCCGAGAGGTATGCCGTCCGTTCGTCCTGGGTGAGATCCCGGACGACGCGACGGCATACCGCCCGGATCGCCTCGGCCGGGTCGAGCAGGCCGGTGGTCCACAGCCGGGCGGTCATGCCGGCGCTGCCGGTGGCGAGGGTGCGGCCGTCGGGGCTGAAGGCCACCGTCACCCCGTCCTGCGGGCGCAGCCCACCGGGTTCTCGCCGCCCAGGTGAACGTACAGCGCCGTGGTGGCCGGGCAGTCGACGCGGGCGGGGACCGCCTCCGTCACCTGGTACTCGGGCCGGCCGCGACCGGTGCTGTCGCACGCCGTCTCCCGCACCTGCCCGTCCCCGGCGTCGTACAGACAGTCCCCGACGATGGTGCGCGGGCCCCCGCCGCCGCCCGGGTCGCCGGGGTGCGGGGGCTGGAGGGAGCGCATGCAGGCGTAGCCCCGCGGGACGACGCCGTCGCCGTCCTCGTCGTGGGAGGGGCGCCGTTCGCTGATGTGCAGCACGAAGTCCGTGGTCGCCGGGCACGGCGGTCCGTCGCCGGCCCTGCCGTCGTGGCGTGCCACGACCCGCGCCGCCGCGCGCTCACCGGAGCAGGGCACCTCGGTGAAGCTCGTCGTACCGAACGAACTGCACTCGTCGACCGCCAGGAACACGGCCCCGAACCCCGAGGACCGGGCCGGCGTCGGTGACGGGCCGGGCCCCGGGCCGTGCTCCGCCGCCTCGCTCTGACAGGCCATCAGCAGGGCCGCCAGCACCACCCCCGCACACCGTCCGCCACGCATGGTCATTCCCCCCACCCCGTCCAGCGTGACCCGCCACAGCGGGCCCACGCCAGACACGCGGCGCGCTTTGCGCCAGTTTGGGGGTGGTACGCCGGGAGCGCGGCGTACCGCACACTACGTCCGTTCGCCGCCTAGTACGACAACCCGTGCCCGAGCGGATACAGCACCCGCGCCGGATCGTCCGCCCGCTGCACCGGCACCGGCAGCTTGCCGCGCGGCCGGACCTGACCGGCGATGACCCGGGCCGCCGCCCGCAGCTCCACGTCCGTCCAGGAGTAGGACGCCAGGTAGCCGCGTACGCCCGGCAGCTGGGCCACGTCGTACGGATTGCGGACGGCCACCGCGACCACCGGCTTCCCGGTCGCCAGCAACCGCTCGACCAGCGTCTTCTGCGAGCTGGTCGCCGTGACGTTGTACGTCCCCACGACCACCGCGTCCGCGTCCTGGGCCGCGGCGACGGCGCGGTCGACGGTCGCCGCGGACGGCGCGGTGCCGGTGGACAACGCGGTCGCCGTGAAGCCGAGTTCGGTCAGCGCGGCCGCGAGGACGCCGGTGGGCGGGCCCGTCGTGCCGGACGGCGAGGCCGGGTCGGCGCCGACCACCAGCAGCCTGGGGTGCTCACGCGGGGACAGGGGCAGCAGTCCGCCCTCGTTGACGAGCAGGGTCGTCGTGCGTTCGGCGACCCGGTCGGCGGCGGCGAGGTGCGCCTCGGTGCCGACGGCGCGGTCGACGCCCCGCGCGCTGACGTACGGCTCCGCGAACAGCCCCAGCTTCGACTTCAGCCGCAGCACCCGCAGGATCGATTCGTCGAGCCGTTCCTCGGTGAGCTCGCCGTCCTGCACGGCCTTCAGGACCGCGTTCCAGGCGACGTCGAGCTTGGGCGGGTTGAGCAGCTGGTCCACGCCCGCCTTCAGCGCCAGCACCGGCACCCGGTCGTCGCCGTACTTCGTACGCACGCCCTCCATGCCGAGGGAGTCGGTGACCACGACCCCGTCGTAGCCCAGCTCCTCGCGCAGGATGCCGGTGAGGATCGGGCGGGAGAGCGTGGCCGGGTCGCCGGAGGCGTCCAGCGCCGGGACCATGATGTGGGCGGTCATGATCGAGTCGATGCCGGCCTTGATCGCCGCCCGGAACGGGGGAGCGTCGATCGTCCCCCACTGCTCCCGGGTGTGCTCGATGACGGGGAAGCCGTAGTGGCTGTCGACCTCGGTGTCGCCGTGACCCGGGAAGTGCTTGGCGGTCGCCGCGACCTTCGAGCGCTGGTACCCGGCGACCTCCGCCGCGACCAGCCCGGCGACCGCGTCCGGGTCGGAGCCGAAGGAGCGGACGCCGATGACCGGGTTGGCGGGGTTGACGTTGACGTCGGCGACGGGGGCGTAGTCCTGCCGGATGCCCATCGCGCGCAGTTCCTCGCCGGCGATCCGGCCGAGGGTGCGGGCGTCGGCGCGCGAGCCGCCGGCGCCGACGGCCATCGCGCCGGGGAACAGCGTCGCCGGCTTGCCCACGCGGGCCACTATCCCGTGTTCCTGGTCCGTGGAGATCAGCACGGGCAGGCCGCGCGGGAGGTCGAGGGAGGCCTTCTGGATGCCGTTCGACAGGTCCGCGATCTGGTGCGGGGCGCGGGTGTTGTGCGCCCACGCGAAGTAGATGATGCCGCCGAGACGGTACTTGGCGAGCAGTTCGGCGGCCGTGCGCACGCCGAGTTCCCTCAGGTTGGCGTCGATGTCGGCCTGGTCGGGGGCGGTGGCGGAGTGGCCGTAGACCCGGGAGACGAACAGCTGGCCGACCTTCTCCTCCAGGCTCATCCGGGAGATGAGCCCCCGAAGGCGTCGGTCGTCGTCGGCGTGGGCGCTGCCCTGACCGATCGTCAGGGCCGCGGTGACGCCCGCGGTGGCGGCGAGGACGGTACGTCTGGAGGGGGTGGCAGAGGTGTTTCCTGCGCTAGGCGTGCTGGCGTGGTGCACGTGCGCTCCTTCCGGAGGAGATCGCTGAAGGAAACTTCCAAAGGGCCACCAATATCCGGGAAGTTTCTGCCGGTCAAGGGGACGCACAGCCCCGGCCGGACGAGGGGCCGCCATCGGCGCATGGAGGGGGGCGCGCCGATGGCGGCGGACCGCCGGCCGCGGTACGGCGGAGAGGGTGGCCGGCCCTCGCAGCCGGCGGCGAGGGCCGACACCGCAACGCGGAGACTCATCCGGCAGCCGCGCATTGGACGAGCGGAACCCGACTCGGGTTCCCGCCACCGCGGACCGGGTGCCCGAGGGACGACGGCAGGGCCGAGCAGTGGCGGCATGGAGAGTGCGACGAGGAGGGTGGTGCGCCGTCAGGAGGGAGACGCCGGGCGCGGGACGGAGTCGCGGGCGCGGTCCGCGGACGCGTCGGGCGGCGGCTACCGCGCCACGACGTAGGCGATCGAACCGGACGCCTCCACCGCCGGCTCCTTCTTCACGGCCGCCGCGCTGACCGGCGGCGAGGTGACCCTCCCCGGACTCGGCGAGGGCGCGCTGCAAGGCGATCTGGCCTTCGTGGACGTACTGCGCAGGATGGGCGCGCACGTGGAGGTGGCCGCGGACCGCACCACGGTCCGGGGCACGGGCCGCCTGGACGGCCTCACGGTCACCATGCGCGACATCTCCGACACCATGCCGACCTTGGCCGCGACCGCGCCCTTCGCCTCCGGCCCGGTCCGCATCGAGGACGTGGCCCACACGCGCGTGAAGGAGTGCGAGCGCCTGGAGGCGTGCGCGGAAAACCTGCGGCGGCTGGGCGTGGCCGTGTCCACCGGCCCCGACTGGATCGAGATCCGGCCGGGCCGGCCCGTGGCCGCCGACATCAAGACCTACGGCGACCACCGCATCGTGATGTCCTTCGCGGTGACCGGCCTGCGGACGCCGGGGATCACGTACGACGACCCGGGCCGCGTACGGAAGACCTTCCCCGGCTTCCACGAGGCGCTCGCCGAGCTGCGCGGCCGTCCGCCCTGCTGACCGGCCCGCCGGCGCCGTACGGGATCAGGCCGAGTCGTTGAGCAGACGCGCCAGATGGTCGCGGCCCGCGCCCAGCAGGTCGGGCAGCGGCACCGCGTCCTCGTACCAGCGCTTCTCGTACTCCCAGCACAGCCAGCCGTCCCAGCCGTGCCGGGAGAGCAGCTCCACGGTCTCGGCGAGCGGGAGCACGCCGGCGCCGAGGGGGAGCGGAGCCCTGTCGTCGGCCGAGGCGATGTCCTTGACCTGGACGTAGCCGAGGTAGGGGGAGAGGGCCGCGTACGTCTCCGAGGGCTGCTCGCCGCCCAGCCAGGTGTGCATCAGGTCCCACAGCGCGCCGACCCGACGGTGGCCGACCAGCCCCAGCACCCGCATCGCGTCGGCGCCGGTGCGGTGCGAGTCGTGGGTTTCGAGCAGGATGCGCACATCCGCGTCGCCGGCGTACTCGGCGGCCGTGCCGAGGCGGCGGGCCGCGATCGCGTCGGCCTCCCCGGCCTCCTGCTCCGCCGTACCGCCGGGGAAGACCCGGACGTACGGCGCGCCCAGGTCGCCGGCCAGGTCGATCAGGGCGCGCAGTTCGGCGAGCACGGGCTCGTCGTCGCCCGGAGCCGCCACGCGCGTGTACCCGGCGACACCGAGCAGCTCGACGCCGGACGCCTTGAACTCGGCGGCGACGTCCGCCCGTTCGGCGGCCCCGATGCCGGGGTGCACCGGCTCTTCGGGGTGCGCACGCAGTTCCACGCCGTGGTAGCCGTGCTCGGTCGCGAGTCGGAGGACGTCCGGCAGGGGAAGGCCGGGGACACCGAGGGTGGAGAACGCCAGCTTCATGTACCCAGCTTCATATACGCGGGGCCCTCCCGTCACTTCGGTGCCGTGTCATTCCGGGCGCGGGCGCAGCTCCAGCCGCCAGTCCTGGCCCACCAGGTCCCTGCCGAACGAGCGGTGCGGCCGCTCGGCGACCAGGGCGAAACCGTGCCGCTGGTAGAGCCGGCGGGCGGCGGTGAGCACGTCGTTCGTCCACAGCACGAGTTCGCGGTGGCCGGCCCCGCGCGCGAAGTCGACGACCGACCGCACCAGCCGGTCGCCGATGCCGAGACCCCGCGCGTCCGGTTCGACCAGCAGCAGCCGCAGCCGGGCGGTGGCCGGCGCCTCGTCCCGTACGCACATCACGCACCCCACCGGACGCCCGTCCAGCTCGGCGATCCAGACCCGCTCCAGGCGCGGATCGTGCCCCTGTGCGAAGTCCGCGACGATCCGGGCGACCAGCCCCTCGTAGTCGCTGTTCCAGCCGTACTCGGCGGCGTACAGCGCGGCGTTGCGCTGCACGATCCAGCCCAGGTCGCCGGGGCCCGGCTCGCGCAGCACCACGTCCCCGGGGCCCGGGGTCCGATCGCCGCCCAAGACCGTCCGTACCGTCCGCAGCGCCTCGGCGAGCCGCCCCCGCTCCATGGGCGGCACGGTGGCCAGCAGCTCCTCGACGGCCCGATGCGCCCGCTCGTCCAGCAGGCCGGCGGTCTCCCGGCCCCGCGCGGTCAGGGTGATCCGCCGTCGGCGCGTGTCCCGCTCGGAGGGCGTCCGCTCGATCAGCCCGTCCTGCTCGAACCTGTTCAGGATGCGGCTCAGATATCCGGCGTCCAGGTGCAGCTCGACACGCAGGTCGGCGGCGTCCGTGCGCGGCGAGTGGGCGAGCTCGTACAGGACACGGGACTCGGTGAGGGTGTACGGGGCGTACAGGTGGCGGCCGTAGTCGAGGGCGCCGATGAGGTGGGTGTAGAAGCGGTTGAAGGAGCGGATGTCCTGCACGGTCATGATCGGCCCCACTCCGGATGGTTGACTCAGTCAGAGATCCTGTGGGGTCGAGCCTAGGCCGCCATCCGCTCCTCGTCCACGCCCCGGTCTACTGGGGGGTGGCCCGCCGGTAGACGCAGACCTGGGCGCCCGTGTCCGAGGCGGTCGTCGAGACCAGTTCGAAGGCGGCCTTCGTGCCGTCGTCCGGGAAGATCGACTTGCCGCCGCCCAGCATCACCGGCATCACGATCAGCCGCAGCTCGTCCACCAGACCCTCGCCCAGCAGAGTGCGGGCGAGGGTCGGGCTGCCCATCACCAGCAGGACCCCGCCCTCGGCGGCGGCCAGTTCGCGCAGCTCGGCGACGGCGTCGGCGGCCGGGACGCGGGTGGTGTTGTCCCACGCCTTGGTGTCGTCGTCCCCGAGGGTGCCGGTGACGACGTACTTGCGGATGGAGTTCATCCGGTCGGCGAACGGGTCGCCGGCCCGCTCGGGCCACGCCCCGGCCATCGTCTGCCAGGTCCGCCGCCCGAACAGCAGGGCCTCGGCCTCCTCCAGCGCGGCGTTGAAGGCCCCGCCGACGACCTCCGGGTCGAAGAAGGGGTGCGACCAGCCTCCGTGGGCGAATCCGCCGTCGGTGTCCTCCTGGGGCCCGCCGGGGGCCTGGACGACGCCGTCGAGGCTGATGAACTCGCTGATGACGATACGCATGAGAAGGCTCCTGCTGTCCGGTCCGGTCGACTGTGCCGCAACTGCACTGATGGGTAAGTGCATTGAACTCAACTGCACTGAAGACCGCGACCCCGCCCGGAAGTCATCGCTCGGCGGGCGACCGATCCACCGCCGGCGGCCGTCCCTGCGTCCACACCGGCCGCACCGCCATCCGGCTGAACCGCCAGCCGTCCCGTGTCAGCCGCACCTCGGCGTCGAAACGCCCGCCGACGGTGAACAGGGTCTCGTCCTCGTGCACATGGGTCATGTGGGCGTTCCAGGAGACGTCGGCCCGCTCGCCGTCGACGTCGACGAGGATCCCGGACGCCAGGTGCTGCGTCCGCACGAACCGCCCGACGGCCTCCTGCGAGAGCCGGCCGACCGCCTCGGCGCCCTCGGCCGCGCCGACCGGCGTCTCCATCCGTACGTCCTCGGTGACGAGGTCGCGCATCCAGGCCGGGGAGGAGTCGCGGGCGTCGAGGCCGCGGAAGAGACGGTGGACGAGGATGTGGATGTCCAGGGACACGGTGTGATCGCTCATGGGGTGAGCGTCGTACGTCAACCGCGCTTGAGGTCAAGGCGAGCCGGCCGAACCCCGCCCAGGAGTACGCGGGCTGTGAGGTGGGGGAGCCGGAGTCCCGCCCCCGGGACGCGGCACCCGCCTCGGACCCCGCCCGTCCGACCGGAGACGCAGGGACCGCCCGTCCCTCACCCTCGCGGCGTCCCCGTGGACCCGCGGACCATCAGCTCCCCCCGGACCGTGGCGATCCCGCCCGGCGGTGGCTCCTCGCGGCCCATGGCGATCCGCCCGGCCCGCGCCCCCGCCTCCGCGAGCGGCAGCCGCACCGTCGTGAGCGCGGGCACCGCGTCGATGCTGAACGGCAGATCGTCGAACCCGGCGACCGAGACGTCCTCCGGGATCCGCCGCCCCGACTCCCGCAGTGCGGCGCAGGCACCCAGGGCGACCGAGTCGTTCGCGGCGACCACGGCCGTGAGGGACGGATCGCGGCGCAGCAGCTCCAGCGTGGCCTCGTAGCCGGACCGGCGGTCGTAGCGGCCGTGCACCGTCCAGGCCGGGTCCTGCGGTATCCCCGCCGCCTCCAGCGCGGCCCGGTGCCCCTCCAGGCGGTGCCGGGTCGTGGTCCGCTCCTCGGGTCCGGCGATGTAGCCGAGCCGTCGGTGCCCCAGCCCGATCAGGTGCTCCGTCAACCGCCGTCCGCCGCCGCGGTTGTCGAAGGTCAGCGCCACCGCCTGGGTCTCCGGCGCGGGCGGCCGCCCGCACAGCACCACCCGGGTCCCCGCCTCGGTCAGCTTCCGCAGCTTCGCCGACACCGCCGCCACGTGCGCGGCGTTCTCCACGGCGCCACCGGTCAGCACGACCGCCGCGGCGCGCTGCCGCTGCAACAGGGTCAGGTACGTCAGCTCGCGCTCGGGGGAGCCGCCGGTGTTGCAGACGACCGCGAGCCGCTCGCCGCCCGCTCTGCCGCCGGGACCGCCGATCTCCGACTGGATCGCGCTCGCCATGATCCCGAAGAAGGGGTCGGCGATGTCGTTCACCAGGATGCCGACCAGGTCGGAGGTGGCCGCGGCGAGCGCGCTCGCCGGGCCGTTGAGGACGTAGTCCAGCTCGTCGACGGCCTTGAGCACCCGCTCGCGGGTGGAGGCGGCGACCGGGTAGTTGCCGTTCAGCACGCGCGACACCGTCGCGGGCGAGACCTGGGCGCGGGCAGCCACGTCCGCCAGGGTCACCGTCATCTCGTCGTCCTCCGGTAGCGCATCCTGTTTTTCTCCGCGTTGACCATAAGGCCACCCACCCCGGTTGTTCGCCCCCTCGAACAACTCGAGACGGTCACGCCCTTGTCCGTACCCCTGCTCAGAGGCTAGCTTCTCACTGTAGAAAGCGCTTGCTGCAATGCTCGTCCACCAGCCACCGCGAGAGGACCCACGTGAACCGCAAGACGGTGCGTATCGCCATGAACGGCGTGACCGGGCGCATGGGCTACCGCCAGCACCTCGTCCGCTCCATCCTGGCCCTCCGGGAACAGGGCGGCCTCGACCTCGGCGACGGCACCGTGCTGTGGCCCGAGCCCGTCCTCGTCGGCCGCCGTGAGCACGCCCTGCGGGCGCTCGCCGAGCGGCACGGCCTGGAGCACGTCTCCACCGACGTCGACGCGGTCCTCGCCGACCCGGCCGTCGACATCTACTTCGACGCCCAGGTCACCTCCGCCCGCGAGGAGGCCGTCAGGAAGGCCATCGCGGCCGGCAAGCACGTCTACACCGAGAAGCCCACGGCCACGGGACTCGAAGCCGCCCTGGAACTGGCCCGCCTCGCGCGGGACGCCGGCATCAAGCACGGCGTCGTCCAGGACAAGCTGTTCCTGCCCGGCCTGCTGAAGCTGAAGCGGCTCATCGACGGTGGCTTCTTCGGCCGCGTGCTGTCCGTGCGCGGCGAGTTCGGCTACTGGGTCTTCGAGGGCGACTGGCAGCCCGCCCAGCGCCCGTCGTGGAACTACCGCGCCGAGGACGGCGGCGGCATCGTGGTCGACATGTTCCCGCACTGGGAGTACGTCCTGCACGAGCTGTTCGGCCGGGTGAAGTCCGTCCAGGCCGTCGCCACCACCCACATCCCGCGGCGCTGGGACGAGAACGGCAAGCCCTACGACGCCACCGCCGACGACGCCGCGTACGGCATCTTCGAACTCGACGGCGGCGCCGTCGCGCAGATCAACTCCTCCTGGGCCGTGCGCGTCAACCGCGACGAGCTGGTCGAGTTCCAGGTGGACGGCACGGAGGGCTCGGCGGTCGCGGGCCTGCGCACCTGCCGCGTCCAGCACCGCAGCGCCACCCCCAAGCCGGTGTGGAACCCGGACGTCCCGGCCACCTACGCCTTCCGCGACCAGTGGCAGGAGGTGCCGGACAACGCCGAGTTCGACAACGGCTTCAAGGCCCAGTGGGAACTGTTCCTGCGGCACGTCCACGCCGACGCCCCCTACCACTGGGACCTGCTCGCCGGCGCCCGCGGTGTCCAGCTCGCCGAACTGGGCCTCAAGTCCTCCGCCGAGGGCCGCCGTGTCGACGTCCCGGAGATCGCGCTGTGACCATCCGGCTCCCCGACGCGCACGGCACCCTGCGGACCTACGAGCCCCGCGCGGAACCCCTGACCGTCACCCCCGGCGCGGGCTTCTCCTGCCGTACGGTCTTCTCCGCGGCGCACGTCGTCGCCGACCCGTTCGCCGACGTCACCCCCGACGCGCCCGCCGCGATCGACTGGGACGCGACCCTCGCCTTCCGCCGCCACCTGTGGTCGCACGGGCTCGGCGTCGCCGAGGCGATGGACACCGCCCAGCGGGGCATGGGCCTGGACTGGGCGGGCGCGGCGGAGCTGATCCGGCGCAGCGCCGCCGAGGCGCGGGCGACCGGGGGCCGTATCGCCTGCGGCGTGGGCACGGACCAGATCGCCTCCGGCACCCTCGCGGAGGTCCGCGCGGCCTACGAGGAGCAGCTGGCGCTGGTCGAGCAGTCCGGCGCCGAGGCGATCCTCATGGCCTCCCGGGCGCTCGCGGCCGCCGCGACCGGCCCCGAGGACTACCTGGAGGTCTACGGCCACCTGCTCCGCCAGGCCTCCGACCCGGTCGTCCTGCACTGGCTCGGGCCGATGTTCGATCCCGCGCTGGAGGGCTACTGGGGCTCGGCGGACCTCGACGCGGCCACCGACACCTTCCTGGACGTCATCGCCGCCCACCCCGACAAGGTCGACGGCGTGAAGATCTCCCTGCTGGACGCCCGGCGCGAGATCGAGCTGCGCCGCCGGCTCCCCAAGGGCGTCCGCTGCTACACCGGGGACGACTTCCACTACCCCGAGCTGATCGCGGGCGACGACCAGGGCTTCAGCCACGCCCTGCTCGGCGTCTTCGACCCGCTGGGGCCGTTGGCGGCGGAGGCGGTACGGGTCCTGGACACGGGGGACGCGGACGGTTTCCGCGCCCTGCTCGACCCCACCGTCGAACTGTCCCGCCACCTCTTCGAGACCCCGACCCGCTTCTACAAGACGGGCGTGGTCCTCCTGGCCTGGCTGGCCGGTCACCAGACGCACTTCACGATGGTCGGCGGCCTCCAGTCGGCCCGGTCTCTGCCGCACTTCGCCCGCGCCTACGAACTCGCCGACGCTCTGGGCCTGTTCCCCGACCCGAAGCTGGCGGAGGAGCGGATGAAGACGCTGCTCGCGCTGTACGGGGTGACGCAGTGACCACCTCACTGGAGCGCTTCAGCATCAACCAGATGACCGTGAAGCAGCTGAGCATGCCCGACCTGGTCGACGCGTGCGTCCAGTTGGACATCGGCCACGTGGGGCTGTGGCGCGAGCCGGTCCGGGCGTACGGCCTGGAGGCGACGGCCAAGCTGGTCCGGGACGCGGGCCTGACGGTGACGACGCTGTGCCGCGGCGGCTTCCTCACGGCGATCGACCCGGCGGAACGGGCCGGTGCCCTGGCCGACAACCGCCGCGCGATCGACGAGGCGGCGACGCTGGGCACGGACACCCTCGTCCTGGTCTCCGGCGGCCTGCCGCCGGGCTCGAAGGACCTGCGCGGCGCGCGGGAACGCATCGCGGACGCGCTCGCGGAGCTGGGCCCGTACGCGGAGCGGCACGGCGTACGCCTCGCCATCGAGCCGCTCCACCCGATGTACGCCGCCGACCGCTGCGTGGTCTCCACCCTGACGCAGGCCCTCGACCTCGCGGAACGCTTCCCCGCGCACCAGGTCGGCGTCACGGTGGACACGTACCACCTCTGGTGGGACGACCAGGCCCCGCCGCAGATCGCCCGGGCGGGCGCCGCCGGCCGCATCCACATCTTCCAACTCGCCGACTGGACGACGCCGTTGCCGGAGGGCGTCCTCGACGGCCGCGGCCAGATCGGTGACGGCTCGATCGACATGCGGGAGTGGAAGGGGTACGTCGAGGCGGCCGGGTACACCGGGCCGATCGAGGTGGAACTGTTCAACGAGGGCCTGTGGGCGCGGGACGGGCGGGAGGTGCTGGCCGAGACGGCACGCAGGTTCGTGCGGCACGTGATCGCCTGAACGACGGACCCCGAGCCCGGGCGCCGTGCGCGGACCCGGCCCGGGTGGTCCCGGCGCCGGGCCCTGTCCGTCGGCCGGTCAGTCGAGCGCGGCGGCGAACATCCCGGCCCGGTAGGAGCCGCCGCGTTGGCGCACGATCACGTTGAGCCGGTTGGCCGCGTTGATCAGGGCGACCAGTGAGACCAGCGCGCCGATCTGGTCGTCGTCGTAGTGCTTGCGCACCCTTGCCCAGGTCTCGTCGGACACGCCGGCTCCGGTGTCGGCGAGGCGGGTGCCCTCTTCGGCGAGCGCCAGCGCGGCCTGCTCCGCCTCGGTGAACACGGTCGACTCGCGCCAGGCGGCGACCAGGTGGAGCCGGACGTCGCTCTCCCCGGCGGCCGCGGCCTCCTTGGTGTGCATGTCGACGCACAGGCCGCAGCCGTTGATCTGGCTGGCGCGCAGCGACACCAGTTCCTGCGTGGACCGCGGCAGCGACGACTGGTGGATCACCAGGCCGGCGTTGGCGAACCGCTTGGCGAACCTGGCGGCGACCTCGTTCTCGTACAGGTTGAATCGGGCGTCCATGACGTCGTCCTCACTCGTGGTCTCGTACCGGACGACCACGAGATGCCGGCGGCCCGGACCCTGTGACGGGGCGGCGCTGTGACGTGTGCCACCGCTCACGGATGTCACAGCGCGGTGAGGACCGGCGTCCTGTGGGCGTGGCACCTTCGACGGCGAAGAGGCGGGAGCAGCTGATGAGGAGCGCGGGCAACGAGGGCACGAAGGACGCGGCCGGGCAGGCCGGTGAACGCACGGACCCCGCGACGGAGGCGTTCGTCGCCCACCGGAACCTGCTGTTCACCGTCGCCTACGAGATGCTCGGCTCGGCCGCCGACGCGGAGGACGTGTTGCAGGAGACCTGGATGCGGTGGGCTGCGGTCGATCTCGGCACGGTCCGGGACCGGCGGGCGTACCTGGTCCGGATCACCACGCGCCAGTCGCTGAGCCGCCTGCGCACGCTCGGCCGGCGCAAGGAGTCCTACGTCGGTTCCTGGCTGCCGGAGCCCCTGCTGACCGCCCCGGACGTGGCCGAGGACGTCGAGCTGGCCGACAGCGTCTCGATGGCGATGCTGCTGGTGCTGGAGACGCTCACGCCCACCGAGCGGGCGGTGTTCGTGCTGCGCGAGGTGTTCGACCTCGGGTACGACGAGATCGCCGCGGCCGTGGACAAGAACCCGGTCGCGGTCCGCCAGATCGCGCACCGGGCACGCGCCCACGTCGCGGCGCGCCGGCCGCGCGGGACCGCGTCCCCGACCGAGACCCGGGAGGCGCTCGAGGCGTTCCAGCGGGCGGTCGAGACGGGCGATCTGCAGACCCTGCTCGACATCCTGGCCCCGGACGTCGTCCTCCTGGGGGACGGCGGCGGCATCAGGCAGGCCGTCCTGCGGCCCGTCGTCGGGGCCGACAAGGTGGCCCGCCTCCTGGCCGCCGGGCTGGGCAGGGTGACCGGCACGACCTCGCTGCGGCCCGCCCAGGTCAACGGCCACCCGGCACTGGTCTTCCGGCTCGACGACGAGCTCGACACCGTCGTGGCGGTACGCGTCGACGACGGCCTCATCACCGGGCTGTACGCCGTCCGCAACCCCGAGAAGCTGTCCCGCATGCACCGCGAGACGGCCCTGCGCCGCTGAGCGCCGCGGCAGCGACCCGTCCCGGACGGCTACGGACGGATCCCGTCGCAGGCGATGGGCAGATGCCGTGGCCCGCGCAGCACGGCGTTCTGCCGGTACGGGGGCGGATCCTCCAGCAGGCGCGGGTTCTCCAGCCTGCGCGCCAGTTCCGACAGGGCGAGCTGGGCCTCCAGGCGGGCGAGCGGCGCGCCGAAGCAGCTGTGGATGCCGCTGCCGAACCCCAGGTGCTGGACGTCGCGGCGGTCGGGGTCGAAGCGGTCCGGGTTCTGGAACCGCTTCGGGTCACGGTTGCCGGACGCCAGGACCAGCCACACCGAGGCGCCCTTGGGGATGGTGACGCCGTGGATCCGGATGCCGGTGAGGGGGGTGCGCTGCGGCAGCAGCTGCACCGGCGGCTCGAAGCGCAGCAACTCCTCCACCACGGGCACGGCGAGCCGGGGCTCCGCCCGCAGCCGCCGCAGGACGTCCGGGTTGCGCAGCAGCGTCAGCATGCCGTTGGTGACGAGGTTGACGGTGGTCTCGTGCCCCGCGATCAGCAGCAGCGCCGCGGTGCTGAGCAGTTCCATCGTGGTCATCGCGCCGTCCGGGCCCTCGGCCGTCGCCAGCGCGGACAGCATGTCGTCCCGGGGCTGCTTGCGGCGCTCCTCGATCAGTCCGGCCAGGTACATGCCCAGCTGCATACGGGCGTCGTGCGCCCCCTTGCCCCGCTCGGCGGGATCCGCGTCCGGATCGGGGTCCAGGCTCGCCGCGATGGTGTCCGCCCAGCCGTGGAAGCGGGCCTCGTCCTCGCGCGGCACCCCGAGAAGCCGGCAGATCACGGTCACCGGGAACGGGTACGAGAACTGGTCCACCAGGTCGATCCGCCCGGTGTCGCCGATGCCGTCGATGAGGCCGGAGACGATGTCGTGCAGCTCCTGGCGCATCCCGTCGACCGTGTGCGGGGAGTGCGGCGGGCCGAAGGGCCGGTTCGCCATGCGCCGCAGTCGGTCGTGCTCGGGCGGGTCGAGCCGCAGGAAGCTCGGCGGCAGGACGGTCTGCTCCTCCTGGCCGGACTCCGCCAGCGGATCGTGGGCGGCCGAGGCGAGATGGCGGACGTCGGAGCTGAGGCGGGGGTCGTGCAGGAGGCTGCGGATCTCGTGGTAGGTGCTGATGACGTACGGTCCGTCGGCCTCGTGGTGGACCGGCGTCTTGCGCAGCTCGGCGTAGATCGGGTACGGGTCGGGGCGGTTGGCGTGGTCCAGGATCTGATGCAGCGGCGATTGCGTCATCGTGTGGTCCTCGGGGCCGTGCGGGTCAGTGCGCGGGGGTGAACGTCATCCGGCGGTCGGCCGGCGAGTATCCGCTGAGGGTCACCGTCGGGCCGTGGGTGGGCACCGACGGGTCGGGGAAGTCCGCGTCCACCGGCCGCTGCCCGCCCGGGCTCCGGCCGACCATGGGGAACGCCGGTGGGAACGGCGCGGTCGTCTCGATCAGCTCCTGGTAGAACGGCAGCCACCGGGCGTGGTCGAAGGCGACCGCGCCGATGACGCGCCCCTGGTAGCCGTAGACCCCGACGAACCGGCGATCCATGAGCGAGCCCTGCGAGACCAGGATCTCGGTGCCCATCGACGGCACCCCGACCGACTTGATGTTCACACCGAACTGCGCCGACCAGAAGGCCGGCACCCACATGTGGGGGAGCCGGTCGGCGCTCTCGCTGAGCATGTTGTGCGCCGCGATCTCTGCCTGGCAGACGGCGTTGCCCCAGTGCTCCAGCGACAGGAACTGGTAGCCGAACAAGGGGTGCGGCGAGCGGGCGACATCGCCCGCCACGTAGATGTCGTCCGTCACGATCCCGCGGATGTCGAAGGCCCGGCAGCCGGCGTCGCACGCGATGCCGCGGGGGCCGGCACCGAGCCCGGACCCGGCGAGCCACTCGGTGTTGCGGGTGGCGCCCAGCGAGACGACCACCACGTCGGTCTCGACGGTGGAGCCGTCGGACAGGTGCGCGGCCCGCACCCGTCCCGAGGCATCGCCCTCCAGGGCGGTCACCATGACCCCGCACCGCAGGTCCACGCCGTGCTCGCGCTGGAGTTCGGCGGCGACCGCGCCGACCACCCCGCCGAGCGCGCCGACCAGGGGCGCCGCGCCGCGCTCGGCGACGGTGACGGCGAGGCCGCGCTCACGGCACGCCGAGGCGATCTCCGAGCCGGTGAACCCGGCGCCGATGACGAAGACCCGCCGGGGGCCCTCGGCCAGCCGCCGCCCCAGCGCGGCGGCGTCGTCCAGGGTCCGCAGCACGAAGACGCCGTCGAGCCCGGCCTCCTCCTCGCGCGGCCACGGTCGTGCCCGCACACCGGTGGCGATCAGCAGCCGGTCGTACGGCACCTCGTCGCCGTCGGCCAGCCGCACCCGTCGCGCGGCCATGTCCAGGCCGGTGGCCCGCACGCCGAGCCGCCACGTCGCGTCGAGGGCGCGGCGCCTGGGCAGCGCGGTGCCGTCGGCGGTGGCCGCCCCCAGCAGCACCTGCTTGGACAGCGGCGGCCGGTCGTACGGCTCGTGGGGCTCGTCGCCGATCATCGTCAGCGAACCGGTGAAGCCCTTCTCGCGCAGGGTCTCCGCGGCCCGCAGCCCGGCCAGCGAGGCGCCGACGACGACGATGCGGCCCTCGCGTCTGAGCCGGTCCAGCGCTCCGTCACCGTTCACCGGACGCCGCCTCGGCCGGTGCGTCCACCGCGTCGACGACGATGGCCTGGACGGGGCAGGCGGCGGCGGCCTGAGCCAGTCTCCCGCGCTGCGCCTCGTCGGCCTCCGGCCGATACAGCAGCGCCTCCTCGCCGTGCATGGCGAAGACGTCCGGCGCGAGGAACGCACACTGTGCGTATCCCTGACAACGGTTCAGGTCGACGACAAGCCTCACCACGGGAAGAGTCCTCTCCGATGACCGGCCCCCTGCGGCCATCCTGCGAGACCCGAGGGGAGGCGGCGACGAGGAAAGCCCGTTGGAGTGAACGCCGGCCCGCTCAGCCGCCCCCGGCACCGGTCCGGCTCGGCGCACGTCGTCGGCCGGGCTGAGTGCCGCACTGGTCCGGCTCGGCGCACGTCGTCGGCCGGGCTGAGTGCCGCACTGGTCCGGCTCGGCGCACGTCGTCGGCCGGGCTGAGTGCCGCACTGGTCCGGCTCGGCGCACGTCGTCGGCCGGGCTGAGTGCCGCACTGGTCCGGCTCGGCGCACGTCGTCGGCCGGGCTGAGTGCCGCACTGGTCCGGCTCGGCGCACGTCGTCGGCCGGGCTGAGTGCCGCACTGGTCCGGCTCGGCGCACGCCGTCGGCCAGGCTCAGTGCCGCACCGGCCCGGCTCGGCGTACGCCGTCGGCGCGTGGTTCGGCCGGACGCCGGCCCCGCAGGATGCTCAGGCCGACGACCAGCGCCCACGCCGGGAAGACCAGCTCCGACCAGGGCACATCCGCCCCCACCACGAGCAGCGTCAGGCCCGTGAGGTACCCGAGGACGACGAGGGGCCCGGGGAACGCGCCGATGCGGTGACCGATGGCCGAGGTGGCGAAGACGAACACCGCCGCCATCCGCAGCCCGTACGTCGTCAGCAGGGCATGGGCGAAGTGACGGCCGAACGGCGAATCCTGCTGCCCCTCGCCGAGCACGGTCCCCGCCGCCGCGGCACCGGCGAACAGGGTGGCGACGAAGACCAGACCGCTGCCCAGGAACACGGTGGACACGAACCGGTCCTCCCCCTCACCGGCCTGTTGACGCAGGGCTCCCATGAACCACAGGAAGGCGATCCCGGCGAACGGGAGGAGCTCCAGCGCCGTCCGCACGGCGCCGCGCTGCGCGGCGTCGACGGCGACTTCCGTCCCGTCGACCCCGCCGGGCAGCGCGACGCGCATCAGGACGATCGCCGCCGCCATCAGCAGCGCGAACACCACCCCGGCGATCCCGGCGGCCCGTGGTGTCCCGAGCCGCTGGTGCCGATGCCCCATGGTTCCGCCTCGCTTCCCGCCCCGCTCGCTGTCCGCACGTCTGCAGTCCAGACAGCAACAACTCGCGGACGCGCGCCACCGGGGCGGCTCCCGTCGCACGGAATTTCTTGCCGACCGGTGCAACCCTTTCCGGCCCCGACGGGTCGTACTGGGAGTCAGGGCTTCCACAGGGGGGATCCGGGGGGATCACGGGGGGTTCTGACGGGAGGGGAGAGCCGAGGGGGCCGGTCCGTCGACCGGCCCCCTCCATCGCGTCCGGGTCCGGGTCCGGGTCCGCTAGAAGAACACCCCGCAGCGCAGCAGCACATTCGCGTACGGCGACGCCTCCCCGGTGCGCACGACCAACCGCGCGCCGGCCGACAGCTCCTTGAGCCGTTCGTGCGGTACGAGACGGAGCTGCGGGAAGCGCCCGTCCAGCAGCGCCGCCGCCGCCGGATTGGCCCGCCGTATCTCCGTCGCCGCGGTCGCGCCTTCCACGACCAGCTCGGCCAGCAGCCCGTCCAGCACCTCGGCGAACGACGGCACTCCGGCCCGGAAGGCCAGGTCGACGACGCGCGGCCCGTGCGGGACGGGCATCCCGGCGTCGCACACCAGCACCCCGTCGCCGTGCCCCAGCTCGGCCAGCGCCCCCGAGAGGTGACGGTTGAGAATCCCGGCCTTCTTCACAGCGCGGCGACCTCGTCCGGCGTCGGGTACGACTCCTGCGCCCCCGCCTTCGTCACCGCCGCGGCCCCGACCCGCGCCGCGTACGCCGCCGCCTGCGCGAGCGCGTCGCCCTGGCCCAGCCGCCAGGCCAGCGCCGCGGTGAAGGCGTCGCCCGCGCCGGTGGTGTCGACGGCGTCCACCCGCACCGAGGGCACCCGCGCCACCCCCTCCGCGGACGCCACCAGCGCGCCGTCCGCGCCCAGCGTCACGACCACCGAACGCGGCCCGCGCGCCAGCAGGACCCGCGCCCAGTCGGCGGGGTCGTCCCCGGCCGGCGCGTCCCCGAGGATCACCTTCGCCTCGTGCTCGTTCACGATCAGCGGGTCGCACGCCGCCAGCACCTCCGTCGGCAGGGGCCGCGGCGGCGACGGGTTCAGCACGAACCGGCTGCCGGGCGCCAGGCTCCGCACCGCCTCCACGACCGTCTCCAGCGGGATCTCCAACTGCGTCGAGACGACCCGGGAGGCCTGGAAGAGGCTCCCCGACGCCCGCACGTCGTCCGGCGTGAGCCTCCCGTTCGCGCCCGGCGACACCACGATGCTGTTGTCGCCGGACGGGTCCACGGTGATCAGCGCGACGCCGGTCGGCGCACCGCCGACCAGCACGCCCACCGTGTCCACCCCGGCGGCCTTCTGCGAGTCGAGCAGCAGCCGGCCGTACGCGTCGTCACCGACCCGGGCCAGCAAGGCCGTTCGGGCGCCCAGCCGGGCGGCGGCGACGGCCTGGTTGGCGCCCTTGCCGCCCGGATGGACCGCCAGGTCGGACCCCAGCACCGTCTCCCCGGCGCCCGGCCGCCGCTCGACCCCGATCACCAGATCGGCGTTGGCCGACCCGATGACCAGGAGGTCGTAGTCGTACATGAAACGTCTCCCTGCTAGCCGTATCTGGACCCCGGCGGTCGGCCGTCAGCCGCCGAAGCCGGCCACGTTCTCCTTCGTGACCACCTTCACCGGCACCTTCACCGTCGCACTCACCTTCTCGCCCTCGGCCGCCCGCAGGGCGTTGTCCACGGCGATCCGGCCGAGTTCCTTCGGCTGCTGGGCCACCGAGGCGAACAGTGTCCCGTTCTCGACCGCCTTCAGCCCGTCCGGCGTGCCGTCGAAACCGACGACCTGGACCGACTTGCCGGCCTTCGAACCCAGCGCCTTGATCGCGCCGAGCGCCATCTCGTCGTTCTCCGCGAAGACGCCGTCGATGTCGGGGTGCGCCTGGAGGAGGTTCGTCATCACGTCGAGGCCCTTGGTGCGGTCGAAGTCGGCCGGCTGCTTGGCGACCACCTTGATGCCCGGGTAGTCCTTCAGCCCCTCGGCGAAGCCCGCACCGCGTTCTCGGCTCGCGGAGGTGCCGGCCTGGCCCTGGAGGATCACGATCGTGCCGTTGCCGCCGAGCTTCTCGGCGAGTGCCTTGGCGCCCAGCTGACCGCCCTCGACGTTGTCGGACGCCACGAGGGCCGCCGTCTTCGCCTTGTTGACGCCCCGGTCGACGGCGACGACGGGGATGTCGGCCTTGTTGGCGGCCCGCACCGACGGGCCGGCCGCGTCCGAGTCCACCGGGTTGACGACGATCGAGGACACACCCTCGCTGGTGAAGTTCTGCAACTGGTTGGCCTGTTGCGAGGCGTCGTTCTGCGCGTCGGTGACGGTGAGGTCGACCCCGAGTCTCTTCGCCTCGGCCTCGGCGCCCGCCCGGATCTGCACGAAGAAGGGGTTGTTGAGCGTGGACAGCGACAGCCCGACCTTCTTCTGCGTTCCGGAAGACCCGGTGTGCAGCAGCGAGGTCGCCGCGACCACCGCCACCGCGATCACCGCGGCCAGCAGATAGGTGATCGCCTGCTTGCGCTTGTCGCCGCCACCACCGGCACCGACCGGCGTCGAGCCCGCCTTGCGCCGCACGGTGTCGAGCAGCACGGCCAGCGCGATCACCACACCGATGACGACCTGCTGCCAGAAGGCCGACACGGACAGCAGGTTGAGGCCGTTGCGCAGCACCGCGAGGATCAGCGCGCCGATCAGCGTGCCGGACGCCTTGCCGGTACCGCCCGCGAGCGAGGCGCCACCGATGACGACGGCCGCGATGGCGTCCAGCTCGTAGCCCTGCGCGGCCTGCGGCTGCGCGGAGGACAGCCGGGAGGCGAGCACGATGCCCGCCGCGGCCGCGAACAGGCCGGACAGCGCGTAGATGGCGAGCTTCTGCTTCTTCACCCGCAGCCCCGACAGCCGGGCCGCCTCCTCGTTGCCGCCGATCGCGTACATCGACCGCCCGAGGTACGTCCGGGCGAGCACGAACGCCGTGATCAGACCCATGACGATCATCACCAGTACGGGCACCGGCAGCCAGCCGCCGAGCGTGTCACCGAGGTGCGAGATCGAGTCCGGGAACGCGATGGGCGAACCCTGCGAGATGACCAGCGACAGACCGCGCGCCACCGACAGCATGGCGAGCGTCGCGATGAACGGCGGCAGTTTGCCGTACGAGATGAGGAAGCCGTTGACGAGACCGCAGGCGATGCCGGTGGCCACGGCGAGCAGCACCGCCAGCACGACCGGCACACCCTCACTGGTGGCGCTCCACGCCAGCACGGTGGCCGACAGCGCCGCCACCGAACCCACCGACAGGTCGATGCCCGCCGAGACGATCACGAACGTGACGCCGAAGGCGAGGATCGCGGTGACGGCGGCCTGGACGCCGATGTTGAGCAGGTTGTCGGCGGTCAGGAAGTCCCCGGACAGCGCCGACAGCGCGATGACGAGGACGATGAGCGCGGTGAGCGCCCCGTTGTCGAGCAGCAGCCGGCGCAGTCCGCCGGGGCCGGAGGCGCCACCCGCGCCCGCGGAGCTCTTGAGCGTGTCAGTGGCCACGGGAGGCCTCCGTTTCCGTAGAGGGATTGCTGACGGCGAGCGCCATCACGGCGTCCTGGGTCGCCTGGGCGGCGGGCAGTTCGCCCGCGATCCGGCCCTGCGCCATCACCAGCACCCGGTCGCTCATACCGAGCACCTCGGGCAGATCGCTGGAGATCATCAGGACGGCGGCGCCGGCGGCCGTCAGTTCGTTGATGAGCTGGTAGATCTCGACCTTGGCGCCGACGTCGATGCCACGCGTCGGCTCGTCGAGGATCAGCACCCTGGTGTCGGCGAGCAGCCACTTGCCGATGACGACCTTCTGCTGATTGCCGCCGGACAGGGTCCGCACATGCTGACCGAGCCCGGCCATCCGCACCCCGAGCTGCCCCGCGATCCGCGCGGCGGCCGCACGCTGCCCCGCGAGGTCGACCAGCCCGCCGCGGGTGGCGGACCGCAGGGTCACGAGCCCCAGGTTCTCCTCGACGGACGCGTCGAGCACGAGTCCCTGCCCCTTGCGGTCCTCGGGCACGAGCCCGATCCCGGCGGCCATGGCGGCATTGACGTCATGGCCGCGCACGGCCGCGCCGTCGACCTTCACGGACCCCTTGTCGTACGGATCGGCCCCGAACACGGCCCGTACGACCTCCGTACGGCCCGCCCCGACGAGCCCCGCGAGGCCGACGACCTCACCGGCCCGCACCTCGAAGCTCACGTCGTGGAAGACCCCGTCGCGCGTGAGGCCCTCGACGGTCAGCAGCGCGGACCCGGCATCGGCCCGTTCCCGCGGGTACTGCTGCTCGATCGACCGGCCCACCATCAGCCGGACGAGCTCCTCCTCAGCGGTGGAGGCGGGCACCTGCCCGACGCTTTTGCCGTCGCGGATGACGGTCACGCGGTCCCCGAGGGCGGCGATCTCCTCCAGGTGATGCGTGATGAACACGACGCCGACCCCGTCCGCGCGCAGCTGCCGCACGATGGCGAACAGCCTCTCCACTTCCTCGGTGGTGAGCACGGCGGTCGGCTCGTCCATGATGAGCACCCGCGCGTCGAGACTGAGCGCCTTGGCGATCTCGACCATCTGCAGCCGGGCGATGCCGAGTTCACGCACGCGCGCGCGGGGCGACACCCGCACTCCGACGCGCGCGAGCAGCGCTTCGGCGTCGGCCTCCATCCGCTTCCGGTCGATCATCCCGAACCGCCGCGGCTGCCGCCCGAGGAAGATGTTCTCGGCGACGGACAGGTCGGGGACGAGGTTGAACTCCTGGTAGATGGTGGCGATCCCGAGCCGTTCGGAGTCCTGCGCACCGTTGATGCGCACCTCCTCACCGCCCACCAGGATCCGCCCGGCGTCGGGCGTGTAGGCGCCGGAGAGCATCTTGATGAGCGTGCTCTTGCCGGCTCCGTTCTCGCCGAGCAGCACATGCACCTCCCCCCGGCGCAGATCGAAGTCCACGCCGTCGAGCGCGACCACGCCGGGGAAGGTCTTGCGGATGCCCTCGATGCGCAGCAACTCTTCCGGGTCGCTCACGACGTACTCCTTCGTACGGGGGACAGGGGCGGTACGGCTGAAAGGGGCTCGCCGCACGAGCGACGTACGACGAGACGGGCGGGAAGGGTGACGGACTCGCCGGGCAGCCCCTCGATCCGGGCGACCAGCGCGCGCACGGCGGCGCGCCCCAGCTCGCCGGTCGGCTGGGCGACGGCGGTGATCGGCGGATCGGTGTGCACGAACCACGGGATGTCGTCGAAGGCCGCGAGCGCGATGTCGTCGGGCACCCGCAGCCCACGCGCGCGTACGGCGTCCAGCGCGCCGAGAGCCATCAGGTTGTCGGCCGCGAAGACGACCTCGGGCGGCTCGGGCAGATCGAGGAAGCCCTCGGTGACCCGGCGCCCGCTGTCGGCCTGGAAGTCGCCCTGACCCGTGTAGACGTCGGGAAGGTCGAGGCCGTACGCGCCGAGCGCCTCCCTGAAGGCCTCCACGCGTTCCCGTCCGGTCGTGGTGGCCGCCGGCCCCGCGATGATCGCGAGCCGCCGGTGCCCGAGGCCGTGGAGATGGGCGACAAGATCCCGTACGGCCGCCTGTCCGTCCGCCCGTACCACGGGCACGTCCATGCCCGGGATCCACCGGTCCACGAACACCATCGGCGTCCCCGCGCGCGCGGCGTCCAGCATCAGCGGCGAGCCGCCGTCGGTGGGGGAGACGAGGAGGCCGTCGATACGGCGGTCCAGCAGGTTGCGTACGTGGTGGTCCTGGAGTTCGGGCCGCTCGTCGGCGTTGCCGATGATCACGCTGTAGCCGAGCGCACGGGCCTCTTCCTCGACGGAGCGGGCCAGCTCGGTGAAGTACGGGTTCAGCACGTCGCTGATGACCAGGCCGAGGGTGTGGGTCTGATCGGTGCGCAGGGAACGGGCGACGGCGTTCGGGCGGTAGCCCAGCGCCTCCACGGCGGCCAGCACGCGCGTGCGTGCGTCCGCGCTGACCGACGGATGGCCGTTCAGAACACGCGAGACCGTGGCGACGGAAACGCCCGCCTCGGCGGCGACGTCCTTGATGCTTGCCATCGCCGGTCCACCTCCTCGTGGAATGTCATGCAGTCGTGGAATCGATTACATCGGTGTGCGTAGAGGGATTGGAATCGATTACACGGGGGGATGGCAAGGGGTGGAGGGGAGGTCGAGACCGGATTGTGACCTTCCGGTCGAGTGTCCGATTCGGGAACGCAAAAGGGTCCCAGGGGTCGGCCGTATAGCCGGGTTGTGGCGGAACGCGGTTGCAGGTGCGATCGGTGTTGGTGAACATGGTGGGCGTGCTGAAACGCGCAGTGGCGCCAACAAGCAACAGGGGGAGGCGAGTTCGGCATGAAGTTCGACATGGGTGCGAGACGCTGTCGACGCTGATGCGTGATTCGCGGGATCCGAGTGATGATCTCGGCACGTTGATCCGGCAGTTGGTGCAGGCGGCGCAGCCGTTGGAGGGGAAGTTCAACGGTACGGGTCGGGCGATGTTCGACCAGTTCAAGGCGCGGGCGGATGAGATCACGGCGGAGCTGAACGGGTCGCTGTCGGCGATTCCGGATGGTCAGTCGGGTATGGAGTCGGCGTTCAGTTCGGGTGATCAGGAGCAGGGTGACAACGCGCGGCAGCAGATGCTGCGGCGAACTTCGACGCGGCGCGGTTCCGTTAGGCCTGCGTCTGGAAGAAGGTCACTAAAAAGATCTTCGCCAGCCATGCCGGAAGTCCAGGTCCGCAGAAGACAGGGCCTGCCCCCACTGTCACCCCCCACCGGTACCGTCGGATCATGCCCACCCAGCCCGCACCGGCCCCCGGCGAACGCCGACTCGCCGTCCTCGAAGGCGTCCTCGAGCGGATCACGTACGCCAACGAGGAGAACGGTTACACGGTCGCCCGCGTCGACGCCGGCCGAGGCGGCGGCGACCTGCTCACCGTCGTCGGCGCGCTGCTCGGCGCGCAGGTGGGGGAGTCGCTGCGGATGGAGGGGAGATGGGGCTCCCACCCGCAGTACGGCAAGCAGTTCACCGTCGAGAACTACACGACCGTCCTCCCGGCCACCGTCCAGGGCATCCGCCGCTACCTCGGCTCCGGGCTGGTCAAGGGCATCGGACCGGTCTTCGCCGACCGCATCACCCAGCACTTCGGCCTGGACACCCTGAAGATCATCGAGGAGGAGCCCAAGCGGCTGATCGAGGTCCCCGGTCTCGGCCCCAAGCGGACCAAGAAGATCGCCGACGCCTGGGAGGAGCAGAAGGCGATCAAGGAGGTCATGCTCTTCCTCCAGACCGTCGAGGTGTCCACCTCCATCGCCGTGCGCATCTACAAGAAGTACGGCGACGCCTCCATCTCCGTCGTGCGGAACCAGCCGTACCGCCTCGCGGCCGACGTCTGGGGCATCGGCTTCCTCACCGCCGACAAGATCGCCCAGTCCGTCGGCATCCCGCACGACAGCCCCGAGCGCGTCAAGGCGGGCCTGCAGTACGCCCTGTCGCAGTCCACGGACCAAGGGCACTGTTTCCTGCCCGAGGAGCGGCTCATCGCCGACGCCGTCAAGCTCCTCCAGGTCGACACGGGCCTCGTCATCGAGTGCCTCGCCGAGCTCGCCGCGCCCCCCGAGGACGGCGAGGACCCCGGAGTCGTACGGGAGACCGTGCCCGGACCCGACGGCGGCGAGCCCGTCACCGCCGTCTACCTCGTCCCCTTCCACCGCGCCGAGCTCTCCCTCTCCGCCCAGCTGCTGCGCCTGCTGCGCACCGACCAGGACCGCATGCCCGGCTTCCACGACGTCGCCTGGGACAAGGCGCTGACGTGGCTGAAGGACCGTACCGGCGCCGACCTGGCCCCCGAGCAGGAGGCCGCCGTCAGGCTGGCGCTGACGAAGAAGGTCGCCGTCCTCACCGGCGGCCCCGGCTGCGGCAAGTCCTTCACGGTGCGCTCGATCGTGGAGCTGGCCCGCGCCAAGAAGGCCAAGGTCGTCCTCGCCGCGCCCACGGGCCGGGCCGCCAAACGGCTCGCGGAGCTGACCGGCGCCGAGGCCTCCACCGTCCACCGGCTGCTCGAACTCAAGCCCGGCGGTGACGCCGCCTACGACAAGGACCGCCCTCTCGACGCCGACCTGGTGGTCGTCGACGAGGCCTCGATGCTGGACCTCCTCCTCGCCAACAAGCTCGTCAAGGCGGTACCGCCCGGCGCCCACCTCCTCTTCGTCGGCGACGTCGACCAGCTCCCCAGCGTCGGCGCCGGCGAGGTGCTGCGGGACCTGCTCGCCGACGGCAGCCCCGTCCCCGCCGTGCGTCTCACCCGTGTCTTCCGGCAGGCCCAGCAGTCCGGCGTGGTCACCAACGCCCACCGGATCAACGCCGGGCAGCACCCGGTCACCGACGGCATGAAGGACTTCTTCCTCTTCGTCGAGGACGACACGGAGGCCGCGGGCAGGCTCACCGTGGACATCGCGGCCCGTCGTATCCCGGCCAGGTTCGGGCTCGACCCCCGACGGGACGTCCAGGTGCTCGCCCCGATGCACCGCGGGCCCGCCGGCGCCGGCACCCTCAACGGGCTCCTTCAGCAGGCCATCACTCCGGGCCGTCCCGACGTGTCGGAGAAGCGGTTCGGCGGCAGGGTGTTCCGCGTCGGCGACAAGGTCACCCAAATTCGTAACAATTACGAGAAAGGGAAGAACGGTGTCTTCAACGGCACCGTGGGCGTGGTCACCTCGCTCGACCCGGTCGACCAGCGCCTCACGGTGCTGACGGACGAGGACGAGGAGGTGCCGTACGAGTTCGACGAACTGGACGAACTGGCACACGCCTACGCGGTGACCATCCACCGTTCGCAGGGGAGCGAATACCCGGCGGTGGTCATCCCGGTGACCACGGGCGCCTGGATGATGCTCCAACGCAACCTGCTCTACACGGCGGTCACCCGGGCCAAGCGGCTGGTCGTCCTCGTCGGCTCCCGCAAGGCGATCGGCCAGGCGGTCCGCACGGTCTCGGCGGGACGCCGCTGCACGGCGCTGGACTTCCGGCTCGCGCCCCGCCCCATGGAGCGCTGACCCAGGCCCCAGGCCCCAGGCCCGACCCGGACCCAGCCGGCGCGCGGCCACGGACCCGTCCCTGGCGAAAATGATCGATCAAATGAGTCGCAAAGGTCACAGAGCACTTCCGGTTGGCGAATCAACCGGGCAGGATGACAGGTTGGCGGCACTGAGTGCCGCAGATAAGCCCAATGGTCGACCCCGAGTGCACTCTCCTGAGCCAAATGGGGGATGGTAGAGACAGTCAGGGCACCTCGAAGATGAGGCACTACGTCGGTGAGGGAAGACGTGAGCGACAACTCTGTAGTACTGCGGTACGACGGCAGCGAGTACACCTACCCGGTGATCGACAGCACCGTCGGGGACAAGGGCTTCGACATCGGAAAGCTCCGGACCCAGACCGGTCTCGTGACCCTGGACAGCGGTTACGGCAACACCGCCGCATACAAATCCGCCATCACCTATCTGGACGGCGAGGCGGGCATCCTCCGCTACCGCGGTTACCCGATCGAGCAGCTGGCCGAACGCTCCACCTTCCTGGAGGTCGCCTACCTGCTGATCAACGGCGAGCTGCCGACCGTCGACGAGCTCACCGGCTTCAAGGACGAGATCACGCGGCACACCCTGCTGCACGAGGACGTCAAGAACTTCTACAAGGGCTTTCCCCGCGACGCCCACCCGATGGCCATGCTGTCGTCGGTGGTCTCGGCGCTGTCCACCTTCTACCAGGACAGCCACAACCCGTTCGACGAGCAGCAGCGCAACCTCTCCACCATCCGCCTGCTCGCCAAGCTGCCGACGATCGCCGCGTACGCGTACAAGAAGTCCGTCGGCCACCCGTTCGTCTACCCGCGCAACGACCTCGGTTACGTGGAGAACTTCCTCCGCATGACCTTCTCGGTCCCGGCGCAGGAATACGAGCTGGACCCGATCGTGGTCGCCGCGCTCGACAAGCTGCTGATCCTGCACGCCGACCACGAGCAGAACTGCTCGACCTCCACGGTCCGCCTGGTCGGCTCCTCGCAGGCGAACATGTTCGCCTCGATCTCCGCCGGCATCAACGCCCTGTGGGGCCCGCTGCACGGCGGTGCCAACCAGTCGGTGCTGGAGATGCTGGAGGGCATCCGCGACTCCGGCGGTGACGTCGACTCCTTCATCCGCAAGGTGAAGAACAAGGAGGACGGCGTCCGTCTGATGGGCTTCGGCCACCGGGTCTACAAGAACTTCGACCCGCGCGCCAAGATCATCAAGGCCGCCGCGCACGACGTGCTGTCCGCGCTCGGCAAGTCCGACGAGCTGCTGGACATCGCGCTGAAGCTGGAGGAGCACGCGCTCTCCGACGACTACTTCGTCTCGCGCAGCCTCTACCCGAACGTCGACTTCTACACCGGCCTGATCTACCGGGCCATGGGCTTCCCGACCGAGATGTTCACGGTCCTGTTCGCCCTCGGCCGGCTGCCGGGCTGGATCGCCCAGTGGCACGAGATGATCAAGGAGCCGGGCTCCCGCATCGGCCGCCCGCGCCAGATCTACACGGGCGTCGTCGAGCGCGACTTCGTCCCGGTCGAGGAGCGCTGATCCGCCGCGGCCGCCTGACGCACAGCAGGCGGCCGCACTCAGCTGGGCGGCTCGGCTGCTCCGCGGAAACAGCCGAAGCGTCAAAGCGCGGCTGAGCAGCACTGGGCAGAGCAGAGGCACAGCAGAAGGCGCCCCGGCACGCCGGTCCCCCCACGGGCCGACGACCAGGGCGCCTTCCCATGTCCCGGTGCGGATTCCCCCCACGGGATCCGGCCGGGCGTCTGTGAGAACCAGCGCCTGAATCGCTGTTACTGCGTGACCGAGTCACTGCGTCACTCGGCTACTTCCGTGCTTCGGCTGCGGCCTGCCGGGACAGCGCACGCTGGGAGGGCCGCTCAAAGCTTCCCGGTGTACGTGTCCCGGCAACGCATCTCTGAGGAAGTCCCCCAAGACATCCCCAGATGCCAGGAGGCGCCCCCCAAGACGCCGTCTGACATCGCCAACTTAGACCTTCGAACCCCTTCGATGGTTACGTTCACATCACTGTGATCTGCGTCTCTTGCATATGTCCCCATAGATACGCAAGAGGCCCGATACGACGAACGGGGCTCAAGCGTAAGGATGATGCGCGAGCCTTGTGAAGAGCTTATGTGAGGCTCGCGTCGTACTGAAGGGGGATCCCGCGTTTCGCTGGAAGGCCCTGGCTCAGCGGAACGCCCGCAGTCGCAAACTGTTCGTCACCACGAACACGGACGACAGCGCCATCGCCGCCCCCGCGATCATCGGGTTCAGCAGGCCCGCGGCGGCCAGGGGGAGGGCGGCCACGTTGTAGCCGAACGCCCACAGCAGGTTGCCCTTGATGGTCGAGAGGGTCCGGCGGGACAGCCGGATCGCGTCCGCCGCCACCCGGAGATCTCCGCGCACGAGGGTCAGGTCGCCCGCCTCGATCGCCGCGTCGGTGCCCGTGCCCATCGCGAGCCCCAGATCCGCGGTGGCGAGCGCGGCGGCGTCGTTGACGCCGTCGCCCACCATGGCGACCGTGCGCCCCTCGGCCTGCAGCCGCCGTACGACGTCGACCTTGTCCTCGGGCAGCACCTCGGCGATCACCTGGTCGATCCCGACGGTCTCCGCCACCGCCTCGGCCACGCGCCGGTTGTCCCCGGTCAGCAGCACCGGCGTGAGCCCCAGCGCGCGCAACTCCCGTACGGCCTGCGCGCTGGTGTCCTTCACGGCGTCCGCGACCGCGAGCACCCCCCGCGCGACCCCGTCCCAGCCGACCACGACGGCCGTACGACCGCTGCTCTCGGCCTTGTCACGGGCACGGGCCACGTCGTTCGGCAGCTCCTCGAAGAGGCGTCCCGCGGCCACCTCACGGCCCGCCACGCGCCCGCGTACGCCCCGCCCGGGCACGCTTTCGAACCGCTCGACCGCCGGCAACTCGCCGACCCGCTCCTCGGCGCCGACGGCCACGGCCCGCCCGACCGGGTGTTCGGAGGCGTGTTCCAGGGCGCCCGCGAGAAGCAGCAGCTCCCGCTCGTTCGTGCCTTCGGCGACGTACACCTCCTGGAGGGTCATCCGGCCGGTGGTCACCGTCCCGGTCTTGTCCAGGACGACGGTGTCGACGCGGCGGGTTGACTCCAGTACCTCGGGACCCTTGATCAGGATGCCGAGCTGGGCGCCGCGGCCCGTGCCGACCATCAGCGCGGTGGGGGTGGCCAGGCCCAGGGCGCACGGGCAGGCGATGATCAGTACGGCGACGGCCGCGGTGAACGCGGCGACGGTGTCACCGGTCGCGCCGAGCCACACCCCGAACGTGGCGATCGCGAGCAGCAGGACGATGGGTACGAACACCCCCGCGACCTGGTCCGCGAGCCGCTGCACCTGCGCCTTGCCGTTCTGCGCCTCCTCGACCAGCCGCGCCATCCGTGCGAGCCGGGTGTCGGCGCCCACCCGGGTGGCCTCGACGACCAGCCGGCCCCCGGCGTTCACGGTCGCCCCGGCCACCGTGTCCCCGACCGTGGCGTCCACCGGCGCGGACTCGCCCGTCAGCATCGAGACGTCCACGGCCGAGGCGCCCTCCACGACCGTTCCGTCGGTGGCTATCTTCTCGCCGGGGCGTACGACGAACCGGTCGCCGACGGCCAGGTCGGCGACCGGCACGCGAACCTCGCGACCGTCGCGCAGTACCGCCACGTCCTTCGCGCCGAGCTCCATCAGGGCCCGCAGCGCGGCGCCCGCGCGGCGCTTGGAGCGGGCCTCCAGATAGCGGCCGAGCAGGATGAAGGCGGTGACTCCGGCGGCCACCTCGAGGTAGATCGTCGAGGCGCCGTTCGTACGGGAGACGGCGAGCTCGAAGGGGTGCCGCATGCCCGGCATGCCCGCGTCCCCGAGGAACAGTGCCCACAGGGACCAGCCGAACGCGGCCAGCGTGCCCACCGAGACGAGGGTGTCCATGGTGGCCGCGGCGTGCCGGGCGTTGGTCCAGGCGGCCTTGTGGAAGGGCAGACCGCCCCAGACGACGACGGGGGCCGCGAGGGTGAGGGAAAGCCACTGCCAGTAGTCGAACTGGAGGGCGGGGACCATCGCGATGAGGACCACGGGGACGGAGAGGAGCACGGAGACGACCAGGCGCTGCCGCAACGGGGTCGTCGGCTCTTGGTCCTGCGGTGACTGCTCCGGCTCGGGTCGCGGCGGCGCGGGCTCCTCGGCCGTGTAGCCCGTCTTCACCACCGTGGCTATCAGGTCGGCGACCTGGATCCCGGCCGGGTAGCTGACGCGCGCCTTCTCCGTGGCGTAGTTGACCGTCGCGCTGACGCCGTCCATCCGGTTGAGCTTCTTCTCGACGCGGGCCGCGCAGGAGGCGCAGGTCATCCCGCCGATCAGCAGTTCGACCTCGGAGACCGGCGTGGCTATGGAGGTCTGTGTGGTGGTGCTGGTCATGTCCGACTCCAACTGCGACTCCAACTGCGACTGCGACTGCGACTGCGACTCCGGACGACGGACCGGACCGTACCGGGCCGATCTGGGAGTCGGTCCTCCGGTACGGTCCGGTGCGGGGACGTGTGCCTCAGGCGCGGCCGGCCAGCTCGAAGCCGGCCTCGTCGACGGCCGCGCGCACGGCCTCCTCGTCCAGCTCGGCCGCGGAGACGACCGTGACCTCGCCGCTGGCCGCGACGGCCTTCACCGAGCTGACGCCTGGCAGCTGGGAGATCTCGCCGGAGACGGCGCCCTCACAGTGTCCGCAGCTCATCCCGCTCACCTTGTAGACGGCGGTGACGGAGCCCGTGGTGTCGGTCTGCGCGGTCATGTCGTTCTCCTCGTCGAGGCAGGTGGGGCCGACGGGACCCAGGAGGGTCCCCGTACATATGTACAGTATACCCCTAGGGGGTACCAGTCCAGGAGTGTTCGCGGTGGGCCGGCGACCCGCGCCGAGGCCCTCCCGGGCGACGCCTCCGCGAACCCCGATGCCCGCGGCCGGACGGCGGTGCGGTGGCCTGGAGTCCCCCGGGGGTGTGCGGCAGGGCGACTCCGAGACGCGGCCCGGCGACCGGGCCGACGCGACGGAGGCGTCCGTTCGGGTGGCGACGGGCGAGCGGGGTGCCGCCGACGGTCGCCGTCCGGAGGCCGGCCCGAAGGGGGCGGGTACCCCGTGCGGGCCCCCTGTTGCCGGCGCTTCCGAGGCGAGACCGGCGCCGGCGACCGTCGGCGCCCCGCACCTCGGGCGTCCCGCCCGTCGGGAAGCACCCCGGCGTCACGGCGACGGCCGGGTCGGGTGGGTGGCGGGATGGGTCACGGCGGGTCCCTCGTGCTCCGGTGGCGCTCCTGCGGAGGCGATTCGTCCGAACCCTACGCGGGTGCGGCCGGTACCGCAGTCCGGCGACCGGCGTCGGCGTGAGGGCGGGGCAGGTTCCCGGACGGGGTGGGCGGTCAAAGCTGCGTGACGCTCACGTCGTGCGGGCAGGCGGCCAGGGCGGATGTGCTCCGGCGAGCGGGCTGGCGGCCAGGGCCCGTGATCCGCACGGCATGCGGGTCGGCGGCCGAGGATGTGACGCTCGCGACATGCGCTTGGCCCCGGGCCCGTTGCGCCGGCTGCACGCCCGGTTTCGGACCGAGCGAGGGGCGAGTCGGCCGCTGCGGTGACCCGAAGCGGGCGGGACGCGGAGGAGCGGCGGCCGTGCGACAAGGTGGCGGCCGGAGGTTAGCGTTCCGCCGGGTGCGCGGTGTGCGCCCGGGGCGTGGACGACACGGAGACGAGGGGCGACGGATGCGGGCTGTGGTGTTCGAGCGGTTCGGGGAGCCCGCCGAGGTGCGGGAGGTGGCCGACCCGAGACCCGCGGAGCACGGGGTGGTGGTGCGGGTCGAGGCCACCGGGCTGTGCCGCAGCGACTGGCACGGATGGCAGGGCCACGACCCGGACATCACGCTGCCCCATGTGCCCGGTCATGAACTCGCCGGTGTCGTCGAGGCGGTGGGCGCCCGGGTGACCGGCTGGCGGCCCGGCGACCGGGTCACCGTGCCGTTCGTGTGCGCCTGCGGCACCTGCCCCTCCTGCGCGGCCGGCGATCAGCAGGTGTGCGAGCGCCAGACACAGCCCGGCTTCACGCACTGGGGCTCCTTCGCCCAGTACGTGGCGCTGGACCACGCCGACGTGAACCTCGTCGCCGTCCCGGACGGCCTGACCTTCACGACGGCCGCCTCGCTCGGGTGCCGGTTCGCCACGGCGTTCCGCGCGGTGGTGCAGCAGGGCCGGGTGGCGGCGGGCGAGTGGGTGGCGGTGCACGGGTGCGGGGGAGTGGGCCTGTCGGCGGTGATGATCGCGGCGGCGTCGGGAGCGAGGGTGGTCGCCGCCGACGTCTCGCCGGGGGCCCTCGACCTGGCGCGCGCGTTCGGGGCAGCGGAGTGCGTCGACGCCTCGCGCACCGAGGACACGGCTGCCGCGATCCGCGACCTCACCGGCGGCGGCGCCCACCTCTCCCTCGACGCCCTCGGGTCCCCCGCCACCTGCGCCGCCTCCGTCGACGGTCTGCGCCGCCGAGGCCGGCACGTCCAGGTCGGCCTGCTGCCCTCACCGACCGGAACGACGCCCGTCCCCATGGCCCGCGCCGTCGCCCTGGAACTGGAACTGCTCGGCAGCCACGGCATGGCGGCCCACACCTACCCGCCGATGCTGGCGTCGGTCCGGGCGGGCGTCCTGCGCCCCGACCTGCTGGTGACCGCGTCCATCCCCCTGGACGCCGCCCCGGCCGCGCTCGCCGCGCTGGGCAGCGCCCCGGGCGCGGGGGTCACGGTCATCGAGCCGTGGAGCTGACCCCGATGTCCGAGGGGACCTCGACGTGGCCGCGGTGGACGGCCCACTCCCGGTCGAGGACGGCCATCAGTACCTCGTCCACCCAGTCGCCGTCCCGCCGGGCCGACTCCCGTCGTACGCCCTCGACCACGAAACCGGCCTTCCGGTAGACCCGCAGGGCGCGGTGGTTGTCGCCGTACGCCTCCAAGTGGACGCGGTGCAGCCCCAGTCGCTCGAAGCCGTGGCCGACGATGAGCCGGGTGGCCTCCGTGCCGAGGCCACGGCCGCGGCCGCCCGGGCCGATGAGGGTGCGGAAGTTGCAGCTGCGGGTGTGGGGGTCCCACTCGTTGAGGACGACCTCGCCGACGATTTCGCCGGTGTCACGGTCGGTCACGGCGAGGTCGAGCCGGTCGGGCTGTGCGGACCGGGAGCCGTACCAGGAACGCAGGCCCTCCAGGGTGATCTCGGTGGACGGGGCGAAGGTGAAGCGGACGACCTCGGGGTCGCTCAGGATCTCCCCCATCGTCTCGGCGTCGGCCTCCGTGAACGGCCGCAGCACGGTCCTGTCACCGGTGAGCACCGGCTTGTCGGAGAAGCTCATGCGCACGACTGTGCCTCACGGGGGACCTGGGGCACCACGGAATTCCGCCCGGGGGACACCGCGCCGGCGTTCGGTCAGTCCGTCCGCCGGCCCCGGTTGCCGGGCCGGGAGGCGACCCAGGCGCGGACGGTGTCCGCGTACCAGTAGGGCTTGCCGCCCTCCACGTGGTCGGGCGGGGGCAGCAGCCCGTGCTTGCGGTACGACCGCACGGTGTCCGGCTGCACCTTGATGTGCGCCGCGATCTCCTTGTACGACCAGAGCCTTCGGTCGGTCATGAGGGCACCTCCTCGCGCATGCCGCGGCGGCGGCCGGGGGCGGCCGTCCGGGGGAGCCGGGCGCTGCGCCGGCGATCAATCACCACGTCTGTGCCCCGCCAACGACGGAGAGTGACGGCACGAAAGCGCCTGTGAACCGGATGTGGCGCGCGGCCCGCGTACACCGGACATCCGTGACACGGCAGTGGTCTTTGTGACAGAGGTGAAGCAAAGGCGTGCGCCGGTGTGTCGAGCGGGGCGCGTTGACATCGAAGGGCCGGCCGGGTTCCGTCTCGCACATCAACCGCACTGGTCCGAATGTCTGGACAAACTATTGACAGGCCTCCCGCCCGGAGACTAGAAACCGGAGAGGAGCCGCCGACGGAGGCGTGACGGGAACGCGAAGGGATCTCGATGGCGTACGACCTGATCACCATGGGGCGGATCGGCGTTGACCTCTACCCGCTGCAGACCGGCGTCCCGCTCCCACAGGTGACGTCCTTCGGCAAGTTCCTCGGCGGCTCCGCGGCCAACGTCGCCGTCGCCGCCGCCCGCCTTGGCCGCCGCACCGCGGTGATCACCCGCACCGGCGACGACCCGTTCGGCACCTATCTGCACGAGGCGTTGCGCGCCTTCGGCGTCGACGACAGCTGGGTCACCCCGGTGCCCGGACTGCCGACCCCGGTCACCTTCTGCGAGGTCTTCCCGCCGGACGACTTCCCGCTGTACTTCTACCGCCGGCCCAAGGCCCCCGACCTGGAGATCGACTCCGGCGAGCTCGACCTCGACGCCATCCGGGCGGCCCGCGTCTTCTGGGTCACCGGCACCGGCCTGAGCGAGGAGCCCAGCCGCACGGCGACCCTCGCGGCCCTCGCCCACCGCGGCAGGTCCGGCACCACGATCTTCGACCTCGACTGGCGCCCTATGTTCTGGCAGGACCCGGACGCGGCCCGCCCCTTCTACGCCGAGGCCCTCCAGCACGCCACCGTCGCCGTCGGCAACCTCGACGAGGTGGAGGTCGCCACCGGCGTCCGCGAACCGCACGCTGCGGCGGCGGCGCTCCTCGGGGCCGGTGTGTCCGTGGCCGTCGTCAAGCAGGGCCCCAAGGGAGTCCTCGCCGTCAGCGGCGCGGGCGAGTCCGTCGAGGTCCCCCCGCTGCCGGTCGACGTGCTCAACGGCCTCGGCGCCGGCGACGCCTTCGGCGGCTCTCTCTGCCACGGCCTCCTGGCCGGCTGGGACCTGGAGAAGACCATGCGGCACGCCAACGCCGCCGGCGCCATCGTCGCCTCCCGCCTGGAGTGCTCCTCCGCGATGCCCACCCAGGCGGAGGTGGAGGCGGCCCTCAGCGCGGGCGCCGTGCGCGCCGCGGCCCCCGCCCACTCCACGGGAGCCACCCAGTGACCGTCGACGTCGCGGAGCTCGTCCACACCCGCATCCGCCACCCCGAGGCGATCGCCGAGGCCGCCGCCCGCCGCGTCCGCCGCCCGCTGCTCGGCGCGGCCGGCCGCCTCATGATCGTCGCCGCCGACCACCCGGCCCGCGGCGCGCTCGGGGTCGGCGCCCGCAAGATGGCCATGGCCAACCGCGCCGACCTGCTGGAACGCCTCTGCCTCGCGCTCGGCCGCCCCGGTGTCGACGGCGTCCTCGCCACCGCCGACATACTCGACGACCTGCTGCTGCTCGGCGTCCTGGACGACAAGGTCGTCATGGGCTCGATGAACCGCGGTGGCCTCCAGGGCGCCCGCTTCGAGCTCGACGACCGCTTCACCGGCCACCGCCCGGAGGACATCGAGCGCCTGGGCTTCGACGCCGGCAAGCTGCTGCTGCGCATCGACTACGACGACCCGGGCTCCCTGACCACCCTGGAGTCCACCGCCCGCGTCATCGACGCCATGGCGGCGCGCCGGCTGCCCGTCTTCGTCGAGCCGTTCATCAGCCGCCGGGACGCCGAGGGGCGGCTGCGCAACGACCTGTCCGCCGACGCCGTGACCCGGTCCATCGCCATCGCCTCGGGCCTGGGCGGCAGCTCGGCGTACACCTGGCTCAAGGTCCCCGTCACCGACAACCCCGACGACATGGCCCGGGTCATGCAGACCACGACCCTGCCGGCGGTGCTGCTCGGCGGCGAGGTCGGCGACGATCAGGACAGCGCGTACGAGAAGTGGCGCGGCGCCCTCCAGCTCCCCACGGTGCGGGGGCTGGTGGTCGGCCGGTCGCTGCTGTACCCGGCGGACGGCGATGTGGCCGCCGCCGTGGACACCGCCGTAGGACTGCTGTGAGGGCCGCATGAGCAACGAGTTGTACGTCCCGAGGGGCGCCACCGCCGACCCGTACTACGCGCTCGACATCGACCCCGAGCTGGCCGGCTGGACCCACAGCAGTCTGCGGATCGTCGAGCTGGCCGCGGGCGGCACGCACACCTTCACCACCGGGGACAGCGAGTGGATCGTGCTGCCCCTGCAGGGCGGTTGCCGCGTGCGGGTGGCCGACGACATGTTCGAGCTGCTGGGCCGGGAGAGCGTCTTCGCCGGGGTCTCCGACTTCGCGTACGTGCCCCGTGACGCCCAGGCACAGATCACCTCCGGCGCGGGAGGCCGCTTCGCCCTGGCAGGAGCGAAGTGCGGGCGACGACTCCCCGCCCGCTACGGCCCCGCGCCGGAGGTGCCCGTCGAGGAGCGCGGCAGCGGCACGTGCGCCCGGCGGGTGCGCAACTTCGCCTCCGCCGACGCCTTCGCGTGCGACAGGCTCATCGCCGTCGAGGTGATCACCCCCGGCGGCAACTGGTCCTCGTACCCGCCGCACAAGCACGACGAGCACCGGCCGGGCGAGGAGTCCCGGCTCGAGGAGATCTACTACTTCGAGATCGACGGGCCGGACGGCTTCGGCTACCAGCGCGTGTTCCCCTCCCGGGAGGGCGGCGCCGACGTGCTCGCCGAGGTCCGCACCGGCGACGCCGTCCTCGTCCCGGACGGCTGGCACGGACCGTCCATCGCCCAGCCCGGCCACGACATGTACTACCTGAACGTCATGGCGGGCCCGGGCGAGACCCGGGAGTGGCGGATCTGCTTCCACCCGGCCCACGTCGACAGCACAGGGGTGTACCGATGACCACCAGGCTCACCGTCGCACAGGCGCTCGTCCGCTTCCTGACCGCCCAGTACACCGAACGGGACGGCGTACGGCAGCGGCTCATCGGCGCCACCTGGGGCATCTTCGGCCACGGCAACGTCGCCGGGATCGGCCAGGCGCTGGTCGAGTACGCGGACGAGATGCCGTACCTGCAGGGCCGCAACGAGCAGGCGATGGTGCACGCGGCGGTCGGCTACGCCCGCCAGTCGGGCCGCCTGTCCACGCACGCCGTGACCACCTCCATCGGCCCGGGCGCCACGAACCTGGTCACCGGCGCCGCCCTCGCGACCATCAACCACCTGCCCGTCCTGCTCCTGCCCGGCGACGTCTTCGCCGCCCGCCCGGCCGACCCGGTCCTGCAGCAGCTCGAAGTGCCGTACGCGGGTGACGTGTCGGTCAACGACAGCCTGCGCCCGGTCTCCCGGTACTTCGACCGCGTCACCCGCCCGGAGGCCCTGATCCCGGCCGCGCTGCAGGCCATGCGGGTGCTCACCGACCCGGTGGAGACGGGCGCGGTCACGCTGGCGCTGCCGCAGGACGTGCAGGCCGAGGCGTACGACTGGCCGGAGGACTTCTTCGCCGAGCGCACCTGGGTGGTACGCCGCCCGGGCGCCGACCCCACCGAACTCGCCGAGGCCGTGACCACGGTCAGGGCCGCCCGGCGACCGCTGCTGATCGCCGGCGGCGGCGTCCACCACAGCCGCGCCGAGGATGCCCTCGCCGAGTTCGCCGAGGCCACCGGCATCCCGGTCGCCTCCACCCAGGCCGGCAAGGGCTCGCTGCCCCACGACCACCCCCAGGACGTCGGCGCCGTCGGCCACACCGGCACCGCGACCGCCGACGCACTCGCCCGCACGGCCGACCTGGTGATCGGCGTCGGCACCCGCTTCACCGACTTCACCACCGCGTCCGGCACGCTCTTCGCCCACCCGGACGTCCGTTTCCTCAACCTGAACATCGCCGCGTACGACGGCCACAAGCTCGCCGGCTCGCCGCTGATCGCCGACGCGCGCAGCGGCCTGGCGGAGCTGACCGAGGCGCTGGTGCTGCACGGCCACCGGGTGGCGGACGCGTACGTCACCGGCTACACCGAGGACAAGGCCCGCTGGGAGCGGCGCGTCGACGCCGCCTACGCGGCCGCCGAGCCGGACCGACGGCCGACGCAGCCGCAGGTGCTGGGCGCGCTGGACGCCCTGGTGGACGAGACGGACGTGATCATCAACGCGGCCGGTTCGATGCCCGGCGACCTGCACAAACTGTGGCGGGCCCGGTCCTTCGACCAGTACCACGTGGAGTACGGCTACTCCTGCATGGGCTACGAGATCCCGGCCGCGATCGGCGTGAAGCTGGCCGCACCCGACCGGCCGGTGTGGGCGCTCGTCGGCGACGGCACCTACCTGATGATGCCGACGGAGATCGTGACCGCCGTGCAGGAGGGCATCGCGATCAAGGTGTTGCTGGTGCAGAACCACGGGTACGCGTCCATCGGCGGGCTCTCCGAGGAGACCGGCGCGGAGCGTTACGGCACCGCCTACCGCTACCGCGCGGGCGACGGCAGGTTCTCCGGCGCCCCGCTCCCCGTCGACCTCGCCGCCAACGCCGAGAGCCTCGGCATGCGGGTGCTGCGCGCCCGCACCGTACGTGACCTGCGCGCGGCCCTCGCCGAGGCGCGGGCCGCCGACACTCCCACATGTGTCTACGTCGAGACCGAAACGGCAGACACAGTGTCGGGCGCGCCCGAGGCGCAGGCCTGGTGGGATGTACCCGTGGCCGAGACCGCGACCCGACCGTCCGCGATCAAGGCCCGTGAGCTGTACGAACGGCACGTCTCGACCCGACGCCGCCATCTGTGAAGGAGTAACCGGTCATGACGAAGATCGTCAACCACTGGATCGGCGGCCGGACCGTCGACGGCGCGTCGGGCACGTTCGGCCCGGTCACGGACCCGGCGACCGGCGCGGTCACCACGAAGGTCGCGTTCGCCTCGGTCGACGAGGTGGACGCGGCGGTCGCGGCCGCGAAGGAGGCGTTCGCGAGCTGGGGCCAGTCCTCGCTGGCCCAGCGCACCGCCATCCTGTTCAGGTTCCGCGCGCTGCTGGACGCGCACCGCGACGAGATCGCCGAGCTGATCACCGCGGAGCACGGCAAGGTGCACTCCGACGCCCTCGGCGAGGTGGCCCGCGGCCTGGAGATCGTCGACCTGGCCTGCGGCATCAACGTGCAACTGAAGGGCGAGCTCTCGACGCAGGTGGCGAACCGCGTCGACGTGGCCGGGATCCGCCAGCCGCTCGGCGTGGTCGCCGGCATCACGCCGTTCAACTTCCCGGCGATGGTGCCGATGTGGATGTTCCCGATCGCGATCGCGTGCGGCAACACCTTCGTGCTGAAGCCGAGCGAGAAGGACCCCTCGGCGTCGGTCAGGCTCGCCGAGCTGCTGGCGGAGGCCGGTCTGCCCGACGGCGTGTTCAACGTCGTGCACGGCGACAAGGTGGCCGTCGACCGCCTCCTGGAGCACCCCGACGTCAAGGCGGTGTCCTTCGTCGGCTCCACCCCGATCGCCCGCTACATCCACACCACGGCCTCCGCCAACGGCAAGCGCGTCCAGGCCCTCGGCGGCGCCAAGAACCACATGCTGGTCCTCCCGGACGCCGACCTGGACGCGGCGGCCGACGCGGCGGTGAGCGCGGCCTACGGCTCGGCGGGCGAACGCTGCATGGCGATCTCGGCGGTCGTCGCGGTGGGCTCCATCGGCGACGAACTGGTGGAGAAGATCCGCGAGCGCGCCGAGAAGATCAAGATCGGCCCGGGCAACGACCCGACCTCCGAGATGGGCCCGCTGATCACCAGGGCCCACCGCGACAAGGTGGCGTCCTACGTAGAGGGCGCGGCGGCCGAGGGCTGCGAGGTCGTGCTCGACGGGACCGGCTACACCGTCGACGGCCTCGAGGACGGCCACTGGATCGGCATCTCGCTGCTCGACAAGGTGCCGACCGGCGCGAAGGCCTACCAGGACGAGATCTTCGGCCCGGTGCTGTGCGTGCTGCGCGCGGAGACCTACGAGGACGGCCTGGCGCTGATCAACGCCTCGCCGTTCGGCAACGGCACCGCGATCTTCACCCGGGACGGCGGCGCCGCCCGCCGCTTCCAGCTGGAGGTCGAGGCCGGCATGGTCGGCGTGAACGTCCCGATCCCGGTCCCCGTCGGCTACCACTCCTTCGGCGGCTGGAAGGACTCCCTCTTCGGCGACCACCACATCTACGGCAACGACGGCACGCACTTCTACACCCGCGGCAAGGTCGTCACCACTCGCTGGCCCGACCCGGCGGACGCTCCCGCAGGCGTGGACCTGGGCTTCCCGCGCAACCACTGATCACTCGGCAGCACAGCTGTGCCGCCCCACCGCCTCGCCGGCGGAGCGGCACAGCTGGCCTTGTCAGGCGCCGACGGTCCCGTCGACGCCCTCCCGCAGAAAGTCCGCATGCCCGTTGTGACGGCCGTACTCCAGAAGCACGTGCAGCATCACCATCCGCAGTGACACCTCCTCGCCCCACCTTGGCTGGTGGCCGGCCTGGTCCAGGGACTCGGCCGCCCGCTCGACGCGGCGCGAGTTCTCCACCTCGGCCTCCCAGGCCGCGAACGCCTCTTGCCTGGTCGACGCGCTTGCGTCGTACGCCGCCTGAAAATCGATCTTGTCGGACCAGATCATGGGCGCGTCGTTGTCCTCGAACACACGACGGAACCAAGCACGCTCCACCTCTGCCATGTGCCGCACCAGGCCGAGCAGCGAAAGCGTCGACGGAGGCATCGACTGCTTGCGCAACTCCTCGTCGGTGAGCCCTTCGCATTTCATGGCGAGGGTCGCGCGGTGGTAGTCGAGGAAGGCCCGGAGCATGTCGCGTTCGCTGCCGAAGCTGGGCGGTCCTGTGCGACTGTCGCTGCTCACTGGCGCTCCTCGTCCGGCCTGCAATCGGGACCAGTATCCATTCCCCCGGCTGCCTTCGGATGACGCCCGTCCGCACGTACGCCGTACCGCGAGCGCGGTACGCGGCCCGGCCCCGTACTCCCCTGGGAGGGCACGGGGTTCAGCCCGTGAGCTGTCAATGACCGACAGGTTCGCCGCGTACCGTTGACGCATGGATCTTCGACTGCGCGGACCGCGAGGGCTGCTGCGGCGGCCGCGACGGCTGGCCGCCGCCGCGGCCGCCGTCGTCGTGCTCGCCGGTGCCGGTACGTGGACGGCCGTCGCCGACGACGACGCGCCCGCGGTGCGCCGCGCCGACCGGGTGCTGACCCTGGGTGACGGCGTGCGCGTCGACACCTCGTACTTCACCTCCGGAGCCGGCGGCCGCCGCCCCGCCGTGCTGCTCGGACACGGCTTCGGCGGCAGCAAGGACGACGTACGGCAGCAGGCGGAGGACCTGGCCCGCGACGGCTACGCCGTGCTGACCTGGTCGGCGCGCGGCTTCGGCGGGTCGACCGGCAAGATCGGGCTGAACGACCCCGAGGGCGAGGTCGCCGACGTCTCCCGGCTGATCGACTGGCTGGCACGGCAGCCGCAGGTCGAGCTGGACGGGTCCGGCGACCCCCGCGTGGGCATGGCCGGCGGGTCCTACGGCGGCGCGATAGCGCTGCTGGCCGCGGGGTACGACGACCGCGTGGACGCCATCGCCCCGTCGATCACCTACTGGAACCTGGCCGACGCCCTCTTCCCGGGCGGCGTCTTCAAGAAGCTGTGGGCGGGCGTCTTCGTCAGCTCCGGCGGCGGCTGCGCCCGCTTCGAGCCCCGGCTGTGCGAGATGTACGAGCGGGTCGCCGAGCGGGGCGCCCCGGACCCCGAGGCACGCGAACTGCTTCAGGAGCGCTCGCCGTCGGCCGTGGGCGACCGCATCGACGTGCCCACCCTGCTGGTGCAGGGCCAGTCCGACTCCCTGTTCCCGCTGGACCACGCCGATGCCGCCGCGCGGGCCATCCGCGCCAACGGCGCCCCCGTGCAGGTCGACTGGATCGCCGGCGGCCACGACGGCGGCGACATGGAGACGAGCCGGATCCAGCAGCGTGTCACCGCCTGGTTCGACCGGTACCTCAAGGCCGACAAGGGCGCCGACACCGGCCCCGCCTTCCGCGTCACCCGCACCGGAGGCGTCGACTCCACCGACGGCGAGGCCCTGCTGCGGGGCGCGAGCGCGGACGCGTACCCCGGCCTGGAGAGCGGACAGCGGTCGGTGGCCCTCACCGGACGCGAGCAGACCTTCGACAACCCGCCCGGCGCCGGCCCGCCCGCCGTCTCCGCCCTGCCCGGCCTCGGCGCCGGCGGCGGACTCGCCCAGCTCTCCGCGCTCGGCGTCGGCATCTCGCTGGACTTCCCCGGCCAGTACGCGCGGTTCGAGTCGGCGCCGACGACCCAGGACCTGCGCGTCACCGGCTCCCCGACGGCCACCGTCCACGTGCGGTCCAGCAGCGAGGACGCCGTCCTGTTCGCCAAGGTGTACGACGTCGGCCCCGACGGCCGTCAGCAGGTGCTGCCCTCCCAGCTGGTGACGCCCGTCCGCGTCGAGGGCGCGAAGTCCGGCAAGGACGTCACGCTCACCCTGCCCGCCGTCGACTACGAGGTCGGCAAGGGCCATCGGCTGCGCCTGGTCCTCGCCTCCACCGACCTGGCGTACGCCTCCCCGGCCGCCCCGGCGACGTACACCGTCTCCCTGAAGGGCGGCCTCACGGTGCCGACGGCCCCGGGTGTGACCGCCGCGGCCACGCCGCTGCCCGCCTGGGTGTGGTGGCTGCCGCTGACCGGTGCCGCGGTCGCCCTGGCCCTGCTGCTCTCCGCCCGCCGCCGTACCGCCACACCGGCACCGGACCCCGCGTTGGCCGGCGTCCCGCTGCAGATCACCGGCCTGAGCAAGCGGTACGCGAAGTCGGCGGACCGGTACGCGGTCAGGGACCTGTCGTTCCGCGTGGAGAAGGGCCAGGTCCTCGGCCTGCTGGGACCGAACGGCGCGGGCAAGACCACGACCCTGCGCATGCTGATGGGCCTGATCGGGCCGGACGGCGGCGAGATCCGCGTCTTCGGCCACGCCATCCGCCCCGGCGCGCCCGTGCTGTCCCGGGTCGGCGCCTTCGTGGAGGGCGCGGGCTTCCTGCCGCACCTGTCGGGCCGGGAGAACCTGGAGCTGTACTGGCGGGCGACGGGCCGTCCGGCCGAGGACGCCCACCTCGACGAGGCACTTCAGATCGCGGGTCTCGGTGACGCGCTCGCCCGCGCGGTGCGCACGTACTCGCAGGGCATGCGCCAGCGGCTCGCCATCGCGCAGGCCATGGTCGGCCTTCCGGACCTGCTCATCCTCGACGAACCGACCAACGGCCTCGACCCGCCCCAGATCCGCGAGATGCGCGAGGTGATGATCCGGTACGCGGCCGCCGGCCGCACGGTCATCGTCTCCAGCCACCTCCTGTCGGAGGTCGAGCAGTCCTGCACGCACCTCGTGGTGATGGACCGGGGCAGGCTCGTGCAGGCGGGCCCCGTGGGCGAGATCGTCGGCTCCGGCGACACCCTCCTCGTCGGCACGGGCACCCCCGTGGACGAGCCGGTCGTCGAGAAGATCGCCGCCCTGCCGGGCGTCGCCTCGGCCGTCGTCACCGGTGACGGACTGCTGGTCCGGCTGGACGCCGGCGGCAGCGCCTCACGCCTGGTCGCCGACCTGGTCCGGCTGGAGGTGCCGGTCGCCTCGGTCGGCCCGCACCGCCGCCTGGAGGACGCATTCCTCACCCTGATCGGAGGTTCCGCATGAGCGGCAGCACGCTCGCCGACCGCACGGACGCCCACGAGAGCGCGTCCGGCTACCGGGCGGGCCGTACCCTGCCCCTGCGGGTGGAGCTGGTCCGCCAGCTCAAGCGGCGCCGCACGCTCGTCATGTACGGCATCCTCGCCGTCCTGCCCTTCGTGCTGGTCGTCGCCTTCGCGATCGGCGGCGAGCCGGACGGCCGCGGCGACCGCATCACGCTGATGGACACGGCCACCGCGTCGGCGGCCAACTTCGCCGCGGTGAACCTGTTCGTGTCGGCGGGCTTCCTGCTGGTCATCCCGGTCGCCCTGTTCTGCGGGGACACCGTCGCCTCCGAGGCCGGCTGGTCCTCCCTGCGCTATCTGCTGGCCGCTCCGGTGCCCCGGGCGAGGCTGCTGTGGTCCAAGCTCGTCGTCGGACTCGGCCTCAGCCTGGCCGCCATGGTGCTGCTGCCCGTCGTCGCGCTGGCCGTCGGCGTCGCCGCCTACGGCTGGGGCCCGCTGCAGATCCCCACCGGCGGCGCGCTCGACGCGGGCACGGCGGCGCAGCGGCTGGTGGTGGTCGTGGCGTACGTGTTCGTGTCCCAGCTGGTCACCGCCGGTCTGGCGTTCTGGCTGTCGACGCGGACGGACGCGCCGCTCGGCGCGGTGGGCGGAGCTGTCGGCCTGACCATCGTCGGCAACGTCCTCGACGCGGTCACCGCCCTCGGCGACTGGCGGCACTTCCTGCCCGCCCACTGGCAGTTCGCCTGGGCGGACGCCGTACAGCCCGAACCGCAGTGGACGGGCATGATCCAGGGCACCGCGATCTCCGTGACGTACGCCCTGGTGCTGTTCGCGCTGGCCTTCAGGGGTTTCGCCCGCAAGGACGTCGTGTCGTAGGTCTCGGGAAGATCACCCACCGGTCTCGGCGGGCCCTCTCCGTGGCCCCTTCGAGACGTAAGCGCAACGCTTCGTCACGCACGTTTCCGCCCCGTGTGCCGTCACAGTCACTGACGTCGGCGTTCGACGGCACGTCAACGAACACAGGGGGCACGCGAGATGAAGCGGAACCGGACACGACGGCTCGCCGGCGCGCTGCTGGCGCTCACCACGGCGAGCGGCCTGCTGCTGACCGGATGCTCCGGGAGCGGCACCGGCGAGGGCAGCCGCGCGGACGGCGCGGAACGGGCCGACGGCTTCCCGGCCCCGGCCCCGCCCGCCCCCGACTCGGGAGAGGCGAGCGGCGAGCAGCGGCAGGACGGCACGGACGGCGAGTTCGCGCCGGAGCCCGACTACCTCTCCACCTTCGCGCTCGACGTCGACACCGCCTCGTACGGCTACGCCCGCCGCACCCTCGCCGAGGGCGGCCGTCCGCACCCGTCGACGATCCGCCCCGAGGAGTTCGTCAACAGCTTCCGCCAGGACTACGAACGCCCCGACGGGAACGGCTTCACGGTGACCGTCGACGGCGCCCGCACCAGCGAGGCGGACTGGTCCCTGGTCCGCGTCGGCCTCGCCACCCGTCCGGCCGAGAGCGACGGCGAACGCCCGCCCGCCGCACTCACCTTCGTCCTCGACGTCTCCGGCTCGATGGCCGAGCCCGGGCGGCTGGACCTCGCCAAGGAGTCCCTCGGCGTGATGACCGACCGGCTGCGCGACGACGACTCGGTCGCGCTGGTCACCTTCAGCGACGAGGCCGAGACGATCCTGCCGATGACCCGGCTCGGCGGCAACCGCGGCAGGGTCCACGACGCCGTCGCGGGCCTGGAGGTCCAGCAGTCCACCAACCTCGGCGCGGGCGTCGAGACCGGTTACGCGACGGCCGTCGAGGGCCTGCGCGAGGGCGCCACCAACCGGGTCGTCCTGGTGTCCGACGCCCTCGCCAACACCGGCGACACCGACGCCGACACCATCCTGGAGAAGATCGCCGGCGCCCGCCGCGAACACGGCATCACCCTCTTCGGCGTCGGCGTCGGCAGCGATTACGGCGACGAGCTCATGGAACGCCTCGCCGACCGGGGCGACGGCCACACCACGTACGTCTCGACCTCCGAGGAGGCGCGCGAGGTCTTCTGCGAGGAACTCCCGCGGCACGTCGACCTCACCGCCCGCGACGCCAAGGCACAGGTCGCCTTCGACCCGGAGACGGTCGACCGGTTCCGCCTGATCGGCTACGAGAACCGCCAGGTCGCCGACGAGGACTTCCGCGACGACCGCGTCGACGGCGGCGAGGTCGGCCCCGGCCACACGGTCACCGCCCTGTACGCCGTCCGCACCAGGCCCGGCGCCGACGGCCACCTCGCCACGGCCACCGTCCGCTGGCTCGACCCCGGCACCCGCGCCCCGCACGAGGAGTCCGGCCAGGTGGAGACGGCGGACCTGGGCGAGTCCGTCCGCAGTGCCTCCGCCCGCTTCCAGGTCGCGGTGGTGGCCGCCTGGTTCGCCGACGCCCTGCGCCGCGAGGACACCCGCTTCGCGCCCCTGCCCGGCGCACCCGGCCTGGACCAACTCGCCCGGCACGCCGAGGACCTGGCCGACCGCACCGAGGACGACGCGGTACGGCAGCTGGCCACCACCATCGACCGGGCCAGGGACATCGCGTACTGACGCGGGGCGCGGGGAGGGTTCGCGCACGACCCATTGACCTTTCCTTACTTACGGGTAAGTTGACCTTGCGTCAACACGTGCACCGGCAACCCGGGAGCCGCCGCCATGGGCGTACGCAGGGATCTGAAACGGGCCGAGCAGCGCACCGACCTGTCGGCCCGCGGCCGGATCGAGCTGATCAGGGACGAGACGGGCACCGTGCGCGAGGCGCACGCCCAGCCGATGGTCGAGCGCCCCGCCACCGGCAGCATCGCCGACATCCCGTACATCAACGCGGACGAGGCGCCCGGCGCCGTCGTGCTGCGGCGCAGGACGGCGGAGGGCGCCTGGGAACCGGTGACCGCCGCCGCCTTCGCCCAGGAGGTCACCGCCGTCGCCAAGGGCCTGATCGCCGCCGGCCTCGAACCCGGCGGCCGGGTCGCCGTCATGTCCCGCACCCGCTACGAGTGGACGGTCCTGGACTTCGCCGTCTGGGCCGCCGGCGGCCGGACCGTCCCCGTCTACCCCACCTCCTCCGCCCCCCAGGTGGAATGGATCGTCCGCGACTCGGGCGCCCGGCACGTCATCGCCGAGACCGCCGGGAACGCCGCCACCGTCACCACCGGCACGGCCGGCCACACCCGCCCGCCCCGCGTCTGGCAACTCGACGCGGACGCCCTCACCGACCTCATCACCCTCGGCGAGAGGCTTCCCGACGAGGAGGTCACCAAGCGCCGCACCGCCCTCACCCCCGACACCGTCGCCACCATCTGCTACACCTCCGGCACCACCGGACAGCCCAAGGGCTGCGTCCTCACCCACGCCAACCTGCACGCGGAGGCCGCGAACACCGTCGAACTGCTCCACCCCGTCTTCCAGGCGGTCACCCGGCAAGCCGCCTCCACCCTGCTGTTCCTGCCGCTCGCCCACATCCTCGGCCGCACCCTGCAGATCGCGTGCCTGCTGGCCCGCATCGAGACCGGCCACTGCCCGAGCGTGAAACCCGACGAACTGCGCCCCATGCTCAAGGAGTTCCGGCCCACCTTCCTGGTCGGCGTTCCCTACCTGTTCGAGAAGATCCACGACACCGGCCGCGCCACCGCCGAGAAGATCGGCCGGGGCGCCTCCTTCGACCGCGCGGACCGGATCGCCGTCCGCTTCGGCGAGGCACACCTGCGCCGGTCGCTCGGCACCGGCAAGGGCCCCGGCCCGGTCCTCCACGCCGCCCGCGCGCTGTACGACCTGCTGGTCTACCGCCGTATCCGCAAGGAACTCGGTGGCCGGCTGCGCTACGCCATCAGCGGCGGCTCCCCGCTCGACCGCGACCTCAGCCTCTTCTTCCGCACCGCCGGGATCGTCGTCTACGAGGGCTACGGCCTGACCGAGACCACGGCCGCGGCCACGATCGTCCCGCCCCTGAGGCCCCGCCCCGGCACGGTCGGCCTGCCCGTCCCCGGCACCGGCGTCCGCATCGCCGACGACGGCGAGGTGCTGATCAGGGGCGGCATCGTCTTCGACGGCTACTGGAACAACCCGGAAGCCACCGACGCCGTCCTCACCGACGGCTGGTTCGCCACCGGCGACCTGGGCGCCCTGGACCAGGACGGCTGTCTCACCATCACCGGCCGCAAGAAGGACATCCTCGTCACCTCCGGCGGCAAGAACGTCTCCCCGGCCATCCTGGAGGACCGACTGCGCAGCCGCTCACCGATCGGACAGTGCCTGGTCGTCGGCGACAACCGCCCCTTCGTCGGCGCCCTCGTCACCCTCGACCCCGACGCGGTCGCGCACTGGCTGGCCGTCCACAAGCTGCCCCCCGGCACCCCCGTGTCCACCGTGGGCCGGGACCCGCGCCTGCGCGCCGCCGTGCAAAGGGCCGTCGACTACGCCAACGAGGCCGTTTCCCGCGCCGAGTCGATCCGCGCCTTCACCCTCGTCGAGGGCGAGTTCACCGAGGAGAACGGCATGCTGACCCCGTCCCTGAAGGTCAAACGGCATGCGGTGACGACGGCGTACGCGAAGGAGATCGAGGCGCTGTACGCGTCCGGCCGCTGAGCCACCGGGTCCGGATATGCGAAAGGGCGGGCCGCCGGAAGACCGGCGGCCCGCCCCGGGCCGCGACGTCACTCGCTGTTGGCCGACAGGACCGACACGTCCTCCAGCAGGTGAGCCAGCGCACCGTCGCGCTTGGTGTTGGTGGAGTTCTCGGCGCACTGCTGCTGCGTGTGGTCCGACAGGATCGGGATGTCCTGGACCGGGACGCCGACCACGGCGCCGACACCGACCGGGAGGTCGTTCACGGCGAGGCACGGCTTGTTGAAGGATCCCTGGATCAGCGCCATCTGCGGGCTCATGGTCCCGTACGTGGACGAGTTGCCGAAGCTCTGCAGCGCGCCGTTGCCGTTCGCGGTGGTGGGGCCGCTGTCGTCACCGACCGCCAGGGCCTGCGGGGCCGCGGCAGCGGAGACACCCACGACGGAAGCGGCGATCGCAGCGGTGGCAATAACCTTCTTGATCACTGGCCAGTCCTTTCTGAGGAAACCCCGTCCCCGGAGCGTTCTGGTCAACTGCACGGCCATTGAGCGGTTTCTCCCCGTCACCCTGTCGGCCGACATCCCGGTGCTTTGTGTGTTCGTCGTTCCCGGTGATGATCGGGCGGTCGTACGGAATGCCCGGGCCAACCGGGTGAACCTCCGCAACCAATCATTGCGGGCCGGGTTGATGTGGCCGTAGGACACGTGTCGCTACGAAGAAAGGAAAGCGAAGTGCTCAAGAAGGCAATGGTCGCCGCGGCGGCCGCCGCTTCCGTCATCGGTATGTCGGTGGCGGCCGCTCCCCAGGCGCTTGCCGTCGGGGACGACTCAGGGCCGTCCGTGGCCAACGGCAACGGTGCGTCGTCGTCGTTCGGCAACTCGGCGACCAAGGGCGACATGAGCCCTCAGCTCTCGCTGGTCGACGGGTCGCTCAACAAGCCGTGCCTCGCGGTGCAGGACATCCCGGTCGCTGTCGACGTCGCGGCCGTTACGGTCCAGGACATCCCGGTCCTGTCCGACCACACGCAGCAGCAGTGCGCGGACAACTCCACGAACACCAAGCGGGACGGTGCGCTCACCCACATCCTGGAGGACCTGTCGGTCCTGTCGGCGAACAGCGACTGAGCTGTCCTTCGCGCACTTCCCGGGCGGTCCGCCGATTTCTGCGGGCCGCCCGTTGGCGTACAAGGGGGGGAGTTTCTCGGGCGATCGAGTGAATTTCTCCGTGGGACATGTTCCGTGGTTTCTCCGGCGTCAATTTCTCGTTCACAGGCTGCAGGTCATGGTGCGAGCCGTCCAGGCTGTGCTCGCTCGGTTTCGGCCGTCCACAAGGCATGACCGCAGAGAAGGGAAAGTTCATGAAGAAGACCGCTGCTGTCGTCGCGGGCGCGATCATGGCTCTCGGGATGGCCACCCCGGCCTTCGCCGACTCCGGCGCCGGAGCTGCCGCCGTCGGCTCCCCGGGTGTCGTGTCCGGCAACGTGGTTCAGGTCCCCGTGCACGTTCCGATCAACGTGTGCGGCAACACCGTGAACTTCATCGCGGCGCTGAACCCGGCGTTCGGCAACGTGTGCATCAACGACTGACGACGTAACGCACCGACCCGCTCGCTGCGCCACGGCCGGCCTTGGACGACTCCGCTTCTCTCCAAGGCTGGCCTTCTCCACCTCTCCGAGCAGGAAGACAACGAGATTGCGACAGACCCTGAGGAAGGGAGTCGTCGCGGCGGCCGCCGCGACGAGCATGCTGTCCCTGTGCGGCGGCGCCGCCCTCGCCGACTCGACGGCGGGCGGGGCGGCCAAGGGATCGCCCGGCGTGGCGTCGGGCAGCACCGTGGAGGCTCCGCTCGGCGTTCCGGTGAACGCCTGCGGCGACACGGCCGACGCCCTCGCCGGCCTGAACTCGGCCTTCGGCGCCTCCTGCGACGAGGGAAGATACTCGTCCGGGGGCCTCGACGAGGTCGACGCCATCGATGATGCAGGGTCCTCCGAGGACCTTCATGACGACGGCTCCGGCGATGTCCCCGCCGATGCCTCTGCCGATGCCTCTGCCGAAGTCCCTGCCGAAGTCCCTGTCGATGTCCCTGCCGACGTCGACGACGGTGTCCCGGCGGACGAGGCCGAAGCCGGGGACACCTCGCGGACGGGCGCCGCCGACGACACGTCGGGCGCCTACGGGGACACCGCCGAGGGCCTCCCGGGCGGCTATGGCGACGACTCCGGAACCGGCTACGGCGGTTACGGCGAGGACAGCGGTTACGGCGAGGACAGCGGTTACGGCGAGGACAGCGGTTACGGCGACGCCCCCACGCCCACGCCCACGCCGACCCCGTCGAACCCGCCCACGCCCACTTCGCCCCCCAGCACGCCGCCGCCCCCGCCGCCTTCGACCCCCTCGGCACCGCCGACATCGCCTCCCGGCGACGACAACCCGCCCTCGCCTCCGGTGGAGCAGCCGCCCACCGACACACCTCCCACCGGCGGTGACGGCAAGAACCCGCCCTCCCTTCCCGACACCGGCACCGAGGCCGTACTCGCCGCCTCGGGCGCGAGCGCCGCTCTGATCCTGAGCGGTTCCCTGTTGTACTGGCGGGGACGAACCACGCTCCGCAGATGACGTACCCGGTGCCGGAGACCCCCGCACCAGGTCCGTGACAACGACGCGCCCCGGGTGACGAACCACCGTCACACGGGGCGCCGTCACGACCGCACCGGCGGTGCCCACCGGCGGGCCGTGCGTCAGCGACTGCTCGCCCTCTCCACGTCGGAGGAGCCCGAAGCGGTGGGAGAACCCGAGAGGTCGGACAGGCCGGGCGCGCCCGTGAGGCCGGACTCCACAGGTCCCGTCGCCTGCCGGACCAGCGGCACCCGCGGCCGGACCTCCACCGTCGGCCCGGGCCGCAGCCGCCCGCGCAGCCGGCGCAGCACGTGCCGGGTCCACAGGGCGCTCATCGCGAGGCCGGGGGCGAGGTCGTCGCGCGCGTGCCACGCCAGTTCACGGCCACCGAGGGCCGGGCGGAGCGCGGTCAGCGGGGCGTAGTTCTCCACCACGAACGCCCGGCCGGGCCGGGGTGCGCCGTCCGGCAGCGGACGGTGGGTCAGGTCCAGGTGCAGTGCGCGCACGACGTCCAGTCCGGCGGTGTCGGTGAACAGCCGGAACTGCGCTCCCGGGCGCGGGTTGAAGTCGAGCAGGTGGTACCGCCCCGTCGTGCCGCAGCGGCGGAAGTCGAGGTCCAGGATGCCGTGGTAGCCGAGCTCGCCCACGAGCCGTTCGGCGAGCGACCGCACCTCGGGGTTGGGGGACCACTCGCCGACCGCCGTCAGGCCCGCGGCGCGCGGCCAGGCGTGCAGTTTGCGGCCGGGGCCGCCCGCGCGGAGGGTCCCGGAGCGGTCGGCGTACCCGTGGAAGAACCAGTCGCGGTCCGGACCCGGCGGCAGGAACTCCTGCAGCAGCAGCCGGCTGCCCGCCTCCTCGGAGCGCGCGTACAGCTCCCGCGCCTCCTGCGTGGAGCGCACGAGCCTGGTGCTGCGCAGGCCGGTTTCGGTGGGCAGCAGCCAGGGGCGGCTCCACTTCGCCACTACCGGCAGCCCGAGGCGCCAGGCGGCTCCGGCGGCCTCGTCGGTGCTGTCGGGGACCAGCGTGCGTGGGTGTGGCAGGTCCGAGGCCGCGCAGACGGAGGCCAGTTCGGCCTTGTCGGCGACGCGTTCGGGCAGGTCGCACGGGATCGCGGGGAGCAGGTACGCGGCCGCGAGGACGTCGCGCAGGCGGCCCACCGCGATGGCGCTCGCGTCGTCCATCGGGATCAGCACGGCGGGCCGGGCGATCCCGGCAGCGACCCGGAGGAGGACCTCGGCGATGTCGTCGCGGGACGCGTTCGGACCGGGCGGCGGATGCAGTTGCCGGACGTATCGGGACGTACGGACCGGGCTGGCCGCGCAGTCGGCGACCACGTGCACGTCCACCCCCGCTCGGCCGAGCGAACGCACGGCTCCCAGGGTTCCGTGGTGAAAGGGATTCCGGTCGATCCGCAGCAGAACGGCGGGGACGCGGGTGTCGAACAGCGACACGGTGGTTTCCTTCGGTCGTTTCACCCGTGCGGGGGGTGTGGCGCACTCGTACGTCGCACGCGCACTGGCGGAATTCATACTGATGTGACTGAGTGTCAGTAGCTGGACCGGAAAGCCTTCGGACAAGCCGTCACCGTCACCGCCCGTCGAAGAGAACGCCGATCGCCGGACAGGACAAGCGCGAAAGTGCGGAAAGGAGCAGACATGGCCGCACAGCACCGCCGGGTCAGGCCCTGTCGGCTGGCGTGCCTCGCGGCGACGGTCGTCGCGTCGGCAGCCCTGGCCACCGGCCCCGTATTCGCCTTGGGACTGGGGGTGACGGCGACCCCCGACCTGCCGGCCCCCGCGCCCACGACACCCGCGACACCCGCTCCCCCCACGACACCGGCGAGTCCCGCGGTCCCCGGCACTTCGGCGAGTCCCGCGGCGCCCGCGACACCCCAGAGCCCCAAGCCGCCCGCGAAGCAGTTCCCCGCCTTCGGGGCCTACCTCCACTACGGGGAACGCGGCGTTGCGCGGATCGCCCAGCTCAGCCGCTGGCTCGACGGTGCCGAACTGCGCGTCGGGCACACATATCTGCCGGGCGACCGGTGGAGCAACATCGAGGGCGCGCCCGATTTCCTCGAGGCGTGGGCGGACTGGCGCAACGCCGAGGACGACCGGATGTTCGTCCTGAACGTGCCCATGCTGGAGCGCAACGAGGAAGGGCTCTCCGACGCCACGGTCCGGGCGCTGCTGAGGCGTGGTGCGGCCGGGCAGTTCGATCACCACTTCCGGGCGCTTGCCGAGCGACTGGTCGCGTTGAAGGCACCGGACACGGTGATCGTGCTCGGCTGGGAGATGAACGGCATCACGTACACCCATCGCTGCGGGCCGGACCCGCGGGCCTGGAAGCGGTACTGGAACAGGATCGTCACCACCATGCGTTCGGTGCCGGGCCAGGAATTCCGGTTCGACTTCACCCCGACACGCGGCCGGGACGCCATTCCCTGGACGCAGTGCTATCCGGGGGACGACACGGTCGACATCATCGGAATGGACGCGTACGACCAGCCGGCCGGACTGTCCTTCGACAAACAGGTGAAAGAGCCGTACGGACTTCAGGACCACGTGGAATTCGCGAAAGCTCACGGCAAGCAGATTTCCTATCCCGAATGGGGACTGTTCCGCAACGGTGACAACCCGGAATATATGCGCCGAATGCTCGCCTGGATGGATGAGCACAAACCGCTCTACAACACCCTGACCGACTACTGCCCGCACGGCGTCTGGCAGTGCGACGACAATCCGAAGTCCGCCGCCGTGTACCGGACGCTACTCTCCGGCCGCACCGACGCCCCGGCCCCGCAGCCCACGCAGCCGACGCCGCCCGCTCCGACCACGCCGCCCGAGACACCCCCGGCCCACTGCTCGCCGCTGGACCTGGGCGACTGGGTCGAGTACTGGCTCGGCGGGAAGCTGTGCACGCGGTTCGACTGGTGGTCGCGCGCCCGGTGACCCGGCGCGCCGCCGACGGCGGCAGGCCCAGTTCAGGACCTGCCGCCGCCGTCACGCCCTTTCCGCAGGCGCGCCAGCTCCCTGCCCCGGCGTCGCGCTCCGGCAGCGCACACCGCCGCAGCCAGCAGCGGTGCGGTGCGCCGCCGTGCCAGGAGCAGCCGTTGGTTGACGACGGTCGTGGGCCGCCAGTGGTGCTTGTACGGCTCGTCGCCGCGCAGCAGGCTCAGCGTGCCGATCCCTGCGGTGCTGACCTGCTCGGTGCAGGCCTGAAGGAGCATCGCCGCCACGTCCGCCCTGTGCTCCCGCAGCCGCGGGTGGGCGCCGTACAGATAGCCGCCGATCAGCCGCCGCGACATCAGCGTCAGATCGACGACCACCACCTCGCGGTCCAGCCGGAACTCGGTGACCAGCGCGTCCCCGGTGCGCACCATCTCCGCCGCCGCTCGCACCAGATGGTCACGGAACCTCGGCCGCAGGTGCTCCGACGTCACCTTCCGCCCCTGCCACTGCAACCGGTGCAGTTCCAGCAGCCGCGCCAGCGCCCCCTCCACGTCGTCGGGTTTGACGACGCTCGGCTCGATGCCCAGCGTGTGCAGCCGGCGCAGTTTGGCGCGCGCCCGCTGCTGGGACTTCGACGGCAGCCGGGCGATCAGATCCGGCATCGGTACGGCCGGCAGCTCCAGGCACAGCGAGTCGCTCACCCGGTGGCGCGGCCCGCGCCACCGCTCGTACACCTGCTCGGCCGCGCCGCCAGGACGGACCTCCCGCAGGTCGATCAGCGCGGTGCGCGCCGCCGCCGCGAGCCCCTCGGTGAGCGCGGACAGCGCCGACTCCCCGTGCTCGGCGTCCACCAGGACGTCCCCGTAGTCGGAGATCGCCCCACCGAGCGGTACCAGCGACGGCAGGGGACGGGTCACCCGCATCAGCGGAGCCGCCGCGACGAGTTCGTCGCCCGCGCGCACCAGCACCAGCCGCAGCCGCCCGGGCCTGCCGTACGACAGCCACCACGAGTGCAGCCAGGCGTGGCTCTGGAACGGCGTCGCGGTCGCGGACCGCCCGTACAGGCGACCCCAGACGGGGCCGAGTTCGGCGAAGGCGGGCTCGTCGGTGACGACCTCGGTGCGGTACGACGGCTTCACAGCGTTCCGTGCGCGTCGACGGCGACGGCCGGTCCCGGCACGGCGGCGGTCCGCCCGGAGTCGTCCGTGCTTCGCCGGGGCCGTACGAGCAGGGCGAGTCCGCCGAGCAGCCCGCCCGCGCTCGCCCCGACCAGGCCGGTGACCGTGCTGGAGGCGGAGGACGGCTGGGCGGGTTTCGTGGCGCGGGCGAACTGCTGGAGCTCGACGTTGGTGGCGCCCGCGATGTCACCGGCGTGCCGGGTCAGCGCGCGGGCCACGGCGTTGGCCATGTCGGCGGCGAGGTCGGGCCGGGAGGAGGTGGCGGTGACGGCGAGCATCGGCGCGTCCGGCGAGGTCGCCGTTCGCACGCTGTCCCGCAGCGTCCTCACCGGCACGCCCGACCAGACCTGTGCGTCCCCGAGGACCGCGACCTGCGTGGCGATCCGGCCGTAGGCCTGTGCGAAGCCCAGCGCGGTGGCCGGGTCGGACTTCTCGGTCGGTACGGCGACGACGTAACTGGTGGCCGTGTACGTCGGCGTCTTCAGCATGCCGTAGGCGCCGCCGAGCAGTCCGCCGGCGACCGCGCCGGCCGCGAGCAGGGTCCAGGGCGGGAGTGTCCTGACGCGGGCGGGCAGGCCGGCCCGGCGGTGCTGTCCGGTGGGGTTCTCGGTCATCAGGTGCTGGCTCCCTGGGGTGACGGTGACGAGGGCGCCGCCTCACGCGGGGCGGCGAACGCGGTCGCGTAGACGTCCATGAGTCGGGCGGCGTTGCGGGTGATGCAGTAGTGCTGGGCGGCCTCGGGGGCCGTGCGGAGCAGGGGACCGGCCGCGCGGGCCTCGGCGACGGCGCGGGCGAACTCCGGGGCGCCGCCGGTCACCCGGCGGGCGGTGGGCGCGGTGTGCGGGGGCAGGTCCTCGATCGCCGGGCAGGAGGCGTACACGACGGGCAGCCCGGCCGCGAGCGCCTCGACCACCGCGAGCCCGAAAGCCTCCTCCGGGGACGGGGAGACCAGCAGGTCCATCGCGGCCGTGAGGGACGGCAGATCAGGGCCCGGGGAGCCGTCCGCCACGTAGGGGCGTTCGCCGGTGAACAGGACGCGGTCGGCGACACCTGCCTCGTGCGCGGTGCGGCGCAGCACGTTCGCCTCGGGGCCGCCGCCGACCAGCAACAGCCGGTATGCGCCTGGGAGGTGGGCAAGGGCCCGGATGGCGAGATCGAAGCGCTTGCCGGCGGTGAGGCGTCCGACGGCCCCGACGACGTACGCGGTCTCCGGCAGGCCGAATCGCTGCCGGGTGCGCTGCCGCCGGGCCGGGTCGAAGCGGAACCGGGCCAGGTCGATGCCGTTGGGGACGACCGCGATCCGGGCGGCTGGGACACCCCAGCGCTCCAGCCGGGCGGCGACCGTGGGGGAGACGGCGACCGTTCGGCGGCCGAGGCGTTCACTGGCGAGATACAGCGCGCGGACGCCGGCGGTCAGCCGACGGCCCTCCATCTGGGACTCGCCCAGAGAGTGCTCGGTGGCGACGACGGCCCTTATCCCGGCGAGACGGGCGGCGAGACGGCCGTAGACGCAGGCGCGGTAGAGGTGGGTGTGCACCAGGTCGTAGTCGCCGGCGCGGATGTGGCGGGTGAGGCGGGGCAGGACGCCGAGGTCCCGGTTGCCGGCCATACCCACGTGGGTGACGCGGACGCCGTCGGCGATCAGGCCGTCGGCGACCGGGCCCGGGTCGGTGAGCGTCACGACATCGCAGTCGACGGGCAGGTGCCGCAGCAGCAGCCGCAGTTGCTGTTCGGCGCCGCCGACACCGAGGCCGGTGATGATGTGCAGGGCCTTCATCACACCCCCTCCACCGGGCGGCGGCGCAGCCGGTGCAGCTTGTACTTCAGCAGCAGGCGTACGGCGGTGTCGTGCTGCCCGATGTGCAGCCGGGGCAGCGCGTGCGGGCCGGTGAGCGGGCCGGGGTCGATGGCGCAGGCGTACGCGTACCCGGCGTCCCGAACGGCGTCGACGGCCCGCCGGTCCACCGTGCCGTACGGGTAGCAGAACCCGGCGACCGGAGTACCGGTCAGCTCGGCGAGGGCCACTCTGCTTTCGACGACCTCGGCCTTGAGAGTGATGTCGTCGGCCTTCGTCAGATCCAGGTGCGTCAGACCGTGCGAGCCGATCTCGACGCCCTGCCCGGCCGCGGCCCGGATGCCGTCGGCGGTCAGCAGCGGCTTGCGCGGACCCAGCGGATCCCACGCGTTGTGTCCGCCGAGCCGGCCCGGCAGGACGAAGAGGGTGGCGCCGCAGTCGTGACGGCGCAGCACCGGAAGGGCGGCGTCGACGAAGTCGCCGTACCCGTCGTCGAACGTCAGCCCCACCAGACCCCGGTCCTCGCCCCGTTCGCGTGCGGCGAGCAACTCGGCCACGGACACGCCGCGCAGCCCCCGCCGACGCATCCAGGCCAGCTGCCGGTCCAGGCGGTCCGGGGTGACGGTGATGCGGTAGGGGTCGTCCGAGCAGTCGCCCACGGAGTGGTACATCGCCACCCACGGGACCGGGGCCGGGGAGCGTACGGCACGCGTGCCGCTGTCAACGGGAACGGACATACGGAAGCCTTCTGGTCACGGAACGTACGGAACGGAGTGCGGATGCGACGCCCTGCTCGCCCAGCGCGACGCCGAGCAGGACGAAGACGACGGCCACGGCCGCAACGCCCATGAGCAGGCCGGGCAGGGGTGCCTCGAACCGGCTCGCGGCGAAGGCGCCCGAGGCGGTGGCGCCGAAGGCGGCGCCCAGCGGTCGGCCGAGGTGCGTGAGGACATGGCGGAGGCGAAGGGGGACGACGTTGCGGGCGGTGGGGGTGCCGCCGACGCCGGTGCCGGAGTCGTCGGCGAGCCCGCTCCGGCGAGAGCTCTTTGCTCGTGCCCCGCCGAGCAGCAGCCCCGCGGTCAGGGTGATTCCGGCCGCGTTCGCCGCGGCGAGGCCGCTCACCCCCCACGGCCCCACCGTGCCCGCCCCGACAGCGGCGGTCGCGGTGATGCCCGCGGTCATCGCGGCCAGCGGATACCAGTTGGGGCGGCCGTCGCAGAAGTACGTGCGGAGCAGACCGCCGACCAGGGTCTGGCCGAGCAGGCCGAGGGCGTACACCCGCATCACGTCGGCCGTGGCCGCCGTGTCCTGGGCGGTGAACGCTCCTCGCTGGAAGAGGAGTTCGATGATCTGCGGGGCGCACGCGATGACCGTCGCCGCGCCGAGCAGCACGATGCACGCCGCCAGGGCCAGATCCCGCTCCACCCGGTCGCGGGCCCGCTCGGTGTCGCCGTCGGCGAGGGCGCGCGCGACCACCGGGAAGGTGACCGTGACGAGCATCAGCGACAGCGTCATCGGGATCTGCGCGACCTTCTGGGCGTAGTTCAGGTGCGAGATGGCTCCGGGGTCCAGGTGCGAGGCGATGAACCGTTCGACGAGGACCTGGGACTGACGGCACAGCGCGAACAGCAGCACCGCGCAGACCAGCGCGAGCCCCACCGGACGCGGCGTCTCCCCGGCGTCCGCCGGCACACCGGCGCTCTTCCTTCGCAACTGCCGCAACAGCGCGGGAAGTTGGATCGCCACCATGAGGCATCCGCCCGCCGCGACCCCGACCGCCGCCGAGCGCACCCCCCACTGCCCGCCGAGCACGAGCATCGTGGCGATGATGCCGGTGTTGTAGGCGACGTAGATCGCCGCCGGAGCCAGGAAGCGCCGGTGCGCCCGCAGCGCCGCGCTGCAGTACCCGGCGAGCCCGAAGCTCAGCACGCAGGTCGCGGTGAGCCGGGTGCAGTCGACGGCGAGGGCGTGGTCGGGCAGGCCGGGCGCGAGAGCGTCGACCAGGAAGGGGGTGCCGACGACGACCAGCCCTCCGGAGGTGACCAGGGCGAGCGACAGCCGGGGCAGGGTCGTGGCGACCAGCGCACGGACCGGGTCGCCGGGCGCGCCCTGCGCACGCCGGGACAGCGCCAGGCTGAACGCCGGGATCAGCACGAGGGCCAGCCCGTCCTCGATGAGCAGCGTGGCCGCGAACTCCGGCACCGTCCAGGCGACCAGGAAGGCGTCCGTCTCACGGCCCGCCCCGAACAGCCGGGCCAGCGCCTGATCCCGCGCGAGCCCCAGCGACGCCCCGGCGACCGAGAGCGCCGCGGTGAGCAGGGCGGCCTTGGCGAGGAAGCCGCGGGACTCGGAGGGCGGCTCGGCACCGTCCCCGGCGGGCGGCGCGGGCCGCGCGGAGGGCACGGTCGGCCGGACGGACCGCGGGGTCCGAGGAGGCGTCATGTTCATCGCGCCGGTGCCTCCTCGGGGCGCCTTCCGGCCGACGCCCACCACGCCGCACGGCCGAGACCGAGGGCGGTGAGCAGGGTCGAGGATCCGCCGGCGCCGGCGGACACGAGGTCGGTCGGCCTCATCGAGCCGCTGCCTCCTCGGGACGCCGCCCCGCCCGTGTCCGCCCGGCGCCCGCCGCATGCTGCTCCACGGGCCGCCCGCCGATCAGCGCCCACCACGCCCCGAGGCCGAGGCACAGAGCGGTCAGCACGGTCGACGGCCCCCCGATGTCGGCGTACACGAAGTCGGTCAGCTGCCACACCAGCAGGCCGCAGGCAACCAGCGCGCAGTCCAGCCCCGGCCCGGCGTCCGTCCGCCGCGCCCGTACCAACCCCAGCACCGCACACACCAGCACCGCCAGCCAGCTTCCGGCGAGTGCCAGCAGCCCGATGAGCCCCTGCTCGCTGAGCACCAGCAGGTACATGTTGTGCGGGGACAGCAGGGGCTGCCTGCGGAAGGCCGCGCCCGCGCCCTCCGTGTCACTGGCCGCGGACAGCGCGAGGGAGGCGTGAGCGTCGCGGTACTCGGGGAAGCCCTTCAGGCCCACGCCGGTCAACGGCTGTTCGCGCCACATGTCGGTCGCCGCCGCCCACATGGTGTACCGGTCGGTGACCGACTGGTCGGGCGCGTCGGTGACCTGCGTGATGCTCGCGAGCCGCTCCTGCAACAACGCCGTGCCGACCCCGAAGCCGCCGACCAGGACCACCCCGGCCGCGACCGCCGCCGCGCCCACCCGCAGCGCGCGCCGCATCCCGGCGAGCGCCAGTTGCGCCACGCAGGTCACTGCGGTCGCGATCCAGGCGCCCCGGCTGAAGGACAGCGCGAGCGGCACCAGCAGCGCCAGCGCACAGCCGGCGGCGGCGACCCGCTGCCGTACGGGTGCCCGACCGAGCGCCAGCCCGACCGCGCACACCACTCCGAACGACGCCACGCTCGCCATTCCCATGACGTCCTGCGGCCCGAAGGTGCCCACGGCCCGGATCGGCTGCCCCTGGTACGACGCACCGGTCCCGGTCACGTACTGGTGCACGCCGACCGCTCCCTGCCACCCGGCGAGCGCCACCAACGACCAGGCGAGCAGCCGGAAGTCCCCCCGGTCCCGGATCAGCAGCACCACGGCGGCCGGCACCAGCACGAACACCTGCAGATAGCGGCCCATCCCGCTGAGCCCCGTCCCTGGCGAAGCCGCCCCCATGGCCGCCACGGCGAGTCCCACGACGGGCAGCCCGAGGATCACGGCGGCGGTACGGGACAGGGGGCGCCGCCGCTGCCGCAGCAGCCGTACCACGCAGAAGCCGACCACCAGCGCCGAGGCCGCGTCGGCCGGGGTCGCACCCCCGTCGCCGCCCGGCGCGACCGGCAGCCCGAGCAGGGCGACCACGGCCACCACGGGCAGGACGGGGGAGAGGATGCGCGTGCGCGCGGCGGGCACAGCGAAGCTCATCGGCGCTCAGCTCCCCGTCGGACGCACGAGCGCGACCGCCGTGCGCAGCATGATGCACACGTCCTGCCACAGCGACCAGTTGTCGATGTACGCGTTGTCGAACCGGGCTCGGTCCTCGATCGAGGTGTCGCCGCGCAGCCCGTTGACCTGGGCGAGCCCGGTGATGCCGACCGGCATACGGTGGCGGGCCGCGTAGCCGGGGTGGGCCTGGCTGAAACGGTCGACGAAGTAGGGCCGTTCGGGGCGCGGCCCGACCAGGCTCATGTCGCCGCGGAAGACGTTCCACAGCTGGAGCAGCTCGTCCAGCGAGGTGCGGCGCAGGAAGCGGCAGAACCACGGCATGTCGTGCTCGTTCGCCACGCTCCACCGGGTCGCCGACTCGCGCTCGTCGGCCGGGCGGTGGGTACGCAGCTTCAGCAGGGTGAAGGGACGGCCGTCCTGCCCGATCCGCTCCTGCCGGAACACCACGCCCGGTCCTTCGCTGATCCGCAGCACCAGCGCGCAGGCCAGCAGCAGCGGGCTGACCCCCAGCAGCAGCGCCCCCGACACGACCACGTCCAGCACCCGCTTGCCGGGGTCGGCGCGCCGCCCGGGCCCGAGGTCCAGCCGCCGGCACGCGTACCCGGCGAGCTGTTCGCGGGCCTCGTACGACGGCGAGTCCGCATCGAGCTCCCACACCGCGCACCCCGACGCGGCGAGCGTCCGCAGCAGCGGCCCGTGCTCGGTGCGCACGGCGGGATGGACGACCAGCACGTCGCGGACGCCGTTCTGGATGAGCGCCCGGTGGACCTCCTCACCGGTCGTCAGCACCGGCAGCACCTCGGTGCCGTCCGGGTGGTCGGCGACGATTCCCACCGGCCGCACCCCGCAGCGCGGATGACGCAGGACGGCGGCGGCCACCCGCCGCGCGGTGTCGGCGGGCCCGACGACCAGCGCGGCCCGCGGCTGCCGCAGCAGCGTCACCCGCCGCCGCCAGTGCACCAGCCCGCGTCCCGCGCAGCCCGCCGTGGCGTGCGCGGCGAAACCGAGGGCCAGGGCGCCGGCCGGCAGCGCGTGCCGGGGGTCGTACGCGGCGGCCAGTGCGGCGAGCGTCAGCCAGACGATCGCGATCCGGCCCCAGACGGCGGGCAGTTCGTCCAGCATCCCCTGCCCACGCCGGGGAGACCGCCGGGGGCGCAGCAGCACCGCCCCGGCGACCAGCAGGGCCATCAGGGCGGGCCGGCTCAGCGTCAGCGCCCCCAGCACGGCCGCGCCGAGGTCGGCGCCGAGCAACGGCACCGACGCGAGCCGGTCCGTGGGACGCCGAACCGGGAGACGGAGCTCGGCGCTCCTCCCGGGGGCGGGCACGACCGTGACGGCCGCGAATCCGTGGTCCCGTGGCGGGGTGCCGGGGGCCGTAGTTTCCGCAGTACGTTCCGCAGTCACGAGTGGATGGACTCCCTGTACTCGGTGGGCGCGGCGGGCGCCGCGATCCCGGTGCCGAGGAGCGCGCGGTACACGTCCGCCATCGCCTCGGCGGCGTGCCGTACGTCGTGTGCGGCCAGCACGTGCTCGCGGCCCCGGTGGCCGAGCGAGGCCCGTAGGCGCGGGTCGAGCAGCAGCGCGGTGACGGCGTCGGCCAGCGCGGCCGGATCCTCCGGCGGCACCAGGCAGTGCGGCACGAGCGCGGGCGGCAGGCTCTCCCGGGCACCGTCCACGTCCGTCGTCACCACGGCCCTGCCGCAGGCCATCGCCTCCAGCGGGGCCAGCGCCATGCCCTCCCAGCGCGACGGCAGCACCACCAGGTCGGCCGCCTGGTACCAGGGCACGGGGTCGGCGACCGCCCCGGCGAACAGCACCTGTTGCGGCCCGCGCAGCCGCTCCCGGCCGGGCCCGTCGCCGACCAGCACCAGCCGCGCCCCCGGCACCCGCCGGGTCACCGCGGGCCACGCGGCCAGCAGTACGTCCTGCCCCTTCTGCCGGCACAGCCGCGCCACACAGACCACCAGGGGCGCCGCCGGATCGACGTCCGTCCCGAGCGAGGCCCGTACGGCGCCGGCGGCGGGACGGAAACGCCCGGTGTCGATCCCGTTCGGAACGACCGCCCACCGGGCGTCGATCCCGGCCCGCAGCCCCCTCAGCCGTTCCGCCTCGCTCACGCACACCGTGCGGTGCGCCCAGCGCGCCCCGAACCGCTCCCACGTCAGCGCCAGCGCCGCGGTCGGCCCCGTGACCGCCTCGAACGACCAGGCGTGCGGCTGGAACACCGTGGGGACGCTTCCCCGTACGGCGATCCGCCCGGCCAGCCCGGCCTTCGCGCTGTGCGCGTGCACCAGATCGGGCCGCACGTCGTCGAGCAGCCGTGCCAGTCGGCGTACCTCGCCGACGAGCGACGGTCCCGGCGCACGCGTGGCGTGCCAGTGCCGTACGTCGGCCCCCAGCCGCCGGAGTAACGCGCTCAGCCCGCTGTCCGGGCAGGCGACCGTGACCCGCAGGCCGACCGCGAGCTGGGCTCGGGTCAGGTCCGCCACTACACGGGCGACCCCGCCCTCGACGGACTGTGTGAGGTGGAGGACCCGTGGCCGAGGGTCGGTGGCTGACTGGTGCATCGCGCGGTTTCCTCGCTCACGGGTGACGCTGGACGGGCGGGTACGCGCCTCACGGCCGTATGTCGGCGGCGACGAACAGCACACCGGCCCGGGCCGCGTCCCGGTGGGAAACGAGCCGGAGGGCCGACTGGTTATCGTTTGATCGGAAACCCGCGGAAAGATCGAACATGTACGAGTAGTAACCCGTGTGTTCGAAAGGCGTGTTTCAGGGTGAGTCGGACGGTCGGAGACTCTAGCCGATATCGATACGAACCATTCGAAACCAGACAAGAGTGTCGTCATGGTGAACACCGACCCCAGGCCGGATCACCCCATTGGCGGCACAACTCCCGCGCGCTCCACGCGTTGACACAGCGCCGGGCGTCCGCCCGGATGTTTGCGTCAACCCCAAGGAGCACCTCTCCATGTCGCGTATCGCGAAGGGTCTGGTCCTGACCTCCGTCGCCGCCGCCACGGCGGCGGGCACCGCCGGCCTCGCCGCCGCCGACAGTGGCGCCCAGGCCGCCGCCGCGCACTCACCCGGTGTGCTGTCCGGCAACGTCATCCAGGTTCCCCTGCACATCCCGGTCAACGTCTGCGGCAACACGGTCGACGGCCTCGCCCTGCTGAACCCGGCGTTCGGCAACCAGTGCGAGAACGACTGACGCCGCCTCACCTCCTCGGCCGGCCGCTCTCCCAGGTGGGAGGGCGGCCGGATCGCTCTGCCGTGCCTCGAATGGGGCACGGGTGCGATGGGTCGGCGTGCGACGCCTGACGTGCCGTCCCATCAGCGATGACGGCGTTGACGCGGGCGGATTGGCGGTCGCTCGGGGTGAGGTAGCGGTTGCGGTGGGTAAGGGTCACTCGCACGGTGGACGCGAGACCCGACGCACCATCGAAAGGAACGCTCATGCGTGGTCAGCCCGTACGGCGTATCGCGTCCTCGGCACTCTGCGCCACCTTCCTCCTCGGCATCGCGGCCCCCGCTGCCGTGGCGGCCGACCACGCCTCGGCCCGGTCGCGCGCCTCCACCCCCGTCCCCGGCGCGGACGAACTGCTCCTGCAGCTCGAGTACCTGGACAACCTCGACACCGCGCTCACGCCGGTGACCGATGTACTCGACACCGTCCTCACGGACGAGGACGGTCAACTGACCGAGGAGCAGGCGAGCGAACTGGGGGACGCGGTGCGGGAGGCGATCGCGGAGATCCTGGCGGGGATGCCGGTGCTGTCGCCTTCGGTGGCGTCGCCGTCCGTGGTCCTTCCGTCTGCCCCGTCGGTTCCGGCCGCTCCGTCGACGCCTGCGGCGCCCGTGGTGCCGGCTGCTTCCGCGACGCCTGCGGCGCCGTCGTCCCCTGCGGCCCCGTCGGCTCCCGCCGCTCCGTCGACGCCCGCCGCCCCCGAGAGCCCTGCCGCTCCGGCGGCGACCACCCTGCCGGCCGCCGTCGAGGACGAGTCCGAGGCGGTGGCCGCCGACATTCCCCAGGACGCGCTCGCCGAGCTCGAGAAGGTGGTCGCCGACCTGCTGGAGGCGGCCACCTCCGGTGTGGTGACCCAGGTGGTCCCGGCGGCCACGAACGTCCTGACCGACCTGGTCGACGTCCTCACCGTCGCGCTGGGCGGCGCGCTGCCCGAGCCGAGCCGGTCGGCGCGGACGCCCGCTCCCTGAGAAAGCCCGGACAACGGCCGGACACCGGTGGTGGTATCCCGCTGTTATATGAGGAAGCGGAACGCCGTTTCCGCTCCCTGCGGGACTCGTTGGGCACGGCGTCAGATTTCCCTGCGGCGGCGGAAGTCGCCGACGAAAGGAACACGATGAAGTCCCTGAAGGCTGTCGCCGTCGTTGCCGGATCCCTGGTCGCTGCGGGTGTCGCCACGCCCGCGTTCGCCGCCTACGACCCCGCCGACATGACGCCCACCAGCCTCAACGGCGCCGTGAACACGATCACCAAGGGCCCCATCGACGTCTCGCCGCTGAAGCACCAGTCGCATGCGCTCGACACCGAGAACAAGGACTCGGTGCTCGCCACGGTGAAGGAAACCACCACCACGCTGAACGAGAGCAAGCTGCTGGGGGGCCGGCCGAAGAAGCGCTGAGAGGGTCCTCCCCAGTGTTCCCGCAGGGCCGTGCGCCACGAGGGCCGATTCCGTTCCCCGCCGGAGTCGGCCCTTTCGGCCCCTCGCGCGCGACTCCCGGGACGTACCCCTCGTACGGGTGGACCCGCGCGAGGCTCTGGTCCGTTCGGGTGAGCACTCGGCCGGCCCCGTTCCGGTCCGTGGGTAGGGTCGCGCGGTGACCACAACCCCCAGTGAAGCCCGCCCGTTCCACCCCGCCGACCTGGGCACGCTCGTCATCATGCCGTGGACCGGAAAGGTCGGGGACGGCAACGACATGCCCTATCTCCTCGTCTGCTCCCGGGGGGACGCCCCCGATGGTCCGGACGCCGCGAGCGCCGCGGTCGAGAGACTGCTCAACGACATCGGTCTGTCGCTCGGCGAGGACCTGATCGACGGTGCCGCCCGGCCCGGCCTCCCGGTCAGCCTGCTCGTCGTGGCCGGCCAGGCCGTCGTCACCATGCCTCGCCTCACGTCCCAGTGCGCGGTCCCTCCGGCCTGGCTGACGGCCGCGGCCAAGCGGGGTTGCGCCTACTTCCTGTTCGCGACGCGCCCCTGGCCCGATCCCCGGGTCGGCCGGACCGTCACCGCCGATGCGCTGCGCGAGTTCGTCACCGCCGAGGAGACCGTACAAACCTCCACGCATCTGCTTCTGCCGGCGCGCAGCCTCCGGCGATGAGGGCGCGCCCTGCCGGGCAGCACACGGGCCGGGCCGTGGGCGCGGGGACCGGCCGGGCCTTCGCCCTCCTGCTGGTGGTCACGGGAGCGGCGGCACTGCTCGTCTGCCGGCCGGCGCGGCCTTGCCCGCTGGTACTGGCTGACCTTCGGCGCGGGCGGCTGCGGACGTTCTTCGCCCGACGCACACGGTTGACGGTGCTGCATCTGGGATTTTTCGGCCTGTTCATCCTGACGCGATGGTGGGACTTCTGGACGAGCTGAACCTCGTATTACTGCGGCAGTCGGGCGAATTGTGCGCTGGCGGTGTTTTCCGGCTCGTTACTCGGTACGCACCCACAGCTCGCTGAATTCCGAAAGGGACCGCATCCCAGATGAAGTCGACCACCCGAGGAACCCTCGCCGCAGTGCTCACATGTGTGGCGGTCGCCGCGACAGGTGCCGCCACGGCCTCGCCCGCCGCCGCGGTTCCCATCCCTGTGCCTCTGGAGGGCGCCGAGAACGCCCTCGGTATGGAGCTGCCTCAGATCGGTGCCGAGATGCCGACGCCGAGGCCGGGGGTGCCCCAGACGCCGCGGTACGTCGAGGGCCGTCTCCTCCCCGAGCGGACGCTCCCCCGTCTGCCGGTCAACGGGGGTCTGCCCGGCGCGGGCGTGCGCGCGCCGCTGCCGCGGGCTCTCGGTGACGAGTTCGACCACGTGGCGCTGTCCGCGCCCGCCTCCGACCTGCGCACCCTCACCCCGGGCCTCGACGTGGACGCCCCCCTCACCGCCCCCAGCCCCGGCAAGGCCGGCCTGCCCGAGCCGAAGCTGCCCGAACTCGGCCTCCTGGCACCGGAGTTGCAAACGGTCCCGGGCGCGAACCTGATGATGGGCCCCGGGCTGTAGGACGTTCCAGGGCTCGGGCGGCGGCGCCCGGGCCTTTGGGCTGTCCGGGCCGTGACGGTGACCGGGTGCGGCATCGCGCGGTTACTCCGGTACGACAACCGAACCGGAGGAACCGGAGGAGGAGCACACATATGGTCTTCAGGGCGGGAACGGCGGTGGACGCGGCGGGCGGCGGAGGGGCAGCGAGAGCGGGACGGGGGTTCGGAGGGGGTGCGCGGCGGGATGTCGTACGTGGTCTGCTCGGGTCGTTCGCCGCCCTCCTGGCGGCCCCTGCGTGCCGCCCCACCGGCAGTGGCGCGGCGTTCGACGAGACATACCGCGGCCGTCGGATCCGGGGCTCCGGGAGCCAGGTCACCGTGGACGGCCGCCCGCTGCATCTGATGCGCCGTGCCGACGGCACCTGGCTGAGCATGGTCGACCACTACTGCTCGTACCCCACCCCGCTCGAAGCGGCCCGCGCGGCCGTCGACGAGCTGGGCCCGGCAGAGCTGCTGCCGCTGACGGAGGGTGGTCTTCATGGCGTACACGCGTAAGGACGTCAGCACGCTGACCGCCAGTGAGAAGCGCCGGTTCGTCAACGCGCTGCTGACGCTGAAACGGCGGGGCGAGTACGACGAGTTCGTGCGGCTGCACATCGAGCACTACGTCGCCGACGGCGAGAACGGTCTGCGTACGGCCCACATGGCGCCGTCCTTCCTGCCCTGGCACCGCCAGTTCCTGCTGGAGCTGGAGCGGGCGTTGCAGCGGGTGGATCCGTCGGTGACGGTGCCGTACTGGGACTGGACCCGCGACCGCGGGGTGACGTCGGTGCCGTGGACGACGGACCTGTTGGGCGGCAACGGGCGGCGGTCGGACCGGCAGGTGACGACCGGGCCGTTCGCGTACGCGGAGGGCAACTGGAGGCTCAACGAGAACGTGACGGACGTGCGGTTCCTGACCCGGGACCTCGGCCGGGCCCGGGACCCGATCCGGCTGCCCACGAAGAGCGACGTGGAGTGGGCGCTGCAGGACCCGGTGTACGACGTCTGGCCGTGGGACTCGACGGTCGGAAAGGGATTCCGCAACAAGCTGGAGGGATGGGGCGCCGGGCGGGGCAGCGTCTCCTGGAGGAACCACAACCGGGTGCACCGGTGGGTCGGCGGAGCCATGGTCGGCGGTGCCTCCGTCAACGACCCGGTCTTCTGGCTGCACCACGCCTTCGTCGACCTGCTGTGGTCGCGCTGGCAGCGACGGCACCGCGCGCACCGGTATCTGCCGGCCGGGCCGCCCGCGCGGGACGATCCGCAGCGCGGGCGTGTCGTGGCACGGCACCAGCCGTTGCGGCCGTGGGACGTGACGCCAAATCAGCTGGAGGACCACGAGAGGTTCTACCGCTACGGGTGAGCAGGTAGGTCGCGCGGACAGGCGGAGAGGCGGACAGGCGGAGAGGCGGACAGGCGGAGAGGCGGACAGGCGGAGAGGCGGACAGGGGAGAGCCCCGGCGCTCGAGGGTGCCGGGGCTCATCGAGGTACGGGGAGGTACCTCGGGGGTACTGACGGGGGCGCTCAGTTCCCGTAGGCGACGGTCGCCTTCTTCTCGGCGGCCTTGTTCTTGTCCTTGTCCTTGCCGCCGTTGTTCTCGCAGCGGTTGCCGAAGGCCGGGTTCAGCAGCCCGCCCACGTTGACGGTGTTCCCGCACACGTTGATCGGGATGTGGATCGGGATCTGGACGACGTTGCCGGACAGCACGCCGGGCGAGCCGATGGCCGCCCCCTCGGCCTCCGCGTCCGCCATGGCCAGACCGGCCCCGCTGAGGACCATGGCGCCCGCGCCGAGGGCGACACCGGCTGCCTTCGCGATGCGTGACATCACGTTCTCCTTATTGACTCGGTGAGCGCGGCAGCAGGAGGTGCCGCCGACTCCCCGTTCAACGCGGGCAGCCGGACAGGGTCACGGTGATCATCTGGGGATCACCCTTTTTGAACTGGGGATTCGCCGTCGAACGATCCGCCGGGCTTGCCGGTCTCCGGGCAGGTTCTCGGCGGACCGGCGGGCGAGCGCGGTGAAGATCGACGCGAGTCTGCGGCCGAGGTCGCCGATCTCGTGCTCCACCCGGGGTGGCACGTCCGGGTGGCGGGCACTGATCACCGGGCCGTCGCGCTCCATCCGGCGCCGCCGCCGGGTGAGGACCTCGGTCCACCGGCTGAACACGATGTCCAGCGCGGGAGACACTGGACGGGCCAGGGGTGCCAAAGATCATTCCAGAGGTGCTGAGGATCACCCCGGGGGTGCTGAGGATCACCGAACCTCCGCGCTCTGATTCCGATGGCCTGCCCGAACAGCAAAAGCCCTCCGGAGGGAGGGCGGAGACTGGCGCCCCCGGCAGGACTCGAACCTGCGGCCAAGCGCTTGGAAGGCGCGCTGTCTATTCGTTGCATGGTTGCCGCTGACCTGGCCCTACGTGCTGCTTGACCGTGCCTTGCCTGCCAACTTCGACACGCATTCGACACTGTCGCTGCTGGGCGTGCGGGCTGCGGTACGTGCGGCTACAGGTCTTTAAAGGCGTCTTCGCCGGGTCGCCAGGTCATCCAGGAGTGATCAACGAAACCGTTGAGCGTCGCGATCTCTGGACCGACGAGTTCGCTCTCGGCGGGGTGCAGCTCGATGGAGCCGGTCACGAAGTCGACCGCGACCCCAATGCCGGTCTCCTCGTGAGTGGCGGTCACAATCTGAGAGATGAGTCCTCGTAGCGCGTCGGTCCAGCCGGCCTCCGTCGGTGAGAACCGTTGTCCCGACAATTTGACCGTGGGCAGTACGTCGCATGTGAGCACGGGCATGTCGTCGGTCGGGCCGTCGAACCGTAGTTGGACATAGTCCAAGACGAATTGCACCGAGTACAGTCGGAAGCCGACGAGTCGGGTAAGTAGGAAGTTCAGCTCATATGCCACTGCAGGGAGTCTAGGGGGAAGGCAGGGATACGCGGCCCGCTGTGACAGCAGTGTGGGGTAACCATGGTGCGCAGGTCGCCGGCGTATCTCGACTGCGGTGAAGCGTGGTTGAGCGCCCCGTCGGCAACGGCAATGGTACGCGACCTCTTCTTCCCGAAGCAACTCGGGCGGGGGGCTCTGCCTTGGCCTGGCGTGATTCTGCGCCAGCCACAGCCGCTTCTTCTGGGGCCTGCGCCTGCACCTGGTGTGCACTCTGCAGGGCCTGCCGATCGCCTTCGCCCTGACAGGGGCCAAGGCCGACGAACGCGAGACCCTGCTGGACCTGCTCGCCGCCGAACCGGACCTGATCGCCGCACGGCCCGGACAGACGCTGATCGGCGACAAGAACTACTTCGGCCGCGACTTCGAGCACCAGTTGGCCGAGCAGGACGTCCGGCTGCTGCGGCCGGCCCGCAAGGGCGAGCTGGAACGGCCTGGCGCCCCGCTGTTCAAGCCGTTGCGGCAGGTCATCGAGTCGGTCAACGAGACCTTCAAGGGCCAGCTCAACCTCGAACAGCACCGTGGTCGCACACCGGGCGGCGTGATCGCCCGTGTCATGCAGCGCATCCTCGTGCTGACCGCCGCGATCTGGCACAACGATCACACCGGCCAGCCCGTCACGCGGGCATTGACCGTCTACGATTCCTAATCTCTTTGTCAAGCAGCGTTCGTGACGGGGGGTATGGGTTCGTAGCACCGTCCGTCGCGCAACAGGGCCCACAGGACGTTGACCCGGCGGCGGGCAAGGGCGAGGACGGCTTGGGTGTGCCGCTTGCCTTCGGCGCGTTTGCGGTCGTAGAAGCGGCGGGACTCGTCACAGCAGCGGATGCTAATCAGCGCGGAGGTGTAGAAGACGCGCTGGAGCCGCCGACTGTAACGCCTGGGCCGGTGCAGATTGCCACTGATCTTGCCCGAGTCGCGCGGAGCCGGGGCGACGCCGGCGAACCCGGCGAGGCGGTCCGGGCTCTCGAAAGCCATCATGTCGCCGCCGGTGGCGGCGAGGAACTCAGCGCCGAGCAGGGGCCCGATGCCGGGCATGCTCACGATCACCTTGGCGTGCTTGTGCTCGCGAAACCGCGCCTCGATGAGCTTGTCGATTTCGGCGATCTGCTCGTTGAGGCGCATCACCTCCTTGGCGAGCGTGTGCACGAGCTGGGCCGTCGGCTTCTCCCCGGTCACGCTGGTGTGTTGGCTCTCGGCGGCTGCCAGGGCTTTCTCGGCAAGCTCGGCAGCACTGCGGACTTTCCTGTTGCGCAGCCAGGTCTCCAGCCTCCGGGCCCCGGTCCTGCGGATGGCGGCTGGGGTCTGGTAGCCGGTCAGCAGGATCAGCGGGCCGGCATTCGTTAGGTCCAGAGCCCGATCCAGAGCGGGAAAGATGCTGGTGAGGTGGTTGTGGAGCCGGTTGATCACGCGGGTGCGGTCGTCTGTGAGGTCGCGGCGATGGCCAGTGTGGACCTTGATCTCGGCGACCAGTTCGTCACCGGGCCGCACGGGTTGCAGGTCCCGGCGGATCCGGGCCTGGTCGGCGATGATCGCGGCGTCCTTGGCGTCGGTCTTGCCTTCGCCCCAGTAGCCCTCGGAGGCGCGGCTGACGGCCCGGCCGGGGATATAGAGCGTGTGCTGTCCGTGGTTGAGCAGCAGATCGATCAGCAGGGCGGCGCCGCCATCAGCCAGGTCGATGCCCCAGGTGACCTCATCGCCCAGGGCTAGGACGTCGGCCAGGAGCTTCAGCAACTCCGTCTCGTCGTTGGCCACTCGCCGCGACAGCAGCCGCTTGCCAGTGTCGTCGATCACCACGCAGTGGTGATGGGTCCGGCCGGCATCGATGCCGGCCCAAATCGCTGTCACGCGCTCTCCACGGGTCGCTTGCTTACCTGCACCACAGACGACCTCGCTGGCGAGTCCCTACTCAGCGATCGGATGCAATTCCTAATCAGCAGCCGAGTCGTCGGGGGTGTCGGGCGGCGAATCGTAGGAAGCCACGGACGGCAGACCACTGAAAGCCACACCCGACACCCCTGGGTGAGCCAACCCTACGAATGGCTCGCTCATCCCGATCAACAAGGTAGGGATCACTGACCCCTTGGAATAGATCATCTAGGGCTTGCCGTGCCTGTCACCTGCGCTGATGGTCCGCTGACGTCCGTGGTTGTTCGCGGTTGTGCGTCGTGGTTGTCACGCAGTTAGACACTCAGGGCGCCTCGCGTCCGGGGCCGTGGCGCAAGTTCTAGAGGCCGCGTAGTGCCTCGTACAGGTCACCGTATGCGGCCCAACAGTCGATGCTGCCGTCGTCGTACAGGCTGCCCATGTACCAGTCGTCGTCATCGACGGGCTTCACGAGGCACAGACCGTGGAACCCAAGAACGATCTCTGGGCGCAGGGCCTCGTGGGCTCCGGGGCCAGCCACCCAGTTCACCGTCCGTTCGGTGTCCAGGACGACAGCCTCTTGATCCCCGGACACGTCACGGATCCGCTGAAGGGTCCACTGCGCGGGCAGTTGAGCGTGTGTCACTCCCAGATGGTCTCACCAGCCATCTGCACCACCGCTTTAGGAGAGAGGCGGGGGCGCTCAGCCGGTGACCTGCGGCTTCTTGGGTTGAGCTAGCGGGCACGGATGCCCCCGCTCGTCCCCACTGTTGACCGTGGCTGACCCCTGCATCTGGCACGACTGTGGCACGCGACCTCTTCGTCCCGAAGCAACTTGGGTGGGGCTGAGCCTTGGGCGGCTCCACCTCTCACCCTGTGCTGATGGTCCGCAGGCGTTCGCGCTCGTCCGCCGCTGTTCGTCAGCGTTGTCACGCAGTTAGAAGCCGTATCTCTGAACCGCCCCGGGTTCGGTAGAGATCTCAGATTGTGGTTGTGACCTGGGGTTTCGTGAGTTCCGTGTAGTAGTTGGCTTCGTACTCGACGGGCGGGATATGGCCTATCTCACCGTGGAGTCGGCGGTGGTTGTACCAGTCGACCCATTCGGCGGTGGCCAGCTCGACCTGGGAAAGTGTCTTCCAGGGCCGCTGGGGCTTGATCAACTCGGTTTTATACAGGCCGATCGCCGATTCCATCAGGGCGTTGTCGTAGGCGTCGCCGACCGAGCCGATGGACGCGGCTATGCCGGCGGCGTCCAGATGCTCGGCGAGCCTGAACGACGTGTACTGCGACCCTGCATCCGAGTGATGGATCAACTCGCCTGGTCGGCTGGGTCGTTGCTCGCGGTCGCGTTGCCAGATCGCCATCTCCAGGGCGTCCAGGACGAAGACGGTCTCCTTGACGGTGGCCGCCGACCAGCCGACGATCCGGCGGGAGAAGGTGTCTACGACGAACGCGACGTAGACGGTCGCCGACCAGGTCTTCACGTGGGTGAAGTCCGCCACCCAGCAGCGGTTGGGGGCGGCGGCGACGAAGTCGCGGTCGAGACGGTCGGGAGCTCGTTCGACCTGCCCGCCGGGAAGCGTGGTGATCACACGCTTGCCGCGGACCGCCCCCTGGATGCCCATCTCACGCATCAGGCGTTCGACGGTGCACCGGGCCACGACGCGTCCCTGCCGGTTCAGCTCACGCCAGACCTTTCTCGCCCCAGACACGGTAGTTGGCGGTGTGGACCTGGCTGATCAGCTCCTTGAGCTGAGCGTCCCGCACCGATCGTGCGGATGGGGCGGCCAGTCGTTTCTTGTGGGCATAGTAGGTGGAAGGGGCGATCTTGCAGTCGTACTCGGTGAGCGTCCTGCAGATCGGCTCGACACCGCCGAAGCGGTCCCGGTGCTCGTCGATGAACGCTACGAGCGCGTGTGTGGCCGGTCGAGCTCGGCCGCGAAGAAACTTGCCGCGGCCTTGAGGATCTCGTTGGCCCGCTTGAGTTCGGCGTTCTCCTTCTTCAGCGCCTTGAGCTGGGCAGATTCCTCCGTCGTCGTCCCCGGGCGCTGGCCCGCGTCGATCTCGTGTTGCTTCACCCAGTTCCGCAGCGTTTCGCGGGAGCCGATGCCGAGCTTCTCCGTCACCGCTTGCAAGGCGGCCGTCTCGTTCGGGTAGTCGTCGCGCACCTCGGCGACCATGCGCACCGCACGGCGGCGGAGCTCAAGCGGGTAACGGGAAGGTCGTGCCATGACTCGATCCTTTCATGAAATCGAGTCTCTATTCGAACCGGGGCGGTTCACTTTGTGAGCTGAGTCTTCGCTGGTCAGGAACGGTGGGCTCGTGCGCTTGGTGATCGTCGTTTGTCGTCATTGACCACTGCCGAGCGGCCTCGGACGGTCCAAGGACGGCCCAGCCTCGGCGCACTCCGCTGACGGCCGGCACTTCGATATGACCCGTCTGAAGCTCAGCCGACGACAGTCAGTCACGATGGCGGGCGCGTCGACCGACCACACACGCGTATGCCTCGCTGCACCCCACCGCCTCAGCCAGACTGCCGCTGGCGTCGACCACAGCACGCCAGGACGGCCAGCCCGTGACGACGCTTCCTGAACCCTCAGCCTGGGAAGCTGCCTGCGTTTGCGGCCGGTTCGGGCAATGACCTGGGCGAACGTCGCGGGCGTGGCGTCGTCGGGCGCGGCGGATTTCACCGTGATTCCCGGCTACTCCCCGCTCTATCTGGTGCGCTTGTGGTGCGGCGGGTCCACTGCACTGTCGTCTGGAGCCGGCTCAATGACGTCGGCCCAGAGCAGATCGCCCCACGGGTTTCCCTCCACGCCGAGGCGTTCCGCGACGACATCATCGAGGAACCTCGCGTGAGCCACCTCAACCGCTTCGCCCGGCCACCACAACGAGTCGCACTCGGTGCACAGCGAGAAGGGTGCCCCATCGGCCTTGAAGCGGTACGGGTGCACCCAGTCCTGCCCGCAGCGCGGACAGACTCGTTTGACTGGCATGACTTTCACGGTATCCCAGCGGGGACGCACTCTTTCCAACTGTGTTGGCGGTGTGGTGCGCTGTGTGCTGGGGCGTTCATCTGGGTTCATCCAAGGCTGACCGCCAACGTGAGTCGGCCTCGTGATCTCTGTTGAACGGCTGTGAACGCAGCTGAATGAGACGGAAACTGAGACGGTCCCCAGCAGGAGGTACCTCCCGTGCGGGCTCACAGACCTTCGTCTAGAGCCGCTTCAGGTTCCGGTCCAGGATCGCCCGGAGCCGGTCAACGTCCGCAGGGTCCTGGGCGCCCCGCTTGGGCAGTACCGCGACGCCGGCCGCGCGGTCGCCACCCAGCAGTACGAAGAGCCCGGGCGTCTCCAGATACTCCCGGAACACCGTCCACTCCACGGTGAAGGACACCCGCTCGCCGGTGCTGACCGCGCCGCGGTCGTCGGCCACCATGCGGCACTGCCCGTACGGATCCACGATGCTGAACAGGCGGCGGGCCATGGTGCGCAGCCCTCGCACAGTGGCCCAGAACGCGATTGGCACGGTGAGCACCAGCGAGATGATCCACACGGGCAGTGGGGCATCCTGGAGAACCGAGAAGACGCTCACAGCGATGGCTGCCACGAGCGGCGCCATGAGTGCCTGGGCCCGCCCCGACGGTGATCGACGGGCTCGCGCACGGAGCGCCTCTTCGAAGTCCGCTGCCGTTGGCCTGTAGACGAACTCCACGGCCGTACCGGAGTCCGTGTGCTGATGTGAGGGATCCCCGCCCTTGCTGTCCATGGGCAGGGATCGTAGCGAGGAGCTGTGAGGCGGATCCGACCAGCTGGGCCAAGGTCCACCGTGCCCTTGGCTATCGCCGGGCGACGAGTGGGCACTCAGCTTGGGAAGCTGCGGTCATTTAGGGCTGACTCGGGCGTTTACCTGGGCGGACGCTGGGCTGCAGCCTCCTCGGCGTCGATGGTTTTCACCGTGGTTCCCCGCTGTTCCCCGCTCGATCTGGTGCGCTTGTGGTGCAGCGGTGTTGTCAGCGCTCGCCCGTACCCTACGAAGCATTGGGTCGGTCTGCTACCGCTGTACGGCGAGAGCGCGACCAAGGGGGGTGGCTCAGAAGAGGTCCCCGAGCCACGTCGGTCCGGGACTTCGTGAAGCTCCGACACCACCCCCCTCCCAAGCCTCCGGGGACGTGCGCGCTTTCCGACTGTGTTGGTGCCCCACGGGACCGCGTACAGGGTCGTGGTTGTTCCCCGCTCGATCGGGCGCGCGAGGGGCACGGAAGGGGCACGCGCGGACGGCTATCGAGAGATCGGAATCTCGTAGACGATCTCGCAGAGCGCGGCGGGTACCACGATGTCCGCGGTCTCTACAGGTCGCCCGTCGTCGCTGTAGTACGTCCGCCGAATGTGTGTGACGAGCGCGCCCTTCTGGATGCCGAGGAGTGAGGCCTCCTCGGTGGTCGCCTGCCTTGGCTCCGGCTGCTCCACGGCGTGGGTGACGGTGACGCCGATCTCCGCCATGCGGTTCACGACCCCTGCCCCGGCGTGCGGCCCTCCTTCAGGGAGGACGACGAGTGTGCCGGCGGTGAGGTCGTACGGCTCCCAGCTCGTCGACAGCTGCACAGGCCTGCCGTCGGCGAGGAACTCGTACGCCGTCCGCACGCACAGCTCACCTTCGGCGATACCGAGACGCGTGGCGATCTCGGCCGGTGCCGGAACCTTGGCCTCGGTCCGGCTCTCCCAGTCGCCCTGCCTGCCCACGGCCTTCATGTCCGCCCGGAACGGGGAGCCGTCGGGCTGCTCGCGCGCCGATGACCGGACCACCCGTACGCGCTGCCGTGGCTCGGCGACGTAGGTGCCGGAACCGGCGCGACCTTCCAACACACCTTGGGAGATCAGCAGCTCCTGCGCTCGGCGCACCACGTTGTCGCCGACGCACAGCCCCGGAGTCTGCCCTTGATCACGGAGAGGGCTTCCGGGGCTGACGCGTGTCGCGCTTCACCCGCTCTGACCAGCAAAAATGCCCTCCCGGAGGGAGGGCGGAGACTGGCGCCCCCGGCAGGACTCGAACCTGCGGCCAAGCGCTTAGAAGGCGCCTGCTCTATCCACTGAGCTACGGGGGCCGGGTGTGTGGCCTCTGTCGTGGGTGCCCGGGTGTGGGCCGATCCGTGACGTTGCCGGGGACAAGGATAGGGGCTCCCGCATCCTGGACCCTGCTGCTTCGCCTCCGTGGCTCCATGTGGAGGTTCGGTGAAGCGGTCCTGATAATCGCAGGCAGGTACGAATCGTGCATCGCTTTTGACGCCTCACGTGCCGGGTGTTGTGCACTCGTTATGCCTCCACTGTGTCCGTGTCCCGGTCACCCCTTCCGTCCCTTGTGTTCCGTCGGCGCGCAGACATGCTCATATGCTTCAGATATCCCGTAAAATTGGGCATTCTTCGCATGTGGTGACCTTGGACGTACGGCCTCAGCTGCTCGACGCACTTTCCGCGCTACGCGACCGCGTCGCCGCCGCACGCTTCCCGCTACCCCTGGCGGGCGCCCCACGCGCGCGTGCCAACCGCGACGAACTGCTCGCCCAGCTCGACGACTACTTGGTGCCCCGCCTGAGAGAGCCCGAAGCGCCCTTGCTGGCCGTCGTGGGAGGCTCCACGGGCGCCGGCAAGTCGACGCTCGTGAACTCGCTCGTCGGCCGCAGAGTGAGCGAGGCCGGCGTCCTGCGACCGACCACCCGGACGCCCGTACTGGTCTGCCACCCGGAGGACCATCACTGGTTCAGCGGCATGCGCGTCCTGCCCGACCTCACGCGCGTGTGGGTGCCCCACCACGAGTCCGACGACGATCTGCTGGTTCCCGGCCAGAACCCCGCACGCGTCCTGCGGATCGAGACCGCCGAGACCCTGCCCCGTGGCCTCGCCCTCCTCGACGCGCCCGACATCGACTCCCTGGTCGCCGACAACCGCACCCTCGCCGCCGAGCTCATCTGCGCCGCCGACATCTGGATCATGGTCACGACGGCCGCCCGGTACGCCGACGCCGTCCCCTGGCACCTGCTGCGCACCGCCAAGGAGTACGACGCCTCCCTGATCACCGTCCTCGACCGGGTCCCCCACCAGGTGGTCGCCGAGGTCTCCCGGCAGTACGCCGCCCTGCTCACCAAGGCCGGTCTCGGCGAGGTCCCCCGCTTCACCGTGCCGGAGCTGCCCGAGTCCGCCTGGGGCGGCGGCCTGCTCCCGGCCACCGCCGTGGCGCCGTTGCGCACCTGGCTCGTCCAGCAGGTCCAGGACCCCGCCTCCCGCCGGCAGGTCATGGCCCGTACGGCGTACGGCGTCCTCGCCTCGCTCAAGTCCCGGATGCCCGAACTGGCCGGCGCCGCCGCCGCACAGTACGCCGCCGCCCTCCGCCTCACCTCCGCCGTCGACCTCGCCTACGACAGCGAGCACGCGCGCGTACGGCAGCGGCTGCAGTCCGGCGCCGTGCTCGCCGGGGACGCCCTGAAGCGCTGGCGGGCCTTTCCGCTCGACTGCACCGCCGGTGAGCTGCTCGACGCCCTCGTGGAGAGCCTCGGCGCGCTCCTGCTGTGCGCCGTCACGGCCGCCGACGAGCGTGCCGACGAGTCCTGGCGGCGCGAGCCCGCGGCCCGCGCCCCGGAGCTCGTGGACCACGAAGAGTCCCCGGAGAAGGCCGAGCACCGGATCGGGATGGCGGTACGGCGGTGGCGGCGCGAGCTGGAGGAGTACGCCGAGGACGAGGTGCGCGACCTCGACCGCGGCGTCGCGCCGGATCCCGAGGTGATCGCGGCCTTGGCGGTCACCGCGCTGCTGGGCGGCCGCCGGGCACGCTCGGCGGGCGAGGGGCTCGCCGAGCGGATCGGCGCCCACGGGGCGCTGCGGCTGCGAGACCGGGGCGGACGGCTCCTCATGGAGTGCGTGGACCGGGTCATGCACAACGAACGCGAGCGCCGCCTCTCGCCCCTCGACGCCCTCGACGTCCATCCCGAGCCGCAGGCCGAACTCATCGCCGCCTTGTCCGTACTGCAGAAGGAGAGGTGACCGGTGACTGCCGTCACTGACCAGGACCACACGGCATACGCCGATCCCGAGCAACCGGAAGGGCCCGAAGTGTCGGAAGGGTTCGAGCACGTGGAAGGACCCGAGCGGGTGGAAGTTCCGGACCAGGTGGGAGCTCCCCGAGAGGTGGGAGTTCCACGAGAGGTGGAAGCTCCGCAAGAGGGTGAAGCTCCGCAAGAGGTGGGAGTTCCACGAGACATGGAAGCTCCGCAAGAGGTGGCAGCTTCGCAGGAGGTGGAACGGGCCGCTGTGGAGGGAGAGCAGCGCGAGGACGGACGCGAGGACCGACGCGAGGACGCGCGCGTGGAGGAGGGTGACTCCGAGGCGCGTGACTCCGACGCCCGTGACTCCGAGGGGACTGCCTCTGAGGATCGTGCTCATGACGGCCGTAGCCCTGAGGGTCGTACCCCGGAGGCCCCGGAGGCCCCGGAGGCCCCGGAGGCCCCGGAGGCCCCGGAGGGCCGTACCCCGGAGGAGGATGCCTCCGGTGGGGGTGACGTCGAGGACCCAGGCCCCGGGGAGAGCGATTCCGAAAAGGGTGCCGACGGGGATGATTCAGTAAAGGCCTCCGTCGAAGGGGACCATTCCGAAAAGGGTCCTTCCGAGGAGCGCGTCGATTCCGGAAACGAAGCAAAGGGCTCCTCGGAGGACGGCGACTCGGAAAAGGCCGCCTCCGCCGCCGGAAATGGCTCTCCTCGGCGGGCGGATTGGGCAAGCGGCGCCTTTAGGCGCCCTTGGAGGGTGTTGCGCAAGACGGGGGAATCCGGGGGCGGAGAGCAGCGGGGAGCAGCGTCGGGGGAGAGCGAGGGCGACAGTGGCAGCGACAGCGAGGGGCACGCGCGCGTGGGGAACGGCTCCCGCCGTGGCGGCGTCTTCCGGCGTGAGGACAGCTCTCGCCGTGGAGACAGCCCGCCCAGTGAGGGCATGGCGCTGCGCCCCTCAAGCGGCGAGGACGCCTCAGGCCGCAAAGACACCCGTAGCCGCAAACGCAAGTCCGGCAGCGATGGCACACCGCGCCGCACTGAGTCCTCCGATCGCGCTGCCACCTCAGGTCGCGGCAACACCTCCAGCCGCAACGGCATCCACGCCCGCGTCATCCCCTCGGGCCGCGAAGTCCCTTCCGGTCGCGATCGCCCCACCCGAGACGTCCCCTCCCGCCGCAGGGAGGCAGAAGACGCCTGGGACGACGGGCTGATCGCGCGCCGGGTGACCGAGGCAAGCGGCGGTGAGCAGGCCGCCGTGGTGGAGACCAGGCCGAGCGGGTCGCAGAACGTGACGCCGCTGTCGTACGACGGGCCGTTGCGGTCGCGGCTGGACGCGATGCGCGAGCTGGTGGGGCTGTCGCGCACGAGGCTCGACAGCAAGACCCTCGCCGAGGCGGGCCGGGTGCTCGACGAGGCGGCGGCGCGGCGCCAGCTCTCCGGACAGCACACCGTCGTCGGTATCGCGGGCGCGACCGGCAGCGGCAAGTCGCAGCTGTTCAACGCGCTCGCCGGGGTGGCGATCTCGGAGACGGGCGTACGCCGGCCCACGACGGCCGCGCCCATCGCGTGCAGCTGGAGTGACGGCGCGGCGACCCTCATCGACCGGCTCGGCATCCCGGGGCGGCTGCGCCGCCGCCCGTTGCAGAGCCCGGAGGCGGAGGAACAGCTGCGCGGGCTGGTCCTGGTGGACCTGCCCGACCTCGACTCCGCCGCCGTACAGCATCGGGAACAGGCCGAGCGGGTGCTCGCCCTCGTGGACGCCATCATCTGGGTGGTGGATCCGGAGAAGTACGCGGACGCCGTCCTCCATGAGCGCTATCTGCGGCCGATGGCCGGGCACGCGGAGGTCATGTTCGTGGTCCTCAACCAGGTCGACCGGCTCCCCGGGGAAGCGGCCGACCAGGTGCTCGACGATCTGCGGCGGCTGCTCGACGAGGACGGGGTCGCCCTGGGGGAGTACGGCGAACCGGGCGCGACCGTGCTTGCACTGTCCGCGCTCACCGGGGAGGGGATCGCGGAACTGCGGGAGATGCTGGGCGAGTTCGTGGCGGAACGTGGGGCGGCGGCCCGTCGTATCTCCGCCGACCTCGATGCCGCCGCGTCGGGGCTGTGGCCCGTCTACGCCACCCGGCGGCGCACGGGACTCAGTGAGCAGGCGCGCGACGAGTTCTCCGCGCGGCTGGCGGACGCCGTGGGCGCCACCGCCGCAGGTGAGGCGGCCGAGCGAGCCTGGCTGCGCAACGCCAACCGTGCGTGCGGTACGCCCTGGCTGCGACTGTGGCGGTGGTACCAGGACCGGAGTGAACCGCCCACGGGGCGCATGACGTTGCGCACGCAGGCCGACGAGCAGGCCACCGCGCGGCAGCGGGTCGAGCAGGCGGTGCGTACGGTGGCCGACCGGGCGTCGGCCGGACTGCCCGCGCCCTGGGCGCAGGCAGTGCGCGAGGCAGCCGCTCGCGGGTCGCAGGGATTGCCCGAGGCGCTGGACGAACTGGCGTCGCGAACCGGGCTGCCGCCGGGACGGCCGCCCCGGCCGGGCTGGTGGCCCGCGGCCGTGATGGTGCAGGCCGCCATGACGCTCCTTCAGGTCGTGGGCGGCCTGTGGCTGGTGGGGCAGATCGTCGGCGTGATGTCGCCGAATCTCGGGGTGCCGGTGCTGCTGATGGTGTCCGGGATCATCGGCGGCCCGCTCGTGGAGTGGAGCTGCAAGATGGCGGCCAAGGGGCCGGCCCGGCGGTACGGGCTGGAGGCGGAGCGCAGTCTGCGGGAGGCCGCGGCCGGATGCGGGAGGGCGAGAGTCCTCGACCCGGTGGCGGCCGAGCTGCTGCGGTACCGGGAGGTCCGGGAGCAGTACGGGCGGGTTCTGACGACGGGGACCGGGGCGGGGACCGGGGCAGGGGCGGGAGCGGGGGCGAGGACGAGGTAGGGCGTCGGCCCCGGTGCGCCGGCCGTGCACCCGGCCGTTCAGGTGTGCGTAGCCGCCGGCTGGACGGCGACCGCCTGTCCCTTCGTCCGACTGCCTGCTCGTCTGCTCGCCCGCCCGTGCGTCGCCTCCCTCCCGTCCGCCCGTCGTCCGGTTGTCCGTTGTCCGTTGTCCGTCGTCCGGTTGTCCCTTGTCCGTCGTCCGGTTGTCCCTCGATCGGGTTACGGAGTTTTCCACAGGCCCAGGGGCCGTCCACAGCGCTCAGCGGGCCTGCCCCCGGCGGAGGCAGTCTGGCTTCGCGGCGAACGCGGACGGACGCGGTCGTCGCGGTGGTGGCGGTACGCGGACGATCGCGGCCGTCATCGGCAGACGCAGCCGTACGGGACGGGCCCGTACGCGTGTCCGCCCGGTACGAACGGACGGGCGGGGGAGGGGTACGACGACCATGAACGAGACGATGGTGTGCGCGGTGGGGAACGTGGCGACGCAGCCGGTCTACCGGGAGCTGGCGACGGGACCGTCGGCCCGGTTCCGGCTGGCGGTGACCTCCCGGTACTGGGACCGGGACAAGAACGTCTGGACCGACGGGCACACCAACTTCTTCACGGTGTGGGCCAACCGGCAGCTCGCCACCAACGCGGCGGCCTCCCTGGGCGTGGGCGATCCCGTCATCGTGCAGGGCCGCTTGAAGGTACGTACGGATGTGCGCGAGGGGCAGAGCTGGACCTCGGCCGACATCGACGCCGTGGCGATCGGTCACGATCTGGCCCGGGGCACCTCCGCGTTCCGACGCGGGAACGCCAAGGGCGAGCCCACGGTGACCGGTTCACCGTCGCAGCCGGAGCCGGTGTGGGAGACACCCGCCGACGACTCCGAGCCCCAAGCTGCCGAGACCGAGTCTCAACAGCGGCCAGGAGAAGCTGTGTTGACGTGAGACCGACCAAGACTGCCTGAACTGCGCCTTATCGGCACGCGCGTCCCCTGACGACCTCGGTGGATTTGTCGATGAGCCCTGTTCGGAGAGGGTCTCGGCGATAACGATTGCGAGTCGGATCTCCGGTCCGACGGGATCCCCGCGAAGGCTGGTGCGCGCGCGTCCCTAGGATGCCGAGCGTGGCTCTTGTGGCTTGAGATTCTGCTGGTGGGACCGTCCCCCACATCAACGGGTCCTGCTCGAAGGGGAATTCTGTGTTTTCTTCGTTCTCCGTACTGTCCGTGTGCAGGCGAGGGGTTACCCGTCTCGCCGCCGTGACGTTGGCGTCCGGCCTCGCTGCCGGCGGCGCCCTGGTGACGGCAGGACCCGCGGTCGCCGGCACCGCGCCGGCACCCGCCCAGGGCGGAGCGACCGCCACCATAGGCGGCCTGAAGACGTACGGCACGGCGGTTGTGCGCAGCCCCGAGGGCGACCTGGAGATCTCGGCCGGCTTGTTCGAGATGTCCGTCGAGGGCGGCGGCATGCTGCAGACGTACTGCGTGGATATCTACAACCCGACGCAGAAGGACGCCACGTACCACGAGACGCCTTGGAGCGGCACCTCCCTGGGCGGCAACGACGACGCCGGCCGCATCCGCTGGATCCTGCAGCACTCCTACCCGCAGGTCAACGACCTGGCCTCGCTGGCGAGAAAGGCAGGCATACGGGGTGGTCTCAGCGAGCAGGACGCGGCGGCCGGTACGCAGGTGGCCATCTGGCGCTACTCGGACGCGGTGGACGTCGACGCCGTCGACCCGGAGGCCGAGAAGCTCGCGGACTACCTGCACAAGAGTGCCCGTGACATGGCGGAACCCCAGGCGTCGCTGACCCTCGACCCGCCCGCGCTGTCCGGCCACCCCGGTGGGCTGCTCGGCCCGGTGACTGTGCACACCAACGCGGAGAGCGTCACGGTGACCGCGCCGGCGGACGCGGCGACGAGCGGGGTCTGGGTCGTCGGCGAGGACGGCGAGGAGGTCACCACCGCGCGGAACGGCAGCCGGCTGTACTTCCAGGTGCCGGAGGACACCGCGGACGGCTCGGCCGAGGTGACCGTGCAAGCGTCGACCACCGTGCCGGTCGGCCGTGCCTTCGCCTCCGAGACCAGGAGCCAGACGCAGATCCTGGCCGGTTCCAGCGAGTCAACGGTCACCGCGACGGCGAGCGCGAACTGGGCGGAGAAGGGTGCGATACCCGCGCTGTCGGCGGCGGAGAACTGTGCCGAGGGCGGTGTGGACATCACCGTGGCCAACGAGGGCGACGAGGCGTTCACCTTCGAGCTGATGGGCACCGAGTACAGCATCGCGCCCAGTGAGACCCGCACGGTCACCATCCCGCTCCAGGAGGACCAGGCCTACGACTTCACGATCACCGGCCCCGGCGGCTACGAGGAGCGCTTCACCGGCGTCCTCGACTGCCGCACGCAGGCCGGCGTGGCCTCCGAGGCCGGCGAGTCCACCCAGACCCTCACCCGGCCGAGCCCGGCCACGGTCGGCAGCACCTCGGCCGACGTGAACCTCGCCGCGACCGGCAGCTCCGACGCCACACCGGCGATCGCGGGCACGGCGATCGGCCTGGTGGTGATCGGCGGCGCGGCCCTGATCCTGCTCCGCAAGAGGAAGTCGTAACGCCGGAGGAGCGGCGGGGGGCCGGGAAATCGCCGGGCAACGGGCAGCCGGGTCATAGGGGCTCCTGCCGCGGACTCGGACTCCGATCCGGCCTGACTCGGCAGTCGTACTGCAGGGAGGAGCACCGGGACACGTCCGGGTTCCAACGAGTGAATCCGGGCGTTGGGTGAGTGGCAGCCCGCGTGGCAGTGGGAAGGCCATCCTGCGTACCGGACCAGCGCTGGCAGGAGCATCCCGATGCCGAAGTTCCTCATCCAGGCCACCTACACGCCCGAGGGCACGAAGGGCCTCCTCGGCGAGGGTGCGAGTGGCCGCCGTGCCGCCGTCGACCAGGTCGTCACCGGCCTCGGCGGGACGGTCGAGGCCATGTACTTCGCCTTCGGGCAGGACGACATCGTGCTCATCGTCGACTCCCCCGACGCGGTCTCGATGGCCGCCGTCAGCCTCACCGTCAAGGCCAGCGGCGCCCTCCACACCCGGGCCACCCCGCTCCTCACCGTCGAGGAGATCGACGAAGCCACCCGCCGCCCGGTCACCTTCCGCGGCCCCGGCGCTTGAGCCGCGCCATCGCGGCTGGCCGTCAGCACGGTGGCCGCGGCCGATCAGCCGGCCGTCCACGAAGCAGTCGGTGACCACCCGGCCGAACTTCAGGACGACGAGCTCCCGAGCTGAGAGGCCTCGGCTGGTTCTCGGCCGTCCGCGGCCCCGCGACCGCCGGAGGTTTGCCCCAGGCCTCCGCGATCCCTGAGACCGACCGACAGCGATGCGCAGGGGCGGACAGTCACCGCGATCAAGGAAGAACACGCAGGTCAGGGCCACCCGGCCATACGCGTTTCCGCACAGGGGTGGCGGTACGGCAAGATGGGGTGTATCTGCCCACTGCCAGATTTCAAGCTGCCGGACGGTTTCTCTTGGCTGAGTTCATTTACACCATGCGCAAGGCGCGCAAGGCGCACGGCGACAAGGTGATTCTCGACGACGTCACCCTGAGCTTTCTTCCGGGTGCCAAGATCGGCGTCGTCGGTCCGAACGGCGCCGGTAAGTCCACCGTCCTCAAGATCATGGCCGGTCTTGAGCAGCCGTCGAACGGTGACGCGTTCCTGTCGCCGGGGTACAGCGTCGGCATCCTGCTCCAGGAGCCGCCGCTGAACGAGGAGAAGACGGTCCTGGAGAACGTCCAGGAGGGCGTCGCCGAGATCAAGGGCAAGCTCGACCGGTTCAACGAGATCGCCGAGCAGATGGCCACCGACTACTCGGACGCGCTGCTCGACGAGATGGGCAAGCTTCAGGAGGAGCTGGACCACGCCAACGCGTGGGACCTCGACGCCCAGCTGGAGCAGGCCATGGACGCCCTGGGCTGCCCGCCCGGCGACTGGCCCGTCACCAATCTCTCCGGTGGCGAGAAGCGCCGCGTCGCGCTGTGCAAGCTGCTGCTGGAGCAGCCCGACCTGCTGCTCCTCGACGAGCCCACCAACCACCTCGACGCCGAGTCCGTCAACTGGCTGGAGCAGCACCTCGCCAAGTACCCGGGCACCGTCGTGGCGATCACCCACGACCGGTACTTCCTCGACAACGTCGCCGAGTGGATCCTGGAGCTCGACCGCGGGCGTGCCTACCCGTACGAGGGCAACTACTCCACGTACCTGGAGACCAAGGCCACCCGTCTGAAGGTCGAGGGCCAGAAGGACGCCAAGCGGCAGAAGCGCCTGAAGGAAGAGCTGGAGTGGGTGCGGTCCAACGCCAAGGGGCGTCAGGCCAAGTCCAAGGCGCGTTTGGCCCGCTATGAGGAGATGGCCGCCGAGGCCGAGAAGATGCGGAAGCTGGACTTCGAGGAGATCCAGATCCCGCCGGGGCCGCGGCTCGGCAACGTCGTCGTGGAGATCAGCAACCTGAGCAAGGCCTTCGGTGAGAAGGTCCTCATCGACGACCTCTCCTTCACGCTGCCGCGCAACGGCATCGTCGGCGTGATCGGCCCGAACGGCGCCGGCAAGACCACCCTGTTCAAGATGATCCAGGGTTTCGAGCAGCCCGACTCCGGCACGATCAAGGTCGGCGAGACCGTCAAGATCTCGTACGTCGACCAGAGCCGCGAGAACATCGACCCGAAGAAGACGCTGTGGGCCGTCGTCTCCGACGAGCTGGACTACATCAACGTGGGGCAGGTCGAGATGCCGTCCCGCGCGTACGTCTCCGCCTTCGGGTTCAAGGGGCCGGACCAGCAGAAGCCCGCCGGTGTGCTCTCCGGCGGTGAGCGCAACCGCCTCAACCTCGCGCTCACCCTCAAGCAGGGCGGCAACCTGCTGCTCCTCGACGAGCCGACCAACGACCTCGACGTCGAGACGCTCTCCAGCCTGGAGAACGCGCTGCTGGAGTTCCCCGGCTGCGCCGTGGTCGTCTCCCACGACCGGTGGTTCCTCGACCGTGTCGCGACGCACATCCTCGCCTACGAGGGCGAGTCGAAGTGGTTCTGGTTCGAGGGCAACTTCGAGTCGTACGAGAAGAACAAGATCGAGCGGCTGGGGCCGGACGCCGCACGTCCGCACCGCGCCACCTACAAGAAGCTGACCCGGGGCTGATCTTGCGGCACATCTACCGCTGCCCGCTGCGCTGGGCGGACATGGACGCGTACGGTCACGTCAACAACGTGGTCTTCCTCCGGTACCTGGAGGAAGCCCGTATCGACTTCCTGTTCCGCCCGGACAAGGAGTTCAAGCAGGGGTCCGTGGTGGCGCGCCATGAGATCGACTACAAGCGTCAGCTCGTCCACCGGCACGCGCCGGTGGACATCGAGCTGTGGGTCACGGAGATCAGGGCCGCCTCCTTCACCCTCACCTACGAGGTGAAGGACGGCGACCAGATCTACGTCCGGGCTTCCACGGTCATCGTGCCGTTCGACTTCGAGGCGCAGCGGCCACGGCGGATCACCGCGGAGGAACGCGAGTTCCTCGAGAGCTACACGGACGACGAGGAGGAGGCCGTCGCCGCATGACGGTCCTCCACCTCGCCGACGAGGGGGAGGCGGCGGACCTCGCGGCCTTCCTCTCCCGGCTGCTCCACTACGACCGCTCAGCCGCGGTGCGGCTGCAGGCGGCGGGCACCGCACTCGCCGTCTTCGGCCGGCCGCCGTCCTTCGAGGTGCTGGCGATCCGGGCGGTACGGCTGGCCAAGCCGTACGAGGACGGGCTGGACGTCACCCTCGACGTGACCGTGTCCGCCGGTGAGCTGCTGGAGTCCGTGGACGAGACGGCGGCCACGGCGGCCGTGCCGGAAGCGGTGACCGGCCCGCCGTGGGCCGGGGTGCTGCCGCCGCGCGGGGGCTGGCGGCCGGAGCGGGGACTGCCGGGAGCGGCGAACCTGCGGACGACGGTCGCCGCCGCGGTGTCCGAGTTCCGGTCCCGTACGGAGGAGCTGCCGCCGCAGGCCCGTACGCGGGTCGAACTGGACCGGATCGGCCGCGAGATCTGGTCCCGGCCGGTCGGGGACACCCACCTTCCGGTACGCGCTGTGCACGCGGCGCAGTCCCTCGGGTTCCTGCGGCCGGCCGCGGGCGCGCAGGAGCCGGGGCTGTTCTCGTCGGGTGCCTGGCTGCGGCTGCGCACGCCGTACGGGTCGATCGCCGTACGGCTCGCAGGACTCGGGGCGCTGGGCGTCAGCGTGCGCTGACGCCCGCCACCGGTGCGCCGAACCTCAGCCCGCCGTGTTCACCATCGAGGCCGCCGCGTACGTCAGGTAGTTCCACAGCGTGCGCTCGTGTTCCTCGGACAGACCCAGGTCGTCGACGGCGTCCCGCATGTGCTTCAGCCACGCGTCGTGCGCGGCGCGGTCGACGGTGAACGGGGCGTGGCGCATGCGCAGGCGGGGGTGGCCGCGGTTCTTGCTGTACGTCGTCGGGCCGCCCCAGTACTGGATCAGGAACAGCGTGAAGCGCTCCTCGGCCGGCCCCAGGTCCTCCTCGGGGTACATCGGCCGCAGGATCGGGTCCTGGGCCACTCCCTCGTAAAAACGGTGGACCAGGCGGCGGAAGGTCTCCTCCCCGCCGACCTGCTCGTAGAAGGTCTGCTCCTGAAGCGTGCCGCGCCGAATCTCATTCACGCATCCATGGTCTCAGACGCGGCGAACCAGGACTTGAGGCCTAGGACCACGCGGCCGCCGGGCCCGGGGTACTCGCCTCGCCCTGTGATGCGCAGCACAGTGGAGGTATGGGCGCGCATGCACTCGACAAGGAGCTGGAGGCCGTCGCCGCCTCGGCGCGGGCCGCACTGGTGCGGGAGATCGACGCGAGCGGGGCGTGGGCCGCGGACCCCGTGTGGCGGGACGTGTTCGCGACTGTCCCCCGGCACCTCTTCGTGCCGTACTACTACGTCGGCGTCGTCGGCGGCTACGAGCGGCGCTGGGGGCAGAGCCCCGACCCGGAGGCGCGCGAGCGCTGGGTGCGTGGCGCCTACGCCGACACCCCCCTGGCGACCCGGTTGCGGGACGGGGAACTGCTGTCCTCCAGCAGCCAGCCGTCGCTGATGGCGATGATGCTGACCGAGCTGGGGGTCGAGGACGGCGACCGGGTCCTGGAGATCGGCGCCGGCACCGGTTACAACGCGGCGCTGCTCGCGCACCGGCTCCGCGACGACGACCTCGTCACCACCGTCGATCTGGAGCCGGAGATCACCGAGTCGGCACGTCGGCACCTGGAGGACGCCGGGTACCACCCGGTCGTGGTCACCGGGGACGGGGCGCGCGGGGTGCCCGAGCGCGCCCCGTTCGACCGGATCATCGCGACCTGCACCCTGGCCTCGATCCCGCCCGCCTGGCTCGCCCAGTGCCGTCCCGGCGGCCGGATCCTGACGCCCGTCGCCACCGGGCTGGTCGCGCTGACCGTGCGGGACGCCGGGTACGCCGAGGGGAGCTTCCTGAGCACGCCCGCGTACTTCGTGCCGCTGCGGGGCACGGGGCGGCCGGGGCCGGAACCGTCTGCGCTGGGCGCCGTGCCGCGGCGGGGGCGGGAGCACGACCTGTTCCGGTTCCTGCTCGCCCTCACCCGGGGCAGCGTCGACCCGCAGGAGGCGTACGCGCTGTGGGAGCGCGAGGGGCGTCCCGGGCGGGAGCGGTACGGCATCACCGTCGGCGCCGGCAGCGAGTGGGCGTGGCTGGACGACCCGGAGGGGCCGTACACCTGGCCCCTCCCTGCCTGAACCTTCCGGTTCCGAGCCGCCGGTCCGCCCGAGCCGCCGGTCGACCCGAGCCGCCGGTCGACCCGAGCCGCCGGTCCGCCCGAGCTGCCGGTTCGCCGGTCCGCTCAGCCGCGGCGGATCGTGATCGTCGTCCAGGCGCCCACGTGCACCCGGTCGCCGTCCCGGAGTTGCACCGGCACGAAGGGCTGGATCGGTTCCTCCGAGCCGTTCACCGTCGTACCGTTCGTCGAGTTCTGGTCGACGACCGCCCAGCTGCCGTCCGGCTGCTGCACCAGCACCGCGTGCTGGTGGGAGACGCCCGGGTCCTCCGGCGGCACCGACAGGTCGATGTCGGGGGTGTCGCCGGTGGAGTGCCGGCGGCGGCCGATCGTGACCTGGTTGCCGGTGAGCGTGCGCTGCTGCTCCGGGGAGTACGCGGGCAGGTTCAGGCCCGCGGCCTCGGGGCCGGAGCGCTGCATCATCGACATGAAGTACTCGCGGTCCGGACCGATGGTCGCCGTCCAGGTCGCCGGCCGCTGCGGGGCGGCGGGACCGGGCGGTGGCCCGGAACGGGCACCGGGGTGCGGGTAGCCGTAGCCCCCCGGCTGACCGGGGCCACCGGGCTGTCCCGGGCCGCCGGGGCCGGTGGACGACGGCGGGGAGAGCACCCAGTCGTCGTCACCGCCGCCGAAGGACGGGCCGCCGGGCTGCGGCCGACCGGTCTCCTGCGGGAACGCGGGCGGAGCGGCCGGGGCCGACTGCTGGAAGGCCTGTGGGGCCCCCGGGTGCGTACCGGGGCCGGGGCCGACAGGGCTGTGGCCGGGGCCACCGGGGCCGGGACCGGACGGACCGCCGGCGGTACCGGGGCCGCCGGTTCCGCCAGGACCGCCCGGGCCACCCGGACCGGCGTTGGGCGTCGGCCCGGGCGGACCGGACCGCTCACCGCCGAAGTGCGGCGGGCCGGAGACGCTGGGGCGCTCCCCGAAGCTCGGCGGACCGGAGGGACCGGGGCCGGAGGGACCGGAAGCGCCGGGCTGCTCGCCGAAGGCGGGAGGGCCGGAGGGGCCGGGGCGCTCACCGAAGGCGGAAGGACCGGAAGGACCGGGGCGCTCGCCGAAGGCCGGAGGACCCGAGGGACCGGGGCGCTCGCCGAAACTGGGCGGGCCCGAAGGACCGGGGCGCTCGCCGAAGCTCGGCGGGCCGGAAGGACCGGGACCACCCGGCCGTTCACCACCGAACGCGGACGGCCCGGAGGGACCCGAGGGACCGCCGCCACCCGGCCGCTCGCCGAAGGCAGAGGGCCCGGAGGGACCCGACGGTCCACCGCCACCCGGCCGTTCACCGAACGCGGACGGCCCGGAGGGACCCGAGGGACCGCCGCCACCCGGCCGCTCGCCGAACGCAGAAGGATGGGAAGGACCCGAAGGACCAGTAGGCCCGGAAGCCCCCGACGCCCCGGGAACCCGAGCACCAGCCCCGGGAGCCCCACCGGCCCCCGGTCGCTCCCCGCCGAAGCCCTCGCCGAAGCCTCCACCGGGTCCGGACGCCCCGGAGGGACCCCCGGTCTCGTTGCCGAACGGCGGTCCCGGCGGGATCGGCTCGGCCGGACGGTTCATCTGCGACGGACGCGAGCTCTGGTACTCGTACGCGTCACCGCTCCCGAAGGACGGCGGCGGCCCGGACGGCCGCTGGAACTGCGGGGCCGGCGGGCGCGGTGCCGCCGGGGTGTACGAGGTCGCGGTGTTGGTGAGGAAGTTCCACCGGCACTCCTCGCAGAACGGCGCACCGCCCTCCCGGGGCGTGCGGCACTGCGGGCACAGCTCGGGTGCCGCGTCCGGTGCCGGGCGTCCGCCGGGTTGGCTGGCGTTCGGTCCGCCGGACGGGCCGGGACCGCCGGGCGGCGGCGGGAAGCCGTAGCCGCCGCCTGCCGGGGGCGGAGGCGGAGGGGGGGGAGGTACGGCACCCGCCATGCGGTGACCGCAGACCTCGCACCAGTCGTCGGAACCCGACTGGTGTCCGTTCGGGCAGGTCGGCATGTCGGCGCTTCCCCCTCTCCTTTTCCGGCCGTTTTCGACCGGATTTCTCCAACCCCAGAGGGTCGGGCTCGATTTATTTCAGGTCACTTCTTTACACGAACAGTCTTTGTCGACCGAGTTTCGAGCGTCATCTCGTCGGCCTCCGCGACCTTCGCCTTCAGTCGCACAGTACCTGTCGACGCGTCGACCACGTCCACCACCTTCGCAAGCAGTTTCGCAGTATCCGCGTTCCCCGAGGCACTGGCGAGCTGAACGGCCCGGCCCAGTTTGGCCGTTGCTCCATCCAAGTCTCCTGATTTGCGCAGATCCAGCCCCTGTTGGATGACCTGCGCCAGTTCGGCCTGGCCGGTGTAGTGGGCGACCTGAGGGTTGATCGACGTCGAGGCGACCATATCGTCGGTCCACACGGCCCGTACCAGGCCCTGGGCGCCGAGGTTCTGGGCGGTGCCGTCGGGGCGCGGGACCACCAGGGAGACGCGGGCGGCGAGCATCTCCTGGCCGATGTGTGCGGCCGGCACCTCGACGCAGAGGTGGTAGTCGCGGGACTCGTCCCCCCAGGAACCGGTGGGGTAGTCCCCGGCGCGCGGTCCCACCTCGGTGCGGCGGCCGGTCAAGTCCTCCACGGTGGGAGCGACTTGCTTGACGAACCTGATCGTCGTGCCGACCGGGGTCCACAGCCGCAGGGCGACGTCCGCGACCTCCTTGCCCATCGCCGTCTCCATCATCCGCGTGAAGTCGGCGGCGAGGCCCGCCGGGTCGGCGACGATGTCGGCGGTGCCGAGCAGGGCGGAGGCGATGCCTGTGACTTCTTTCACTTCCCAGTCGGTGCCCACGCCCCGCGCGTCACAGGTGAAGCGTCCGGCGCAGGCGTCCAGCGAGGCCCTGAGGTCCTGCGGCGACTCGTGCTCGTTGCGGCCGTCGGTGAGCAGGATGCCGTGCCGGATGGCGACGTCCGCCGAGGACAGCAGGCGGTCGGCGAGCCGCAGCCAGGTCCCGATCGCCGTGCCGCCGCCGGCGCTGAGCCTGCGCAGGGCGTGCTTGGCCTGGTCGCGGGTGGTGGCGTCGGCGACGGCGAGCCGGCCGCCGCCCGGGTAGACCTCCTTCGCCACGTGCGTGCCGCCGATCACCGCGAAGTGCACGCCGTCGCGCAGGGTGTCGACGGCGGCGGCCGTGGCGTCCCGGGCGTTGCGCATCTTGGTCGGTGGGTAGTCCATCGACCCGGAGCAGTCGACCATGATCGCCACGGCCGCGGAGGGGGCCTGCCCCGGCGAGTAGAGGTGGGGTGCCGCGACGGCGCTTCCGATCGTGCCGCCGCCGGTCGCGGTCACCGTGACGATCGCGTTGACCTCCCGGCCGCCCTCCGGGAGGTACTCGTTCTGGTACACGTCCACCGAGAACTGCGGCACGTTCGACTTCGAGAAATTGGCCATACGCTCTCAAATCCCCCTTGAGCGCCCCGCGGAAGGGCGGGGCGACGACGGAAGGCGGACCGGTCCCCTCCGGTCCGCCCAGCCTTCCCAGGCCTTCCCGTGCGGCCTCAGGCGGATCCTGCCCCCTGCGGCGGGGCAGGGAACGGCACGACGGCCACTGTTACGTTGTCGTGGCCCCCGCCGTCCAGGGCGTGTCCGACCAGGACGCGCGCGCTGTGCAGCGGACGCACGGCGGCGTCCGGCGGGAGGACCCCGGCCATCTCCTCGGCCGCCTCCGCGTAGTTCCACAGGCCGTCCGTGCACACCACCACCACACCCGGCCGGTCCGGCTTGAAGGAAGCCGTGTGCGGCTCCAGTTCGTACGCGTCCGCGCCGAGCCAGCCGGTGATCGCGTGGGCGCGTTCGTCGGCGTACGCCTCGGCCTCGTTCATCAGGCCCGCGGCGACCATCTGGGCGGCCCAGGAGTCGTCCTCGGTGAGCCGGGCGGCCGGGGCGCCGCGGTCGACCGGGACCCAGTAGGCACGGCTGTCGCCGACCCAGCCGACCACCAGCAGGCCGGCCGTGACCACGGCGCCGACCAGGGTGCAGGCGGGCGCGTTCTGGTGCGGCTGGTGCTCACGAGCCGTGGCGGGCTCCTGGGCCAGGGCGTTGACCGCGTGCGAGGCGGCGACGATCGCCTCGTGCATCGCCTGCTGCGGGTGGGTGCCGAGCGGCAGGGCCGCCAGCAGCGACTCGCTGGCCGCGCGGGAGGCGGCGAGGGAGGCGTCGTCCGGGCGGGTCGCCGAGGACACCCCGTCGCAGACGATCGCGACGAGCGCACCGGAGCCGTCGGGCAGGGTGGTGCGGCCGATGCCGAACGCGTCCTCGTTGCGGTGGTGGCGCAGACCCCGGTCGCTGACGGCGGCCATGGGGCCGGACTCCTGCTCCATGTGGTCGCGTTCGCGCGGCTGGGCGTGCCCGCAGTTCTCGCAGTAGCCGTCGTGGTCGACACGGCCCGCGCGGCAGGCCACGCACACCGTGGCCGTGTCCGGCTGCGCGGCCGGGTCGGCGGCGACGCGCGGGTCCGGGGCCTGCAGGGGGTACTCCTCGGGCTCCCGGGGCCGGTCGAAGCGCACGCCCGTGGCCGAGTGGTCCGGGGCGGCCGGGGACAGATGGTCCGGAGGCAGGGGGGAGCCGCCCGGGTCCGTGCCCGGCGGATGCCCCGCGCGAGGCGCGCCGAGGCCGCCCGGGTCGGCCGCGCCGGGCGGCCCGGCGGTCGGGGCGGCCGGCGGGGCCCCCGAGCCGTTCATGGCGAGGGTCGGGCTGTCGTCCGGCCGTCGCGGTACGGCGGACAGGTCGTATCCGCACGCACCGCAGAAACGGTCACCCGACTCGAGCGGTTCCTCGCAGCTCGGGCAGGCGGACAGCTGGGGCATCTGCGACATCAACTACACCCATGTCCGGGGGCGGTAACGGTTGGCACGTTCCACCAGGTCGATCCTCTCCTCGCCGCCCCGCGCCAGGCGGGCCAGCGTGCGGTACGAACGCTCCAGGCCGAAGCGCAGGCCCCGTTCGTCCAGGCCACTGCCGAGCAGTGTCCGTCCTCCGGCGGCGGGCGGGACGGAACCCTGGCCACCGGAGAGTATCCAGTCCAGGGCGCTGCCGAGCACTTCCGTGGCCAACCGCTCCCGCCGGGTCGGGTCCAGACCGTACGCGTCCAGCGCCTCGACCTGCCCGGCGGCGGCGGTCAGATCCTCAAGGAAGGGTACGTCGCCGGCGGCGGCCGTGCGCTGCCGCAGCCGGGCCCGCACGGCGGCGACGCGGGCGGCCGTGTAGTGGATGGACGACTCCGGTACCGACTCCAGGGTGCGTACGGCGCCGCGCCGGTCGCCGGTGGCGAGCTGGACGCGGGCCAGGCCGAAGGCCGCGCTCACGTAGCTGGGGTCGGTCGCCCACACCAGGCGGTAGTACTCGGCGGCGTTGTCCAGTTGGCCGAGCACCTCTGCGCACAGGCCGAGGGCCAGCTTGGGCGCGGTCTCGCCGGGGAAGGCGTCGTAGATCGCGTCGAAGGCGAGGGCGCCGCCCTCGTGGTCGCCGGTGACCAGCGCGGCCACCCCGCGGTACCAAACGACCCGCCAGTCGTCGGGCCGGTCCTCCTCCAGCGAGCGCAGGGCGTTCAGCGCGGCCGGCGCGTCGCCGTTCTCCAGCCAGGCCCGGATCTGCCTGAGCCGCGTCTCCACCGAGGGTGCGGACGCGGCGGCGAGCGCGCCGAGCAGCTCGGCCGGGGCAGTGGCCATCAGGCCGGCCAGGAAACCGGCGTGGGGATCGGTGGGGTCGACCCGGGGCACGGGCAGGGCGAGGGCGGCGGCAGCGGTGTCGACCTGTTTGACGAGGCCGGTACCGCCGGCGAGGGAGCGCGGAGCCCCACCGGCCGGGAGCGGCGCGGTCGCGGCCCCGGCACCGGGCACGGACCGGCGTGCGGGCACCACCCGCGCTCCCAGCCGGGACACCTCTCCCTCCAGGCGCGGGAACAACTCCGTTTCCGTCAGTCGCAGTTCGGGTCCGAACAACGTCGACAGCGCCGGTCGCGCCCGCCCCGTCTGCAGGGACACGACCTCCCGCAGCACGCCCGTGAGCTGCTCCGACATCTCCTGCGCGGAGGCGAACCGCCGGGCCGGGTCGGGATCGGTGGAGCGGACCAGGAGCCGGTAGAAGGACTCGTACTGGCGGAAGACCTCGATGTGGTCGGGGTCGGGCAGGGAGTCGACGTAGACGTTGGTGTAGCCCTGGAAGTCGAAGGTCAGCACGGCCAGCGTGCGGCCCACCGTGTAGAGGTCCGACGCCACCGACGGGCCCACCTCCGCCACCTCCGGCGCCTGGTAGCCCACCGTGCCGTAGATCGCCGACTCGTCGTCGTCCAGGCGGCGCACGGCGCCCATGTCGATCAGCTTGAGCTGGTCCTCGGTCTGGATGGCGTTGTCGACCTTGAAGTCGCAGTAGAGCAGGTTGCGGCTGTGCAGGTGGCCGAGGGCCTCCAGCGCCTCGATGCCGTACGCGCACGCCTGCTCCACCGGCAGCGGGTCGCGTCGCCCCTCGGGGGTGCGGCGGGCGTTGGCGATCTCCTTGAGGGACTTGCCGCCGACGTACTCCATGACGATGTACCCGTCGAGGGAGCCCGTGCGCTGGTCGAGGTGTTCCACGAAGTTGTAGATCCGCACGATGTTGGCGTGCTCGATCTCCGCGAGGAACCGTCGCTCGGAGATCGCCGCGGCCATCGCGTCCTGGTCGCCGGTGTCCAGCAGGCCCTTGAGCACCACCCACCGGTCCGAGACCGCGCGGTCGACGGCGAGGTAGATCCAGCCCAGCCCGCCGTGCGCGAGGCAGCCAGCGATCTCGTACTGGCCGTGCACGATGTCGCCGGACCTCAGCTTCGGCACGAACGAGTACGGGTGCCCGCACTTGGTGCAGAAGCCCTCCGTGCGCCCCGGACGGTCACCGCGGGCACGGCCCACCGGAGCCCCGCAGTCCGAGCGCGAGCAGAATCGCTTCCGCTCCGGCACCTCCGGGTTGTCCAGCACCATCGCGCGCGGGTCGGGCCGCGGCACCTGCGGCACCTGCACCAGGCCCGCGCCCAGCCGGCCCCGGGAGGAGGAACCGGCGGTGGAGCCGGAGCTGCGCACCGACACCGAGCGGTTGGAGGAACGGCCCGACAGCGAGCGGGACAGCCGTCCCGACACTGAGCGCCGGGACTTCGACGACTGCGACGACGTGCGGGAAGTGCCGCGGGAGCCGGAACGGGAACTGCCGCTGCCCGCCGAGCCCTTGCCGCCGCCGGTGACTCCGGTGGGCGGGGAGCCGACCATGCCGTTCGCCGCCACCACCGGCGCGAGGCCGCAGGTGTCGCAGTAGAGCTCGCCACCGCCGACGTCCTCGTAGGCGCCCTCGCAGCCCGGCCGCTGGCAGCTCCGCTGTGCCTCACTCATGACGACGACTCCCCCCGACGATCCCGGACCTCCGGCGGAACGCCCTGCCGCGGCACCCGCGGGGCGGTACCGAGCAGTTCGGCCGCCGCGTGCTGGTAGCGCAGCACGGCCTGTTCGGCGACCCGCAGATCGCAGGGCGCGCTCCACAGCATGCGGCGGGCCGCGTCGTACCGCTCGACCAGCAGTGGGTCCTCGCCCAGGCCGTGCCGGGCGACCTTCGCCTTGTAGGCGTCGAGCCGGCCGCGCAGCTCGGCGCGGACCGCGAGCGGCGCGGTGACCGCGGTCAACGACTCCCGGGCGCGCAGCAGTTCGTCCTCCGCCTTCTGCTCCAGGGACTCCAGCAGCGGGGACAGGCGGTGCCACTGGGCCCGCCTGCGGTACTCGGCGGCCGTCGCCAGCTGCTCCTGCAAGGCGGTCGGCGGACCGCTGACCACCGGCACCTCCGTGGCGGCGATCTTCGCCAGCACCTCCCCGCGCGCGGTCCGCGCCTCGGCGAGCGTGCGGTCGGCGCGCGAGAGCACGTCCCGCAGCTTGACCAGCCGCTGCTCGGCGTCCTTGCGGACGGCGAGCACCGCGTCGATCTCCCGGCGCACCTCCTCCAGGGCGCGCGCCTCCCGGTCGTACACCGTGGTGTCCGGCCTGCCGCCGCCGGGGGCCGAACTGCCCTCGGCGCGCTGCCAGAACCCCAGCGGGTCGGACACCACCTGCTCGCGCAGCCGCGTCAGCGTGCGCGTGATGCGCTCCAGGTCGTCGCCCGCCGGGTGCTCGCCGGGGCGTACCCCCACGGAGTGCGCCAGCCGGCGGGTGCGCTGGAGTTCGGCGGCCAGTAAGTCGATCCGGGCGGGCAGCGCCGACCAGACCGCGTCGGCGGCGACGACCATGTCCAGCGACCCGGCGTACAGCTCGTTCATCCGGTCCACGAGCGCGGCCAGGGTGAACCGCTCGCTCAGCTTGCCCGTGCCGTGCAGCGTCGGCGCGTTCGCCGTCGCGGCGGCACCGCCGGCGACCGTGACCGACTCGCCGCGCAGCAGCTCGGTCAGCTCCACCAGGTCCTCACGGCTGGACCAGCGGCGCCGGGCGCGGATCTCACGGGCGGTGCGCAACGCGCCGGTGTACGCCTCGAAGTAGGCCCACAGCAGCGAGATCGACGCCTCCGTGGCCGCCCAGCGCTCCTTGGTCGTGCCGGTGAGCTCGGCGCCTTCGAGGAGGCGGCGGCCCGCGTGGTCCTGGAGGGCGAACAGCGAGGTCTCGATCGCCTCGTGCTCCGCGCCGAGCCGCGCCAGCGCACGGTCCACCTCGTCCCGGTCCATCACCGGACCGGAGGCTCCCGTGACGCCCATCGATCACCTCTCGTGTGCTGGTCTGTACTGGTCTGTGCTGTCGGTGCGCTGCCGGCCGGTCACCTGTAGCGCGGAGTCGGCGGGGTCGCCGACTCCGAGTCCCTACCCAGCGTCGGGGAGAGCCACTTGTCGTACGAGGCCTTCCAGCCGCCGTCCGCGCGGTAGTCCGCCAGTATGCGGTTGACCCGGCGTACCAGATCGTCGGCGTCCTTCTTCATCGCCACGCCGTAGTACTCCGTGGTGAAGCGGTCGCCCTTCAGTTCCACCGTCGGGTCCTGCGCGGCCTGGCTGGCGGCGAGCGCGCCGTCCGTCACCACCGCGTCCACCTCGCCCAGTTGCAGCCTGACCAGGCAGTCGAGCTGGTTCGGGACGGTGGTGGAGATGTCGGTGGAGGCGGGCAGCCTGCCGGACTTCCTGTCCGCCGCCAGGTTGTCGTAGGCCGTCGAGCCCACCGCCGAGCAGATCCGCTTGCCCGCGAGGGTTTTGTCGTAGCCCGTGATCGTGGAGGTGTTGGGTGCGAGGACCTGTTGGCCGGTCAGGAAGTACGGGGCGGAGAAGGCGACGTCCTCCAGCCGGGTGCAGGTGATGGTCATGGTGCGCACCACCATGTCGACCTGGCCGCTCTGGATCGCGGGGACGCGCTGGTTGGTGGGGATGGCCTTGAAGCGGATCCGGTCCGGGTCGCCGAGCAGCTCCTGGGCTATCCGGCGGGCCAGGTCGATGTCGAATCCCTCCAGCTCGACCGTCTCGTCGGTGCTGTTGGGGTCGCGGTAGCCCCAGCGGTAGCTGTTCTGGTCGACGCCGACCGCGACGTAGCCGCGCTGCTTGATGGCCTCGATCGTGGCGCCGTCGGCGTTCGACGGGGGCAGGCTCTGGTCCTGGGGGTCCTCGCACGCCTCGGCCCTGGCCTGCCGGCCGTCGGCCACGCCCGGGCCGCCGAGTCCCGTGCTGCCGTCGCCCCGCGGCTGGGTGTGCGGCAGCAGCAGCACGAAGGCCACGGCGAGGGCACAGACGACCGCCATCGCGCCCACGCCGCCCCAGCCCCTCAGGCTGGCCCGCAAGCGTCGTGCATGCATCCTCACGCCCCCTTTCACCGGTACTCCGAAAGCCTGCGGCCGATGCCCAGCACCGCGCCCGCCGCGCCCAGCACCGCGAGGGCGGCCGCGCCGGCCGGCAGGCCGGTCATCGCGTCCCGGCCGTCGCCCGCGGCCTGCTCGAACTCCAGCGTCTCGTGCTCCAGTGCGATCTCCAGGCTGCGGTCGACGTTGTCGAAGCACTCGCCGGTCGGCTCGTCGCTCCGGGAGCCGATGATCTTGCTGAGCGCCGCCTGGTAGTCACCCGCGTCGTCGGCGTCGCGGGCCTGCTGGTGCCGCTGCTTCCACACGTCCATGCTCTCGGCGGCCGTCCGCACGGGCCGCGTGCCCGCCTGGTCGTCGGCGAGCTCCTCGGCGGCGTCGAGACCGGCGGCGAGGTCCCTCATCGACGCCTGGTGGGCCACGTCGAACTTGTCCTTGAACTTGCCGCCCACCTCGACCGTTTCCGCGCCCCGGCTGACCAGCGTGAGGTTCTCGTTGCCGCGTGCCTTGAGGGAGGCGATGCGTGCGTCGTGCAGGACCGTCAGGGAGCGGACGCCGTGGTCGTAGGAGTCGTTCAGGCCGGCGCGGGCCAGGCTGTGGCCGACGACCAGCCACAGCAGGACCACCGTCGTGGCGGCCGTGGCGGCGACCAGGCCGTGGTTCAGGACGCGGTTGGTCCGCAGGTAGGTGCGGTGCTGCGCCCAGGCCAGGGCGGCCAGGGCGAGCACGCCGAGGGCGATCGCCGTCCACGGGTACGGCGTGGCGTCCGCGTAGTCGCCGCGCAGCCGCTCGTTCTCCGTCGTGTAGAGGTCCTCCGCCGCCGGGAGCATCTTCGTCTGCATCGTGTCGTTCGCGTACCGCAGGTAGGCGCCGCCGAGCGGGAAGCCCTGGCGGTTGTTGGCGCGGGCGCGCTCGATGAGGCCCTTGTACTGCGGCAGGAGCCGGTTGAGCTCGGTGATCGTCTCGGCGGAACGGGAGCCCGGCTCGGAGTTGTTGGCCGCGAGGACGAGCTTCTCGGCGGCTGTGCGGATGTCCTTCTCGTAGCGTTCGCGGGACGCCTTCGTCTCCTGGCCGCCGGCCAGGAAGCCGCTGGAGGCGGCGGTGTTGGCGTCGGCCAGGGAGCGGTAGATGTCGGCCGCGGCGGAGCTGAGGGGCTGGCTGTTGTTCAGCACGTCGTCGGCGGCGGCCGCCCGGTCGGTGGCCTGCCAGGCGGTGACGGCGCCGAAGGCCACGACCAGCAGGGCGATGAGCGCGCCGATGATGCGCAGCCGTCCCGGCTCGGTGGTCGCGGCGGCCCGCAACCGGTCCACGCCCTCGGCGAACGCCGTACGGCGCGGCGGGGCGACGGCGGGCGGTGCCGGCCCCGAGGCGGGGGGTGCGGGACGGGACTGCTGAGGCGGCACGGTGGGCGCGCCCGCTACCGGTGGTGCCGCGCTGCCCTTCGGCGGTTGTGTCACTCCTGACCTCCCCCATGGTCATCCGTCGCCGCAAGTATCGCCGCAGGGACCGACATCCGCACCGGCCTTGCCTGGATCTTGCTCGGATCGCAGCGCGGCGACACGCGTCCTCCCGGCGACGCGAGGCGCCCGCACCACCCCCTTCCCATGAATACGCCGGTGGAATCGGTTCGGTTCCCGGGTGACGGGCGCGCGCCCCGACCACGGCCGGCGGAACGAGCCGCCGGCCCCCGGCAGCTCACACGGCCGCCGGAGCCGGGCGTACCGCCCACGGAGCAGGGGTACGCCCGGTGAGCGAACCGCCGAGCCGGCCGCACGGCCGCGCAGTCCTCGAGGCAGGCGGTACGCCCGGTGAGCGAACCGCACGCCGCCTGCGCCGCACGCCGGCTCAGCCCTCGAAGTGGCCGCGCACCCGCTCCCGTACCCCCGCCTCCACCAGTCCCAGCCGGTCCAGCCCCAGCAGCGCCGCTCCCAGCACCGGAGGAGCCGTCACCACTTGAGGCACCGCCTTCGGGGCGCGTGCCGCCAGCAGGTCCCGTACGCGATCGTCGAGCTGGGGGTGCCGCGCCGCGAGGACGCTGCCCCCGAGCAGCACCGGCGTCTCCTCGTCGAGCAGGTCCAGCCGGGTCAGGGCGACCGTCGCCATGACGACGACCTCCTCGGCGAGCCGGTCGACCAGCGTGCGGGCCACCGGGTCGCCGTCGGCGGCCGTGGCGAACAGCACCGGCGCCAGTTCGTGCCGCCGGTGCCGCGGGAACCGCTCCAGGTGCAGTGCCTCGATCAGCGCGTACATCGAGTCGAGCCCGAAGTGCGCGGGCAGGGTCCGCGCCAGCTCCGTCGGCCCGCCGCGCCCGTCCTCCGCGCGGGCCGCGTGGTAGAGCGCCTCCTCGGCCAGCCCCCAACCGCCGCCCCAGTCACCGGACATGCGCCCGATCGCCGGGAAACGCGCGGTGCGCCCGTCGGGCCGCATCCCGACGCAGTTGATGCCCGCCCCGCAGACCACCGCGACGCCGCGCGGCTCGGTCACCCCGGCCCGCAGGATCGCGAAGGTGTCGTTGCGGACCTCGACGGTGGCCCCCCACGCACGCGCGTGCAGCGCGTCGGTCAGCTGTTCCTCCTCCACCGGGAAGTCGGCGTTGGCGAGACAGGCCGAGACGTGCGTGACGGAGGTGACGCCGGCCGCGGCGAAGGCCCGCTCCACCGCCTCGGCGAGGACGTCCGTCGCCGCCTCGACCCCCACGGCCGGCGGCCGGAACCCGCCGCCGCGCGCGGCGGCGAGCACGCTCCCGTCGGCCGCCACCACCGCGACGTCCGTCTTGCTGTTGCCCGCGTCGACGGCGAGGACACGTGTGGTCAGGCCCACGCCAGGTGCTCCCGGTTGTGTGCGATCAGCTGGTCGGTGAGGGTATCGGCGTACGCGTACTGCCCGATGAGGGGATGCGCGAGCAGGGCCCTGAACACCCGCTCCCGCCCGCCGCGCAGGGCCGCGTCCAGTGCCAGGTCCTCGTAGGCCGTCACGTTCGCCATCAGGCCCGCGTACAGCGGGTCCACCGCGGCGACCGGCAGCGGTCGCGGATCGCCCGTCGCGCCCACCGCCGCCTGCACCTCGATCACCGCGTCGTCCGGCAGGAACGGCAACGTGCCCCTGTTGTACGTGTTCACCACCTGGTACGGGCTTCCCGCACCGCCCAGCAGCGCCGCCGCCAGGTCCACGGCCGCCTCCGAGTAGTAGGCGCCGCCCCGCTTGGCCAGCAGCTCCGGCTTCTCGTCGAGCGCCGGATCGCCGTACATCCGCAGCAGCTCCTTCTCCATGGCCGCCACTTCCTCGGCCCGCGAGGGCCTGCCGCGCTGATCGCGGACGACCTCGTCGTGCGCGTAGTAGTAGCGCAGGTAGTACGACGGGACCACGCCGAGGCGGTCCAGCAGCTCGCGCGGCAGGCGCAGGTCCGCGGCGATCGTGTCGCCGTGCTCCTCGAGCAGCTTGGGCAGGACGTCCTCGCCCTCGGGACCGCCCACGCGGACGCCCGTCTCCCATGAGAGATGGTTCAGGCCCACGTGGTCGAGGTGGACGTCGGCCGGGGCGACACCGAGCAGCGCCGCGAACCTGCGCTGCAGGCCGATCGCCACGTTGCACAGCCCGACCGCCCGGTGCCCGGCCTGCAGCAGGGCGCGGGTGACGATGCCGACGGGGTTGGTGAAGTCGATGATCCAGGCGTCCGGACTGGTACGCCGTACCCGCTCGGCGATGTCCAGGACCACCGGCACCGTGCGCAGCGCCTTCGCCAGGCCACCCGCGCCGGTCGTCTCCTGCCCGACGCAGCCGCAGTCCAGGGGCCAGGTCTCGTCCTGCTGCCGGGCCGCCTGCCCGCCGACGCGCAGCTGGAGCAGCACCGCGTCGGCGCCCTCGACACCGGCGTCCAGGTCGGACGTCGTCACCACCCGGCCGCCGTGTCCCTGCCGGGCGAGGATCCGCCGGGCCAGGCCGCCCACCAGCTCCAGGCGGTCGGCCGCCGGATCGACGAGGACCAGCTCCTCGACGGGCAGTGTGTCCCTCAAACGGGCGAAGCCGTCGACGAGTTCGGGGGTGTAGGTCGAGCCGCCGCCGACCACGGTGAGTTTCATACGTCCAGTCAACCCTTCACTTCGGTGAGTGTGACGCCCTCGACGAACGCCTTCTGGGTGAAGAAGAACACGAGGATGACGGGGGCCATGACCAGCACGGTCGCGGCCATGGTGAGGTTCCAGTCGGTGTGGTGCGCGCCCTTGAACGACTCCAGACCGTAGGACAGCGTCCAGGCGCCCGGGTTCTCGGAGGCGTGGATCTGCGGGCCGAAGTAGTCGTTCCACGCGTAGAAGAACTGGAAAAGGGCCACGGCGGCCACGCCCGGCTTCGCCACGGCCGCTTTTCGGGGCGTTCCGGGCATGGCGAGACCTCCCAGGGCAGGGGCGGGGACGGGAACGAGGGCGGTGTGCGGACTGCTGCTCAGCGCGAGGTGTCGAAGACCTCGTCGCGGGTGGTGACCAGGGCGCTCTCCAACGCGCCGCGCAGGACGGGGTGTTCGCGTACGTCACCGATGACGAGCCGGGGCCGGGCCGCCGCCAGTTCCCCCAACTCGGCCTGTACGAGCGCCCGCAGCGTCTCGCCGCCGGAGGTGAGGGAGGTGCCGCTGAGGACGACGAGTTCGGGGTCGAGCACGGAGACGAGCGAGGCGAGACCGGTGGCGAGGCGTGTGGCGTACGTGTGGAGGAGGTGGCGGTGGGGGTCGCCGCCGGCCCGGGGGGTGGCCGGGTCGACGGCGGGGCCAGGGTCGGAGGGGGAACCGGGGCCAGGGCCGGAGGGGGAACCGGGGCCGGCGTCGGAGGGGGAACCGGGGCCGGAGGCCTCACCGGAGCCTGCGAGGGCGTCGGAGGCCGTGCCGGTGTCGGCGGGGGCCGTGCGGCGGCCCGACGTGCCGTCGGCTCGGTAGTCGCGGCGTCCCGCGTCGTCGTACGCCTCCGCCGCGCGGGCCAGCAGTGCGGCGGCCACCTCGGTGTAGGGGCCCGAGGGGATGTCCGGGACGCCGAGGTCGCGGGCCAGTGCGGGGACGGCCTGGGAGCCGGCCAGCTCCTGGTAGCCGCCGCTGTTGGCCTTGGTGACCTGGCGGACCAGCGGCGCGCCGGGGACGGGCAGGAAGCCGACCTCGCCCGCCCCGCCGGTCCAGCCGCGGTGCAGCCGCCCGCCGAGGACCAGGGCGGCGCCGAGGCCGCCCTCGTTCCACAGCAGCACGAAGTCGTCGTGCCCGCGCGCCGCGCCCAGCCGCTGCTCGGCGAGGGCGACGAGGTTGACGTCGTTCTCGTACTCCACCGGCATCGGCAGCGCGGCGGCGAGTTCGTCCAGGAGGGTGGGGGAGTGCCAGCCCGGCAGATGCGAGGCGTAGCGCAGCCGGCCGGTGTTGGGGTCGAAGGCGCCGGGCGTGCCGATGACGAGCCGCCGGATGTCGTCCCTGGTCAGCCCGGCCGCCTTCACCGCCCCGTCGAGGGCGTCGGTGACCTGGCGCACGACGGGCTGGGCCGGGCGTCTGCCGGGGGTGCGGACCTCGTACGTGCCGACGGTGCGGCCGGTGATGTCGGCGACGGCGGCGAGGACCCGCTCGGGGGTGACGTCGAGGCCGGCGGCGTGGGCGGCGGCCGGGTTCAGGGCGTAGAGCTGGGCGTTCGGCCCGGGGCGTCCCTCGCTGGTCCCGGTCACCAGCACGAGCCCGGCGGCCTCGAGGCGGGCCAGCAGCTGGGATGCGGTCGGCTTGGACAGGCCGGTGAGCTTGCCGATCCGGGTGCGGGACAGGGGACCGTGCTCCAGCAGCAGGTCGAGGGCGGCGCGGTCGTTCATGGCGCGCAGGACGCGCGGAGTGCCCGGGGTGCCTGCGGTTCCTGCCATGCGTTCTCCACCCGCCTTTCGCCCGCTCAGCCTGGCAGTGGGCCGGAAGCCACGTCCATCCCGACCGCTGTTAGGAAGGTTTCCTGTCGGCTGGCAGGAACGTAGGCCCGACGGGAAGCGGGCGTCAAGAGCGAACGCCCCCGCGGCGACGGAGTCGTCGGGCGCGGGGGCGGAGTCGTCGGGCGCGGGGGTGGCCGGTCAGGGGACGTCGGTCGTCCGGAGAAGGGCTCCCGCCTCACGGGCGCGCGGAGCCGTTCCGCTACTTCGTGGTGCTCGTCGGGGGCGCGAGCGGCGACGCGGCGGCCGCCTGCGGGGACGCGGTGTTCGAGTACACCGAGGGCGCCGCCATCCCCGCCGTCGGGTCGGCGGGCTCCTGCTCGTGCTGGATCGGCAGCCCGCCGACGATGCGGATGCCCTCCTGGTCGAAGCGGCGCTTGATGCGCCAGCGGAGTTCGCGTTCGATCGTGAGGGCCTTGCCCGGCATCGTCCTGGCGGAGACGCGGACGACCATGGAGTCCAGCAGGACGCTGTCGAGGCCGAGGGTCTCGATCGGGCCCCAGAGCATCTCGTTCCAGGGCTCCTCCCTGCTCATCGCGTCGCCGACCTCGGTGAGCACGGCCTTGACGTGGTCGAGGTCCTCGGAGGGGCGCACGGTGACGTCGACGCCGGCCGTGGCCCAGCCCTGGGAGAGGTTGCCGACGCGCTTGACCTCGCCGTTGCGGACGTACCAGATCTCGCCGTTGTCGCCGCGCAGCTTGGTGACGCGCAGGCCGACCTCGATGACCTCGCCGGACGCCACGCCGACGTCGATCGAGTCGCCGACGCCGTACTGGTCCTCGAGGATCATGAACACGCCGGACAGGAAGTCCGTGACGAGGTTGCGGGCGCCGAAACCGATCGCCACGCCCGCCACACCGGCCGACGCGAGGAGCGGCGCCAGGTTGATCTGGAAGGTGGCCAGGATCATCAGGGCGGCCGTGCCGAGAATGACGAAGCTCGCCACCGAGCGCAGCACCGAGCCGATCGCCTGGGAGCGCTGGCGGCGGCGCTCCACGTTCACCAGCAGGCCGCCGATCGCCGTGCCGTCCACCGCCTGCACGGTGCGGTTCATGCGGTCTATCAGCTTGGTGATCGCCCGCCGCACCACCACCCGCAGCACCGCCGCGATCACCACGATCAGCAGCACGCGCAGCCCGATCGCCAGCCACGTCGACCAGTTCTCCTCCACCCAGCCGGCGGCGTTCGTGGCGCTCTGCTGGGCGTCCTGGAACGTGGGCACGGACGGGGTCGTCTCCGACGGGGACGGGGACGGCGACGGTCCGGCGGCCGGCGGGACGAGCAAGGACGACACGACGGGTACCTCCAGGTGCAACGGCCCGCCCCCGGCGCGGCGGTCAGGTGCGAGGTCACGAACAGGTCACCGGACGGGCGGAGCAACCACACTATCGGGGCATCGTGTGGGGATCGTTGCGATGTTCGAGGGAGAGACGGTGTCCGCCGGGGGATGTACAGATCAGACGAACAGCAGGTGAGACGAACAGTCCGACGAGGAGGGGGAGGAAGTGGTCGGGAGCCTGGGGAGGAAGCCGATGTGGTCGAAAACACTCCCAGCCCGTTACCGGGACATGGTGGCGCTTTCACCAGGCATGAGGGGAGACTGACTGCAGATCGTCCCGGCGCGAGCCACGCGCCGCCGGCGTACAAGGAGGCATCCGTGCCGCATGTCCTGGTCCTCAACGCGTCGTACGAGCCGCTCGGCGTCGTACCGCTCCGCCGCGCGCTCGTCCTCGTCCTCGAGAACAAGGCCGTATGCCTCGAGGAGTCCGGCGCCTATCTGCACAGCGCGACCGTCACAGTCCCCGCACCCAGCGTGGTCCGGCTCAAGCGTTTCGTCCGGGTTCCCTATCGGGGGCCCGTTCCTCTGACCCGCCGGGCGCTGTTCGCCCGTGACGGGGGCCGGTGCATGTACTGCGGTGGCGTCGCAACCAGCGTCGACCACGTCATCCCGCGCTCGCGCGGGGGCAAGCACGTCTGGGACAACGTGGTGGCGTCCTGCCGCCGCTGCAACCATGTGAAGGCCGACCGTCATCTCGGTGAGATCGGCTGGCGACTGCGCCACAAACCCGCCCCACCCACCGGCCTGGCCTGGCGCATCATCGGGACCGGCCATAGGGACCCGCGCTGGTTGCCGTACTTGCAGCCGTACGGCGCGGACGACGCCTTGGCCCGGATCGACGGCATTTCCGCCTGACGATCCGGGCTTTTGCATGTCCCGCTCATCCCGTGGGGAGGGCGTGTCCGGCCCCGAGGGAGGCGCGTGCCTCCCGAGGGGCGTTCGCCCGCACGGGACCGGGGAGACCCCGTCCACTCCGGTCCCTCGGACCCGCGTGCCCCGACGCGTACCTCAGCTCGGCCGGCCGCACGGAACCGGGAGACCCCGTCCACCCCGGTCCCGCGTGCCCTTACGCGTACCTCAGCTCGGCCGGCCGCACCGACCGGCGCAGCAGCGGCAGCGAAGTGGCCGCCGCCAGCAGGCACGCGCCGTACACCCCGGCCGGGACCAGCAGCGCCGCCCACGGCGGTGAGCCGCCGCCGGCCAGGCCGGCGTATCCGGTGCCGACGACCATGCCGCCGATGCCCGCCGCAAGCATCGCCGACGCCAGCGGCAGGGCGGTCTCCAGCAGCAGTGCCCGGCCCAGCACCGCCTGCGGCACCCCGGTGGCGGTCTGCGCGGCCAGGCCGCGGCGCCGGGCGGCGAGCGACTCGGCGGTGCCGACGGCGAGCGCCGACAGCGCGATGAACAGGGCCACGGCGATCGCGGCGGCGGTCAGGTCGAGACCGGTGGTGTAGAAGGCGCGGTGCGCGGCCAGGTGCTGCCGGTGGTCGAGCACCGCGAGCAGCACCTGCCGGACGCCCATGAACGCCGTACCGACGATCGTCACCAGCAGCACGGCGGCATGCGTACGGGCCGCCGCCCAGGGGTCGTCGCGCAGGCGCTCCGCCGCGATCAGCACCGCCGGCCGGTCGGTCCGGGAGGCGAGAAAGGCACCCGTGAGCCGGGCCGAGGCGCCGGACAGCCAGATCGCACCCACCCCGGTGAGCAGGACGGCGAAGAACACCGCCGACGGCATCTGCGCCGGTCCCAAGGGCTCGCTCTCTGCCGAGGCCACAGCGGCGAGCAGCAGCAGCGCGAGCGCCGGAACCGCCACCAGGAACACGCGCCCCGGCCGGGGCGTGGTCCGCACCCGGCGCACCCGGCCCAGCGGCGAGGCGATCACCCGCCGCAACGCCGACGCGCTCACCAGCGCCCCCAGCGCCGGCACGGCCGTCGCGGCCACGGCGAACCCGGCCCAGACGGTGACCGGCGGCCGCTGCCACACCCCCAGCAGAACCACGACGGAGGTCAGTGTCGCCGCCACCGACCCGGCCAGACAGGCGAGCCCCGCCTCCAGCGCCGCGATCCGCCGCACCTGCCCCGGTGCGGCCCCCGCGAGGCGCAGCCCGGCCAGCCTGCGGTCCCGGTGCACGGCTCCGACCCGGGAGCACTGCCCGAGGAACCCGAGCACGGGGATCAGCAGCATCACCAGCGCGACGACGACCCCCGCCCGTTCCTCGGGCTGGTTCAGCAGGCCGCCGCCGAAGCCGACGGAGTACTGCCCCTCCAGCGCCGCGACGGCCACGGCGGTCAGTGCGAAGCCGGTGGCCTGCGCAGCGCCGGCCACGGTGAGCCCGACCCGCCACCACTCCCGCCGGTCGGAACCACGGGTGAGCAGCCAGGCCAGCCGCAGGTCGGACCTCGGGCCGCCGGTGTCCGTCCTCCTCACGCCGTCACCCCCACCGGTGCCACGGCCCCGTCGCTCAGCCGGACCTCGCGGTCGGCATACGCCGCGACCTGGGCGTCGTGCGTGATCAGCAGGACGGACGTGCCGGTCGCGCGGGCCGTGTGCGCGAGCGCCGACATCACCTGTTCGCTCGCCAGCGAGTCCAGCGCGCCCGTCGGCTCGTCCGCGAAGACCACCCTGGGCCCGGTGACCAGCGCACGCGCCAGCGACGCCCGCTGGGCCTGCCCGCCGCTCAGCTCGCCCGGCCGCAGCTCCCCCTGCGCGCGCGCCCCGAACCGCTCCAGCCACTCCCCGGCCCGCTCCCGCGCCTCCTTCCGCCCGGCCCCGCCGAGCATCAGCGGCAGGGCCACGTTGTCGAGGGCGGTCAGCTCGGGAATCAGCTGCCCGAACTGGAACACCACCCCGAACTCCGTCCGTCTCAGCTCGCTCAGCCGCCGCTCCGGCAGCCGGTCGACGCGTTCGCCGCCGTACGACACCGAACCCCCGTCGGGCCGGACGATCCCCGCCAGGCAGTGCAGCAGCGTCGACTTCCCGCTGCCGCTGGCGCCGGTCACGGCGAGGATCTCGCCGGAGCGCAGCTGGACCGAGGCGCCCCGCAGGGCCTCGGTCCTGCCGTGCGCCTTGGTGAGGTCACGGGCCGCGAGCAGCGGCTCTGGGTTGCTCATGCTGAGTCGACCTCCGCGGTCAGGGTGGTGAGCCGGGCCGCCGTGGTCGTCATCCAGCGGAGGTCGGCGTCGAGGTGGTTGAGGGCGTAGTCCGCCGAGAGCACGGTCGTCAGATCCGCGCCGGGGCCGGTCTTGACCGCCGTGAGCTGCCGCATGCGCTCCATGTGGGCGGCCCGCTGGGCGCGCAGATACGCCTCCGGATCACCGCCGGTCAGGATCGAGACGACGACCTTGGCGAAGATCTCGTTGGTCACGAAGGGCGCGGGCGGCGCGATCTCGCCCGCCCAGCGCGCCAGTTCTTGTGTCCCGTCCGCCGTGCTGCGGTACAGCGTGCGCTCGGGACCCCCGTCGGCGTCGGTGCCGTCGACCTCGGCCAGTCCGTCGCGGACCAGTCGTTGCAGGGTCGTGTACACCTGCCCGTAGGCCAGCGGACGGGCCTGCGGGAAGCGTTCGTCGTGCCGTCGCTTGAGGTCGTAGCCGTGGCTGGGACCGGCAGCGAGCAGCCCGAGCAGGATGTGGCGGGTGCTCATGCGGATCATTATGTACTCAGTACATGTACTGAGTGAATAGCTGTCAGGGGATGGAGCCCGCCGTCCATGGAAGGGAGTGCCAACGAGAGTGGCCGCTGCGCGCCGTTTCGCCGCAACCCGGAGAGAGCGTGTGCGGACGGAATGTGACGAGAAGGACCTTCTTCGCCGTGTGGGCGTCTGGCCCGGCGCTCACTGGGTAGGGCTGCGATGACCACGCGACTCGACGCGACCTCGACTCGACAAGGAGGCTCCCGTGGCCGCATCGGCACACCTTCTGCTGTCCGCCCTCGCCGACGACACGCCCCGCTCCGAGGCAGCCCGCTCCAAACGCCCGTCCCCGCCCGGGGACACGGCCCGCTCCAAACGGACGCCGTTCCCGCGGCAGGCGAAGGCGTCCGCCGACCGGGACGCGGCCGGGGCGGATCCGGCCGACCCGGATCTCGCGCACGTGTGTGTCTTCAGCGCGGAAGGCGCCTGTACGGAGGCCCCGCTGACCAGCGAACCGCCACTGCCCGACGCCGAACCCCTCACCAGCGAGCCACCGCTCGCCGCCCCGGACGCCGACTCCACGCGGCCCTAAATGACCGCACCCCGGCCGCCGATCCTGCGAGGCCGTGGCTGACCGTGCCCCTGGACACCGATCCCGCGAGGTCGTAGATGACCGCACCCCGGCCGGGTGAAGCTCCCGGCGAAGACCTGTGCCGGCTCGCCGAGTCGTACGGCGTCGCCCCCTCCTACAGCCCCTCCCCGGACCGTACGATCGCCGCCTCGGCCGCCGCGCTCGTCCGGACCCTGGCCGCACTCGGCGTCGACGCGAGCACGCCCGAGGCCACGCGCGCCGCGCTCGCCGCCCGCCGCGCGGAACTGCGGGAGCGACTGCTGCCGCCGACCCTCGTGTGCTGGGGCGGCACCGCTCCGGCCGCCCTCGCCGCCCTGCCCGAGGGCACCCGGCTGCGTATCGAGACCGAGCAGGGCGAGACCCGCGACCGTGCCGAGGACCTCCCGCCCGGTGTGCACCGCCTCGCCGTCACCGCACCCGACGGCCGGAGCGCCGACGCCCACCTGATCGCCGCGCCGCCCCGGCTGCCGACGCCGGCGGCACGCTCGTACGGACTCCTGGTCCAGCTCTATTCCCTCCTGTCCCGACGCTCCTGGGGCATGGGCGACCTCGGCGACCTCGACGACCTCACCGCCTGGGCGGGCCGCTCCCTCGGCGCCGGATTCATCCAGGTCAACCCGTTGCACGCGGCCGTGCCCGGCGTCCCCACCGACCCCTCCCCGTACCGTCCTTCCTCCCGCCGCTTCCCCGATCCGGTGCACCTGCGCGTCGAGGCCGTCCCCGAGTACGCCTACGCCGACGACCGCGAGCGGGTGCGCGCACTGGCCGAGCGGGCCGACCGGCTGCGGGAGTCGGTGCTGGAGAAGGGCGCGCTGATCGACCGGGACGCGGTGTGGGAGCTGAAGCGGGAAGCGCTGGAACTCCTGGCGGAGGTCCCCCTGGGCCCCGGCAGACGCGCCGCCTACTGCGACTACCTCGCCGAACAGGGCGAGGCGCTGGAGGACCACGCCACCTGGTGCGCGCTGGCCGAGGTGCACGGCTCCGACTGGCACCTTTGGCCCGAGGGTCTGCGGGACCCGCGGTCGGCCGAGACCGCCCGTGCCCGGCGCGAGCTGATGGACCGCGTCGACTTCCACTCCCGTCTCGCCTGGCTGACCGATGCCCAGCTCACCGCCGCGCAGCGCACCGCACGGGAGGCCGGGATGCCGGTCGGGATCGTGCACGACCTCGCCGTCGGCGTGCATCCGCGAGGCGCCGACGCGTGGGCGCAGCAGCGGTACTTCGCCGCCGGGATGTCCGTCGGCGCCCCGCCGGACGCCTTCAACGCACGCGGCCAGGACTGGGGTCTGCCGCCGTGGCGCCCGGACCGGCTGGCCGAGTCGGGGTACGCGCCCTTCCGGGGGCTGCTGCGCGGCCTGTTCCGCTACGCGGGCGCGCTGCGCATCGACCATGTGATGGGCCTGTTCCGGCTCTGGTGGGTGCCGCTGGGGCTGCCGCCGACGGAGGGGACGTACGTCCGGTACGACGCCCAGGCCATGCTCGCCGTGCTGGTGCTGGAGGCCTCCCGGGCCGGGGCGATGGTGATCGGCGAGGACCTGGGGACCGTGGAGCCGGGGGTACGGGAGGCGCTGCGCGAGCGGGGGGTGTTCGGCACGTCGGTGCTGTGGTTCGAGCGGGACTGGGACGGCGACGGCCGCCCCCTGCCGCCCGACCGGTGGCGCTCCGACTGCCTCGCCACGGCAACCACCCACGACCTGCCGCCCACCGCGGCCCGGCTGACCGGCGAGCACGTCGAACTCCGCGACCGGCTCGGCCTGCTCACCAGGCCCTTGGACGCGGAACGCACCGAAGCCGCCGCCGACACGGGCGAATGGCTGACCCTCCTGGCCCGGCTCGGCCTGCTGCGCGGCACGGGTGGCGGCCTCGGCGCGGGGGAGGAGGAGGCCGAGGTGCAGGCCGTCCACCGCTACCTGCTGCGCACGCCGGCCCGGATGATCGGTGTGTGGCTGCCGGACGGGGTGGGGGACCGTCGGCCCCAGAACCTGCCGGGGACGTGGGACGAGTACCCGAACTGGCGCTTGCCGATCGCGGACGCCGCCGGGCGGCCGGTGACGCTTGAGGGGCTGGCGGCTTCCGTGCGGTTGCGGCGGCTGGTGGAGGTGTTGCGGGAGGACGGGGCTGGGGGCGGGGGCGATGGCGGCGGTGGCGATGGCGGCGGCGGTCGCGAGGGGGCGAGGCGTAGGTGAGGTCGGGGGTCCGCACCCTTCACGGCACCCCGGACACCCTTTACGGCACCCCGGACACCCTTTACGGCACCCCGGACACCCTTTACGGCACCCCGGACACGCGACGCCACCCGGCGTTCGGTACTTTTGGCACCGTGGACAAGAAGAACGCCCTGCGCGCCGGCGCCCTGGCTGCCGGTACGACGCTGATGATGCTGCTCATGTCGTCCCCCGCGCTCGCGCTGACGCGTGACGACGGCGACGACCCCGGCACGGGCCTGAGCGTCATCGAGACGCTGGGTTGGTTCGTGATTGCCCCGATCGCGATCTTCGCGGTGATCGCGGGCCTGGTGATGGTGCTGGACAAGTCCCACAAGGAGAAGGACACGACCACCTCCAACATCAGGACCGAGGCCGACGCGAAGGCCTGACGCCTTCCGCCCGAGCTCACCGCGCACCTGTGAGGGCGCCGTTCCCGTCGTACGTCGACGGGGCCGGCGCCTTCGGCATGTCCGGGCGACGGCGACGGCGACGGCAGCGACGGTGAGGGAGCCGGGGCCGGGGTTCGATTGGGGTTGGGTTCGGTGTCGGGCTCGGCCGGGCGTCAAGGGCTCGGTGCGGTGAGGTAACGCTGGAGGGTGGGCGCCAGCCACGCCACGATCTCCTGACGGACGAGCGCCGTCGTGGGCGGGAACCGCAGCACGTAACGGGTGAGCGCCATCCCCAGCACCTGCGTCGCACAGAGCGCGGCCCGCGTCGGCACCTGCTCGGGATCGGGACAGACCTTCTGGGCGATCGGCAGCAACTGGTTCCGGAAGATCTGCTGCATCCGCTCGGCCCCGGCCTGATTGGTCGCGCCGACCCGCAGCAGGGCGGTCAGCACCTCGTTGTCCTCCCACATGTCGAGGAAGTGCGAGACGAGGGCACGGCCAACCTCGGCGCGGGGGACGGCGTCCAGGTCGGGGAGCTTCAGATCCACGGCGACGGCGGCCGCGAAGAGGCCCTCCTTGTTGCCGTAGTAGCGCATGACCATCGACGGGTCGATGTTCGCGTCCTTGGCGATCGCCCGGATGGTGGCGCGCTCGTATCCGTCGGTGGCGAAGCGCTCGCGGGCCGCGTCGAGGATCGCGGTGCGGGTGGCGTCGGAGCGGCGGGGGGCGGGGGAAGCCGTGGGGGTGGGGGAGGCGTCTGACATGCCAACGAGTGTAGGCCAACGACTGTAGGCGAACCAGTGCCGGTCAACGGCTATGCGTAATCCGGGCCGGTCGGGTGGTTGGCGGGAGGGCCGACCGGGTGACTGGTCGGGGAGCTGGGGTCGATGATGCGCGCCAGCGCTCCCGCTCCGGCGCCCCGCCGCCGAAGCAGGCCTACATGCGTCGGTCAATGCCTGTTGGCCTACATCCGTCGGCCAACAGGCATCGGCCATGAGCTGCCGACCAATACGTGTCGGTCAACATGCGTAGGCCCAGTGCGCCGCTGGCCAACAGATGTTGGCCAGCGGCTGTTGGCCAACAGGCGTTGGTCAATAGGCGTCGGCCAGCGAGCGTCGGTCAACGGGCGTCGGTCAGCGAGCGTCGGTCAACGGGCGGCGGCCGGCACTCGCCGACCAGCAGGCGTGTGCCGCCACCTGTGGACCAGTGGCGCGTCGTCACACCCCCCACGCCGATCAACCCATGCAAGCCAACAGCTGTAGGCCAACACCCGTTGACGCCCCACCTCCTCCGTGCCTACCATTGCCAACAAGCGTTGACCAACGTCCGTTGGCACCAGGAGGCCACCATGAACGGCACCGGCAACACCCCCGACGCCCCCCGCACCTCCGACGCCCCCCGCACCTCCGCATCCCCCCGCTCCGTCATCGTCGTCGGCTCCGGCCCCACAGGCCTGCTCCTGGCCGGTGACCTCGCCCACGCCGGCGTCCCCGTCACCCTCCTGGAGAGGCGCCCGTACGGCATCAGCAACCTCTCCCGCGCCTTTGGCGTCCACGCCCGCACCCTGGAGCAGCTCGACGCCCGCGGCCTCGCCGACCCGCTCATCGCCACCGGCGGCACCCTCACCGAACTGCGCCTCTTCCGCCGCCTCTCGCTGGACCTGACCACGCTTCCCTCCCGCTTCCCGTTCCTGCTGATCACCCCGCAGTACGAGGTGGAGCGCCTGCTGGAGCGGCGGGCGCGTGAACTCGGTGTGGAGTTCGCGTACGAGAGCGAGGTCGTCGGCCTGCGCCAGGACCGCACTGGCGTCGATGTCGACGTCCGGAGCGCCGACGGTACGGTCGTCACCCGCCGCGCGGCGTACGTCGTCGGAGCGGACGGTCACCGCAGCGCCGTCCGGCAGGCGGTCGGCCTGCCCTTCCCCGGCGTCTCCGTCATCAAGTCGCTCTTCCTCGCGGACGTCCGGCTCGCCGAGAAGCCCGAGACCGTGCTCACCGTCAACGGCGCGGGCGACGCCTTCGCGATGATCGCGAGCTTCGGCGACGGCTGGTACCGCGTCATGGGCTGGAACCGCCGTCACGAGGTCGCCGACGACGCCCCGCTCGACCTCGACGAGGTCAAGGAGGTCACCCGCCGCGCCCTGGGCACCGACTACGGCATGCACGACGCCCGCTGGCTGTCCCGCTTCCACAGCGACGAGCGTCAGGCGCCGCGGTACCGGGTCGGCCGGGTCTTCCTCGCCGGCGACGCCGCGCACATCCACTCGCCGGCCGGCGGTCAGGGAATGAACACCGGGCTTCAGGACGCGGCCAATCTCGGCTGGAAGCTCGCCGCCGCCGTGCAGGGCTGGGCGCCCGAGGGCCTGCTGGACACCTACGAGGCCGAGCGCCACCCGGTCGGCAAGGCGGTCCTGCGCAGCAGTGGGGGACTGGTCCGTCTGGCCCGGGCGCAGAGCCCCGTCCTGCGCGCCGTCCGCGCCGTGTTCTCGGCCTTCGTCGACGCGGTCGGCCCCGCCCGTCGCAAGGCCATCGCCCAGGTCACCGGTATCGGCTACCGCTACCCGGCACCTCGTGGCTCCCACCGCCTCACCGGCACCCGCGCCCTCGACGCCTCCCTCGACACCGGGCGTCTCTACGAGTCCCTCCGCTCCGGGCGCCACCTGCTGATCACCCCGGACTCCCACGAGCCCCCGGCCACGCCCCGCGCCGACCGCCTGACGGTGGCCCACTGGACGACGCCCCGCCGCACCACCGTCCTCGTGCGCCCCGACGGCTACATCGCCTGGGCCGCCGACGCCGCCACGCCCGAGACGATCGAGGCGGCCCTGTCGGCCCACCTGGGATGAGCGTCCTACGCCTGCCCCTCGTGCGCCCCCGTCAGCAACGCCCTCAACAGGTCGGCCAGTTGGTCGGCCTGTTGGGCCGTGAGGGCGGAGAGGGCCTCGGTCTGGACCGCCAGGCCGGCGCCCACTGCCTCCTCGATGAGGCGCAGGCCCTGGTCGGTGAGTGATGCGATGGACCTGACGGGTGCACCGCTGGAACGGTAGATCCGACGGGGTGATCAGCGACCAGCGAAGGGACCTCCGTGGCCGAAGCCCCCGACGGACTCTCCAGCACCACGGCCCGCAGCTCGGCCACCGCCTCGACGTCCGCCCCCGACGCCGGCCGAAGCTCTCAGTCGCCCATGATCGCCACGCTGTCGCGCGCTCCATGCGAAGGGGCGCCCCCCGAGCCGAGCTCGTCGGGCGCCCCTGGCGGTGGGCGGACAGGTGGTCCTATCCCTGGGCCCCCGCCGCCGCGTCCGCGGCCTGTGCGCGCAGCGCGCGCTCGATGCCGGCGCGTGACTCCGACACCAGCCGCCGCAGCGCCGCGTTCGGCTCGGCGGCCGACAGCCAGGCGTCCGTCTTGGCCAGGGTCTCCTCGGAGACCTGCACCGTCGGGTACAGCCCGACCGCGATCTGCTGGGCCATCTCGTGCGAGCGGGAGTCCCAGACGGTCTTCACCGACTCGAAGTACTTGTCGGTGTACGGCGCGAGCAGCTCCCGCTGGTCCGTCTGGACGAAGCCACCGATGACCGCCTCCTGGACGGCGTTCGGAAGCTTGTCGGACTCGACCACCGAGGCCCAGGCCTCCGCCTTGGCCTCCGGTGTCGGGCGGGCGGCGCGGGCGGTGGCGGCGTGGCGTTCGCCGGCCGCCGTCTTGTCGCGCTCGTACTCGCTCGCGATCTCCGCCTCGTCGAACCGGCCCACGGCCGCGAGCCGCTGGACGAACGCCCAGCGCAGCTCGGTGTCCACCACCAGCCCCTGCACCGTCTGCGAGCCGTCGAGCAGCGCCTCCAGCAGATCCAGCTGCTCCGGCGTACGGGCGGTGGCCACGAAGGCCCGCGCCCAGGCCAGCTGGTGGTCGCCGCCCGGCTCGGCGGAGCGCAGGTGCGCCAGCGTGGCGTCCGTCCAGCGGGTCAGCAGCGTCTCGCGGGCGGCCGGGTCGGCGTACAGGTCGATCGCCAGCTTCACCTGCCGCTGGAGCGACTGCACCAGGCCGATGTCCGACTCCTTGCCGATGCCGGACAGCACGAGGGACAGGTAGTCACGGGTGGCGAGTTCCGCGTCGCGCGTCATGTCCCACGCCGACGCCCAGCACAGCGCGCGCGGCAGCGACGACTCGAAGTCGCCGAGGTGGTCGGTGACGAAGGCCAGCGACTGCTCGTCGAGGCGGACCTTCGCGTACGACAGGTCGTCGTCGTTGAGCAGGACGACGTTCGGACGCTGCCGCCCGACCAGCTGCGGTACGGCCGTCAGCTCGCCGTCGACGTCGAGCTCGACGCGTTCCTCGCGCACCAGCTTCCCGGCGTCGTGGTCCATCTCGTACAGCCCGACCGCGATCCGGTGCGGCCGCAGCGTCGGCTCGCCCTTCGCGCCCGTCGGCAGCGCCGGCGCCTCCTGCCGGATCGCGAAGGAGGTGATGACGCCGTCCGCGTCCGTCTCGATCTCCGGGCGCAGGATGTTGATCCCGGCCGTCTCCAGCCACAGCTGCGACCAGGTCCTCAGGTCCCGCCCGGAGGTCTCCTCCAGTGCGGTCAGCAGGTCGATCAGCCGGGTGTTGCCGTACGCGTGCCGCTTGAAGTAGGTCTGCACGCCGCGGAAGAACTCGTCCTCCCCGACGTAGGCGACGAGCTGCTTCAGCACGGACGCGCCCTTGGCGTAGGTGATGCCGTCGAAGTTGACCAGCACGTCGTCCAGGTCGCGGATCTCCGCCATGATCGGGTGCGTGGACGGCAGCTGGTCCTGGCGGTACGCCCAGGTCTTCATGGAGTTCGCGAACGTCGTCCACGCGTGCGGCCAGCGCGACGCGGGGGCCGCGGCCTGGCAGGCGATGGACGTGTACGTGGCGAACGACTCGTTCAGCCACAGGTCGTTCCACCACTCCATGGTGACGAGGTCGCCGAACCACATGTGGGCCAGCTCGTGCAGGATGGTCTCGGCGCGCATCTCGTACGCGGCGTCCGTCACCTTCGAGCGGAAGACGTACTGGTCGCGGATGGTCACCGCACCCGCGTTCTCCATCGCGCCCGCGTTGAACTCCGGCACGAACAGCTGGTCGTACTTCTCGAAGGGGTACGCGTAGTCGAACTTCTCCTGGAACCAGTCGAAGCCCTGCCGGGTCACCTCGAAGATGGCGTCCGAGTCGAGGTACTCCGCGAGGGACGGACGGCAGTAGATGCCGAGCGGGACGGACCGCCCGTCCTTCTCGTAGACGCTGTGCACGCTGTGGTACGGGCCGACGATCAGGGCCGTGATGTACGTCGAGATGCGCGGCGTCGGCTCGAAGACCCAGACGTTGTCCTGCGGCTCGGGCGTGGGCGAGTTGGAGATGACGGTCCAGCCCTCGGGGGCCCGCACGGTGAACTGGAAGGTCGCCTTCAGGTCCGGCTGCTCGAACGAGGCGAACACGCGGCGGGCGTCCGGCACCTCGAACTGGGTGTACAGGTAGGCCTGGTCGTCGACCGGGTCGACGAACTTGTGCAGGCCCTCGCCGGTGTTGGTGTACGCGCAGTCGGCGGCCACCCGCAGCACGTTCCGGCCCTCCAAAAGGCCGTGCAGGGCGATCCGCGAGTCCTTGAAGACCGCCGCGGGGTCGAGCGGGTCGCCGTTGAGCGTGATCTCGTGAACCGCCGGCGCCACCAGGTCGATGAAGGACTCGGCGCCTCCCCCACTCCCGGCTTCGCTCGAGCGGGAGGGGCCCCCGTCCGCGACGTCGAAGCGCACCGTCGTCACGGACCGGAAGGTGTCGCCCTCCTGCGCCCCGGAGAGGTCGAGCTCGACCTCGTAGGAGTCAACGGTGAGCAGCTTCGCCCGCTGCTGCGCCTCTTCGCGAGTCAGGTTTGTGCCAGGCACGCGGTCATCTCCTCGTCATGTGTCAGTTCCGCCATCCTTCCACGGGACCAGCACCGAACGCGATGTCCGTTCACCGCCGGTGGACGGGGCGGTCACGCGCGAGTCTGGGTGCATGACGAGGTACTGCGCACGAGCCGTCGAACCGACGGTCCTGAAGGAGCTGCGTTCGGCCGACGACGCGGGACGGGAGACGGTTCCCGTGACGGACGAGGAGGGCGGGGCGCCGCTGCGCTGCTGCCTGCGCCGCAGCCGGCCGGGCGAGCGGATCGCGCTCGTCTCCTACGCCCCCCTGCGGCGCTGGGCGGCGGAGACGGGGGCGGACCCGGGGGCCTACGACGAACAGGGCCCGGTCTTCATCCATGCGGGGGAGTGCCCGGGGCCGCGAGGGGGCGGCCTGCCCTTCACCGACTCGCACCGCACGCTGCGCCGCTACTCGGCCGAGGGACGCATCCTGGGCGGACGGCTGGTGGAGGCGGGCTTCGAGGCGGTGCTCGCGGACGCCTTCGACGACCCGGAGGTGGCGCTCGTCCACGTCCGGGCCGTCGAGTACGGCTGCTTCCTCTACGAGGTGCGCAGGCCCTGACGACAGGCCCGGACGTCAGGCCTGTAGTCAGACCGCGCAGTCAGGCCCTGACCTGCGCCCCGATCCGAACGGCAGTCCCTAGCCGGCGGCCTTGGCCGACAGCTCCGCCGCCACCAGCTCGGCGATCTGCACCGCGTTCAGCGCCGCGCCCTTGCGCAGGTTGTCGTTGGAGACGAACAGCGCCAGGCCGTTGTCCACCGTCTCGTCGCGGCGGATGCGGCCGACGTACGACGGGTCCTGACCGGCCGCCTGCAGCGGGGTAGGGACGTCGGTCAGGGCCACGCCGGGGGCGCCCGCCAGCAGCTCCTTGGCCCGCTCGACGCTGATCGGACGGGCGAAACGGGCGTTGACCTGGAGCGAGTGGCCGGTGAAGACCGGGACGCGGACACAGGTGCCGGAGACCTTCAGCTCGGGGATGTCCAGGATCTTGCGGGACTCGTTGCGGAGCTTCTGCTCCTCGTCGGTCTCGTTCAGGCCGTCGTCGACGATCGAGCCGGCCAGTGGCAGCACGTTGTACGCGATCGGCGCGACGTACTTGCTCGGGGCCGGGAACTCCGCCGCCGAGCCGTCGTGCGTCAGCTTCGGCGCGTCCTCGCCGACCTTCTTGACCTGCTCGAACAGCTCGTCGACGCCTGCGAGGCCGGAGCCGGACACCGCCTGGTAGGTGGCGACGACGAGGGCTTCGAGCCCCGCCTCCTCGTGCAGCGGCTTCAGCACCGGCATCGCGGCCATCGTCGTGCAGTTCGGGTTGGCGATGATGCCCTTGGGGCGGCTCGCGATCGCGTGCGGGTTGACCTCCGACACCACGAGGGGCACGTCCGGGTCCCGACGCCACGCGGAGGAATTGTCGATCACGACCGCGCCCTGCCCGGCGACCTTCTCGGCCAGCGCCTTGGAGGTCGCGCCGCCCGCGGAGAACAGCACGATGTCCAGGCCGGTGTAGTCGGCCGTGGCCGCGTCCTCCACCGTCACGCCGTCCAGGACCGTCCCCGCCGAACGGGCCGAGGCGAACAGCCGCAGCTCCGTCACCGGGAAGTCGCGCTCCGTGAGGATCCTGCGCATGACCGTGCCGACCTGACCGGTGGCTCCGACGATTCCGACCCTCACGACGACTCCTTTGCGTGGCTTGCGGCGCGCCCCTTCCCTGACCGGGGCATTTCCATCATGCGGGGCACCGGGGCCCCTGTGTCCAATCCTTTGGGCTTGTGCCCGCCTGGTGGGACGGGACCGCTAGGACGTATGCCACTGACGGCGGCCCCTGAAGCGGGTCGAACGTTTCCGGCCCGGACGGGCCGAACGTTTCGGCCCGTCCGGGCGTCATAGGGGAAACGCGGCGAGGAGAGGGGTGGCTGTGCTGCGCAGAAAGGCGCACCGCGGCCAGGGGGGCGACGGACACCGTGATGTCGCGGATCCCCTGGACGCGGCCCAGGAGCGCCGGGTGCGGGCGGTGCTCGCGCTCGGCGGAGTGCCGCAGGCGGACCTGCCGGACGGGGTGCAGCAGGTCCGTCTGCGGCTGCTGGAACGGGCGGCCGGCGGCCGGGAGGCCCCGCGGGACGTCTCCGCGTGGGCGGCGGTCGTCGCCTCCAACCTCGCCATGGACTGGCACCGCGCCAAACGCCGGCAGGAGCGCCTCGGCGAGCGCCTGGCCGCGCTCCACCAGCCCGCCCACGCCTCCGGCGAGGACACCAGCCTGCTGTCCCTCGCGGTCGCCCAGGGCCTGGACGAGCTGCCCGACGCCCAGCGTCAGGTCCTCGTCCTGCGGTTCTACGCCGATCTGCCGGTGCGTTCCATAGCCGAGGAGCTCGGCGTCCCGGAGGGCACGGTCAAGAGCAGGCTGCACACGGCGGTACGGGCTCTGCGGGCCCGCCTGCACGAGGACGAGGTGGTGTGAGGTGACCGTCGACCGTGACGGGCGGGGTGGCTTCGACCGCGACCCGCTGATGGCCGCCGTCACCGGCGAGCCGCTGCCCGAGGCGGCTCGCGCCGACGCCGTCCTGCTGGCCGAATACCGGTCCGCCGAGACCGATGTCGCCGTGCTGCGCAAGCAACTGGAGATCATCGCGGACGCCTTGGCCGACCCCGCTCCCCACCCGGCCCCGGCGCCGCCGCGGCCCCGGTCCCGGTACCGGCCGCTGCGCCTCGCCCTGAACGGCCTCGCCGCCGCCGTTGCCGGCACCGTGCTGGTGGGCCTGGGTTGGCTGGTCGTCCGGGCCACGGACGGCGCGGCGGACATCACCGCTGGGACGGGGGCCGACAAAGCCCAGCAGGATGCCAAGGCCGGCGGCCCCTTCGGCTCCCCCGACTTCCTGGCCTGCGCGCGCCTGGTGGCCGAGGGCGAGGTGACCGGCACCCGGCCCGTCCCCGGCACCGGCCAGGAACGCGTCACGCTGCAGGTGAGCCGCTCCTACATCCCCGCGAGGAGCGAGGCCGAGGTCACGTTCGTGATCCCCGCCGCGGCCGGCCTCGACGAGGGACAGCGGGCACTCGTCGCGATCCGCCGGGGCAGCGCGTCGCCCGAGGAGTGGCTCGTCGGCGAGGAGGCCATCGCCGCCGAGCGCCCGCTGCTTCTGCAGACGTTGCCGCGGGCGCGCACCACACCCTGCCCATGAGGAAGGGGCGGGCGCCCGCACGGACGCCCGCCCCCACTGCCGTACCGCTGACTTACGGCGTGACCTTCTCGATCTTCACGTTGCCGACGCCCGCGACCGTGCCGCGCGCGTTGACCAGCTGCACCTGGCCGAAGAACTCCCGTCCCTCGGGTGCGGCCGCGGCGGCGGTGACGGTGCCGGACACCGTCGCCGTGTCGCCCGTGCCGAGCTTCACCGGCGTCGAGCCGTCGACGCTCACGCTGCCGAGGGCGGCGGAGAAGAAGACGTCCCGGTAGTCGTACGCGGTGGAGCCGGCCGGCACGCCGTAGCCGAAGACCTCGATGGTGTAGGTCCCGGCCTTCGGGGAGGCGAGCGTCACCCGCTCCTCGGAGTCGCCGTCGGCGGAGCTGCCGACCTCGGCGCCGGAGGCGTCCTTCACGACCAGGTCGAGGTCGGCGGAGGCGTCGGAGACGTTGCCGATCACGACGTCGAGCGACGTCGCGCCCTCGGGCACCTGGACCGTGCTGGTCTGGGTCTCACCCTGCTGGATCGTCGGGCGCGTGGTCCGGGACGAGCCGAGCGGCCCGCCGACCACCTTGCCGTCGATCGCGGCGTAGGCGTTGGTCACCTTCCAGGAGGCCGCGGCCGGGGTGCCGACCTTGGCCTCGGGCACGGTCACGGTCTCCGGGTCGAAGGCCACGCCGAGGACGGTGACGTCCAGCTTGTACGGATTGTCGAGCAGCGGCGACGTACGGCGCGACTCGACCTCGATCTCCCAGACGCCGGCCTGCGGGTCGGCGTAGGAACGCACGTCCGGGCGGCAGGTGTTGGCCGGGTTGGTGTAGTTCGGGTAGCAGTTGATCGTCGACGTCGGGTCGGCCGGGACGCCGTACGGGTGGATGGCGATGAACCGGGTCTGGCTCTTGTCCTTCAGCCCGCCGAGCGCGACCTCCAGCGACGTGGCGCCCTCGGGCACGGTCACGAAGTACGACGTCGTGCTGTTGCGCTGCACCGAACCGGAGGCGCTGTAGGTGTACTTCAGCGGCTGCGAGACGACGACCGTGGTGAGGACCTGCTTGTCGATGCCCTCGGTGTACGGGTCGTCGACCTCCAGGATCGCGCTCTTCAGCCCGGCGGACCTCGGCGCGGCCTGCACCTTGACGGTGACCGGCTGGTTCAGCGGGAGCCGCACCTCGTCGGAGCCGACGATCCGGAAGGTGTCGCCCGCGTTGTTCTCGAAGTGCAGCTCGTGCCGGATCGCCCGGTCGGCGCCGGACGTACGGGTGATCGTGACGTCGTACGTCTTCTTCTGGCTGGCCTTCAGACCGCCCTCGCGGTCGTACAGGCCGGTGCCGTGGCCCGGGGTCTTCAGAAACTGGTCGATCGCGGTGTCGACCGGCGCCTTGACCGCGTAGGTGTGCGCGGTGGCCCCGTCGCGGATCGCGTCCCACGCGTCCTCGATGTTGACCAGGCCCGCGCCCTCCTCGTACGCCTGCACACCACGGATGTGGTCGGCGGTCGAGGTGAGCGCCGTGCGCAGGGTCGCCGGGGTGAGCTCGAAGCCCCTCTGCTTCGCGGCGGACAGCAGCAACGCGGCCGCGCCGGTCGCCTGCGGGGAGGCCATCGAGGTGCCCTGGAGCATGGAGTAGCCGGGCGGCAGGCTGTAGCCGGCCTCGGCGACCGGGCCGCCGGGCGACCAGGTCTGCGTGGTGTTGATCGCGGCGCCGGGCGCGGACAGCGTCGGCGTGAACCCGCCGTCCTCACGCGGGCCGCGCGAGGAGAACGGCATCATCGCGTACCGCTTCTCCACCTGGGAGCCGTAGTTGGCGGCCCACGTCTCCTTGGAGATGGTCGCGCCGACCGAGATGACCTTGTCGGCCAGCGACGGGTCGCCGATGGTGTTGGCGCCGGGGCCGGAGTTACCCGCGGAGATCACCAACTGGACGCCGTACTCGTCGATCAGGCGGGTGTACAGCTCGGCGCGCGCGTTGTTGCCGTCGTTCAGGGCGGGCAGACCGCCGATCGACATGTTGACGATGTCGACGCCCCGGTTGACGACGAGGTCGATCATGCCTTCGGTGAGCGCCACGTTGGTGCAGCCGCCGGACCAGGTGCAGGCCCGGGAGGAGACCAGCTTGGCGCCGGGCGCGGCACCGTTCATCTCGCCGCCGAACAGGCCGTTGGCGGCGGTGATGCCGGCCACGTGCGTGCCGTGCGAGCCCTCGATGACGCCGATGCTGACGTAGTCGGCCTTGGCGCCGGCCGCGTTGTAGACGACGTCCTTGCGGATCTCGACCACGAACGGGATGCGCTCGGCGATCGCGGTCGCCGGGTCGTCCGTGCCGAAGTAGCCGATCTGGAAGCCGTCCTTGTACGGCTTCATCACGGTGTCGTCGGTGAAGTCCAGGTCGTCGTCGAGGTCGACGCGCGCGGTGCCCGAGGCGGCGTCGTACAGCACGCCCCAGACGTCGCTCGTGTCGCCGTCGCGGTTGAGGTCGCCGGCCATGTCGCCACCGGTGGTGGCGGACTCGGCGAAGTAGTTGAACTTGTACGAGCCCTCGGGCGCCTTGAACGTCTCGGTGCCGAGCGCGGTCGTGGTGATGGCGAAGGTCGGGCCGCTGACCGAGGTGGTCATCCGGCGCCAGGTGCCGTCGCCGTCGACGACCGGGTCGGTCGCGGTCACCCAGTCGACGATCTTCCGCTCGCCGGTGGTGGTCTTCCGCAGCGCCGGGTGGCCCAGGTCCACACCCGAGTCGAGGATGCCGATGGTGATGCCCCGACCGTCCGCCTTCGGGTGGTCCTCGACGAAGTCGACGGCACCGGTCTCGAAGGACGGGTTGTACGGGTTCTCGGCGGGGGTGTCCTTGCCGGGCGCGGGGTAGCTGCCGGCGGCCTCGGCGCCCCGCGTGGTGCCCGCGTTGGGCCGCGGGTCGTCCAGCGGGATCTCCTCCCGCAGGTCGATGCCGTGCACGGTGGACAGCTTGGCGGCGGCGGCGATGGCCGCGTCCGCCTTGCCGGTGGGCACGGTGGCCCGGACGTAGCCGAGCTTGTCGTACGTGCGGCCGACCATGCCGCCGTCCACCGAGTCGAGCTGCTCGGCGACCTGCTCGGTCCTGCCGGGCGCGGTGGCGACCATCATGGTCACGCTCTTGTCGCCCTCGGCCTTGGCCTCGGCGAGCAGCTCGGCGTCGTCGGAACCGAGCTTGTCGTGCGCGGACTTCAGGCCGGGGTCGGCCGCCGCGGGTGCCTGGTCCGCGGCGAGCGCCACGGGTATCGGCCCGGCCGCGGCCAGCGCGGCGACGAGACCGGCTGCCACGGCGATCCGAGCCACGCGTCTCGCGCCCGGTGTCGCATCGCTCTGGGGGGTGATTGTCATCGGCATCCCTTGTTGGTTAAGGAACGAGACAGTCCGGAATACGGTCCCGGACGACCGCTCAGCCTTACGCAACGGCGGGATGTTTGGCGAGGGTTGACCGAATCGAAATGGACGGATGGGGAAAACCCGCGATGGGCATTGCGGGGCAGGGAGGGTGAGCGGCACATTTCGGGTGCCGGGTGGCATTCCCGTTGTGACGGGTTACCGTCCCCTCGTGCGCAGAAAGTTGAGGGTGGCGGCCTACGCCATATGCGTCCGCGACGGACAGGTGCTGCTGGCCCGCTCCCCGGCATCCGACGGCACTCCCGAGTGGGTGCTGCCCGGTGGTGGCATGGAGCACGGCGAGGATCCGTACGACACCGTCCGCCGGGAGGTGCGGGAGGAGACCGGCTACCGGATCGAGGTCACCGGCATCCTCGGCGTCCACTCCTTCCACCGCGTCTTCCCGCGCCGCCGGCTGAACCCGGCGACCGACCACCACGGCGTGCGTCTGGTGTACGAGGGGACCGTGATCGGCGGCGAACTGCGCCACGAGATCGGCGGCTCCACCGACATGGCCGCCTGGCACGAACTCGACGCCGTACCCGCCCTCCGACGCATCGCGCTGGTCGACCTGGGCCTGCGACTGTGGCGGGAACGCCCGGCCGCGGGGCGCGTCGACCGCGCGTAGGAAGGGGGGTACTCCGCCGGACGAACGGCTGGTGACGCCGCGTCGGCCGTTCGGCGAGCGGCCGCCGGCGCGCGGGACCGGCCTCCCTCTACCGCGAGCTGTCCTTCAACGCCCCGGGGCCCGTACGGACCTGGCCGGGGCCTCGCGTGACCGCGACACCGAGCCGGTCCTCGAGAAGGGCTGAAACCGGCTCAACCGGTACCGGCCCCGAACAACCTCCACGCGGTGCTCACGGTTTCTTCCCCTGTCCGTACTGTGATCCGAAAACGATCCAAGAGGATCGGATGGGGGAAGAGATGAGCGTACGAGTGACCCTCCTGGCGGCGACCGCCGTGGCACTGTCGGCCGCCGTGGCCGTCCCGGCCCTCGCGGCGCCCACCGGGGGCGGCCACGCCGCGACCCGTGAGGCACTGCGCGCCGCCGTGAAGGACGGGGTGCCCGGCGTCACCGCGACGGCGAAGGACGCGCACGGCACCTGGCGGGCGACCGAGGGCGTGGCCGATCTGCGCACGGGCGAGCGGCGTTCGCCGGCCGACCGGTACCGGGTGGGCAGCATCACCAAGACGTTCGTGGCGACGGTGCTGCTCCAACTGGAGGCGGAGGGCAGGCTGTCGCTGGACGACACGGTGGAGGAGTGGCTGCCGGGCGTGGTGCGGGGCAACGGCCACGACGGCCGGCGGATCACCCTGCGCCGGCTGCTCAACCACACCAGCGGCGTCTACGACTACACCTCCGACGAGGAGTTCGTCCGCACGTACTTCCTCGAGGACGGCTTCTTCGAGCACCGCTACGACACCAAGAGGCCGGCCGAGCTGGTCGCGGTCGCGATGGCGCACCGGCCGTACTTCGCGCCGGGCACGTCCTGGAGCTACTCCAACACCAACTACGTCCTCGCCGGCATGGTGATCCAGGAGGCGACGGGCCGGCCGTACGGCGCCGAGATTCGCGACCGCATCATCGAGCCCCTGCATCTGCGCGCCACCTCGGTGCCCGGCACGCGGGTCACCGTGCCGCAGCCCAGCAGCCGCGCGTACGGCAAGCTGGCGCAGACGACGACGGGGCCGACGTACGACGTCACCGCGCTCAACCCGTCCCTGGCGTACGCGGCCGGCGAGATGATCTCCGACTCGGCCGACCTCAACCGCTTCTACCGGGCGCTGCTGGGCGGCAGGCTGCTGCCCGAGCGGCAGCTGAAGGCGATGAAGACGACGGTGGCCATCGACGGCGCCCCGAACGCCGGCTACGGACTGGGCCTGCTGGACCGGAAGCTGTCCTGCGGCGTCCACGTCTGGGGACACGGCGGCGGCATACACGGCTCCTCGTCCGAGGCGGTCACCACCGCCGACGCCCGCCACTCCCTCGCCTTCAACTTCAACGGCGACTGGGCGGGCGAGGGGGAGGCCGTCATCGAGGCGGAGTTCTGCGGCGACCGCTAGCCCGCGAACGCCGGTACGAGGAGGGGCCGCCCGGCGTCGGCCCGGACGGCCCCTCCTCTCCCCTCCTGATGCCGGCCCCGGTCCGTCACTACCGGGGGAGCACCACCACGTACGCCGCCGGATCACGGTTCGCCGACGCCATCAGCGCCGTGCGCAGGACGGTCGCCTGCTGCTCCATCGCGTCCCGCAGCTTCTTCGGCGTGATGTACACGACCGTGATGCCCAGCCGCTCCAGGTGCTCACGCTTGCGGGCGTACTCCGACCACAGCGCGTCGTCCTCCTGCCGATGGCCGTGGCGGGGTGCGCGGGTGTCCAGCTCCACCGCCACCGCGTGCTCCGGCCAGTAGGCGTCCAGGCCCCCGAGGTGCGGGCCGCCGGGCAGGCGCAGGTCGACGTTCCACACCGGGTCGGGCAGGCCGAACTCCCGGACCATGCGGTACAGGCGGTCCTCGGCGATCGCCCGCCCCTCGGCCAGCAGCGAGTCCACCGCGTCCACGACATGCGGCCGGCTCAGCAACCGGGCCTGGTTCAACTCCCGCACGATCGACGCCGGTTCGCAGTGCCCGCCGCGCACCGCCTCGGTGAGCAGCCGCCGTACCGCGCCCGCGTCCCGCAGGCCCGCCACCGCGTCGGCCAGGGCGCGCGGCACGGGTGCGACCGGCAGCCCCGTGCGCTGCTCCGGCGTTGGCAGGGCGGGGGTGCGCACCACGTGGGCGCAGCCCGTCGAGCGGAGCCGGCGCATCCGGGGAACCAGGACGTCGATGTGGTCCAGGGCGGGCAGCGGGGGGACGGCGGCGAAGCCGTGCAGGTTCAGGGCGGCGAGGCCGGTGATCATCGCCTCCGGATACGGCGGGCGGTGCTCCTCCTCGGCGCCGGGCTGGGCGGGGACCGCGGGGGAGGTCTCCCGGGCCGCGTACATCAGCACCGCGTGCAGCCGCTCCTCGCTGGTCGGCGGGCCGGGGTGGAGCAGGTACACGCCCGGCAGGATCTGCTGCCAGGGGCCGCCGGACTTGCACTGCCCGTCGGTCTCGGCGGGCGACACTCCGTGCGCCCGCAGCTGAGCGGCGGTCATGACCCGGCGCAGGCCGTCGGACAGGTGGTGCAGGGGGCGGGGGGAGAGCGGGGTGTTGTGGTTCATGACCCGGAGATTCCCGTGTCCGATCAGCCCTTTAACCGTTGTTACACGCTCGTCGACAAACCAGGACAAGCTCGCCCTAAAGGACGCATGTTCGGGTGCCGAAAACCCCTGGTCCGTTCGGGTGCGGACCAGGGGTTACGGTTCGGATTACCTGTATTCAGTAACGGATCGGTTCCGCGGCGCCGGAGGCCGCGGAACCGCGCACGCCTCAGGCAGCGCCCGCCGCCGCGTCGCACGCCTGTCCCCGCAGGGCCCGCGCCAGGTCGTCCCGGGCCTCCAGCACCAGCCGGCGCAGTGCCGGTGCGGCCTCCTCGTGGGCCGCCAGCCACGCGTCCGCCGCCGCCAGCGTCCCAGGCGAGTCCTGCAACGCCGGGAACAGCCCGCGTACGACGACCATGCCGATCTGGATCGACCGATCCGTCCACACCCGCTCGATCGCGGTGAAGTACTTCTCGGCGTACGGCGCGAGGAGTTCGCGCTGCGAGGCCTGCGTGAAGCCCGCGATCGTCGCCTCGACCAGCGCGTTGGACAGCGCGTCGGACTCCACGACCTGCGCCCACGCCTGCGCCTTGACCGCCTCCGACGGGCGGGCGGCCAGGCAGCGCACCTGGTGGCGCTTGCCGGAGGCGGTGTCGTCCCGGGCCAGTTCCTCGGCCAGCGCCTTCTCGTCCGCGACCCCGTGCGCGGCCAGCGGCTCCAGGAACGCCCAGCGCAGCTCCTGGTCCACCTCCAGGCCCGGCAGGGTCACCGTGCCGTCCAGCAACGAGGTCAGCAGCTCGAACGCGGCCGGCACATCGGCCACCCGTGCGAAGAACCGCGCCCACGCCAGCTGGTGCTCGCTGCCCGGTTCGGCGGAGTACAGCTGGACCGAGGCGCTCTGGCAGAGCTCCCGCCCGGCCTCCTCCCGCCGCTCCGGCGCGGTGTAGTGCACCGCCGCCGACTCCGCCCATGCGTGGAGCATCTGCAGCACGCCGATGTCGGTCTCCTGGCCCGCGAACTTCACCACCAGGCCGATGAACTCCCGGGCCGGCAGCAGCGCGTCCCGCGTCATGTTCCACAGTGCCGACCAGCACAGGGCCCGCGCCAGCGGGTCGGTCATGTACCCCAGATTCCGCCGCAGCGCCGCCAGCGAGGTCTCGTCGAAGCGCGTCTTGCAGTACGTCAGGTCGTCGTCGTTGACCAGCACCAGGTCCGGCGCCTCGGCGCCCGCCAGCTCCGTCACGACCGTCCGCGCCCCCTCGACGTCCGTCTCCACCCGCGCGTACCGCTCCAGCGCCGGGTGGCCCTCCGCGTTCTCGGTCCGCCGGTACAGGCCGATCGCCACCCGGTGCGGCCGCAGTTCGGGGTGCGACTCGGGCGCCTCCTGCACCACCGCCAGCTCGTCGATCCGGCCGTCCGTGGTCAGCAGCACCTGCGGCGTCAGCGAGTTGACCCCGGCCGTCTGCAGCCAGGACCGCGCCCACGCGCCCATGTCGCGCCCGCTGGTCTCCTCCAGCACCGACAGCAGGTCACCCAGGCGGGTGTTGCCGTACGCGTTGCGCTTGAAGTAGCGCCGCGCGCCCTCCAGGAACGCGTCCTGACCGACGTACGCCACCAGCTGCTTGAGCACCGAGGCGCCCTTGGCGTAGGTGATGCCGTCGAAGTTCAGCTTGGCGTCCTGCAGGTCGCGGACGTCCGCCGTGATCGGGTGCGTGGAGGGCAGCTGGTCCGCCCGGTAGGCCCAGGCCTTGCGGCGGTTGGCGAAGGTGATCCAGGCGTCCTTGAAGCGGGTCGCGCCGACGTTGGCGAACGTGCCCATGAAGTCCGCGAAGGACTCCTTCAGCCAGAGGTCGTCCCACCACTCCATGGTGACCAGGTCGCCGAACCACATGTGCGCCATCTCGTGCAGGATGACGTTCGCCCGGCCCTCGTACGACGCCTGCGTCACCTTCCCGCGGAAGATGTACTCCTCCCGGAAGGTGACCATCCCCGGGTTCTCCATCGCGCCGAGGTTGTACTCGGGCACGAACGCCTGGTCGTACTTCCCGAAGGGGTACGGGTAGTCGAAGTGGTCGTGGAAGAAGTCCAGGCCCTGCTTGGTGACCAGGAAGACGTCGTCGGCGTCGAAGTAGGGGGCGAGGCCCTTGCGGCACATCGCGCCGAGCGGGATCTCCAGCCGTGTACCGTCGTCGAACGTGCGGCTGTAGGAGTCCGTCACGTAGTGGTACGGGCCCGCCACCACGCAGGTGATGTACGTCGAGATCGGCTTCGTCTCCGCGAACCGCCACACGCCGTCCGCCTGCCGCCCCTCCCCGTTGCTCCACACCGTCCAGCCCTCGGGTGCGCGCACCTCGAACCGGAAGGGGGCCTTGATGTCGGGCTGCTCGAAGCCCGCGAACACCCGCCGGGAGTCGGCCGGCTCGTACTGCGTGTAGAGGTACACCTCGCCGTCCTCGGGGTCGACGAACCGGTGCAGGCCCTCGCCGGTGCGGGAGTAGGCGCACTGGGCGTCGACGATCAGCTCGTTGTCGGCGGCGAGGTCCTCCAGCAGGATCCGGGAGCCGTCGAAGACCTCGCTGGGGTCGAGGTCGCGGCCGTTGAGGGAGACGGCGGTGACGTGCGGGGCGATCAGGTCCGCGAAGCTCGCCGCGCCCGGCTCGGCGCAGCGGAACCGGATCGTGGTCACCGAGCGGAAGGTCCGCGGCCCGTCGCCGGACCCCTCGCCGGCTGCCTCGCCGACGGCGGAGCGCACGTCGAGGGACACGTCGTACCCGTCGACGGACAGCAGGGCGGCCCGCTCCCGGGCCTCGTCGCGGGACAGATTCTCACCGGGCACGGGCGGCACTTCCTCGGGTTCGTCGGACACTGCTGATCAGGACCGATCCTGCCATGTGCTGCTGACCGGGGTCAGCCGGGAATGGTGGGGCGCGTCGCGGTGTTCCCGCCGACGTTATCCCGGGACAACCACTTCCTCATGAGGAGAGACATGTCGGACAAGACCCCCGTCGACTTCTGGTTCGACCCGCTGTGCCCCTGGGCCTGGATGACCTCCCGCTGGGTGCTGGAGGTGGAGAAGGTCCGTGACATCGACGTCCGCTGGCATGTGATGAGCCTCGCGGTGCTGAACGAGGACAGGCTCGACGAACTCCCCGAGGAGTACCGCGAGATGCTCTCCACCAAGGCGTGGGGCCCGGTACGGGTCGTCGTCGCGGCGCAGCAGGAGCACGGCGCGGAGGTGCTCGGCGACCTCTACACCGCGCTCGGCACCCGCATCCACAACCAGGGTGAGGGCCCGGAGAAGGAGACGGTCGCCGCCGCCCTGAAGGACGCCGGCCTGCCCGACTCCCTCATGGAGCACTGGGACGCCACCCCCTACGAGCCCCAGCTGCGCGCCTCCCACCAGGAGGGCATCGACAAGGTCGGCCAGGAGGTCGGCACGCCGGTCATCGCGGTGCCCGGCCCCGGCGGCGAGGAGGTCGCCTTCTTCGGCCCGGTCGTCACCCCCGCTCCCCAGGGTGAGGAGGCCGCCCGCCTGTGGGACGGCACCCTCGCGGTGGCCTCGGTCCCGGGCTTCTACGAGATCAAGCGCACCCGCACCAAGGGACCGGACTTCAGCAACCTCTAGGACGGCTCGGACGGCTCGGTCTCGGGCGGCATCTTCCGCGGTGGGTGCAACGGCCTCCACGAGTGGCCGGTGCGGATGTTGCGGCAGTCCCGCTCGGTGGTGACGCAGATCCAGTACTCGTCCACGTACGCACGCGGACCGAGCCCCTTCAGCTCACGGATCACGTTCCGCTCGCGGTCGTCCTTGACCTGCCGGTGCGGTTCGTCCGTCCCGCACGTGTAGCAGGGCATGGTCCTCTCCATCGGCATCCCGCCACGATGCCCGGGAACGCCGCCCACCGACAGTCCCCGCGAGCACATGGCGGGGGTGCGCCGGGGCGCGCGCCGGTCCACCGTGAGCCGGTGCCCGCCTCCCCGTCGGCAGCCGGGGCGCCGTGGACCGGAAGGCCCCCGCGAGTCACGTCCTCGCGGGGGCCTTCCTCTTTCCGCCTGCCCGGTGAAGGGTGAGAAGACGATCACGAGGCAGGACGATCAGGACGCGCTCAGGGCGCGAGCAGCAGCACGTCGGCGCGGGACCCGGCGGCCTCGTGGCGCCGCGCCACGTCCTGCCAGTCGACGACCTGCCACATGGCCTCGATGAAGTCGACCTTCTGGTCGCGGTACTGGAGGTAGAAGGCGTGCTCCCAGGCGTCGAAGACGAGGATCGGCGTGGCGCCCTGCCCGACGTTGCCCTGACGGGCATGCGGGGTCCCTCCGAGCTCTTATTGCAATTGGCTTGCAACTACAATCTAGCAAGAAGAAGGCCCCCACGCGTGAACGTGGGGGCGATTCGGTGAGGGCCCGGGTGAGGCTTCGCGGGGTCAGCGCCCGGCGCGCGCCCGCTGCCAGGCGTAGCCGACGGCCGCCAGGACCAGGGTCATCGCGCCGGTGGAGTACAGCTGCACGCGCGTGTCCGGCTCCCGCGCCATCAGCACGAAGATCGCCGCCATGCCCGCGAGCGCCACCCAGGTCAGCACCGGGAACGCCCACATCCGCACGACCAGCTTCTGCGGCGCCTCCCGCTCCAGCCGGCGGCGCAGCCGCAGCTGCGACACGGCGATGAAGATCCAGACGACCAGGATGACCGCGCCGATCATGTTCAGCAGCCAGGGGAAGACGTCGTCCGGCCGCCAGTAGCTGAGCGCCACGCACACGAAGCCGAAGAAGCTGGACGCGGCCACCGCGGTCCGCGGCACCCCACCGGACACCCGGCCCAGGGCCTTGGGTCCCTGGCCGCGCCGCACCAGCGAGTAGCCGATGCGCGAGGCGCCGTAGATGTTCGCGTTCATCGCGCTCAGCAGCGCGACCAGCACGACCACGTTCATCAGCTGACCGGCGCCCGGGATGCCGAGGTGGTCGAGGGCGGCGACGTACGGGCCGCTCTCGACCACCTCCGGCGAGTCCCAGGGGACGAGGGTGACGACGACCGCCATGGATCCGACGTAGAACAGCGCGATGCGCCACATCGCCGTACGGACCGCGCTCGCCACGCCCCGCACCGGGTCCTCCGACTCGGCCGCCGCGATGGTGACGGTCTCGAGACCGCCGTAGGCGAAGATCGAGGCGAGCAGGCCGATCACCAGGCCCTCACCGCCGCCGGGCAGGAAGTCGGTCAGATTGCTCGCGCCGGGGGAGTCGGTGCCGGGCAAGACGCCCGCGATCGCCAGCACGCCGAGCACCAGGAACAGCGTGATCGCGCCGACCTTCAGCGCGGCGAACCAGAACTCGAACTCACCGAAGTTCTTCACCGCGGCGAGGTTCGCGCCGCAGAACACCAGCATGAACAGCGCCACCCACGCCCACTCGGGCGTCCCCGGCAGCCAGCCGCTGACGATCTTCGCGGCGCCGATGCCCTCCAGCCCGACGGCCGTGCACAGCAGCACCCAGAACGCCCAGCCCACGGTGAACCCGGCCCACGGCCCGATCGCCCGCTCGGCGTGCGCGGAAAAGGACCCCGACGACGGATACGCGGCCGACATCTCGCCCAGCATCCGCATCACCAGCATGACCAGCAGACCGGAGAGGACATAGGCGAGGACGATCGACGGCCCGGCGGCGGCGATGCCCGCGCCGGAGCCGACGAACAACCCCGCGCCGATCACGCCACCGAGGGCGATCATCGACAGGTGGCGCTGCTTCAGCCCGTGGGACAGGGACGCGTCCGCCTCGGGCGGGGCCTCTACGGGGGTGGTGCGGGACATGCGTGGCTCGTCCAGTACGTGAGGGGATAAGAGGGACAATCGTACGGAGTGTAGAGGCCGGGACGACGAAACCCGCTGCCCGCCCGATTGGCGAGACTCTACAGAGCCCTTCTCGCCCCGGCGTCGCGAGCCATACGTCTTCACCTCAGTGACCGGTATCACGCCCGTTCACGTGTAACCGCCACTCTTTGTCAGGAGCCAACCACCGCCATGCTTGCGCCTTTGTCGGGCGGTGACGGTGGTCGGCCCCGGTGCCCTGGGTTAGCGTCACGGTGTCCCGAACCGCCCTCACTTCGCGGAGTCCCCATGAGCACCGCTACCGCCGCCCCCGCCCGCCCGGGCCAGGTCCTCGCCGACCTGCTTCCGGCCTCCCGCGTCCGCGACGTCGCGCTCGTCGTCGGCGGCGCCGTGCTCACCGGCCTCGCGGCCCAGCTCGCCGTGCCGGTCCCGGGCACCCCGGTGCCGGTGACCGGCCAGACCTTCGCCGCGCTGCTCGTCGGCACCGCCCTCGGCGCCGGGCGCGGCTTCCTCTCGCTCGCGCTGTACGCGCTCGCCGGTGCCGCCGGCGTGCCGTGGTTCGCGGAGGGCGCTTCCGGCGCCGCCGCCCCGTCCTTCGGCTACGTCATCGGCCTGCTGCTCGCCGCCACCGCCGTCGGCGCGCTGGCCCGCCGGGGCGCCGACCGCTCGCCGTGGCGGACGGCGGGCGCCATGCTCCTGGGCGAGGCGATCATCTACGCCGCCGGCGTCCCGTACCTGGCCCTGGCCACCGGCATGTCCGCCTCCGCCGCGATCGCGGCCGGCCTCACGCCGTTCCTGATCGGGGACGCGCTGAAGGCGGCGCTGGCGATGGGCCTGCTGCCGGCGGCGTGGAAGCTGGTCGGCAGGCGCTGACCGAGGCTCGGACGTCGGAGGGCCGGGACGGCGCGACGCCGCCCCGGCCCTCCTGCTTTTCCGCCGCCGTCACGCCGGCCGACGCCGCGCCGTCACGCCGGCCGACGCCGCGCCGTCACGCCGGCCGACGCCGCGCCGTCACGCCGGCCGACGCCGGGCCGTCACGCCGGCCGGCGCCGGGCCGTCACGCCGGCCGTCGCCGGGCCGTCACGCCGGCCGGCGCCGGGCCGTCACGCCGGCCGTCGGCGCGACCACCACAGCCCCGCCGCCCCCGCCGCGACCAGCGCCGCGCCGGCCGCGCCGAGCGGCAGGACGTCGCGGCCGAGGCCGGTCTTGGGCAGTTCGTCGCCGCCGGGTGCCACCGGCTTGTTGTCGGTGCCGAGCAGCAGGGGGGTGGCGGGGGCGTTCGGGGACGGGTTCGTCGTACCGAACGGGACCGGGCCCTGCTGCCAGAACGTCGTGCTCCCGTCGCTGCTCTGGACGGGCAGACAGATCTTTCCGGTCGTGCTCAGGTCGTAGGTCGCGTCGACGTCGTACGCCTTCGACGCACCCGCCGCCAGATTGTCCAGCGGGCAGGCGAAACCGCTGTTCGAACCCTCCGGCAGATCGCCTTCGGGTATCGCGGAGCAGCCCTCGACATTCGTGACCGTCAGCCCGTCGAAACCGACGACCAGAAGCCTGACCGGACCGCTGTCCTGCGCGCCTTCGTTCTTCACCGTGGCGGTAATCGCCGTTTTCTTCGAATTGTTGTCGACCGAGATCTTCTCCGGTAGCAGTGTGGTCAGCTCCACCCCCGCCGGTGCCTGGTCGACCGCCTTTCCCCCCTTGTCGCTGCCCGGCCCCCGGTCCTCTGCCCCGGCGGTGCCGGAAAGGATCAGCACGGCCGAGAAAGATGCCGCCACCAGCGATCCGCCGATGGTCGTTGTACGAAGTGAACGCATGTTCGTCCCCCTTGCCTGCGCCTGAATTCGCAGTACTTGAAGAGGTACCACAAGATTTCTCCGCACTATGCTGGTACGGCCCGACGTGTGGCCATTGTGTTTCCATGCGTTCCGGCGCGCGTCATTCGGGGTGTCGTCGAGGGGGTGCAGCGAATTGCCGGGGAATACGCGAAGTGCCGGTGTTCCAGGGTTACTGGTGGCAGGGCGCTATCGGTTGGCCGAAAGTATTGGGCAGGGGGGAATGGGGCGGGTGTGGCGAGCCGCCGACGAAATGCTCGACCGGCCGGTCGCCGTCAAGGAAATGCGCATCGACGGCCTGGACGCGGAGGACGCCCGCACCCGCCGTGAACGCGCCCTGCGCGAGGCCCGGGCCACCGCGCGGATCGACCATCCGCACGTCGTACGCGTCTACGACGTGGTGGACGAGGGTGAACGCCTCTGGATCGTCATGGAGCTGGTGACCGGGCGCTCGCTGGAACGGATCATGGCCGAGGACGGGCCGCTCGGGCCCGGCGAGGCGGCCCGGATCGGGCTGGGGCTGGTGGAGGCGCTGCGCGAGGTGCACGCGCGCGGCGTGCTGCACCGGGACATCAAGCCCGGGAACGTGCTGGTCGAAGGGTCGGGCCGACGGGTCGTGCTCACCGACTTCGGCATCGCGGCGATCCAGGACGCCAAGGCGCTGACCATGGTGGGGATGCTGGTCGGCTCGCCCGACTACATGGCGCCCGAGCGGATCTCGGGACGCCCGCAGGGGCCGCCGTCGGACGTCTGGTCGCTCGGGGCGACGCTCTCGGCGGCGCTGGCCGGGCAGTCCCCGTTCTCCCGCGGCACGACGCTGGCGACGCTGCACGCCGTGCTGTACGAGGAGCCGGAACTCCCGCCCGCGGCGGGATCCTTGCGCGACGTGCTGGAGGCGTTGCTGCGCAAGGAGCCCGAAGGGCGGCCGGGGCTGGAGGAGCTGGAGGGCGCGCTGCGGGGGGTGGCGTTCCCGGGACCCACTCCGACCCTGACGGTGGCCGAGCCGGGGCGGGCGACGGAGCAGCCGACGACGGTTCTCGTGAAGCCCGCGCCCGTGGAACGGACGCGGCCGGGAGGCGGTGTCCCACTGGTGCGCGCCCAGGCGGTGACCGAGCGGTGTCCGGTGCCGGACGCGGGTGGGACACCGCGGGGGAGCGGCCTGCCCGGCCCGGCGATCCCGGGCGGGACGCCGCCCCGGTCCCGCCGTACGGCGGTGGTCGCCGCGGCCGGTGTGCTGACGGCCGCCGCGGTGGCCGGGATCGCCTTCGTGGCGACGGCGCGTGCGCCGGACGACACACGGGCGGACGGTACGCCCCCGGCGTCGTCGTCTGCCGGGACCGCCGCCCCTACCGCCTCCGCCTCGCCCACGGTCGCGGGAACCTCCCGGCCGCCCAGCCTGCCACCGGGCGCTCGCGAGGAGGCCGGCGGCTACGCGTGGGTGACGCCCGAGGGATGGCGGCGGGACGTGCGGACCGGTTCGGAGGTGCACTACACCTCACCCGACGGCACCCAGGAACTGGCCGCGAAGTCATCCCTGGCCCGGGGCGACCTCATGGACAGCTGGCGGACCTCGGAACGCAACGCCCGCCAGGGGCGGGACTACCGCAAGATCCGCCTGGAGGAGACGACGTTCCGGGGCCATCCGGCGGTGGTCTGGGAGTACACGTTCACCCTGGACGGCGTCCCGTGGCACGCCCGGCTGCTGGGCTTCGACGCGCGGGGGAAGTCGTACCAGATCAACACGTGGTACCAGCCGGCGGGCGAGGACGCGGCACTGGAGATCTACGGCAACGTGAAGGAGAGCTTCACGCCGCTGTGAGGGTATGCGGCGTGAAGCTCTCCCGGGGCCTTGCCTAGTCCCGCGCCTTCGCGGGCCGCGCGTCGGCCTGCGGGGCGTCGCGCCTGCCGGTCCGCTGCCGGACCACGGCGACCGCGAGCACCAGGGCCGCGACGAGCAGCGACAGCAACACGGTCTTGCGCCCGTCGTGCTCGGTGTCGGTGAGCATGTAGCCGAGGACGAAGACGATCAGCGCGGCCGTCGCCCAGGTCAGGTACGGATACAGCCACATCTTCACGACCAGCTTCTCCGGCGCCTCGGCCTGGATGATCTTCCGCATCCGCAGCTGCGAGAAGCAGATCACCAGCCAGACGAACAGGGCGACCGCACCGGAGGAGTTGACCAGGAAGAGGAAGACGGAGTCCGGGAACTTGTAGTTGAAGAACACGGCCACGAAGCCGAACGCGACGGACGCGAGGATCGCCGTGCGCGGCACGCCGTTGCCGGTCGTCCGGGCGAAGGCCTTCGGCGCGTCCCCGCGCCGGCCGAGCGAGAAGGCCATGCGGGAGGCGGTGTAGAGGCCGGAGTTCAGACAGGACAGCACCGAGGTCAGCACGATGAAGTTCATGATCTGACCGGCGTGCGGGATGCCCAGGGAGTCGAGCGCGGCGACGTACGAGCCCTTGTCGGCGATGGACTCGCTGTCCCACGGCAGCAGGGACACCACGACGAAGATCGAGCCGAGGTAGAAGACCGCGACACGCCAGATGATGCTGTTGGTCGCCTTGGTGACCGCACGCTGCGGGTCCTCGGACTCACCGGCCGCGAGGGTGGCGATCTCGCTGCCCATGAAGGAGAAGACGACGAGCAGCACACCGGTGAGGATCGCGCCCGGTCCGTTCGGCAGGAAGCCGCCGTGCTCGGTGAGGTTGCTCAGTCCGGCCTGCTCGCTGTCGACACCCGGCAGCAGCCCGAACACGGCCAGCCCGCCGATGACGATGAACGCGGCGATCGCGACGACCTTGATGCCGGCGAACCAGAACTCGAACTCGCCGTAGGAGCCGACGGAGACGAGGTTGGTGGCGGTCAGGACGACCATCACGATCAGGGCCCAGGCCCACTGCGGGACGGCCGGGATCCAGCCCTCCAGGATCACCGCGCCGGCGGTCGCCTCGACCGCCAGCACGACCACCCAGAAGAACCAGTAGAGCCAGCCGATGGAGAAGCCGGCCCAGCTCCCGAGCGCCCGGTCGGCGTGGGCGGAGAAGGAGCCGGACGTGGGGTTGGCGGCGGACATCTCACCCAGCATGCGCATCACCAGCACCACGAGCGTGCCGACGAGAGCGTAGGAGAGGAGGATGCCGGGGCCGGCGGTGGCGATGCCGGAGGAGGACCCGACGAAGAGTCCGGCGCCGATGACACCACCGATGGCGATCATCGACAGATGGCGGTTCTTGAGTCCTGCCTGAAGACCTGATCCGGAACCGGGATCGCCGGTTCCACCGTGGCCTCCGGGCTTCGTCAGGGTCGGCTGCGAAGTCATGGGACGGAATTTCCTTTGCGCCGTGGTGCAGTTTCCCGTACGAGCGGCGTACGAGTCGGACCAGTGAATCTGAGGCGAATAGATTCTTGAACCTTTGATTCCATATTGTTACTTGAGGTTTCCCTGAGGTTCGGTGGCGTTGCTCACATTTTTGGGCGCGGCCACCCGGCCCTGCTGCCCCGCCCGGCCCATGTCACACTCGTCCCATGCGCGTGTACCTCGGCTCCGACCATGCCGGCTACGAACTGAAGAACCACCTCGTCGAGTGGCTCAAGTCGGCCGGCCACGACCCCGTCGACTGCGGCCCCCACATCTACGACGCCCAGGACGACTACCCGCCCTTCTGCCTCCGCGCCGCCGAGCGCACCGCCGCCGACCCCGGCTCCCTCGGCATCGTGATCGGCGGCTCCGGCAACGGCGAGCAGATCGCCGCGAACAAGGTCAAGGGCGTCCGCGCGGCGCTGGCCTGGAGCGAGGAGACGGCGTCGCTCGGCCGTCAGCACAACAACGCCAACGTGGTCGCGATCGGCGCCCGCATGCACTCGCAGGACGAGGCGACGAAGTTCGCGGAGACGTTCCTGAACACGCCGTTCACGGACGAGGAGCGCCACGTCCGCCGCATCGAGATGCTGTCGGCGTACGAGACGACGGGCGACCTGCCGCCGATCCCGGCGCACCACCCGCAGCAGTAGGGCAGCGGGAAACAGCCGGGGAGCAACGCAGGAGCAGCAGCGAAGCGGGGGACGCGGTCCCCGCCGGGGCCCGGGCACAGCACCGGGCCCCGCTCCGCCCCTGCCCGACGGCCACGGCCGAGAGGACGGGCGACAGGAGGGAAGGAAGCCGCACATGCCCGAGGGGCACACGATCCACCGGCTGGCGCGGGACTACGCCGCCCGGTTCGCCGGCCGGGGACCGGTGACCGTCACCAGCCCGCAGGGCAAGTTCTCCGACGCCGCGGCCCTCCTCGACGGCTCACCCCTGCACACCGCCGACGCCCACGGCAAGCACCTCTTCCTCGGCTTCCGGCCCACCGAGTGGGTCCACATCCACCTCGGCCTGTTCGGCAAGGTCACCTTCGGCGACGCCCCCGCGCCCCCGCCCACCGACACCGTCCGCCTGCGCCTCGAAAACCCGGCCGCCCACGTCGACCTCCGCGGCCCCACCACCTGCGCCCTGATCACGGACGCCGAGAAGCGGGCCGTACACGACCGCCTCGGCCCGGACCCCCTGCGCACGGACCACCACGGCGACCCTGCCGCGGCCTACGCCCGCATCAGCCGCAGCCGCACCACGATCGCCGCCCTCCTGATGGACCAGAAGGTCGTCGCCGGCGTCGGCAACGTCTACCGGGCGGAAGTCCTCTTCCGGCACCGCATCGACCCGTACCGCCCGGGCAAGGACATCACGCCCGCCGAGTGGGACTCGATCTGGGCCGACCTCGTCGACCTCATGCGCCAGGGCGTGCGCGACAACCGCATCGACACGGTCCGCCCCGAACACACCCCCGAGGCCATGGGCCGCCCGCCCCGCGTCGACGACCACGGCGGCGAGGTCTACGTCTACCGCCGGGCCGGCCGGCCCTGCCACGTCTGCGGCGGCGAGATCCGCACCGCCGGCCTCGCCGCCCGCAACCTCTTCTGGTGCCCCACCTGCCAGCGCGCCTGACCCCGGCCCGGCCCGCCCGTCAGAACCCGTGCGGCATCCAGGGCGCCACGGCACTCCCGAACCCCACCGCCGCCTCGGCCAGCGCCCCGGCCCGGACCTCCCGCACCCGCCCGGCCGCCGCCAGCGCCTTCAGGCTCACCCCGCCGAGATACGCCGCCCCCAGCTCCCGCACCGACAGCGCGAGATCGGCCGCGTCGGACGTACGCGAACAGGACGCCCCCTTCGCGTCCCCCGACAGCCGCCAACGCCCCGCGTTCCACGGACAGAAGTCGTCCTCCACCTCGAACACGACGTCCACCGGCGCCTGGTACGTACGGGCCTGGAGCGCGGCCCCGACGTCCACCAGCCGCAGGTACAGCGCGTCCCGCAACCGCGCCCGGCACCGCCGGATGTCGGACACCTGGTACTGCCACATGTCGTCGGCCGGCCGCCCCCGCACGATCAGCGTCGTCGTCAGGTCGATCCCGAACAGGAAACGCCACAGCGCCCCCTCCGTCGCCGGATCGAGGGCCGCCAGATCGACCAGGACCACGGTGCCGTCGTGCCCGGTCTCCCCCCACCCGAGCTTGACCCGGAACCGCGCGTACCCCGCGACCTCGCCGTCCCGCTCGGCGACGACGCACTGCAACGGCGACGCCCCGTCCCGATCGCTCTCCGGATCGAGCAGCCCCACCCGTTCCCACCCGGGCCGCCGTGCCAGCATCCCGGGCCGCGACGGCACCAGCCGGGCGTACACGTCCTCACACACGTCGAGGACATCGGCGGGCGCCGCGTACCGCAGCCGTACGTCATCGGCGCCGGCCGGCACCGACAGCCGCACCCGACTCGTGTCGATCTCGCCGCGCAGCCCGAAGGTCGCGGCGGCGTACCCGAACCGGCCGTAGATCGCCGGCTCGGACGCGGTGAGCACCGCCAGCGGCTCACCCCAGGACCGTACGTCGTCCAACTGCCGCCGCATCATGGACGTCAGCACCCCGCGCCGACGGTGCGTGCCCGCCACCCCGACCATCGTCACGCCCGCCGCGGGCACCGAGGCTCCGCCCGGCACCGTCAGCCGGAACGTGAACGCCCCGGCCGTGCCGACGCACGCGCCGTCCTCCCACACCCCCAGCGAACGGTCCACCTCGGTGAGCGCGTTCCACAGCTCCCGCTCCTTGGTGGACTCCGGCAGCCCGCCGAAGGCGCGGATCAGGGTGTCGTACCACGCGTCCCAGTCGTCCGGTCGCAGCACCCGCAACTCGGCACCCGGGCCGGTCAGGAAGTCAGTCGCCATGGGGCCCATGCCTACCAGGGCCTCGCCGGACGAGCGAGGGAATTTCCCACCGCCCTCCGGGGGACGGCGGCGGGCCGGCCTCCCCGGGAGGCGCCGCTGCGTCGAGCCTCGGACGAGCGACAAGTGGCACCTCCCGTGCCAAGCAACCGGTCCGATGGATAGGGTCCCGGACTAATGGCAGCAGGACGAGGGCGGCGCGCGGCGGCCGAGAGGTTCACGGCCCGGTTGAAGATGAGGTGGCACCGGGTCCGCGTCGGCCTGCGCAGAAGCGCCGTCGACTACTTCCGCGGCGACGGCTCCGACTGGGTCGCCCTGGCCGGCCTGCTGCTGACCATTCCCCTGATCACCGCCGGTACGCTCGCCAACTCGGTGTGGTGCTCCCCGGCCGTACTGGTCCTGCCGATCGTGGCGGGCGGTCTGCTGCTGCGCCCGGCCAGCCTGCTCGGCCTGTACGCGGCGGCCGCCACCGCCCTGATCCTGGAGTCGATACAGCTCGGCCCCTACACGCAGGGCCCGTCGCGGGTGACGCCGGGCGTGGTGCTGGTCGTTGCCGCGTGCGGCTTCTTCGGGCTGCTGATCGCCCAGTTCCGCAGCCGCGTCGGTGTGCCCTGGCGGCGCGGCGGCACCATGCTCTTCGACCTGCGCGAACGCATCCGCGTGCAGAGCAAGCTGCCGAAGCTGCCGCAGGGCTGGCACCACGAGATGGCGCTGCGGCCGGCGGGCGGCCAGTCCTTCTCGGGCGACTTCGTGGTCGCGGCCCGCACCAACGGCGGGCGCACCCTGGAGGTCGTCCTCACGGACGTCTCCGGCAAGGGCATGGACGCCGGCTCGCGCGCCCTGCTCCTGTCCGGCGCCTTCGGCGGCCTCCTGGGCAGCCTGCCCCCGCACGCCTTCCTCCCCGCCGCCAACGGCTACCTGCTCCGCCAGGACTGGCAGGAGGGCTTCGCGACCTCCATCCACCTCGTCCTCGACCTCGACACCGGCGACTACGAGCTGTACTCCGCGGGCCACCCGCCCGGGCTGCAACTGAGCGCGGGCAGCGGCCGCTGGGAGGAGAAGGCGGCGGAGGGCCCGCTCCTGGGTGTGTACGACGGCGCCCAGTTCGACCCCGTGAAGGGCTCTCTGCGCCCGGGTGACGTGTTGATGCTGTTCACGGACGGCCTGGTCGAAACGTCCGACCGGGACATCGTCGAGGGCATCGACCGCCTCACCGGCGAGGCCGACCGTTATGTCGCCGGCGGCTTCCAGGGCGCCGCCTGGCATCTCATCGAGGCGGTCGCCAAGGACGTCAACGACGACCGGGCCCTGCTCCTGATCTGCCGCGAAGGCCCGACGGCCCAGTTCACCGCTCGCTGATCCCCGGCGCGGTCGTGACTTTGTGCCGCCTCTGTAACTGCCGCCGCCTCTCGATTGCGTGAGCGATCGGGGGGTTGGTAGAGATGAGATGCGTACGATGGGACGACCACAACACGAGATGCCAGGACGCGAGATGGGGGAGGCGAGTTCTGCATGAAGTTCGACATGGGTGCGCAGACGCTGTCGACGCTGATGCGTGATTCGCGGGGTTCGAGTGATGATCTCGGCACGCTGATCCGGCAGTTGGTGCAGGCGGCGCAGCCGTTGGAGGGGAAGTTCAACGGTACGGGTCGGGCGATGTTCGACCAGTTCAAGGCGCGGGCTGATGAGATCACGGCGGAGCTGAACGGGTCGCTGTCGGCGATTCTGGGCGGTCAGTCGGGTATGGAGTCGGCGTTCAGTTCGGGTGACCAGGAGCAGGGTGACAACGCGCGGCAGCAGATGGCTGCGGCGAACTTCGACGCGGCGCGGTTCCGTTAGGCCTGTGTGGGCTCGGTCGGTGTGTTCTTCGTGACGGGGAGTGGTGTGTGATGGCGGGTGCTGGTGCGGATCGTCGGTCGTACGACACGGGTGCGTCGACGGATGCTCAGGCGAACATCCAGACGGTGATCGGCCGGCTGGAGGAGGTCATCGGTCAGCGTGATCGTCAGGTGAAGGCGGCGATGGCGGACTTCACGGCTGATGGTGTGGCGGATGAGTACCACGGCAAGGAGCAGCGGTGGAACAGCGCCTCGCAGGAGGTGCGGAACATCATCCAGCTGCTGAAGACGACGTTGGAGAAGAACGACGGGACGGCGCAGTCGACGTTGCAGCGGGCCAAGGCCGCCGTCGACAACATCGGCTGAGCCGATCACTGGGTACTGGTTGCCGGGGGTTTGTGATGACCGGGTGGGATCTGAAGCCGCAGGGCATCTCGAGTGTGCTCAAGACGACGGGTGAGACGGCGTCGAACTTCGAGAAGTACGGCAAGTCGTTCGGCGAGAATCTGACGTCGGCGGCGACGAGTGCCGGCACCATTTCCGCCGAAGGCGGCGGTGGGGGCGGCGAGAAGGCGCAGGGCGGTCTGGTGGCTCTGGCGTTGTCGCAGTACGCGGAGCGGGCGGCGAAGGACCTGCAGTTCGTGGCGGCCCGGGCGGGCAAGTCGTTGCAGGGTGTGGTGGACGCGACGACGGCGTACCTGAACGGTGATCAGGAGATGGCGGCGGAGGCGCAGCGCAATGCGTTGAAGGCGCCGAAGCTGGACATGCCGGGCGCCGGAAAGGCTTAAGCGACCGGGTGACGAGCGTTTCCCGGTGGGGCGCGGTTCGTTAGGTGGGCATGATCAAGAAGCTCGCCTGCGCCGCCGTCATGGCCTCCGCCCTTCTGGCCTCCGCTCCTGCCGCCCACGCCGCGCCGCACCCCCAGCCGTCCACGGCGGTTCCCGGAGGTGCCCTTCTCAACGGCCTCCTGGGTTCGCTGGAAATCGGACATCCGGTCACCTCCCTCCGGACGATCCTGCCCAGCGGCGTCTCCGGCCGCTGAAGCACCACCGAGGCCGTTCGCAGGGGTTCCCGTCAGGGGCCCTCGCGGACGGCCTCTTCGACTACGCGGTGCACTGGGCTGCCTCGGGGCGGTAGCCGAAGTGTGGTGCTTCTGTGAGTGCCGGGACACCTCGATTGCAGAGGCAACCAAAGGGTTGATAGAGATGACGGGGAATCATGGGGCCCGTCAGGAGCGGGCGCCCAGCAGCCCCAGGGGGAAGGCGGGTTCGGCATGAAGTTCGACATGGGTGCGCAGACGCTGTCGACGCTGATGCGTGATTCGCGGGGTTCGAGTGATGATCTCGGCACGCTGATCCGGCAGTTGGTGCAGGCGGCGCAGCCGTTGGAGGGGAAGTTCAACGGTACGGGTCGGGCGATGTTCGACCAGTTCAAGGCGCGGGCTGATGAGATCACGGCGGAGCTGAACGGGTCGCTGTCGGCGATTCTGGGCGGTCAGTCGGGTATGGAGTCGGCGTTCAGTTCGGGTGACCAGGAGCAGGGTGACAACGCGCGGCAGCAGATGGCTGCGGCGAACTTCGACGCGGCGCGGTTCCGTTAGGCCGGCGTCTGGTGGGTGCGGTCGGTTCTTTGGTTCTTCTCACGGGGAGTGGTGTGTGATGGCGGGTGCTGGTGCGGATCGTCGGTCGTACGACACGGGTGCGTCGACGGATGCTCAGGCGAACATCCAGACGGTGATCGGCCGGCTGGAGGAGGTCATCGGTCAGCGTGATCGTCAGGTGAAGGCGGCGATGGCGGACTTCACGGCTGATGGTGTGGCGGATGAGTACCACGGCAAGGAGCAGCGGTGGAACAGCGCCTCGCAGGAGGTGCGGAACATCATCCAGCTGCTGAAGACGACGTTGGAGAAGAACGACGGGACGGCGCAGTCGACGTTGCAGCGGGCGAAGGCCGCGGTCGACAACATCGGCTGAGGCCGGTCTCTGGTCTGCGAGGCCGGCCTCTGGTGTCTGGTTGCTGGTGACTTTCTGGTTGTGGTGACGGGGGTTTGTGGTGCCCGGGTGGAATCTGAGGCCGCAGGGTATTTCGGGTGTGCTGAAGACGGCGGGTGAGACGGCGTCGAACTTCGAGCGGGACATGCCGGGGGTGGGTGGGGCGTGATCAAGCCGGAGCAGATTCCGCAGTTCACTGGTGACTTGGCCCAGTTGGAGGCGGATTACGCGGCGTTGAAGACGGACGCGGGCCATGTCCGTGACGCGGGCGCCGATGTGCATTCCCGGTTCCAGGGGTTGTCGGCGTATTACCGGGCGCCGGAGGCCGAGCAGTTGTTCGCGACGACGAAGCCGGTCAAGGACCGGGCGGACGGGTTCGCCGACGACTTGGAGAAGGTGTCGGGCGCGTTGTCGTCGTACGCGACGGAGATCCGTCCGCTGGTGGACCGGCTGAAGCAGCTGAAGGCGGAGGCGACGGCCTTCGTCGCGTCGGTGAAGGACGACGACGAGTGGGAGTACGACGAGGACAAGGTCGGCGAGCACAACCAGCTGCGCGACGACATCACCGCGACGGTCGCGGCGTTCTGGGCGGCGGAGCGCACGTGCCACAACAGGATCACCGCGTTGTGGGGCGGCACGCAGATGGTCGCCGGGGACGGCTCGGACCGTAAGGACCAGTACGGGTTCTCCGCGCAGGACATGAAGAACGCGAAGCTTCCCTGGGGTGACCCGGTGGAGGAGAAGCATCACTGGTACGAGGTCGGCCACTGGGTGAAGTCGTTCGTGTGGGACGGCCTGATCGTGGACGGTATCTGGGGCACGATCAAGGGCTTGGGCACGCTGGTCGGGTTCGGGGGCTGGGAGGCGATGGGCCAGGCCTGGAAGGGCCTGGCGCAGCTGGCCACGGGCCTGGTCCTGTCATCGCTGCCGGGGGTGAGCGCGGCGTTCTGGCTGCTGCCCGACGACAAGCTGCCGTCCTGGATCCGTGACTCGCGCACCGCGATGAAGGAGACCGGCAAGGCGCTGGTGGCGTGGGACCAGTGGGGCAAGAACCCCGCCCGCGCCGCCGGAGCCGTCACCTTCAACGTGCTGACGACCGTGTTCACCGGCGGTGCGGGAGGCGCGGCGGCGGGTGCGGGCAAGGCCGGCGCGGTGGCGAAGGTGCTGGGCACGACGGCGAAGGTCATCGACCCGATGACGTACATCGCCAAGGGCGCCGGCGCCGGTTTGTCGAAGATCGGCGACATCGCGACCAGCCTCAAGGGTGTCGGCACCATCGACATCCCCACCCTCCCGGACGGCTCCGTCCAGCTGCCCGACGGTCGTCTGATGGATCCGAACGGCAACCTCGTCGCGCCCAACGGCGTCATCGACACGACGCCCGTTCCCCACGAGACGGGCCCGACGGTCCCGCACGGCACCAACACGCCGACGCTTCCGGCCCACTGGACGGTCCAGGGCGCCCAGCAGCCGGTGTACGCGGGCGTGCACGCGGGCGACGGCGCGGCGCACACGGTCGACGACGCGGGCGGCGCCGGCGGCGGCCACGTCCCGGGCGGGTCCTTCGACGCGACGCCGACGGCGACACCGTACGGCCACACGCCCTCTCCGTCCGGCTACGACTACGGCCCGTCGCCGTCCGCCTATGACCAGGCGCCGTCGCCGTCCTCGTACGACCAGACGGCGGCCACCGCACCGCACACCGGCGGCACGACGCCCTGGTACCACCAGACCACGGGGGCCAACCCGGCGCACGACCTCCCGACCACGCCGCACACCGGCGGTCCGGACGTACCCGGCACCGGCGGTCACACCCCGGACGCCCCGCACGGCCACGACGCGCCCGGCGCCGGCCACGCCGACGACGCCTCGCACGGCACCGGGCACACGGACGACGCGGCGCACGCCGGCGACCACACGGACGTCGGCGACCACACGGACGTCGGTGATGCCGCCGCGCACCACGGCACGGATGCTCCGGTCGCCCCGGGGCACCAGGGCACGGACGTGCCGGGGACCGGCGGGGTCGGGGAGCCGTTCGAGTACCAGCCGCTCATGTCGGCGGACGACTTCGACAATCTGGCCACTGACGCGGAGCGGCACGCGGTGGCCACGGCGGAGCTGGAGCGGGGAACGAACCCCTATCCCAGCTCCAGCAACCGTGCTGGGCAGGCCTACGGCGACGCCTACTGGAACGACTACATCGACCAGCTCGACCCGGCCGCGAAGGACGCGCTCAACAAGTACAGCGACTTCTACTACACGCAGATCAACGGCCAGCTGCGGGACGGCACCGTGCGGCCCCCGATCACGGACATCGTCGCCAACATGGACCGGGTGATGGACACCCGCGCGGTGCCCGAGGACATCATGATCGTGCGCGGGACCGCGATCGACCACCTCGACCTGGACTCGCCGCTCGACATGGAGGGCAGGACCTTCGGGGACGACGGTTACACTTCCACGTCGCTCGGCAAGGACCCGGCCTTCGAACACAAGCCGGTGGTCATGCACTGGAGGGTGCCGAAGGGCACCCCCGCTCTCTGGATCGACCACATTTCGGCGAACAAGGGAGAGCGGGAGCTGTTGCTCGCTCGCGGCACCCAGTACAGGGTTACGCGCGTCTTCATGGACTCGGCGGGCAAGTGGCACGCATACGGGGAGGTCCTGCCGAGGTCGCAGTGAGCGGGACCTGACGGTCAAGGGAAGGCCGTCGTTGCGGACCGGGCAGACGTACAGGAATGTGGACTTCATGAGCGACGAACAACCACTCAACTCGCGCTTCGCGGAAGACCTGCAGATGAAGCAGGTGGCAGGTCCCGCGACGTACAGCCGTGAAACTGACGGGCCGGTCGCGTACCTGAGCGTCGCCGACCGGACCGGCACGGTCATCGGGTACGTGTGGGCGAACGACAAGGACGACGCGGCGGGATGGGTGGTGCCCGCGGGCCTCTCGGCCGACGCCGTCAACGCCGGTGGGAGGTGGCTGCGCGCACTGCGCGGCGGCAAGGCCCGGGAGATCGCTCCGACGACCCTGCTCGCGGAGCTGGCGCGAGGCGCGAACGACACCGACCTGAGCCATGCTGTTCCGGGTTCGCTCACGGAGGCGCCGACGCTTGCCTCGCTCAAGGAACTGGCTGCCGGAGGCTGAATCACGGTGGCCGAGAAGGAGGCCGGGGCAGGTCCCGTCCACTACGTCACCGTCCCCACCCCCGACGGCGAACCCGCCGGCTACCTCTGGGCCGATGCCACCACCATCGGCTGGGTTCACCGGGGGGTGGGCGGCAGCGGCACCTGCCAGGCGGGGTCGGACTGGTACGACCGGGCCCGCGAGCTGCACGGACGGGGCCTCGCCCCGCGCGGTGTGCTCAACCTGCTCAGCCGTGAACCCGGCGTCGGCCCCCTCACCGACGCCCCCGGCATCGCCGCGATCGAGGAACTCGCCCGTGTCGTGGCGCCGGACGACGACCGGCGCCTGTTGAAGGAACTCGACCGGGACGACGCGGAAGCCTGGCGGGAACTCGACGCCGCCTACGACGCGCTCCGGTACGCCGAGCAGTCGGACACCCCCGCGATCCCGCAACCCGCCCTCCTCATGTGCAGGTTCTGCGGAGGTTCCCCCGCCGCGGACGTCACCTTCCGCGCCCATCGCGGCCTCGTGATCCTCATGGGGTTCAGGAAGACGGACGGGCCCATGTGCTTCACCTGCGGGCTGGCCGTGTACCGGGCCTACACCACCCACACCCTCAGCCAGGGCTGGTGGAGCCCTCTCTCGCTGTTCCTCTTCGCACCGTTGACGCTGGTCCGCAACCTCCTCGCCGTACGCCGAGTGCGGCGGCTCCCCGCCCCGGGGCCGGGGACGCTCGGGCCGCGCTACGACCCGGGCCTGCCCGTACACCGGCGGCCGCGCGCCTATGTCGCCCTCGTCCCGGTGCTCTGGCTGCTGTTCATGATCGTGACGGGGCTCTCGGGAGGGGCGTGAAAAGCCGCGAGGGACTGCCGCACTCCGGCTGTACGCATGGCGCGTGCATGTCTTATGTTGCGGAAGCCGAGTCAGGGGGTTCCGCATGCCACAGGAGATGAGTCTCACCGAGGTGGAGGCCGTCGCCCGCGCCGCGCACGCCGGACAGACGGACAAGGCCGGACGCCCGTACGCCGAGCATCTGTCGGCCGTCGCCGAGGGGGTGCGCGCGCGGGGCGGCGGAGACGAACTCGTCGCCGCCGCCTGGCTGCACGACGCCGTCGAGGACGGAGTGCTGAGCGACGCGTGGCTGGCGCGGGCCGCGCTGCCGCGGCGCACCAAGGACGTCGTACGGGCCGTGACCAAGCGGGCGGGGGAGGAGCCGGAGGCGTACGCGCGCCGCATCCTGGCCACGCCGGGGGCCCGGCTGGTGAAGGCCGCCGACCTCGCGCACAACGCCGACCCGCGCCGGCTGGCCGAACTCGCCGCGCTGGACGAGCCCACCGCCCGGCGGCTGACTCGGAAGTACGCGACGATGCGTGGCCTCCTCGGCCTCACCCCCGACGACTGACCGACGACCGAACGGCGACCGACCGGCGACACGAGCACGATCCACGACGACCTCTACGGCACAGGACGACGACTGAATGGCACGGGACTACGACAGCCAACTGCTGGAGTCGGTGGCGGTGCGCCGACGCCGGATGCGCGACGCGCTGCTGTTCGGCGCGCAGCGCGCCCGGCGCACGGCCGACGAGCGGCTCGGCAAGATGTTCGCGGGGATCGCGATCGCCGCCGTACTGTGCGCCGGCTGCATCGGCTGGTCCTTCGTCCAGGCCACCCTCGCCAAGCAGCGGGCCGAGCAGGAGAAGCAGCGCCAGCAGCAGGAGCAGCTGTACAACCCGTCGCCCAGCGGATCCGCCGACGACGGCGGGGAGGAGCAGTGAACGCGGTGTGCGTGACTGACGTGAGCACGTCGCCCGGCGCCGAGCGCCGGAACGACGCGATGATAGGTTCCGGTGAGTGGTGAGCACATCAACGACGTCCCGGACTCAACTGAGCCGTGTCACCCTGGTCGGTGAGCGCCGGCGCGCCGACATCGTCCTGCCCTCGGACACGCCGATCGGCCAGCTGCTCCCCGACATACTGCAGTTGCTGGACGACCGCGCCGCCACCCGGCCGACCACCCGGCAACTCATCAGCACCGACGGCTCAGTTCTCCCGCACGAGGCCACGCTGTCGTCGGCGGAGGTGCCCGACGGCGCCGTACTGCGCCTGGTGCGCGCCCACGCCGCGCCGCCCGCGCCCGTCGTGCACGACGTCACCGACCAGGTCGCCGACGACCTCGATCTGCACGCCTGGCGCTGGCGTCCGGCCGCGCGCCGGATCAGCGCCGGCGTCGCCACCTTCGGCTTCGCCGTCGCGGCGGCCGTACTGGCCCGGCGGGAGTTCGCGCTGGAGTCCGTCGCGACCGCGCTGCTGGCCGCGACCCTCGTCTTCCTGATCGCCGGCGCCGTCGTGGCGAAGACCGGCGGCGGCAACCTCGGCCTCGCCACCGCGACCCTGCTCGCCTCCGGCGGCCTCGGCGTGCTCGCCGCGTGGACCGCGGCCGACGCCTACGACTGGTCCGGCACCGCCCGGCTGGCCGGTGTCGTCGCCGCGTTGGTGCTCACCCTCGTGCTGCTCGCCTTCTTCTCACCACTCGGCCGCGGCGGACTCGTCGGGGCCGGGTCGCTCGCCGTCGTCACCGTGGTGTGGGAGGCCGTCGCCGCCGTGCAGGACCGGCCGGAGCGGCTCGGCGCCGTGATGGCGGTCCTCTCCGTGGTGCTGCTCGGGCTGTTGCCGCGTTTCGCGCTGATGGCCTCGGGTCTCACCGGGCTCGACGACCGGCGCTCGTCGGGCACTTCGGTGAGCCGGCACGAGGTCGGCAACGCGCTCGCCGCCACCCACCGAGGCCTCGCCCTCGCCACCGTGGTCACCGCCGCCTCGGCCGCCGCCGGCGGCTGGCTGCTGATCACGGGGGAGAATCCGGCCTGGTGGTCGGTGGTGCTGGCCTCGCTCACCGCGGTCGTCCTGCTGTCCCGGGCGCGGGCCTTCCCGCTGGTCGCCGAGGTCGTGGCGCTGTTCGGGGCGGCGGCCCTGCTCCTCGTACGGCTCGCGGTGCTGTGGCTGGACCACGCCGGCGGGGTCGGCGCGCTGGTCCTGCTGGCCGTCGCCGCGCTGCTGCCGCTGCTGGTCCTCGCGATCGAGCCGCCGGAGCACGTCCGGGTGCGGCTGCGCCGGCTGGCCGACCTGATCGAGTCCCTCGGAGTGATCGGGCTCTTCCCGCTCGCCGTCGGGGTGTTCGGCATCTACGGGCAACTGCTCAACAAGTTCTGAGGCTTCGAATACGGACGCCGACGCGCGTCGCTCCGGGCGGGACGACGAGGCAGGAGCGTGGCGGGAGAGAAGCGGGAGAGAAAGGGCGACATGCCGAGCGGGGACAACTGGCAGGGCGACGTGCTGCGCGACCTGAGGGCCGGCGCGGCCGGACAGCGTGCCGCACAGCCGGGCGCCCAGCCCGGGGAACGGTCCGGGGAACAGCCCGGGGAACGGTCCGGCGTGCCGGAACAGGCGCAGCCACAGCCGCAGCAGGGACACCAGCAGCCGCAGCCACAGCAGGAACAGCAGCAGCCGCAGGGACACCAGCCGCCGCAGCAGCACGCGGGCCGGCCGGCACCGCAGCACGGCCCGGACCCGGCGTACGGCTACCCGCAGGCCCAACCGTCCGGCCCCGGCCCCGCGGCTGCCTACGGCTACCCGCCGCAGCAGCAGACCCCTTACGGCCACCCCCAGCAGCAAGCCCCCTACGGCCACCCCCAGCAGGCGTACGCCGACCCGGGCCGGCCCCAAGCCGCCCAGCCCCAGCCCCACGCCGAGCAGAACCCGGCCCAGGCGCCCGCCCACCCCCAGCAGCAGGCGGCGCCCACGCCCCGGCCCGCCCCGGCCCGCCGCGCCCCCGCCTCCCGCACCACCCCCGACTCCCGGCCGGCCGTCGACAAGCGGATCGCGGACGCCGGGCTCAAGCCGCGCCGCGGCGAGCCGTTCGCCGCCCGTGCCCTGCGCGCCGTACGCCGCACCGTCTCCTCCTCGGCCGCCCGCGAGGTCGCCGAGACCACCGCCACCGCCGAGGTGCTGCAGCAGGCCGTCACCACCGGCCGGCAGATCGCGGTGACGTCCATCCGCGGCGGCTCCGGCAAGACGACGGTCGCCGCCCTGCTCGGCACCGCCTACGCCCACTACCGGCAGGACCCGGTCCTGGTCGTCGAGGCCGACCCGGCGCTCGGCTCGCTGCCGCTGCGGCTCGGCGCGGAGAACCTGCGCTGGACCACCGGCGACCTCGCCGACGTCGTCGAGCCGCAGATGTCGCTGCTCGACGTCACCGGCTACCTGGTCCAACTGCCGGACAACGCCTGGCTGTTGCCCGGCAGCCAGGGCCAGGTCGGCGCCATGCTCGACACCAAGGCCTACGAGCGCGTGATGGTGTCGCTGCGCCGCTACTTCGGGGTGACCGTCGTCGACTGCGAGACGCTGCCCGCCGAGGTGGCCCGTACCGCGCTGTCCGCCGCCCAGGCGCGGGTGCTGACCGTGCCCGCCACGCTGGAGGGCGTCGCCAGCACGCACGCGGTGCTCCAGTGGATGCGCGGACTGCCCCGCGACATCACGACGTCGACGGTCGTCGTGCTCACCGAGACGGTCCCGCACACCGGCGTCGACCTCGCCAAGGCCGCCGAGCCGCTGAAGGCGACCGGCGCGAGCGTGCGCATCCTGCCGTACGACCGGCATCTCGCGGCCGGCGGCACCATCCGCACCGACCTGCTCGCGCGGCCCACCCGGCAGGCCGCCGCGGGCTTGGCCGCGGAGGTCTTCCAGCTGTCCCAGCGGCGCCGTTGAGCTCCCCGGAAGGGAACCCCCAGAGGCAAGGACGATGAGCACCCGACTGATCCACCGCCCGGCCCGGACCACCCGTCCCCCGGCCGCCCCCGCGCCGCGCACCATCGAGGCCCCGCCCAACCTGCCCGACGGCAAGACGGGTTCGGTCGCGACCTCGCTGCTGCCCGTCGCCGGTGTGATGTCGTCCGTCGTGATGATGACGGTCGTGCGCAACAGCCAGTTCGCGGCGCTGGGCGCGATCATCCTCGTCGTCACCATCGTCGGCTCACTGATCCTGGTCTTCTCCCAGCGCGGCAAGGCCCAGCGCACCCGCCGCACCCAGCGGGAGGCCTATCTCGCCTATCTGGAGGACCTGCGCGAGGAACTGTCGACGGAGGAACGCGAGCGCCGGGAACGCGCCCAGGTGCTCAACCCGCCGCCGGACGCGCTCTACGACATCGTGCGCGACCCCGCCCGGCTGTGGGAGCGGCGCCGCATGGACGGCGACTTCCTGCGGGTGCGCGTCGGCACCGGCGAGATGCCGGTCCGTGACCTGAAGGTCGGCGATCAGGGCTCCTCCGTGCTCACCCCGCCCGACCAGTTCATGCTGAACGAGGCCTCCGCGCTGGTCGCCCGCTTCGGCACCGGCACCGAACTGCCGCTCACCGTCCCGCTGGACCGGGTCGGCAACGTCAGCGTCATCGGCCGCCGCGAGGACACCCTCCGCGTCGCCCGCGCCCTGCTGGTGCAGGCCGCCGCCACCCACGCCCCCGACGACGTGGCGATGGCGCTGGCCGCGCCCGGCGACCGGGTCGCCGACTGGGAGTGGGCCAAGTGGCTGCCCCACCTGCTCGACGGCGAGCAGTTCGACGGGCCCGTCGCCGCCCGCCGCATCGCCCCCTCCATGCCCCAACTGGCCCGGCAAGCAGGCCCCGAGCTGCGCCGCCGCGCCTCCTACGCGGCCGAGGTGCGGCGCGGCCTGTCCGGCCGGGACGCCCTCGCCATGAGCTCCCGGCTGATCGTCGTCGCCGACGCGCACGGCGACGACGCCGTGGACCTGCCGCGCCCCGACGACGCGGTCGGCCTGCGTGACATGGGCGTCAGCGTGCTCCACCTGCTCGACGAGCGGGTGCAGGAACCGGGCAGCGTCGGCGTGCGCATCACCGTCGACGGCGAGCGCGTCGTCATCGAGGACCTGCGCGAGAGCGAGCCGATCAGCGCCCACGGCACCGTCGACGAGGTCGGCACCGCCTTCGCCGAGGGCCTCGCCCGCATGCTGGCCCCGCTCAGGCTGTCCGCCGACTCCATGGGCGCCGACGCTCCGCTGACCGGCCCCGTCGACTTCGCCGAGATGCTCGGCATCGACGACGTCGCCCGCCTCGAGCTGGACCGGCTGTGGGCGCCGCGCGGTGAGCGGGCGTTCCTGCGCGTGCCGATCGGCGTCAGCGACTCCCGCGAGCCCGTCCTGCTCGACCTGAAGGAGTCCTCCGAACTCGGCATGGGCCCGCACGGCCTGTGCGTCGGCGCCACCGGCTCCGGCAAGTCCGAGCTGCTGCGCACCCTCGTCCTCGCCCTGGTCGCCACCCACCCGCCGGAGGACCTCGCCCTGGTCCTCGTCGACTACAAGGGCGGCGCCACCTTCGCCCCGTTCGCCGACCTGCCGCACGTCGCCGGTGTGATCACCAACCTGGAGAACCAGGCGGGCCTGGTCGAACGCGTGCACTCCTCCCTGGCCGGCGAGGTCAAGCGCCGCCAGCAGGTGCTCAAGAGCGCCGGCAACGTCGCCGACATCGGCCACTACGCCGCGCTGCGCGCCGAGAAGCGCCCCGACCTGGAGCCGCTGCCGCACCTGTTCGTGGTGATCGACGAGTTCGGCGAACTCCTCACCGCCAAGCCGGACTTCATCGACCTGTTCCTGTCCATCGGCCGCATCGGCCGGTCCATCGGCGTGCACCTGCTGCTGTCCAGCCAGCGCATCGAGGGCGGCAAGCTCAAGGGCCTGGACACCTACCTGTCGTACCGGCTGGGCCTGCGCACCTTCTCCGCCGACGAGTCCCGGACCGTGCTGGACACCACGGACGCCTTCCACCTGCCGCCGCTGCCCGGCTTCGGCTACCTCAAGGTCGACACCAGCCACTACGAGCGGTTCAAGGCGAGCTACGTCTCCGGCGCCTACAGCGGCCCCGTGCAGCGCGACACCGAGGAAACCGGCCCGCTGGCCCTGCCCTACGAGGCGTACAACACGCTCGGCGAGGACTCGGGCGCGGCGAGCGAGGAGCAGCCGAAGATGCGGCGCCGCGAGACCGGGCCCACCGAGATGGGCGTGATGATCGAGCAGATCGAGGGCTTCGGCGCCCGCCCGGTGCGGCAGATCTGGCTGCCCCCGCTGCCCGCCGCCGTCGCCCTGGACAAGGTCGCCGGCCCCGTGGAGGTCGGGCCGCGCGGCATGCAACTGGCCAAGCGGAGCGGCCCGCTGCGGGTGCCGCTCGGCGTCCTCGACGACCCCACCAAGCAGTGGCAGGGCCAGTGGTACCTGGACCTGACCCTGGCCGGCGGCCACGCGGCCGTCATCGGTGGCCCGCAGTCCGGCAAGACGACCCTGCTGCGCAGCCTCGCCCTGTCCCTGTCGCTGACGCACACCCCGCAGGAGGTGGGGATCTACGGCCTCGACCTGGTCGGCGGCGGCCTCCAGGCGCTGTCCGGACTGCCGCACGTCGGCGGCGTCGCCGGCCGCGCCGACCGGGAACGGGCCGCGCGCACGATCGACTCGGTGCGGGCCATGCTCGACCAGCGCGAGGAGCTCTTCCGCATCCACTCGATCGACTCGCTGGAACAGCTGCGCACCCTGCGCGCCGCGGGCCGCGTCACCGAGCTGGCCTCCACGGAGATCGTGCTGCTCATCGACGGCTTCGGCGCGCTGCGCGACGACTTCGAGGAACTGGACGACGCGGTCGCGGACATCCTCAAGCGCGGCAGCGGCTACGGCATCCACGTCGTCGCGGGCATGCTGCGCTGGAACGACGTGCGCATCGCCACCCAGTCCCAGTTCGGCACCCGCGTCGAGCTGCGCCTGAACGACCCGAGCGAGTCCAGCATCGACCGCAAGCTCGCCCAGACCCTCTCGCCGGAGGAGAAGGGCCGCGTCCTCACCGACGGCAAGCTGTTCGCGCAGGTCGCGCTGCCCCGCACCGACGGCGTCGCCGACACCGCCGACCTCGGGGCGGTCCTGGAGCGCACCGCCCGCACGGTCCGGGCCACCTGGACCGGTGACGTCGCCCAGCCGGTGCGGGTGCTGCCGCACGTCCTGGAGCCGCGGCAGCTGCCGACGCCGGCCGCCGAACCGCGCCGCGTCCCCATCGGCCTGGACCAGACCCAGCTCGCCCCGGTCCTGCTCGACCTGTTCCGGCACGACCAGCACATGCTGATCATGGGCGACAGCGAGTGCGGCAAGACCAACCTGCTCAAGGTGATCGTCCAGGGTCTGATCGAGCGCTACGGCGACGACGAGCTCGTCTTCGGCGTCTTCGACCCGCGCCGCGGACTGCGCGGCGCCGTCCCCGAGGAGTACCGGGGCGGCTACGCCTACAACGCCAAGCTGTGCGCCGGCCTCGCCGCCGGGATCGCCTCGGAGCTGGAGAAGCGGCTGCCCGACGAGGGCGCCGACGGCGAGGACCTGGAGCCGGGCAGCTTCTCCGGCCCGCGCATCGTGATCCTGGTCGACGACTACGACGTTCTGACCACCGCGGGCCAGCAGCCGCTCGCGCCCTTCGTGCCGTACATCCCCTCCGCCGTCGACATCGGCCTGCACTTCGTCCTGACCCGACGCGTCGCGGGCGCCTCCCGCGGCCTGTACGAGCCGCTGCTGCAGAGCCTGCGCGAGTCGGGTGCGACGGCGCTGGTGATGGCCGGCGAACCCATGACCAAGGACGTCATCGCCCTCACCAAGAAGATGCCCGACCCGCTGAGCGTGCTCGCGGGCCTGCTCTCCGGCGGCCCCGACAAGCTGGTGGGCGCCGAGGGCGACGGAGCCGTGGTGCGGCTGTGCGACGAACAGGGCCGCCCCCTCGTCTCCATCGAGGCCCCGCTGCTCGTGCAGGTCCGCGGCGAGGCCCAGCGGTTGCTCGGAGCGCGCGAGCCGCAGACGCCGTACTGGTGGACCGAGGCCCGCGCCACCACCGGCGTGAAGGAGGCCGAGGAACTCGCCGGGACGTTCGCCGCCCGGCTGGCCACGCTCGTCGGCGGCACCGCCTGGCCGCGCGAGGCCGCGCGCTCGATGGCCGTGGTCAGGACGGACGGCGTCAGCGTCGTGCCCGCCCCGGCCGCCGCCCAGCCCGCCGTCGACGTCCTCACCGACAAGGTCGCCGTCGTCATCCAGGACCGCCCGGTCGTCGCGATGACCGCCTGGCTCGCGGACGCCTTCCGCGCCGCAGCGGCGGCCGAACGCGGCCTGCAGATCGTCACCCCGGCGGGCACCCGCATGTCCCCGGCCGTCCGCAACGCCCTGCCGGGCTGGCCCTCGCGCTGGGTCGTGCAGGACGAGCGGGACGGCTACTACGACGGCCTGTCCGGCGCCGTCCTGCGCTGGGACAACGGCCTCTTCGTGACCGTGGAGTCCCCGGAGGCGACCCCGGAGGACCCGCGCACCCCGGCCGCCCGCACCTTCGGCGAGAACATCGCCGACACCGGCGAACGCCAGCTCGCGCTCTCCTTCCGCACCGTCCACCCGGCAGACGACCGCCTCGTGCTCGGCGGCGCCGTGGAGGCCGTCTGGCGGGAGATCACCGGGGACCCGCCGGCCGGCTGGGGCACCGAGGAGCCCGCCAACCTGCCCTGGTCGCTGCGGCAGCTGACCGACGTGGCCCACGAGCGCACTCCCGAGGCGACCTGGCTGGTGGTCGTCGGCACTCCCGAACGCCCCGGGCTCGCGACGGTGCGCATCACCCGGACCAAGGCGGGCGTGGAGGAGGACGTCACCCTGGCGTTCGGCTACGGCCCCGGCGAGGAGGTACCGGCCGACGCCGTGCCCGCCGCGGCGGAGGCCCTCGCCACCAGGCACGACCTGCAGTCGATGCTGGTCCAGATCCGCCGGGCCCGCCGCGACCTGTCCGTACCGCCCCGCTTCGAGGGCCCGGGCGTGCCGTACGCGTTCGTGCTGGGCGCCGAGGAGGTCCGCACGATGCCCGGCGACCGGGCCCGGCGCACCCCGCTGTCCGAGCCCCCGCGCGAACTCGGCCCGCGCACCCGCCCGGCGCTGTACTACCCGCTGCCGGGCGACCCGTCGGACCTGTCCGGCTGGCAGGACTTCGAGCGCCTGATGAGACACCTCAAGGGGGACTGACTCCCCCGTGTGGCGGGGCCGTATCGAAGTGCGGCCCCGCCGCGTGGGCGCGAGAGACCACGGACGGCCCACACCCGCGCGAGAGCAGTCCGCGCCACCCGGAAGGCGCGGTCAGCCCACCGAGGCCTTCTCCGCGGCCCTCTCCGGGGCCCGCCCGGTCGTCTTCCCGCGCTCCCGCTCCCGCGCCCCCTGGGCCGCGTCCTGCCGGAACGCCCACGCCATCTTCGGCTCCACCGCGAACCGGAACACCCGCTGTACGGGCTTGGTGCACAGCAGCGTGACGGCGACGGCCGCGAGGCCGCTCACGAGGACCTGGCCGAGCGGCCGGTGCAGCCAGTCCTGCTCGAACCAGCCGCGGTAGTCACCGGCCTTCACCAGGAAGCCGTGCAGCAGATAGCCGTACAGGGTGCCCGCGCCCAGTGCGGTGAACCACGCGTGCCGGCCGGGCACCCAGGCGAAGAAGCAGGCGGTCAGCAGCAGCGAGCAGCCGAACATCGCGAGCACCATCACCGGCCCGGCCCACCAGGGCGCGCCCAGCTGCTGCGCGGCGTCCCGGTGGAAGAACCACGCGGTGTCCATGCGCGGCACCGTCCACCAGCCGAACGCCGACGCGGCCGCGCACACGGGCACCGCCAGGATCCGCACCGACCGCCGGCGCACCAGGTGGAAGTGCTCCGGTTTCATGCACAGGCCCAGCACGAAGTACGGCAGGAACTGCAGCACCCGCTGAAGGTCCAGGTCGTCCCCGATCTGCGGCGAGACGGACGCCAGCATGGCGACGGCGAGCGCGACAGGCAGCGGCCGACGCACCAGTTTCCAGACGGGGGTGGTGAGTCGCCAGATGAACAGCGCGCACAGGAACCAGGTCAGATACCAGGGGTCCAGCAGACTGATCTCCTGGCTCGGATCATCGGCGACGACACGCGTGAAGAGCGGATAAGCGGTCTCGAAGACGATGTACGGCACCGCGACGCCGGTGATCAGTCGCTTCAGCCGGTCGGGACGCATGTCGAAACTGCGTGAGAAGTAGCCGGAGATGACGATGAAAGCCGGCATGTGGAACGCGTACACGACTCTGTACACGCTCTCCAGGATCCGGCTGTCCCCCTTCAACGGCTCCCACGAGTGCGCCACCGCCACCAGGACGATCGCCAGGTACTTGGCGTTGTCGAAGAAGGCATCGCGCTGCTTGACCTGTGCCTGAGACATCTGCGGCACCCTAGCCCCGGCTGCGGCCTGTCGTAAAACCCTCCTCGTCATTCCGCGTTCAGCTGTCCACCATCTCGCTTTGGATAGCGAGAAACCTCGGAAAGCCGAGAAAACGGGCAATTGGAAATACCGGCATGCAGGTTGTGTGCGTCGATGTGTGGGTGTGGAAACGATCGCGTCGAATTCCCGAGGCGACTGACCGTCAATTCCCCTGCGAAGCGCACGCGGTGGGCGTGCGGAACCCGGCCGAACACGCCGGGGTGCGGCGCGGGTGTGGTCGGCGTTACGTCACGCGCCGCATACGGCGGGCCTGTTGGTGGCACGATGGTTCTGGCGGGGGTGTGCGGGCTCGTGTCCCCCGGCCGGGAGAGCGGACCGACCGAGGGTGTGATCAGTTGTGGCCATTTCACTGTCAGTGGTGCTGCTGTTGGCGATCATCCTGGTGGTGATGATGCGAGGGGGCTCGATCAAGGCGGGTCCCGCCGTCGTGGCGATCCTCTTCGGCTTCTTCCTCGCCTCGACCGGCATGGCGCCGTCGATCAACCGCTTCCTCGATTCGATAGCCGAAACGATCAACTCGATCAGCTTCTGACGGTCCCCGGTGCGGTCCGGAAACGCTGCCGCCCGGAAACGCCTCAGGGCCCGAACAGGAGATCGAACCTCCTGCCGGGCCCTGAGCGGGCAGAGCGGGCGACGGGAATCGAACCCGCGTAGCCAGTTTGGAAGACTGGGGCTCTACCATTGAGCTACGCCCGCACACGACGCGCCGCAGGTCAGTCGCCCGCGGCACTGCAGGCATCGTAGCGGGTCGGCCCCCCTCACCGCACACCCCGTTCCGTCCGGAGGCCGGCGGCGGGCCGACATCGCGTGGCCCTCGGGAAATGCGGCAGCCCCGCTGCCTGCGGGCATGTACCCTACGTGTCGCACCAGACGGGGTGTGGCGCAGCTTGGTAGCGCGTCCGCTTTGGGAGCGGAAGGCCGTGGGTTCAAATCCCGCCACCCCGACCAGTCACCCGATCACCACGCGTGATCGCCTTTTGGGCCGTGTACCCGCTGCCGTTACTATGCAAGCTGCACGCCCGTGTGTCTCATCACTGAAGTCCTCCGGGCGGCCACATCCGCCGGACCCGTCGGGTCCCGGCAGAACCCCAGAAGTCAGCCACAAGGAGACCGAACCGTGAAGAGCGCCGTGGAGAACCTGAACCCGACCCGGGTTCGGCTCACTGTCGAGGTGCCCTTCGAGGAGCTCAAGGACAGCCTCGACGCGGCGTACAAGAAGATCAACCAGCAGGTCACGGTGAAGGGCTTCCGCAAGGGCAAGATCCCGGCCCGGGTGATCGACCAGCGGTTCGGCCGTGGCGCCGTACTGGAGGAGGCCGTCAACGACGCGCTGCCGAAGTTCTACACGGAGGCCGTCAACGAGGCCGAGCTCAACGTCCTGGGCCAGCCCGAGGTCGACATCACCGAGCTGAAGGACAACGAGCTGCTGGCCTTCACCGCCGAGGTCGACGTCCGCCCGGTCATCGAGATCCCGGACTACTCCGGCATCGAGGTCGAGGTCGACGCGGTCGAGGTCACCGACGAGGACATCGACAAGTCGGTCGAGCAGCTCCGTGAGCGCTTCGCCTCCACCACGCCGGTCGAGCGCGCCGCCGAGGACGGCGACGTCGTCACGATCGACCTGGAGGCCAAGGTCGACGGCGAGGTCCTCGAGGACGGCGTCGCGAGCGGCGTCTCCTACACCATCGGCTCCGGTGAGCTGCTGGACGGCATCGACGACGCCGTGAAGGGTCTGGCGGCCAACGAGGAGGCCACCTTCACCTCCGAGCTCAAGGGCGGCTCCGCGGCCGGCCGTGAGGCCGAGGTCACCGTCAAGGTCACCCAGGTCGCCAAGCGGGAACTGCCCGAGCTGGACGACGACTTCGCGCAGCTCGCCTCCGAGTTCGACACGCTGGACGAGCTGAAGGCCGACAGCCGCAAGCGGCTGGCGAACATGAAGCAGTTCGACCAGGCCACGCAGGCCCAGGAGCGCGTCCTGGAGAAGCTGCTGGAGCTCGTCGAGGTGCCCGTCCCCGAGAAGCTCCTCGAGGACGAGATCAACACCCGCAAGCACAACCTGGAGCACCACCAGCTCGGCCAGATGGGTCTGACCCTCGACAAGTACCTGGAGATCCAGGGCAAGACCGCCGAGGAGTTCGAGACCGAGACCCGCGAGGCGGCGGTCAAGGGCATCAAGACCCAGTTCGTCCTCGACGAGCTGGTCAAGCAGGAGAAGCTCAACGTCAACCAGGACGAGCTGACCGAGCACCTCATGCGGCGCGCGGCCTCCTCCGGCATGTCCCCCGACCAGTTCGCCCAGGCCGTCGTCGAGCAGGGCCAGGTCCCGCTCCTGGTCGGCGAGGTCGCCCGCGGCAAGGCCCTCGCGGTCGTCGTCGAGGCCGCCACGGTCAAGGACACCAACGGCGAGATCGTCGACCTCGAGGACGAGGACGAGGACGAGGCCGAGACCGAGCAGTCCGCCGAGGTCACCGAGGGTGACAAGAAGGACGACGAGGCGTAGACAGCCGTAGGAAGGGCCCCGGGAGAGCATCACGCCCGGGGCCCTTTTGCTTACGGCCGGGCAACCGGCCGGCGACCCTGCGCTCACAGCGAACAGTCACCTCTCCGGGATTCCCCGAAGGGACCCGCGCGTTAGGGTCCATGAATACGACACGTGAGACGGCCGCGCGCCGTCGCAAGACGAGCAGGTGGATACGTGACGAATCTGATGCCCTCCGCCGCCGGCGAGCCTTCCATCGGTGGTGGCCTCGGCGACCAGGTCTACAACCGGCTGCTCAACGAGCGGATCATCTTCCTCGGCCAGCCGGTCGACGACGACATCGCGAACAAGATCACCGCGCAGCTGCTGCTCCTTGCCGCGGACCCGGACAAGGACATCTACCTGTACATCAACAGCCCCGGCGGCTCGATCACGGCCGGCATGGCGATCTACGACACCATGCAGTTCATCAAGAACGACGTGGTGACGATCGCCATGGGCCTCGCCGCCTCCATGGGCCAGTTCCTGCTCAGCGCCGGCACCCCCGGCAAGCGCTTCGCGCTGCCGAACGCCGAGATCCTGATCCACCAGCCCTCCGCCGGTCTGGCGGGGTCGGCCTCGGACATCAAGATCCACGCCGAGCGGCTGCTGCACACCAAGAAGCGCATGGCTGAGCTGACCTCCCAGCACACGGGCCAGTCGGTGGAGCAGATCACCCGCGACTCCGACCGTGACCGCTGGTTCGACGCCTTCGAGGCCAAGGAGTACGGCCTCATCGACGACGTCATTCCCACGGCTGCCGGCATGCCGGGCGGCGGCGGCACCGGGGCGGCCTCCTAGGGGCGTACGGCCCCTTCAGGGTCCCGTATGCCGCCCAGCGCCCCCAGCCACCGCCCCAGCCCCTTTCAGGAGACACCGTGAACGACTTCCCCGGCAGCGGCATCTACGACCGTGTGCGCGCCGAGTACACCGGCCCGCAGGCCGAGTCCCGCTACGTCATCCCGCGCTTCGTGGAGCGCACCTCCCAGGGCATCCGCGAGTACGACCCGTACGCGAAGCTCTTCGAGGAGCGCGTGATCTTCCTCGGCGTCCAGATCGACGACGCCTCCGCCAACGACGTCATGGCGCAGCTGCTGTGCCTGGAGTCGATGGACCCCGACCGGGACATCTCGGTCTACATCAACAGCCCCGGCGGATCCTTCACCGCGCTGACGGCGATCTACGACACGATGCAGTTCGTCAAGCCGGACATCCAGACGGTCTGCATGGGCCAGGCGGCCTCCGCCGCGGCCGTGCTGCTGGCCGCCGGTACGCCCGGCAAGCGCATGGCGCTGCCGAACGCGCGCGTGCTGATCCACCAGCCGTACAGCGAGACCGGGCGTGGCCAGGTCTCCGACCTGGAGATCGCCGCGAACGAGATCCTGCGGATGCGCTCGCAGCTGGAGGAGATGCTCGCCAAGCACTCCACCCAGTCGATCGAGAAGATCCGCGAGGACATCGAGCGCGACAAGATCCTCACCGCCGAGGACGCGCTGGAGTACGGCCTGATCGACCAGATCATCTCGACGCGCAAGATGAACAACGCATCGGTCCGCTGACGCGGATCCTGTAATGTACGCCGCTCCTTGGCACGGTGTGACACTGTGCGTGGCAAGGTGCACGTCAAAGTGAACCGTGCCAAGGGGGGCCCGAACGGGGGGCTCGGCAAGGTACCGTCGGACATAAGGCAGCACCAGGAGCCGCTGGACCAGTCCAGTCGTCTCCCAGGCGAAGGGGAAGCACACCGTGGCACGCATCGGTGACGGCGGCGATCTGCTCAAGTGCTCGTTCTGCGGCAAGAGCCAGAAGCAGGTCAAGAAGCTCATCGCAGGCCCCGGTGTGTACATCTGCGACGAGTGCATCGATCTCTGCAACGAGATCATCGAGGAAGAGCTCGCGGAGACCAGCGAGGTGCGCTGGGAGGAGCTGCCCAAGCCGCGCGAGATCTACGAGTTCCTCGAGGGCTACGTGGTCGGCCAGGAGGCGGCGAAGAAGGCCCTCTCCGTCGCCGTCTACAACCACTACAAGCGCGTCCAGGCCGGGGAGAACGGCGGCGCGCAAGGCCGCGACGACGCCATCGAGTTGGCGAAGTCCAACATTCTGCTGCTGGGCCCCACGGGCTCCGGCAAGACCCTCCTGGCGCAGACCCTCGCGCGCATGCTCAACGTCCCGTTCGCGATCGCCGACGCGACGGCGCTGACGGAGGCGGGCTACGTCGGCGAGGACGTCGAGAACATCCTGCTGAAGCTGATCCAGGCGGCCGACTACGACGTCAAGAAGGCCGAGACCGGGATCATCTACATCGACGAGATCGACAAGGTCGCGCGGAAGAGTGAAAACCCCTCCATCACACGCGATGTCAGCGGCGAGGGCGTGCAGCAGGCCCTGCTGAAGATCCTGGAGGGCACCACGGCCTCCGTGCCGCCGCAGGGCGGCCGCAAGCACCCGCACCAGGAGTTCATCCAGATCGACACGACGAACGTGCTGTTCATCGTGGGCGGCGCCTTCGCCGGGCTGGAGAAGATCATCGAGTCCCGGGCGGGCGCGAAGGGCATCGGCTTCGGCGCGACGATCCGCTCCAAGCGCGAGCTGGAGGCCAAGGACCAGTTCCAGGACGTCATGCCGGAGGACCTGGTCAAGTTCGGCATGATCCCGGAGTTCATCGGCCGCCTGCCGGTGATCACGTCCGTGCACAACCTCGACCGTGAGGCGCTGCTGCAGATCCTGGTCGAGCCGCGCAACGCCCTGGTGAAGCAGTACCAGCGCCTGTTCGAACTCGACGGCGTGGAGCTGGACTTCGAACGCGAGGCGCTCGAGGCCATCGCCGACCAGGCCATCCTCCGCCAGACCGGCGCCCGCGGCCTGCGCGCCATCATGGAGGAGGTGCTGATGTCCGTGATGTACGAGGTCCCGTCCCGCAAGGACGTCGCCCGCGTCGTCATCACCGCGGACGTCGTCCACTCCAACGTCAACCCGACTTTGATCCCGCGGGACGCGCGGGGGCGGGGGCCGGGCGAGCAGAAGTCCGCGTGACAGCTGACGCCGCGTGACGAGAAGGGGCCCCGGTCGGTCGACCGGGGCCCCTTCTCGGCTGAGGTGGCGTCAGGCCTTGACGCGGACTTCCTTGCGCAGCTTGGCGGTGATCTCGGCCGCCTCTTCTGCGTCCGTGCTCTTGCCCGCGGCGACGTCGGACAACTCCATGGGCAGGACGAAGCCGACGGTGCTGTGGTCACCCCAGACGCAGTAGGTCATCTTCATCTCGGTGGGTTCGCCCGCCGAGGCCTCGGTGTTCTTCATGTTGGCCACCTGACACTTGAGGATGGCACCGTCGAGGCCCTCGGGGGTGTACGCCTTCGGCTCACCCTCGAACGTGACGTCCTCGCCCGCGGCGTCCTTCTTCATGTAGGCGAAGAGCGCGTCGACCACCTTCTCGGGGTCTTCGATCTCGCCGTAGACGCCGCCGAACGAGAGGAGCTTCCCGGCCAACGGGTTACTTCCGTCCGCCCCCGCCTGGTAGTTCGCGTTCACATCCTTGGGGTTCTTGACGCCCCACTTCTCGGCATCCTTCAGGTCGGACTCGCTCATCGCGGCGTCCGAGCTGTCGCCGCTGCCCTTCTTGTACTCGCCGAGCACCGTCGCCGGCGTCGTGAGCTTGTGCGGGCCGTCGTCCGCGATGTCTGAGCCGTTGCCACCGCCCCCGCCGAGCACGAAGTACGCGCCGACCGCGATCGCCGCCACGACCGCCACCGCGCCGATGACGAGCCCGGTCTTCTTCTTGCCGCCGCCCGGCGCCGGGGGCATCGGACCGGATCCGTACGGAGCCTGGCCGTAGGGCGGCTGCTGGTCGTACGGGGGCTGCTGGCCGTACGGGGGCTGCTGGGGCGGGACGCCCTGCGGAGCCTGCTGCGGGTAGCCGTACCCCGGCTGCGGCTGGCCTGGCTGCTGGGGGTAGCCGTAGCCGGGCTGGGGCGCCTGCGGCTGCTGGCCGTACGGACCCGGCTGGCCGTACGGTCCGGGCTGCTGGGGCTGCCCGCCGTACGGGCCCGGCTGGTTGTAACTCATTCCTGGCTTCCCCTCCAGATGCTTATGTGTTCACGACATCCTGGCGCAGTCACAGGAATCGCACCGCATCGGGGTGGGAGCCGTTACAAAGAATCGTGTTTCGGGACCACCCCGTGACACCCCTAAACTGAGCGGGTGACCGAGAACGCTCAGCAGCAGCCACCAGCGCCCGACACCGAACTGCCGACCCAGTACGCGCCGGCCGACGTAGAGGGGCCGCTGTACGAGCGCTGGGTGGAGCGGGGTTACTTCGAGGCGGACGCGAAGAGCGACAAGCCGCCGTACACCATCGTCATCCCGCCGCCGAACGTCACCGGCAGCCTGCACCTCGGGCACGCCTTCGAGCACACGCTCATCGACGCCCTCGTCCGCCGCAAGCGGATGCAGGGGTACGAGGCGCTGTGGCAGCCCGGCATGGACCACGCCGGCATCGCCACGCAGAACGTCGTCGAGCGGGAGCTGGCCAAGGAGGGCAAGTCCCGCCACGACCTCGGCCGCGAGGCCTTCGTCGAGCGGGTCTGGCGGTGGAAGGCCGAGTCCGGCGGGCAGATCTCCGGCCAGATGCGGCGCCTGGGTGACGGCGTCGCCTGGTCGCGTGAGCGGTTCACGATGGACGAGGGCCTGTCCAAGGCCGTCCAGACCATCTTCAAGCGGCTCCACGACGACGAGCTGATCTACCGCGCCGAGCGCATCATCAACTGGTGCCCCCGCTGTCTGACCGCCATCTCGGACATCGAGGTCGAGTACCAGGACGACGACGGCGAGCTCGTCTCCATGAAGTACGGCGACGGGGACGACACCATCGTCGTCGCCACCACCCGTGCCGAGACCATGCTCGGTGACACCGCCGTCGCCGTTCACCCCGAGGACGAGCGGTACAGGCACCTCGTCGGCAAGCTCATCAAGCTGCCGCTGACCGACCGTTCCATCCCGGTCGTCGCGGACGAGCACGTCGACCCCGAGTTCGGCACGGGCGCCGTCAAGGTGACCCCGGCGCACGACCCGAACGACTTCGAGATCGGCCAGCGCCACGACCTGCCCGCCATCACGGTCATGGACGAGCACGCGGTCATCACCGCCCACGGCCCCTTCCAGGGCCTGGACCGGCTGGAGGCCCGCTCCGCCATCGTCGCCGCGCTGCGCGCCGAGGGCCGGATCGTCGCCGAGAAGCGGCCCTACGTCCACTCCGTCGGCCACTGCTCGCGCTGCAAGACCACCATCGAGCCGCGCCTGTCCATGCAGTGGTGGGTCAAGGTCGGCCCGCTCGCCAAGGCCGCCGGCGACGCGGTCCGCGAGGGCAAGGTCGCCATCCACCCGCAGGAGATGGAGAAGCGGTACTTCGACTGGGTCGACAACCTCCACGACTGGTGCATCTCGCGGCAGTTGTGGTGGGGCCACCGCATCCCGGTCTGGTACGGCCCGCAGGGCGAGGTCGTCTGCGTCGGCCCCGACGAGGAGCCGCCGAGCGGTGAGGGCTGGCGCCAGGACTCCGACGTCCTCGACACCTGGTTCTCGTCCGGCCTGTGGCCGTTCTCCACGCTGGGCTGGCCCGAGGAGACCGAGTCGCTCGCGAAGTTCTACCCGAACTCCGTCCTGGTCACCGGCTACGACATCCTCTTCTTCTGGGTCGCCCGGATGATGATGTTCGGGCTGTACGCGATGGACGGCACCCCGCCGTTCCACACCATCGCGCTGCACGGCATGGTCCGTGACCAGAACGGCAAGAAGATGTCCAAGTCCTTCGGCAACGTCGTCAACCCGCTGGACTGGATGGACAAGTACGGCTCCGACGCCCTGCGCTTCACGCTCGCGCGCGGCGCCAACCCCGGCGTCGACGTCCCGATCGGCGAGGACTGGGTCCAGGGCTCCCGCAACTTCGCCAACAAGATCTGGAACGCCACCCGCTTCGCGCTGATGAACGGCGCGACGGTGGACGGCCCGCTGCCGGACCCGGCGAGGATGTCCTCGACGGACCGCTGGATCCTCTCGCGCCTGAACTCGGTGGTCGCCGAGGTCGACGCGTTCTACGAGGACTACCAGTTCGCGAAGCTGTCGGACGCGCTGTTCCACTTCGCGTGGGACGAGGTGTTCGACTGGTACGTCGAGCTGTCCAAGACCACCTTCCAGGCGGGCGGCGAGGCCGCCGAGGTCAGCAAGCGGGTCCTGGGCGAGGTCCTGGACGTCACCCTGCGCCTGCTGCACCCGGTGGTCCCCTTCGTCACGGAGACGCTGTGGACCACGCTGACCGGTGGGGAGTCGGTCGTCATCGCCCAGTGGCCGACTGATTCCGGCTTCCGGGACGCGGACGCCGAGCGGGAGATCGGCACGCTCCAGTCGGTCATCACCGAGGTCCGCCGCTTCCGCGCCGACCAGGGCCTGCAGCCCGGCCAGCGGGTCCCGGCCCGGCTGACCCTCCACGGCACGGCGCTGGCCGGGCACGAGGCCGCCATCCGCCAGCTGCTGCGGCTCCAGCCCGAGGGCGAGGGCTTCGCGGCGACGGCGACGCTGCCGGTGGCGGGCGTCGAGGTCGCGCTGGACCTGTCCGGCGTGATCGACGTCGCGGCGGAGCGCAAGCGGCTCGCCAAGGACCTCGCGGCCGCCGAGAAGGAGAAGGCGCAGGCCACGGCCAAGCTCGGCAACGAGGCGTTCCTGGCCAAGGCCCCGGACCACGTCGTCGACAAGATCCGCACCCGCCTCGCCAAGGCGGACGAGGACATCGCACGCATCCAGGCCCAGCTGGAGCGCCTGCCGCAGGCGTGAGTGTCGTCACGAGGGTGAGGGTCCCCGGTGCCCGGTAGGCGCCGGGGACCCTCACGCCCCTCAAGGGCGCGGTGCCATGTCACCGCCGGGCCCTGGACGCCCTCAGGGGCACGGGGCTGTATCGAGGTGCGGCTCCGCCGCGCGGGCGCGACCAGCCCCCTCGACCCGCAGCCGAACGACGGGACAGCCACCCCCGACCTTTGTCAGCCCCGCTCCGTAGACTGACCTCGTGAGCGACATCCCCGGCAGCAACGACCAGCCCGACCCCCTCGACCCCCTCGACCCCTTCGAGTCCTTCGAGGACATCGTCGAGGCGGAAACCTCCCGCGACCCGGACCTCGCGGTGATCGAGGCCGGCAGCCGCACCCTGCGGACGCAGGGCGGCCCCCAGCAGGCCGACGCGCCGGCGCGCCCCACGGACCCCGAGGTCGACAAGGCGGTGCGGGAGGTCGAGGCGGAGCTCGCGACGCGCTGGGGCGAGACCAAGCTGGAGCCGTCCGTCACCCGCATCTCCGCGCTGATGGACGTGCTCGGCGATCCGCAGCGGTCGTACCCCTCGATCCACCTCACGGGCACCAACGGCAAGACCTCCACCGCCCGCATGATCGAGGCCCTGCTGGGCGCCTTCGACCTGCGGACCGGGCGGTACACCTCGCCCCACGTGCAGTCCATCACCGAGCGGATCAGCCTGGACGGGGCGCCGATCTCCGCCGAGCGGTTCGTCGAGACGTACCAGGACGTCAAGCCCTACGTCGAGATGGTGGACGCCCAGCAGGAGTACCGGCTGTCCTTCTTCGAGGTGCTGACCGGGATGGCGTACGCCGCCTTCGCCGACGCGCCGGTCGACGTCGCCGTCGTCGAGGTGGGCATGGGCGGGAGCTGGGACGCCACGAACGTCATCGACGGTGACGTGGCCGTCGTGACGCCGATCGACCTCGACCACACCGACCGGCTCGGCGGGACGCCCGGCGAGATCGCCGGGGAGAAGTCCGGGATCATCAAGGCCGGCGCCACAGTGATCATGGCCCAGCAGCCGGTGGACGCGGCCCAGGTGCTGCTGAAGAAGGCCGTGGACGTGGATGCGACCGTGGCCCGCGAGGGCCTGGAGTTCGGGGTGGTGGCGCGGCAGGTCGCCGTCGGCGGGCAGCTGCTGACGCTGCGCGGGCTCGGCGGTGAGTACACGGAGGTGTACCTCCCGCTGCACGGCGCCCACCAGGCGCACAACGCCGCCGTCGCGCTGGCCGCCGTGGAGGCGTTCTTCGGCGTGGGCGCGCAGCGGCCCGAGCCGCTGGACATCGACACCGTGCGCAAGGCCTTCGCCGCCGTCGCCTCGCCGGGGCGGCTGGAGGTCGTACGGCGGTCGCCCACCGTCGTCCTCGACGCCGCGCACAACCCGGCGGGCGCCCGGGCCGCCGCCGAGGCGGTCGGCGAGGCCTTCCAGTTCAGCCGGCTCATCGGGGTCGTCGGGGCCAGCGGCGACAAGAACGTGCGCGGGCTGCTGGAGGCCTTCGAGCCGGTCTTCGCGGAGGTCGTCGTCACCCAGAACTCCAGCCACCGCGCGATGGACGCGGATGAGCTGGCGGGCATCGCCGTCGAGGTCTTCGGCGAGGAACGGGTCCAGGTGGAGCCGAGGCTGCCGGACGCGCTGGAGGCGGCGATCACGCTGGCCGAGGAGGAGGGCGAGTTCGCGGGCGGCGGCGTGCTCGTCACCGGATCCGTCATCACCGTCGGCGAGGCCCGACTGCTCCTGGGGAGGGGCTGATCCCCCATGCGTACGCTCTGTGCTTCGACCCTGATCGGCGAGTTCTTCGTCATCGGCTTCGCCGGTCTGGTCGCGATGAAGGACCCCGACCTGTCGATGTCGACGGTCTGGACGGTCAGCGGCATCGCCATGTTCCTGTGCCTGGTGCTGTGCGGCCTGGCGACCCGGCCGGGCGGCGTGGTGATGGGCTGGGCGCTCCAGATCGGACTCATCGCTTCCGGTTTCGTCGTCCCCACGATGTTCTTCCTCGGGGTGATGTTCGCCGCGCTGTGGTGGGCCTCCGTCCACTACGGCAGGAAGATCGACGAGGCCAAGGCCCGGTTCGCCGCGCAGGCTGACACTGCGTGACGAACGCCGGGGCGTGCCCTGTAGCCTCATCACCCCGCACACCGCGTGAACCGAGAAGGAGCCCCGTCGTGACCCAGCGCACCCTCGTCCTCCTCAAGCCCGACGCCGTCCGTCGTGGCCTGACCGGCGAGATCATCAGCCGCATCGAGCGCAAGGCCGGCTGGCAGATCACCGCGCTGGAGCTGCGCACCCTGGACCAGGAGACCCTGGAGCAGCACTACGGCGAGCACAAGGGCAAGCCCTTCTACGAGCCGCTGGTGGAGTTCATGTCCTCCGGCCCGGTCGTCGCGATGATCGTCGAGGGCGAGCGGGTCATCGAGGGCGTGCGCGCGCTGGCCGGTCCCACCGACCCGATCGCCGCCGCACCCGGCTCTATTCGCGGTGACTACGGCGTGATCGTCCGCGAGAACCTGATCCACGCCTCCGACTCGGAGGAGTCGGCCGACCGTGAGGTGAAGATCTTCTTCCCCGGCCGCGCCTGACGCGTCGCCGAAGAAGCGGAACGCATTCACCACGCGTCCTTCTGAAGGGCCGTCAGTTCCTCCTACCGCCTGACCTGGGACGGCCGTGCATTTCCGGCCGTCCCGTGGTATATCCGTGCCGATCGGGGGAACGACTGCCCCCGATGGCCCGTCTCCACAAGCGAGGCCGTGCGCCATCTGATGACAATGGCGAAGACCCTCGCGCAGTGTTCGCGAAGGCGCGTCTACGATGGAAGCCTTCACGTCACAGCACCCACCTCGCCGACCTGAAAAGCCCTCAAAGGCTCCGCGGGAAGGCCAGACGAATCCTGATGGGGAACTCAATGTCGTTCATCGGCCGTGACATGGCTGTCGACCTCGGGACCGCCAACACGCTGGTGTACGTCAGGGGTCGCGGGATCGTACTCAACGAGCCGTCCGTCGTCGCGATCAACACCAACACCGGTGGCATCCTCGCGGTCGGTGCCGAAGCGAAGAAGATGATCGGGCGCACGCCCGGCAACATCGTTGCCGTACGTCCGCTGAAGGACGGCGTGATCGCCGACTTCGAGATCACCGAGCGGATGCTCCGCTACTTCATCCTGAAGATCCACAAGCGGCGGTATCTGGCTCGTCCGCGGGTCGTCGTCTGTGTGCCCTCGGGCATCACGGGTGTCGAGCGCCGTGCCGTCATCGAGGCGTCGTCCCAGGCCGGCGCCCGTCAGGTGCACATCATCGAGGAGCCCATGGCGGCCGCCATCGGCTCCGGCCTGCCGGTCCACGAGGCCACGGGCAACATGGTGGTGGACATCGGCGGCGGCACCACGGAGGTCGCGGTCATCTCCCTCGGCGGCATCGTCACCGCCCAGTCCATCCGCGTCGCGGGCGACGAACTGGACAACGCGATCATCCAGCACATCAAGAAGGAGTACTCGCTCCTGCTGGGTGAGCGCACGGCCGAGCAGATCAAGATCACGATCGGTTCGGCGTACGACCTCGACACCGACGAACACACCGAAATCCGCGGGCGGGACCTGGTCTCCGGGCTGCCCAAGACCGTCGTCATCTCGGCCGCCGAAGTGCGCAAGGCGATCGAGGAGCCCGTCAACGCGATCGTGGACGCGGTGAAGACGACGCTCGACAAGTGCCCACCGGAGCTGTCCGGCGACATCATGGACCGCGGAATCGTTCTGACCGGCGGCGGAGCGCTGCTGCGCGGTCTGGACGAGCGACTGCGCCGCGAGACCGGCATGCCGATCCACATCGCCGAGGACCCGCTGGACAGCGTGGCGCTCGGATCCGGCAAGTGCGTCGAGGAGTTCGAGGCGCTCCAGCAGGTACTGGACGCCCAGCCGCGCAGATGACGTAACTCTTCGATTCCGCCGTACGGGACCATCGCCTCTCGTACGGCGGATCGTTGATGTAGAGGCATAAGCTGCCACGAACAGCCCGCGGGACTCCGTCGTCCGGACTCCCTTCGGGCCCACCCGATTTCCCGGATTCCTACGAGGAAGGGCACGGCCGCCGCACGTGAGGGACACACGAGAGAGCCGGCTGCTTCTGGTGCTGCTGGTCGCCATCGCGTTCGCGCTGATCACGGTGGACATTCGCGGCGGGGAGGACTCACCGGTCGACGGTGCCCGCGGGGCCGCGGCCGCCGTCTTCGGCCCGATCGAGAACGGGGTCTCCTCGGCGGTCGACCCGGTGGGCAACGCGGTCGCCGCGGTTCGTGACTCCGGCGACCGGCACGACCGGCTGGCCGAGTTGGAGCGGGAGAACGCGGCCCTGAAGGCGAAGCTCGGCAGCGACGACCGCAGCCGCAGCCGGCTGAGGCAGCTCGACACGATGCTGAAGATCGCCGGCGAAGGCCAGTACGGCATCAAGGGCGCCGAGGTCATCGCCATAGGAGCCGCCCAGGGCTTCTCCTGGACCATCACCATCGACATCGGTGCCAACGACGGCATCAAGCGCGACATGACCGTCCTCAACGGCGACGGCCTGGTCGGCCGCGTCACCACCGTCGGCCCCAACACCGCGACCGTCCTGCTCGCCAGCGACCCCGACTTCACTGTCGGCACCCGCATGGAAGGCAGCGACGAACTCGGCTTCGCGTCCGGACAGGGCGACCGCCCGCTGCGGGTCGAACTCCTCAACGGCAAGGCCCAGATCAAGAAGGGCGACCGCCTGGTCACCTTCGGCTCGCAGGCCGACAAGCCGTTCGTGCCCGGCGTCCCCGTCGGCGTGGTCTCCCGCGTCGACCCCTCCGGCGGCGGCCTGACCCGCACGCTGTACGTCACGCCGTTCGTCGCCTTCAGCAAGCTCGACATCGTCGGCGTCGTCGTCCAGACGCCCGAGCGGGACCCGCGCGACACGGTGCTGCCGGACAAGCCCAGGCCCACGCCGACGCCCACCGTGACGGTGACCGTGACGCCGGGCGCCGAGGACGCCGACACACCCACCGACGGCGAGTCCCAGCCCGCGGACGGCGAGTCCCAGCAAGAGGAAGACCAGTAGGGGGAGCTGCACCCATGCGTTTCAACCGGATCCTGCTCTCCTCCACCCTGGTGGTCGTCGCCCTGGTACTCCAGGTGAGCGTCCTCGCCCGGCTGCACCTCCCGGGCGCCGTCCCCGACCTGGTGCTCCTCACGGTGCTCGCCTTCGCCCTGGTCTACGGCCACGTCGGCGGGGCCCTGATCGGCTTCGGCGCCGGACTCCTCGCCGACCTCGCCCCACCCGCCGACCACGCCGCCGGCCGCTACGCGCTGGTGCTGTGCGTCATCGGCTACCTCGCGGGCCTGGTCAAGCCGGAGAACGGCCGGCTGAAGTCGGCCACCGGCACGATGGCCGTGGTGGTCGCCGCCGCGATCGGCAGCACGCTGCTGTACGCCGGGGTCGGCGCCCTCGTCGGCGACACCGCCGCCCGCCATGTCGGCCTGTCCGGCCTGCTGTTCACGGCCGCCCTGTACGACCTGCTGCTCGCCCCCTTCGTCGTCCCCGGCCTGATGGCGCTCGCCCGGCGCGCGGACAACGACCCGCTGGATGCGGGCGCTTCGGCGAGGGCGACCGACATCTCCTCCGGCTGGCTCTCCGGCACCGGACTGCGCATCGGCGGCCAGCGCGGCGGACTCGGCGGTCTGAAGGTGAAGGCGGCCAGAGCGCGGGTGACCCGGGCCGGGCGCATCAAGGGGGTCAAGCGCCTGTGAACACAGGTCAGTTCACCCGAACGGGGGAGCTCGGGCGGAACCCGGCCTCGCGGGCCGGGCGTTCATCACACGTACCACCGGCACACGCGTTCGCGCTCTGAGAGGGGGAGGCAGCAGCAGTGACCAACGCCCACCCGTCTCCCACCACCACCCTTCCCACGAATGGGCTGCGCCCATGACCAATATCCCCGAGACCGGAAGGACCCCACGGGTCCAGACCAGGCTCGTCGTCATCCAGGTCCTCGTCCTCTCCCTGCTGGCCACCCTCGGCGGCCGGCTGTGGTATCTCCAGATCCGCGAGGGCGACGCCTACGCCAAGGAGGCCTCCGGCAACCACGTCCAGCAGGTCGTCCAGCCCGCCGTGCGCGGCTCGATCCTGGACGCGCGCGGAGTGGCGCTCGCCGACAACGAGACACGGCTGGTGGTGTCCGCCTCCCGGACCGAGCTGCTGAAGATGAAGGACGACGGCAAGGGCGTCCTCACCAAGCTCGCGGGCGTGCTGGGCATGACGCCCAAGGAGGTCATGGAGAAGGTCCGGCTGTGCGACGCCGAGACGCCGCAGCCCTGCTGGAACGGCTCGCCGTACCAGCCGATCCCCATCACCGACGAGGCCACCCCGCGCCAGGCCCTGCAGATCCGTGAGCGCGCCGAGGACTTCCCCGGCATCACCGCCGAGCCGCAGGCCGTCCGCCGCTACCCCGCCCCGGGCCAGGCCAACACCGCCCAGGTACTGGGCTACCTCTCCCCGGTCACCGACCAGGAGATCCAGCAGGCCCAGGACAGCGACTCGCCCTACCTGCGCTCCGACCAGGTCGGCCGCAGCGGCCTGGAGCGCCAGTACGACAAGGAACTGCGCGGCAAGGCCGGCGTCACCCGCTACGAGGTGGACAACCTCGGCCGGGTCATCGGCCGGGCCGAGGCGGACGCCGCCGAGCCCGGCTCCAACCTCGTCACCAGCATCGACGCGCGCGTGCAGCGCGTCGCCGAGTTCGAGCTCAACGAGGCGATGAAGACCGCCCGCAAGGAGTGGGACCGCAACACCAACGAGCGGTACAAGGCCGACTCCGGCGCGGTGGTGGTGATGGAGGCCAGGACGGGCCGGATCGTCGCCATGGCGTCCAACCCGACGTACGACCCCAACGCCTGGGTCGGCGGCATCTCGGCCAAGGACTACGCCCGGCTCACCGGCAAGAACTCCAACTACCCCCTGCTCAACCGCGCCATACAGGGTCAGGCGGCCCCCGGCTCGATCTTCAAGGTGGTCTCCACCGCGGCCGCCGTCCAGGCGGGCTACGCGTTCGACGGCCGGTACAACTGCTCCAGCGCGTACTCGGTCGGCGGCCAGGTCTTCAAGAACTTCGAGTCCCAGAACCACGGCCCGATCGACCTCGGCCGCGCCTTGGAGGTCTCCTGCGACACCGTCTACTACGCGCTCGCACACAGCGAGTGGAAGAAGGACGGCGGCATCAACCCCAAGGGCAAGCCCAAGGACCACTTCTTCAAGGCCGCCCACCAGTTCGGCCTCGGCAAGGAGACCGGCATCGACCTGCCCAACGAGGTCACCGGCCGCGTCCCCGACCGCGAGTGGAAGCAGCAGTACTGGGAGGCCAACAAGGACGCCTGGTGCAAGACGGGCAAGAAGGACGGGGACTACGTCCAGCGGATCTCCTACGAGAACTGCCTCGAGGGCAACAAGATGCGCGCCGGTGACGAGATCAACTACTCCATCGGCCAGGGCGACACGCTGGTGACGCCCATTCAGATGGCCACGATCTACGCCGCCATCTCCAACGGCGGCACGCTCTACGACCCCACCGTCGGCAAGGCGATCATCAGCGCCGACGGCAAGCAGGTCACCGAGATCGAACCCGAGGCGCACGGCAAGCTGCCGGTCACGCAGCAGACGCTGGCCCAGATGGACGAGGCGCTGGAGGGCGTCGCCACCCGGGGTACGGCGGCCTGGCGGTTCGGCGGCTGGCCGCAGGACAAGATCGCGATGCACGCCAAGACGGGTACGGCGGAGGTCTACGGCAAGCAGACCACCTCCTGGTTCGCGACCTACACCGACGACTACGCGATCGTGATGACGATCTCCCAGGGTGGTACGGGCTCCGGAGCCTCGGGTCCGGCCGTGCGCAACATCTACGACGCGCTGTACGGCGTCTCCGACGACGGCACGATCGACAGGAAGAACGCCCTGCTGCCCACCCCGCTGAAGAGCCTGCCGAAGATCCAGGCCGACGGCTCGATCATCGCGCCGAAGATCTCCAAGGACCCGGCGAAGGAACAGCAGGCCAGCCAGAAGGCCCCCGAGGACGCGAGCGGGCAGGTGCAGACGGCGGCGACCGTGCAGGCGTCGCCGGAAGCCAACCGGGACACGCGCCGACGGCAGCGCCGCCGGGGCCACCGGGGCCACGGCGCTCGCCGCGGGTCGCTCAGCCGAAGGATGCTCACATGACGGGCGCGAACAGCTTCCAGGTCTCCGGATACGGTCCCGAACGCGCGGGCTGGACCCGGCTGTTCGCCCGCGACTCGCTGGCCCGCCGGCTCGACTGGCCGATACTGCTGGCCGCGCTGACGCTCTCCATGATCGGCGCCGTGCTGGTGTACTCGGCGACCCGCAACCGCACCGAGATCAACCAGGGCGATCCGTACTACTTCCTGGTACGGCACCTGCTGAACACCGGCATCGGCTTCGCGCTGATGATCGGCACGGTCTGGCTCGGCCACCGCACCCTGCGCGGCGCGGTGCCGGTCCTGTACGGCGCGTCGGTCTTCCTGGTGCTGCTGGTCCTGACCCCGCTCGGCACCACGGTCAACGGCGCCCACTCGTGGATCGCGGTGGGCGGCGGGTTCTCGCTCCAGCCGTCGGAGTTCGTCAAGGTCACGATCATCCTCGGCATGGCGATGCTGCTGGCGGCCCGGGTGGACGCCGGCGACAAGCAGTACCCGGACCACCGCACGGTCGTGCAGGCGCTCGGCCTCGCCACGGTTCCGATGCTGATCGTGATGCTCATGCCCGACCTCGGGTCGGTCATGGTGATGGTCGTGATCGTGCTGGGCGTGCTGCTCGCGTCCGGCGCGTCCAACCGGTGGGTGTTCGGGCTGCTGGGCGCCGGCACCCTGGGGGCCGTCGCCGTCTGGCAGCTGCACATCCTCGACGAGTACCAGATCAACCGCTTCGCCGCGTTCGCCAACCCGGACCTCGACCCGGCGGGCGTCGGCTACAACACCAACCAGGCGCGCATCGCGATCGGTTCGGGCGGGCTGACCGGGTCGGGCCTGTTCCAGGGCTCGCAGACCACCGGGCAGTTCGTGCCGGAGCAGCAGACGGACTTCGTGTTCACCGTCGCGGGCGAGGAACTCGGCTTCATCGGTGGCGGACTGATAATCCTCCTGCTGGGCGTGGTGCTGTGGCGGGCCTGCCGGATCGCACTGGAGACGACCGAGCTGTACGGCACGATCGTCGCGGCCGGAATCGTGGCCTGGTTCGCCTTCCAGGCCTTCGAGAACATCGGGATGACCCTGGGAATCATGCCGGTCACCGGTCTGCCGCTGCCGTTCGTGTCCTACGGCGGATCGTCGATGTTCGCGGTCTGGGTCGCGGTGGGGCTGCTGCAGTCGATCCGGGTGCAAAGACCCATGTCGGCGTGAGGTCCGCCCGGCATTCACCTGCTGGGCGCCCTGCCGTCGCGCGTCCGTAACCACTAGATTCGGTTCATGGCGGATACGAAGCGTGAGATCGAGCGCAAGTACGAGTCCGACGACAGCGGGCTGCCCGACCTGACCGGCGTCGCCGGAGTGGCGGCCGTCCTCGACCAGGGCGTCGCCGACCTGGACGCCACCTACTACGACACCGCCGACGAGCGCCTGGCGGCCTCCTCGATCACGCTGCGCCGCCGCACCGGCGGCTCCGACGCGGGATGGCACCTGAAGTTCCCGGTGGAGAGCGGGGTGCGGGACGAGATCCACGCGCCGCTGTCCGACCACGTGCCGTCCACGCTGGGCGCCCTCGTCCGGTCCCGGGTGCGCGACGACGAGCTGGCGCCCGTCGTGCGGCTGCGGTCCACCCGCGACGTGCGCCACCTGGTGGACGTCGACGGGCACCTGCTCGCCGAGGTCAGCGTGGACGCCGTGCGGGCCGAGCGACTCACCGGGGGAGGCGGGAAGGCCGAGTGGACCGAGATCGAGGTGGAGCTCGCCGACGGCGGTGACCCGGCGTTCCTCGACAAGGTCGACAAGCGGCTGCGCAAGGCCGGGGTCCGGCCCGCCGACTTCCCCTCGAAGCTGGCGCGGGCACTGGCCGAGACCGGCGGGAAGGGCAGGAGCCGCAAGGAGGACCGGGCCGAGCCGGTCACCGCCGGTGACCACGTGCTGGCGTACGTGCGCACCCAGCGGGACGAGATCGTCGACCTCGATCCGGCCGTGCGCCGGGACCTGGAGGACTCGGTGCACCGCATGCGGGTCGCCACCCGCCGGATGCGCGCCACCTTCAGGTCGTACCGCAAGGTCCTCGACCGGGCCGTCACCGACCCGGTCGGCGTCGAGCTGAAGTGGCTGGCGGGCGAGCTCGGCGCGAGCCGCGACCACGAGGTGCTGGCCGAGCGGATCAGCGACGCCGTCGAGGGCCTGCCGCCCGGCCTGGTCACCGGTCCCGTCCGCAACCGGCTGCGCACCTGGTCGAAGGCGAAGGGCGGGGACACGCGACGGCAGATCATCGACGTACTGAACGGACCGCGCTATCTCGCGCTGCTCACCTCGCTCGATGCCCTGCTCGCCGACCCGCCGCTGCGGGCGGCGGCGGCCGGGAAGCCGTCGAAGGTGCTGGCCGAGGCCGTTGACGGGGCCTACGACACGCTGGCCGGGCTGGTCGAGCAGGCCCTCGGCACCCCACCCGGGCGCGACCGCGACGTGGCGCTGCACGAGGCGCGCAAGAAGGCCAAGCGGGCACGGTACGCGGCGGAGACGGCCGCGCCGGCGCTCGGGAAGCCGGCGTCGAAGCTGGTGTCGTCGCTGAAGGACCTGCAGAAGCTGCTCGGCGAGCACCAGGACAGCGTGATGTGCCGGCAGGCGCTGAGGGAGCTGGCCGAGCAGGCGCATGCCGCAGGGGAGAACGCGTTCACGTACGGCGTGCTGCACGCGCGCGAGGAGCGGCGGGCGGCCGAGGTGGAGGAGGAGCTGCCGGGGGTGTGGAAGGGCATGAGGGGCGGGACCGGGCTCTGAGCGTACGGAAGGGGGCTCCGGCCGCGTTACGCTAGATGGTCACCCGCCCCCAGCCTCCGGCCGGGGGTACCCCCAGTCAGCTCACGAAAGTCCCGCGATGTCTGTCGAGTCGGTTTTCCCGCAGCTCGAAGCCCTGCTCCCGCATGTGCAGAAGCCGATCCAGTACGTCGGTGGAGAGCTCAACTCCACCGTCAAGGACTGGGACGCCTGTGATGTCCGTTGGGCGCTCATGTACCCGGACGCGTACGAGGTGGGGCTGCCCAACCAGGGCGTCATGATCCTCTACGAGGTCCTCAACGAGCGTGAGGGGGTCCTCGCCGAGCGGACGTACAGCGTGTGGCCGGACCTGGAAGAGCTGATGCGGGAGCACGGCGTCCCGCAGTTCACCGTGGACGGCCACCGCCCGGTGAAGGCGTTCGACGTGTTCGGGGTGAGCTTCTCGACGGAGCTCGGCTACACGAACCTGCTGACGGCGCTGGACCTGTCGGGCATCCCGCTCCAGGCCAGGGACCGGACCGTCGACGACCCGATCGTCATGGCCGGCGGCCATGCGGCCTTCAACCCCGAGCCGATCGCCGACTTCATCGACTGCGCGGTGATCGGCGACGGCGAGCAGGCGGTCCTGGAGGTCACCGACATCATCCGCGCCTGGAAGGCGGAGGGCCGCCCGGGCGGCCGCGAGGAACTGCTCTTCCGGCTGGCCAGGACGGGCGGGGTGTACGTCCCCGGCTTCTACGACGTCGAGTACCTGCCCGACGGGCGCATCGGGCGTGTCGTACCGAACAGGTCGGGTGTGCCGTGGCGGGTGTCCAAGCACACCGTCATGGACCTCGACGAGTGGCCGTACCCCAAGCAGCCGCTGGTGCCGCTGGCGGAGACGGTCCACGAGCGGATGTCCGTCGAGATCTTCCGCGGCTGCACGCGCGGCTGCCGCTTCTGCCAGGCCGGCATGATCACCCGCCCGGTGCGCGAGCGGTCGATCACCGGCATCGGCGACATGGTCGACAAGGGTCTGAAGGCCACCGGCTTCGAGGAGGTCGGCCTGCTGTCGCTGTCCTCGGCCGACCACTCGGAGATCGGCGACATCGCCAAGGGCCTGGCCGACCGCTACGAGGACGACAAGATCGGCCTGTCGCTGCCGTCGACCCGCGTGGACGCCTTCAACATCGACCTGGCCAACGAGCTGACCAGGAACGGCCGCCGGTCCGGCCTGACGTTCGCGCCCGAGGGCGGTTCCGAGCGCATCCGCAAGGTCATCAACAAGATGGTCTCGGAGGAGGACCTGATCCGCACGGTCGCGACGGCGTACGGCAACGGCTGGCGGCAGGTGAAGCTGTACTTCATGTGCGGTCTGCCGACCGAGACCGACGACGACGTGCTCCAGATCGCCGACATGGCCACGCGCGTCATCCAGAAGGGCCGCGAGGTCTCCGGTTCGAACGACATCCGCTGCACGGTGTCGATCGGCGGGTTCGTGCCCAAGCCGCACACGCCGTTCCAGTGGGCCCCGCAGCTGTCCGCCGAGGAGACGGACGCCCGTCTGGCCAAGCTGCGGGACAAGATCCGCGGCGACAAGAAGTACGGCCGCTCCATCGGCTTCCGCTACCACGACGGCAAGCCCGGCATCGTCGAGGGCCTGCTCTCCCGCGGTGACCGCCGGATCGGCGCGGTCATCCGCGCGGTGTACGAGGACGGCGGCCGCTTCGACGGCTGGCGCGAGCACTTCTCGTACGACCGCTGGATGAACTGCGCGGAGAAGGCGCTGGCCCCGTTCGGTGTGGACGTCGACTGGTACACCACCCGCGAGCGGGCGTACGAGGAGGTCCTGCCCTGGGACCACCTCGACTCCGGCCTCGACAAGGACTGGCTGTGGGAGGACTGGCAGGACGCCCTCGACGAAACGGAGGTCGAGGACTGCCGCTGGACGCCGTGCTTCGACTGCGGGGTGTGCCCGCAGATGGATACGGCCATACAAATCGGCCCGACCGGCAAGAAGTTGCTGCCTCTGACGGTCAAAAACGCAGGTCCGACGCCGGCTTCGAGTGGTCACTCGCACTGACGTGAGCGAGGCACTCGATCGGGTGATGGGGGCGCTGGCGGGGGTGAGTGAGGAGGAGGTGGCGGATGTGCTGGCTGCGGTCGGCGCTTCGGCCCCTCGCCCGTCGGCGCCGTTGGCGTCCTCCCGGACTCCGCTGCCGAGCCCAAGGAGCGCCTCGCGGATCGTCTCCGAGGTGGAGTGGGTCTGAGGAATCGGCGCCCACCAATTACGCGTCTGTGTCGTCGTCGGCTGCGGTAGCCGATGGATCGACGAACACCGCCAGGTAGCGGAACTCACTGCCTGCTCCGCCCTGCTCGGAGTACATCTCCCATTCGAGGGGGTAGGTGCCTTGCAGACTGCATGTGTTCGGTTCGTAGGTCCCCTCGGCCCAGAGCAGAGTCCCGGCGAGTTCCCGTCCCTGGTGTATCCGGAAGGCATGATCCCGAGTACGCCGGCGGCTCGGACCCGGCGGGGTCCACAAGGACGCCTCGTTGGTCAGGATGAGGGCAAGGCCGTTCTGGCCGGGCTGACGACAGAAGCGCTCCAGCCTCGCTATGTCCCGAACAAAGTGCAGGCGGGCGAGGTCAGTGGCGCCATGCGCCTTCAAGGCGTAGTCCTCGACCGGAACGCCGACCTTGCCTGTCCAAGCTCGGGTGAAGTACTTGAATTCGATCGCAGTGCGGTCCCCAGGGCCGAGGCACTGAAGGTCTAGGTACTCGGTCTTGCCCAACCCGCGCTGCGGCACCTCGAGCCTGGAGTGCACATCTGGCGCCAACTCCCAGAGCACCCGGGCGAAACTGTGCTGAAGGTCAGCCTCGGAGTGGAAGACCGGCCTGTGCCGACACAGCTTCGCCATGACGTCGTCGAGTGAGACCCGTCCAGCAATGATTCTCTTGCGGTCTATCGGTGTCGTGGTCACGGCGCCATTGAAATCGCCCTGCGTCTCAACTCTCAAGCCCTATCGGCCCCATGTGACCCATTGGAAGGGCTCGTAGGTGTGCCGTGGCATGCAGGGGCGCCGTTGGATCGGGATGGCCCCCGGGGCAGGCGCCCGCTCATGCACAGTCGTCAAGACTTGCGGATGGGCTCAAGTAGTGGAATCCTGAAAGGCTTTGATCATCAAGCGCGGCCCTGGGGGGAGCTACATGATGGCGTCGATGGCCAACGCCGGACAGGACGATGAAAAGAAGGTCGCCTGGCTGGCGGCACGTTCGTCCAACTTCGGTCACCTGATCGGGTACGAGCCCTTGCTGGTGACGCTCGGCTGTGCCGCGGAGTCATACGTCCACACCGATCCCCACGCCGCCATGGTGAAGGCCCGTCTCTATGGCGAGGTCATGACCCGGCACTTGGTCACGCTTCTCGGCATCACCGTGCCGGGGCCCCGGCAGGTGGACCGGATCAACGCCCTCACCAAGGCGGGCGTCCTTGTCCCGCAGGTGCGGGCCTGGTTCGAGGCGATCCGCACCACGGGCAACCGGGCCGTCCACGAGTACTACGCCAACGTCCGTGAAGCACTTCAGTCCGTGGAGATGTGCTTCCGTCTCGGCGACTGGCTGCACCGTTCCCTCGACCAGTCCGACACCACCCACCGGGTCTTCCTTGCGCCCGCGCCGCCCTCCGCCGCGCCCGCGCCCGCGACCATCGCCGACCAGCACGAGCTGGAGCAGCTGCGCGCCGAGCTTGACGCCTACCGCCGTCGGCTGGAGGAGGCCCGGCTCCGTTACGACGGCAAGCAGAGCCGCCTGGAGCGCGAGCGGGCCGCCCGCGAGCAGGCCGAGGCGGAACTGGCCCGTGCGGAGGCCGAGCGGGCCGCGCTGCACGACCTGATCGCCGAACTGAGTGAGAAGATCACCGAACTGACGACTCCGGCCCTGGAGTCCCGTTCGGCCGCTCGCCCGCTGGACGGGGCCTCCCAGCGTGACGAGTTTATCGCGCACGCCCAGAAGGCCGCCCGTCCGCCCATGAGCGAGGCACAGGTACGTGCCGAGCTCGACTGCATCCTGGAGAAGGCGGGCTGGACTGTCCAGGACGAGAAGGCCAAGAACCTCTTCGCGGGCCGTGGCGTCGCCGTCCGGGAGGTCTCCACTGCCGTCGGCCGCGCCGACTACCTTCTCTACGTCGACCAGCGACTGGTCGGCGTCATAGAGGCCAAGCGGGAGGGCGCCGACCTGGAGGCCGCTATGCAGCAGGCCGCCCGCTACGCCACCGGGCTTACCCGCAGCCAGCAGCTCAGCGCCTGGCGCGCCAGCCTGCCCTTTCGGTACGTCGCCGACGGCAACACCGTCCGCTTCCACAATGACCTCGACCCCTCGCCGCGTACCCGTGACGTCTTCGCCGTGCACCGCCCGGACACGATCGCGCGCTGGGTCGAGGAGGCCGACGCCGATCCCGCTGCACCGACCCTGCGGGCCCGGATGCGCCGTCTGCCGCAGACCTTTCTCGATCCGGAGGATCTGCGCCCGGCCCAGGTGACGGCGATCAAGGGTTTGGAGCGGTCCCTGGCCAAGGACGACCCCCGTGCCCTGATCCAGATGGCGACCGGCGCTGGCAAGACCTACACCGTGGTCAGCGAAAGCTACCGGCTGCTCAAGCACGCCAGCGCCAAGCGCGTCCTCTTCCTTGTCGACCGCAACAACCTCGGCAGCCAGGCTGCCACCGAGTTCGAGAACTTTGACACCCCGGACGACGGCCGCAAGTTCACCGAGCTGTACGTCGTGCAGCGCCTCGCGGGCGACACCGTCCTCGGCTCCGCGCACGTCGTGGTGTCCACGGTGCAGCGGCTGTGGCTAGCCCTGACGGGCCAGGCGGTGCCGAGCGCCGACGACGACAACGAGGCCCTGGACCGCTACGACCTCGTCGACGAGCCCGTGACGGTCAGTTACAACCCGGCCCTGCCACCGGAGTCCTTCGATCTGATCGTCGTCGACGAGTGCCACCGCTCCATCTACGGCAAGTGGCGCGCGGTCCTGGAGTACTTCGACGCCCACCTGGTCGGCCTCACCGCCACCCCGGTCAAGCAGACCTTCGGCTTCTTCTTCCAGAACCTGGTGAGCGAGTACCCCTACGAGCAGGCCGTCGCCGACGGCGTCAACGTCGACTTCGACGTCTTCCGCATCCGTACGGAACTGGGCGAGAACGGCAGCACGATCCCCGCCGAGACGGTCGTGCCGATGCGAGAGCGGAAGACCCGGAGGGAGCGTTACCAGGAGCTTGAGGAGGACCTGGAGTGGAAGGCGTCCCAGCTGGGCCGCCAGGTCATCAGCAGGGGGCAGCTGAAACTCGTCATTGAGACCTTCCGCAAGCACCTGTTCACCGACATCTTCCCGCCGGTCGGGGAGGGCGACGTACAGCGGGCTCGCACGCATGTGCCTAAGACCCTGATCTTCGCTGTGGACGACAACCACGCCGACGAGATCGTCCAGACCGTGCGGCAGGTCTTCGGCGAGGGTGACGACTTCTGCATGAAGATCACACACGCGGCGAAGCGGCCGGCGGAACTGATCAAGGCATTCCGCAACAGCCCCGAGCTGCGGATCGCGGTCACCGTGGACATGATCGCTACCGGGACCGACATCCCGCCACTGGAGTGCGTGTTCTTCCTGCGGGACGTCAAGAGCTGGGCCTACTTCGAGCAGATGAAGGGGCGCGGTTCGCGCACCGTGGACCCGGCGGAGTTCCAGGCGGTCACGCCGGACGCCGAGGTCAAGGAACGGTTCGTGATCGTCGACGCGGTCGGCGTCACGGACTCGCCCCGCGTGGACGCGCGCCCGCTCAACCGCGTCTCCGAGCGGAAGATCCCGCTGGAGCGGCTGATGGCCAAGACGGCCGGTCTGGCAATGACGGAGGACGAGGTCGCCACCCTGGCTGGCCGCCTCGCCCGCCTCGACCGGCAGCTCACCCCCGAGGAGCGCGAGGAGGTCGAGGAGCTGGCCGGGCAGCCGCTCCGGGAGATCGTCGGCGGCCTGGTCCGCTCCGTTGACCCCGACCAGCAGGAGCGGGCCCGGCGCATCGGCGGCGAGAAGCAGGTCCGGCAGGACATGCTCGACGCGCTGAAACCGATCGCCTCCAACGGCGAGCTGCGCGACCGCCTGCTGTCGATGCGCCGCGCCCACGACATCGTCATCGACGAGGTCAGCGTGGACGAGGTGAAGGAGGCGCGCGGCATCACGGCGGAGGAGCTGGCCATCCGCCGCGTGTCGTCCTGGCAGCAGTACCTAAAGGACCACCGTGACGAGATCGCCGCGCTCAGCCTCGCCTTCGGCGAGCGACGCGACCCGAAGGAGGTCTACCGGCGCCTGCGCGACCTGGCACGGAAGATCGAACGCCCCCCGTTCCAGTGGACCCCGGCCCGGCTTTACGACGCGTACGTGCAGCTGGGCAAGGCGTCCCGGCACCCGCGAGGAGCGGCCGGCGTGGTGGACCTGATCGGCCTGCTCCGCTTCGAGTTGGGGCTGGACCAGGAGGTACGGCCGTATCGGGCGCTGGTCGAGGAACGGTACGCGGCCTGGCGGGCCCGGCAGGAGCAGGCGGGGGCGGTGTTCACCCCGGACCAGGCGTGGTGGCTCGACAGGATCGTCGACGTGATAGCGACGGATGCGGCGATCGAGCCCGAGCACCTGAAGGACGTACCCTTCATCGAGCGCGGGGGCGTGGACGGATTCCTGCGGGACTTCGGGGCCGACCGGGGGGCTGAAATTCTAAACGAATTGGGACGGGAGTTGGGCGCGTGAGCGAGGGCGGTATTCCTTCGGGGGTTCCGAAGGGGTGGGTCCGGGTTCGGCTGGATGAGGTCGCTGAGGTGCGGCTCGGTCGACAGCGGTCGCCCAAGAATCACTCCGGCACGCAAATGCGGCCGTATCTGCGGGCTGCGAATGTGGACTGGAATGGGCTCAAGCTTGACGACGTGAAGGAAATGAACTTCACGGATGACGAGGTTGCTGTCTACGGTTTGAAGAAGGGGGACATCGTACTGAGTGAGGCATCTGGTAGCGCCTCCGAGGTCGGTAAGCCCGCTATCTGGAACGATCAAATCCCCAACTGCTGCTTGCAGAACACGCTGATCAGGGTCCGGAGCTACGGTGTCGATCCGCAGTATCTGCTGCATTTTTTGCGCAGCGAGGCGATGCGCGGAGCCTTCGTTGAACACTCACGCGGCGTGGGCATCCACCACATCGGAGCCGCGAGGCTTGCGGCATGGCAGGTGCCGGTGCCTCCGCTGAAGGAGCAGCGGCGCATCGTTGCCGCGCTCGAAGAGCAACTGTCGCGGCTCGACGCGGCAGCAGGTAGTGCTGCCCAGGTGCGCAGTAAATTGCTGGCGTACAAGGCGAGTCGCGAACGTGAGATTGTGCCGTCCCCGCAAGCTGGTGCGGCAGAGCAGCCGCTTCCAGGCGAATGGCGAATGGTGCGGCTCAGTGACATCTCGCACTCATCCGGTTACGGCACATCCACGAAGTGCGGTTACGATGGCGCAGGCGGCGCAGTTTTGCGTATTCCCAATATTCAGAGTGGAACCATCAACACCGCAGACCTGAAGTATGCGCTGGATGCAGACCTTGACCTAGACGCGTACAAGGTAAGTGCTGGGGACTTGCTCGTTGTTCGTACAAACGGAAGCAGAGACCTGATCGGACGCGTGGCGGTATCGCGTGAGGATACTGACTACGCCTTTGCATCTTATTTGATCCGCTTTAAGATCAAGACGGATGATGCTTTCCCTGATTGGGTTTCCAGGATTCTTTCCACCCGCCCTTGGCGGCAGCTCATCGAGTCAGCAGCGGCTTCAACAGCGGGACAGTACAACCTCAACTTGAAGAAGTTGGGCTCGCTGCCGATTCCGTTGCCCCCGCTTGAAGAACAGCGTTCGCTCACTGTCGCGCTGGATGAGATCGACGCATCAGTTCGGCGCCTTACCAGTGCAGTCGACGACGCTTCGCTGAAAGGCGAGGCGCTCCGCCGCTCTCTCCTTGCCGAAGCATTCGCCGGCCGCCTCATCCCCCAGGACCCCGCCGACGAGCCCGCCGACGCCCTGCTCGACCGCATCCGCGCCGAGTGTGAGGCGGCCGGAGCGACCAAGTCCCGGCGCCGAAGCCCTCGCCGGGCGCCCGCCCAGCGCAAGCGCACGCCGGACACCGCACCCGTACCGGACGCACCTCCGCCGCCCCCGGCCGACGCTCCCGCCCTCGCCACCGCCACCCAGCCCACCCTTGACCTGGAGATCCCCTCGTGACCACCACCGAGGCCCGTCGGCTCGTCGACAAGCTCTGGAGCTACTGCCACGTCCTGCGTGACGACGGCGTATCCACCATCGACTACGTCGAGCAGTTGACGCTTCTCGTGTTCCTCAAGATGGCGCACGAGGCACAGTCCCGCCCCCCGATGTTTCGCGAGCAGATCATGCCCGAGGGCTCGGTCTGGGAGGGCCGTGGCTGGCCCGAGCTGCTGAAGAACGACGGTGCCGCCCTCGAAACCGCCTACGCCGAACTCCTCGAAGACCTCGGCAACCAGCGCAAGGACACCACCTTCCACCTGATCTTCAACGGGGCCCGTAACCGCATCCACGACCCCGCCAAGCTCAAGCGCTTGGTCAAGGACCTGATCGACAAGGAGAGCTGGTCGGGTCAGAAGACCGACATCAAGGGCGACGCCTACGAGGAACTGCTGTCCCGTGGCGCGGAGGACATCAAGTCCGGCGCGGGCCAGTACTTCACCCCGCGGGCGCTGATCCAGGCCATCATCGACTGCGTCCGTCCGACCCCAGACGACAAGATCACCGACCCCGCCTGCGGAACCGGCGGCTTCCTGCTGGCCGCCGCCGAGTACATCCTCCACGAGTACGGCAACCAGCTCACCCCCGAGCAGCGCAAGCACCTCAGTAGCGGCGGCATCTGGGGCACTGAGCTGGTCCGGAACACTGCGCGCCTCGCCGCGATGAACCTCTTCCTGCACGGTATCGGCCACCCCACCGGACCGGCCCTGGTCCGCACCCGGGACGCCCTCGCCGCCCCGCCAGACAAGCGCGCGAGTCTGGTACTGGCCAACCCGCCCTTCGGTAAGAAGTCGTCCATCACCGTCTACGGCGACGACGGTTCCGCCGCCCGCGAGGCGATCGCCTACGAGCGCCGCGACTTCTGGGTCACCACGACCAACAAACAGCTCAACTTCGTGCAGCACATCGCCTCGCTGCTGGAGATCCACGGCCGCGCTGCGGTCGTCGTCCCCGACAATGTCCTCTTCGAGGGCGGCGCGGGCGAGACCATCCGCCGGCGCCTGCTGAACGAGTACGACGTCCACACCCTGCTCCGCCTGCCCACCGGCATCTTCTACGCGGGCGGCGTCAAGGCCAACGTGCTGTTCTTCGAGCGCAAGCCGGCCCGCCCGAACCAACCGTGGACGGAGAAGCTGTGGGTTTACGACTTCCGTACGGCCCAGCACTTCACGCTCAAGCAGAACCCGCTCACGCGGGCCCACCTCGAAGACTTCGTACAGTGCTTCCAGCCTGACGACCGCTCCAAGCGGGTGGAGTCGGAACGCTTCAAGGCGTTCACGTACGAGGAACTGGTCGCCCGCGACAAGGCGAACCTCGACATCACCTGGCTCCGTGACCCGAGCCTCGACGACGCCGACAACCTCCCCGCGCCGGAGATCCTGGCTGCCGAGATCGTCGAAGACCTCCAGGCCGCCCTGGAGGAGTTCGCTGCAATTGCAGACACGCTCCAACAGGTGCGGAGTAACGGAATGCCTGTACCGAACGCATCCGGAGACCCGAACCTGACTCACACTCCTCCCTCCGAGGGGCCGACCAATTAGTGCCCAATGTCGTTCCAGTGGCTTAGGCATGCTCCCCGATCTCCTCGGGGGCGAAGGGGCTGACGGCGACGAGGTGGCCTCACCTCAACTATGGCGTTACTGACGCAACATGGGAAGAACTCACAGCACTCTTGGGGCGCCACATGTCTCATACCGACAACGAGAACATTGAGGGGCCCGGCCCCAGCCACGAGGACCGAACGACCAAAGCCGCTCCCGCAAGCTCAGGGCGGCGAATGGCTAGAAAAAAGGTCTGGATTACATATCCAGACGAAGCCCAGCTTGGGCGATCAAGAGACGATGATGGAGCACAGAGCCCAAATCTTTATGTTCCTGGATCGAAAGGGGTCAAGGGGCAGGTCAAGATTTATGACGTGAATGAACCCTCGATAGTCACCCAGATTGCCACTGACGTGCTTTCTCATGTCATTGAGAGGGCTGTTGACAGGGCCATCGATGAGGTTTGGCTGCACGCCAAGAGTTGGTGGAACGATAGAAAGTCGAAGCGGAAGAGTGCCGCCCCATCGAAATCGAGGGTAAGGGGGTTGTTCGAACCGGCCCCGGCGGCACCGGCTGGCTGGTACGTCGACAGATTCGATGCGACACAGCTGCGCTACTGGGATGGGGTCGCGTGGACCAACCGCTTCGCGCCGACACGTAGAACTGCGGCCACGCCCGCGCCGGTAGCAACGACTTCCCACGCGCCAGCAACGCAGCCGCTCGAAGAGTCCAGAATCATTATGAGCAGCGCAGAGTGGCAGGAGCTTGTCCTTGCGTGGCTGAAGGCTGGGGCAATCGGGGAAGAGTTGTGGAGGCGCATATCCACTGCTTGCATCAAAGATGCCGACGCTGCGACTCTGGAATCTCAGCGTAAGATGGAGAAGCTCACGGCTCGGCAAGGTGCGGATCGAATCAGGTTGATGCTGGAATCAAATTCTTCTTTGCGTGACGAAGGTGCACTAGCGGAGTTCATGAAGCTCTTTGGTAGCGGTCGAAACGCTGATTTCGAGGATGCGCGGTTGCGAAACGCGGAGATGAAAGAGGCGCCACGCTTGACTGAGGGTGAGTTATAGCAACGGCTACTCTCAGGTGGGGTTGACGACCAGGGTCTCGGAATAGTCGCTATGTGGCTGATGTGCGCGCTCTGGGAGACGCCCACGAAAAGTGATGCCAGCGATGGCCTGGGCCGATACAGCGTAGGGTTTCAATCAAGATCGACGCCCAAGATTTCCGCGAGGCGGGAAAGCCCCTCAATGGACCGTTCCATGTGTTCAGGGATGATTCTGTCTCGCGCTTCTTTGGGGAGGTGCTGGTCCGCCTCCTGCATGAGCGTGGCGTACTCCTGAAAAACTTGCACGCAAAGATTCGTGAGCTGCGCCGCCTGACGGCGAGTCGGATCGTCCGCGTTGAGGTCCGCCTCAAACAGCGCCAAGGCATCTTCCAGGACGGAGTGGCGATTGGGTGCCAGTGCACCGGGCGTTGGTCGGTCATCCACAGACCCAGTCTGACGAATCGCACAGTGACCAGGGAAGTCTGTTGGGCTCCCCGATTCACTACATGCCTGTGTCAGACGCGTGCCAGATCGGGCGCGGAGCCACAGGGAAGAGTGGGGACCAGGCAGCCAGTCAGACAGACCTCTTCGCCGTTCCACCGCAGGTCAACCCAATAGTCGGCCGTGGAGGACCCAAGCTTCCTTCCCAGGTTGATAGCTCCCGCTCTCGCTGAGCCACCGTGCCCCTGGGTACCGTCGTGGTCGTGTGTCTGGTGCGCGCCGGGTTGGTCACCCATAGCCGTGCCGGTTGATCGCGTGCGACTAGGGGAGCTGGTACGGGCATGGCGGTTGACGCTGCTCGATCGGAAGAGGGGTTCACGTCGGCTAGGGCTACGCGTGTGATGAGTGCCGCGTGCCGGGCTGCGGGACTCGATGACAGAGGCGCTGAGCTGATCCGACTGGGAGAGAACGCGCTGTTCCGACTGGCCGCGGCGCCGGTGATCGTTCGAGTGGCTCGGGGCGAACCGTGGTTGCCGAAGGCCCGTGTCGAGGTGGCTGTTGCCAGGTGGCTAGCTGCAGAGGGGTTTCCGGCGTCCCGACCTGTTGATGGCCTGGAGCAGCCCTTCCTGATCGACGGACACCCGGTGACCTTCTGGCGCCTCATCGTCGAGGGCGACCGCAAGGCCACCTACGGCGAACTGGGCGGCATCCTGAGGGACCTGCACTCCATGAGGGTGCCCGCAGGCCTTGAATTGCCTGCCTTCGATCCCTTCGACAAGCAAGAGCTGCGGATCAGTAAGGCGCCGATTCCGGACGATGACCGGGTCTTCCTCCGCAAGCGCTGGCAGGAGCTGCGCGGCCAGTTCGAGGAGTTGAGGTTCGAGACCCCAAAAGGGCCGGTGCACGGTGATGCCCACGTGCAGAACCTCATGGTGAACGATCGGGATGAGGTGATCCTGATCGACTTCGAGGCCTTCTGCTTCGATCATCCGGAGTGGGACCTGATGGTCACTGCGGTCGAGCATCACAGCCTTGGGTGGCAGACCGATGAGCAGTACGCGGACTTCGTGCGGGCGTACGGGCGGGACCTGTACGACTGGCACGGCTACGACACGCTCCGGCGGCTTCAGGAGTTCGGCATGACGACGTGGCTCATGCAGAACGTGCAGGAGAGCGAGGAGACGGCTGCTGAGTACCGTCGGCGCATCGCCGGCTTGCGCGACGACGATGCGCCGCGTGATTGGCGTCCTTGGTAGTTGTTACTCGTCCTCGTCGTCCAGGCGGGCGAGAGCTTCGCTGACCTGCTCGTTGAAGGCGATGACGGTGGGGTGAGTGGCGTGTGCGCTGACCTCGGCCTGGAAGTCGGTGACGTAGCGCTGGAAGCGGGAGGACTGGAGGGAGTCGCCGCCGTCCACGGCAAGACTCGCAGTGGTGACGGCGGCTTCCAGTTCTCCGTTCAACAGCTGGCTCTGAGCGAGCACCATGCGGCAGAAGCCCAGCGTGCGGGCGTACTGCGGATCGGTGCTGTCGACGGCGCGCTGTGCATGCTCGACTGCTTCCCGGCGCATCTTGAGGTCCCGGAAGCAGTGGCAGAACTCGCCCAAGAGTTCGGCGTCATCGAAGTAGCTGAGCCATGCCGGGTCGTCGGCGCTGTCGGCCCGCTCGAAGTGTCCTTCTGCTTGCTTCATCGCCTCGGCTGCCCCTGGCCGGTCGCCGGCGTTGGAGAGGGCGCGGGCTTCCATGGCCCAGTAGTTCGCCATGGCTCGGGGGGTGGCTCGGCCTTTGGCGCCCTCGACGGCTGCGCGGGCAAGCTGGATGGCGTGGGTGTGGTTGCTCAAATAGTTGGCTTGGTGGCTCAGGTTGCCCAGGATGCGCGACCCGAACATGCGGTCATCGATGACTTGAGACAGCCGCAGTGTGGACGTGAGGTAGCGGTGAGCGAGCCGGTGGTTGCCGACGTCGTAGGCGGTCCATGCGAGTAACTGGGAGACCTCGGCGGCGGCCCCGAACAGCGCCATGCCCACCTTCTCGCTGTAGCTCGCGTTCAGTAAGGGAAGGACCTCGTGGCGGAAGTAGTGGCGTAATGCCTTGTGACCGTGGCCGCCGCCGTACTTGAAGTCGAGCTGCATGAACATCGAAGCGGCGTCCCTGATCGCGCGGACGTCGCGCATGCCGACTCGTTGGTGTGCGGGCCTGTCGGCCTGGACGCCGTCGGGTCGGGCGATCATCCATGACAGGACGGCAGAGCTGAGGTCGGTGTCCGCAATGTTCAGTGGGTCTGAGGCCGTGACGTCGGCGCGCTCCTGGGCAAGGCCGTCCAGCATCGACAGGGCCTCGGGGACGGTGCTCGGGTAGCCGATCGGCTCTGGGATCGTCGGCCGGGTTTGGTCGAAGAAGCCAAGATCACCCGGCGTGACACGGCGGTCCAGGTTGGCGCTCAGAACGTCGGCCATGATCGCTGCCGTCTCCGGCTTGATGCCGGCGCCGTCTCGCCAGCGTTGCACAGCGACGTGTGTGGTCCCGAGACTGATCCCTCGCCGGGCGGCATCGTCTTTCATCCGCTTGGCCAGCCCTTTGTTGGAGACCTTCGCTTCGTCCATGACCGCGATCAACTGGGCGTTCGGTTCTCGGCTCATGCTCTCCTGCCAACCCGAGAATTACGGCGAGTGCTCATCGTGTCACAGCAGTATCGCGGTGGGGGGTTCATTGATGAACCCCCTTGCGTTTGCTGGTGTTCACGTGAACCCCCTGGTGAACGCTCCCGGTCGCGGGCCTGGCGTCGTGTACTGACTTGCGCGAAGCAATCGGTGCTACGAGAGCTGGGAAGGGACGCGATGGACGCGGCAAAGACCAAGCACCTGAGCGAGGAGCTGGAGGCATACGCTCACTGGTTCGTAGCGCCGGACCCGGCTGCGGGCGGGCATTTTCTGGCGGTCACCCTGTTCGCCGAGTTCGACGACACTGCGCGGGTCGCGCGTGAAGTGACGGCGATGTTCCTTGTGGGCGCCGGCGCGGGTGAACTCGTAGACGACGCTCAGCTGATCGTCTCGGAGTTGGTGGCGAACGTCGTGAACCACACCGTTCCTGATCGGCACCTCGCTCGACCCGGTAGCTGTCGCCGTATCGACGTGACCTTCAAGAAGTACCCGAAGTGGGTCTTCATCGGTGTCTCCGACGAGGACTCGACACCGCCACTGCTTCCGGCGGGTGAGGCGTTCCCTGCCGCTCTGGTCGGTGAGCTGTCGGAGGCAGTCCTGCCGGACAGCGGTCGTGGGCTGCTCATCGCTCAGCGGCTCGCCACGTCGGTCTGGTGGTCGCCGGAAGAACGTGGCGGCAAAACCGTGTGGTGCCGCTTCGACCTTGACGAGCCGGGCGTTCGCCCGGATTGACAGGCGCCGGGTCGCCCACCCCTGTCTGCTCCCTCGCGATCGGGAGTGGGGAGGTGGCCCGGTAACTGGCCGGAGCCTGACCACTCCGGCCGAAGGGGCGCGGTCTCTCGGACGGCCCGAGGGCTCCCCTCCCGAGCGAGAGTCCGCGCTTCACATCCCCCATATAGGCCGGGCCACCCCGTCAGCCCTGGAAAGCGAAGGGTGGCCCGGCTGGGAACACGGCGGTTCCCGGTGCCTGATGGTACCGGGGCCGCCGTGCTGCGTTTCAGCCCTGGTCCAAGGAAGTTGATGATCCGTTACCTAGATCAGGGCAGAGGTGGGCAAGGTGACTGGCTCGGGTGAGGGCTGGCTGAACGATGGTCTCGATCTGCCGGGAGCGGACTCCGGTCTCTGGGTGTCCGGGGTGGACTACATCTCCGGTTGGCGTGAGGTACGTGAGACTGCCGACCGGCTGAACCGCGCACTCCTCGGACTGGGCTTGGAGCTGTCCGCCGTGCGGGCCGTCGCGTCCACGAACGAGGACGGGCGCGGGGTGGTGCGGCTGACAGGTTGGCCGGATGCCGTGAACCGGCTCGCTGAGCTCCTGGAGGCACGCGCGGCCAGCGATGGCGGTGCAGCATGAGGGGTGCTTCCGCTGGTGAAGTCTGCGTGAGGTCGACGCCTGCCCTGTTTGATGCCTCAGCCACAGACAGTCAGCCACGACGATGCGGGTCTGATGCAGGTTCGGGTGACAGGTGCGGTCACGCGGCCTGGAGGGCCGACGTGGTCATGACGGTCTCGAATTCGACGGGGGTCAGCCGGCCGAGCGAGGCTTGTCGTCGGCGCCGGTGATAGGTCCGCTCGATCCAGGACACGATCGCGATCCGCAGTTCCTCGCGGGTGGCCCAGCTCCGACGGTCGAGGACGTTCTTCTGCAACAGGCTGAAGAAGGACTCCATGGCCGCGTTGTCGCCGGCAGCTCCAACCCTCCCTATCGATCCGGCCATCCGGTGGCGGTCGAGCGCCCGGACGAACTTCCGGGAGCGGAATTGCGATCCGCGATCGCTGTGCAGAATGCAGCCGTCGACGTCTCCACGCCGGGCCACGGCGTTGTCTAGGGCGGTCACGGCCAGGCGGGACTTCATCCGCTCGTCGATGGAGTAGCCCACGATCCTGTTGCTGAAGGCGTCCTTGATCGCGCAGAGATAGAGCTTGCCTTCGCCGGTGGCGTGCTCGGTGATGTCGGCGAGCCACAGCCGGTTCGCACAGGTCGCGGTGAAGTCACGGCGGACGAGGTCGTCGTGCACCGGCGGGCCGGCCTTCTTGCCCTTGCCGCGCGTCTTGCCGAACACGCTCCACCAGCGGTTGTCCCGGCAGATCCGCCAGGCAGTCCGGTCCGCCATCACGGCCCCGGCGCCGCGCGCTTCGTCGGCCAGGAAGCGGTAGCGAACTCCGGATCGTCACGGTGCGCGTCGAACAGCGCGTTCGCGCGATACGCCTCCTCCAGCATGGCGTCGGTCACCGGCTGGTCCAGCCAGCGGTAGTAGGGCTGTCTGGCGAGCTTCAGCACCCGGCACGCAACCGTGACGGGCACCCCGTCCCCGGCCAGCTCCTTCACGAGCGGGTAGATCCTTTTCCCGGCAGATGGGCCTGCGACAGATAGGCCGCGGCTCGCCGCAAGACCTCGTTCTCCTGCTCCAGCAGCTTGATCCGCCGACGCGCTTGCCGAAGCTCTGCGCTCTCCTGGCTGGTCGTTCCGGGCTTGGTCCCGTCGTCGATGTCCGCGCGACGCATCCACTTCCACAACGTCATCGGATGGACTCCGAAGTCGGTGGCCACCTGCTCGACCGTCACACCCGGCCCGCGGTTCCTCGCGACACGCACAACGTCCTGACGGAACTCCTCCGGATAAGGCTTGGGCACAGCGACATCCTTCCCACCCGCCCCACAGGGCAAGCCAGTTCAGATGTCACCCGATCGTGCGGCAGACCCTGCCGTGTGACGAACGAGCTGGCGCGCGTGTGTCTCGCTCAGCTACCCACCTGCAGCAACCATGCGCACGTGCTCCTGATCCTCACGGCCGGTACCGTCCGGGCCGGAGCACCGATGGTTGGTCGATGCCTCGACTCCTTGGCCGTGCCGCAGGCGGGGGCGCCTGCCGACCGGACGGGACCGGCGCCCACGCCGCACGCCCGGCCGGGGCGGCCGGGCGCCCCGGCGTGCCGCAGGCGCGCCCTTGAGGAAGTGAAGGCGGTTTCGACCGATCGATGTCGGCGCTCAGGCGCGGGGGCGTCGTGCGGGCTGCTTGTCGGCGGTGATCCGGTAGGCGAGTTCGGCCCGGTCGGCGCCGAAACGCAGCTCTTCGAGGATCAGCGGACGGTCGTCGGTGCCGTGCGCGACGCGGCAGACGTGCAGGATCGGTGTGGCGTCCGGAAGCTGGAGCGTGGTGCGCTCGTCGGGCAGGGGCATGCGTGCTCGTACGGTCTCGGCCCAGGTGAGCTTGTGCCCGGCCTGGGTGAGCACCCCGTAGAGCGCGGCCGATGGCTTGCACGGCTCCTGACCGAGCAGGGGAACGGCCTCGGCAACCTCGAATGGGATCAAGGTGCGGTGCATGGCGCGCGTCCCGGTGCTGGGGTCGATGAGCAGTCGGTCACAGCCGAACAGGGCTTCCTCGGTTTGGAGTTGGAGGAGCCGGCCCGTGTCTCTCGTGGTGTGGGTCCGGTAGGTGCTCGGCTCCTCGGCCTCCTGCCAGATGTCGCCGTTGGGCATCACGAACTTGCCGTCGCTTGTCCGGCTGACGCCCCGTTCCAGAGTGAGGACGGGCTGACCGCTGGATCGGACATAGCTCCCCTTGCCGTGCCGGACGTCAATGAGCCCTTCGGCGCGCAGTGCCGCAATGGCGTTGCGGACGGTCGGCCGGGAGACGCCGTAGCGCGTCATGAGCTGGGCCTCGGACGGCAACAGGGAGTCGGGCGCGAACTCGCCGGACAGGATCGCCTCGCGGATCGCTGTTGCCACCTGCTGGTAGAGGGCTCCTGGGCGCTGGATCTCCGACATTCGGTCATCTCCGGGTGAGGTCGTAGGCGCGCTGCACGCGCGACATCACTCGTCAGCATAAGTAGTTGCGCTACCGCCGTACAGAACTCCATAGTCATCACTCGTAAGGACAAGTGACGTCACAACGTGAGTGACGTCCCGACTGGCCAAGGAGGCCAACGAAATGCAGTCCATCCCCGTGGACACGGCGCGGCTGGGCGTACTGCGGTGCGCCATCGCTCCGGAAGCAAAGCTCAGCAACCCCGAGACGCAAGAGGTGAAGAGGGACCGGGAGGGCAACCCGGTATGGACCGTGGCCGTCACCGTGCGGCAGGACGGGCGGCGTATCTCCGTCATCGAGATCGCCGTGAGCGGTCAGCCGAAGGGCATCGAGGAAGGGCAGATCGTCAAGGTCACCGGTCTGACCGCGTTCATGTGGTCGATGGGGGACCGGCACGGCGTGAGTTTCCGTGCCGACGCGATCACCCCCGTGACCGGTCCGGCGCACGGCAAGGGTGCTGACGCCTGATGGGGCCCATCCTGCTTGCCCTCGGCCTGGCCGTGCTGGCATGGGTGCTCGTCGTCGGTGACCTGGTCCGCCGGCACCGCCCCGTCTGGCACTGGTACCTGATCGGCTACCCGGCAACCGCCTGCCGGGTGCTGGTCACCTGGCGCAAGGTCGCACAGCTCAATGACCTGGCTGTGTCCAAGCGTCCGCCGCGCGGGCTGCTCGGCGACCTGGTCGTCAAGGGTGACCCGCTGCGGCCGGTGGCTCCGCGGATTTCCTTCCCGCGCGCCACACGCATGGGCCTGACGGTGCTGGTCCGGCTGCACGCGGGACAGACCCCGGCAACCTTCCTGAAGGCTGCTGACGCGTTCGTGCACGCGTGGAAGGTCCATGCGGTCCGGGTCACCTCGCCCGAACGCGGGCTCGTCCTGCTGACGGCGACGGCCACGGATCCGCTCCAGCAGCCCGGCTTAGCGTCTGCTCCGACCGAGTTGCTGTCGGCGCTCATCGGGGTCCTGGAGAGCGGCGGCGCCTGGGTGATGAACCTGCGGCTCGTGCCCCACTGGCTCATCGCCGGTGCCACCCGCTCGGGCAAGTCCACGCTGCTGGCCCGGCTGATCACCCAACTTGCCCCGCAGCCGGTCGCCCTGGTCGGCATCGACTGCAAGGGCGGCATGGAACTCGGGCTGTTCGCCGACCGGCTCAGCGTGCTGGCCACCTGCCGACGTGAAGCGGTCGCCGTGCTCTCCGCGCTCATGGTCGACATGCAGGACCGCATGAGTGCCTGCCGATCGGCCGGAGTCCGCTCCATCTGGGAACTGCCGGACAAGCTCCGGCCGGTGCCGGTCGTCGTGATCGTGGACGAGATCGCCGAACTGTACCTGTCCGACGGCACTCGCGAGAGCAAGGCGGAAGCCGAACAGTGCTCCACCCTCCTGCTCCGCATCGGACAGCTCGGGGCAGCGCTCGGCCTGCACCTGGTCGTCGCCGGCCAACGCGTCGGCTCCGACCTCGGCCCCGGCGTCACCGCGCTGCGGGCCCAGCTCGGCGGCCGGATCTGCCACCGCGTCAACGACCCCGGCACCGCCGAGATGACCTTAGGCGACCTGAACAAGGACGCCGTGGCTGTCGCCCAGTCGATCACGGCAGAGGAACGCGGCGTGGCCGTCTGTACCGGCCCGGACGGCGGCTGGAGCCGCGCCCGCTCCCACCTCACCCCGACCGAGGAAGCCGTCTCCACGGCCCGGAAGTACGCCGCGACGGCACCCGGCCTGCCCGCCCTGAACCGCGCCTCCGACGCGCCGGAAGGAGACGACAAGTGATCAGCGAAGGTACCGCGTTCACGTTCTCGGTGATCTTCGGGATCATCACCATCCTCCTCGTCCGCTCCCGCGACGTGCGCGCCTGGGAAGCAGTCTGCGTCGGCCTCTTCGGCCTCTACCTCGGCCAGACGCCCGTGGTCTTCACCGTGCACGGCCTCGTGACCTGGCTCATCAGCGGCTTCGCCCACCACTGACCGGAAGGACAGACGACCATGCCCATGCCTCGCGTGAGGTGCCCCCACTGCAAGGGCGACGGAGCCCGCAAGACCTGGACCGGACGCATCCGCCGCTGCCGCGTCTGCCGGGGCACCGGAACCATCCGCTGACCACCAACCCACCCCCGACGACACGGAGGTGATCTCCATGACCCACCCCGCACCATCAGCCGTCCACATCCCTGCCGCTTCGGCGGCCCACCCCGGAAGGTCACCACCATCACCCCGGACTTCACTCCGGCTGACCGGCGCGCCACCCTCGATCGCGCGGCGCGCCTGCGTCAGCTCCCCGAAGTAGACCGCGACGCAATCCGTCTCGTGCAAGACCCAAAGTTTCCTCGCCTGCTGGAGCAGATCACCGCTACCGGCGGCTGCTCCCACCCAGTCCACCTCTCCGGCTCCACCACCACAGTGGACGGCACGACCGGCGAGATTCTCCACCACTACGACACCCGCAACGAGCCCGGCGAACGCCTCCTCGTCCGCTGCCGTAACCGCCGCGCAACCATCTGCCCGGCCTGCTCCCGCCTCCACGCCGGAGACACCTACCACCTCGTCCGCGCCGGCCTTCTGGGCGGCAAGAACGTGCCCGCCTCCGTCTGCCACCGCCCCCGGCTCTTCGTCACGCTCACCGCTCCGTCATTCGGCCCCGTCCACAGGGCTGGGGAAAGCTGCCGTCCTCGCCGCGACGGCGGAACCTGCGAACACGGCCGCCCCCTCAGCTGCAGCGTCGTCCACGCGCCGGACGCACCGATCGTCGGCCAACCGCTCTGCCCCGACTGCTACGACTACACCGCCCACGTCCTGTGGCACGCGCACGCCTCCAAGCTCTGGGACCGCTTCGTCATCGACGTCCGGCGACGCCTCGCCTCCTCCGTCGGCCTCGTCCAGTCCCGCTTCGCCCGCCACGCCCGGCTCTCCTTCGCCCGCGTCGCGGAATACCAGAAGCGGGCTGCCGTCCACGTACACGCGGTCATCCGCCTCGACGGCCCGACCGGCCCCGGAGAGGAACCCCCGGCATGGGGAACAGCGGAACTGCTCACAGACGCCGTACGAGCGTCCGCCCGACGGGTACGGGTCGGAACGCCCCACAGCTCAGCCGTTGGTGAGCTGACTTTGCGCTGGGGCGCTCAGATCGATGCCCGACCCCTACGTACCGACGGTGACGGCCCGGACGATGATGCGGTGGCCGCGTACGTCGCCAAGTACGTCACCAAGGGTGCGAGCGACACAGGCGCCGGCACGGACTACCCGCTCTCGACCTGGGGCGACATCGAGTCGGCGTCCGTGAGTGAACACGTCCGCACTCTCATGCGGACCGGCTGGCGTCTGGGCGGCCTTCCCGAGTACGCGCCCCTCCGTCTTCGCGCCTGGGTCCACACCCTCGGCTATCGGGGCCACATCCTCACGAAGTCCCGTGCCTACTCCACCACCTACGCAGCACTCCGCGCCGAACGTGCCCACCACCAGGGCCACACCGACCTACCCGACGCGATCAACAAACGGCACTGGCGCTATGTCGGCTCCGGCCACACGCCGGGCGCAGCACTCATCGCCGCTGGCATCGCAGACGACCTTGTGGAGTCCAGGTGGTTGGCTCTGGCCATGGTGCAAGAGGGGGAGTGGTGCCGATAACTGCTCTGCCTGAACATGACTCGCAACAGGGTGAGCGTGCATCGCTTCTTCAGCAGTCCGCCGACAGCCGGATGCTCCTGATACAGAGCGAAATCGTGATCGTCGACGACGACGGAACGGAAGAGCCGTTCGACCCGGCATCATGGTTCTCGTGACGCGGAGCCGCCCGCCCGGTTGTGTGGGGGCGGCTCCGCTCGTGTGTCCGCCAGAAGGCGTCAGAACGCCTCAGCGAAGTCATCCTCTTTCATGATCAGCCGGTCTCGTACGTCTTTGGGGATCACGAGCTTCATGTGGATGCGTGGGGCGCGAACCCCCTTCACCTTGCTCCGCTTGATCACGCACTTGACGCCAACCCTGAGCAGATCGGCGGCTATGGCCTCTATGCCGCCTTCTTCCCAGTGCTGCCGAAAGGTCTTGCCATTGTGCACGGCTACCCATCGGTCCTTCGTGGACTCGGGGTCGATGGCCTCCAACTGCTTGATCAGGTCGTCCAGCGTCTTCTCAGCTTTCTCCTTGGTGAAGCGGGTCTTCGTGAATCGGCCGCCGGGCTCCAAGCCAGTCATGTAGTAACTGATGGACTGCTCCAGCCGCTGCAGCTCCTTGCGGGCGTCGGCGCCCTGCCGATACTCGCGTGTCATGACTGGCTCGTCACCCAGCACCCTCAAGACGTCGCCTACAAGCTTGCCGTAGATCTCATCGGGGTTAGGGGCGCCGTGCCCTCCGGCCTTGCACTTACCGCACCGCAGGTACGAGTACGACCGTCCATTGACTCGGTTCTTCTGCACGGTCATGTTCGAGCGGCAGTCGTGGCAGATCAGTACACCGAGGAACTTCGTCGCGCCGCCGGGACGTCGTGTGGGCTGGTTCTTCGCTCTACGATCCAGGGCCTTCTGCAGGCTCTCGAACTCTTCCTCGGTGAAGATCGGGTCGGCTACCCGGATGGGCTGAGCGTCGCTACCGAGGACCATCTTCGAGCGGCGCACACCTCCGTTCTTCTCTTCTTCTACGCGGTAGCCCATGAGCGCTGGGTTCCTGAGGCGTCGGAGCATCGTCGACGTGGTCAGCCCCGGTCCGCAGAGGCCGGCCCGTACTAGGACCTTGGCCATGCGCCGAGCTGAAGCGGGCTTCGGTCTCATGGCGGCGTTGCGACACCAGTGCAGTGCCCGGTACGCATCCTGGTCGATGACGAGAACGACCCTGCCGTCCTCGTTCTCCGCCGTCTCATAGCCGTACGCGGGCTTGCCCACCAGCCAGTCAGTCTGTGTCTTGACGTAGTTCCAGAGGCTCGCGACGCGCGTGCTCGTGTTGGCCGCCTCGATCTCGGCGATGCCGCCGATGATCGTGACCATGATTTTCCCGGCCGTGGTGGTCAGGTCGATCGAGTCATTCTTGGAGACGAGGTTCTTCCCGTACTTCAGGCACCAGTCGATCATGGTGCTGAGGTCACTGAGCCGCCGCACGAAGCGATCCAGCTTCCAGAAGAGTATCTCGTCGAACTCCGGGGCTCTGTTGTTCAGCCAGTCGCCGAGCTCTTTGCGCTTCCACGGCGGCACCTTCGTGGCCGACACGTTCAGGTCGCTGGCCACGCCGACGACTCGGCTGCCGCGGTCCAGGGCCAGCTTTCGGAGATCGAGTTCCTGACGGACGGGTGACGTCGTGTCGTCGGTGAGCACCGACAACCGCACGGACAACAGGGCTCGTGGGGCGTCGTCGGGTAAGAGTGCTTCCGCCCTCTTCAGCTCCTCCAAGAGGGCTAAGTCCGCCCCGGTCCACTCGGCCTCAACCGAGTACTGAGCGCGGTCAGTTGCTGTGCGCGTCCTCGTTCGCTTCGCCATGACCAGCACCGTAGTGGATATGGATCCGTTGGGGTATGGCCCGCCATGGACACCCAGATTCAGGTGGGCCCGACCGGCAAGAAGCTTCTGCCTCTGACCGTGGTGAACAAGTAAGCCGGTGGTGGAGCCCTGCGCGTCGTGGCCGTGTCGCGGGGCTCACCTGTTGAGCAGTGGGGCTGGGCTGAGCGGGTCGTGAACCGGGTTCAACTGCGGGGCTGGAAGGCGTGGAGCGCGTCCCCGCCCGGTTGGACGATGCCGTAGCTGCTCTCGGGCACTTCGTTCCATGACCCGGGGAGGTCGCCCAGGGGTTCGGACACGACAAGGCGGGTCTCGTCGCCGATCCCCCGCAGGAACGCGGCGTCCGAGTGAAGGGCGCGCAGAGCATCCAGCCTGGTGCTGTAGAATAGCGACCTCGAGGAGCCCTCGCTGGAGTAGCGGAAAGCCCACAGGCGTTCACCGTCGGCCACGGCGACGGTCATCTGCAGGGGGTGTTGCACACCGTGTCTGTGTCCCGTCTCCTCGACCAGGCCGGCCATCCGCGCCACGGCACCCGGCGGATCCTCGGTGAGACCGAACGTGAGGGCCAGGAAGAACATCAGTTCCGAGTCGGTGGAACCCTCGATGTCGGAGTAGAGGGCGGGGTCGACGGCCAGAGCGAGTTCACGTTTGAGCCGATGGAATTCGCTGATCGCGCCGTTGTGCATCCACAGCCAGCGATCTCTGCGGAAGGGATGGCAGTTGGTCTGCTGCACGGCGGTACCGGTCGTTGCCCTGATGTGGGCGAAGAACAGACCGGAACGTACGTGGTGAGCGACTTCCTGCAGGTTCCGGTTGTTCCAGGCCGGACCCACGTCCCGCAGAATCGCCGGTGTGGTGAGGTCCTGTGTGTACCAGCCGATGCCGAAGCCGTCGCCGTTGGTCGTCTCCACTCCCATGCGCGAGCGCAAGCTCTGGTCGATCAGATTGTGTTGCGGCTCGAACAGGACGTGGCTGAGAAGGACAGGCGTGCCCGAGTAGGCGATCCAGCGGCACATGTGCGCACCCACCTTCCTCTGGCGGAGGACGGCGACACTTCTGCGACAAGTATCGGCTGCCGGGGCAGTTGCGGCACGCCCGTCTCGGTTCACGTGCTCATGTCGGAATGGGTGGTTCGAGGAATTGAGTACTCGCTCCGGCTGACCGGCTCGACGCGCGCCGCCGACTGCGGCTGCCTACGATTGAGGCGACTCGCCGGATACGCGGGGGCGATCCCAGCACTTGCCGGGTGGCGGTTCGGCTCTCCAGGCACCGGAAGGCGTTCGCGATGGCCACTGCATCTGAAACTCCCGTGCTCGACACGATTGCCGCCATGACCATCGACTCCATCGAGCGATGCCACATGGACCAGCGATCCATCATCCTCGCCCGCATCGCCGCACTCGTGGCCATGGACGCACCGGCGATCTCCTACCTTGCGCACATCGACCCCGCGCTCAAGGCCGAATTCACGGTCGAACAGTTGCAGGACCTGCTCGTCGCCATCGCCCCCGTGGTGGGGACGGCGCGCGTGATGTCGGCCGCGGGCCACATCACCCAGGCGTTCGGCGTCGCGCTCGCGCTGGCCGACGCCGAGGCGGAGTCCATCGCCCAGGCGGAAGCGCAGAGCCGTAGCACGTCCTGAACCCCGTTGAGACGTCGAGACGTCGAGGCAGGCCGACGCGCGCGATCAGCGCGTCAGGGGTCGTCTCCCTGCGGCTGAGCCCCTTCCCTGGTCGGGGAAGGGGCTCAGTGGTGCCTGTCGTCGTCGCGACTGGTGGTCACACGGGCACGACGTAGGGGAAGTGGTCGGACCGCACGTGTTGGGCGACGGACGGCTTGAACCCGGACGGCACGGCCGTGCCGGATCCAGCACCAGGTCGCCGTCGGCGGAGTCCGCACGGGCCTCGTCCCCGGTCAGGACGCGCGGCCGCAGGGCCTGCCTGCCGTCCGGGTCGGGTTCGTCGAAGGAGACCCGTCAGGTCGGGGTCTCGAAGTCGGCGCCGTCGACATGGACTTTGACTGGTGACCACGGAAGCCCTCTCCGAGCGGAGAGGGCTTCCGTGGCTTCCGGCCCGCCGCGCGGCGCCGCGAGCGGCCGGACCGGGGGGCGCTAGCGCAGGGAGCGCAGGCCCGTGCGGACCTCTTCGACGAGCAGTTCCGGCTGCTCCCAGGCCGCGAAGTGCCCGCCCTTGGGCAGTCGGTTGTAGTGGATGAGGTTGGGGTACGCCTGCTCCGCCCAGCTCTTCGGAGCCTGGTACAGCTCGTCGGGGAAGACGCTCACGGCGACCGGGAGGGTCACGCCCACGGCGCCGAAGAACGGGCGCGTGTTCTCCGCGTACAGACGCGCCGCGGAGAGCGCCGTGTTCGTCAGCCAGAACAGCGTGATGTTGTCCAGGACGTCGTCACGCGTCAGGCCCTCCTTCTGCCCGGCGAAGGCCCGGGAGATCAGGGCCAGGCTGTCGCGGTCGTGGTCGAGCAGGAAGGCCGCCAGACCGACGGGGGAATCCGCGAGCGCCGTCAGCGACTGGGGACGCGACCCCATGATGTAGGCGTAGTAGACGTGCCGGTACACGAAGTCCAGCTGCGCGACCGCCGCCTTCTCCTCGTCGTTGGCGAGGACGACGTCGGACGGCAGCGGGTTGCCGGCCACGATCGCCTGCTCGATGGCGGGCGGCACCACCTTGGGCATGTTGGTGTGGATGCCGACCAGGCCTTCGGGCTGCTGAACGGCCATGGCGTCCGTGACGACCGCGCCCCAGTCGCCGCCCTGCGCGGCGAACCTCGTGTAGCCGAGGCGCTTCATCAGCTCGCCCCACGCACGCGCGATGCGCTCGGGACCCCAGCCGGTCGTGGTGGGCTTGCCGGAGAACCCGTAGCCGGGCATCGACGGGATCACCAGGTGGAAGGCGTCCGAGGCGTCGCCGCCGTGGGCGGTGGGGTCGGTGAGCGGCTCGATGATCTTCAGCTGCTCGACGATCGAGCCGGGCCATCCGTGCGTGACGATCAGTGGCAGGGCGTCCTCGTGCTTCGAGCGGACGTGGATGAAGTGGATGTCCAGCCCGTCGATCTCGGTGATGAAGTGCGGCAGTGCCTTCAGCTTCGCCTCGACCTTGCGCCAGTCGTACTCGGTCGCCCAGTAGCGAGCGAGCCGCTGGATCGTGGCGAGCTGGGTGCCCTGCGACTGGTCCTCGACGGTCTCCTTCTCGGGCCAGCGGGTGGCCTCGATGCGGCGACGCAGATCTTCGAGCTGCGCGTCGGGGAACTCGAAGGTGAACGGCCGGATCGCCGGTGAAGCGAAAGTGTCGGACATGTGGGGTCTCCTTGCTCTCGTCGGCGGCTTCTCGCCGCCGGCTCGTCCACTGTCGGCCGGACGGGCGGGCCTCGGCCCAGGGAAACCCCCGGGGTTCGCCCCGTGCCCGGACCCGGGGCGGCTCCGGGCTCGGCCGACTGCCGGCGAACCGAAAAAGGAATAAGGTCGCATTGAGTCATCAACCGGACGGGAGATCGATTCATGGGCAGGCCCGCACTCGCTTCGCGGGTGCTATTGCGGGGCCGAGGCCGGGAGGCGGCCGCGCTGGAGCGGGTGCTGTCGACAGCGCGGGCGGGCGGCAGCGCGGTCCTGGTGATGCGAGGCGAAGCGGGGATCGGCAAGACCGCGTTGCTGAAGCACGCAGCCGACCGGGCCACCGGGTTCCGTACCGTCGGCGTCGCAGGCGTCGAGTCGGAGATGGAACTCGCGTTCTCGGGGCTTCACCAGCTCTGCGCACCGATGCTGGGCCGGCTCCCTCAGTTGCCCGGGCCCCAGCGTGACGCGCTGTCCGTGGCGTTCGGACTGCGTGAGGGGGAGGCGCCCGACCGGTTCCTGGTGGGTCTGGCCGTGCTGGGGCTGCTGGCCGACGCCGCCCGCGACCGGCCGCTGGCCTGCCTCGTCGACGACGTGCAGTGGCTGGACGACGGGTCGCGGCAGGTGCTGGCGTTCGTCGCCAGGCGGTTGATGGCCGAGTCGGTGGCTTTGGTCTTCGCCGTGCGTGAGCCCGCCGGGGAGGACGCTCGGGAGCTGGCGGGTCTGCCGGAGCTGATCGTCGAGGGCCTGGGTGATCCCGACGCGCGTGCGGTGCTGGCGTCCGCTGTCCGCGTGCCCATCGACCCGCTGGTGCGGGACCGGATCGTGGCCGAAGCGCACGGCAACCCGATGGTCCTGCTGACCCTGCCGCGCGCGCTCGCGCCGGCCGAGCTGGCGGGCGGTTTCTGGCTTCCCGGCGGGCGCCCCGTGGCCGACTGCGTCGAGACCGCCTTCCACCAGCAGTTCCGGCAACTGCCGCAGGCCAGCCGGCGGCTTCTTCTGACCGCCGCGGCCGAGCCGACCGGAGACGCGGACCTGCTGTGGCGTGCGGCCGGTCTGCAGGAGGTGCCGGTGGACGCCGCAGCGCCGGCGGAGGCCGCGGGCCTGGTCGAGTTCGGCACCAGGGTGCGGTTCCACCACCCCTTGGTGCGCTCGGCCATCTACCGGAGGACGCCCGCGCCGGACCGCCGGGCGGCGCACCGGGCGCTCGCGGACGCCACCGATCCCGGCCTCGATCCCGACCGCAGGGCCTGGCATCGCGCTCACGCCGCCACCGGGCCCGACGAGGGCGTCGCCGCCGACCTTGAGCGCTCGGCCGAGCGGGCTCGAGGCAGGGGAGGAGCTGCCGCGGCCGCGGCGTTCCTGCGGCGCGCGGCGGAGTTGACGCCCGACCCGGTGCGCCGCGTCACGCGTGCACTGGCCGCCGCTCAGGCACAGATCGACGCCGGCGGCCCCGAACAGGCCGACAACCTGCTGGCCGCCGCGGAGGCCGGCCCGCTCGACGACATGCAGCGCGCCCGACTCGAGCGGCTGCGGGCCCGGCTGGCGTTCTCCCGGATGCGCGGCGGTGACGCGCCACGGCTGCTGCTGGACGCGGCGCAGCGGCTGGCGCCCCTGGACGCCGTCCTGGCCCGCGAGACCCTGTTGGAAGCGCTCGGGGCGGCGATCTTCACCGGCCGTCTCGGTGAGTGGCCCGGACAGCGGGAGGTGGCCGAGGCGGCCCGCGCCGGACCGCCGCCGCCGAGGCCGCCGCGGATGGTCGACATCCTTCTGGACGGCATGGCCGGGCGGATCATCGACGGCTACGCGCCCGGCGTCGACGCACTGCGACACGCACTGCGCGTCGTCCGGCAGGAACAGCGCGCCGGAGCGACGGATGCGGACAGGCGCTGGCTGTGGCTGGCATTTCGCGTGACGCCGGAGCCCCTCGCGACGGAGCTGTGGGACGACGACGCGTGGCACGAGCTGGCGACGGGCGCCGTCAGCGTCGCCCGGGAGGCGGGGGCCCTCGGGGTCCTGCCGATGGCGCTGACCTACCAGGCGTGCTTCCAGGTGCATGCCGGTGAGTTCGACGCCGCGGCGGCCCGGATCGACGAAGCGACAGCGATATCGGAGGCGATGGGCGGCGCGCCCATGATGTACACGTCACTCGTCCTCGGCGCTTGGCGTGGACAGGAGCACGACGCTCTGCACCTCATCGGGACCACCGTGGAAGAGGTGACCGCCCGGGGTGAGGGACGCGTTCTGAGCCTGGCCGAGTACGCGACCGCGTTGCTGTACAACGGTCTCGGCCGTTACGATGCGGCGCTGGCGGCCGCGACACGTGCCTGCCGGTACGAGGACCTGGGTTTCTTCGGGTGGGCGCTGATCGAACTGATCGAGGCGGCCGCCCGCAGCGGACAGCCGCAGGCGGCCGCGGCGGCGCTGGACGTGCTCACCGAACGCACCCGCGCCAGCGGAACGGAGTGGGCCCTGGGCACGGAGGCCTGCTCACGTGCACTGCTCAGCGACGGCCGGGATGCCGACGCGGGCTACCAGGAGGCGATCGAGCGTCTCGGGCGCTGCCGGATCGCCGTCCACCTGGCGCGCGTCCGACTCCTGTACGGCGAGTGGCTGCGCCGCCAGGGCCGTCGTCAGGACAGCCGCGCCCAACTGCGCCCCGCCTACGAGGCCTTCGACCGGTTCGGCGCCGGTGGTTTCGCGGAGCGCGCCCGCAGGGAGCTGCTGGCGACCGGGGAGGCCGCACGCAAGCGGACGGTCGGCGTCGTGGCCGAACTCACCGGCCAGGAGGCTCAGATCGCCCGGCTGGCCAGGGACGGTCACACCAACTCCGAGATCGCCGCCCAGCTGTTCATCAGCCCCCGCACGGTGGAATGGCACCTCGGGAACGTGTTCGCCAAGCTGGGGGTCAGCTCCCGCAGGCACCTTCGCTCCGTGCTGTCCGCTCCGGATTGACGGACGCCGACGGCGTGACCGGTGCGTCCCGCGCGGGGAGGCGCACACGCAGCCGGACCGGGTCCGGACGCCGGCGGGTGAGCGTCAGGGTGGGGGCAGCAGGGGCCCGAGAGGGCCCAGGTCGAGGTTGAGGTCGTCCATCGTGAGGTCGTAGCGGCGGCACAGTTCCGTCATCCGGTCGTGGAGGATCATCAGCGTCAGGCCCAGCCGTTCCTCCTGGTCCTCGGTGAGGTTGCCCTGGTCGACGCGGTGCAGGGCCTGGCGTTCCATCAGCTGGCGCAGCAGTTCGACGATCGTCAGCACCAGCTTGACCAGGTCGCGCTCCACCGTCTCCGGGTCGGTGCGTAGCCGGCGGGCGACCGAGGACCCGGCATCCTCGGTACCCAGGGGCGGCGGCATCTCGTCGGGTCGGGCGGGCAGCAGGGCGAAGGCGCGCGCGGCGGCGTCGGCCACCTCGTCCAGACGGTCGGAGCGCGGGCGTTCAGCGGGGTTCGTCATGGCGGTCGCCGTCCTCGACCAGGGTCGCTCCGGGCAGGGCGGTCCCGTCCGCGGGGATCGTCGCCCCCCACTGCTGCTCGTGCACGGCGACGATCACCGCGCGCAGCGACACCCGGACCAGGTCGATCTCCGCGATCGACAGGACGATGTCGCCCGTGAGCACCACACCGCCGCTCAGCAGCCGGTCGAGCAGGTCGATCAGGGCCACCTGGCGCTGGGCCAGCGGGGGATCCTCGTAGGCGGTCACGGTTGCGTCGCCCCCTGCGGGTCCGCGTTCTGCGGCACCTGGGCGAAGGAGTACGGCACCCACGGCCCGGTGACCTCCACCCGGACGCCCGCGAGTCCCTCGGCGGCCCTCAGGATCCGCTCGCGGAACTCCTCGGCCCGCTCGCGCGGGACCAGATAGGCGTCGTTGGCGATGTTCTCCCCGCTTCCACCGGCCAGGCGGCCCTGCTGGGGCCGGTGCCGGGCGTGGGCCACGGCGAGGTCCCCGGCCCCCTCCTGAATACGGCGGACGGCGTCGGCGGCGGAGGACCAGGCGTCCTCGCGCGCGTGCCGCTGTTGCCGGCGTTGCCGCAGGTAGGCGCGGCCGGGGTCGGTTTCCCGCGCGGCGCCGGCAGGAGGCGGGGCGGTGGCCCCCGGGGACGCGTCGGCGTAGACCTTCACGCCCCACTCGACGTGGTCGGCGAGCCGGTCCAGCAGGCCGGTGAGGGTCCTCTGCCGCTCGTCGAGCATGTCGCGGACCCTGGCGTCGTCGAGGTAGACCGTCGCCAGGCGCAACGGGAGCACCGTGGTGTGCGCGCCGAGCGTCTCGACGACCTGGTGGTGGGCCCGGGCGACGGCCTCCAGCCACTCCAGGTCCTCCAGGTGGGCCCTGAGCGCCGCCTCGGAGAAGTCCGACCGGGGGACCGGGCTGACCGCCGCCGCCAGGTCGCCGTGGCGCACCAGCGTGACGGGCGCGCCCGCGACGCCGCGCACGGCGGCGAGGGCGTCGCCCTCCACGGCGGGGGAGGGGCGCACCACGCCATACACGTAACTGAGCTGGTCCTCCATGGCATCAACTCCGGCCGTCGTCGTCCTCGGCGATCCTGCGCTTCCTGCGCCGCGGCTCCGTACCGGGCTCACGTTCCCGGTCCGGGTCGGGCTCGCGTTCCCGGTCTCGTTGGCGGCCGGGCTCGCGCTCCCGTTCCTGCCCACGTTCGCGGCCGGGCTCGCGTTCCCGTTCCCGTTCGCGGTCGGGCTCGCGTTCACGCTCCCGTTCGCGGACGGGCTCGCGTCCCAGGGCCCGTTCGCGGACGGGCTCGCGTTCCCGTTCCCGTTCCACGTCGCGATCGCGCGGACGGCGGCGGCTGCCGGCCCCGGCCTCCGGCAGCTCCTGCGACTCCGCCATCTGCTTGCGCAACTGCTCGATCTCCTCGCGCAGCCGGGCGTTCTGCTCCTTCAGGTCGCGGGTGCCGTCGGCCCGGGACGACAGGGCGGGATCGCGTTCCCACCAGTCGATGCCGATCTCCTTGGCCTTGTCCACCGAGGCGACCAGCAGGCGCAGCCGAATGGTGAGCAGCTCGATGTCGAGCAGGTCGATCTTGATGTCGCCGACGATGACGATGCCCTTGTCGAGCACGCGCTCAAGTATGTCGGCGAGGTTCGCACCGGATCCCTGGCCGTACGGCTGGAGCGTCCGCGCCGCAGAGGGGCCGGCGGATGGGGGCTCGGTCACGGCGTCCTCGACCTCGTTCCTGGGAGCGGCTCGGCGCCGTCGGTCACCTGGGGAGCCGACGGCTCTCGGTCTTGGGTGCCTCGTCCTCTTCGTCCTCCTCGTCGTCGTAGTCGTAGTCGTCGCGGTCCGCACGGTCGTCGCGCTCGGCGCGGCGGTCGCGGTCGTCCTCGTCCCTCTCGTCGTAGCGGTCCTCGGGCTGCGCCTCGTCCTCCTCTTCGTCCTCGTCCTCGTACTCGTGCTCGTCCTCGTCCTCGCGGGACTTCGCGCTCTCCTCGTCGCGGGGCCGCGCCTTCTCCTCGCTCTCCTCGCCCCGGGCCTCGCGCTCCTTCTCCTCGCTCTCCTCGCCCCGGGCCTCGCGGTCCTTCTCCTCGGCCTCCTCGTCCGGGCCGCGGACCACCCGGCCCTTGCGGATCTCTCCGCGCCAGGCACCCGTGGCCTCGCCGCGCAGCATGACGAATTTGCGGTAGAGCTTCAGATCGAGGCGGGCGCGGCGGCCCTGGGCCCGCCAGAGGTTCCCGGTCTTCTCGACGAGTCCCTTGGGGTAGTAGTCGAGGACCAGCAGGACCTTGGTGAGGTTGTCGCCCAGCGGGTGGAAGGTGACCACTCCGTTGGGGGTGCCCTTGGCGCCTTCCGCCGTCCAGGCGATCCGCTCGTCGGGCACCTGTTCGACGATCGTGCCGGTCCATGCGCGGTTCGACTTGGCGATCTTGGCCTGCCACTGGGTGGTGGTGTCGTCCTTCTGTTCGACACTCACCACGCCTTTGGCGAACCGGCCGAACTCCGCGAACTGCGTCCACTGGTTGTACGCCTCGCGGACCGGCACGCCGACGTCGACGTCCTCGATGATGGTCATGCTCTTGGCTCCGCCGCTCTTCGACCTGCGCTTCAGGCCGACGGCTTCCTTGACCTTGTCGGTCACCGCCTCCTTGGCGTGCGCGGCGGTCTCCTTGGCCCGTGCGGCGACCTGCCCGCCGACCAGCTTGCCGCCCTTGCCGAGGACGCGGACGAGGGGGCCGGGCCCCAAGTGGGCGGAGCCGAGCCGGTTCGCCGCGTCGCCCACCTTGTGTCCCACGCCGGTCAGCGTGTGTTCCAGGCGGGCCTCCGCGTAGTGGCCCAGTTCCTCGACCAGCTTGTTCGCGCCCGGGCCCTTCAAGACGCTGGTTGCGACCGGCGACTTGCCGTCAGTCATCGTTCGACTCCCTCGCTCGCGATGTACCGCCCGGCTCGGAGGACGCCCGGTCACCGCCGGACTTCGGCTCCGACGAGGAACGTTCCGTCTTCTTGGCCTTCCGCGGCTCCTCCTCCCCGCGCGGCTCTTGCTCTTCGCGTGGTTCTTCTCCGCGGTGCTCCCCCGCCGCGCGGCCCACGTCCTCCCGTTGCCCCTGCAGGCCGAGGGTGCGCTGGTGCAGGGCGTCGGCCAGGTGGCCGGCCTGGGCGTTCAGCACGGAACCCACCGCGGCCTTGGTCGCGCCCGCCAGTTCGGTGCGGGCCTGCCGGTTGAGGTTGCCGAGCACGGGGGCCAGGGCCTCGGCCAGGTCGCCGGCCTTCGCCCGCCTGGCGGCCATCGCCAGGGCGAGGCCCAGGGCGGCCCCGCCCTTCTTCCGGCGGCCCAGCACGTAGCCGCTGATGAGGGCAGTTCCGATCTTGGCGTTGTTCATGATGCCGTCTTTCCGAGCTGGTACAGCCTGATTTCCTCCAGCCGCCGCAGCAGCTCCTCCTCGCGTGCCGTGAACGACTCCTCGTCGATGCGGCCCTCGACGCGCGCCCGCTCCAGGTCGGCGAGCGCCGCCTGCACGGGGGTGGGGTCGTAGTACTCGTTCTCCGCGGCCTCTACGACCTTCTGCAGCACCCAGCCGATGCCCCGCACCGGGGCGAAGGGCAGGGCCAGGACCTCGTAGACCAGTCCTCCCACGGTGACTCCTCTGTCGTTCGGTGCCTCGCGCCCGTCGACGGTCGTCAGGCGAAGCTGTAGGGCGGCAGTGGTCCGCCGAGCCGTAGCTCGGCTCCCTCGGGCAGTTGCTCGGAGAGCCGTGCGCAGGCGTCGGTGAACTCCTGGGACTTCTCGTCGGCCATGAGGAACGAGGCGTTGACGAAGTACTGCTGGGAGGGCGGGGACACGTTCTCGGCGTCCCCGAGCGGTCTCAGCGTGGTGACGACCCGCTCGGCCAGTGCGTCCTGGCGGGCCTGCACCTCCTGGGCCACGAGCTGGCCGAGTGCGATCCGCTGCTCCGGACTTCCCCGGCCCTCGCGGGTCGCCTCGTTCAACTCACGTATCCGGTCGGACTCTTCGACGATCTGGCGCAGCAGCGTGTCCTCGTCCTGCACGCCCTTGACGTTGAACTCGACCCGGCCGGCGAGTTCGGCCAGCCGCTGGGCGTACTGCTCGGCGCCCTGCTCGAGAACGGTGCGCACGGCCTCCTCGTCCTGGGCGACGAAGCCGAAGCCCAGTGGCAGCGTCACACCGTCGGACCACAGCCGCTCCTGCACCGTGTGATGGGCCTCGAGGTTCCGGCGGGCCAGCGACAGGTCCTCCGGCGCGTCGCTGACGACGGCGCACAGCGAGTCGCCGCGCACCACGCGCAACTCGGAGGGCGAGTCGCCGACACCCTTGAGGTCGTCGAGACGCAGGGGATGCGAGTCGTTGGTGATGGCATAGACGTACAGCGTCATCGCTCACTCCCCGCGCTCCCTGGAGGACCGGCGTTCCGAACCCCGCTCGACGGGCTCGCGCTCGCGTTGGCCCTTCTGCAGGGACTCGGTGAAGGCTTCGACGGCGCCGCTCAGCGCGCCCTTGCTCTTGCCCCGGGCGCCGCCCTCGGTGATGCTCTCCATCACGTCGGGCAGCTGGGCCGGAGCCTTGCGGCCCGCTTCGAGGTCCAGCCTGTTGCACGCCTCGGCGAAGCGCAGATAGGTGTCCACGCTGGCCACGACGATGCGGGCGTCTATCTTGGCGATCTCGATGCCGACGAGGGACACGCGCACGAAGGCGTCGATCACCAGGCCGCGGTCCAGGACGAGTTCGAGGACGTCGTAGAGGTTGCCGGAGCCACCTCCACTGGGGGCCGGCACTCCGCCGCCGCCCGGCATCACGGTCACGATCTGCTCCCTTCGTTGCGGTCGATCTGGGCGCGCGTGTAACGCCGCCCGCGCTTGTAGCCGAGCAGTTGGCCGGCGGCGTCCAGGGCGACTTCGTAGCTGGCCATCACGCTGGCGGTCTCGGGGATGCGCTCCAGCTCCACGACCTCGATCGCGGCTTCCCAGCCGTCGTCCGTCGGTCTCAGAGCGGACACGGACTCCGGACGCCGGCCCAGCAGCTCCGTGAGCTGTTCGGTCGCCTGCCGCATCGCCTCGGCCGCCGAGACTCTCTCGTTTCCGGGCATTTCATCACCAACCATCCTCAATGACCCGTGTCTCCCAAAACCCGCACATGTATCTCTCCGCCGAGCAGGTTTTCGAGTGAGCACGCGCATCCACACCCGGGGCGGTGGCGTCTACGACGGTATGGACCTGGAGAAGCCGCCTGCTCAACAGCCACCCGACGGGTGCCTGGTGGTCGCGATCCGCCTCCCGGTGCGGATCGTCATGCTCGTCGTCGTGCTCCCGGTGCGCATGACGTGGGACGCCCTCGTCGTCGCCGGGCGGTTCCTGAACGACACGGTGCTCAGGCCGCTCGGGCGCGCACTGTCCTGGCTGGGGCGGGCGGTGTTCGTCTGGCCGTTCGTGGCGCTGTGGCGGTGGGTGCTGGTACCGGCCGGCCGGGCGCTGGCCTGGCTCGGCAAGGTGCTGGTCGTCGTGCCGTGCGTCTGGCTCTACCGGTACGTCCTGACGCCGGTCGGGCACGCGCTCGCCTGGACGGGTCACGGGATCGCGGCCGGGCTGGCGTGGCTGTACGCGCGCGTGCTGACGCCCGTGGGGCACGCGATCGTGTGGGTCCTCAAGGGCGTCGGCGCCGTGCTCGCCGCTGTCGGGACCGGTGTGTTCACCGCCGTCGCCTGGCTGGCGCGGTACCTCGTGGTCGTCCCCGCCGCGTGGCTGTACACCTGGGTCCTGGCGCCGGTCGGGAGGGCGGTCGTGTGGTGCGTGAACGGGCTCCTCCGGGTGCTGCGCGTGATCGTCACGGGGATCGGCGTGGCTCTGTACTGGATCTGCCGGATCCTGCTCGTGCTGCCCGCGCTCGCCCTGTGGCGTTGGGTGCTGGTGCCCGTCGGACACGTGCTCGCGGTCCTCGGGCGGGAGATCGGGACCGCGCTGGGCCATGCATGGCGGGTCGCGGGGCACATCTCGCTCGCCGTGGGACGGTTCCTCGGCACGCTCTTGCGGCGGGTCTTCGTCGAGCCGGCGCGATGGGCGTACGCGCGCGTGCTCACGCCGGTCGGGCACGCGGTCCGGGACGCCGTCCTGCGGCCGGTGGGTGAGGCTGTGCGGGCCGTGGGGCGGGCCACGCGGCAGGCCCTGGCGTCGGCGCGGGAGAGCGTGCGGCAGGCCCGGGCCGACGTCCGGCGCCTGCTCCTCGGTGAGCCGCGGCAGCCGGCCGCGACGGCCCGGCGGGAACCCGTGGCCGCCGACACACGTACTCTTGGTAGCAGTACGACCGCTCTCACGAAGGACTGAACGACACTGGGCAAGCGACAGCCCGAAGGCCCGCCGCCGGCACCCGCGGTGCAGCGCGTCCGACTGCGCTACACCAAGCGCGGCCGCCTCCGGTTCACCAGCCACCGTGACTTCCAGCGCGCCTTCGAGCGTGCGCTGCGCCGCGCCGAGGTGCCCATGGCGTACTCGGCGGGGTTCACACCGCACCCGAAGGTGTCGTACGCCAATGCCGCACCCACCGGCACGGGCAGCGAGGCGGAATACCTGGAGATCGCGCTCACCGAACGGCGTGATCCCGAGAAGCTGAGGCTTCTGCTCGACGAGTCGCTGCCCGCCGGGCTCGACATCGTCGACGCGGTCGAGGCCCGCACGTCGGGGCTCGCCGACCGGCTGACGGCCTCCGTGTGGGAGCTGCGGCTGAACGGCGTGGCCCCGGCCGACGCCGCGCGCGCCGTGGCCGCCTTCAACGCGGCCGAGGCCGTCGAGGTGCAGCGGCTGACCAAGAACGGCGTGCGCACCTTCGACGCCCGCCCGGCCGTCGCGAGCCTCGAAAGCCTCGACGGTCCGCAAACACAGAGTTCGCAGGCTGATAGGCCGACGGACCAGCCCTGTGCGATACTGCGGCTGGTTGTTCGGCACGTGACGCCTGCCGTACGACCCGACGACGTCCTGTCCGGTCTCCGCGCCGTGGCCGACCTGGCGCCGCCGGTCCCCGCAGCGGTGACCAGGCTGGCGCAGGGGCTGTTCGATGAAGAGACCGGCACGGTGACAGACCCGCTCGCGCCTGACCGCGAGGCGGGTCCCGCGTAGGACGGACGTCGAAAGCGCCGCCCTCGTACTCGGGAGCCACCTGGGTCGGGCAGCGCACCGACCAGAAGACTTTCGCCAGGCCGTCCGCAACACGGCGGACGGAACCGGCGAGACAGGACAACAGAGAGCTCCCGAGCGGCGCCCGCGCCCCGGACGGCGGCAGTCGCGCATCGCGCGAGCCGCGGACGTCACCGGCATCACCGCCGGACCAGGTGCGGCGCCCGGGAGCCTGACGGGAGAAACGCCCGCATGCTCGAGCCGATCGAACCCACTGAGGGTTCCGAACTGAACACACCCAGCGACACCCTGCCGCCGCGTCGTCGGCGCCGTGCCGCGTCCCGACCGGCGGGTCCGCCCGCCGCCACGTCCGAGACGCCGACGGAGACGGTCACGCCGGCCATACCGGCCGCCGACGCCTCCGACCTGGCCACGGGCGACCAGCCGCCCGCCGAGGCCGCCGAGCTCGCGTCGACCGACCTGTCCTCCGCGGCCTCCGAGGAGGCCGGGGACGTCGAGGAAGCCGTTGAGGCCAGCGAGGTCGCCGAGGTGGCCGAGGTCCCCGAGATCTCCGGGGCCGAGGAGACCACTGAGGTCGCCGCGGATGCCGCGCCCGCCGGGCGTGCGCGCCGCCGCGCGACCCGTCGGGCCTCCGCGCCCACCGGTTCCCCGGCGTCCGCCGATGCTGCCGAGACCGTGGTGCCGGTCGCCGCCCCGTCCGCCGCCGAGCCGGTGGACGAGAGCGCGGTCGCCCACGTCGTCGAGGAGCCCGCGCCGCCGCGCCGCCGCCGGGCCACGCGCCGTGCGTCGGCGCCCGCCGGGTCCCCCGAGCCCACCCGGGCCGCCGAGACCGTCACCGTGTCCGCGCCGGCCGAAGCCGCCGCCGTCGTCGCACAGGAGCCCGCACAGGTCGAGGAGCCCGCGTCGGTCGAGGAGGCCGCGCCCGCCGCGCGTACGCGCCGTCGGGCGACCCGTCGGGTGTCCACGCCCGCCGGGACGCCGGCCGCCGCCGAGGCCGTGCAGCCGGAGGACGCCGCAGCGGCGCCCGCCGTCGAGCCGCACGCCGAGGCCGCCGTCGAGGAGGCCGAGGAAGCCGCACCGCGCCGGGTGCGCCGCCGCGCCACGCGCCGCGTGTCCGCGCCCGCCCAGGCGTCCGCCGAGGCAGCCGTCGAGGCGCCCGCCGAGGCCACCGCGAGCACCACGGACGAGCCCGTCGAGGCCGCCACCGAGCAGGCCGACGAGAGCGCCGCCCCGCGGCGTACGCGCCGTCGCCGTGGTGCCGCCGAGCCCGTCGCCGTGGCTGCCGAGCCCGCCGAGCAGCCCGCCGCCGTGACCGCGTCCGCCGAGGCCACGACGCAGGCCGAGGCGCCCGCCGCGGCCGAGCCCGGGCCCGTCTCCGTCCCGGAGCCCGCCGAAGCCGTCGGTGAGCACAGCGGCGCCCCGCGTCGTGCCCGGCGCCGGGTCGTGCGCAAGGCCGCGACCGGGTTCGCCGCGCCCGCGCAGCCCGAGGCCGCCGAGGCCGAGGCGCTGCGACCGCCGGCGCGGCCCGCGGTCGCGGTGTTCCAGCCGCCGGTGTTCACCGAGCCGAGGTTCCAGACGCCCCAGCGGGCCGCCGCCGAAGCGGCCGCCGAAGCGGCGGAAGAGGCCCCCGAGGCCGAGGAGTTGTCCGAGGAGCCGGCCGGGGCGCGGCGTCGCCGCCGGCGCCGTGGTGCCGCTGCCGAGGAGAGCGAGCCGCAGGCCGTCGACACCGTCGTGGACGAGGAGGCCCGGGAGGCCGAGGAGCCGGACGAGGCCGCCGAGACCCTCGCCGAGGACGAGGAGGGCGAGGAGACCGGGTCGCGTCGCCGCCGTCGTCGCGGTGGCCGGCGCCGCCGCCGGGGCGAGTCCGGTGACTACGCCGAGGGCGACACCGAGGAACTCGCCGCCGAGCAGGCCGCGCAGGACGTTGAGGACACCGCGGAGCAGGTCGAGGAGGACGCCGAGGAGGACGACCGGGACGCCGAGGAGTCCGCGGGCTCGTCCACCAGCAGCCGCCGTCGCCGCCGTCGTCGTCGCCGGGCCGGGGACGCCGGCCCGGACGCCGAGCCGACCGCCGACGACCCCGAGCGCACGGTCGTCAAGGTCCGCGAGCCGCGAGCCCTGCGGGAGAAGGGTGCCGAGCCGTCCGACGAGGTGCAGTCCATCAAGGGCTCCACGCGTCTGGAGGCCAAGAAGCAGCGCCGCCGGGAAGGCCGTGAGCAGGGCCGCCGCCGGGTGCCGATCATCACGGAGGCCGAGTTCCTGGCGCGCCGCGAGGCCGTCGAGCGCGTGATGATCGTGCGCCAGCACGGCGACCGCACGCAGATCGGCGTCCTGGAGGACGGCGTGCTCGTCGAGCACTACGTCAACAAGGAGCAGTCGACCTCGTACGTCGGCAACGTCTACCTCGGCAAGGTGCAGAACGTGCTGCCGTCGATGGAGGCCGCCTTCATCGACATCGGCAAGGGCCGCAACGCCGTGCTCTACGCCGGTGAGGTCAACTTCGAGGCACTGGGCATGGCCAACGGGCCGCGCCGCATCGAATCCGCCCTGAAGTCGGGCCAGTCGGTCCTCGTGCAGGTCACCAAGGACCCGATCGGGCACAAGGGCGCCCGTCTGACCAGCCAGGTCTCCCTCCCCGGCCGCTACCTCGTGTACGTGCCCGAGGGCTCGATGACCGGGATCAGCCGCAAGCTGCCCGACACCGAGCGGGCGCGGCTGAAGACCATCCTCAAGAAGATCGTCCCCGAGGACGCGGGCGTCATCGTGCGCACCGCCGCCGAGGGCGCGAGCGAGGACGAGCTGCGCCGCGACGTCGAGCGGCTCCAGGCGCAGTGGGAGGACATCCAGAAGAAGGCCAAGAGCGGCAACGCGCCGACTCTGCTGTACGGCGAGCCGGACATGACCGTCCGGGTCGTGCGCGACATCTTCAACGAGGACTTCTCCAAGGTCATCGTGAGCGGCCCGGAGGCCTGGGAGACCATTCACGGCTACGTCGCCCACGTGGCGCCGGACCTCGCCGGGCGGCTGCAGAAGTGGACCTCCGAGGTCGACGTCTTCGCCACGTACCGGATCGACGAGCAGCTCGCCAAGGCGCTGGACCGCAAGGTCTGGCTGCCCAGCGGCGGTTCGCTGGTGATCGACCGGACCGAGGCGATGGTCGTGGTCGACGTCAACACCGGCAAGTTCACCGGCCAGGGCGGCAACCTGGAGGAGACGGTCACCAGGAACAACCTGGAGGCGGCCGAGGAGATCGTGCGCCAGCTCAGGCTGCGCGACCTCGGCGGCATCATCGTGATCGACTTCATCGACATGGTGCTGGAGTCCAACCGGGACCTGGTGCTGCGGCGCCTGCTGGAGTGCCTGGGCCGGGACCGCACCAAGCACCAGGTCGCCGAGGTGACCTCGCTGGGCCTGGTCCAGATGACCCGCAAGCGGGTCGGGCAGGGCCTGCTGGAGTCGTTCTCCGAGACCTGCGTCCACTGCAACGGGCGCGGCGTGATCGTGCACCTGGACCAGGCGGCCACCACCGGTGGCGGCGGCAAGCGCAAGAAGCGCGCGCGGGTCGGTGCCGAGCAGCCGGAGCACACGCACGAGGCCGTGGCCGGCGGAATCGTCGAGGTCGGCGAGACCGCCGAGGAGGAGGCGGAGAGCGAGTCCGAGGTCGCGGCCGAGGTCGCCGAGCCGGTGGCGCTGCCCGCACCGGAGTTCCAGCCGGACGAGGAGCTGTACAGCAGCATCGCCGAGGCCGAGGCCGCGGCGTCACGCGGCCGGTCCAGGCGCCGGGCGAGCCGTCGGGTGTCCGCTCCGGCGGGCGCCCCCGCGCCCAAGGCCGAGTCCGACGGGGCCGGCGTCACGGCGCCCACGGCTCAGGACGTGACGGCCGAGGAGGAGGCCGCGCGTCCGGTGCGGCCGGAGCCCGCCGCCGCGGCGCACGCCGAGCCCGTGGCCGTCGAGGACCCGGTGATCGAGGCCCCGGCAACCGCGGAGCCCGTCGAGGACGCAGCGCCCAAGGGCCGTACGCGCCGTCGTGCCACCCGCAAGGTGAGCGCCCCGGCGGGTTCCCCGGCCTCGGCGTCGGCGGAGGCGGCGGTCATGACGGTCGCCGAGACCGCGCCGGCCGCGGCGGAGACGCCGGAGGTCGCCGAGACGCCGTCCGCGGCGCAGCCGGTGCAGGCCGAGGCGCCCGCCGAGGCCGCCGCTCCGGCCCGTCCGCGCCGCCGTGCGGTCCGCAAGGCCACCGCGCCGACCGCGTCGGAGGAGGCGGCCGTGGTGGTCGTCCCGTCGGCGGAGGCGCCGGCGCAGACCGAGGCTCCGGTCGCCGAGCAGGCCGCCCACGAGGCCGAGCAGGCTCTCGTGGAGGCCAGGGAGGCCGCCGCCGAGGCGGTGTCCGGCGAGGCTGCCGAGGGCGAGGCCGAGGGCGACGAGTCCGCTCCGGCGAGGAAGACGGCCCGCAAGACGGCCAAGAAGGCCACGGCGAAGAAGGCCGCCACCAAGAAGACCGCGGCCAAGAAGACGGCCGCGAAGAAGGCGACGGCCAAGAAGGCGGCGAAGTCCACCGCCGCCAAGACGACCGCCGCCAAGGCCGCCAAGGCGACGTCGAAGAAGACCGCGGCGGCCGAGCAGTCCCAGCCGACCGTCTCGGTCTCGACCGACGAAGGCTGACGCCGCGTGCGGGGTGTGCGGCCGGGTGACCGGCCGCACACCTCCGCCACGGGGCCCGGTTTGACCCTCTCGGCCACCGCCCCGTAACCTAGACCGTCGGCGTGTCCATCGAACACGCCACATCCCCGTAAACCTCTTCCTCCCGGGCATTCGGTTGGCCGGGAGAGGCCGCCGGTGTGTACGTCGGTGGCTGGCCTGCGGGGGTGCCGTTCTCCGAGCGAAAGAGAGATCCGCGTGTACGCCATCGTGCGCAGCGGTGGTCGTCAGCACAAGGTTGCTGTCGGCGACATCGTTGAGGTTGACAAGATTTCCACTGCCAAGGTTGGCGACACGGTCGAGCTCTCGACCCTGCTCGTTGTCGACGGCGACGCTGTGACCAGCGACCCGTGGGTGCTGGCCGGCATCAAGGTCCAGGCCGAGGTCGTGGACCACCACAAGGGCCAGAAGATCGACATTCTGCGCTACAAGAACAAGACCGGCTACCGCCGTCGTCAGGGCCACCGCCAGCAGTACACGGCGATCAAGGTCACTGAGATCCCCGCGGCTGCGAAGTAAGGGACTGAGGAGAGATGGCACACAAGAAGGGCGCATCGTCCACCCGGAACGGTCGTGACTCCAACGCTCAGCGCCTCGGCGTGAAGCGCTTCGGCGGTCAGGTCGTCAACGCGGGCGAGATCCTGGTCCGTCAGCGCGGCACGCACTTCCACCCGGGCGCCGGCGTCGGCCGTGGCGGCGACGACACGCTGTTCGCGCTGGAGGCCGGTGCGGTGCAGTTCGGTACCCACCGTGGCCGCAAGGTCGTGAACGTCGTTCCGGTCGCCTGACCGGAAGCTTGCGCGAGGCGGACCTCACTTCCCTTCGGGGAAGCGGGTCCGCCTTTCGCGTGTTGCTCAAGAGACATCCCCGTACTCCCCCAGCCTTCGGCCGGGGGGACCCCCAGGAGGCACCACACCATGACCACCTTCGTGGACCGCGTCGAACTGCATGTCGCCGCGGGTAACGGAGGCCACGGCTGTGCCTCCGTCCACCGTGAGAAGTTCAAGCCGCTCGGTGGGCCCGACGGCGGCAACGGCGGCCGTGGCGGCGACATCGTCCTGACCGTCGACCAGTCGGTCACCACGCTGCTCGACTACCACCACTCGCCGCACCGCAAGGCCACCAACGGCAAGCCCGGCGAGGGCGGCAACCGCTCCGGAAAGGACGGCCAGGACCTGGTCCTGCCCGTGCCGGACGGCACCGTGGTGCTGGACAAGGCGGGCAACGTCCTCGCCGACCTGGTCGGGCACGGCACCTCGTACGTCGCCGCGCAGGGCGGCCGGGGCGGGCTCGGCAACGCCGCGCTGGCCTCCGCCCGGCGCAAGGCGCCCGGTTTCGCGCTGCTCGGTGAGCCGGGCGACGTGCAGGACGTCGTGCTGGAGCTCAAGACCGTCGCCGACGTGGCGCTGGTGGGGTACCCGAGCGCCGGCAAGTCGTCGCTGATCTCCGTGCTCAGCGCCGCCAAGCCGAAGATCGCCGACTACCCCTTCACCACGCTCGTGCCGAACCTCGGCGTCGTCACCGCCGGTTCGACCGTGTACACCATCGCGGACGTGCCCGGGCTGATCCCGGGCGCCAGCCAGGGCAGGGGACTGGGCCTGGAGTTCCTGCGGCACGTGGAGCGGTGCAGCGTGCTGGTGCACGTGCTGGACACCGCGACGCTGGAGTCCGACCGCGACCCCGTCTCCGACCTCGACGTCATCGAGGCCGAGCTGCGGGAGTACGGCGGGCTGGACAACCGGCCGCGGATCGTCGTGCTGAACAAGATCGACGTACCGGACGGCAAGGACCTCGCCGAGATGGTGCGGCCGGACCTGCAGGCGCGCGGCTACCGCGTGTTCGAGGTGTCGGCGGTGGCGCGCACGGGGCTGAAAGAGCTGTCGTTCGCGCTGGCCGAGCTGGTCGCGCAGGCGCGGGCCGCCCGGCCGAAGGAGGAGTCGACGCGGATCGTCATCCGGCCCCAGGCCGTGGACGACGCCGGCTTCACCGTCGTGCGCGAGGACGACGGGCTGTTCCGGGTGCGCGGCGAGAAGCCGGAGCGCTGGGTGCGGCAGACGGACTTCAACAACGACGAGGCGGTCGGCTATCTCGCCGACCGGCTCAACCGGCTCGGCGTGGAGGAGGAGCTGGTCAAGGCCGGCGCCCGGGCCGGGGACGGCGTGGCCATCGGCCCCGAGGAGAACGCCGTGGTGTTCGACTGGGAGCCGACCGTCATGGCCGGTGCGGAGATGCTGGGCCGCCGTGGCGAGGACCACCGCCTCGAGGGGCAGCGCCCCGCGGTGCAGCGCCGCCGCGACCGGCAGGCCGAACGGGACGAGCTGCAGCGGGAGTTCGACGACTTCGAGCCGTTCTAGTAGGTGCCGGTCCGGACGCCTGGTCCGGGCTGCTGATCGTCTGTCAGACCCGTCGCGGTCAGGGAGTGTTCACCCTGCCGTGACGGGTCTTTCCTTGTCTCGCACAGGACGTCGCCGACCCGGCGTCCGACGTCGTCGGCGCACCGGACGGCCCGGAGTGCGGGTGGTCTGACGCCCTTCGGCTCCTCACGGGCCCCTGTGGCTCCGCTCGGGCCCCTGTGGCTCACCGTGGACCCCAGGAGCTCACCGGAGTCCCAGGACTCTCTCAGGTCCGTCTCAGGCAACGCGTTTACCGTCAGTTCACCATGGAGACGGATTGCCAGAGACTCGCCCCGCTCGCCGCCGCCCTGCCTGCGGGCACCCGCCTGCTGCACAGAGGCCCCGCGCACACCCGGCACCACGGGCTCTTCAGGGCGCCCTGTTCACCGCCGAGGACCGGCTGCCCGAGTGCGGCGTCGCCTTCCCCGCGCACACCCGGCACCCCATGGAGGCCGCCCTCGCCGCCTGCGCCCGGCGCGCCGTGATCGGCGACACCGCGCCCGCCGGCCGGCACTGGACGCGCCTGCTCGACCGGGTCGCCGCCACCGGCACCCGCACCGGACCGTGTGGACGTGCTGATCACGCCGCGCCCTCTGAATCATGCCGTCGCAGTGGCAGCAGTACGTGCAGAACGGGCTGCGCATGGGGTACGGGGACTGGCTGGAGCACATGCCGCGCAAGCCGCCGTACGAGAAGCCCAACCCCACTTTCTGGCCCCGGCACCGCACGACCGGCTGGTGGAGCGGTGGGCGAGGATCGTGGGCCCGGAGCGGATCACGGTTGTGATCGTGAACGACCGGGACCGGGACGGTCTTATGCGTACGTTCGAAACGCTTCTCGGCCTTCCGGAGATGTTGTCGCAGTCCGTGCCGGACACGGCGAATCGGTCCCTCACGCTCGCCGAGACCGAAATGCTGCGGAACCTCAACAAGGAATTCCGCGGCAACGGACTGCCCGACGAGCTGTATTCCCGGCTCGTTCGCAACGGTGCCGTGATGCTTATGAAGAACGCGTGCACTCCTTCTTCGCGGGACGTGAAGATCTGCACTCCGCAGTGGGTGTTGGGGGCCGCCGCCGCGATCGGCGTGGAGATGGCGGAGCGGACCGGGGTGATGGGCGTGCGGGTGCTCGGCGATCCGGCAGCACTGTCCGTCGTCCCGGAATCCGCCCCGAAACCCGCTGGTCAAGCGGGACTTGCATCCGAGGTGGCCGCGCAGGCGCGCTACGAGGTGCTCGCGTCGGCCGCCGCGGCGCCCGTTCGTCACGCGGCGCCCGTCAAGTCCCGCACCGTTCACCGGACGTCGTCCGAAGAACTGGTGAAGGTTCTCGGACAACGCTGCCTGAATCGACTGCGGCCAAACCGATTCGCCAGGGCGTCACTTCACCGTCATGTCGGCGTAACGCGGCCGACGCGCCCGGCTGTGGAGTTACTCACGGCAATTGCGAGGGTGCTCACGAAAGCCCTCGAGGGGCCACTCACGGGCGCGAGGTGAATGGCAGGTAGCGTGCACGTATTCAGCGGCAGTCACTCGCCTTGCGTCGCGGTAACCACAAGTGCGAGCATTTGCAAGTTCCCAGTCGCCACAAGGTAGGTCACCTGTGTCACAGCACATAGCCAAGCCCCGTACCACCGCAGTGATCCTGGCCGGGGGAACCGGTCGGCGTGTGGGTCTGTCGATCCCGAAGCAGCTGCTGAAGATCGCCGGCAAGGCCGTCATCGAGCACACCCTGACCACCTTCGAGAAGGCCGACTCGATCGACGACGTCGTCGTGCTGATGACGCCGGGTTACGTGCCCGACGTGGAGAAGATCGTCGCCGGGGCCGGGCTGAAGAAGGTCACCCGGATCATCGAGGGCGGATGCACGCGGAACGAGACGACCGAGCGCGCCATCGCGGCGCTGGGCGAGGGCCTGGCCGAGGACGAGGACCTCAACGTCCTTTTCCACGACGCCGTACGGCCGCTGCTGTCGCAGCGCGTCATCGACGACTGCGTCGCCGCGCTGGAGCGCTACCAGGCCGTCGACGTCGCCATCCCGTCCGCGGACACCGTCATCGTCACGCGCACCCACGGCGAGGAGGGCGAGTTCATCACCGAGATCCCGGACCGCTCCCGGCTGCGCCGCGGCCAGACCCCGCAGGCCTTCAGGCTCTCCACGATCAAGCGGGCCTACGAGGTCGCGGCCGGCGACCCCAACTTCCAGGCCACGGACGACTGCTCGGTCGTCCTGCGCTATCTGCCGGACGTGCCGATCCATGTCGTCGCGGGCGACGAGTACAACATGAAGGTCACCCAGCCCGTCGACGTCTTCATCGCCGACAAGCTGTTCCAGCTCGGCTCCACGGCCGCGCCGGAGCAGAACGGCGAGGACGCCTACCGCGAGCTGCTGACCGGGAAGACCGTGGTCGTCTTCGGCGGTTCCTACGGCATCGGCAAGGACATCGCCGAACTCGCCGAGTCCTACGGCGCCACCGTTCACGCCCTCGGCCGCTCCACCACCGGCACGCACGTGGAGAACCCGGAGGAGGTCGACGACGCGCTGTCGAGGGCGTACGCCGAGACGGGGCGCATCGACTACGTCGTCAACACCGCGGGTGTGCTGCGCATCGGCAGGTTGGCCGAGACCGACAACGCCGCCATCGAGGAGGCACTGAACGTCAACTACCTCGCCCCGGTGCAGATCGCGCGCTCGGCGTACAAGTATCTCGCCGAGACCAGGGGGCAGTTGCTGCTCTACACCTCCAGCAGCTACACCCGCGGCCGCGCCGAGTACTCCCTCTACTCCTCCACCAAGGCCGCCATGGTGAACCTGACCCAGGCCCTGTCCGACGAGTGGGCCGCCGACGGCATCCGCGTCAACTGCATCAACCCGGAGCGCACCGCGACGCCCATGCGCACCAGGGCATTCGGCGAGGAGCCGACGGGCTCGCTGCTCTCCCCGGAGGCCGTGGCGCGTACCTCGCTCGACGTGCTGCTGTCCGAGCTGACCGGCCATGTCATCGACGTCCGCCGGCAGGACCCGACGGCGGGCGCCACCAAGGCCTCCGGTTTCGAGCAGGCGCTCGCCACCGTCCTCGACCGTCAGGACGACGCGGCGTGACCACCGGCTTGTAGCCCTACGGAACCCAGGCCTCCGCGATCGCCGTTCACGCCTCACCGGGAACGCGCGGAGGTCTGGGCCGTCGCCCCAGACCGGCCCCCTCCCCACAGAGCAGGTTCTTCGTGATATCCACCGCTGTACGCGTCGCCCGGGTGGGCTCCACGGCCGAGCTGGCGGCCGCGGTCCTGATGATGCTGGGCTTCCCCTGCCTGATGGTGGCCGCGCTCGTCCCGAGCGTTCCCGCCTTCGTGGCCGCGGCCGCCGTGACGTACCTGGCGGACCACTATCTGCACCGCAGGAACAGCTATCTGATCAACCGGCTCAGCAAGGTCCGGGCCGGCCTGTCGATCCGCTTCCTGATCCGGCAGCTGCTGCTGGTCCTGCTGCTGGCCAGGCTGTCCCTCTCGGACGACCTGATCTTCTACGGCGCGGTCGGCTGCTTCATCGCCTTCTACGGCCTCCAGGCCCCGCACGGGGCCCTGGTCACCGTGATCCGCAACCGCCGCCGGCTGCCCGTCGCCACCCGCAACGTCGACCTCGCCTCCCGCATCCGCATCCCGGACGCCCCGCCGCGCCGGCTGCTGCACCGCTCGGCGGAGAAGATCCTGCACCTCGACCTCGCCGCGGTCGTCGGCGTGCTGGTCTCCGCGGCGACCGGCTCGGCCGTGGCCGGTTTCGCCGGCATCGCCGGCACGCTGGTGCTGGGCTGCGCCTACGTCCTCGCGCTGCTGCCGTACGTGCGCGGACGGCGGGTGCCGTCGCCGCCCGAGGCGGTCCTTGCGGCGGTGGACGACTGGCTGCGCGCGTACCGGCCCGAAACGGTGCTGTACTTCTCCGGCTCCAAGGACTCGGCGTACCAGGTCAACATGTGGCTGGAGACCATGGAGCAGCTGGACTCCAAGCCGCTGATCATCCTGCGTGAGCGGGTCATCCTGCAGAACCTGGCGCCCACCACGGTCCCCGTGATCTGCGTGCCCGGCGGGGTGCACCTGATGAACATGGACCTGTCCACCGTGCGGGTCGCCCTGTACGCCGCGAACGTCGGCAAGAACATCCACATGCTGCGCGTCCCGACCATGAAGCACGTCTTCATCGGCCACGGCGACAGCGACAAGTCGGCCAGCGTCAACCCGTTCAGCAAGGTCTACGACGAGGTGTGGACCGCGGGCCGCGCCGGCCGGGACCGCTACGCCGTCGCCGACGTCGGCGTCCGCGACGAGGACATCGTGGAGGTCGGCCGGCCGCAACTGGCGCCGATCCGGACCCGGCGGGGCGTCCCGGAGGGCCGGACGGCCACCGTGCTGTACGCCCCGACCTGGGAGGGTTGGGACGACAACCCGGGCAACACCTCCATCCTGCTCGCCGGCGAGAACATCGTGCGGCGGCTCGTCACGGCCGACCCGCCGGTGCGCGTCCTGTACAAGCCGCACCCCTTCACCGGCACCCGCAGCGCCGAGGCCAGGGCCGCCCACCGGCGCATCACGGCCCTGGTCGAGCAGGCCGCCGCCGAACGCGCCGCCGACCCGCGCTTCACCGCCGGCGCCGCCGAGCCGAACGCCGCCGCGGCCGACCTGGCCCGGATCGAGGCCAGGCTCGCCGAGCTGGCCGGTCCCGTCGGCGGGGAGCGGGGCGACGAGGCCGAGGCGACCCGGGACGGCATGGTCGACCTCGCCCGGCACGCGGAGATCGCCGGGCTGCGCGCCGAGTGGAACGACGTGTACTGGCGTTCCGTCCCGGACTGGGAGCACCGCGTCGTCACGGGTGCCGAGCCGCGCCTGTACGACTGCTTCAACGTCTCCGACGCGATGGTCTCCGACATCTCCAGCGTGGTCTCCGACTTCATCGCGAGCGGCAAGCCGTACGCGGTGACGGATTCCGCCGAGCTGGGCGCCGAGGAGTTCAGGCGGCAGAACACCGCCGTGCGCGCCGCGGTGATCCTCAGCAACGGCGCCACCGAGCTGGGCGAGCTGCTGGCTGCGGTCCGCGACCCGGCCGCCGACCCGCCGGCGCGGGACCGCGAGGAACTGAAGCGGTATCTGCTCGGCCCGGACGAGCCGGCGTCGATCGACCGGTTCAACACAGCGGTCGCGGACCTGACGCTGAAGGCCCGGACCCGCAACCTCGCCCAGGAGTCGCACGTCGCGGCCGGGGCCGTGGAAGAGGTCGAACCGGAGGACGCGGGGCAGCCCGCGGCCTGAGACAGGCGTCGGCGGACGCGGGCGGCGGCCTGGACGCGCGCGTACGGCACTCGAGCGCCGTACGCGCGCGTACACACGTGTGCGGCGGCCGGCAACGTCGTACGCGCGCCGTGACCGGGTCGTCACCCCCTGCCTGTCCGGACGCCGGACCGATGCGCGGAGGGCGACCCGCTTCGCGTAGATTGCGGTTTCGGGGCAGCCGTACCTACGCGAGGGGACAGACAGCAAGGTGGCAGGGGCAAGGCAGGCCGTGCACGAGGCTCGCAGGATCGTCGTCAAGGTGGGCTCCTCGTCGCTGACCACCGCCTCCGGAGGGCTGGACGCCGACCGGGTCGACGCGCTCGTCGACGTCCTCGCCAAGGTCCGCAGCGGCGGTGAGAGGGAGATCGTGCTGGTCTCCTCGGGCGCCATCGCCGCCGGACTCGCCCCGCTGGGCCTGCGCCGCCGGCCCAAGGACCTCGCCCGCCAGCAGGCCGCCGCCAGCGTCGGCCAGGGCCTGCTGGTCGCCCGCTACACCGCCTCCTTCGCGCGCTACGGCGCCCGCGTCGGCCAGGTGCTGCTCACCTCCGACGACATGAGCCGCCGCGCCCACCACCGCAACGCCTCGCGCACCCTCGACAAGCTGCTCGCGATGGGCGCCTTCCCGATCGTCAACGAGAACGACACCGTCGCCACCGACGAGATCCGCTTCGGCGACAACGACCGGCTCGCCGCGCTCGTCGCCCATCTCGTCCGCGCCGACCTGCTGGTCCTGCTCTCCGACGTGGACGGCGTGTACGACGGCGACCCCAGCAAGCCCGGCACCTCGCGGATCGCGCAGGTGCGGGGCCCCGCCGACCTCTCCGGCGTGGAGATCGGCAGCGCCGGCAAGGCCGGCGTCGGCACCGGCGGCATGGTCACCAAGGTCGAGGCCGCCCGGATCGCCGCCGCCGCCGGCATCCCCGTCGTCCTCACCAGCGCCACCCACGCCGCCGACGCGCTGACCGGCCAGGACACCGGCACGTACTTCCACCCCACCGGCAAGCGCTCCGCCGACCGGCTGCTGTGGCTCCAGCACGCCTCCGCTCCGCAGGGCGCGTTGACGCTGGACGACGGCGCCGTGCGCGCCGTCGTGGACCGGCGCACGTCCCTGCTGCCGGCCGGGATCGCCGCCGTCGAGGGCGAGTTCAGCGCGGGCGACCCGGTCGAACTGCGCGACGGCAGCGGGCACGCCGTCGCGCGCGGGCTGGTCAACTTCGACGCCAAGGAGATCCCGCGGCTGATCGGCCGCTCCACACGGGAGCTGGCACGCGAACTCGGCCCGGCGTACGAGCGCGAAGTCGTCCACCGGGACGATCTGGTGATCCTGCACGACTGAGCCAACCGCGCGGCCGAGACCACGTCGTCGAGCACCCCGCCGCCGAGACCACGTCGTCGAGCACCCCGGCGCACCCCGCGCCACCGTGACAACGTTGCGGGCGGACGAAAACGGGGGGAACGCCCCGCAAAAGCCACCGCCCTGAGGTGGACGTTCCGCAAAACCGCCCCGCGATCACCCGGTGGCCTGCTCAACTTTGTCCCAAGGGCACGTACTGGCACTGCATTGAAGGAGGCCGCCGTGAGACGAGTGCGCCCTGGGGCAGCGTCCCGCGCGGCAGGTACGGAGCGCACCCTCACCAGCGTCGCCGCCGGCGACCGCTACCCGGCCGAGGAGCCCGCGGACCTGCCCCGGCTGTGGCACATCACCCTCAGCGTCTCCGGCGAGGCGGCCCCGCTGAAGGAGGTCCGGCGCGCCCTGGAACAACTCGCCAACGACCACCCTTTCCTGCTGACCAGCAGGTATGCCGACGACCACGCGGAGATCCGGTACTGGGAGGAGGCCCGCGACCTGCACGACGCGGCGGCCGTCGCGCTGCGGCTGTGGGGCGAGCACCGGCAGACCGCCGGGCTGCCGCCCTGGGAGATCGTCGGCCTGGAGGTCATCGACCGGGCCACCTACCACCAGCGCGTCTCCGAGGGCTACGGCCCGCCACCCGCGTCACCGGTGGGCGTACACCCCTTTTGAGAGCCTTGCGGGGTGTCTCGCGGTTTGGGATGACCGGTGGACCGGACCGGGCGGCGCACTACCCTTCCCCCATGACCACGCTCTCGCCGTACGACTCCATGACCCCGGTCACCCAGGCCGCCTACCGTGCCAAGGCCGCCGCCGCCGACCTCGCGCCGCTGCCGCGGGCCGTGAAGGACGACGCGCTGCTCGCCATCGCGGACGCGCTGGAGGTCCGCACGAGCGAGATCGTGGAGGCCAACGCCAAGGACGTGGCCAAGGCCCGCGAGGCCGGCACCAGCGAGGCCATCGTCGACCGGCTGACCCTCACCCCGGAGCGGGTCCGGGCCATCGCCTCCGACGTGCGCGACGTGGTCGCGCTGCCCGACCCGGTCGGCGAGGTGGTGCGCGGCTCCACCCTGCCCAACGGCATCGACCTGCGCCAGGTCCGTGTCCCGCTGGGTGTCGTCGGGATCATCTACGAGGCCCGCCCGAACGTCACCGTCGACGCCGCCGCGCTCTGCCTGAAGTCCGGCAACGCCGTGCTGCTGCGCGGCTCGGCCTCCGCGTACGAGTCGAACACCGCCCTCGTCCGGGTGATCCGCGACGCCGTCGGCGGCGCCGGGCTGCCCGCCGACGCCGTGCAGCTGGTCCCCGGCGAGAGCCGGGAGAGCGTGCGCGAGCTGATGCGCGCCCGGGGCCTGGTCGACGTACTGATCCCGCGCGGCGGGGCCTCGCTGATCCGGACGGTCGTCCAGGAGTCCACGGTCCCGGTGATCGAGACCGGCACCGGCAACTGCCACGTCTACGTCGACGCCCACGCCGACCTCGACACGGCGATCGAGATCCTGATCAACAGCAAGGCCCAGCGGGTCAGCGTCTGCAACGCCGCCGAGACGCTGCTGGTGCACCAGGACATCGCCGACCGCTTCCTGCCGCGCGCCCTCGACGCCCTCGCGGAGGCCGGGGTGACCGTGCACGCCGACGAGCGGGTGATGGCGTACGCCGGGGACACCAAGGCGACCGTCGTCGAGGCCACGGCGGAGGACTGGGAGACGGAGTACCTGTCCCACGACATCGCCGCCGCCGTGGTGGACTCGCTGGACAAGGCCGTCGAGCACATCCGGCTGTGGACCTCCGGCCACACCGAGGCCATCGTGACGACCTCCCAGCAGGCCGCCCGCCGTTTCACCCAGCTGGTCGACTCCACGACCGTCGCGGTGAACGCCTCCACCCGGTTCACGGACGGCGGCCAGTTCGGCTTCGGCGCCGAGATCGGCATCTCCACCCAGAAGCTGCACGCCCGCGGGCCGATGGGGCTGCCCGAGCTGACCAGCACGAAGTACATCGTGACCGGGGACGGGCACGTACGGCGCTGAGGCGCACGCCCCCGGCGCGCGCGGCCGGGGGCGTCTCAGCAGACGGATGAATTTCCATACCGTCTGCCCAAATTGACCCCCCAGGTCTACTCTGGATCCGTGCCGGAGGACGTGGGGGGTACGCCGTTCCCTGACGGCTGGGAGCCCGACGACGACCACGACCGCGGGGTGTCGGACGAAGAGTTCGCCTCCGTGGTCTTCGACGAGGCCTTCGTACGGGCGGCCGTGGTGCACGAGCCGACCGCCGTCGAACGCCTCCTGGCCGCCGCGCAGGCCAGAGCCGAGGCTTCCGAGGCGGAGGCCCGCCGGGCGCACGGCAGAGGCGACCGGTACGACGACGGGTACGGCCCCGACGACCCCGGCGGCTTCGGTCACGACCCGGACCTCGACCTGGACGACCTCGACGTCCTCGACCACCGTGACGACACCCCGGGGCCGTACGGAAAGCAGGTCCGCTGGCACCGCCCGGTGGCCTGGCTGCTCGCCCTGGTGATGGGTGTCGGCATGGTCGCGCTGGCCTTCGCCGCCGTCTACCGGGGCGCCTCGTCCCAGCGCGAGGACCCGGTCCCGCCGCCCGCCTCGACCGGCTTGGAGCACGGCACCTCGGCGGCGCCCTCCGCGTCCGCCGACTACTCCCAGCCGGCCGTCTCGGCGGTGCCGCGCACCCCCTGAACGGCCCATTCCAGCCGCCTGATGCGAAGCTCGTGAACCTGGTGAGTACCTGTCAGAACTTGTCGCCCAACGGAGCGTTTACCGGAGCTTGCGCAGACCTACTCTGAAGATATGGGCGGGCCTGGAGACCCACCTGAGGGGACCCCGGACGGCGCCCCCAACGGTGCGGAGGACGAATACCGATCCGTCGTGTTCGACGAATCGTTCGTCCGTGCTGCCCGCCTTCAGGAGTTCTCCGCGCAGGAGCGCCTGGCCGACCACGCGCCCGCCGTACGCAGCCGCCCGCCGCTGCGCCGGGGCCTGTCCAAGCAGGCGCTGTTCCTGGTCCTGCTGATCGCGATCGCCTTCGGCACCGCCATCTACATGGGCGTACGGCACCCGTACCAGACCCCGCAGGCCCGCCAGCCCGTCCCGCTGCTGCGGATGACCGTCATCCCGCTCGCCCCGCACGGCAAGGTCCCCGGCGCCACCGACCCCGAGCGGCTGTACGCCGACAGTCCCGCCACCCAGTTCCGCGTCGGCGCCGAGGGCATCGCTCTGCCGGCCGCCCGGCGCACCGCGAACTTCTCGGACGCCCAGGTCGTCACCGCCCTGACCACCGCCAAGGACTACCTGGTCCGCTCCTCGCTCTACCCCGACGTGCTCACCGGCGGGCAGACCAGGCCCGTGCGCGTGCTGCTCGACCCCGAGCAACTCGACCAGTTCGACCGGGGCTTCGCGCAGCCGACCGCCGACGGGCGGCACGCCCCCACCGGCTGGCTGGTGCGCTTCGACCCGAGCCGGGCCGAGCTGGCCGACCGCGGGATCCGGGTGCAGGGCTCGCTGGAGGTCGCCGAGTCCGACGCGTCCACCCTGGAGGTCACCACGGACCACACGTTCGTGTACGCCCTGCGACCGGCCGGGGCCGACGACCGGGCCGAGGCGTCCCTGTTCACCGTCCGGCGTGAGCTGCACTTCCGCTTCGACCGCGACGACCTGCGGCTGCACCAGGCCGAGCTGGTCGGCTCGTCCCTCCAGGCGGGGCCGCTGTCCTGTGCCGACGACGCCACCAACCACCTGCGCCCGCTGCTCGCCGGCCAGACCCCCAAGGCGGGCGGCCCCGCCGGGACCGACCCGTACGCCCCGCAGGGCACGGCGGCGCTGTGCGGGACCCTGGCGGACAGCGCTCAGCCGAAGGCGTGAACGGGGCCGGTGCTCAGGGTGTGCAGGGCGTCAGTCCTCGCCGCGCGGCCCTTCCTTCGGCGTGGAGCCCGAGCCGTTGGGATCCTCGGTGCCCGTGGAGCCCGACGAGCCCGTGGAACCGGTGCCGCCGCCCGCGAAGCCGCCGCCCGTGAAGCCGCCGAAACCCCGTCGCATCCGGCTGCCCAGGTCCCCCGCGCCGTCCGCGAGGTCCGTCACGAGCTTCATCAGCGGGTCCTTGCTGCCGCGCACATGCCCCGCGTAGCTGGACGCCGACTGGCGGAAGGAGTCGGTGACCGAGGTGTCCTTGTCCTCGCCGCGCCGCGGGTAGTGGCCGTCCATGATCCGCTGGTGGTCGCGGGTGGCCGCCCACTTCTTCAGCTCGGCCGCGCGCACGGTGGTGAAGGGGTGGCTGCGGGGCAGCGTGTTGAGGATCTTCAGCACGGAGTCGCGCAGATCGCCGCCCGCCTCGTACTCCTCGGCCTGTTCCAGGAACGCGTCCACGTTCATCTCGTGCAGGTGGTTGCCGCCGGCGAGCTTCATCAGGCCGCGCATCGAGGCCTGGAGGTCCTGCCCGACCAGCAGGCCGGCACGGTCCGCGGACAGCTCGGACTTGCGGAACCACTCGCGCAGCGCGGTCACCAGCGCCATGATCGCGACATTGCCGAGCGGGATCCAGGCGACCCGGAGGGCGAGGGTGGTCAGGAACAGCAGGATCGTGCGGTACACGGAGTGTCCGGACAGGGCGTGGCCGACCTCGTGCCCGATCACCGCCCGCATCTCCTCCTCGTCGAGCAGCTCGACGAGCCCCGTGGTCACGACGATGATCGGCTCGTCCAGTCCGATGCACATCGCGTTGGGCTGCGGGTCCTGGTTGACGTACATCGGCGGGACCTTCTCCAGGTCCAGGATGTAACAGGCGTCCCGCAGCATGTCGTTGAGGTGGGCGAACTGCCGGTCCGAGACGCGCACCGAGTCGGACAGGAACAGCAGCCTCAGGCTCCGCTCGGGCAGCAGGCCGCTGAGGGCCTTGAAGACCGTGTCGAAGCCGCTCAGCTTGCGCAGCGCGACCAGGGCGGAGCGGTCCGCGGGGTGCTCGTAGGCACGCGAGGAGATCTCCGGGAAGCGCCTGCGCCGCCTGCTCGGCACGCTGCCGAGCCCGTCCTGCTGGTGGCCGTCGTCGGACATGTGGTCCCCCATGTGCGTCGGTGTGCCTGGTGTGCCTTTTGCGCATTCTTGTACGTCCCCGGAGCAAGGCCCAGCCTAGGCGGAGATACCGTGGACGGGCAGTACAGCGAAGGAGTCCCGCACCATGGAGCACGACGCCGCGATCGGCTGGATCGCCGCCGCCGCACAACAGCAGGGGGCGGGGAACCTCCTCCGGGTCGTACTGATCGTGATGGTCGTCGGCTGTGTGCTGACGGGATGGTTCCTGCTGCGGGGGTACAGGCGGAAGGACGACTGAGGGCCCGGGAAGGTTGCTCGACGGCGGAGTCGGCGTGAGCGCGGCGGAGGCGCCCGCTTACGATGAGCCGACGTCTTTATCCCGCCCACACGCGATAGGTCCTGCCGAAGATGAGCTTCCACAGCGCCGCTGCCCAGTTGGTCACCCTCGCCTCCGAGGGCCAGGAGCACGGCGGCAACCACGAGAGCCTCAACCCCCTGCTCACCGGCGGTGGCGCGTTCATCGCCCTGATGGTGCTGCTGTGGATCACCACCCGGTTCAACCGCGACCGCTGACTCCACGGTCCGGGCCGGTAGGGTCTGCACGCATGGGAGAGCAGGACATGCCTACCGGCCCGTCGACCTCGGCCAAGCGCCGTCTCGGCGTCATGGGCGGGACGTTCGACCCGATCCACCACGGGCACCTGGTGGCGGCCAGCGAGGTCGCCGCCCAGTTCCACCTGGACGAGGTGGTGTTCGTGCCGACCGGGCAGCCGTGGCAGAAGAGCGACAGCAGCGTCTCCGCGGCCGAGGACCGCTACCTGATGACGGTCATCGCGACCGCCGAGAACCCGCAGTTCTCGGTGAGCCGTATCGACATCGACCGCGGTGGCCCCACCTACACCGTTGACACCCTGCGTGACCTGCGGGCCCTCAACCCCGACACGGACCTGTTCTTCATCACCGGCGCCGACGCCCTGGCCCAGATCCTGACCTGGCGGGACAGCGAGGAACTGTTCTCCCTGGCACACTTCATCGGGGTCACCCGCCCGGGCCACCACCTGACCGACGCGGGGCTCCCGGAGGGCGGTGTCTCGTTGGTGGAGGTTCCCGCCCTCGCCATCTCCTCCACGGACTGCCGTGCGAGAGTCGCCAAGGGCGACCCCGTCTGGTATCTGGTGCCCGACGGAGTCGTGCGCTACATCGCCAAGCGACAGCTGTACCGCGGCGAGTGAGCCGAGAGGGGCACCGGTGAACGACCGATACGACGCGGGGGCCGCAGGGTACGGCGCCGACCAGTACGAACTCGTCGGCTACGACGAGTACGGCCGGCCCGTGTACCGGCAGGTCCCGGCCCAGCAGCCGTACGACCCCTACGCGCAGCAGCAGGGCTACGGGTACGACCCGTACGACACCGGCCGGCAGCAGCCGGTGCCCCCGTACGACCCCTACGGGACCGGTCAGCAGCCGCCCGTGCCCCCGTACGACACGGGCCACGACCCCTACGGCCGGACCGCCGCCGGCGGTCAGCAGCCGCGCGTCGCCGAGCAGACCGCGTACATCCCGCAGCAGGCGCGCCCCGAGCAGCGCCAGGACCCCTTCGGGGACACCCGGGGCGCCGGGGGCGGCCACGAGGACCGGGACTACCGGACGGAACAGTTCGCCTTCGTCGAGGAGCCCGACCAGGACTCCGAGGACGTCATCGACTGGCTGAAGTTCACCGAGAACCGCACCGAGCGCCGCGAGGAGGCCAAGCGCCGCGCCCGCAGCCGCCTGGTCGCCCTCGTCGTCGTCCTTGCGCTGGTCGCGGCCGGTGGGGTGGGTTACCTCTGGTACGCCGGGAAGCTGCCCGGTGTGTCCGGCTCCGAGGACACGAAGGGCGGTACGACGTCCGCGGCCGCGCAGCAGCGGGACGTGATCGTCGTCCACCTGCACGACACCAAGAAGGGCGGCACCACCACGGCGCTGCTCGTCGACAACACGACCACCGAGCAGGGCACCACCGTCCTGCTGCCCAACTCGCTCGCCCTGTCCGGCGACGACGGCACGACGACGCTGGCCAAGTCGGTCGAGGACGACGGCTCCTCCGGCACCCGCGAGGCCCTGGACACCGTCCTCGGCACGTCCATCCAGGGCACCTGGCGTCTGGACACCCCCTACCTGCAGAACCTCGTCGACCTCGTCGGCAACATCGAGGTCGACACGGACACCGACGTGCCCGACCCCGCCGCCAAGAAGAAGGGCGAGGCGCCCCTGGTGAGCAAGGGCGAGCGCCAGACCCTGAGCGGGAAGATGGCGGTCGCCTACGCCACGTACCGCGCCCAGGGGGAGGCCCAGAACGCCCAGCTGGAGCGGTTCGGGCAGGTCATGCAGGGCGTGCTGCGCAAGATGTCGTCCGACCCGCAGGCCGCCACGACCACGGTGCAGACGCTGGCCCAGATCCTCGACCCGTCGCTCACCGACAAGGACCTCGGCACCTTCCTGGCCAAGCTGTCCGACCTCGCCAAGAGCGGCGACCACAAGACCGCCCTGCTGCCCGTCCAGGACGACGGCACCCTCAGCGCCGAGGCGAGCGACAGCGTGGTCAAGGACGTCCTCGGCGGCACCGCGAAGAGCCCCGACCAGGACGCGGCCGTCCGGGTCTCGGTGCAGAACGCCAGCGGCGTGAAGGACAACACGGAGAAGGCCCGTGTGGTCCTCCTCAACGGCGGCTTCACCTTCCTGGAGGCCGGCACCGCGAGCGGCGCCCAGCCGGCGTCCAAGGTCACCTACGCGGACGCCGCCGACAAGGAGAACGCCACCGAGGTCGCCAAGACCCTGGGACTGCCCGACAGCGCCGTCACGAAGGGCGAGGTGTCGTCCAACGCGAACGTCTCCGTGATCCTCGGCCAGGACTACGAGCCGGCCTCCGCCGGGTAATGCGTCGGGCTCCGTCGGCGGTCCGTGAGACCCTTGTGGACAAGTGACCGCCGACGGAAAGCCATGTAGTGACCGCAACAGACCGTTCTCTCGAGCTCATCACCACCGCCGCCCAGGCGGCCGCCGACAAGCTCGCGCACGACGTCATCGCCTACGACGTGAGCGATGTGCTGTCGATCACGGACGCCTTCCTGCTGGCGTCCGCGCCCAACGACCGCCAGGTCAAGTCGATCGTCGACGAGATCGAGGAACGGCTCCTGAAGGAACTCGGCGCCAAGCCGGTGCGCCGTGAGGGCGACCGCGACTCCCGCTGGATCCTGCTCGACTACGTCGACATCGTCGTGCACGTGCAGCACAGCGAGGAACGCGTCTTCTACGCCCTGGAGCGGCTGTGGAAGGACTGCCCCGAGATCGAGCTGCCCGCCGACGCCAAGGCCACCCGCGGCAAGGGCGAGGAGCACGCCAGGCTGCAGGCCGCCGAGGAGGCCGCCGAGACGGGCGGTGACTGGCGGTGAGCGCCACCGGTGAGGTGACCGCCGCCAGGCAGGGCCGGGGCCGCCGGATCATCCTGTGGCGGCACGGGCAGACCTCCTGGAACGTGGAGCGTCGCTTCCAGGGCACCACCGACGTCGAGCTGAGCGAGACCGGCGTCGCCCAGGCCCGCCGGGCCGCCCGGCTGCTCGCCTCCCTCAAGCCCGACGCGATCGTCTCCTCCGACCTCGAGCGCGCCGCGAACACGGCCGCCGAGCTGGCCGCGCTCACCGGCCTGGAGGTCAGTCGCGCGGAGGGCCTGAGGGAGACGTACGCGGGCGTCTGGCAGGGCCTGACGCACGAGGAGATCATCGCCCGGTACGGCGACGAGTACGCCGCGTGGAAGCGCGGCGAGCCGGTGCGCCGCGGCGGCGGCGAGCTGGAGTCCGAGGTGGCCGACCGGGCCGCCCCGATCGTGCTCGGGCACGCCGACAAGCTGCCCGACGACGGCACCCTGGTCGTCGTCAGCCACGGCGGCACGATCCGCACCACCATCGGCCGCCTCCTCGGCCTGGAGGCCCGCCACTGGGAGAGCCTCGGCGGCCTTTCCAACTGCTGCTGGTCCGTCCTCGGGGAGGGCGCCCGAGGCTGGCGGCTGCTGGAGCACAACGCCGGCACCCTCCCGGAGCCCGTGCTCGGCGACGACGACTGAGCGGCGCCGGCCCGGCCGGGACCCGGATTTCACTTTCCGGCAGGTCGCAGGCTAAAGTTCTTCTTGTTCGCCCCGCCGAGCGGGGCGAAAGACCATGCGGCCCGGCCGTGTGGGACCAGGGGCTATAGCTCAGTTGGTAGAGCGCCTGCATGGCATGCAGGAGGTCAGGAGTTCAATTCTCCTTAGCTCCACGGACGAATCCCGTCCCCCTCAGGGGGGCGGGATTTTTCGTCGTCACGCGTTTGAGCAGCCGTGGCCCAGGAGGCGTATACCTCTGGGGACGCCCTGCCTGCCGTGTCCGGACTGGTACCAAGGCGTCGCTGACCGTATTGGCCCGGCCGTGGCAGAATCAAACGGCCGGAAGGGGGCGCGGCCCGACGGGAGGGAGTAGCGATGCCTGCGAGCATCCTCGGGGAGGTCGGCCACCTCCTTGGCGAAGCGGCGTTGATACGGGACACCACCACCCGGCTCAGCTGCCCTTCCTGCGGCTCCGCGCACGTCGCCCAGGTCCTCGGCGACAACGGCGGGATCTCCTACGTGTGCACGGCCTGCGGCCACAGCTGGAGCTGATCGATGGGTGCACACAGGCGGAAGTGCGACTGGTGCGGCAGCGGGACGCCGATCGTCCGCGACATGGAACCGCTGAACCCCGACTACCAGTACTGGTGCGAGGAATGCGCACGGGCGCTGATCATAAAAGGCGACCCGATCGAGACGTACCGCGAGCTGGAGGGTGAGCCGATCTACGGGCGGCTGCTCGAAGAGCACTGCACGCTCAAGCGGTTCTACTCGTTCGTGACGGCCTGACGCCTGCCCGTGGCGGCCGCGGCGAGCACCAGGACGAGGCAGCCGACGGCGGCGTAGAGACCCGACAGCGCGAACTCGAGCGGGTTCTGGCGCAGTTCGGGCCGGCCGTGCGTGTGCGGCACCCACCACAGGGCGTACGAGCAGAACACCAGGAGCGTGCCCGCCGCGGCCGTGCGCCGACCGCGCGCCGCGAGGAGCAGCACGAGCGGTACACACCAGACCCAGTGGTGCGACCACGACACCGGGCTGACGAGCAGCGCCGTCACCGCGCAGCAGACCACCGCCCAGGCCCGCTCCCCGCGCAACTCCGCCCGCACCGCCATCGCGAGCCCCGCCGTGCCCGCGAGGGCCGCCGTGGCGAGCCAGAGCGCGCCCGGGTCGGGAGTGTGCAGCAGGCGGGCCAGGACACCGCGCAGCGCCTGGTTGGCGGTCTCCTCGGCGTGCCCGGCCCGGTCGGTCCGGAACACCATGTCGGTCCAGAACCGCCAGGAGTCGTACGGCAGGACGACCGCCGCGATGAGCGTCGCCCAGGCGAAACTGCCGGCCGCCGCGCGCGCGTGCCGCAGCCACGGGCCCGGCCGCCGTCGTCCGCGCGCCACGACGGCGGTGGCGAGCAGGAAGACGGCGAACAGCGCGGGGGTCAGCTTCACGGCCGCCGCGAGGCCGATGCCGACACCGGCCCAGCGGTCTCCGGGACGTCGGGCAAGGTCCCACAGGACGAGGACGGCGAGCGCCAGGTTGACCTGGCCGTAGCGCAGGGTCGTCCACACCGGCTCGCACCACACGGCGACCGCCGAGACCCACCAGACGGTCTCCACGCGCGCGTGCCCGGCCAGCCGCAGGGAGAGCCGCACGAGCACCACCAGCAGGGCGAGGTTCCCGGCGGTGGCCAGGGTGCGCAGCGACCCCGTGTCGAGGAGCGTGAGCGGGGTGAACAGCACCGCGGCGAAGGGCGGGTAGGTGGCGGGCAGTTGGGCGGCGGTCGCGCGCAGGGCGTACAGGTCGCCGCCCGCGCGTACGGCGGCGCCCTCGGCCCGGTACACCATCAGGTCGATCATCGAGACGTGCGCGGCCCGCTGGGCGAGCCAGAACGCCGCGAAGGACAGCAGGCACGCGCTCAGGGCGACGGGCATCCGGTGACGGACTGCGGTGGACGTGATCACGGTCACGAGGGCCGACCATATCGGTCGTATCGGCGCGGAAGGGAAACGATTTGGTGGAGCACCCCGTCCACCGTGTAATGTTGGCGTCGCCGCCGGGGAAACCGACGGAACACCGCAAGGGGCTATAGCTCAGTTGGTAGAGCGCCTGCATGGCATGCAGGAGGTCAGGAGTTCAATTCTCCTTAGCTCCACAAGCAGATCCCGCCGGGTCGATTCGATCCGGCGGGATTCTTCTGTTTCCAGGGCTGTTGACGTCCTGGGGCCGTTGACGACGAGGGCCGCCCGAGGTCGGGCGGCCCTTGGTGCGTCCGGTCAGCGGCCGAGGGCGCGGCGGCCGCGGCTCTGCGAGAGGACCGGGAGGTTGCTGCGGGACGGCGCCCGCTCCGCCTGCTCCTCGATGCGCAGGGCGAGCGCCGGACAGCGGCGGACCGCGCGCAGCGCCTTGGCCTCCGCGTAGCGCGGCACCTGGGCCTGGGCGACGGTCGGGAAGCCGTCGGCGCCGAGCTCGAAGACCTCCGGGAGGATGTCGGCGCACAGGCCGTGGCCCCGGCACAGCGTCCAGTCGACGTAGATCTTCTGGCGGCTGGGGCCGTTGTCCTCGGCCGCGCCGCCGGGGATGCCCGTCGGGGCCCTGCCGCCCTCGAAGAGCGGCAGCACGCCCTCCACGGGACGTCCGCAGCCGTTGCCGAGGACGTGGGCGGCCAGGTCGTCCGTGAAGGCCTTGACGGTCGACTCCAGGAACATCGCGGAGCCGTCGGGGTGCGAGCACGCGCCGCGCCGCTTGACGTTCTTGGCGACCTGCTTGAGGGCCTCCAGGGCGGCCGGACCGCCGCCGTTGAGAATGTCCTCCAGGCCGCGCGCGGCGGCCGGCAGGCCGAGGTAGCAGGGACCGCACTGGCCCGCGCTCTCTTCCGCCAGCCACTGCGCGACCCGCAGCGACTCGCCCAGCGGGCAGGTCTCCTGGCTGATCGGCAGGATCGCGCCGGCGCCCAGCGAACCGCCCACCGCGTCCAGCGAGTTGCGCGAGACGATGGCCTCGTCGACCGTCGCCGCGTCGATCCACTTGCCGTGGTAACCGCCGGTCAGCACGCCCTGCGGGACGGGCGGGGCGCCGGCCAGCTGCAGGACGTACCGCAGGGGCACGCCCGTGGGCACCTCGATGACCATGGGGCGGGCGACGGCGCCGGAGACCGTCAGCATGACGGTGCCCGGCTCGTCGTACAGGCCGGTGTTGCCGTAGCGCTCCGGGCCGATGCGGGCGGCGATGGCCAGCTGGGCGAACGTCTCGGCGTTGGACAGCAGGGTGGGCGCGCCGCCGACGCCGCTCTGCGAGGCGCTGATCTTGCGGCCGGACGGGATCGCCGGGCCGCCGTCGATCGAGCGGACCAGCGACGCGGCGGCGCCGGTGACCATGCGGACCGGGTTGCGCTGCACGCGGGCACGCAGGGCGGAGCGGCGTCCGTTGCTGAGGCCGCGTTCGGCGAGCGCGGCCTCCATGGAGCGCTGCGTGGACTCGCGGGTGACCCCCACCACGAGCGTGCGGGCACCCAGCGCCTCCGCGCACAGCAGGGCGCCGTCCAGGATCAGGTGCGGAGCGCGGTTGATCAGCACCGTGTCCTTGCGGCAGGCCGGTTCGTCCTCGCTGCCGTTGACGACGACGACCGGCCGGATGCCGCGCTTGATCGCCGATTCGGCGACCGAGCGCAGCTTCTTGTGGAAGGGGAACCCCGCGCCGCCGCGGCCCCTGAGGTTGATGCGTTCGGCGAGCTGCGCGAGCTGCTCGCCGCCCATCGGTTCTAGCGGCCCGTGCACCTTCAGGTGCATGGGCAGATCGAGTCGTTCGACAAGGTCGAAGCCCGACGTGAGCTGAGGAAGACCGACCACGCGGACTTCTGGGACGTCGGGCAGGGCCTCGTTCACCTATTGCCTCCGGAAGGCGTGTTCCAAGGTTCGCCCGAACCCGGTGCGCCGAAGTCGTAGGACGCACCGGGCAGTGATTCAGTGGCGGGACCGCTGTTGTTGTACGTGTCGTCCGGGTAGTACGTGCCGAAGGCTGCGTTCATCTCACCGGTGTCGTACACATCACTCGATCCATAGCCGGACGCGCCCGGATTGCCATAGGCCGGCATGTTGTATCCCGTGTCCTGGAGCGGGTCGTACGCCGACGGGGGCGCCTCGCCGACCGGGGGCGGGGACGGGATCGGCCAGGAGCCGGACGGCCCCTCGACGCGCGGGAGGGCCTCCGTGGGCTGGAAGTCCGGCACGTCCATGCGCGCGGTCCGGTCGGCGAACGACTGCTGGGGGCGCGGGGAGCGGCCGACGGCACGGTACGCGGCGGCGAAACCGCCGGTGGTCTCCGCGGCGGAGGCGCGTGCGGAGTCCTCGGACAGGTGGTACGAGGGGGGCGTGGAGACCGTCGCCGCGCGCCGCCTCTCGTAGCCCGCCGGCGCCGTCTCGTACCCCGGCAGCGCGGACTCGCCGGGCACCCGGGCGCGGCTCGCGTCCAGGTCCTCGCGGCCCGGCTGCTGCTCGGTGCCGACGAGCGCGGCGACCCGGTCGGCGATCCGGCGTTTGACCTGGCGGGGCGCCGCGCGCAGGGCGAGGGCGCCCATCACCGCGACCAGGGACAGGCCGTACAGGAACACGAAGACGGGCTTCGCCTCGCGGCCCGCGAACAGACCGTGGACCAGCGCTCCGCACCAGGCCGGATAGGCCAGCGTGTGCATCGACCGCCAGCGGGCGGCGACCGGCGCCGGGGAGGCGAAGGCGCCGCGCAGGGCGCCGGTGAGTCCCACGAAGATCATCAGCAGCCCGGCCGCCGAGCCGAGACCGATCAGTCCCGCGCTGCCGGTCACGCCGAGCGAGAAGGGGATGATCACGGCCAGGAAGCCGACGTGGTCGAGCACGAGCTTCGTGGTGACGTGCAGCAGCAGGAACGCGATCGAGGCGACCGCCAGCGTCCGGTGCACCGCCTGCCCGACGAGCCGCTGACGCGCGTTGAGGAAGACCCGGTCCTGGGCGAACAAGCCCCACAGCACCGAGCCGGAGAGGGTGACGAGGGACAGGACGCCGGCGCCGAAGTCCAGGAAGTCGCGGAACTGGTCACCTCCGACCAGCACGGCCACGGGTATGAGCACAAGGGCGACAGCCGTCGCGACCCCATAGGCCGATCGGCCCGGCTGGGGGAACGAGCTGGTACTGCGACGAGGGTTCATGGGGGCAACTCCGAGCGGTTCGGGAAAGCGGTCCCGCGCCGCACTCTAAGTCGCCCCATACCGATGGGTAGGACGTTTGAGTTATTGCGTCGTTATCAAACGACAGTGCGCTTGTCGTGATGCCCCTTAGGGGCCGTTACGCCGAGTAACTCTTGACCCTTGTTCAAGTCCGTCGCGGCCCGGTCGGCGGCTGCGGTACCCTGACGCCATGCGTGCCGTACGCCTTCTGCTTAGCGGGCCGCGCTGATCAGTCCCGGCCACCGGGTGAGTCGAGTGGCCGGAGTCGGCGCGGCGTCCCCTCCTGTGCGAGGGGATTTTTCGTTTCCGAGGAACCACAGCCGCTGGCAGAGACGATCGATGGAGCTTTGAGGATCATGAGCGAGACGAACCCCGCAGCCGCCACTGGCCTGTCGGTGGATGCCGCGCCGCACCGCTACACCGCCGCCATGGCAGCCGAGATCGAGGCACGCTGGCAGGACTTCTGGGACGCCGAGGGCACCTACGCGGCGCCGAACCCCAAGGGCGACCTGGCGGGCGACCCGGCGGTCGTGGCCCGCCCCAAGAAGTTCATCATGGACATGTTCCCGTACCCCTCGGGTGCGGGCCTGCACGTCGGCCACCCGCTGGGCTACATCGCCACCGACGTCTTCGCCCGCTTCCAGCGCATGACCGGGCACAACGTCCTGCACACCCTGGGTTTCGACGCCTTCGGGCTGCCCGCCGAGCAGTACGCCGTGCAGACCGGCACGCACCCGCGCGTGTCCACCGAGGCCAACATGGAGAACATGAAGGCCCAGCTGCGCCGGCTGGGCCTGGGCCACGACAAGCGCCGGTCGTTCGCCACGATCGACCCGGACTACTACAAGTGGACCCAGTGGATCTTCCTGCAGATCTTCAACTCCTGGTACGACGACGAGGCGCGCAAGGCCCGCCCGATCGCCGACCTGGTCGCCCAGTTCGACAGCGGTGAGCGTGCGGTGCCCGGCGGGCGCTCGTGGAGCGAGCTGAGCGCCGCCGAGCGCGCCGACGTCCTGGGCGAGTACCGCCTGGCCTACGCCTCCGACGCGCCGGTCAACTGGTGCCCCGGCCTGGGCACCGTCCTGGCCAACGAGGAGGTCACCGCCGACGGCCGCTCCGAACGCGGCAACTTCCCCGTCTTCAAGGCCAAGCTGCGCCAGTGGAACATGCGGATCACCGCCTACGCGGACCGGCTGCTGGACGACCTGGAGGCGCTGGACTGGCCCGAGGCCATCAAGCTGCAGCAGCGCAACTGGATCGGCCGCTCCGAGGGCGCCCGCGTCGACTTCCCGATCGACGGCGAGCACATCACCGTCTTCACCACCCGCCAGGACACCCTGTTCGGCGCGACCTACATGGTGCTGGCGCCCGAGCACCCGCTGGTGGAGAAGTTCACCCCGGCCCAGTGGCCCGAGGGCACCCACCAGATGTGGACCGGCGGCCACCGCACGCCGGCCGACGCCGTCGCCGCATACCGTGCGCAGGCCGCCGCCAAGTCCGACGTCGAGCGGCAGGCCGAGGCCAAGGACAAGACCGGTGTCTTCACGGGTGCGTACGCCACCAACCCGGTCAACGGCGAGCGAGTCCCCGTCTTCATCGCCGACTACGTCCTGATGGGCTACGGCACCGGCGCGATCATGGCGGTCCCGGCGCACGACAGCCGCGACTTCGCCTTCGCCCGCGCCTTCGAGCTGCCGATGCGGTGCGTCGTCGAGCCGTCCGACGACCGGGGGACCGACCCCTCGACGTGGGACGACGCCTTCGCCTCGTACGACGCGAAGATCGTCAACTCGTCCGGCGAGGACGTCTCCCTGGACGGCCTGGGGGTCGCCGAGGCCAAGGCGCGCATCACCGAGTGGCTGGAGCGCAAGGGCATCGGCGAGGGCACCGTCAACTTCCGGCTGCGCGACTGGCTGTTCAGCCGGCAGCGGTACTGGGGCGAGCCGTTCCCGATCGTGTACGACGAGGAGGGCATCGCCCACGCCCTGCCCGAGTCGATGCTGCCGCTGGAACTGCCGGAGGTCGAGGACTACTCGCCGCGCACCTTCGACCCGGACGACGCCGACACCCAGCCCGAGACGCCGCTGTCGCGCAACGAGGACTGGGTCAACGTCACGCTGGACCTGGGCGACGGCCCGAAGAAGTACCGCCGTGAGACCAACACCATGCCCAACTGGGCCGGTTCCTGCTGGTACGAGCTGCGCTACCTGGACCCGCACAACGACGAGGCGCTGGTCGACCCGGAGATCGAGCGGTACTGGATGGGGCCGCGCGAGGGCCAGCCGCACGGCGGCGTCGACCTGTACGTGGGCGGCGCCGAACACGCCGTGCTGCACCTGCTGTACGCGCGCTTCTGGTCCAAGGTGCTGTACGACCTGGGGCACGTGTCGTCCGCCGAGCCGTTCCACCGGCTGTTCAACCAGGGCATGATCCAGGCCTACGTCTACCGGGACAGCCGCGGCATCGCGGTGCCGGCCGCCGAGGTGGAGGAGCGCGACGGCGCGTACTACTACGAGGGCGAACAGGTCACCCGGCTGCTGGGCAAGATGGGCAAGTCCCTGAAGAACGCGGTCACTCCGGACGAGATCTGCGCCGAGTACGGGGCGGACACGCTGCGGCTCTACGAGATGGCCATGGGTCCGCTGGACGTGTCCCGGCCGTGGGACACGCGCGCGGTGGTGGGCCAGTTCCGGTTGCTGCAGCGGCTGTGGCGCAACATCGTCGACGAGGCCACCGGTGAGGTCACGGTGGTGGACGCGGACCCCGCCGACATCGACGAGGAGACGCTGCGCGCGCTGCACAAGGCGATCGACGGGGTGCGCGGGGACCTGGAGGGCATGCGGTTCAACACCGCGATCGCCAAGGTCACCGAGCTGAACAACCACCTGACCAAGGCGGGCGGCCCGGTGCCGCGGCCGGTCGCCGAGGCGCTGGTCCTGATGGTCGCGCCGCTGGCTCCGCACATCGCCGAGGAGCTGTGGCGGCGGCTGGGACACACCGAGTCGGTCGTCCACCAGGACTTCCCCGTCGCCGACCCGGCGTACGTCGTGGACGAGACCGTGACCTGTGTGGTGCAGGTCAAGGGCAAGGTCAAGGCGCGGCTGGAGGTGTCGCCGTCGATCTCCGAGGAGGAACTGGAGAAGGTGGCGCTGGCGGACGAGAAGGTCGTCGCGGCGCTGGACGGGGCCGCGATCCGGAAGATGATCGTGCGGGCGCCGAAGCTGGTGAACATCGTTCCGGCGTAGGGGTCGGCGTCAAGCGTCGTCGGGCGTAGGCGTCGGCGTGGGCGTCGGCGTCGGCGTGGGCGTCGGGCCGCGCGGCGGCCGGGCCGGATCACCTGGGTTGGCTCGGGGGCGTCCCCTACGGGTCGGGTACCGGTGCATTACGGGCAGGTTCGGGGTTCTTCTGGAACTCCGGGCCTGCCCGTTGCGTTTACCGTTGAGAAGTGGCACGGGGTGTGCCGCGGTCGGCTCGGAGGAGGAGCGTCGTGGAAGCAGTGATCATGGTGTTCGCCCTGCTCTTCGTGCTCTTCCTGGGGCTGGGCGCCTACGCCACGGTCAAGGTGGTCGGCGCCGCCAAGCGGGGCGTGGACCGCACGATCACGCAGGCCCGCCGCACGGTCGAGGACCACACCCTGCGCGCCAAGTCCTTCGCCCAACCCGGCCCCGTCGGAGAGATCGCCCAGCTGCGGCTGAAGCTGCGCACGTCGATGCGTGCCACGCAGGACACGCTGCACGCCGGCGTGGCCGAGGACGAGTCGCTGAAGGAGGCGCTCGGCCTGTTCCAGCGGCTCAGCGCGCACGGGCACGAACTGGACGCCGAACTCAGGCGCCTGGAGTCCGAGCCGGACCGCGCGACGCTCGCCGAGCGGCTGCCCGAGCTGCGGGACCGCACCGAGCGCATCACGCGATCGGCGGAATCACTGCGCTGGGCGGCCCGGGACCGGGCCGGTCGTTTCGCGGACGACGACCTGGACGCGCTGAGCGCGCAGATCGACGTGGAGACCGGGGCCCTGCGGCACTGGACCACGTCGGACTCCGACGCGACCCCGCCGCCGTGGCCCGACGCCCCGCCCACCGAGGCGCCGAACACTCAGCAGACCTGGCCGGACACCCCCCAGTCACGCACCGCCGAGGAGCCGACGCGTCCCGCCATCACCCCGCCCGGACCGCGTCCGACGTACCCCTGGCAGAAGAAGCCCCGGCCGGAGAGCACGACCTGAACACGATGCGAGACCGGATTCGAGGCCGACCCGAGGACGATTCGAGGACGGCCTGGAGACGACCTGAACACGACTGAGCTTGCGGCGCACGCCCGGTCGCCCGGGCGTCGTCGTGCGGCGTTTCCGCTCGCCTCGTCCGCACATGTGCGGCGCAGGTGACAGGCCCGGGCTGCCGCCCGGGCGCCACGACGGGTAACCTCCAGCTCATGTCCCGCCATGTCGCGATCGTCACCGATTCAACGGCCTACCTGCCGCCCCGGACGATGGAGCGCCACGGCATCACAGCGGTCCCCCTGACCGTGGTCCTCGGCGACCGGGCGCTGGAAGAGGGCACCGAGATCTCGACCCGTTCGCTGGCCCAGGCGCTGCAGAAGCGACGTCCCGTCACCACCTCGCGCCCCAGCCCCCAGATGTTCGCCGACACCTACCGCAAGGTCGCCGAGTCCGGCGCCACCGCCATCGTCTCCCTGCACCTGTCGGCCGAGTTGTCGGGCACGTTCGACGCGGCGCTCCTCGCCGCGCGCGAAGCACCGGTGCCGGTACGGGTGGTGGACACCGGGATGATCGCGATGGCGCTGGGCTTCTGCGCGCTGTCCGCGGCCGAGGTGGCGCACGCGGGCGGCACGGCCGACGAGGCGGTCACCGCAGCGGAGAAGCGGGCTTCCGGCACTTCGGCCTATTTCTACGTCGACACCCTCGACTACCTGCGGCGCGGCGGCCGGATCGGCACCGCGCAGGCGTTCTTCGGGTCCGCCCTCGCCGTGAAGCCGCTGCTGCAGCTGGACGGGGGCCGCATCGAACTTCTGGAGAAGGTCCGGACGGCCTCGAGGGCGATCGCCCGGCTGGAGGAGATCGTGGCCGACCGGGCGGGCACCGGGCAGGTGGACATCGCGGTGCACCATCTGGCCGCGGCCGACCGGGCGTCGGCGCTGGCGGACCGGGTGCGGGGGCGGGTGCCGGGGCTGGCGGATCTGCACGTGAGCGAGGTGGGCGCCGTGATCGGCGCGCACACGGGGCCCGGGTTGCTGGGGGTCGTGGTCTCGGCGCGGTGAGGGCCTGGCTCGTCGGGGTGCCGTGGTGGGCGGCGCCGTGTCCCTCGTTGTTCACCCGTGTGGGTGGCGGAATTATCCACAACCGGGCGGTGGTCCCCGGGAATTGAGCAAGATCATCGAGAGGTCGGCGGACCGCCGCATCCTCGTCGCATGGCACTTCGATCACGCACACGCACAGCATCCGCGACGAGCGGACCGGGCCGCGGACCTGCCTCCGACAGCCGCACCGCACACCGTCACCACCGCCCTCCGGCCCTGACCCGGACCCGGCACCGGCACGCGTCGGCGGAGGAACTCCGGCGCCGTGCGGAGGTGCTCTTCGGCGAACGCGCCGAGGAGTGGCGGGAGTCGGGAGCGGGCCCACCGGATGACGCCGGTGCGGCGCAGACCGCGGCCGTGCCCGCCGCTGCGGAGAGCCGGCGTGAGCGGACCGCGCTAGCGTTGCGGGAGCGGATGCCGCTGTGGTTGCAGGCACGCTGCGGCCTGGAGCGCAGGAGCGTGGTGGCGCTCGCCGTGCTGCTCGTCGTCGTCACGGGGTTCGCCGTGCAGCACTTCTGGGCCGGGCGGGCGCAGTCCGTGCGGGCACCCGAGGTGGTCCGCGCGGCGGCGCCGTACGCGTCCGACGCGGCCGAGCCACCGCCCGTGTCGGGCGCGGCGGCCCCTCCGATCGGCGCCGCCGCACGGACGCCGGTCGCCGAGATCGTCGTGGACGTCAGCGGGAAGGTGCGCGAACCCGGTGTTCACCGTCTGCCGGCCGGATCGCGGGTCGCCGACGCGTTGAAGGCGGCCGGTGGAGTGCGGCCGGGCACGGACATCGACGGTCTGAACCGGGCCCGGTTCCTGGTGGACGGGGAGCAGGTGGTCGTCGGGGGCCCCGCGCCCGCCGCGGTCCCGGCTCCCGCCGGGGGAGTCCCGGCCGGCGGGGCGGCCGGGCCCACCGCCCCTGTCTCCCTCAGCACCGCCACCGTCGAGCAGCTCGACACCCTCCCCGGCGTGGGTCCCGTGCTGGCGCAGCACATCATCGACTACCGCACCCGGCACGGCGGTTTCCGCTCCGTGGACGAACTGCGGGAGGTCAACGGCATCGGTGAACGGCGGTTCGCCGACCTGCGGAACCTCGTCCGGCCATGACGCGCACCCCGGACGTCGCGCCCTCGGGTGAGCGCCCCGCCGTGCACAGGGCCTCGGGGGGCCGCCTCGGAGCGGCCCATCCACGGCAGGAGGGGCCGGCGGACCTGCGGCTCGTACCTCTCGCCCTGGCCGCCTGGGCGACGGCGGCGCGGGCGCTGGACGCCTCACCGGGGCTGCTGACCGGCGTGGTCGTGGCATGCCTGGCCGTCGCCTGCGGCCTGCTGCTCGGTGCCGTTCGCCCGGCAGTCCCGGCAGCGCGCGTCGGCGCGGGCTTCTCCGCCGCCGCCGTGTTCCTCTGCGTCGCCGCGGCCGCCACCTCGGCGGGGCTGCACGGGGCCGATCTGCGGCGTGGCCCGGTTCCCGGCCTGGCGGAGCGGTTCGCCATGGTCACTGCCGAGGTGCAGGTCACCTCCGATCCCCGGCTCACCCGGCCGAGAGTCACGGGCAACCACCTGGCGCCGGTGTCCGTGCTGACGAAGGGCGAGGTCCTGGGCGTGGAGGAGGCCTCCGGGGCGAGAACCGTGACGCGCACGCCGGTCCTGGTGATCGTCGACGCGGGGGCGACCGGGCGGCGGGAGTGGCTCGGGCTGCTGCCGTCCACCCGGGTCAGGGTGACCGGGCGGCTCGTCCCCGCCCTGGTGGGCGGGGACCGGATCGCGGCCGTGCTGCGGGTGCGGGACCGGGCCGGGCCGCAGGTGGTGGGGGAACCGTCGGGCGCCCAGCGCTTCGCGGGACGGTTGCGCGCGGGCCTGCGGGGAGCCACCGACGGGCTTCGGGCGGACGCGCGGGCACTGCTGCCGGGGCTCGTCGTCGGTGACACCTCGCGGATCACACCGGACCTGGACGAGGCCTTCAAGGAGACCGACCTCGCGCACACGCTCGCCGTGTCCGGCAGCAACCTCACCATCGTGCTCGCCCTGCTGCTGGGCCCGCCCGGCCTCGCGCAGCGCAGTGAGCGGCGCGGCCTCGCACCCCGGCTCGGTGTCTCGCTGCGGACGACGGCCGTGCTCGGCGGCGCGCTCACCCTGGCGTTCGTGGTCGTGTGCAGACCGGACCCGAGCGTGCTGCGGGCCGCGGCCTGCGGCACCGTCGCGCTGCTCGCCCTCGCGACCGGCCGCCGCAAGTCGCTGATCCCGGCGCTGGCGACCGCGGTGCTGCTGCTGGTGCTCTACGACCCGTGGCTGGCCCGCAGCTACGGCTTTTCGCTCTCGGTCCTGGCCACGGGCGCGCTGCTCACCGTCGCGCCCCGCTGGAGCGGTGCGCTGCGCCGGCGCGGGGTGCCGCCGCGGCTCGCGGAGGCACTGGCGGCGGCGGGCGCGGCACAGGCGCTGTGCGCGCCGGTGGTGGCCGTGCTGTCGTCGCGGGTGAGTCTGGTGGCGGTGCCGTGCAATCTGCTCGTGGAGGTCGCGGTCGCGCCGGCCACCGTGCTGGGCTTCGCGGCGCTGGCGGTGGCGCCGGTGGCGATGCCGGTCGCCAAGGGCCTGGCGTGGTGCGCCGGTTGGCCGGCCGGGTGGATCGCGGACGTCGCCCGGGCCGGGGCGGCGCTGCCCGGTGCCGGGGTGGACTGGCCGGGCGGCTGGGGCGGGGCGGCTCTCCTCGCCCTCGTCACGGTGGTCGTCCTGGTCGCCGGCCGGCGGCTGCTCGGGCACCCGTGGCTGTGCGCGGGCTGCGGGGTGCTGCTCGTGCTGGCGGTGGTGCAGCCCCCGCCGCTGGCCAGAGTGGTCACGGGCTGGCCGCCGCCCGGTTGGCGGCTGGCGATGTGCGACGTGGGACAGGGTGACGCGACGGTGCTCGCGGCGGGCGAGGGCACGGGGGTCGTCGTGGACGCCGGACCCGACCCGGAACTGGTCGACCGGTGCCTGCGCGACCTCGGCATCACCCGCGTGCCGCTGGTGGTCCTGACCCACTTCCACGCCGACCATGTGGCGGGGCTGCCCGGTGTACTGCGGGGCCGTGCCGTGGGGGCGATCGAGACGACCGGCTACGAAGAACCGGCGGACCAGGCGGAGTTCGTCCGCAGGCAGGCCGCCGCCCGGGGGATCGGGGTCACGCACGCCCGGGCCGGGGAGCAGCGGCGCACCGGGGACCTGACCTGGCAGGTGCTGTGGCCTCCCCCGAGCCCTCCGCCGCGTTCCGACGGGGAGGTGTCGCCGCCCGGACCGGTACCGGCGCCGGAGGGCCCGAACGACGCCAGCGTCGCGCTGCTCGTCCGCTCGGCGGGCGTGCGGATGCTGCTGCTCGGGGACCTGGAACCCCCGGCACAGCGGGCACTGTTGCGGACACCGGCGGCCGCGCTGATGGGCGGCGTGGACGTGCTGAAGGTGGCCCACCACGGCTCCGCCTACCAGGACCCGGAGCTGATACGCCGGGCCGCGCCGCGCCTCGCGCTGATCTCCTGCGGTGCGGACAACCCGTACGGTCACCCGGCTCCCGCCACGGTCGCGGCGTTGCGGGACGGGGGCGCGACCGTGCTGCGGACGGATGTGGACGGGGCACTGGCTGTCGTCGGTGCGGGCGCGGGCTTGCGCGTGGCGCGAGACTGAAGGCATGAAAGCCGCACAGGTCGATGCCTACCTCCGCCGCATGGGCGTCCCACAACCCGCCTGGCCCACCGTCGACGTCCTGCGCGAACTGCAGCTGCGCCATCTGCAGACGATCCCCTTCGAGAACCTCTCGATCCACCTCGGCGAGGAGATCGTGCTGGAGGAGAAGCGGCTGCTGGACAAGGTGGTGGGGGCGCGGCGTGGCGGCTTCTGCTACGAACTGAACGGGGCCTTCGGCGCGCTGCTCGCCGCGCTGGGGTACGACGTCTCGTTGCTGGCGGCGCGCGTCTACGGGGAGGGCGGGCGGCTGGGCATACCGTACGACCACCTCGCGCTGCGGGTGCGGACGGTGGACGCGGGCGAGTGGCTGGCCGACGTCGGCTTCGGCGCGCTCAGCCACTACCCGCTGGCCTTCCAGGAGCGGCGCGAACAGCTCGATCCGGGGGGAGTGTTCCGCATCGCCGAGGCGGGGCCGGACGCGGCGGGCGTGCGGGGTGCGCCGGCGTCCGGGGGCGGGACCGGCGTGCCCGACCTGGACCTGGTCAGGGACGGCAAGCCCGTGTACCGGCTGGACCAGCGGCCGCGGGTGCTCGGGGACTTCGTGAGCGGGGCCTGGTGGCACAGCACCTCGGCGGAGTCGCACTTCGTGCAGTCGCTGGTGTGCTCCCGGATCACGGAGGACGGCGGGCGGATCACGCTCAGCGGGCGGCAGCTGAAGGTGACGGCGGCGGACGGGACGCGGGACCAGCGGGAGCTGGGGACGGACGAGGAGGTGCTGGAGGTGTACCGCAAGCGGTTCGGGATCGAGCTGGACCGCGTGCCGGTCGTGCGGGGAGCCGCGGGGTGGGCCGGGGCCGCGGGTGAGGTCGGCTGACCTGCTGGGTCGCCGGCCGGGACGGTGCCGGAAAATGGCGCCGTGAGCGAAGTGAGACATGTACTGGTGCTGCCCGACCGCGACGCGGCGGAGGAGGTCGCGGAAGCGCTCGGGGAGCGGTTCGGGCTGGACGAGGAGCCGCGATTGGTGCGGGACGCGCTGGCCGGTGAGGACGACGCCGAGGACGCGCAGTGGCTGGTCGTGCTGCGGGACGACGACGGGCGGCTGGACGCGGGCGCGCTGGACGAGTTCGTGGCGGAGTGGGAGGGGTGGCGGGAGGACCCGTAGGGGAGGTGTCCGTGTCGGCGGGAGGGTCCGTAGGGGAGGTGTCCGTGTCGGCGGGAGGGCCCGTAGGGGAGGTGTCCGTGTCGGCGGGAGGGCCCGTAGGGGAGGTGTCCGTGTCGGCGGGAGGGTCCGTGGGGGTGCGTTCGTGTCGGCGGGAGGGTCCGTGGGGGTGCGTTCGTGTCGGCGGGAGGGGTCCGTAAGGGAGGTGCCCGTGTCGGCGGGGACGGCCCGTAAGGGAGGTGCCCGTGTCGGCGGGGACGGCCCGTAAGGGGGCGTCCATGCGGCGAGAGGTTCCGAAGGGGACGTCCGTGCGGCGGGCACTTCGCTCGACGAGCTGCGTCTGTGCAGGCGGGAGGCGCTATTTGGGGCGGGGCGGAGGCGGTGACGGGGGGCCTTGTCAGTGCTCCATGGGATGCTGTCCGGGATGGCCAGGAAGACTGCTCAAGACGACCCTCTCGCCCCCGTGACGCTTGCCGTGGGCCAGGAGGATCTCCTGCTCGACCGTGCCGTGCGGGAGGTGGTGGTCGCCGCCAGGGCCGCCGACGCCGACACGGACGTGCGCGACCTCACGCCGGACCAGCTCCAGCCGGGCACGCTCGCGGAGTTGACCAGCCCGTCGCTGTTCGCGGAGCGCAAGGTCGTCGTCGTGCGCAACGCGCAAGACCTGTCGGCCGACACGATCAAGGACGTGAAGGCGTATCTGGGGGCGCCCGCCGAGGAGATCACGCTCGTGCTGCTGCACGCGGGCGGGGCCAAGGGCAAGGGGCTGCTGGATGCCGCGCGCAAGGCGGGGGCGCGGGAGGTGGCGTGCCCGAAGATGACGAAGCCGGCGGACCGGCTGGCGTTCGTCCGGGGAGAGTTCCGCACGCTGGGGCGGTCGGCCACACCGGAGGCCTGCCAGGCGCTGTGCGACGCCATCGGAAGCGACCTGCGGGAGCTGGCGTCGGCGGTGTCCCAGTTGTGCGCGGACGTCGAGGGCACCGTCGACGAGGCGGTCGTCGGGCGGTACTACACCGGGCGGGCCGAGGCGTCGAGCTTCACGGTCGCCGACCGGGCGGTCGAGGGGCGGGCGGCGGAGGCGCTGGAGGCGCTGCGGTGGTCGCTGGCGACCGGGGTGGCGCCGGTGCTGATCACCAGTGCGCTGGCGCAGGGCGTGCGGGCGATCGGGAAGCTGTCCGCCGCGCGGGGCGGGCGGCCGGCCGATCTGGCGCGGGAGCTGGGGATGCCGCCGTGGAAGATCGACCGGGTGCGGCAGCAGATGCGTGGGTGGACACCGGACGGGGTGGCCGTGGCGTTGCGGGCGGTCGCCGAGGCCGACGCGGGCGTGAAGGGCGGCGGGGACGACGCCGAGTACGCCCTGGAGAAGGCGGTCGTGACCATCGCGCGGGCGGCGCGGTCCCGCGGGCGGGGTTAGCGCGTCGAAGCGCCGGACGGACCGTCGGCCACCGGCCTGAGTCGAAGCGGCGAGCGCATGCCGAAGGCCCCGGCGTCCGCCCTGGGGAAGGGCGGGGCGCCGGGGCCTTCGGTTGAGGCTGTTGGACTCGCACCCGCGTGGCGAACGCAGGCCGCGTGCGAATCCGGGGTGCCGGTCGGGAGCGGATGAGAGAGGGCCCGCTCGGGGTCCTTCCGGCGGCTGGATCCGGCGGGCCGGATCCGGTCAGACCAGACAGGGGGTTCAGCCCTGGAGGGAAGCGACCTTCGCAGCCAGCGCCGACTTCTTGTTGGCGGCCTGGTTCTTGTGGATGACGCCCTTGGAGACGGCCTTGTCGAGCTGACGCGCGGCAGCGCGCTGGTACTCGGTGGCCTTCTCGACGTCACCCGCGGCAGCAGCCTCGCGGGCCTTGCGGATCGCGGTCTTCAGGGAGGACTTGACGGCCTTGTTGCGCAGCCGAGCCTTCTCGTTGGTCTTGATCCGCTTGATCTGGGACTTGATGTTCGCCACGAATGAGCCTTTTCAGGTTCAGGCACGGGGCCAGAAGGGATTCCGGGTCCCGTACCAGGTGATTTCTTGAAGGCGCGCCTCGCGCTGAGAGGGCATGAGGCACAGCCACCCAGGCTACCAGTGGCGCTCCAGGTGGCCCAAACCGGTCCCCGGTCGCCGCCCGTGGGACCATGGAGGCTACGTAACGATCCGACCCGAGGCATAAGGCGCCTCAAGAGACAGGACCCTGCGTGCCCGCGACCCCTAACCATGTGCCCGAGCCGAGCCGTACCGACCCGGCTCTGATCCGCAATTTCTGCATCATCGCGCACATCGACCACGGCAAGTCCACGCTCGCCGACCGGATGCTCCAGCTGACCGGTGTGGTCGAGCAGCGGCAGATGCGTGCTCAGTACCTCGACCGGATGGACATCGAGCGCGAGCGCGGCATCACGATCAAGTCCCAGGCCGTGCGCCTGCCCTGGGCTCCCACCCAGGACCCGGGCAACACGCACATCCTCAACATGATCGACACCCCGGGGCACGTCGACTTCACCTACGAGGTCTCGAGGTCGCTCGCCGCCTGCGAGGGGACCATCCTCCTCGTCGACGCCGCCCAGGGCATTGAGGCCCAGACCCTCGCCAACCTGTACCTGGCGATGGAGAACGACCTCACCATCATTCCCGTGCTGAACAAGATCGACCTGCCGGCCGCGCAGCCGGAGAAGTTCGCCGAGGAACTGGCGAACCTGGTCGGGTGTGAGCCGGACGACGTGCTGAAGGTGTCCGCGAAGACCGGACTCGGCGTGGAGGCCCTGCTCGACAAGGTCGTCGCCGAGATCCCGCCGCCGGTCGGCGTGAAGGACGCGCCCGCGCGCGCCATGATCTTCGACTCCGTCTACGACTCCTACCGCGGCGTCGTGACGTACGTCCGTGTCATCGACGGCCAGCTCAACAAGCGTGAGCGGATCCGGATGATGTCCACGAACGCGACGCACGAGCTGCTGGAGATCGGCTGCAACTCGCCCGAGATGCTCCCCGCCGACGGGCTCGGCGTCGGTGAGGTGGGCTACCTGATCACCGGTGTGAAGGACGTCCGGCAGTCCAAGGTCGGTGACACGATCACCAGCCAGGCCAAGGGGGCCACGGAGGCGCTCGGCGGGTACAAGGACCCCAAGCCCATGGTCTTCTCCGGGCTGTATCCGCTGGACGGCTCCGACTATCCGGAACTGCGCGAGGCGCTGGACAAGCTCCAGCTCAACGACGCCGCGCTGGTGTACGAGCCGGAGACCTCCGCCGCCCTCGGCTTCGGTTTCCGCGTCGGCTTCCTCGGCCTGCTCCACCTCGACGTGGTGCGGGAGCGGCTGGAGCGGGAGTTCGGGCTCGACCTGATCGCCACCGCGCCCAACGTGGTCTACCGCGTGATCATGGAGGACGGCATCGAGCACACCGTCACCAACCCGAGCGAGTTCCCCGAGGGCAAGCTCGCCGAGGTGTACGAGCCGGTGGTGCGGGCGACGATCCTGGCGCCCACCGAGTTCATCGGCGCGATCATGGAGCTGTGCCAGACCCGGCGCGGCACCCTGCTCGGCATGGACTACCTCTCCGAGGACCGCGTCGAGATCCGCTACACCCTGCCGCTCGCCGAGATCGTCTTCGACTTCTTCGACCAGCTGAAGTCCAAGACCCGCGGCTACGCCTCGCTGGACTACGAGCCCACCGGCGAGCAGTCCTCCAGCCTGGTCAAGGTCGACATCCTGCTGCACGGCGACAAGGTGGACGCCTTCTCGGCGATCACGCACAAGGACCAGGCGTACGCGTACGGCGTGCGGCTCGTCGCCAAGCTCAAGGAACTGATCCCGCGGCAGAACTTCGAGGTGCCGGTGCAGGCCGCCATCGGCTCCCGGGTGATCGCCCGCGAGACCATCCGCGCCATCCGCAAGGACGTCCTCGCCAAGTGCTACGGCGGTGACATCTCCCGTAAGCGGAAGCTGCTGGAGAAGCAGAAGGAAGGCAAGAAGCGGATGAAGATGGTGGGTTCCGTGGAGGTTCCGCAGGAGGCCTTCATCGCGGTGCTGTCCAGCGACGACAGCGCGGGGCCGGCCAAGGGCAAGAAGTAGCCGCGGCCTACCGGGGGTAACTTCGCGAATCGTGCCCAACAGGGGCCTGCCGTCCAGGACGGCAGGCCCCTGTCGCATGCGTAGGGCCGCCCTTATCGAGGAAGTGACACAGCACGAAGTCTTACGCAGTGGCCGGTCGGCCTCTACCCTGATCCCTGCTCGATAGTTACTCGCGAGTTAAGCAACGGCGCGCGAGTGCACCCTGCCGCACTGAAGGCGCAAGACGCCCTGAGCCAGCCGCACCGTCGCGGGCCCCGGAGGATGTCGTGACCGACACACAGACTTTGATCGAGAACCGTCCGCCGTCCGTCGCGGGCCTCTTCCTGGAGCGCGTTTCGGCCACCCCGGACGCCGAGGCGTTCCGTCACCCCGTCCCGTCGGCCTCGGGGCAGGGCCCGGACGAGTGGAAGTCGCTGAGCTGGGCGCAGACCGCCGAGCGGGTGAACGCCATCGCGGCCGGCCTGATCGAGCTGGGGGTCGAGCCGGAGCAGCGGGTCGCGCTGGCCTCCGCCACCCGGATCGAGTGGATCCTCGCCGACCTCGGCATCATGTGCGCCGGCGCCGCCACCACCACGATCTACCCGCAGACCAACGCCGACGAGTCGGCGTACATCCTCGCCGACTCGGGCAGCCGCGTGCTCATCGCGGAGGACGCCGAGCAGCTGGCCAAGGCGCTGGAGAAGCGCGCGGAGCTGCCCGACCTGACGCATGTCGTCGTCATCGACGCCACGGGCGTGGAGACCGACGACCGGGTGCTCAGCCTCACCGAGCTGGAGGAGCGCGGCGCGGCCCGGCTCAAGACGGAGCCGGGTCTGGTCAAGGAGCGGGTCGGTGCGATCACCAAGGACCAGCTGGCCACCCTGATCTACACCTCCGGCACGACCGGCCGTCCCAAGGGTGTCCGGCTCCCGCACGACAACTGGTCGTACATGGCGAAGGCGATCGCCGCGACCGGGCTGCTCGGCCCGGACGACGTGCAGTACCTGTGGCTGCCGCTCGCGCACGTCTTCGGCAAGGTGCTGATCTCCGGGCACCTCGAGGTCGGTCACATCACCGCCGTCGACGGCCGGGTGGACAAGATCATCGAGAATCTGCCGGTGGTGCAGCCGACGTACATGGCGGCCGTGCCGCGGATCTTCGAGAAGGTCTACAACGGCGTCGCCGCCAAGGCCCGTGCCGGTGGCCCCGCCAAGTACAAGATCTTCCAGTGGGCGGCGGGCGTCGCGCGCGAGTACGCCAAGGTCACCCAGGACAACTTCCGGCGCACCGGGACCGCCTCGGCGCCGTTCGGGCTGGCCGTGCAGCACAAGGCGGCCGACGCGCTCGTGTACTCCAAGCTGCGCGAGGCCTTCGGCGGGCGCCTGCGGGCCTGCGTGTCCGGGTCGGTGGCGCTGGCCCCCGAGATCGGATACTTCTTCTCCGGCGCCGGCATCCACATCCTGGAGGGGTACGGGCTGACCGAGTCCTCCGCGGCGTCGTTCGTCAACCCCGGTGAGGCGTACCGGACCGGCACGGTCGGCAAGCCGCTGCCCGGGACCGAGGTGCGGATCGCGGAGGACGGCGAGATCCTGCTGCGCGGGCCCGGGATCATGGAGGGGTACCACGGGCTGCCCGAGAAGACCGCCGAGGTGCTGGAGCCGGACGGCTGGTTCCACACCGGGGACATCGGGGAACTGTCGCCCGACGGGTACCTGCGGATCACCGACCGGAAGAAGGACCTGTTCAAGACCTCGGGCGGCAAGTACGTCGCGCCGACCGAGATCGAGGGCGCGTTCAAGTCGGTGTGCCCGTACGTGTCCAACATCCTGGTGCACGGGGCCGACCGGAACTTCTGCACCGCGCTCATCGCGCTCGACGAGCCGTCGATCATGCAGTGGGCGAAGGAGAACGGGCTGGACGGCAAGCCGTACGCCGACGTGGTGGCGGCGCCGGCGACCGTGGAGATGGTCCAGGGGTACGTGCAGGAGCTGAACGCGGGGCTCCAGCGGTGGCAGACGATCAAGAAGTTCCGGCTGCTGCCCCGGGACCTCGACGTGGAGCACGGGGAGATCACGCCGAGTCTGAAGCTGAAGCGGCCCGTGGTGGAGCGGGAGTACCAGCACCTGCTGGACGAGATGTACGCCGGGGCGCGGGAGGCCTAGGGAGGCCGGGGCCGGGGCCCGGGGAGCGCGGGCGGCTGCGGGTTCGCAGCAGTCGCTCGCGCAGTTCCCCGTGCCCCGTCGGTCGGTGCAGGCATCCTGCGTCGACTACTTGGCGTTTTCCGGTCGAGTTTGGCCACTTCGGTAACTCACCGCTTATGTGTGGGGTCTGTCTGTCACCCTGTCGGACGTGATCGAGGCGTACTGGTCCGAGCCGCTCGGAGAGCTGGACATCGGGGCCCTACCGGCGCAGAGGGAGTCCCCGCCCCTGGCCCCCGTGCCCCCCGGTGCACAGGTGCGCGCCGCCCTCAGTGGAAGCCCTCTCGCTCCGGGTGCCGCCCGGGGACTGCTGCGCTCGGCGTTCCAGGAGTGGACCGCCCTCGCGGTGCCCGGCGCCGAGCGGCTCACCGGCCGGCTGGCCCACGACGCCATGGTCGTCCTGAGCGAGCTGGTCACGAACGCCGTCGTGCACGCCGGCACCGACGTCGAGCTGGCCTGCCGGCTGGAGCCCGAGTCCGGTGCGGTCGTCGTCGAGGTCTGCGACCACCATCCCTCGCGGCCACCCCGGAACGGGGAGAGCGAGGCGGCGCGGGAGACGCCGGAGTACGGGCGCGGGCTGCGGCTGGTCGCCGCGCTCTCCGAGTCCTGGGGCGTGACCTACCGGCGGGGCGCCAAGACCGTCTGGGCGCGGGTGACCGCCGAGGTGTGCCCGGGCGCCGAGGGGCACGACCTCGAGCGCACGGGTTTCCCCGGCGCCGAGCTGCTCGCCCCCGAACCTTCCTCCGACGCGCCCGAGCGGGGGCGGCTCCCTCGGTCCGTGCGCGACCGGGACTGGCTCGGCCGGGGCGCGCTGTCCTTCCTCGCCGAGGCCTCCGACCTGCTCGCCGGGCAGCTCGACGAGGACCTGGTCGCCGCGCTCACCGGCCAGCTGATCGTGCCGAGGCTTGCCGACTGGTGCGCGGTGTGGCTGGAGGACGAGGCCCTGGGCGGCCGGGCCGGGTGGGGCGAGGGCGGCGGGGCGGGCGGGCCGCGGCCGGCGCGGGTGTGGCACACGAACGAGGAGCGGACCGAGGAGCTGCGGCGGTGCCTGGAGAAGGAGCCGCCGCGGGTGGGGGACGGGCTGACGGCCTCCGGCCCGGTGCCGTACCCGTGGCCCGGCGACGCGTGGCACCCGGAGGCGTGGCCCGACGACTCGTGCCCCGGGGGCTCGCCGGCGGGCGATGCGCTGCCCACCGGTCCGTCGCCCGACGATGGGCTGCCCCAGGACTCATCGCAGGCTCAGAAGGGCGACGGCACGGGCCCCGGCGCCCCCGCCACGCAAGGCGCCTCCGCCGGGCCCGGCGGCCCCACCGCGTCCGCCGCCCCCGCCGCCGGTACGGCCCTGTCGTACCGGCTCGTCGCCGGTGGGCGGCCGCTCGGCACGCTCGTCATCGGGCGGGCCGGACCTGCGGGGTTCCCGGACGAGATCACCGGACTCGTCGAGGACCTCAGCCGCCGGGTCGCGCTGGCCATCGGGGCGGCCCGGCAGTACGCCCGGCAGGCCACCATCAGCGCCGTACTCCAGCGGGGCCTGCTGCCCGGGGCGGTCGCGCAGATCCCCGGAATGCGCAGCGCCCTCGTGTACGAGCCCTGCGACAAGGGCGGGCCCAGCGGCGACTTCTACGACCTCTTCCCGGCCGGCGACGGGCGCTGGTGCTTCGCCGTCGGCGACGTCCAGGGCAAGGGGCCCGAGGCGGCCGTCGTCATCGGGCTGGCCCGCCCCTGGCTGCGGTTGCTCGCCCGCGAGGGCTACCGCGTCGCCGACGTCCTGGACCGCCTCAACCAGCTCCTCCTCGACGACGCCACCGAGGCCGCCGACGCCGCCGCCCGCGCGCTGGTCGGCCCCGTCGGACCCGGAGACGGTCCCCAGACCCGCTTCCTGTCCCTCCTGTACGGCGAACTCGCCCCCTTCGACGGCGGCGTCCGCTGCACCGTCGCCTCCGCCGGGCATCCGCTGCCGCTGCTCCTCGGGCCGGACGGCGACGTCCGTACCGTCGCGCGGCCGCAGACCCTGCTCGGGGTCGTCGAGGACGAGACGTACACCAGCGAGAGCTTCGAGCTGAGGTCCGGTGACACCCTGCTGTGCGTCACGGACGGGGTGACCGAGCGGCGCAGCGGCTCGCGCCAGTTCGACGACGGGGACGGGCTGGCGGCGGCGCTGGCGGGGTGCGCGGGGATGAGCGCCGAGGCGATCGCCGAGCGGATCAGGCGGCTGGTGCACGACTTCGGCGGGCGTCCGCCGGAAGACGATCTGGCGCTGCTGGTGCTCCAGGCCGAGTGACGCCCCGCGTACGGGACAATGGGGGACATGCCTTCCGCACTTCCCGACGGCGAGCCCGTCCCCGACGACGGCGCGCTGCCCCCCGCCGCGCTCGCCGGGGCGGCCGACCGACCCCTCGGGTTCTACCTGCACGTCCCCTACTGCGCGACCCGCTGCGGCTACTGCGACTTCAACACCTACACGGCGACCGAGCTGCGCGGCACGGGCGGCGTGCTCGCCTCGCGCGACAACTACGCCGACACGCTGATCCACGAGATCCGGCTGGCCCGCAAGGTGCTCGGGGACGACCCGCGCGAGGTGCGGACGGTCTTCGTCGGGGGCGGTACGCCGACACTGCTGGCCGCCGACGATCTCGTACGGATGCTGGGGGCGATCCGGGAAGAGTTCGGGCTGGCGGCGGACGCCGAGGTCACGACGGAGGCGAACCCGGAGTCGGTTGACCCGGCGTACCTCGCGGCGCTGCGGCAGGGCGGCTTCAACCGGGTGTCCTTCGGAATGCAGAGCGCGAAGCAGCACGTGCTGAAGATTCTCGACCGCACGCACACCCCCGGCCGCCCCGAGGCGTGCGTCGCGGAGGCCCGGGCAGCCGGGTTCGACCATGTGAACCTGGACCTGATCTACGGCACGCCGGGGGAGTCCGACGACGACTGGCGGGCCTCGCTGGACGCGGCGCTGGGAGCGGGGCCGGACCACATCAGTGCCTACGCGCTGATCGTGGAGGAGGGCACGCAGCTGGCCCGGCGGATCCGCCGGGGCGAGGTCCCGATGACCGACGACGACGTGCACGCCGACCGGTACCTGATCGCGGAGGAGCGGCTGTCCCAGGCCGGTTTCGACTGGTACGAGGTGTCCAACTGGGCCACCTCGGACGCCGCCCGCTGCCTGCACAACGAGCTGTACTGGCGGGGCGCCGACTGGTGGGGCGCGGGGCCGGGCGCGCACAGCCACGTCGGCGGTGTGCGCTGGTGGAACGTGAAACACCCCGGCGCCTACGCCGCCGCCCTGGCGGCCGGCCGCTCACCCGGCGCCGGCCGCGAACTGCTCTCGGACGAGGACCGCCGCGTGGAGCGCGTCCTGCTGGAGCTGCGGCTGCGCGACGGCGTGCCGCTGAGCCTGTTGCGCGCGGACGGTCTGCGGGCCGCGCGCCGGGCCCTGTCCGAGGGCCTGCTCCAGCAGGGCCCGTACGAACAGGGCCGTGCGGCCCTCACCCTGCGCGGGCGACTGCTGGCGGACGCCGTGGTGCGGGACCTCGTGGACTGATCACTCCGGCGGGTGAATCGGTGCGGAACGCGGGTTCGGTCCCTAACCTGGTTCGTAGGCTGCCGCCGACAGTGCGCGGCGGATGCGGAGGGCCACGGAGATGACCGCTGTGGATGATCGCCGGGTGCATGAGGCGTTCGAGAACCTTGTCGTTCCCGAGGGCTTCAAGGCCGAGCTCATCCGGGGGGAAATCGTGATGATGGCCGGACCCGACAAGGTCCACAACCGCATCGTGCAGTTCGTGCAGGACCAGATTCCCTCGGATCGCTGGGAACGGCTTCAGACCCAGGACGTGGCCTTTCCGCGCGAGGAGAGCGAGCCCCAGCCCGATCTGGTGGTCATGGAGGCGGGCGCCGACGACAGCCCCGGACGGCTGGTGCCCGCACCGGCGGTGACCATGCTGGTCGAGGTCGTTTCCCGAACCAGCGTGCATCGGGACTACGTGGAGAAGCGGTCGATCTACGCCGCCGGTGGCGTGCCGGTCTACCTGATCATCGACCCCTTCGAAGCGAGGTGCCTGGTGCTGACGGAGCCGACGGGGACCGGGTTGTCGGCGGACTACCAGAGCAACCGCACACGCAAGTTCGGGGACCGAGTGCACCTGCCGATCATCGGCGTCGACCTGGACACGAGCCGGTTCGGCACTCTTCCATCGCTCAAGGCGCCGTGACGAAGTCGATCAGTTCCTCCACGCGGCCGAGCAGCTCGGGTTCCAGGTCCTTGTAGGAGCGCACCCGCGACAGGATCGCCTGCCAGGCCGCGCCGGTGTTCTCCGGCCACCCCAGAGCCCGGCACACCCCCGTCTTCCAGTCCTGCCCGCGTGGTACGCGGGGCCACGCCGCGATGCCCAGCGACGCCGGCTTCACCGCCTCCCAGATGTCGATGTACGGGTGGCCCACCACCAGGGCGTGCTCGCTGGTCACCGACTCCGCGATGCGCCACTCCTTCGTGCCCGGCACCAGGTGGTCCACCAGGACGCCCAGCCGCGCGTCCGGGCCCGGCGCGAAGGACTCCACGATCGCCGGGAGGTCGTCGACACCCTCCAGGTACTCCACGACCACGCCCTCGACGCGCAGGTCGTCGCCCCAGACCTTCTCCACGAGCTCGGCGTCGTGCCGGCCCTCGACGTAGATGCGGCCGGCGCGGGCCACCCGGGCACGGGCGCCGGGGACGGCGACCGAGCCGGAGGCGGTACGGGTCGGACGCACCGGACCGGAGGACGGCCGCACGAGCGTCACCACCCGGCCCTCCAGCAGGAAGCCCCGTGGCTCCAGCGGGAACACCCGCTGCTTGCCGAACCGGTCCTCCAGGGTCACCGTGCCCGCCTCGCAGCGGATCACCGCGCCGCAGAAACCGGTGCCGGGCTCCTCGACGACCAGGCCGGGCTCCGCGGCGACCTCCGGGACGGGCCGGGGCTTCTTCCACGGAGGGGTCAGATCCGGAGAGTACTGGCGCATTCGCATGACGATATGGACAGGCCCTTGCGTCATCCGTGCGACACGCCGAACCGGACGGCGAGGGCGTCGCGCTGGCGCCGCACGAACGCCGCGTCCACCACCGCTCCGTGACCGGGCACGTACAGTGCGTCCTCACCCCCCAGGTCGAGCAGCCGGTCGAGGGCGGCGGGCCAGTGCGACGCCACGGCGTCGGGACCCGCCTGCGGCTCCCCCGACTCCTCGACCAGATCGCCGCAGAAGACCACCTCCGGCTCGCCCGGACGCTCCCCGGGGACCAGCACCACCAGGTCGTACGCGGTGTGCGCCGGGCCCACGTTCGCCAGCAGCACCTGCCGGCCGGGGCCCAGGTCGAGGGTCCACTCGCCGCAGACGTGATGGCGGGGCGGGACCAGCGTGTCGGCCGCCTCCTGCGCCGCCGCAGCGTCCAGACCGTGGTGGACGGCGTCCGCGCGGAGTTCCTCACGTCCGCGCCGGCCGCCGAGCACGGAGTCGATGCCGACCGCGCCGAACACCTCGACCCCGGCGAACGCCGCCGCGCCCAGCACGTGGTCGAAGTGGGGGTGGGTCAACGCGAGATGGGTCACACGGTGACCGGCCAGCGCCTCCGCCCGCGCCCGCAGCGCCGCCCCCTCCGCGAGGCTCGACCCCGCGTCGATCAGCAGCGCCGCGCCCCGGCCGACCACCAGCCCCACCGTGCAGTCCCAGCCGGGCAGCCGGCAGCGCCCGACGCCGTCCGCGAGCCGCTCCCAGCCCACCTCTTCCCAAGTCACGCTCATACCGCGACGCTAGGCCCTGTCGCCGTGTTCGCGCCTGCCCGGCCGCGCGAACGGCTTGATCGCGGCGACAGGGCGTGCGGTACGCCCCCACCCGGCACGACCTCCGGGGACCGGCCTTGCCGGAGGCGTACCCGGCGGCCGTACACTGGGCCGGTAAGGCTGGCACTCGCCTGCGTCGAGTGCCAGGGGGAAGCGCCAAGGGGACGACGTGCTGGAGGTGTGCGCGGATGCTCAGTGAACGAAGGCTGCAGGTACTGCGCGCGATCGTCCAGGACTACGTCGGCACCGAGGAGCCGGTCGGTTCCAAGGCGCTCACCGAGCGGCACGGCCTCGGCGTCTCCCCGGCGACCGTGCGCAACGACATGGCCGCCCTGGAGGACGAGGGATACATCGCCCAGCCGCACACCAGCGCCGGGCGCATCCCCACCGACAAGGGCTACCGGCTCTTCGTCGACAAGCTCGCCGAGGTCAAGCCGCTGACCGCGCCGGAGCGGCGCGCGATCCAGAACTTCCTCGATGGCGCCGTCGACCTGGACGACGTGGTGGCCCGCACCGTGCGGCTCCTCGCGCAGCTGACGCGGCAGGTCGCCGTCGTGCAGTACCCGTCACTGACCCGGTCCACCGTGCGGCACGTGGAGTTGCTCTCGCTGGCGCCGGCGCGCGTGATGCTGGTGCTGATCACCGACACCGGGCGGGTCGAGCAGCGGATGGTCGACTGCCCGGCGCCGTTCGGCGAGGCGTCGCTGGCGGATCTGCGGGCGCGGCTGAACAGCCGGGTCGCGGGCCGCCGTTTCGCGGACGTGCCACAGTTGGTGCAGGATCTGCCGGAAGCCTTCGAGCTGGAGGACCGCGGCACGGTCCAGACGGTGCTCTCCACCCTCCTGGAGACGCTCGTCGAACAGACCGAGGAGCGGCTGATGATCGGCGGCACCGCCAATCTGACCCGCTTCGGACATGACTTCCCCCTCACCATCCGCCCCGTCCTGGAGGCGCTCGAGGAGCAGGTCGTGCTCCTCAAGCTCCTGGGCGAGGCGAAGGATTCGGGCATGACCGTGCGCATCGGGCACGAGAACGCCCATGAGGGACTCAACTCCACGTCGGTGGTGTCGGTCGGCTACGGTTCGGGCGGCGAGGCAGTCGCCAAGCTCGGCGTGGTCGGACCGACCCGCATGGATTACCCGGGAACGATGGGAGCGGTACGCGCAGTGGCACGGTACGTCGGACAGATCCTGGCGGAGTCGTAAGTGGCCACGGACTACTACGCCGTTCTCGGCGTGCGCCGCGACGCGTCGCAGGAAGAGATCAAGAAGGCCTTCCGGCGGCTCGCACGCGAGCTGCACCCGGACGTCAATCCCGATCCGAAGACGCAGGAGCGGTTCAAGGAGATCAACGCCGCTTACGAGGTGCTGTCGGACCCGCAGAAGAAGCAGGTCTACGACCTCGGCGGCGACCCGCTGTCGCAGGCCGGCGCGGGCGCCGCGGGCGGCTTCGGCGCGGGTGGCTTCGGGAACTTCTCGGACATCATGGACGCGTTCTTCGGCACGGCGTCGCAGCGCGGGCCGCGCTCGCGCACCCGCCGGGGCCAGGACGCGATGATCCGTATCGAGGTCGAGCTGGACGAGGCGGCCTTCGGCACGACGAAGGACATCCAGGTCGACACGGCCATCGTCTGCTCCACGTGCAGCGGCGAGGGAGCGGCGCCGGGGACCTCGGCGCAGACGTGCGACATGTGCCGCGGGCGCGGTGAGGTGTCGCAGGTCACTCGGTCCTTCCTGGGCCAGGTCATGACCTCGCGCCCCTGCCCGCAGTGCCAGGGCTTCGGCACCGTCGTGCCGAACCCGTGCCCGGAGTGCGCGGGCGACGGCCGGGTGCGTTCCCGGCGCACGCTGACGGTGAAGATTCCGGCCGGTGTCGACAACGGCACGCGCATCCAGCTCGCCGGTGAGGGCGAGGTCGGGCCCGGTGGCGGTCCGGCCGGCGACCTCTACGTCGAGATCCACGAGCTGCCGCACTCGACCTTCCAGCGGCGCGGCGACGACCTGCACTGCACGGTCACGATCCCGATGACGGCGGCGGCCCTCGGCACGAAGGTGCCGCTGGAGACCCTGGACGGCCTGGAGGAGGTCGACATCCGGCCCGGCACCCAGTCCGGCCAGTCGATCCCGCTGCACGGCCGGGGCGTCACGCACCTGCGCGGCGGCGGCCGCGGCGACCTCGTCGTCCACGTCGAGGTCCAGACCCCGACCAAGCTGGACGTGGAGCAGGAACGACTCCTGCGGGAGCTGGCCAAGCTCCGCGGCGAGGAACGACCTCAGGGACAGTTCCAGCCCGGGCAGCAGGGGCTGTTCTCGCGGCTGAAGGACGCGTTCAACGGGCGCTGACGGCTGCTGACGGATGGTGCCGAGGCTGCGCCGAGACGCGGCCGGGGGACCGGCGGGTGTCCCCGGGCAGGCACCGTCAGCCGGGCAGCGGGGGCTGTTTCCCGCGGCCGAAGAACGCGTTCGACGGGGTGCCGTCGGCATATGCCGGACGGCAGCCCGGATTCGGACTTGTTCGGAGGACGTGACAACATGCCGTCATGTCCTCCGCACTGACCGATCTCTTTCCGCTTCCGATCGTGCAGGCCCCCATGGCGGGCGGCGTCTCCGTGCCGCGGCTCGCCGCGGCCGTGTCCGAGGCCGGCGGGCTCGGATTCCTCGCGGCCGGTTACAAGACGGCCGACGGCATGTACCAGGAGATCAAGCAGGTGCGGGGGCTGACCGCCCGCCCCTTCGGCGTGAACCTGTTCATGCCGCAGCCCGACGTCGCGGAGCCCGCCGCCGTCGACGTCTACGCCCATCAGCTGGCCGGAGAGGCCGCCTGGTACGAGACCGAGCTCGGCGACCCCGACAGCGGCCGGGACGACGGTTACGACACCAAGCTCGCGGTGCTGCTGGACAACCCGGTGCCGGTGGTCTCCTTCCACTTCGGCGTGCCCAGCCGTGAGGTCCTGGACTCCCTCCGCCGCGTCGGCACCCTCACCCTCGTCACCGCCACCACGCCCGACGAGGCCCGGGCCGTCGAGCAGGCCGGCGCCGACGCCGTGATCGTGCAGGGTGCCGAGGCCGGCGGCCACCAGGGCACGCACCGGGACATCCCCGAGAACGACGGCTCCGCCATCGGCCTGCTCTCCCTGATCGGCCAGATCCGCGAGGCGGTCGGCCTGCCGCTCGTCGCCGCCGGCGGCATCATGCGCGGCAGCCAGATCGCCGCCGTCCTGGCGGCCGGCGCGAGCGCCGCGCAGCTCGGCACGGCGTTCCTGCCCACCCCCGAGTCCGGCGCGAGCGCCGTGCACAAGCAGGCGCTGACCAACCCGCTGTTCGTCCGTACGGCACTCACCCGCGCCTTCTCCGGCCGCCCGGCCCGCGGCCTGGTCAACCGCTTCCTGCGCGAGCACGGCCCGTACGCCCCCGCCGCCTACCCCGAGGTCCACCACCTCACCTCCCCGATCCGCAAGGCCGCGGCGCGGGCGGGCGACGCGCAGGGCATGGCGCTGTGGGCCGGCCAGGGCCACGGGATGGCGCGTGAGCTGCCCGCCGGGGAGCTGGTGCAGGTGCTGGCGGCCGAGCTCACCGCGGCCACGACGGCGTTGTCCTCCGGGAGCGCCGGATGACCGCTCCGGTCTTCGTCGTCGAGCACTTCCGCGCGGGCGACGGCGGACGGTACGTCCTCGACGGGCCCGAGGGCCGGCACGCGGTCTCCGTGAAGCGGCTGCGGCCCGGCGAGGACGTGGTCCTCACCGACGGGGCCGGGCGCTGGGCGGAGTGCGTGGTCGTGGACACCGAGGGCAAGGACCGGCTGATCGTCCACATGGACTCGGTGTCCGAGGAACCGGTGCCCGAACCTCGCATCACGGTCGTCCAGGCCCTGCCCAAGGGGGACCGGGGCGAGCTGGCCGTGGAGACCATGACCGAGGTCGGGGTCGACGCGATCGTGCCCTGGCAGGCCGCCCGCTGCATCACCCAGTGGAAGGGCGACCGCGGAGCGAAGTCCCTGGCCAAGTGGCGGGCCACCGCCCGCGAGGCCGGCAAGCAGTCCCGCCGGGTGCGCTTCCCCGAGGTCGCGGACGCGGCGACGGGCAAGCAGGTCGCCGCGCTGCTCGCCGGGGCCGGCTTCGCCGCCGTACTGCACGAGAGCGGTGAGGAACCGCTGGCCGCCGCCGAACTGCCCACCGAGGGCGAGATCGTGCTGGTCGTCGGACCCGAAGGAGGCGTCTCCCCGGAGGAGTTGTCGCTCTTCGCGCAGGCCGGGGCGCGTGCCTACCGGCTCGGGCCGACCGTGCTGCGCACCTCGACGGCCGGTACCGCGGCGGCGGCGCTGCTGCTCGGCCGTACCGGACGCTGGTCCTGATCCCCGCGCGGGAGGACGTCATGGAACTCGCCCAAGTCAGGCTCCTGGTCAGCGACTTCGCCGCCTGCTACCGCTTCTACGCCGATGTCCTCGGCCTGAAGCCGCAGTCGGGTGCGACCGAGGGACCGTACGAGAGGTTCAGCCCCGCGACGGGCTCGGCGGGCATCGCGCTGCAGGACCGCGCGATGATGGCGGACCTGATCGGCGAGGTGAACGACACCGCGACGGGCCACCGTTCGCTGGTGGTCCTGCGCGTCGACGACCTCGACACCTACTGCGAGCGCATCACGGCCCGCGGCGCGACCCTCCTGCACGGCCCGGCCCCCACGACGGACCGCATGCGCACCGCCCACCTCAAGGACCCGGAGGGCAACCTGGTGGAACTCCAGGAGTGGCAACTCCTCAACATCTGACGGCGACGGCCTCCCGCCGGCGTACCGGGTGGCCGTATGCGCCCTACCGCGGTGGCCGGGGTGGTGGCAGGCTGCCGTTCATGGGGGTATCGCGGTGGGTCGGGAGCCGTCCTCGCATGCGGCGGGCGGCCGGGGTGGCGGTGGTCGTGGTGGCCGGTGCGGGCGGGCTGGTGGCGTGTGAGCCGGGTGCCCTGAGTTCCATGACCGTGGCCTACACGACGGACGAGCTGGTGACCCGGGAACTCGAGCGGCGCGAGGCGGATGTGCAGTGGCTCAGCTGCACCGCCCACTACGGCGACCGCGGCGGGCCGGCACCGTCCGCGAGCGCCGGCACCGTCGCGGACGTCGACTGCGAGGGGCAGACCTCCGACGGCAGGGAGATCACCGTCACCGGCAGGGTGACCCGCGCGGTCGGCGGCGCCTGCGTGCGCGGCGACCTCACCGCGCGGATCGACGGCAAGCAGTGGTTCCGGGTCAGCGGACTGGGCGACTGCGACGCCACCTCCGCCCCGCCCGTCGGCACCCCGCCCGGAGGTGGCCCCACCACCACGGTGACCGTCACCAGGACCGTGTACTGCCGCAGCGCTCCCACGTGCTGGCCCGAGGGCAAATAGCAGGTGGGGCAAGTGATCCAAACCCCTGTGCGCGGGCCCCGCGCCTGCGTAGGGTGACCTGGTGACCCAGTCCGCAGTGCCCGCGTATCTCCGGTTTCCGCATGTCCAGGGCGAGTTGGTGACCTTCACCGCCGAGGACGACGTCTGGCTCGCGCCGCTCGACGGTGGGCGGGCCTGGCGGGTCAGCGCCGACAACGTGCCGGTGACCCAGCCGCGTATCTCGCCCGACGGCACCACCGTCGCCTGGACCTCAACCCGTGACGGCGCGCCCGAGGTGCACGTCGCGCCCGTCGACGGCGGTCCCGCCAGACGCCTGACCCACTGGGGCAGTTGGACGACCCGGGTGCGCGGCTGGACCCCCGACGGGCAGGTGCTCGCCCTCACCACCCACGGCCAGGCCACCCTCCGCCGCACCTGGGCGCACGCCGTGCCGCTCGACGGCGGACCCCCGACCCGGCTGCCGTACGGCCCGGTCGGCGGGGTCGCCCACGGCCCGCACACCGTGCTGCTGTCCGCGCCGATGGGCCGGGAGGCCGCCGCCTGGAAGCGGTACCGGGGCGGTACGGCGGGCAAGCTGTGGATCGACCGGGACGGCGACGGCGAGTTCGTACGGCTGCACGAGGAGCTGGACGGCAACGTCGAGTACCCGGCCTGGGCCGGCGACCGTATCGCGTTCCTGTCCGACCACGAGGGCACGGGCGCTCTGTACTCCTCCCTCGCCGACGGCTCGGACCTGCGGCGGCACACGCCGCTCGACGGCTTCTACGCCCGGCACGCGGCGAGCGACGGCACCCGGGTCGTGTACTGCAGTGCCGGTGAGCTGTGGCTGCTGGACGACCTCGACGGCGCCGAGCCGCGCCGCCTCGACGTCCGGCTCGGCGGGCAGCGCACCGACCGTCAGCCGTACCCGGTGAACGCCTCCCGCTGGTTCGGGTCGGCGTCCCCCGACCACACCGCGCGCGGCAGCGCGGTCGCCGTGCGCGGCGGGGTGCACTGGGTGACCCACCGCTCCGGCCCCGCCCGCGCGCTGGCCGCCGAACCCGGCGTCCGGGCCCGGCTGCCGCGCACCTTCCGCGCCGAGGGCGAGGAATGGGTGGTGTGGGTGACGGACGCCGAGGGCGAGGACGCCCTGGAGTTCGCGCCCGCCACCGGGCTGACGCCGGGCTCGATCCCGCGCCGGCTCGCCGCGGGCCGGCTCGGCCGGGTCCTCGGGCTCGCCATGGCTCCCGACGGCAGCCGGGCCGCGGTCGCCGCGCACGACGGACGGCTGCTGCTCGTCGAGCGGGAGACCGGCGAGGTGCGCGAGGTCGACCGCAGCGAGAACGGCGACGTGCGCGGGCTGGTCTTCTCGCCCGACTCCGCCTGGATCGCCTGGTCCCACCCGGGCCCGCGCCCGCTGTGCCAGCTGAAGCTCGCCAACACCACCGACCTGTCGGTCACCGAGGCGACGCCGCTGCGTTTCCAGGACTACGCCCCCGCCTTCACCGCCGACGGCAAGCACCTGGCGTTCCTGTCCAACCGCTCCTTCGACCCGGTCTACGACGAGCACGTCTTCGACCTGGCGTTCGTGGTGGGCGACCGGCCGCACCTGATCACGCTGTCCGCGACCACCCCGTCCCCGTTCGGTCCGCAGCGGCACGGCCGTCCCTTCGAGACGCCGGACAAGGACGAGACGCCCGACAGCGAGGGCACGCCGACCACGCGGATCGACCTGGAAGGGCTCGCCGACCGGATCGTGCCGTTCCCCGTGGAGGCCGGGCGCTACTCCAACCTGCGCGCCGCGAAGGACGGCGTGCTGTGGCTGCGCCACCCCGTCCAGGGCGTCCTCGGCTCCTCCCGGGCCACCCCGGACGACCCCGACCCCAAGACCGAGCTGGAGCGCTACGACCTCGCCCAGCAGCGTCTGGAGCACCTCGCGGCCGACGCCGACCACTTCGAGGTCAGCGGCGACGGCAAGCGGGTGCTGCTGTGGACCGACGGCCGGCTGAAGGTCGTACCGAGCGACCGGCGCGCCTCGGGCGACGAGGACAGCGACACCAACGTCACCGTCGACCTCACCCGGGTACGCCAGACCGTCGACCCGGCCGCCGAGTGGCGGCAGATGTACGACGAGACCGGCCGCATCATGCGCGACCACTTCTGGCGGCCGGACATGAGCGGCGTCGACTGGGACGGCGTCCTCGACCGCTACCGGCCCGTCCTGGACCGGGTCGCCACCCACGACGACCTGGTGGACCTGCTGTGGGAGGTGCAGGGCGAGCTGGGCACCTCGCACGCCTACGTGGTCCCGCGTGGCGCGGGCGGCAACGGAGCCCGGCAGGGACTGCTCGGCGCGGACATCTCCCGGCATCCGGACGGCAGTTGGCGCATCGACCGCATCCTGCCCTCGGAGACCTCCGACCCGGACGCCCGCTCGCCGCTGGCCGCGCCCGGCGTCGCCGTGCGTGCCGGGGACGCGATCGTGGCGGTTGCCGGACGGGCCGTGGATCCGGTGACCGGCCCGGGCCCGCTGCTGGTCGGTACGGCGGACAAGGCGGTCGAGCTGACCATCTCTCCGTCGGGGGGCGGTGAAGTGCGGCACGCCGTCGTCGTACCGATCGAGGACGAGGAACCGCTGCGCTACCACGCGTGGGTCGCGGACCGGCGGGCGTACGTGCACGAGCGGTCCGGCGGGCGGCTGGGCTACCTCCATGTGCCCGACATGCAGGCGCCGGGGTGGGCGCAGATCCACCGCGACCTGCGCGTCGAGGTGGCCCGGGAGGGCCTCGTCGTGGACGTCCGGGAGAACCGGGGCGGGCACACCTCCCAGCTGGTGGTGGAGAAGCTGGCCCGGCGGATCGTCGGCTGGGCCGTGCCGCGCGGGATGCGGCCGTACAGCTATCCGCAGGACGCACCGCGCGGACCCGTCGTCGCCGTCGCCAACGAGTTCTCCGGGTCGGACGGCGACATCGTCAACGCGGCGATCAAGGCGCTCGGCCTCGGGCCGGTCGTCGGAGTGCGCACCTGGGGCGGTGTGATCGGCATCGACAGCCGGTACCGGCTGGTGGACGGCACGCTGATCACCCAGCCGAAGTACGCCTTCTGGCTGGAGGGCTACGGCTGGGGCGTGGAGAACCACGGGGTCGACCCGGACGTGGAGGTGGTCCAGCGGCCGCAGGACCACGCGGCAGGGCGGGACCCCCAACTGGACGAGGCGATACGGCTCGCGCTGGAGGCACTGGAGGAACGTCCGGCTGAGACTCCGCCCGCTCTGCCGACGTAAAGGGGGTGCGGGGCTGGGCCGGCATGCGGCTCCGCCGCGTGGGCGCCACCAGCCCCCGACCACCCGCACCCGGCGACGATACGATGCCCCAAAACGCACCGACCCCGGAGGGAAAATGGCAGGGGAGCCGCAGGACGACTGCCTGTTCTGCAAGATCGTCGGGGGGCATGTCCCGGCGACGATCGTCCGCGAGACGGAAACCACCGTCGCCTTCCGGGACATCAACCCCCAGGCGCCCACCCACGTCCTGGTGATCCCCAAGGCGCACTACCCGGACGCCGCCGCGCTCGCCGCCGCCGCGCCCGGCATCGCCGCCGACCTGCTGCGCGAGACGCAGGCGGTCGCCGACGAGGACAAGCTGGAGAGCTACCGCATCGTCTTCAACAAGGGCCCCGGCGCCGGCCAGACCGTCTGGCACGCGCACGCCCACGTCCTGGGCGGGCGCGGCCTGGAATGGCCGCCCGGGTAAGTCGTCGTGTCCGTCCGTGAATTGGTGGTCCTCGGCACCGCCAGCCAGGTCCCGACCCGGCACCGCAACCACAACGGCTACCTGCTGCGCTGGGACGGCGAGGGCATCCTGTTCGACCCCGGAGAGGGCACCCAGCGCCAGATGCTGCGCGCCGGGGTCGCCGCCCACGACCTGAACCGGATCTGCGTCACGCACTTCCACGGGGACCACTCGCTGGGCCTGGCCGGCGTCATCCAGCGGATCAACCTCGACCAGGTGCCCCACCCCATCACCGCGCACTACCCCCGCTCCGGCCAGCGCTTCTTCGACCGGCTGCGGTACGCCACCGCCTACCGCGAGACCGTCCGGCTCACGGAGTCCCCGGTGGACAGCGACGGGGTGCTCTCCTCGTCTCGGTCGTACGCCCTGCACGCCCACAAGCTCTCCCATCCCGTCGAGTCCTACGGCTATCGCCTCGTCGAGCCCGACGGGCGCCGGATGCTGCCCGAGCGGCTCGCCGCGCACGGCATCAAGGGACCGGACGTCGGCCGGATCCAGCGGGAGGGGGCGCTCGGCGGGGTCGCCCTCGAGGAGGTCAGCGAGGTGCGGCGCGGTCAGCGGTTCGCGTTCGTCATGGACACCCGCCTGTGCGACGGCGTGTACGCGCTCGCCGAGGGCTGCGACATGCTCGTCATCGAGTCCACGTTCCTCGACGAGGACGAGAAACTCGCCGTCGAGCACGGCCACCTGACGGCCGGACAGGCGGCGCGGGTGGCCAGGGAGAGCGGCGTACGGCACCTCGTGCTCACCCACTTCAGCCAGCGCTACACGGAGCCTGGGGGCACCTCCCGCTCGGGCGGAGCCGAGAGTGGGGGAGAGTTCGAGCGGCAGGCCCGGGCCGCCGGGTTCGCGGGGGAGCTGAGCGTCGCGCACGATCTCCAGAGAGTGCCGCTTCCGAAACGACGGTGAAACGCCCCTACGATGAACTATGCCCCTCCCGAAAGCTGAACTGCACCTCCATATCGAAGGCACCCTGGAGCCGGAGCTCGCTTTCGAGCTCGCCGCGCGCAACGGCGTGGAACTGCCCTACGCGGACACCGAAGCGCTGCGCACGGCGTACCGGTTCGAGGATCTGCAGTCCTTCCTGGACCTGTACTACGAGCTGATGGCCGTACTGCGCACCGAGCAGGACTTCGCGGACCTCGCGAACGCCTACCTCGCCCGGGCAGCCGCGCAGGGCGTACGGCACGCGGAGATCTTCTTCGACCCGCAGGCGCACCTGACCCGGGGGGTCGGCATGGGCACCGTGGTCGAGGGCCTGTGGCGGGCGCTGGAGCACAGCGAGCGCGAGCACGGCGTCTCCACCCTGCTGATCATGTGCTTCCTGCGGGACGAGTCCGCCGAGTCGGCGACGGCGACGCTGGACGCGGCGAAGCCGTACCTGGACCGGATCACCGGGATCGGGCTGGACTCCGCCGAGGTCGGGCATCCGCCGGCGAAGTTCCGCGAGGTGTACGAGGCCGCCGCCGCCCTCGGGCTGCGGCGGGTCGCGCACGCCGGGGAGGAAGGGCCACCGGAGTACGTCACCGAGGCCCTCGACGTGCTCGGCGTGGAGCGCGTCGACCACGGGCTGCGCTGCATGGAGGACCCGGCGCTGGTGCAGCGGCTGGTGCGCGAGCGGATCCCGCTGACGCTGTGCCCGCTGTCCAACGTCCGGCTGCGCGCCGTCGACGTCCTCGCCGAGCACCCGCTGCCCGCGATGCTCGACGCCGGGCTGCTGTGCACGGTCAACTCCGACGACCCGGCCTACTTCGGCGGGTACGCCGGCGACAACTTCGACGCCGTGCGCGCGGCGCTGGGGCTGGGCGAGGAGCGGCTGCGCGAGCTGGCCCGCAACTCCTTCGTCGCGTCCTTCCTGGAGCACGACGAGGAGCGGCGGGCTCGGTACCTCGCGGAGGTCGAGGCGTACGAGTTCTAGGGCCTGTCGTGCACCGGGGCCTGTCGTTGGGATCAGGCCCCGGGCGCTCGTCCGGGGCGCCTACGCTGCCGTCGCCCTGTCGTAGGCAGGTGTCTCCACCGGGATCTCCACCACCGGGAGCGAGCGCCTGCCCGCGCCGAGCGCGACCGCCGTCATCGGCACGGCGATCACCAGCAGCCCGGCGGCGAGGACGGTGCCCATCGCCGGGAAGCCGGCCTGCGCCGACAGCAGGCTGCCGGTGAGCGGGCCCGCCGCGGTGCCCAGCGAGGACGCCGAGCCGACCAGCACCGCCCAGCGGCCGCGCGGGTCGAGGGAGGCGGCGAGGCCGATGACGTAGGACAGGACGATCGGGTAGAGCGTGTTCCAGGCGATCTCGCCGGCCGCGAAGGTCGTCAGGCCGGTCGCGGAGGCGCTGAGCACGATGCAGCCGGCGATGAGGACGGTACCGACGCCGATGGGGGCGGCGTGCCCGAGCCGTGGGCCGAGGGCCCCGGCGCCGACGACCCCCAGCAGTCCCGCGCCGAGCGCGACGGCGAAGACCGCGCCGACGGCCGCCTCGCCCAGGTGGGCCTGGGTGACGCCGATCCGGCCGCTGACGCCCCACAGGGCGTTCTGCGCCATCGACCAGCAGGGCATCGTGGCGGCGAGGAGCAGGCCGGCGCGCAGGTGGGGGAGGGGCTCGCGGGGGCGGCGCACGGCGGGCGCCGGGGTGCGGGGGTGCAGGCGGGCGGTCAGCGGCCAGACGGCGAGCGCGGTGAGGCCGATCGCGGCCAGCGGCAGACCGTGGCCGGCGCCGAGGTGCGGGACCGTCAGATAGACGGCCCCGGCGAGGGCGGAGACGCCGAGCAGCCCGAGTGTGGTGACGCGGTGCGGATCCCTCTGGGCGGCGATGCCGGTGGCGGCGACCGCGGTGGCCGTGCCCGAGCCGAAGCCGCCGATCACCGCGCCGGCGACGACCGCGGGAACGGCGGTGGTGAGGGCGGCGCCGCCGTAGCCGAGGACGGCGAGCACCAGGCCGGCCCGGGCGAGGGTGCGCGGGCCGATCCGGTCGACGCGGGAGGCCAGCAGGAAACCGGCCGTCGCCGAACTCAGCAGCAGCGCGCTGCCGATGGCGCCCGCCTGCGTGGCGGAGACGGGGAGTCCGGAGTCCAGCCTGCCGACGACGGTCGGGAGGAGGTACGGGGCGAGATACCCGGCCGTGAAAAGGGCGACGAGGGGCCAGGGCGGGGTGGTGCGGGGGGCGGACACGGGCGTTCCCAGGGCATGCGAAAGGAGCGGCACAGAAGGGGGGATGGGCGACGACCGTCGACGGACAGGAACGCGCGGGCAATTTGTATCAAGCGGGGGAGGGCCGACGGGGGGCCGGGGTGGGTGATCCGGGTCACCTTCTGTTTGGGGCCGCCCCGGCCGGGTAGACGAGCGCCCTTCGGCCGGCTAGCGCCACTGCACCGAGCCCCCGCCGACGGGCACCGTCGTCTCGATCTTGGCCCGGATCTCCCGCATCACGGCGACGATCCGCTCCTCGTGCCCCGGCGTCAGCCGGGCCACCGGCACCGAGCAGCTGATCGCGTCCTGGGCGGGAGTGTCGTACCGCAGCGCCAAGCCGAAGCCGACGATGCCGAGGACGCCCTCCTCGCGGTCCACCGCGTAGCCGCGTGAGCGCACCTCGGCCAGATCGGCGGCGAGGGAGGCGCGGGTGGTGCGGGTGTTGGGGGTGAGCGCCTCGTACGGTCCGTCGGGCAGCTCGGCGTCGGGACGCTCCGCGAGCAGGGCCTTGCCCAGACCGCCCACATGGGCGGGCAGCCGGCGCCCGACCCGGCTGATGGTGCGCAGGTACTCGTGCGACTCGCGGGTCGCCAGGTACGCCACGTCCCGGCCGTCCAGCCGGCCCATGTGGATGGTCTCGCCGAGCGCCTCGGACGCCTCGTCGAGGTAGGGACGCACGAGCCGTACGCGCGGGTCGGAGTCGAGGTAGGCGGTGCCGGTGAGCAGGGCGCGGATGCCGATGCCGTACAGGGAGCCGGTGACGTCGATGCGGACCCAGCCGCGGGCGGCGAGCGTCCGCAGCAGGGCGTACATGGAGCTGCGGGGCACGCCGAGCTCGTCCGCCAGCTCCTGAAGCCGTGCCGGTCGGTCGCCGCGCGCGGCCAGCAGCTCCAGCAACTCCACCGTCCGCGCCGCCGATTTCACCTCGCGGACGCCGCCTGTCTCCGACATGTGCTGATCGTAGGCAGGGGGCCGCCCTCCGGTGCCCGGCGGTGGGCTTTCGGTGAGCGCGAACCATTGACGGGCGTTGTTCGCCTATCTAATCTCTGTCCCCATACGTGGATGATCCTGCTCGCCGCCGGACTCGACCTCGTAGGAGCCGCCCTGTGAACCTCACCGTCACGGACGTACGACTGACCCCCGTCCTGATCGCCGACCCGCCGTTGCTGAACACGCAGGGCGTCCACCAGCCGTACACGCCCCGGCTGGTCGTGGAGGTCGTGACGGCGGACGGCGTGACCGGCGTCGGGGAGACCTACGGCGACACCAAGTACCTGGAACTGGCGCGGCCCTTCGCGGAGAAGCTGAAGGGCCGGCGGGTCAGCGACCTCAACGGGCTGTTCACCCTCGCCGACGAGGTCGCCGTGGACGCCTCGCGGGTCTCCGAGGCGGTGGACGTCGGCGGACTGCGCGGCGTGCAGACCGCGGACAAGCTCCGGCTGTCCGTCGTCTCCGGCTTCGAGGTGGCCTGCCTCGACGCGCTGGGCAAGTCGCTCGGCCTGCCCGTGCACGCACTGCTCGGGGGCAAGGTGCGGGACGCGGTGGAGTACAGCGCGTACCTGTTCTACAAGTGGGCCGAGCACCCGGCCGGCGTCCGCGCCGAGCGGGACGACTGGGGGGCCGCGCTCGACCCGGCCGGGGTCGTGGAGCAGGCGCGCAAGTTCAAGGAGCGGTACGGGTTCTCGTCGTTCAAGCTCAAGGGCGGGGTGTTCCCGCCGGACGAGGAGATCGCGGCCGTACGGGCGCTGGCGGAGGCCTTCCCCGGGCATCCGCTGCGGCTCGACCCCAACGGCGCCTGGTCGGTGGCGACGTCGCTGAAGGTGGCCGGGGACCTCGGTGACGTCCTGGAGTACCTGGAGGACCCGGCGCTCGGCACGCCCGCCATGGCCGAGGTCGCCGAGCGGACCGGCGTGCCGCTCGCCACCAACATGTGCGTGACGACCTTCGCCGAGATCAGGGAGGCGTTCACCCGGGGCGCCGTCCAGGTCGTCCTGTCCGACCACCACTACTGGGGCGGGCTGCGCAACACCCAGCAACTCGCCGCCGTCTGCCGCACCTTCGGCGTCGGGGTGTCCATGCACTCCAACACCCACCTGGGGATCAGCCTGGCCGCGATGACCCACGTGGCGGCCACCGTCCCCGGCCTCCACCACGCCTGCGACTCCCACTACCCCTGGCAGTCCGAGGACGTGCTCACCGAGCGGCTGGTCTTCGAGAACGGGGCCGTACGGGTCCCGGACGCCCCCGGCCTGGGCGTCGAACTCGACCGGGACCGGCTCGCCGCCCTGCACCGGCGCTGGCTCGACGACGACGGCACGCTGCGCGACCGCGACGACGCGGCCGCGATGCGGATCGCCGACCCGGAGTGGGTCACCCCCGCCATGCCCCGCTGGTAACTCCCTGCCGCACCCGGTCGTTGCGTCCGCCGCGCCGCACCAGCAGCACGTCCGGCGCCCCGACCGCGGCGGCGGACAGACCGACGGGCCCCACGTGCCGGACTGTACGGCGGGCGGGTGCGCCCGGGGCAGGGGTTGGGCCGGTGGCGCTGCGGACACGAGCGGCTGGGATCGTGGGCAGGGTGAGGAAGGACGCCACAGGGGGCGGCTGCCACGGCGCCCCGAAGGCGTCGCCCGGCGCCGCGCGACCGGGTCCGGCGACGGCGTGACGCGGCGGACCGGACGGGCCCGAGGCTTCCGCAGTGACTGGGCGCCCGCTGTCAGTGACGTGGTGCACACTGGCGAGGTCAGCACCACGTCAGGGAGCGCACTGTGACCGCGTCCACCGGAAAGGGGCCGCAGCCCACCGTCATGGCGGAACCGCCGATCCGAGAAGGCCGGTACTGCCACGCCCACGTCGACCCCTTGGCCGCCCTGCGCGGGCCGGCCGACCCGCCGTGGGACGTCTATCTCACCGGCACCGTCTTCCTCGACATCATCTTCACCGGGCTCGACTCCGCCCCGGTGCGCGGGACCGAGTCCTGGGCGCGCGGGATGGGATCGAGCCCCGGCGGCGTCGCCAACATGGCCACCGCGCTGGCCCGGCTCGGCCTGAAGACCTCCCTCGCGGCGGCCTTCGGCGACGACCACTACGGCGACTACTGCTGGGACGCCCTGGAACAGGGCGAGGGCATCGACCTCGCCCCGTCGCGCAGGGAGGCCGGCTGGCACTCACCGGTCACCGTCTCCATGGCGTACGAGGGCGAGCGCACCATGGTCTCCCACGGCCACGAGCCGCCCCCCGAGGAGCCCGCCCCCGACTGCCCCCCGCACGCCCGTGCCGCCGTCGCCTCGCTCACCCCCGGCAAGAGCGCCCCCTGGGTCGCGCAGGCCGCGCGCAAGGGCACCCGCGTCTTCGCCGACGTCGGCTGGGACGACAGCGGCGCCTGGGACCTGGCCGGCCTCGCCGACCTCGAACACTGCGAGGCGTTCCTGCCCAACGCCGACGAGGCGATGCGCTACACCGGCGCCACCTGCCCCCGCGCCGCCGCGCACGCCCTCACCGAGCACGTGCCGCTCGCCGTGGTCACGCTCGGCGCGGAGGGCGCGTACGCCGTGGACCGGCGCACCGGCGAGAGCGCCGAGGTCCCGGCGATCGAGGTCGAGGCCCTGGACCCCACCGGCGCGGGCGACGTCTTCGTCGCCGGCTTCGTCACCGGCACCCTGGCCGGCTGGCCGCTCGCCGACCGCCTGGCCTTCGCCGGGCTCACGGCCGCTCTGTCCGTGCAGGAGTTCGGCGGCTCCCTCTCGGCCCCGGGCTGGTCCGAGATCGGGGCCTGGTGGCGCAAGGTGCAGTCCTACGACGACCAGGACCCCGCGGCCCTGCTCCGGTACGCCTTCCTCGAGGACCTCATCCCCGCCACGGCCCGCCCCTGGCCGCTGCGCCGCGCGGTCCCGACGATCGGCTTCGGGCGCTCCGCCTGACCCCCGGCGCCCGGGCGGCGTGTGCGGTACGGCGCATCGAAAAGGCCTACGGGGTTGTCACCCCCCGGGCGTACTCTGGAAATCGCCAGGCCGCCCTCGTGGCAGGCGAGTCGTATCAAGGAGGACGTGCAGGCCTTCAGCGCCGGCCCATGACTCAGACACCCACAGCTCACACCCCCGCGCAGGGGCAGGCGAGAGCACAGTTCACCGTCCCCGCCCAGCACCCCATGGTGACCGTCCTGGGGTCCGGCGACTCTCTGCTGCGCGTGATCGAGAAGGCCTTCCCGGCGGCCGACATCCACGTCCGGGGCAATGAGATCAGCGCGGTCGGGCCCGCGGCGGAAGTCGCCCTCATCCAGCGCCTGTTCGACGAGATGATGCTGGTGCTCCGCACCGGGCAGCCGATGACGGAGGACGCAGTGGAACGCTCGATCGCCATGCTCCGGGCGACTGAGAACGGCGAGGGCCCGCAGGAGACCCCGGCCCAGGTGCTCACCCAGAACATCCTGTCCTCGCGCGGCCGCACGATCCGTCCCAAGACCCTCAACCAGAAGCGGTACGTCGACGCGATCGACAAGCACACGATCGTCTTCGGCATCGGCCCCGCCGGCACGGGCAAGACCTACCTGGCCATGGCCAAGGCGGTGCAGGCCCTGCAGTCCAAGCAGGTCAACCGCATCATCCTGACCCGTCCCGCGGTCGAGGCCGGCGAGCGCCTCGGCTTCCTGCCGGGCACGCTCTACGAGAAGATCGACCCCTATCTGCGCCCGCTCTACGACGCGCTGCACGACATGATCGACCCGGACTCCATCCCCCGCCTGATGGCCGCCGGGACGATCGAGGTCGCGCCGCTCGCGTACATGCGCGGCAGAGCACAACCCGTGTTCACGAAGGTTCTGACGCCGGATGGCTGGCGCCCCATCGGCGACCTCCAGGTCGGTGACCTGGTCATCGGCTCCAACGGTGAGCCGACCCCGGTCCTGGGTGTTTACCCGCAGGGCAAGAAGGACATCTACCGCGTCACAGCGCAGGACGGCTCCTGGACGCTGTGCTGCGGCGAGCACCTGTGGACGGTCCGGACACGTGACGACAGGCGCCGCAACAAGCCGTGGCGGGTCCTGGAGACCCAGGAGATGATCGGCAACCTGCGGGCGGGGCACGCGCGGCGGTACGAGCTGCCGCTCCTCACGGCGCCAGTGTGCTTCCCGGAGCGCGATGTCCCCATGGACCCGTACGCGCTGGGACTGCTGCTTGGTGACGGTTGTCTCACGGGCTCTGCCACTCCCTCCTTCGCGACGGAGGATCCGGAGCTGGCCGAGGCGCTGGGAACCGCGCTGCCCGGTGTCGTGGTACGCCACAAGGGCGGGCCCGACTACACCCTCAATCGCGTCAAGTCCCCGGGGGACGTAGTCACCCTGGAGAACCCTGTCACACGGGTTGTCCGAGAGCTGGACCTGCTGCGCACTCGCTCGCACAGCAAGTTCGTCCCGGACGACTACCTGTACAACTCCGCCGAGGTCCGGCTGGCCGTGCTCCAGGGTCTGCTCGACTCCGACGGCGGGCCGGTCACCCAGGCCGACCGCACGTGCCGGATCCAGTACACGACGACATCGATCATGTTGCGGGACGACGTGATGTCGCTCGTGCAGTCACTGGGCGGTGTCGCGTACTCCCGTCGCCGCGTGGCCAAGGGCCGCAAGCCCGGTCTCGCGAAGGGCCGGGAGATCGCACACCGGAACGACACGCACGTCGTCGACATCCGTCTCCCCGAGGGCATCGAACCCTTCCGCCTCGCCCGCAAGCGCGACAAGTACCACGCGGCCGGAGGCGGCGGACGCCCGATGCGGTTCATCGACCGCATCGAGCCCGCGGGCAGCGAGGAGACCGTCTGCATCCAGGTGGCGGCCGAGGACTCCCTCTACGTCACCCAGGACTATCTGCTGACGCACAACACCCTCAACGACGCCTTCATCATCCTGGACGAGGCCCAGAACACGAGCCCCGAGCAGATGAAGATGTTCCTCACCCGCCTCGGCTTCGACTCGAAGATCGTGATCACGGGTGACGTGACCCAGGTCGACCTGCCCGGCGGCACCAAGTCCGGTCTGCGCCAGGTGCAGGAGATCCTGGAGGGCGTCGAGGACGTCCACTTCTCCCGGCTGTCGTCCCACGATGTCGTCCGGCACAAGCTGGTGGGCCGTATCGTCGACGCGTACGAGGAGTACGACAGCAAGAACGGCACGGAGAACGGCACCCACAAGGGCGGCCGTGGCAGGACCGGCGCCAAGGGTTCCCAGGGGAAGTAGACCAGCACGACCATGTCGATCGACGTCAACAACGAGTCCGGAACCGAGGTCGACGAGCAGGCGATCCTCGACGTCGCCCGCTACGCGCTCGCACGGATGCGCATCCACCCGCTCTCCGAGCTCTCGGTGATCGTCGTGGACGCCGACGCCATGGAGCAGCTGCACATCCAGTGGATGGACCTGCCGGGACCGACCGACGTCATGTCGTTCCCGATGGACGAGCTGCGCCCGCCGTCGAAGGACGACGACGAGCCACCGCACGGACTGCTCGGCGACATCGTGCTGTGCCCGGAGGTCGCGGCCAAGCAGGGCGCCGAGGCGCCGACGCGGCACTCCATGGACGAGGAGCTCCAGCTGCTCACCGTCCACGGAGTGCTGCACCTGCTGGGGTACGACCACGAGGAACCCGACGAGAAGGCCGAGATGTTCGGCCTGCAGGCGGCCATCGTGGACGGCTGGCGTGCCGAGAAGGGCCTCACCGGTCCCTCCCCGGCCCCCACCGTGTCATGAGCATCCCGCTGGTCACCGGCGCCGTCGCCCTGGTCGTCGTCGCCTGGCTCGCCGCCTGCGCGGAAGCCGGACTCGCCCGCGTCTCCAGCTTCCGTGCCGAGGAGGCCGTGCGCTCCGGCCGGCGCGGCAGCGCCAAGCTCGCCCAGGTCGCCGCCGACCCCACCCGCTACCTCAATGTGGCGCTGCTGGTCCGCGTCGCCTGCGAGATGGCCGCCGCCGCCCTGGTCACGTACGCCTGCCTGAACGAGTTCGCCAGCACCACCGAGGCGCTGCTGATCGCCATCGCGGTCATGGTCCTCGTCTCGTACGTCGCGGTCGGTGTCTCCCCGCGCACCATCGGCCGCCAGCACCCCCTCAGCACGGCCACCGCGGCGGCGTACGTGCTCCTTCCGCTCGCCCGGATCATGGGCCCGGTCCCGTCCCTGCTGATCCTCATCGGCAACGCGCTCACCCCCGGCAAGGGCTTCCGGCGCGGCCCCTTCGCCTCCGAGGCGGAGCTGCGCGCGCTGGTCGACCTCGCCGAGAAGGAGTCCCTCATCGAGGACGAGGAGCGCCGCATGGTGCACTCGGTCTTCGAGCTGGGCGACACCCTCGTGCGGGAGGTGATGGTCCCGCGCACCGACCTCGTGGTCATCGAACGCTACAAGACCATCCGCCAGGCCCTGACCCTCGCGCTCCGGTCCGGTTTCTCGCGCATCCCGGTCACCGGCGAGAGCGAGGACGACATCGTGGGGATCGTGTACCTGAAGGACCTGGTCCGCAAGACGCACATCAGCCGGGAGGCCGAGAGCGAGCTGGTCTCGACGGCCATGCGGCCGGCCGTCTTCGTGCCGGACACCAAGAACGCCGGTGACCTGCTGCGCGAGATGCAGAAGCAGCGCAACCACGTCGCGGTCGTCATCGACGAGTACGGCGGCACGGCCGGGATCGTCACCATCGAGGACATCCTGGAGGAGATCGTCGGCGAGATCACCGACGAGTACGATCGCGAGCTGCCGCCCGTCGAGCCCCTCGGCGAGGACCGCTACCGGGTCACCGCCCGTCTGGACATCGGCGACCTGGGCGAGCTGTACGGGCTGGAGTCGTACGACGACGAGGACGTGGAGACCGTCGGCGGGCTGCTGGCGAAGGCGCTGGGCCGGGTGCCCATCGCGGGCGCGACGTCCGTGGTCGAGCTGCCCGACAGCCGGGAGCTGCGGCTGACGGCCGAGGCCGCCGCCGGCCGCCGGAACAAGATCGTGACCGTCCTGGTGGAGCCGGTGGCCCCCGCCGCTCCGCCGGAGGAGGATCCGAAGCCGGAGTGACGCCGGAGGAGCGGGAGTGACGCCGGAGGAGCGGGAGTGACGCCGGAGGAGCGGGAGTGACGTCGGAGGAGCGGGAGTGAGGCTCAAGGAGCGGAGTGACGTCCGAGGAGCCGGTGTGACGTCGGAGGAGCGGGAGTGAGGCTCAAGGAGCGGAGTGACGTCCGAGGAGCCGGTGTGACGCCGGAGGAGCCGGAGTGAGGCTCAAGGAGCGGAGTGACGTCCGAGGAGCCGGTGTGATGCCACAGGAGTCGGTGTGACGCCCCAGGAGCTGCGGGTCTTCTGCCTGTCCTTCAACGCGGCCGTCGAGGACTTCCCCTTCGGCCCGGAGGCCTCGGTGTTCAAGGTGCTGGGCAAGATGTTCGCGCTGAGCGTCCTGGACGCCCGCCCCCTCACCGTGAACCTCAAGTGCGACCCCGAGGACGCGGTACGCCTGCGCGCCGACCACCCCGGCCTGATCACCCCCGGCTGGCACATGAACAAGCGGCACTGGAACACCGTCACGGTGGACGGCCCGCTGCCCGACCGGCTGGTCCGGGAGCTGATCGAGGACTCCTACGACCTGGTCGTGGCCGGGCTGCCGCGCGCCGAGCGGCTCCGCCTGGACCGGCCCTGAACCGGGGCACCGGGCTCCGTATGCTCGGGGCATGACCGACAGCAACGCGCTCGACCCCGAGGACCGCAAGATCGTCACCCTGGCCCGTTCGGCCCGGGCCCGCAACGGTGTGCCCGAGGGGGCCGCCGTACGGGACGAGACGGGGCGCACGTACGTCGCCGGGACCGTCGACCTGGACTCGCTGAAGCTCAGCGCCCTACGGACGGCGGTGGCCATGGCGGTCGCGTCCGGGGCGAAGTCGCTGGAGGCGGCGGCGGTCGTCACCGAGGCGGAGGAGGCGTCGGCCGAGGACCGGGCGGCCGTGCGGGATCTGGGCGGCCCGCGGACGCCGGTGCTGGTGGCCGGGCCGGACGGCGTGGTGCGGCTCACCGTCTCCGCAGGCTGAGGCGGCGCCGGGGCCGTCCTCGGCGGCACCTCACCCCGTCTGTACGGCGGGGCTTCGGCGATCAGGGAGAATGGGCGCCATGAGCGTTCGTACCCCGTCATCCGAGCAGCCGGCCGAGACTGTCCACCGGGCCGGCTTCGCCTGCTTCGTGGGCCGCCCCAACGCGGGCAAGTCCACCCTTACGAACGCACTGGTCGGGCAGAAGGTCGCGATCACCGCGAACCAGCCGCAGACCACGCGGCACACGGTGCGCGGCATCGTCCACCGGCCCGACGCCCAGCTGATCCTGGTGGACACCCCGGGCCTGCACAAGCCGCGCACCCTGCTCGGCGAGCGGCTGAACGACGTGGTGCGCACCACGTGGGCCGAGGTCGACGTGATCGGCTTCTGTCTGCCGGCGAACGAGAAGATCGGCCCCGGCGACCGGTTCATCGCCAAGGAACTCGCCGGGATCAGGAAGACGCCTAAGGTCGCCGTCGTCACGAAGACCGACCTGGTCGACAGCAAGGCGCTGGCCGAGCAGCTGATCGCCATCGACCAGCTCGGCAAGGAGCTCGGCATCGAATGGGCGGAGATCGTCCCGGTGTCGGCGGTGGGGGACAAGCAGGTGAACCTGCTCGCGGACCTCCTCGTCCCGCTGCTCCCCGAGGGCCCGGCCCTCTACCCCGAGGGCGATCTGACCGACGAGCCCGAGCAGGTCATGATCGCGGAACTGATCCGGGAGGCCGCGCTGGAGGGCGTACGCGACGAGCTGCCGCACTCCATCGCCGTCGTCGTGGAGGAGATGCTGCCGCGCGAGGACCGCCCCGCCGACAAGCCCCTGCTCGACATCCACGCCAACGTCTACATCGAACGCCCCAGCCAGAAGGGCATCATCATCGGCCCCAAGGGCAAGCGCCTGAAGGAGGTCGGCATCAAGTCCCGCCGCCAGATCGAGGCGCTGCTCGGCACGCCCGTCTTCCTGGACCTGCACGTGAAGGTGGCGAAGGACTGGCAGCGGGATCCGAAGCAGCTGCGCAAGCTGGGCTTCTAGTGCCGCGACAGGCAACGTTCACCCCGTCCCGACGCCCGGCACGCCCTCTCGCCGCACCGGCCGGAAGCCCAAGTACATCCCGTACGAGGGCTTCCGGCCGGCACGTCGAGAGCACGCACCGGACGCCGCTCCTTGCCGGGCAAACGTTGCCTGCCGCGGCACTGGTGCCTGTCGCGCGGACCGGGCGGCCCGACCCGGACGACAGGCCCTAGTCGACGCCCCGGATCCGGCCCACCAGCACCGCCCCCGCCAGCCCCACGGCCGCCGCCACCAGGTACAGCACCCGGTATCCGCCCAGGTGGACGACGATCGGCGCGGCCAGCGCGGGGGCCGCGACCTGCGGCAGGGCGTTGGCCACGTTGATGACGCCGAGGTCCTTGCCGCGGTCCAGGGCCTTCGGCAGGACGTCGGTCATCAGCGCGAAGTCGACCGACATGAAGACCCCGAGGCCGACGCCGAGCAGCGCCGCCACGACGATCGCGCCCGGCCAGGTCTGCCACGCGGCGAGCAGGGCGGTGGCCGCCGCCATCAGCACCCCGGACCAGTGCACGAACGGCTTGCGGCGGCCGACCCGGTCCGACCAGACGCCGCCCACCACGACCGTGGCCAGCAGCGCCACGCCGTGCACGGCGGTCAGGACGAGGACGCCCTGCTCGGGGTCGTCGTGGTGCAGGCGGTCGCGCAGGTAGTACAGCAGGTAGAGGATCACCAGCGCGTTGCTGAGGTTGATCAGGAAGCGGGTCAGCCAGGCCCAGCCGAAGTCCGGGTGGCGGCGCGGGCTCAGCCAGAAGCCCGTGACGAACGCCCTCGCGGACCACGGCCGCCGGTCCCCGTCCCCGAGCCGCAGGTCCGGGTACCGGAGCACGTACGGCAGCACGCCCGCCACGGCGAACACCGCGCACGCCGCGTACCCCGCCGCGATCCCGCCCGCCGCCGTCGCCAGTCCCGTGCCGGCGACCGCCCCGAGGATCTGCGCCGCGCCCAGCCAGCCGCCCACGGCCCCGCGTTGCCGCCGCGGCACCCGGTCCGGCACCGCCGCCGTCACCGCCGCGAAGGCCGCGTTCAGGGTCAGCTGGACCAGACACCAGCCGGCCGCCACGGTCCACGGCCCGCCCGCCCCGGCGAGCAGCAGCAGCGACAGCGCGCCGCCCACCGCACCGGCCACGATCCACGGGCTGCGGCGGCCCCGGCGCGCCGTGGTGCGGTCCGACAGCGCGCCGAAGAACGGGTTGGCCAGCAGGGACACGGCCGCCCCCGCGCCCGTCACCCAGGCCAGCAGCGTCTCCTTCGACATCCCGGTGCCGGGCGCGAAGTCCTCCGCCTGCTGGGCCAGCAGGATCTGCAACGGGCCGTACCAGCCCACCCAGATCGCCACGTTGGCCAGCGCGAGCGATGCCGTCCAGCCACGGCCGACCCGTTCGACGGGCTCGCCCGGGGCGGTCGCCCCGCCCTTCATCTCTGGGCCCGCAGCATGTCCCGGAACCAGTGGTACGAGGCCTTCGGAGTCCGCTGCAGCGTCTCGAAGTCCACGTGCACGAGGCCGAAGCGGCGGGCGTACCCCTCCGCCCACTCGAAGTTGTCCAGCAGTGACCACACGAAGTACCCGCGCACGTCCACCCCCGCCGCCGACGCCGCGTGCAGCGCCCGCACATGACCGTCGAGGTAGGCGATCCGCTCCTGGTCGTCGAGCCCTTCGTACGAGCACCCGTTCTCGGTGATCACCACCGGTGGCAGCCGCTCGCCGTACCGGTCCCGGAAGCCGGTGAGCAGCTCGGTCAGCCCTTCCGGCACCACCGGCCAGCCGAAGTCCGTCACCGGCACGCCCTCGATGTCCCGCACCGAGAACGGCAGCTCGGCCGGCAACCGCACCCCGCCGAACTCGATCTCCGCGCCCTCCGGCGCCCCGACCCGCCTCGGCGCGTAGTAGTTCACGCCGTACCAGTCGACCGGCTCCGCGATGACCTTCAGGTCGGACGCCATGTCCCCCGGCATCGACTCCCCGATGCCCGGCGGGTACTCGCCCAGCAGCACCGGGTCGGCGAACAGCCGGTTCAGCAGGACGTCGTAGAGCTCCGCCGCCTCCACATCGGCGCTTTCCCGCGACGCCGGCCAGGTCGGGCCGTGCGAGTTGGCGATGCCGATGTCCGCCGCGCCGGCCGCGCGCAGGGCCCGGACCGCCAGCCCGTGCGCCAGGAGCTGGTGGTGGGCGACCGGCAGCGCGTCGAACAACAGCCGCCTGCCCGGCGCGTGGACGCCGAGAGCATGGCCGAGCAGGGTGTGCTCGGCGGGCTCGTTGAGCGTGATCCACTTCGTGACGCGGTCGCCGAGGCGCTCCGCCACCACCGACACGTACTCCGCGAACCGCGACGCCGTGTCCCGCTGCAGCCAGTCGAGACCCACCGGCAGGTCCCAGTGGAAGAGCGTCGGGACCGGCCGCACGCCCGCCCCGCACAGCTCGTCCACCAGTCGGTCGTAGAAGTCGAGCCCCTCGGGCGAGCGCACGCGCGGCCAGGAGATCGAGAAGCGGTACGCGTCCACCCCCAGGCCGGCCAGGAGCGCGACGTCCTCGCGATAGCGGTGGTAGTGGTCGCAGGCCACCGCCGCCGTGGAGCCGTCCTTCACCCGTCCCGGCTCGGCCGTGAAGGCGTCCCAGACAGACGGCTCGCGCACCCGCGCCGCGCCCTCGATCTGGTGCGCGGACGTCGAGACGCCCCACAGGAAGCCGGCCGGGAACGGGGGTATGGGGTTCGTCGCCATGCGCGGATCATCGGTACCGCCGGTAACGGAAGTCAACGCCCCGGTCGCAAACGGTAGTTACGCTCCCTCCTTCAGCACTCTCGAGACCAGCCTGCGCTGTTCCTCGGTCAGCCGGGGGTCCGCGCAGTACACCGTTTCCCCGTCCACGGTGATCCGATAGCTGAAGCCGTCCGGAACGCCGACGGGGGGCACGCCCCGCCCCGCCGTGAGCGCCTTCTCGGCCAGGGCGTGCCACTCGTGCGCGTCGGGCCGCCCCGCGGTGTCCACCTCGGCGTGCCGTTCGATGCCCGCGAAACCGCCCGTGCGCCGTACCTGGATACGCATGGGTCCCTGTCTAGTACGAAGCGGTCCGGCACGAAACGGGGTACGGGACTACAGCGTCCGCACGCCGACCTGCTCCCAGGCCTTCGACACCGCCCGCAGTTCCTCGCTGCCGTCCCCGAACCGTGCCCTCGCGGCGGCGACGGTCAGCGTCGCGAAGTCCGCGAACATCGCGTCCTCCTTCAGCTCACCGCCGGTCAGCACGTCGTACCAGATCTGCCCCGCCCGTTCCCAGGCGTTGCCGCCGAGGGCGGTGGCGGCGAGGTAGAAGGCGTGGTTGGGGATGCCGGAGTTGATGTGGACACCGCCGTTGTCGCGGCCGGTGCGGACGTAGTCCTCCATCGTCGCGGGCTGCGGGTCCTTGCCGAGCACGTCGTCGTCGTACGCCGTGCCGGGCGCCTTCATCGAGCGCAGGGCCACCCCGCTCACGCGCGGGGCGAGGAGGCCGGCGCCGATCAGCCAGTCCGCCTCGGCGGCGGTCTGGCCGAGCGTGTACTGCTTGATCAGCGCGCCGAAGACGTCGGAGACGGACTCGTTCAGGGCGCCGGGCTGGCCGAAGTAGGTGAGGTTGGCCGTGTACTGGGTGACGCCGTGGGCCAGTTCGTGGCCGATGACGTCGATGGGGATCGTGAAGTCGAGGAAGATCTCGCCGTCCCCGTCGCCGAAGACCATCTGCTCGCCGTTCCAGAAGGCGTTGTTGTACTGCTCGTCGTAGTGCACGGTCGCGTCGAGCGGGAGGCCGCCCGCGTCGATCGAGTCGCGTCCGTAGGCCCGCAGGAACAGCTCGAACGTGGCGCCGAGGCCCGCGTAGGCACGGTTGACCGTGGCGTCCCTGCCGGGACCGTCGCCCTCGCCGCGGACCTGCTCGCCGGGCAGGCTCGTACCGTGCCGGGCGTCGTAGATCGTGCGGTGCGGTGTGCCCTCGGCGGCCGGGGCGGGCCGGGTCACGGCCGGTGCGCCGAGGACCGTGGTGAGGCGACGGTGCGTGCGCTCGTAGGCGTCGCGCTGGAGGGTGCGGCGCGCGGGGCCGGCCAGAACGGGGTCCTCGGAGCGGGCGAGCCGGTCGAGGACGTGCGGCGGGACGATCGTGCAGAAGACGGCGGTCATGCCCGCACCATGGCACCCGGTGAGCAGAATGTCACTATCCGCAACCGTGATAGGTGAAATGTGGGGATGCGGGAAGCGTCGACGGTCGCGCTGTGTTAACAGGAGCGGGGTTGCGGGGGTCGCCCGCGCGGTTCCCGCGCCCCCTGCCGGCGAGCGGTCCCGCATACTGATACAGGACCGCGCGTTTCGGGACGGCTCGGCTAGCATGCTGTGCATCATGCGTTTCGGGCTGCTTCTTCTTAGCTGCCGCGGCGAGGGCCTGTAGTCGAGGCCGACTCCCTCCCCGCGGAGCTTGGCGTTGCGTCGTCGGCCGTCCTGCCGGACACCGGAATCCACCGGATTTCTCGAGGAGCCCACGCCACCATGGCACATCGCCAGCAGCCCAGTTCCATGCCCGTCCACAAGTACGGCCGCTACGAGCAGGTCGACATCCCGGACCGCACCTGGCCGCAGAACCGGATCACCGCCGCCCCCCGCTGGCTCTCCACCGACCTGCGCGACGGCAACCAGGCCCTGATCGACCCCATGTCACCGGTGCGCAAGCGGGCGATGTTCGACCTGCTGGTGAGGATGGGCTACAAGGAGATCGAGGTCGGTTTCCCGGCGTCGGGCCAGACCGACTTCGACTTCGTGCGGTCGATCGTCGAGGACGAGAGCGCCATTCCCGAGGACGTGACGATCTCCGTCCTCACCCAGGCCCGTGAGGACCTGATCGAGCGGACCGTCGAGTCCCTGAAGGGCGCCCGCCGCGCCACCGTGCACCTGTACAACGCGACCGCGCCGGTCTTCCGCCGGGTCGTCTTCCGCGGCTCCAAGGACGACATCAGGCAGATCGCCGTCGACGGCACGCGGCTGGTGATGGAGTACGCCGAGAAGCTGCTGGGGCCGGAGACCGAGTTCGGCTACCAGTACTCGCCGGAGATCTTCACCGACACCGAGCTGGACTTCGCGCTGGAGGTCTGCGAGGGCGTCATGGACGTCTGGCAGCCCGGCCCGGACCGCGAGATCATCCTCAACCTGCCGGCGACCGTGGAGCGCTCGACGCCGTCCACCCACGCCGACCGTTTCGAGTGGATGGGCCGCCACCTCTCCCGCCGCGAGTACGTGTGCCTGTCCGTCCACCCGCACAACGACCGGGGTACGGCCGTGGCCGCCGCCGAGCTGGCGCTGATGGCAGGCGCCGACCGTGTCGAGGGCTGCCTGTTCGGGCAGGGCGAGCGCACCGGCAACGTCGACCTGGTCACCCTGGGCATGAACCTGTTCTCGCAGGGCGTCGACCCGCAGATCGACTTCTCCGACATCGACGAGATCCGTCGTACGTGGGAGTACTGCAACCAGATGGAGGTCCACCCGCGCCACCCGTACGTGGGCGACCTGGTCTACACGTCCTTCTCCGGCTCCCACCAGGACGCCATCAAGAAGGGCTTCGACGCCATGGAGGCCGACGCGGCCGCCCGGGGCGTCACCGTCGACGACATCGAGTGGGCGGTGCCGTACCTGCCGATCGACCCGAAGGACGTCGGCCGCTCCTACGAGGCGGTCATCCGGGTCAACTCGCAGTCCGGCAAGGGCGGTGTGGCGTACGTGCTGAAGAACGAGCACAAGCTGGACCTCCCCCGCCGGATGCAGATCGAGTTCTCCAAGATCATCCAGGCGAAGACGGACGCCGAGGGCGGCGAGGTCACGCCGAAGGACATCTGGGCGATCTTCGAGGACGAGTACCTGCCGAACCCGGACAACCCCTGGGGCCGGATCCAGGTCAGGACGGGACAGTCGACGACGGACACGGACGGCGTGGACAAGCTCACCGTCGAGGCCACCGTCGACGGCGAGGACACCGTCCTGTCCGGCACCGGCAACGGTCCGATCTCGGCGTTCTTCGACGCCCTGCAGTCCATCGGCATCGACGTACGGCTGCTCGACTACCAGGAGCACACGATGAGCGAGGGCGCCTCCGCGCAGGCCGCCTCGTACATCGAATGCGCGATCGACGGCAAGGTCCTGTGGGGGATCGGCATCGATGCGAACACGACACGTGCGTCGCTGAAGGCGGTCGTCTCGGCCGTCAACCGGGCGGCCCGCTGACCCCTCTGACCGGGTGTTTCGGGTCCCGTCCGCCGTTGACCGGCGGGCGGGACCCCGTCCTTTACCGGCCAGGTCACGGAGAGGTCTCGTCAGGGGTACTGACTCCACCTCCTGGATGTGGCTAACATCACGCCAGCGCGGCGATGTTGCCGTGGGGTTACGGAGGTGCGACGTGCTGCCAGTCCGGGGACGAAACGGCCATGTCACCAGGCGTTCGCGCGTTCTGGGCACCCGTACCGCATGGACGGTCGTCGGCGACGGCGAGTTCTTCTGCCCCGGCTGCGGGGGCGACCGCAACTACCAGCGGCTGACCGGGCGCCGCCGCTTCACCCTGCTCGGCCTGCCCGTGCTGCCGCGCGGCGACACCGGGCCCGTCGTGGAGTGCGCGGCCTGCCGCCGGCACTTCGGCACCGACGTCCTCGACCACCCCACCACCAGCCGCTTCGCCGCGATGCTCCGCGACGCCGTGCACACCGTCGCCCTCGCGGTGCTGGCCGCGGGCGGCACCCGGACCCGCACCTCGCTGACCGTGGCCGCCGGCACGGTCCGCGCGGCCGGCTTCGACGACTGCACGGAGGAGCAGCTCGACGCCCTCGTCGAGGCGCTGGCCGCGGACACCGGCCGCGTCTTCGGCGCGCCCCGCGGCCCCGGCCTGGCCATAGAGCTGCACGAGGCCCTCGACCCGCTCGCCCCGCACCTCGCCCCGGCCGGCCGCGAGTCGATCCTTCTCCAGGGCGCCCGCATCGCCCTCGCCGACGGCCCGTACACCGCCGCCGAACGGGAGGTCCTCGCCACCGTGGGCGCCGCGCTCACCATCACGGCGGACGAGGTGACCCGCCTGCTGGCGACGGTCCGTACGCCGTCCTGACACCCCGACGGCCCAGGGGCGCCGGACCGGACGGGATCGGTGATCGTGGCGTGCGGGAGGGGGCGGGGATGCCAGGGACGATGTGACTGACACCCGGTCACCGACCCTGAGGGGCCCGCCCGATGAGACGTCCCAGACGCGCCTTCCTGACCGCCGCCACCCTCCTCGTGCCGCTCGTCTTCAGCCCGTTCACCGTCACCCTGCCCGCCTCGGCCGCCCGCTGCACGTCCTCCGTGCCGTACACCGCCGGGACGGGCGGCTACGACACGTACCGCATCCCGGCTGCCGTCAGGACCGGCACCGGCGCCGTCCTCGCCTTCGCGGAGGGCCGGCGCGGCGGCGCGTCCGACTCCGGCGACATCGACGTCGTGGTGCGCCGCTCCACCGACGGTGGCTGCACCTGGGGACCGCTCACGGTCGTGGCCGCGGGCGAGGGGAACACCCGCGGCAACCCGGCACCCGTGGTCGACCCGCGCACCGGCGCCGTCGTGCTGCTCACCTCGTACAACAGCGGTGCCGTGACGGAGGCGCAGATCATGCGCGGCGACGTCACGCCGGAGCAGAGCCGCCGGGTGTTCGTGCAGCGCAGCACGGACGACGGGATCCGCTTCACGCCGCCGCGGGACATCACGGCGGCGGTGAAGCGGACCGGCTGGCGCTGGTACGCCACCGGCCCCGGCCATGCCGTCGCCCTCACCCACGGCCCGCACGCCGGCCGCCTCGTGGTCCCGGCCAACCACTCCGCCGCCCCGCCCGCGGGGTCCCCCGACACCGGGCAGGAACCCAAGTACTACGGCGCGCACGCCTTCTACAGCGACGACGGCGGCGCCACCTGGCGGCTGGGCTTCGTCGACGACTCCTACGACGGCCTGGCCAACGCCAACGAGAGCAGCGCCGCCCAACTCCCCGACGGCACGCTCTACTTCTCCGCCCGCGACCAGCACGGCACCGGCGCCGGCCACCGTCTCGACAGCCGCTCCGGCGACGGCGGCCGGACCCTCGACCGGCCCTACGCCGTCCAGCCCACCCTCGGCGACGTGCCCATCGTCCAGGCGAGCGTTCTCCAACCCGGCGCCGACAGCGCCCCGTTGTTCTTCTCCGGTCCCTCCGTCCCCACCGCCCGCGAGGCCCTGGCGGTGTGGCGCAGCACCGACGCCGGCGCGACCTTCACCAAGGCGTTGACGCTGTCCCGGCAGCCGGCGGCCTACTCCGACCTGGTGCAGGCCGGCACGGACACCCTCGGCGTGCTGTACGAGACCGGGGTGACGGGGACGTACGAGAGGATCGAGTTCCGGCTGATCCCGCTGGCCGAGGTCTCCTAGGGCCGGCTCAGAGCAGCCCCGCCGCCGCCAGGAACTTGCCCACCTGCTCCACCTCGTCCGGCGACAGCGGCACCTGCGGCTCCGCCGTCGCCGGGCAGTCGATGACCCCGCGCAGGTGCAGCGCCGCCTTGAACGCGCCCAGGCCCGAGGAACTGCCGCCCATCCGGGTGGGGGCGCCGACGCCGACCAGGCCGAACAGGTCGCACAGCCGCTCCTGCTCGGCGCGGGCGCGGTGCCAGTCACCCGCCCGGCACAGCGTGTGGAGCCGGACGTAGCCGTGCGGGTCGACGTTGGCCAGGCCGGGCACCGCCCCGTCCGCGCCCAGCGCGAGGGCCGCGTCCACGAGGACCTCGGAGCCGGTCAGCACGCTGAAGCCCGAGGCGCCCGGGTGGGCGTGCAAGCCGGTGACGACCCGGCGGAAGCCGGCCAGGTCCCCGCTGGAGTCCTTCAGCCCGGCCAGCACCCCCTCGGCGGCCAGCTCCAGGACCAGGTCGGCGGGGAGCTTGGTGTGGACGGCGACCGGGATGTCGTAGGCCAGCACGGGGACCGGGGAGGCGGCGGCGACGAGCCGGTAGTGGCGGGCGATCTCCGCCGGGTGGGTGCGCGTGTAGAAGGGCGCGGTGACGACGACCGCGTCGGCGCCCGCCGCGGTGACGGCCGTGACGTGGTCCAGGACGCGTGGGGTCGTCATGTCGATCGCGCCGGCGATCAGCGGGAGCCGCCCGCCGAGGTGACCGGCCACGGTTTCCACGACCAGGGCGCGCTGCCGGTCGGTGAGGTAGGCCGCCTCCGAGGTCGAGCCGAGCACGAACAGCCCGTGCACGCCCGCGGAGACCAGATGGTCGACCAGCCTGAGCAGCGAGCGGACGTCCACCTCGCGCTCCGGCGTCAGGGGGGTGCAGACGGGCGGGACGACACCGGTCACGATCTTCGCGCCCCCGGCACGGGCGGGCCCCCGCGGCTCACTGGAGGTGGGGAGGTTCATGCGGGTTCCTTCGGTGCCTGGGCCTGGCCGACGAGTTCACGGGTCGACTCTTCCTCTTCCACCGGATGGTGACAGCGGAAACGGTGCGTCGGAGTGGACGCGACGCAGAACGCGGGCATCGACTCGGCGCACACCGCGTCGGCCTTCCAGCAGCGGGTGCGGAACGGGCAGCCGCTCGGCGGCCGGGTCGCCGACGGGACGGGACCGGCCAGCGGGATCGGGTCGACGGGGTCGAGCAGGCCGGGGGTCGCGGAGAACAGGGCGCGGGTGTACGGGTGCCGGGCCCGGTCGGTCACCCGGTCGGCCGGGCTCACCTCCACGATCCGGCCGAGGTACATGGTGATCACCCGGTCGCTCATCCGCCGCACCGTCTGGATGTCGTGCGACACGAACACCAGCGCCAGCCCCAGCCGCTCCTTCAGGTCGAGCAGCAGGTTGAGGATCTGGGCCCGCACCGACACGTCCAGCGCGCTGGTCGGCTCGTCGGCCACCACCAGGTCGGGGTCGAGGGCGAGCGCGCGGGCGATGGCGACGCGCTGCCGCTGCCCGCCGGAGAGCTGGCCGGGCAGCCCGTCGGCGAGCGCCCCCGGCAGTCCGACGAGCGCCATCAGCTCCCGCACCCGCTCCTCCCGCCGGGCCGGCGTGCCGCGCCCGTGCACGTCCAGCGGGTCGCGCACGATCTGTCGTACCGTCAGACGCCGGTTCAGGGCGGTCGACGGGTCCTGGAAGATCATGCCGGTGTGGCTGCCGACGGCCCTGCGGCGTTCTGCGGGCGGCATGGCCCACAGGTCCCGGCCCCGGAAGGACACCGTCCCGGACGTCGGCGGCTGCACGCCCACCAGCACCTTCGCCAGCGTCGACTTGCCGCAGCCGGACTCGCCGACCACCCCGACCGTCTCGCCGGGCGCGATCGTGAGGTCGGCGCCGGTCAGCGCGTACACCTTGTCCCGGGTGAACACCCCGCCGCTGCGGGCCTTGTGCACGACGTGCACGTCGGCGAGTTCCACCAGTGCGCTCATGTGACGACCTCGCTCTCCGCCTCGCCGCTGTTGACCAGCAGGACCGCCGGATGGTGGCAGGCCGCCGAGTGCTCCGGTGTGCCCAGCAGGCCGGGGGCCGTGGTCCGGCAGACCTCGCTCGCCATCGGGCAGCGGTCCGCGAACCGGCAGCCCGCCGGGAAGTCGGCCGGGGACGGTACGACGCCCTTGATCTGCGTCATCCGCTCGGCCGCACCCTCCAGGGACAGCACGCTGCCGAGCAGTCCGCGCGTGTAGTGGTGGGCCGGCGCCTCGACCAGGTCGGCGGTCACGCCCGTCTCCACGATCTGCCCGCCGTACATCACCACCACGCGGTCGGTGACGGCCGCGACCAGCGCCAGGTCGTGCGAGACCAGGATCAGCGCGAAGCCCAGTTCCTCGCGCAGCCCGAGCAGCAGTTCCATGATCTGCGCCTGCACGGTCACGTCGAGCGCGGTGGTCGGCTCGTCGGCGACGATCAGCCTCGGGTCGCGGGAGAGGGCCATGGCGATCAGGACGCGCTGGCGCTGGCCGCCGGAGAGTTCGTGCGGGTAGCTGCGCAGGGTGCGGTCGGGATCGAGGCCGACCAGGGAGAGCAGTTCGGCGGGACTGCGGCGGCCTCCGCGCCGGACGACCTGCTTGAGCTGGGCGCGGATGGTCATCGCCGGGTTCAGGGAGGACAGCGCGTCCTGGTAGATCATCGCCATCTCGTGGCCGAGCAGCTTGCGGCGGGCCCGCGCCGGCTCGGCGAGCAGGTCCCGCCCCTGGAAGCGGACCCGACCGCGCACCCGGGCGCCCTTCGGCTGCAGGCCCATGACGGTGAGCGAGGTCAGCGACTTGCCGCAGCCCGACTCGCCCACCAGGCCGAGCACTTCACCGGGGCGCACCGCGAAGCTGATGCCGTCGACGATGTCCACGCCGCGGTGCCGGCTGGGGAAGCCGATGGCGAGGTTCTCCACGGCGAGCACCGGCTGCCCGCCGGGCAGCGGGCGGGCGCGGGAGCGCAGGCGCAGGGCGGCCCGGGCCAGGCCGGGAAGCGGGGTGACCTCGCCGCTGCCGGGCGCGGGGGCCTCCAGGCGGTCTTGGGGGGCCTCGACCTCGCGGGGGGCCGGAGCGGCCCACGCGTCCGACACGCCCTCCGACAGGATGTTCAGCGACAGCACGGTCACCAGCATCAGCAGCCCGGGGAACACGGTCGCCCACCAGCCGCCGGTCAGCACCATGTTCTTGCCGTCCGCGATGACACTGCCCCACGAGGGGTCCGGCGGACGTACGCCCGCGCCGATGAAGGACAGCGACGCCTCGAAGACGACGGCCTCGGCGACCTGCACCGTGCAGAACACCAGCACGGGCGCCAGGCAGTTGATCGCCACGTGCCGGACGACGATGTGCGGGGTGCGGGCGCCGATGACCCGTTCGGCCGTCACGTAGTCCTCGCCGTACTGGTCGAGGATGTTCGCCCGCACGACACGGGCGACCGGCGGTGTGAACAGGAACGCGATCGCGCAGATCAGCACCGTGATCCCGCCGCCGAACACGGCGACCAGGACGGCGGCCAGCGCGATCCCCGGGAACGCCATCACCACGTCCAGGCAGCGCATCAGCGTCTCGTCCACCGCCTTGCGGGAGGTCGCCGCGACCGCGCCGATCAGCGAGCCCGCCAGCAGCGCGAGCGCGGTGGCGCCGAGGCCGATGGCGAGGGACCAGCGGGCGCCGTACATCAGCCGGCTGAGGATGTCCCGGCCGAGGCTGTCCTGGCCCATCCAGTGCCCGGCGGACGGATGGCCGGTGCCGTCGACGGGCGGCAGCTGCTCCAGCGGGTCGTACGGCGCGAGCAGCGGCGCGAACACCGCGACCAGCGCCACCAGGGCCAGGAAGCAGAGGGCGACCTTCGACAGCGGCGGCAGCCGCCGCAGGCCGCGCAGCCGGACGCCGGGGCGGCTCAGGGCCTCGGTGAGGCGCTTGCGCGAGAACATCAGGCGGCGTCCCTCAGTCGCGGGTTGACCAGCAGGTAGAGGATGTCGATGACGAGGTTGACGACCACGAACCCGATCGCGGTGGTCAGCACGACGCCCTGGACGACGGCCGGGTCGCCGTTCTTCACGGCGTCGATCATCAGCTTGCCCATGCCGGGCAGCGAGAAGATCGTCTCGATGACGACCGCGCCGCCGAGCAGGTAACCCACGCGCAGCCCGAGCACGGTCAGCGGGTTGATCAGCGCGTTGCGCAGCACGTTCCGGCCGACCACCACCGTCGGCGGCAGCCCGCTGCCGATCGCGGTGCGGACGTAGTCCTTGTCCAGCTCCTCGACGACGGCCGTGCGCACGATGCGGGTGAGCTGCGCGGCGACCGGCAGGGACAGGGCGAGGGCGGGCAGGGCCATGGTCCACAGCCAGCCGGTGACGGAGTCCCTGGGGTTGATGTAGCCGCCGGTGGGGAACCAGCCCAGGTCGACGGCCAGGTACTGGATCATCAGCAGCGCCAGCCAGAAGCCGGGCGCGGCCACGCCGGTCAGGGACACCACGCGGATGATCTGGTCGGGCAGGCGGTCCCGGTGGATCGCGGCGGTCACGCCGCCGGCCAGCGACAGCACCACCGCGATGCCCAGGCCCAGGAAGGTGAGCTGCACGGTGAGCGGCAGCGCGGTCATCACCTGGTCGACCACCTCGCCCCGGGTGAGCGCGCTGGTGCCCAGGTCGCCGTGGAGCAGATCGCCGACGAAGGCGACGTAGCGCACCGGCAGCGGGTCGAGCAGGCCGTGCTCCTCGCGGAAGTCGTGCAGCTGCCGGGGCGTCGGGTTGGCGCCCTGGAAGAACGCGGACGCCGGGTCGACGTCGGAGAAGCGCATGACCAGGAACACGAACAGCACGATGCCGAGCATCAGCGGCACGAGGAGCAGCACACGGCGGGCCAGGATCCTGGCGACGGCGACCACCGGCTAGGCCCACCTGGCTCGGAGGACGTTGATGCCGGGATACGGCTGGGCCCTCATCCCGGCGAGCTCCCTCGGGTCCCAGGCGGTCATCAGCTCGTTGTGCACGACCGGGTAGAGCACGGCCTGTTCGGCGACGACGTCGACGCAGTCCTGGATCATCGCCTTCTTGCGGACCGGGTCCGGCTCCCGGGTGGCCCGGTCCATGTCGGCGAACAGCTGTCTGGCGACCGGGTCGTCGGCCCAGCGGGCGTAGCGCATCCAGAGGTTGTCCGGGCCGTAGTTGTACCGCAGGATCAGGTCGGCGTCGAGGCCGAACTGGTTGGGGTTCGAGGCCGCGGCCACCACCTGGTAGTCCTGCCTCTGGTCCATCTTGGTGAAGACGGCCGTGGTCTCCTGGGGCGACAGCGTCGTGCGCACGCCGATCGCGTCCCAGGAGGACTTGATGGTCGGCAGGCAGTCGACGATCCAGCTGACGTTCACGGCGAGGATGTCGATCCGCAGCCCGCCGACCCCGGCCTCCTTCAGCAGCGCCCTCGCCCGGTCCGGGTCGTGGTCGTAGACGGTCCTCGCCCGCCGGTACGCCGGATTGGCCTCGTCGAGGAACGACGACGACGGCTTGCCGTGGCCCTTGAGGGCGACCTCGACGAGCTTGCCGGTGTCGATGGCGTAGTGCAGCGCCTGCCGCACCCGCACGTCGTCGAACGGCTTGCGGCGAGTGTTGAACATCAGGAACAGGTTGTTCATCCCGGCGCCGCCGGCCACCGTCAGCCCGCCGCTCTCCAGCCGGCCGATGTTGGCGTACGGGATGTTGTCCGCGATCTGCGCGCCCGCGTTGCCGCCGGAGATCCTGGCGACGCGCGGCGCGGCGTCCACGACGGACAGCCAGTTCATCTTCTCGAAGGCGGGCGGGCGCGGGCCGTTGTAGCCGGCGTACGCCTCGAAGGTGGTGTTGGACTTCGGGTGGTGTGCGGTCTGCCGGTACGGGCCCGAGCCCACCGCCAGGCCCTTGATCGCGTCGTTCCAGGCGCCCGGCCGGGAGAACACGTGCTGGGGCATGATCTTCGCCAGGGTGAGCCGGGAGAGCCCCTCCGGGAAGGGGAACCTCAGCACGAGTTCGACGGTCCGCTCGGCGACCTTGCGCACGTCCTTCAGCCAGGGCTCGAAGAACCCCTTGGCCAGGGTCTGGGTGCCGGGGTCGAGGATCCGGTCGAAGACGAAGAGCACGTCGTCGGCGGTGACCGGCCTGCCGTCGTGGAAGGTGGCGCCCGGGCGCAGGGTGAACGTCCAGGAGGTGCCGGCGCGGTCCGCGGGCACCCTGGTCGCCAGCGCGGGGTAGGGCTCCCGGGAGATCGGGTCGGTGTCGAGCAAGCCCTCGTAGATGTGGTTGTTGGCGGCCATGCAGAACGCCGAGGCGGTCTGCGTCGGGTCCCAGGTCCCGTCGTTCCCGTAGCCGATGACCGCCGTCAGCGTCCGGTGCGCGCCCCGGCCCCCGTCGCCGGTGTCGATCGTGGACTCCGGACCCGCCAGGCAGGCCGTCAGCGACGCCGGGACGGCGCCGGCCGCGCCCAGCGCGCCGGAGTACTTCAGGAACGACCGGCGGTGCGGCGCCGGCACGTCGTGGGTCACGTCGCGCACGGGTCCTCCGAAAGCAGTCGGATGATGAGGAGATACGACGTCCTACGTCCTGCGGTCAGCGCGACGATAGGAGCGGCCGTGGGGGCGGTCAAGAGATCGCGTGCGAATGGCGTATCCGCCACGGGCCGCGCCGATGACCGTACGAAACGGCGGAGTTGACGCATGGCGACGCCGACGCGGACGCCGACGCCTGAGGCGGGACGCCCCCGCCGCGTACGGTGCGGCGCATGCCCGGGGCGTCGAGCGACCGCCGGACGCGGCGCACGGTCGCCCGGCTGTTCCCGGGCCGCGGACTCCCGGCCGCCACGCCGCTGCCCACCGCGCCCGAGCCGATGCGGGCGCCCGGGACCTGCCGCGACTCCCCGCGCGACGCTCTCCCGGCGGCGGTGGGGGGACGCGTGGGGCGGTCCCTCGGAGGGCTCCAGCCGCGCACGCACCCGCCGCTGTGCGTGTCGCCGGCAGCGCGTTCGTGCCCGAAGGGCTCGGTGCCTTCCGGACGGTCCCGCCTCGCGTCGCCGGCGTCCGTGACCGCCCGGACGGACCGTCCCCCGAGCTCACCGTTCACCGTCACCGCGCCATCATCACCGCACCGCGCACCCGTGCCGCGCAGGGCGCGCAGCGTGCGACGGCACGTCACTTCCGTGGCTCAGAGGGCCGACTGAGGGCGCGGAAGCCGTCACGGCGGAGTCGTCCCCCGGTTCGGTCCGCGGCGAGCATCCCCCCGCCGTCCTGGCCACCGGTTCGCGGGATTCGGTTGCCCCGGCGCGGCGGGCACGTTGGAATGACTCCATGGCGACGATCGACGGATGGGACGAGCAGGGGCCGGGCGTGCTCCGGCTGCCGTCGGGCCGTCTGGTCCGCGGCCGGGGCCTGCGCCGCCCCCTGGACGCGGCGGCGCCCGCCCCGTCGTACGGCGTCTACCTCCTGGGCAGGCCGCCCGAGGCCTTCCCCTGGGAGTTCCGCTGGATCCCATGGCCCGACTTCCGCCTCCCGAAGGACCGGGCCGACGCCCGGGCGGCGCTGACCGAGGCCTGGGAGCGGGCCGCCGAGGAACCGGTGGAGATCGCGTGCGGGGGAGGGCGCGGACGGACGGGGACGGCGCTGGCCTGCCTCGCGGTCCTGGACGGCGTTCCGCCGCGGGAGGCCGTGACGTACGTCCGGGCGCGCTATGACCGGCGGGCGGTCGAGACACCGTGGCAGCACCGGTACGTCCGCGGGTTCGGCGTCGGGTGAGGTCCGGCGCCGACGGGTGAGCGGACGGCGAGCCGCAGGCCGCGGTCGTGTACCGGCCCCCGCGCACGTCCGCCGCGGTCGACGGGCGCGGCCCGCACCGCCGGGCGATCATGGCCGAGGAGGTGCGCGTATGGAATGGACCCTGGAGGTGATCGCCGTGCCGGTCGCCGACCTGGACCGGGCCAAGGCCTTCTACGAGGACCGGTGCGGTTTCCACACCGACATCGACGCGGCGTACTTCGCGGGCGGCCGCTTCGTCCAGCTCACCCCGCCCGGCTCGCGCTGCTCCATCGTGCTGGAGTCCGGCCTGCCGGACTCGCCGGGCCGGTCCCGGATGGTCCCCGGCTCCTTCCAGGGCCTGCAGCTGTGTGTCACGGACATCGAGGCGGCCCGCGCCGAGCTGGTCGGTCGCGGGGTCGAGGTCACCCCCGTCCTGCACGTCGACGCGTCCGGCTGGGCGGAGGGCCGGGGCGAGGAGAAGTGGAACTCCTTCCTCTTCTTCCAGGACCCCGACGGCAACGGCTGGACGGTCCAGGAGGCCCCGGCGCCCCTGTCCGAACGCTGACCCGGGACCGGTCGCGCCGGGGCCCGCGACGCCGGCCCGTCCGAACGGCGGACCCCGGGTGATCCGCACGGACGGCTCCTTCGGCGGGAAGGGCCGGGCGGCGCACAGCATCACGGTGCGGGGCATGCCGTCGGTCAGCGGGTACCTGGCCGGGCTCGGCGCGCCCTTCTCGTACGGAGGACGGCCGCCCGGACGCCGAGGCGGTGCGGGGTGTGGCGAGGCCGAGGGTTCACCCCCGCAGCGCTCCCTGCGCGGCCCCGTCCGCGGGCCGGACTCCCGCCGAGTGTAGAGGCAGCGCGTGGCCGGGGGGTCGCGAAGAGTGAAACACGAAGGGGCCGGGGAACCACACGGTGATGCAATTGCACGCCGCACTGGAAAAGGCCGGAAGCCGATGAAGTCGAAGAAGCCGCCGAAGCCGCCGATCGGCTCGTACGTCGTGGACGCCCACAGCGGGAAGGTGGGGATCGTCATGGGCCACGAGGGGCCGTACGTGCAGCTGAGAGCCGTCGGCGGCGGAAAGGAGTGGGACTGCGACCCGGAGGCCCTGCGCAAGGCCACCGCGGCGGAGCGGCTGAGCGCGGCGACCGCGTACGCGAACGCCCGCAGCCGGGGCGAGGTTCCTTGAAGGACGCGCCGCCCGCGTAGGAGAGAATGGCGGCATGAGCCTGTCCCGCGCCGACGTCCCCGTGCCGCGCACCCGGAAGCCGGGTGAGGCGGAGCGGACCGTGCCGCGGTCCCGCGGGGAACGGCCCGCGCACCCCCGGCGGCCGCACGGCGGTGCGCGATGAGCCTGTTCCGGGACGACGGCGTCGTCCTGCGCACCCAGAAGCTGGGTGAGGCCGACCGGATCATCACGCTGCTCACGCGGGGGCACGGGCGGGTGCGGGCGGTGGCGCGCGGCGTGCGGCGGACGAAGTCCAAGTTCGGGGCCCGGCTGGAGCCGTTCTCCCACGTCGACGTGCAGTTCTTCGCGCGCGGCAGTGAGCTGGTGGGCCGCGGGCTGCCGCTGTGCACGCAGAGCGAGACCATCGCGCCGTACGGCGGCGGCATCGTCACCGACTACGCGCGGTACACCGCCGGGACGGCGATGCTGGAGACGGCGGAGCGGTTCACGGACCACGAGGGCGAGCCGGCCGTGCAGCAGTACCTGCTGCTGGTCGGCGCCCTGCGCACCCTCGCCCGCGGCGAGCACGCCCCGCACCTCGTCCTCGACGCCTTCCTGCTGCGCTCCCTCGCCGTCAACGGCTACGCGCCCAGCTTCAGCGACTGCGTGAAGTGCGGTCTGCCCGGCCCGAACCGGTTCTTCTCGGTGTCGTCCGGCGGCTCGGTCTGCGGGGACTGCCGGGTGCCGGGGAGCGTCGTCCCCTCGCCCCGGACCCTGGAACTCCTCGGGGCGCTGCTTACGGGAGACTGGGAGACCGCGGACGCGTGCGAGCCGCGGTACGTGCGGGAGGGCAGCGGGCTGGTGTCCGCGTATCTGCACTGGCACCTGGAGCGCGGGCTGCGCTCACTTCGGTACGTCGAGAAGTAAGAGCTGAGGGAGACGAGAAGCACATGGCCGTACGCGGGTTCCTGGGGCGCCAGCGGCGCGAGTACAAGACGCCGGAGCCGCACCCGTCCGGTGCCCGCGCGCCGAAGCTGCCGGGGGAGCTGGTCCCCCGCCACGTGGCGATCGTCATGGACGGCAACGGACGCTGGGCCAAGGAGCGCGGGCTGCCGCGCACCGAGGGGCACAAGGTCGGCGCCGAGCGGGTGCTGGACGTGCTCCAGGGCGCGATCGAGATGGGCGTCGGGGCGATCTCGCTGTACGCCTTCTCCACCGAGAACTGGAAGCGGTCGCCGGACGAGGTGCGCTTCCTGATGAACTTCAACCGCGACTTCATCCGCAAGACCCGCGACCAGCTCGACGAACTCGGCGTGCGGGTGCGCTGGGTGGGCCGGATGCCCAAGCTGTGGAAGTCGGTCGCCAAGGAGCTCCAGGTCGCGCAGGAGCAGACCAAGGGCAACGACCGGCTGACCCTGTACTTCTGCATGAACTACGGCGGCCGCGCCGAGATCGCCGACGCGGCCCTGGCGCTGGCGCAGGACGTGAAGGCCGGGCGCCTGGATCCGTCGAAGGTCACCGAGAAGACCTTCGCGAACTACCTCTACTACCCGGACATGCCGGACGTCGACATGTTCCTGCGCCCCAGCGGCGAGCAGCGCACCTCCAACTACCTGCTCTGGCAGAGCGCCTACGCCGAGATGGTCTTCCAGGACGTGCTGTGGCCGGACTTCGACCGCCGCGACCTGTGGCGGGCCTGCGTGGAGTACGCGTCCCGGGACCGCCGCTTCGGCGGCGCCATCCCGAACGAGGAACTGCTGGCCATGGAGGGCAAGCAGGAAAGCTGATCACTGGCGGTACGATCCCGCCTCATGGTCATGGACATGGGGCGGGATCCCGTCACGCACGACGAGGTGGAACTGGCGTACCGGCCGACCCGGGGCGATCTGCGCGCCGGTGTCGGGGTACGGGAGCGGGTCCGGCACCTGCACCTGCTCCGCTGGGCCCTGACCGCGGTCTTCCTCGCCCTCGCCGCCCAGAGCGCCGTCTCCACGAAGGGCTCGGCGCTCTCCTTCGTCCTCGCCGTCTTCTGCGCCGCCGTCATCTGGGCGATGCCGCACGCGCAGGCCCACCACGCGCTGCGCACGGTCTCCTGGCAGGGCGAGTACCGCGCCACCGTCACCGACGACGGGATCAGGACCGAAACCCGGTATGTGACGCTCGAACAGCGCTGGTCGGTGTTCCGCGGCCACCGCGAGACCCGCGACCACTTCGTGCTGCTCAGCCGCGACCCGAACATCCTGCTCGTCGAGGTGCTGCCCAAGCGCGGGCTGCGCGCCGAGGCCGACGCGGACCGGCTGCGCGCGCTGCTGGCCCGGCGTCTGCCCGTCGTATGAGCCGCCGCACGAGGCTCGCCCGGGGCTGCGCGGCGGCCGTCGTGTTCGCCTTCGCCGGGCTGGTCGTGCTGTTCGCCTTCCTCGGCACGGTCGAGATGGAGACGTTTCCGGGGCTGCGGGAGAACCTGGCCCCGGTGGTCGTCTGGATGCTGGTCTTCGCCGTCCTGGTCACCGCGGGCGGTCTCGCGCTGACCGGCCCGCGGTCGTACGCGGGGTGGATCACCGCCGCCTGCATCGCGGCCCTCATCGTGCTGCGGATGTGGACGCTCGCGCCGATGCTGCACTGCTGGTCCTACGACAGCGTGGGACGCAACGACGACGGCTCCTACTCCTGCGTGAACCGCGGCGACATGCTGCCCTGAAGCGCCTGTCCCGACGGCCTCAGGCGCCGCAGGCAGCCGCGCAGTCCGCGCAGGTGCCGAAGATCTCCACCGTGTGCGCCACGTTGACGAAGCCGTGCTCGGAGGCGATGGCCTCCGCCCACGTCTCGACCGCAGGGCCCTCCACCTCGACCGCCTTGCCGCAGCCACGGCAGACGAGGTGATGGTGGTGCTCGCCGGTGGAGCAGCGGCGGTAGACGGACTCGCCGTCGGCGGTGCGCAGGACGTCGACCTCACCGGCGTCGGCGAGGGACTGGAGGGTGCGGTAGACCGTGGTGAGCCCGACGGCGTCGCCCTTGTGCTTGAGCATGTCGTGCAGTTCCTGCGCGCTGCGGAACTCCTCGACCTCTTCCAGGGCTGCCGCCACGGCGGCACGCTGCCGGGTGGCGCGGCCCTTCACGGGCGGTCCAGCGGTGGTCACCGGTTGCCTCCTTGCCTCTGTTTCTGACGGGCCATTGTGCCAGCCCGCACCGGGCGCGGTCAGACGCCGATCTCGTCGTCGGCGCCCCGCGTGGCCGGAATCGCGCACTCCGCCGGGTCCCCCGCGGGCTGCGCCGCGGCCAGGGCCCGCGCGCGCCGCCGGGCCAGCGGAGCCGCCAGCGCGGTCAGCACGACGAACGCGCCGATGGTCAGCAGCACGATGGTCGCGCCGGGCGGAACGTCCTGGTAGTACGAGGTGACCGTGCCGCCGAGGGTGACGGCCACGCCGATGGCGACCGCGATCGCGAACGTCGCCGCGAAGCTGCGCGTGAGCTGCTGGGCGGCGGCCACCGGCACCACCATCAGCGCGGACACCAGCAGCAGGCCGACCACCCGCATCGCCACGGTGACCGTGACGGCCGCGGTGATCGCCGTCAGCAGGTTCAGCGCCCGCACCGGAAGCCCCGTCACCCGCGCGAACTCCTCGTCCTGGCTGACCGCGAACAGCTGCCGGCGCAGCCCGACGGTGACCAGGACCACGAAGGCCGCGAGCAGGCAGATCGCGGTCACGTCCGACGCGCTGACCGTCGACAGGGAGCCGAAGAGGTACGACGTGAGGTTCGCGTTGGAGCCGGTCGGCGCGAGGTTGATGAACATCACGCCGCCGGCCATGCCGCCGTAGAAGAGCATCGCGAGGGCGATGTCGCCGCGGGTCCGGCCGAACCAGCGGATCAGCTCCATGAGCACCGCGCCCAGGACGGACACCAGCGTCGCCATCCACACCGGCGACCAGGAGAGCAGGAAACCCAGGCCGACGCCGGTCATGGCGACATGGCCGATGCCGTCGCCCATCAGGGCCTGGCGGCGCTGCACGAGGTAGATGCCGATCGCGGGGGCCGTGATGCCGACCAGGACCGCGGCGAGCAGGGCCCGCTGCATGAAGGCGTAGTCGAGGAATTCCATCAGCTGAGCAGTCCCGTGCGGATCGGTTCGGCGTCGTGCGCCGCGTGGGGGTGGACGTGGTCGTGGCCGGGCAGCGCGTGCTGGCCGACCGCCTTCGGCGGCGGGCCGTCGTGCAGCACGCAGCCGTCGCGCAGCACGACCGCCCGGTCGATCAGCGGCTCCAGCGGGCCCAGTTCGTGCAGGACGAGCAGGACCGTCGTACCGGAGGCGACCTGGTCCCTGAGGGTCCGCGCGAGCACCTCCTGGCTGGTCAGGTCGACGCCCGCCATCGGCTCGTCCATGATCAGCAGCTCGGGTTCGCAGGCGAGGGCCCGGGCGATCAGCACCCGCTGGTGCTGGCCTCCGGAGAGGGCGCCCACGGAGTCCCTGGCCCGGTCGGCCATGCCGACCAGCTCCAGGGCCCGGCGTACCGCCTCGTGGTCCGCCTTGCGCAGCAGCCCGAAGCGGGCCCTGGCGAGCCGCCCGGAGGAGACCACCTCGGTCACCGTGGCGGGCACCCCGCCCGCGGCGGTGGTGCGCTGCGGGACGTATCCCACCCGCGCCCAGTCGCGGAACCGGTCCCGCGGCGTCCCGAACAGCTCGATCTGCCCGGCGCCGACCGGCACCTGCCCGATGACGCTGCGCACCGCCGTCGACTTGCCCGAGCCGTTCGCGCCGAGCAGCGCGACGACCTCGCCGCGGCGCACGGTGAGGTCGATGCCGCGCAGCACGGGCCGCGAGCCCAGGTCGGCGCGGACACCGCGCATGGATATGACGGACTCTCCCGTGGCGCCCATGGCGTCCTCCGTAACGGTCACTTGGCTTCCAGGGCCGTCTGCAGCGCCTTGAGGTTGGCCCGCATGACCTGGATGTAGTCGTCGCCCCGGGACTTGTCGGTGATGCCCTCGACCGGGTCGAGGACGTCCGTCTCCAGGTTCGCGTCCTGGGCGATGGTCCTGGCGGTCTTGTCGGACACCAGTGTCTCGTAGAAGACCGTGGTCACGCCGTCGGCCCCGGCGATCTCGGCGAGCTCCTTCACGCGGGCCCCGCTGGGCTCGGACTCCGGGTCCAGGCCGCTGATGGCCTCCTCGGTGAGGCCGTAGCGCTCGGCGAGGTAGCCGAAGGCGGCGTGCGTGGTGATGAAGACCTTGGTCCGGGTGTTCCGCAGGCCGTCCGTGAACTCGGTGTCGAGGGTGTCGAGCTTCTTGATCAGGGCCGCGGTGTTCTTCCGGTAGTCCGCGGCGTGGTCGGGGTCGGCCTTCTCGAAGGCCTCGCCGACGCCCTCGGCGATCTCCGCGTACTTCACCGGGTCCAGCCAGACGTGGGGGTCGAGGCCGCCCTCCTCCTCGTGGCCGTGACCGTCCTCCTCGGCGTGCTCCTCGGCGTGGCCGCCGACCTCGGTGCCGTGCTCCTCGAGAGAGGTGAGCGTCGTCGCGTCGACCTTGGTCTTCACCTGGGACTGGGTGACGGCCTCGTCGACGGCGGGCTGGAGGCTCTTGAGGTAGAGGATGGCGTCCGCCTCCTGGAGCTGCGCGGTCTGCCGGGCGCTGATCTCCAGGTCGTGCGGCTCCTGACCCGGCTCGGTCAGGGTGGTGACGTTCACGTGGTCCCCGCCGATCTGCTCGGCCAGGAACTGCATCGGGTAGAACGAGGCGACGACGTCGAACTTGTCCGTGGTACCCGCGTTCTCCGCGCTCGCGCCGCCGCTGGAGCAGGCGGAGACGGCAGTGAGGCTGAGGGCGGCCAGTGCTGCCGCGGGTATGAGGCGTCGTCGTATGTTCATGAGAGTCATTTTCAACAAAAGTGGAAACCGTTGTCAACAAACCGCCGATTCGGTTCGAGGAGCGGCCCGATTTGGTTCAGGGGGAGTCCGCGCCGGTAACCTGAATCATTCGCTGGAAGCATCTCGCTTCGTCGCCCGTCGTCGTAATGAAGAGAGCACCGTGGCCGCCGACAAGATCGACACCATCGTCAGCCTGAGCAAGCGCCGTGGCTTCGTTTTCCCTTGTAGTGAGATCTACGGCGGCCAGAAGGCCGCCTGGGACTACGGGCCCCTGGGTGTCGAGCTCAAGGAGAACCTCAAGCGTCAGTGGTGGCGCTACATGGTGACGTCGCGCGAGGACGTCGTCGGTATCGACTCGTCCGTCATCCTGGCCCCCGAGGTCTGGGTCGCCTCCGGTCACGTCGCCACCTTCACCGACCCGCTCACCGAGTGCACCTCCTGCCACAAGCGGTTCCGCGCGGACCACCTGGAGGAGGCGTACGAGGAGAAGAAGGGCCGCGCCCCGGAGAACGGCCTCGCCGACATCAACTGCCCGAACTGCGGCACCAAGGGCCAGTTCACCGAGCCCAAGCAGTTCTCGGGTCTGCTGTCCACGCACCTCGGCCCGACGCAGGACAGCGGCTCCGTCGCCTACCTGCGCCCCGAGACCGCGCAGGGCATCTTCACCAACTTCGCCCAGGTCCAGACCACCTCGCGCCGCAAGCCGCCGTTCGGCATCGCCCAGATGGGCAAGTCGTTCCGCAACGAGATCACGCCGGGCAACTTCATCTTCCGCACCCGCGAGTTCGAGCAGATGGAGATGGAGTTCTTCGTCAAGCCGGGCGAGGACGAGCAGTGGCAGGAGTACTGGATGCAGCAGCGCTGGAACTGGTACACCGGCCTGGGCCTGCGCGAGGAGAACATGCGGTGGTACGAGCACCCGAAGGAGAAGCTCTCCCACTACTCCAAGCGCACCGCCGACATCGAGTACCGCTTCCAGTTCGGCGGCAGCGAGTGGGGTGAGCTGGAGGGCGTCGCCAACCGCACCGACTACGACCTGTCGGCCCACTCCAAGGCCTCCGGCCAGGACCTCTCGTACTTCGACCAGGAGGCCGGCGAGCGCTGGACGCCGTACGTCATCGAGCCCGCGGCCGGTGTCGGCCGCGCGATGCTGGCGTTCCTGCTCGACGCCTACGTCGAGGACGAGGCGCCCAACGCCAAGGGCAAGATGGAGAAGCGCACCGTGCTGCGCCTGGACCACCGCCTGGCCCCGGTGAAGGTCGCGGTGCTGCCGCTGTCCCGCAACCCCGAGCTGTCCCCGAAGGCCAAGGGCCTCGCCCAGGCGCTCCGCCAGAACTGGAACATCGAGTTCGACGACGCCGGCGCGATCGGCCGCCGCTACCGCCGCCAGGACGAGATCGGCACGCCGTACTGCGTGACGGTCGACTTCGACACCCTGGAGGACAACGCGGTGACCGTGCGCGAGCGCGACACCATGAAGCAGGAGCGGGTGTCCCTGGACCAGATCGAGGGCTACCTGGCCGGGCGCCTGGTCGGCTGCTAGTCGATCGGCGCGGCGGCGCCCTTGCCCGGCCGGGGGTCACCCCGCCAGGTGCGCGTCGTCCACGGTCCACCGCGCGGTTCCCCGCGCCCTTTCGAGGGTGCGGGGAACCGCGCGTTCGTTTCGGGCAGGTGTCGGCGGCGGAGGCGGTGGGGGGCGGCGGGGAGTTGGGTCAGGCAGACGGCCGCCAGTGCGGCGGCGAGCAGGCGCGGGGCGCGGCGGATCATGCGAGGCCTCCCGATGGGGGTGCGGTGAGGTGTCGTAGACATGGCACTGCGCGCGGCCCAGACCATGCGTCGAGAGGTTCGGGTGGCGTCCGCGGTGGGTGACAGCTGACGAATGACAGATATTGAAATTTGTCAGCTGCTAGGGCAGGGTGGAGGCATGACGATGCAGACACGCACCCTTGGAACCACCGGCCCCCAGGTCTCCGCCCTCGGCCTCGGCTGCATGGGCATGTCCGCCGTGTACGGCGACGCGGACCGGGCCGAGTCCGTCGCCACCATCCACGCGGCCCTGGAAGCCGGCGTCACCCTGCTCGACACCGGCGACTTCTACGGCATGGGCCACAACGAGATGCTGATCGGCGAAGCCCTGCGCGCCGCGCCCGCCGCCCGGCGGGAACAGGCGCTGCTCAGCGTGAAGTTCGGCGCCCTGCGCGACCCGGACGGCGGCTGGACGGGCTACGACGGCCGCCCGGCCGCCGTGAAGAACTTCGCCGCCTACTCCCTCGGGCGCCTCGGCGTCGACCACATCGACGTCTACCGGCTCTCCCGCCTCGACCCGGCCGTGCCGATCGAGGAGACGGTCGGCGCGATGGCGGAACTGGTCGAGAAGGGGCACGTCCGGCACATCGGCCTCAGCGAGGTCGGCGCCGAGACGATCCGCCGGGCCGCCGCCACCGCCCCGATCTGCGACCTCCAGATCGAGTACTCGCTGATCTCGCGCGGCATCGAGACGGAGATCCTGCCGACCGCCCGTGAGCTGGGCATCGGCGTCACCGCCTACGGCGTCCTGTCGCGCGGGCTGATCTCCGGCCACTTCACGGCCGACCGGCAGCTCGCCGCGAACGACTTCCGCGCGCTGTCGCCCCGCTTCCAGGGCGAGAACCTCCGGCACAACCTGAACCTGGTGGAGGCCCTGCGGAAGGTCGCCGAGGAGAAGGGCGTGAGCGTCGCGCAGATCGCCATCGCCTGGGTGCTCTCACGCGGCGAGGACATCGTGCCGCTGGTCGGCGCCCGCCGCCGGGACCGGCTGACCGAGGCGCTGGGCGCGCTGGACGTGCGGCTGGACGAGGCCGACCTGCGGGCGATCGAGGAGGCCGTGCCCGCGGACGCGGCCGCCGGCGACCGCTACCCGACGCAGCAGATGGCGCACCTCGACAGCGAACGCTGATCCGGGCCCGCGGTACGGTCACCCCATGTCCCCGACCAGCGAGACCCTGACCACCGAGCGCATCCTCGAGACGACCGAGGAGGTGCTGCGCCGTCACGGCCCGGCCAAGGCCACCGTGGTCGACGTGGCCCGCGCGCTCGGCGTCAGCCACGGCAGCGTCTACCGGCACTTCCGCACCAAGGCCGCCCTTCGGGAGGCCGTCACCAAGCGGTGGCTGGACCGCACGTCCGCGGCGCTGGCCGGGATCGTCGCCGAGGACCGGGACCCGCAGGCGCGCCTGCGGGACTGGCTGCGGGGGCTGTTCGACGCCAAGCGTCGCAAGGCGGGCGACGATCCGGAGCTGTTCGCCACGTACATGGTGCTCACCGGCGAGAGCGGTGCGGCGGTGCCGGAGCACATAGCCGACCTCGTCGCCCAGCTGACCCGGATCGTCGAGGCGGGGGTGGCGGCGGGCACCTTTGCCACCGCCGACGCCGAGGGCACGGCGCGCGCGGTGTTCCACGCCACCGGGCGCTTCCACGACCCCTGTTACGCCGCGGAGTGGACGCGGCCGGGGGTGGAGGAGGACTTCGCGGCGCTGGTGGACCTGGTGGTGCGCGGGCTGCGGGCCTGACGCCGGCGTGCGGTCAGGTCCCCGCCGGGTCGACCGTCGCCTGATGCGCCTCGGCGAGGTGCTCCTCCGCCTTCAGCCAGGGCAGGAACTGCGCACCCCGGCGCCAGCCGCAGGTGTCGCACCTGATCGTGCGTTGCACCCCGATGCGCTGGACGCGGACCACGTGTTCGCGTCCGTGCTGGTCCCACCGGCTGACCTTGCTCGTGTCGATCTGCGGCATGACGCCTCCAGCGTCCGGTCCGGGTCTCTTCGCGCAGCAAGGAGTGTGCAGCAGGATCAACATCAACGGGGATCTCTTCACGTCGAGTTGGCCAAGCTGTGCCCTCGCCCGCAGACCGGTACCCCGAGCACGCTGCCCGACGCCATGATCTCCCGCTAGGCGCGCTCCCCGACCCGCACGACCTCGCGCACCTCGTCCGACGCCAACCGCTCGGCCGTCCGCGCGGCGGTCCGCCGGGCCCATCGCCCGCTGGTCAGCAGGCCGAAAACCAGCACGGACGTCCCGCACACGACGAGGACCCACCAGCCCGGCCGGGCGGCCGGGACGAACGCCTCCCGGTACGACGACGTTCCGATCCCTGCGGCCAGCACCGCCCCGACGACCGCCACGCCCAGGGTCTGCCCCAGTTGCCGGCTGGTGGAGGCGACCGCCGCCGCCACGCCCGCCTGCGCCCGCGGCATGCCGGACACCGCGGTGTTGGTGATCGGCGCGTTCACGAAGCCGAAGCCCACACCGAACAGCACGTACCCGACGAACAGCGTGACGTCGGAGGTCTCGGCCCGGAACCCCGCGAACAGCACCGTGCCGGCCGTCATCGCCAGCCCCGCGACCAGGAGCGGCACCCGAGGCCCCCGGCTGCCCACCAGCCTCCCGGCCAGCGGCGCGCACAGGAACGTCGGCACCGCCATCGGCAGCATCCACAGCCCGGCGTGCAACGCGTCCAGCCCACGGACGTTCTGGAGGTACAGCGTCGACAGGAACAGGAACCCGCCCAGCGCCGCGAACGCGCTGACCGCGATCACCGTCGCCCCGCTGAAGGGCGCCGAACGGAAGAAGCGCAGGTCGATCAACGGCTCCGCCCGGCGCGGCTCGTAGGCGAGGAGACCCAGCAGCGCGGCCACGGCCACCGCCGCGAACGGCAGCACCGTCGCGCCCCCGGCGTTCGGCGCCTCGATGATCGCGTACGTCAGGGAGCCGAAGAGGGCGATCACCAGGCCCTGGCCGACCGGGTCTGGGCGACGGGCCCTCGGCGCGCGGGACTCCGGGACGTACCGCAGCGTCAGCAGCAGGGCGGCGGCCCCCACCGGGAGGTTGACCCAGAAGATCGCGCGCCAGCTCACCGCCTCGACCAGCAGGCCGCCCACCAGCGGGCCCGCGGCCATCGAGATGCCGACCACCGCGCCCCACGCACCGATCGCGCGGGCGCGCTCACGCGGGTCGGTGAAGGTGTTGGTGATGATCGACATGGCGACCGGGTTCAGCATCGAGCCGCCCACCGCCTGCACCATGCGGAAGACCACCAGGGTGTCCAGGTCCGGCGCGACCGAGCACAGCGCCGAGCCGATGGTGAAGACGATCAGGCCCGCCATGAAGACCCGCTTGCGGCCGATCCGGTCGGCCGTGGAGCCCGCGAGCATCAGCAGGGACGCGAGGACGAGGGTGTAGGCGTCGATCGTCCACTGGAGTCCCGAGGTGGTGGCGCCCAGGTCCTTCTGCATCGAGGGCAGGGCGACGTTCAGGATCGTGTTGTCGAGGCTGACGATCAGCAGGCTCATGCAGCAGATCGCGAGGACCAGCAGGCGTCGGCGGGGGCTGAGCTCGGGCATGCGCTCCATCGTACGCCGATTTCGATAGTGCGGCTAACTAACGATTTTTACGAACTCATTGCACGGCACAATGGAGGAATGCCCACGCCCCTGCAGATCGGTCCGCACACCGTCCAGCCGCCCGTCGTCCTGGCCCCCATGGCCGGGATCACCAACGCGCCCTTCCGCACCCTGTGCCGGGCATTCGCCGAAGGCGAATCCTTCGCCGGAGGCGAAGCAAAGGCTGGAGCCGGCGGCGGCAAGGGCCTGTTCGTGAGCGAGATGATCACGACCAGGGCGCTGGTCGAGCGCAACGAGAAGACCATGCAGCTGGTCCACTTCGACGCGAGCGAGCGGCCCCGTTCGATCCAGCTCTACGGCGTGGACCCGGCGACCGTCGGCAAGGCCGTCCGCATGATCGTGGAGGAGGACCTCGCCGACCACATCGACCTGAACTTCGGCTGCCCGGTGCCGAAGGTCACCCGCAAGGGCGGCGGCTCCGCGCTGCCGTTCAAGCGGAACCTGCTGCGCGCCATCCTGCGCGAGGCCGTCAGCGGCGCCGGTGAGCTGCCCGTGACGATGAAGATGCGCAAGGGCATCGACGACGACCACATCACCTACCTCGACGCCGGCCGCATCGCCGTCGAGGAGGGCGTCACCGCGATCGCCCTGCACGGCCGTACCGCCGCCCAGCACTACGGCGGCACCGCCGACTGGGACGCCATCGCCCGGCTGAAGGAGCACGTGCCGGAGATCCCGGTGCTCGGCAACGGAGACATCTGGTCGGCCGAGGACGCGGTGCGCATGGTGCGGCGCACCGGCTGCGACGGAGTCGTGGTCGGACGCGGGTGCCTGGGGCGGCCGTGGCTGTTCGCCGACCTCGTGGCCGCGTTCGAGGGGCGCGACCAGGACGTCGCGCGGCCCGCCCTCCGCGAGGTCGCCGACGTCATGGTCCGCCACGCCACCCTGCTCGGCGAGTGGATCGGCGACGAGTCGCGGGGCGTCATCGACTTCCGCAAGCACGTCGCCTGGTACCTGAAGGGCTTCGCTGTCGGCTCGGAGATGCGCAAGCGCCTCGCGGTCACGTCCTCGCTGGAGGAACTGCGCGCCGGGCTCGACGAGCTGGACCTCGACCAGCCCTGGCCCGCCGGCGCCGACGGGCCGCGCGGCCGTACCTCCGGGAACAACCGTGTCGTCCTGCCGGACGGCTGGCTGAAGGACCCCTACGACTGCGCGGGCGTCGGCGAGGACGCCGAGCTGGACACCTCGGGCGGCTGATCAGCCCCTTCCGCCCGACGGGGTCGAGCCGTACGCCGTCAGGAAGCGGTCCCGGAAGTCGCTCATCCGCCACACCGGCGCGTCCCGCGCGGGCCGCAGCCCGTCCGTCCAGCCCCAGCCCGCGATCGCGTCCAGCACCTTCGGGTCCTTGGCGACGACCGTCACCGGCACGTCCCGGACGGCCCGGTGCCCGCTGACCCGGGCGATGGGCTGGTGGTCGCCGAGGAAGACCAGGACGGTGTCCTCGGTGCCGTACCGCTCCAGCCACTGGGTGAGGCTGGTGACGGAGTACTGGACGGACTTGCCGTACTCCTCCTTGGAGCGGGTTCCGTCGGCGACCACGGCCGCCGGGTTCGTGCCCGCCCGCTGGATCGGTCCGAACAGCGAGCCGTCGCCGAGGTCCTCCCAGCCGACCATCCGCGGCAGCGGCGACCAGGGCTGGTGGCTGGAGGTCAGGATGATCTCCGCCATCAGCGGCTTGTCGCGTTTCCTGCCGTGCTCCAACCGCTGGAACGCCTCCAGCGCGTACTGGTCCGGCATGGTCGACCAGCTGAACTTCGGCCCGCGGTAGCCGAGTTCGAAGGCGTTGTACACGTTGTCCAGCCCGTAGAAGCCCGCCTCCGGCCAGGCCTTCTGCACACCCGGCATGATCCCGACCGTCCGCCAGTCGCCCGTCTTCTGGAACGCCTTGGTCAGCGTGAGGTGGTCGCCGGAGGTGACGGTCGTGTAGCGCTGCTGGCTGTCGACCCACAGACCGGACAGGAACGTGGAGTGGCCGAGCCAGCTGCTGCCGCCGTAGGTCGCCGAGGTCAGCCAGCCGCTCTTCGCGGCGAAGCCCGCCTCGGCGAGGGACTTCGTGCCGGCGTCGAGGGTCCGGCGGACACCGGGTGAGATCCGCGGGTCCTCGATGGCGCTGCGGCCGTAGCTCTCGATGAACGTGAAGAGGACGTCCTTGCCGCGCAGGTCCGGGACGAGCTGCTCGCCGGGCGTGCGGCCGAAGGCGTCCTGCCTCGCCTCCCGTTCGAACGCCGCCTCGTCCCGCAACGTCGACTGCACCCGCCGCGCCTGCCCCTGAAGCAGCGCTGCCGCGTGGTCGGACGCGACCGGCAGCCCCGCCACCTGGATGCCCAGGGCGGACGACAGCGTCCACACGACGGCGGCGGCGAGCGTCGAACGGGCGGCGACCGTGCGATGCCGCACCAGGACGTCGCTCAGCCGCACCGTGGCGAGCGTCATCACCGCGAACAGCGCCACGGCCAGGGCGACGGCCCCGACCGCGAGCGCGGTCGCACCCGCCCCGCCCATCGCGTCCTCGGTGTACGCCTGGGCGTCGTCCAGCAGGCCCCAGTCGAGGACGAGGTTGAAACCGCGGCCCAGGTACTCGTGGAAGCCCATGTCGAGCAGGTTCAGCACCGTCAGCGCGGCGAGCCCGAGCCCGGCGACGACGGCCGCCACCAGCCGGGGGCGGCGTGGCAGCGCGAGCAGCACCGCGGCCCCGATGATCCCCTCCACCGGCAGCCGGGCGAACTTGCCCGGGGTGACGGTGTGGAGGGTGTTGGGCAGGAGCAGCGCCATCAGGACCAGCGCCGCGCTGAGGGCGGTGGCGGTGCGGCGCAGGACGCGGGCGGCGGTGGGGTGGACGGTGCGCAGGCGCCGGAGACGGCCCTCGGGCGCGACCGGCTCGGGCCGCGCGGTGTCCGGTGCGTCATCGTTCGCCGGCCGCGATGGACGCGTGAAGACAGCCACCCGAGGGTCCCTCCGTACGAAAGCGCCGAGAAGCGGCGGACCCGGCGTGGGGAACGGGTCCGCCGCCCACTCGTACGGCCCGCCGCCCCGGCGCGTTCACTCCCGTCGCGAACTCACGCGCCGCCGACCGCCGTCAGCAACGCCAGGGGCGTCGCCGCCGACCGCGACTCCCGCACACACGCGTGCGGATACGGCACCGGCTCGGCGTGCGTGTCCCGGCCGTAGCCGGCGAGCACCTCCGGCAGCCGGTGCCCGGCCGCGGTCGCCGCGTCGACCAGCGCGTGGGCCACCGTGCGGGCCTCGTCGTGCAGGCCGTAGCGCGCGAGCCCCAGCGCGATCAGCGCGTTGTCGTGCGGCCACACCGAGCCGCGGTGGTACGACAGCGGGTGGTACGCCCCCTGCCCGGCCGCCAGCGTGCGCACCCCCCAGCCGGAGAAGAAGTCGGGTTCGACCAGCCGCCGGCCGACGACCTCGCCGTACTCCTTGTCGAGCAGCCCCGACCACAGCAGGTGCCCGGCGTCCGAGGCCAGCGCGTCCACCTGGCGTCCGTCGCCGTCCAGCGCGAGCGCGGGGAAGGACCGGTCCGGCATCCAGAAGTCCCGCTGGAAACGGTCGCGGAGGTCACCGGCCGCCTGCTCCAGCAGCGCCGCGTACGTCTCGTCGTCCCACACCGTGCGGGCCAGCCACGCCGTGCGGCGCAGCGCGTCGTACGCGTACCCCTGCGCGCCCGCCGCCATCACCGGGCCGCTCGGGCGGGTGCCGTCGGCGCAGCAGATGGCGCCCGGGGAGTCCTTCCAGTTCTGGTTGGCGAGGCCGCCCCGGTCGGCGCGGTAGACGAGGTAGCCGCGGGAGGTCAGCCCGCCGTGGTCCAGCATCCAGCCGACGGCCGCCCGGGCGTGCGGCTCCAGCCGGCGGGCCAGGCGGGTGTCGGCCGTCCCCTCGGTGTACGCCCCGAGAAGCACCAGGAACAGCGGGGTCGCGTCCACCGAGCCGTAATACCGCCCGTACGGCACCTGCCCGAAGTGCGCCAGCTCGCCGTGCCGCACCTCGTGCACGATCTTGCCGGGCTGGGCGACCGCACCGGGGTCCGTCCCCGTCGCCTGGGCGGCGGCGAGGGCGGGGAGGGTGGCGGCGGCCAGCTGCGGGCGGTAGGGGAGGGCGAACAGCGAGGTCAGGAGCGCGTCGCGGCCCAGCAGGGTGAGGAACCAGGGCGCTCCGGCGGCCGGGACGCGCAGCTCCTCCCCGTCCGGCCCGGTGGCCGGGACCTGCAGCGCGGCCAGGTCGGCGAGGCCGCGCGCACAGGCCGCCGCCAGCTCCGGCCAGCCCGTCGGGAAGGCGACGCCCTCGACGAACCCGCCCTCCATGGCGAGGAGCTGCTCGTTGACGGCGGCGGGGGAGCGGGGCACGCGCAGCGCCCGCTGCTCGCCGTGCGGGCGGGCGATGACCCGCAGGGTCAGTTCTGCGGTGCCGTGCGGCTGGAGATCGAGGGCCCACACGAGGCGCCGGGCGCCGGTCCCGGTCTCCTCCACGGCGTCCGGGGCGGGATCGGCGGTCACGGTCGTACGGGACCGCCACCCACCGCGCTGGTACGTGAACTCCACGCCGTCGTCGACGACCCGGCGGGAGCGCACGGCGCCGGTCTTGGCGTACGTGCGGTGGTCCGAGCGCAGCTCGAACTGGTCGGTGAAGTCGGCGTCGACGGTCAGCGCGAGGCGGACCGTGACCGGCACCGGGCGGTTGCTGGTGACGCGCAGCAGCTCGACGAACGAGCTGTCCCCGACGGCCTGCTCCCGGAAGACCGCGTACGCGCAGGGCTCCTGCCGACCGCCGCGCGGGACGAGGACGCAGCGGGCGGTGTCCCCGTCGGCGACGGGACTGAGGGCCTCGGGCACGGCCCCGTCGACGGTGAGCTGCCAGCGGCTCAGATGCCGGGCGTCCCGGACGAAGAGGCCGTCCGGTGCGGTGCTGCCCCGCACGCCGCTGATGTCCCCGCCGTTGCCGACGGCGGCGAACGTCCCGCCGTGCACGAGCAGATGATGCCGGTCCGTCATCCCCGGTCCCCTCCCTTGGCTCCGTCGGCGCCCTTGGCCGCCAGTAGGTCGAGCGTGAGCGCGGCGGTCCAGCCGAAGCCGGTCGCGCCGCGGGCCTCGCCGGTGTGCGGGTCCACGTACTCCGCGAACCCGGACGCGTCGGCGGTGTCGATCATCGCGTCGCGCAGGGCGTCGGCCCGCTCGGTCGCGCCGTGCGTCCTGAGCCCTCGCTCCAGCAGCCAGCCGGTGTTGAACCACGCGGGCCCGCGCCAGTACCGGTGCGGGTCGAAGGCCTCGCCGCGGAGGTCGTAGCTGGGCACGAGCCGGGCGCCGAAGTGCGGGCCGCCCAGGGTGCGCACGAGGGCAGCGGCGATGTCGTGGGGAAGGGCCGGCAGGAGCAGGGGGACCAGGCCGGAGACGCAGCGCTCGGGGATCGGCCCGCCGCCGCGCAGGTCCCGGCAGAGGAACATCCCCCGCGCCGGATCCCACAACCGCTCGACCAGGACCCTCGTCAGCCGCTCCGCCCGCGCGTGCCGGGCCGTGCCCGTCGCGCCCAACTCCCGCGCGATCCGCGCCAGCGCGTGCTCCGAGGCGATCAGCAGCGCGTTGAACGCCGGATCCTCCGCCGCGAAGTCCCCCACCCCGACGCCGTGCCCCCCGTCCGGCCCGGGGCCTCGCTTCCCATCCGGCGCGGCACCCTGCCCTCCGCTCGGCGCGGCGCCCCGCCGTCCACCTGGTCCGGTGTCCTGATCCTCGCCCGGCCCGGCGCCCCGCTCCTCGTGCCGCCCGTCCCGGTAACCGCGGTCCCGGTAGTCCGCCGCCAGTCGCACGTACCGTCCGTAGTCCAGGTCCGTCGGCCGGTCCTCGGGTGCGCCGTGGTCGAGGTCGGCGCGGCGGAAGGAGCGGGCCGGGGCCGGGGTGACGCGGGCCAGCGGGGCGTCCCAGCAGGGGCTGTTGTCCATGCCCTGCTCCCAGGGGTGCACCACGGACGCGAGCCCTGCGCCGCCCAGGTCACGCCGGTGCAGCAGATAGCGGTGCCAGGCCGCCAGTCGCGGGTACACACCCGCGAGGAAGCCGCGCGCCCGCGACAGCCCCGGGTCGGCGCAGTGCACCAGCCACGCCGCCAGCGCGTGCACCGGTGGCTGCACGATGCCGGACGTCTGTACGGTGCGCGGGGCGCCCGCAGCGCGCCCCGCGGTCGAGGAGCGCCAGAAGTCGGGGCTCGGGAAGTACGCGTCGAGCGGAACGGAGGGGTTGAAGACGATGTGCGGGATGCGCCCGTCGCCCCACTGCGCGGCGAGCAGCGTCTCCAGCTCCGTCTGGGCCCGTAACGGCGACACGTGCCGCAGCCCGATCGCGATGAACGCCGAGTCCCAGGACCACTGGTGGGGGTACAGCCCGCGCGAGGGCACGGTCGACGTTCCGGTCCAGTTGGCCGCCAGCACCCGCTCGGCCCTGAGGTGCGGTGACTCCGCCGCCGGGCCCGGATCGTATGCGGTCGCGCGGGGTGCCGGACGATGGGTGAGTTGGGCAGTGCGATCCACTCGGGGCTCCCCGAAAAGACGTCCGGCCGACCGCTTCGGCCTCGGCTACCGTAGAGTTACGTCTATTTAACACGCATAACCCACTATGTAATGCAGGGTTGGGAAACACAAGGGGGTGCGCATGTCCGGACGCAGCGCGAGCCAGACCAGCGCTGGTGAACTGCTGGAACTCGTGCGGAGTGGCCGCGCCACCACGCGCGGCGCGCTCCAGCAGGTCACCGGCCTGTCCCGGGCCACCGTCGGGCAGCGCCTCGACCGTCTCTTCCGTGCCGGCTGGTTGCGTGAGGGGGCCGGCGGCCCGGTGGACTCCCCGCTCGGCGGCCGTCCTTCCATCACCCTGGAGTTCGACGACGAACACGCGGTCGTCCTCGCCGCCGACCTGGACACCCGGCACGCCCGGGCGGCCGTCCTCTCCCTGACCGGCGAGATCCTCGCCGAGCACAGCGGCACGCTGGTCATCGAGGACGGACCGGAGCCGGTGCTCGGCGAACTCGGCCGCTGGTTCGCCACGTTGCTGCAGAAGGCCGGCCACACCGGCGACGAGGTCTGCGGCATCGGCCTCGCGGTGCCCGGCCCGGTCGACACGGACACCGGCCGGGTCGTCCAGCCCCCGATCATGCCCGGCTGGGACGGCTACGACATACGCGGGCGGCTGGCCCGGGCGCTCACCGAGCACACCGGCGCCGCGCCCGTCCCCGTCCTGGTCGACAACGACGCCAACCTGATGGCATACGGCGAACACCGCGCCGGTCACCCCGACTGCTCGGCCTTCGTCCTCGTCAAGGTCTCCACCGGCATCGGCGCGGGCGTCGTCGTCGGGGGCTCGGTCTACCGGGGCATCGACGGCGGGGCCGGCGACATCGGCCACATCCGGGTGCCCGAGGGCGCCGACGCGCTGTGCCGGTGCGGTGCGTACGGCTGCCTGGCCGCCGTCGCCAGCGGGGGCGCCGTGGCCCGGCGGCTGGCCGAGACCGGGGTGCCGGCGGCGTCCGGCTCGGACGTACGGGAGCTGCTGGCGGCCGGGCATCCGGAGGCGGTGGGTCTGGCGCGGGAGGCCGGGCGCCGGGTGGGGGACGTGCTGGCGACCGTCGTGACGCTGCTCAACCCCGGCGTGCTGATGATCGCCGGAGATCTGGCCGGAACACCCTTCCTGACCGGCGTCCGGGAACTGCTCTACCAGCGTGCGCTGCCGCGCTCCACGGCGCGGCTGGACGTCGTCACCTCACGGCTCGGGGAGCGGGCCGCGCTGGTGGGGGCCGGTGCGCTGGTCGTGGAGTACCTGTTCGCGCCGGAGCGGGTGGAGGAGCGGCTGCGCGCGCTGGGTGTGTGACGGCCCGGTTGCGGTCTCCCGGCGGCGTCCGCATGGTGAAACTCCGTCGCCTGTGGCAGCGTGATTCTCGCCACCCTTGATAAGGGCTGCGCTCAGATGAGCGGATCATGCACGGCTGCACTTCTGAAAGGTGTGGCACTCAGTGCCACCCCTTGATCGTTCATCGATCGAAATCAGACGTGTTGCAGTCCGCTCACATGAGCGACAATCTGCGTCTACGGGAGGTGATGGGTTCAAGAAGTGAAAACATATGGCCGCCATCGCTTACCAAGCCTTGACTTTCGATCCAGTGGCGGACGAGTGGTTACAGGCGTATGACGCGCAAGTAGACGTACCCAGGCGCCTTCGATCTGGGTATGTTCCTCGCCGTCAGGGCAGCCACCGCGTCCTCGAGGAGTCGAGACCCGTGTCGGAAAACAAAGATCCCCAGGTAGCCGAATCCGGCAAGAGCGTTGAGGGCGTGAAGTTCGTTTACGACTTCACCGAGGGCAACAAGGACCTCAAGGACCTCCTCGGCGGCAAGGGCGCGAACCTCGCCGAGATGACCAACCTGGGTCTTCCCGTCCCTCCGGGCTTCACCATCACCACCGAGGCCTGCAAGGTCTACCTCGACAGCGGCGAGGAGCCCGCGGCACTGCGTGACGAGGTGAGTGCGCACCTCGACGCGCTGGAGCAGAAGATGGGCAAGAAGCTCGGACAGGCCGACAATCCCCTCCTCGTGTCGGTCCGCTCGGGCGCCAAGTTCTCCATGCCCGGCATGATGGACACCGTCCTCAACATCGGCCTGTCCGACAAGTCGGTGCAGGGCCTGGCCAAGCAGGCCGGCGACGAGCGGTTCGCCTGGGACTCCTACCGCCGCCTCATCCAGATGTTCGGCAAGACCGTCCTCGGCGTCGACGGCGACCTCTTCGAGGAGGCGCTGGAGAAGGCCAAGGAGGCCAAGAAGGTCACGGTCGACACCGAGCTGGAGGCCGCGGACCTGAAGAAGCTCGTCACCTCCTTCAAGAAGATCGTCAAGAAGGAGGCCGGCCGGGACTTCCCGCAGGACCCGCGCGAGCAGATGGACCTCGCCATCAAGGCCGTGTTCGACTCCTGGAACGGCGACCGGGCCAAGCTCTACCGCCGCCAGGAGCGCATTCCGCACGACCTCGGCACGGCCGTCAACGTCTGCTCGATGGTCTTCGGCAACCTGGGCCCCGACTCCGGCACCGGCGTCGCCTTCACCCGCGACCCCGCCTCCGGCCACCAGGGCGTCTACGGCGACTACCTGCAGAACGCCCAGGGCGAGGACGTCGTGGCGGGCATCCGCAACACCGTCCCGCTCGCGGAGCTGGAGCAGATCGACAAGAAGTCGTACGACCAGCTGATGCAGATCATGGAGACGCTGGAGAACCACTACAAGGACCTGTGCGACATCGAGTTCACGATCGAGCGCGGCCAGCTGTGGATGCTCCAGACGCGCGTCGGCAAGCGCACCGCGGGCGCCGCCTTCCGCATCGCGACCCAGCTGGTGGACCAGGGCCTGATCGACGAGGCCGAGGCCCTGCAGCGGGTGAACGGCGCCCAGCTCGCCCAGCTGATGTTCCCCCGCTTCGACGAGAGCGCCAAGGTCGAGCAGGTCGGCCGGGGCATCGCGGCGTCCCCGGGCGCGGCGGTCGGCAAGGCGGTCTTCGACTCCTACACCGCGGTGAAGTGGTCGCGCTCCGGCGAGAAGGTCATCCTGATCCGCCGTGAGACCAACCCCGACGACCTGGACGGCATGATCGCGGCCGAGGGCATCCTGACCTCGCGCGGCGGCAAGACCTCCCACGCGGCCGTGGTCGCGCGCGGCATGGGCAAGACCTGTGTCTGCGGCGCGGAGGAGCTGGAGGTCGACACCAAGCGCCGCCGGATGACGGTGCCGGGCGGCCACGTGGTGGAGGAGGGCGACCTCATCTCCATCGACGGCTCGACGGGCAAGGTGTACCTGGGCGAGGTGCCGGTGGTCCCGTCCCCGGTCGTGGAGTACTTCGAGGGCCGGATGCACGCGGGCGCCGACGACGCCGACGAGCTGGTCGAGGCGGTGCACCGCATCATGGCGTTCGCCGACCGCAAGCGCCGGCTGCGGGTGCGGGCCAACGCGGACAACGCCGAGGACGCGCTGCGGGCCCGCCGGTTCGGCGCGCAGGGGATCGGCCTGTGCCGTACCGAGCACATGTTCCTCGGCGACCGCCGCGAGCTGGTGGAGCGCCTGATCCTGGCGGACACGCAGACCGAGCGCGAGGAGTCGCTCAAGGAGCTGCTGCCGCTGCAGAAGCAGGACTTCGTGGAGCTCTTCGAGGCGATGGACGGCCTGCCGGTCACCGTCCGGCTGCTGGACCCGCCGCTGCACGAGTTCCTCCCCGACATCACCGAGCTGTCGGTCCGCGTCGCCCTGGCGGAGTCCCGCCAGGAGCCGCACGAGAACGAACTGCGGCTGCTCCAGGCGGTCCACCGCCTGCACGAGCAGAACCCGATGCTGGGGCTGCGCGGTGTCCGGCTGGGTCTCGTCATCCCCGGCCTGTTCACGATGCAGGTCCGGGCGATCGCCGAGGCCGCGGCCGAGCGCAAGGCCGCGAAGGGCGACCCCCGCGCCGAGATCATGATTCCGCTGGTCGGCACCGTCCAGGAGCTGGAGATCGTGCGCGACGAGGCCGACCAGGTCATCGCGGAGGTCGAGGCGGCGAGCGGGACGAAGCTGAAGCTGGCGATCGGCACCATGATCGAGCTGCCGCGCGCCGCGCTGACCGCCGGTCAGATCGCCGAGGCGGCCGAGTTCTTCTCCTTCGGCACCAACGACCTGACGCAGACGGTGTGGGGCTTCAGCCGGGACGACGTGGAGGCCTCGTTCTTCACGGCGTACCTGGAGAAGGGCATCTTCGGCGTGTCGCCGTTCGAGACGATCGACAAGGACGGCGTGGGCTCGCTGGTCGCCGCCGCCGCGAAGGCCGGCCGCGAGACCCGTCCCGACCTGAAGCTCGGCGTCTGCGGCGAGCACGGCGGTGACCCGGAGTCCGTCCACTTCTTCCACGAGGTGGGGCTGGACTACGTCTCCTGCTCGCCGTTCCGGATCCCGGTGGCGCGGCTGGAGGCGGGCCGCGCGGCGTCGCAGTCGGTGGGCAGCGACCACCGCTGACCCAGAGACCCCGGAGCCGTCACTGATCCCCGACCTCACCGATCCGGCGGCGGTTCCGGTGCACGAAGGCCGGACCGGCCCGGGCGAGGGCGGCACCCTGTGCGGGGGGTGCCGCCCTCGCCCGCCTCCGCGTCACTCTCCGGGCTGATCCAGCTCCGCGGCGAGCCGGCGCAGGCGCGGGCCGTACTCGGGGTCGGCCAGGGCCGCGGCGAACTGGGCGGTGAGGTAGGCCAGCGGGTTGCCGGTGTCGTACCAGCGTCCCTGGATGACCTGCCCGTACACGGCCCGGCTGCCGGCGTAGGCGTTGATCGCGTCGGTCAGGTAGATCTCACCGGTCCGGTGCTCGTACCAGCGCCTGGTCTGCTCCCGCAGCTCGTCGACGATGCCGGGGGTGACGACGTACCCGCCGATGGCCGCGTAGGCGGAGGGCGCGTCCCGTGGTTCCGGCTTCTCCACCAGGCCGGTGATGCGCAGCAGGCCCTCGCCGAGATCCTCCCTGACGACCGGTACGCCGTACCGCTGCGAGTCGGCCGGTTCCATCGGCATCAGCGCGAGGACCGGGCAGCTCGTGGCCTCGTAGGCCCGGATCAGCTGCTGGGCGCGCGGCACGTCGGCGACGAACACGTCGTCCGGCCACAGCACGAGCATTGGCTCGTCACCGGCGTGGCGGGCGGCGTTGAGGACGGGCGTGCCGTTGCCGTACGGGCCGTGCTGGTCGAGATAGGTGATGTGGCCGAGCCGGGAGAGCTCGCCGACCTCCTCCACGGCGTCCGCGTACGCCGCCTTGCCGGCGGCGCGCAACTGCTCGACGAGTACCGGGTTGGGCCGGAAGTGGTCCTGGATGAGCCCCTTGCCGCCCGAGACCACGATCGTGATGTCGGTGATGCCGGAGGCCACGAGCTCGCGGACGGTGTGCTCGATGACGGGTTTGTCGCCGACGGGCAGCATCTCCTTGGGCGTTGCCTTGGTCAGTGGAAGAAGCCTGGAACCGAGACCGGCGGCGGGAATGACCGCCCTGCGGATGGTCGTGGCCATGGAGCCCCCCAGAGGCGAAGTCGGTGGCGCGGACGTGAGGTGGTGCGGCGGAGAGTGTCCCACCCGGACGCGCACCACCGGCGGACCGCGCATGCCGGGACGTGGCGGAGCGCGGCGCCGTTCACCCGTCCGGGGCCGCCGGTCCGGCGCCGGACCCCCGGGGCGCGGGGTGAGCGCCGCCTACGCGAAGGCCCAGCCGCTCCACCGGCCGACCCGCACGGCGACCGCGGGGCCCCGGGGCGGGCTGCCCCGGTACTGGTCGTATCTGTCGCACAGCGACGCGACGGCGCGACGGCGTTCCTCACCGTCCTCCAGGACCTCGCCCCGCCCGTCGGCGCGGGCCCACCACAGCGCCGTCCAGTCCTCGTCGTAGTGGTCGACCAGCACCGCCACCGCGGGGTTCTCCCGGATGTTGCGCAACCGCCGCAGGTCCCCGGTGCTCTTGGGCTTGTCGTCCACGGCGAAGTACAGGACCTCGTCGAGGACGACGAACGTCACCGGGACGACATGGGGCACCCCGTCGGCGCCGGCCGTCGCCAGCCGGGCCACGGGCGAGGTGAGGAAACGCCGCCTGGCCTCGAACGCCGAGAGCCTCATGCGTCCACCGTAGCCGGGGCGCGACCGGCGGGGGTCAAGCGGACAACCCCGGTGAACGTCCCTGCCCCGGCACGGTCGCTACGCCCGGAAGGGACCCGTCACCTCGTACGTGATGCCGCCGGAGGAGCTGCCGCTCGTACCGCGCTGGCTGGAGAAGTACAGGCGCCGGCCGTCGGGGGAGAGCGCCGGTCCCGTGATCTCCGAACCGGACTGGCCGTCGACGCGCAGGAAGGGGGCGATCACGTCGCTCGGCGTGATGACGCAGATCTCCATGGTGCCGCCGTCCTCCGCGACGAACAGGTCACCGGAGGAGGAGCCGGTGATGTTGTCGACGCCGGTGAGGGGTGCGGTGCCGGAGGTGACGAGCGAGTCGTCGTACGCCAGCTCGTAGGTGTTGTTGAGGAGGTTGACCTGCCAGACGCGGTTGTCGCCCTTGGTGGTGAACCAGACCGTGTCGTTCGCGTAGTAGCAGCCCTCGCCGCCGTTGAAGGACTTCGAGCCGGAGACCTGGGTGCGGGTGGTGGTCGGGGAGCCGTCCGGGTCGGGCACGTTGGCCCAGGTGAAGGAGCCGGAGGTGGCGCTGCCGGCGACCATGACCTGGAGGGTGCCGGAGGACAGGTCGCCCCAGGTGTTCGGGACGAAGCGGTAGAAGCGGCCGTTGGTCTCGTCCTCGGTCAGGTAGACCACCCTGCGGACGGGGTCGGCGGCCGCCGCCTCGTGCTTGAAACGGCCCATCGCGTCACGGCGGACCGCCGCCTTCACGCCCCACGGGTCGGTCTCGTAGACGTAGCCGAGGGATACCTCCTCGCAGGACAGCCAGGTGTTCCACGGGGTCTTGCCGCCCGCGCAGTTGGTGCGGGTGTTGGAGAGGATGCGGTACGCGCCGGTGATCGCGCCGGTCGACGAGAACTTCACCGCGCTCGCGCCGCCGCCCGGGCTGATCTCCGAGTTGGAGACGTAGATCCAGCCGGTGCCGTCGACATAACAGGCGCCGCCGTCGGGGGCGTTGTGCCAGGTGTACGAGGTGCCGGGGACCGTCTGCCCGGAACGGGCGATCACCCGGCTGGTGAAGCCGCTGGGGAGTCTGATGCCGTTGGCGTCGGGGGAACCGAGTGCCCCGTAGGGGCCCGCGCCCGGCTGGGCGGGGGCCGCGTACGCGGCGCCGCGCCACAGGCTTCCACCGAGGGCTGCCGTTGAGCCGCCGAGGACGGCCGCACGCAGGAGGCTACGACGTTCCACTCTCACTCCAAGAGGTGCCGTGACCGACCCGCCGCCGGTCGGCGGCGGGGTCGTGCGCTCAGGGACCCTAGGGGAGCGGGGTGGACATGTCGTGGACGGTCCGTGACGCGCCGGCGGCGGCTACGGGGACCGGAAGCTGCACGCGCACGCGAAGTGAGTTCGCCGTCATGGCGCTCACCACCCTCGTCATCACGGCCACCGCGCTGCTGGAGGGCGTCCTCGTCGGACTCGTGGCCGGGGTGGTGCTCGCCGCGCTGCGCATGTCCCAGGCGGTCGTACGCCCGCACGTCGACGACGACACGGCACGGGTCGTCATGGCGGGCAACGCCACGCTCCTTCGGCTGCCGCGCCTGATCGAGGCGCTGGAGCGGGCCGCCGCCGCGGGGAAGCCGCGCATCCGGCTCGACCTGCTCGGGGTCACCCACCTCGACCACGCCTGCCGCACCCGGATCGACGAGTTCGTGGCGCAGCAGCCGGGGGCCGGACTGCGGGTGGAACTGCTGATGCCGGATCCGACGGCGGGGACGAAGGCGCCGGCCGCGGGTGGCACCGTGGCGGACGTAGCTGGAAGGACGGCGGACGTGTCGGGCCGCACGGACGCGGGTGGTGCCGTGGCCGGTGCCGCCGGGGAGGGCGGGCCGGGCACGTACGCGTCGCCGGGTCTGCCGGGCCCCACGGCCGAATGGTTCCACCTGGACACGAGCGCCCTGCCCGGAGCGCGGGACCGGGTGAGCTGAGGATCGCGCCCGCCGCCGACGAGGGACGCGGCGGGCGCGATCACGTGCGACGGGTACCACCTCCTCAAGTACAGGGTGTGCAGGGGCCATTGACTTCCTGAGCATGCGTTGGTTGGGTGGCTCATCCACTGAGTCACCGGGTCACCGAGGCGCATCACGGAGGAACCGCATGGAGGCACTGCCCCGCGACACCGTCGTCGACGTCCTGGAGGAGCGGCTGCGCGAGGACATCCTCGCCGGGCGGCACCCCGTCGGCAGCTACCTGCCGCCGGAACGCCGGCTCGCCGACGGCTACGGCGTCAACCGCACCACCCTCAAGCACGCCTTCGGCCGCCTCGTCCAGGCGGGGCTGCTGGAGACCAGACACGGCGTGGGCACCCGGGTGCGGGACTTCGCCCGCCTCGGCGGCGCCGACCTGCTGCCCATGCTGGTGAAGCACAGCCCGGACTGGGTCGGCGAGATCTTCGAAGTGCGGCGCGGCGTCGGCCGGTTGATCGCCGGGCAGGCCGCCGCCCGGGCCACCGCACGCGACCGCGCGGAACTGCGCGCCCTGCTCGACGCCGTACGCGACGCCGAGGGCGGGGAGGCCGTCCAGCTCGCGGACATCGAGGTGCACCGGGCCCTGGCCCGCGCCACCGGCAACCGCGTCTACGTCCTGCTGACCAACACCCTCTTCAACGCCTATCTGCCGGTGCGGGCCGCCCTCGTGGGGCCCTTCACCGACGCCGGGGCCGCCCACGCGCGCCTCGCACCGGTGGTGGACGCCGTGGCGGCCGGCGACGAGGACCGCGCCCGGCAGGCGGCCGAGGCCTATCTGACGGCGACCGAGCGGATCATGCTGGAGGGCCTCGCATGACGGGCGACGCGAAGGCCCGCGCCGCGACGCGCGCCTCCCGCGCGCCGGGGACACGCGGCACGACGTTCCGCGAGACCATGCTCGGCACGGTCCGGCTCGACGGCGCGGACCGCGCCCGCCCGGTCCGCCTCGACCTGTGCGTCTCGGCTGACCGGGTGCTGCGCCCGCACACCACGACCGACGCCCGGGCCACCGGACGCGTACGGATCGCGGGCCTGGCCGACGACCCGGCGGCGCAGGGCGAGATGGAGATCGCGCCGCTGGCCCGGCGCCGCATCCGCTACCGCATCGGCTTCACCGCCGACGGCCGCCGCCTCACCCTCGACGGCTGGAAGTCGGTCAGCCCGCGCAGGCCGCTCACCTCCATGACCGTGCTGCCGTTCACCCTGTACGAGAACGGGGCGCGCATCGGCGCGGGCACGCTGCGCTTCCCCCTCACGACCGGTCTGGCCCCGTTCCTGGCGAGCTTCCGCTTCCCGCGCCGCGAGCCCGCGGACGCGCTCACCGCGCCCCGCTGGAACGGCGAGCCGGGCCGCACCGAGGTCTGGTACACCACCCTCACCGACCCGGCCACCGGCACGGGACTGTGGCTGCACCACGAGCTCACCGCGCCCGCCGACGGCTCCCCGCCCTACGCGCACGGCTGGGCGGCGGCCTTCCCCGCCGAAGGACCCGTGCGGCACGCCCGCTTCGGCCCGGCCCCGTGGGACCGGCCCGGCGACGGGTTCACCGCGGCGGGAGCGTCCGCGACGCCCGGGCGGCTGACCGGAGAGGCGGACACGTTCCGCTGGGACCTCGCCGAACGACCGGCCGACGCCCCGCTGTTCACGTTCCCGCGCTGGTCCTGGCGCCGGTCCCTGCTGCCCGCCGCCCAGATCCTGCCCGCCGCGCGCGCCACGTACGACGGCACCTTCACCTTCGACGGCACCACCCTGAGGCTCGCCGGCGCCCCCGGCGCGTCCGCCCGCATCTACGGCCACGGCAACGCCCGGCGCTGGGCCTGGCTGCACGCGGACCTCGGCGGGGGCGACGTCCTGGAGATCGTCGCCGCGGTCTCCATGCGGCCCGTGCTGCGCCGGCTGCCTCCGCTGGTGTTCCTGCGGCTGCGGCGGGGCGGCGGCACCTGGCCGCGTCGCGCGGAGCGCGGCGCGGTCGGCTGGGCCGGCCTGGGCCGGTTCCGCGCGACGATCGACCGGCCGGCCTGGACCGTGACCGGCCGCGCCGGGCTGCGCCGCATCCGGGTGGAGGTCACCCAGCCCGAGGACCGCACCCTCGCGCTCGACTACACCGACCCGGACGGCAGCCCCGCGACATGCCGCAACAGCGAACGCGCCGACGCCCACGTGCTGCTGGAACGTTGGTGGTGGCCGGGCGGCTGGCGCACCGAGGCCGAGTGGCGCCTCGACGGCACCGCCCACGCCGAAGTGGGCACCCGATGAGCCTCACCGGGTTCGTGGCCGCGCTGCTCGCCGACGACGGCACCGAGCCCTGGGCCGCCCGCGTACCCGACCGCCTCGAGGGGGTGCTCGCCTCGCTGCCGCGGGCCGCCCGCTGCGGCGTGCGGGCCGCCGCACTCGCCGCCTACGCCTACGCCGTGGCCCGCACCGGCCGCTCCCTCGCCGCCCTCACCGCCGACGAGCGGGAGTCGGTGATCGCCGGGCTCGGCGCACACCGGGCGCCCGCCACCGTCCTCGACGTGCTCAAAGTGCCCGTCCTGCTCGCGGCCGGTACCGAACGCATGCTCCAGGACGGCATGGCGGCCACCGCGCCGGCCCCCGCCGACCCACCGCTCGACTGCACACCCGCCGGCGCCTGGCCCGCCCGCTCCACCGCCGACGCCGTCGTCGTCGGCTCCGGTGCGGGCGGCGCCACGGCCGCCCGCACCCTGGCCCGCGCCGGGCTCGACGTGGTCGTTCTGGAGGAGGGGCACCACCACTCCACCGCCTCGTTCGGCCGGCGCCCCCCGCTGGACCGGTTCGCCGAGCTGTACCGGGACGGCGGCGCCACCGTCGCCCTGGGCACCCCGCCGCTGCTGCTGCCCGTCGGCCGGGCGGTCGGCGGGACCACCGTCGTCAACTCCGGCACCTGCTACCGCACCCCCGACCACGTCCTGGCCCGCTGGCGCGACGACTTCGGATTCGCGCTCGCCGAACGCCTCGGGCCCTGCCTCGACGAGGCAGAACGCACCCTGCGCGTCGGTCGCCAGAGCCTCGACGTCCTCGGCGCCAACGGACGCCTCGCGCTGGCCGGCGCGGAGCGCCTCGGCTGGCGGGCCGCGCCGCTGCGGCGCAACGCGCCCGGCTGCAAGGGCTCCTGCCAGTGTGTGGTGGGCTGCCCGACCGGCGCCAAGCAGAGCGTCCAGCTCTCCGTCCTGCCCGACGCCTGCGCCGCCGGGGCGCGCATCGTGACCGGCGCCCGGGTACGGCGGATCCTGGTGGACGGTGACCGGCCCGGCGGGCCGCGTGCCGCGGGCGTACGCGTGCGCCGCGACGGCGGCGGGGAGTTCGAGATCCTGGCCCCGCTCGTGGTCGTGGCCGCGGGCGCCCTGCAGTCGCCGCCGCTGCTGCGCCGCTCCGGCCTCGGCGGTCATCCGCGGCTCGGCCGCAACCTCAGCGTCCATCCGGCCACCAGTGTCGCCGGCCGCTTCGCCGAACCGGTCACCGCCTGGGAGGGCGTACTGCAGAGCGTCGGCGTGGAGGAGCACCACCACGAGGGTGTCCTGATCGAGGCCACGGCCACCCCGCCGGGCATGGGGTCCTTCGTCCTGCCGGGCCTGGGCAGGCAATTGCGGGACGAACTGGCCGGCGCCGGGCGTCTCGCCACGCTCGGCGCGATGATCGCCGACCGCCCCTCGGGCCGGGTCCTCGGCCGTGATCGCACGCTGCTCCGCTACGACCTGCACCCTCGCGACGCCGGCCGGCTCCTGCGGGCCGTACGCGCCATGGGCGAGCTGCTGTTCGCCGCGGGCGCGGAGGAGGTCCTCACCGGCATCCCCACCGCTCCCCGCGCCCGCACCCCGGCCGCCCTGGACGCCCTGCTCGCCGGGGTGAGCGCGCGCCACCTGCATCTGTCCGCCTACCACCCCACCGGAACGGTGGCCGCGGGCGCCGACGCCGAACGCGCCCCGGCCGACCCGGCGGGACGGCTCCGCGGCGTACGGGGCGTGCTGATCGCCGACGCCTCGGTGCTGCCCGGCTGCCCCGAGGTGAACCCGCAGCTGAGCATCATGGCCGCGGCGCTGGCGGTCACCGAGGCCTTCCTGGAGGACTGAGGCGGGCGGGAGGCGGCCTCAGTCTCCCGCCCGCACCGTGCGGACCTCGTAGGCCCGCACCCGCACCGTCGCGTCGTCCAGGCACTGGCCGGACAGCAGGTCGAAGCGCTGCTTGAGCAGGGGGGAGGCGACGAAGGGGCGGCCCTGGTGGGTGCCGGTCAGGCCCCGGGAGAGCACCGCGGCGCCGGTGAAGGGGTCGCGGTTGCCGACGGCGTACAGCCGGTCCCCGCGGTCGCGGAAGACGGCGACCTGCTCGCCGTCCGGCAGCAGCGCCGCCACTCCCCGGCCGGGGAGCAGCAGCCGCAGCTCGCAGACCGTGAACCAGCCGTCGGCCGACCGGAGCTGGACCATCAGGTCGGTCGTCTCGGGTGCCAGGGTCATCGCTGGGCGCTTCCTTCCAGGACGTCGGCCGTGTGCTCGGCGGGACGCATGCCGATCGACAGCAGCGGCAGGTCGGGCTTGATCTGGTCGCGTTCGGGGACGAAGGCGACGACGGGGTCGGGGGTGTCGGGCGCGTTCACGAAGGAGACGAAGCGGGCCAGCTTCTCGGGGTCGTTGATGGTCTGCGCCCATTCGTCGCGGTAGTTCGCGACGTGGGCCGCCATCAGCTGCTCCAGCTCCTCGCAGATGCCGAGGGAGTCCCCCACCACCACGTCCCGCACGTGGTCCAGGCCGCCGGGGATGCGCTCCAGCCAGGTCGACGTGCGCTCCAGGCGGTCCGCCGTGCGGATGTAGAACATGAGGAAGCGGTCGATCAGCCGGACGAGTTCGGCGTCCGACAGGTCCTGCGCCAGCAGGTCCGCGTGCCGGGGGGTGGCGCCGCCGTTGCCGCCGACGTACAGGTTCCAGCCGTTCGACGTGGCGATCACGCCGAAGTCCTTCGACTGGGCCTCCGCGCACTCGCGGGCGCAGCCGGAGACGGCGGACTTGAGCTTGTGCGGCGAGCGCAGGCCCCGGTAGCGCAGCTCCAGGTCGATCGCCATGCGGACGGAGTCCTGGACGCCGTACCGGCACCAGGTCCGGCCCACGCAGGACTTCACGGTGCGCAGGGACTTGCCGTACGCGTGGCCGGACTCGAAGCCCGCGTCCACCAGGCGGGCCCAGATCAGCGGCAGCTGCTCGACGCGGGCGCCGAACATGTCGATCCGCTGGCCGCCGGTGATCTTCGTGTAGAGGCCGAAGTCGCGGGCGATCTCGCCGATCACGATCAGTTTCTCCGGTGCGATCTCACCACCGGGGATGCGCGGGACGACGGAGTACGAGCCGTTCTTCTGGAGGTTGGCCAGGAAGTGGTCGTTGGTGTCCTGCAGGGAGGCCTGCTCGCCGTCCAGCACATAGCCGTTCGCGCCGATCGCCGGGGCGAGGGAGGCGATGATCGAGGCGACGGCCGGCTTGCACACCTCGCAGCCGTCGCCGCCGCGGGCGCCGTCACGTCCGTAGCGGTCCAGCAGGTCCTGGTACGACGTGACACGCAGCGCCAGGACGATCTCGTACAGCTCCTCGCGGGTCTGTGCGAAGCAGCCGCACAGGCCCTTGTCGACCTCGACGCCGCTCGCCTCCAGCTCGGCGGTGACCAGCTGGCCGAGCACCTTGACGCAGGAGCCGCAGCCCGTGCCGGCCTTGGTGCACTTCTTCACCTCGGGCACGGTCACACACTGGTGGTCCGTCACCGCGCCGCGGATCGTGCCCTTGGTGACGTTGTGGCAGGAGCAGATCACCGCGTCGTCGGGCAGCGCGGACGGACCGAGCTGGGCGCCGCCGCCCGAACCGGCCGGCAGCACGAGGGACTCGGGGGCGACGGGCGGGACGGAACCGGTGAGGGCGCGCAGGGTGCCGTAGGCGTCCGCGTCACCGACCAGGATGCCGCCGAGCAGCGTGCCGTCACGGCCGATGACCAGCTTCTTGTACAGGCCGCTGCGGGAGTCGGAGTAGACGACGTCGAGGCAGTCCTCGGCGGTGCCGTGCGCGTCGCCGAAGGACGCCACGTCCACGCCGAGCAGCTTCAGCTTGGTGGACAGGTCGGCGCCGACGAAGGACGCCTCGTCCGCCGCGATGGTCGCCGCCACCGTCTCGGCCTGCTCGTAGCCGGGGGCGACCAGGCCGTACACCCGGCCGTCCGCGGCCTGCGCGCACTCGCCGATCGCGAACACGTGCGGGTCGGTGAGCGTGCGGCACTGCTCGTCGACGGCGATGCCGCCGCGCTCGCCGACCGTCAGCCCCGAGTCCCGGGCCAGCTGGTCGCGGGGGCGGACACCGGCGCTGAACACCACCAGGTCGACGGCGAGTTCGCTGCCGTCGGACAGCTTCATGCCGGTGACGGCGCCCGCGGCGTCGGTGACGATCTCCTGCGTGCCCGTGCCGGTGTGCACGGTCAGGCCCATGTCCTCGATGGTGCGCAGCAGCGCCGCGCCGCCGCCGTCGTCGACCTGCACCGGCATCAGCCGCGGCGCGAACTCCACGATGTGGGTGGACAGACCCAGGCCCTTCAGGGCGCCCGCGGCCTCCAGCCCGAGCAGGCCGCCGCCGACGACCGCGCCCGTCGTCGCCCTGGTCCGGGCGTACTCCTCGATGGCGAGGAGGTCCTCGATCGTGCGGTACACGAAGCAGCCGGTCGCGTCCTTGCCGGGCACCGGCGGGACGAACGGGTACGAGCCGGTGGCGAGGACCAGGATGTCGTACTCGTAGACCTGCCCGGAGCGGGCGGTGACCTTGCGGGCCGCGCGGTCGACCGTCTCCGCCGGGTCGCCGACGCGCAGGTCGATCCCGTGCTTGTCGATGAAGCCCATGTCGGTCATGGAGAGGTCCTCGGGCGTCCTGCCCGAGAAGTACGAGGTGAGCTGGACGCGGTCGTACGCGGGACGCGGTTCCTCGCAGAGCACGACCACGCTGTGCGTGGCGGTCAGGCCGCGCTCGGCGAGCGCTTCGAGGAAGCGCTGCCCCACCATGCCGTGGCCGACGAGCACGATCGTGGGGCGGGGCCGGTCCCCGACAGGTGCGGTCGTGGACATTCAGGAGCCTCCATCGTTGGTGAGCAGGTGGAGCAGGGGGCCGTCGTCGGGGAGCGGCTCCGCTCCCTCCCAGGCGCGGGCGAGGGCGCCGACGGTGCCGAGTTCGCCGACGAGGACCCCGCCGACCAGGCGGTCGTCGCGGACGACGACCTTGCGGTAGGTGCCCCGGGTGGCGTCGGCGAGCTGCACGACGTCGTCGCCGGGGCGGGGTTCCGTCTCGCCGAACGCGGCGAGGTCGAAGGGGGCCTGACCGGCCAGGGTGAGGCGGGTGAGGGAGCGGGTGCCGGTGTAGCGGGCGGTGCCGCTGCCCGCCAGCAGCTCGGCGAGGGCGTCGGCCTGGTCGAGCGCCGGGGCGGCGAGGCCGTACAGGGTGCCGTCGTGCTGGGCGCAGTCGCCGATCGCGCGGATGTGCGGGTCGGAGGTGCGCAGCTCGTCGTCGACGAGGACGCCCTTGTGGACCGCGAGCCCGGCCGCCTCGGCGAGGCCCGCGCGGGGGCGGACACCGCAGGCCAGGACCACCAGGTCGGCGTCGAGGGCGTAACCGTCGGCCAGCTCCACCGAACGGACCGCGCCCGCGACGACCCGTACGTCGCGCACCCGGCACTCGGTGTGCACCTCGACTCCGAGGTCGGTCAGGTGCCGCCGGACCAGCCGGGACGCGGCCGGGTCGAGCTGACGCTCCATCAGCCGCTCGGACTGCTGGGCGAGCACGACCTGCGCGCCGCGCACGGCGAGCGCGCGGGCGGCGGAGACCCCGAGCAGCCCGCCGCCGATGACGACCGCGCGCACGCCGGGGCGTACCGCCTTCGACAGGCCGAGGCAGTCGTCCATGGTGCGGAAGGCGTGGACGCCCTCCGGCAGCACGTGGTCGGCGGCGAACAGACCGCGCAGCGGCGGCAGCACCGGGTTGGAGCCGGTGGCGAGGACCAGCGTGTCGTATGCGATCAGCGAACCGTCCGCGCAGCTCACCGTCCGTTCCTCGCGGTCGATCCCGGTCACCCGGGCGCGGACCAGCTCCGCCGGGGCCGGGACGCCCGGCAGGGAGATCACGTCCGGGTGGTACCGGCCGGCCAGCACCTCGGCGAGCAGGACCCGGTTGTACGGACGGTGCTCCTCCTCGCCGACGACCAGCGCGGGCGTGCCGAGCTCACCGAGCCGACGGGCGAGCCGTACGCCCGCGAGGCCGGCGCCGATCACCACCACACGCGTATTCGAGGTCATGCATCGCAGCGTGCGGGGCGGGTGTTACCCGACCGCATCACCGCTGTTTCCCGCGAGGAACGCTGCCCTCAGCACAGGCGGCGGATGAGTGTGAGGGGCACGCGCCCGCGGCCGGGGCCGCGGTGAGGGGCGCGGGGCGGGGCGCCGGCCGAACCACGCCGGGGACGCACCGACGGCACGGGATAAGGTCCCGATCATGCCCGACATACCCCTCGCCATGGTCGCCGCACTCTGCCTCGCCGCCCTCGCGGCCGGCTGGATCGACGCCGTGGTCGGCGGGGGAGGCCTGCTGCTCCTGCCCGTGCTGCTGCTGGGACTGCCCGCCGGCACCCCGGCCGCGTACGCGCTCGGCACCAACAAGGCGGTCGCCATCGTCGGCACGACCGGCGCCGCCGTGACCTACGCCCGCAAGGCCCCCGTCGACGTGCGCACGGCGATCCGTATCGGCCTGGCCGCGCTCGCGGGCTCCTCCGGCGGCGCCTTCTTCGCGGCCGGCATGAGCACGGAGGTGCTCAAGCCCCTGATCATGGTGGTGCTGCTCGGTGTGGCGGCCTTCGTGATCCTCAAGCCCGCCTTCGGCACGGCCCCGGCGCCGGGGCCGGTCACCCGGCGCCGGATCCTCGCCGCGATCGGCCTGGCGGGCCTCGGCATCGGTTTCTACGACGGCCTGATCGGCCCCGGCACCGGTACGTTCCTGGTCCTCGCCCTGACCGCCGTGCTCCACCTCGACCTGGTCACCGCCTCCGCCACCGCGAAGATCGTCAACTGCTGCACCAACGCCGGCGCTCTCGCCACCTTCGCCTGGCAGGGCACCGTGCTGTGGCAGCTGGCCGCGCTGATGGCGGTGTTCAACCTCGCGGGCGGCACCCTGGGCGCGCACACCGCGCTGAAGAAGGGCAGCGGTTTCGTCCGGGTCGTGCTGCTGACGGTGGTGTTCGCCCTGGTGGCGAATTTGGCGTACGAGCAGTGGGTGGCCTGACCAGCGCCTGTCGGGCGGATCACGCCGCAGCCGTCGGCGGTACCGCCATGACGCCCGTGTCCAGGAGACGGGCACCGGAAGCGGCTGGCCCGAATGCCGGGCTTCTGCGCGCGTCGGCCAGGGGGAGCCCGGCGGCACGCCGTGACCGGGTTACCGTCGACCGGCATGCGACGTGGGAGCACGGGAGGTGTCGCGATGTCGGGCGTTGGAGCACGCACCGGCGCGACACCCCTGCCGATCATCCTCGGACTCGCCCTCGCTTTCGCGGTCACGGTCGTCGATCCGCTGGTGCTCAGCCTGAATCTGCCGCAGGTGAGCCAGGCCCTCCACGTGCCACCGCAAGTCGTCGGATTGCTCGGCGGAGCGGCGACGCTGGTGATGGCCGCCTCCGTCCTCGCCGCGGGCAGGATCGGGGACGCCGTCGGGCTCAAGCGGCTGCTGATGCTGGGGCTGGCCGTCGTCACGGTCGTCGACCTGCTGTCCACGCTGTCTCCCGGCTACGGCTTCCTGCTGGCGATGCGGTTCCTGATCGGGCTGGGGATGACCGCGCTGCTGGGAGTGCCGCTGGCCCTGCTGAAGGTGTCCGTGGCGCCGGAGAAGCGGCCGGTGGCCATCGGTGTGCTGATGGCCGTGTATGTGGTCCTGTGCGGGGTGATCCCCCCCTTCACCGGCTGGGCGGTGGCCGCCGTCGGGTGGCGGGTCGTCTTCCTGATCGCCCCGGTGCTGTGCCTGGTCTCGCTCGGGTTGACCGCCCGGTACGTCCCCGAGTCACCCGTTCAGCAGGGCCGTCGCCTCGACATGGCCGGTGTCGTGCTGATCGGCGTGACCCTGCTGGCCTTCGTCGTCGGCCTCGCCGAGGCACAGAACGGCGTCACCCGGCCCGGGACCTGGGGACCACTGGCGGGTGGCACGGTCCTCGCCGTGCTCTGCGTGCTCCACGCACGCCGCGTTCCCGAACCCGCGCTGGACCCGGCGTTGTTCCGCAGCACTCCGTTCACCGTGGCCCTGGCGGCGACCCTCACGCTGAACTTCCTGTGCGCCGGACTCGGCATCGTCCTGGGGCAGTTCGGCAGCAGGGTGCTGTCGCTGTCCCCCGAGTCCATCGGCCTGCTGTACTTGCCCGGCACCGTGCTGATCGCAGGCGCCGTCGTCCTGGCCGGGCGCCTGGTCGAGAAGTACACCCCGCGGCCGGTGATGGTCACCGGTCTGCTGGTGATGGCGACCGGGGGTCTGCTGATGGCGGGCACCGCCGGCCCCGGGATGGCGGTATGGCTGCTCGTGCCGGCCATCTGGCTGTCCAACCTCGGGGCGGTGGTCACTTCGGCATCGGTTTCCGAGACGGTCCTGTCCCAGGCACCGCCCGGGCATTCCGGCACGGTGGCCTCCGTCCAGATGGCCTTCGCGGTGACCGGCGCCGCACTGGGGCCCACCGTCTATCTACTGCTTCTCAACCTCTTCTTCCGGAGGGAGTGGCTGGCCGACGCGGAGTCACGCGGGCTGTCGGCGACCCGGGCCGAGCGGGCCGTGGATGCCGTGCGCAGCGGGATGGCGCAGAGCCCGGGCAGCACCGTGTACGACCCGAACCTGCTCCGACAGGCCTCGGGGCTGGACCTCGGGCTGGACTTCGCCGACGGACTGCGGCTCACCATGCTGACCGTCAGCGTGCTGCCCCTCGTCGTGGCGGCGGCGGCCTTCTGGATGATGCCCCGCCGCGAGAAGCACCGGACGTAGGGCCCGGCGCGTCATTTCCTGCCGGTGCCGGTGCGGCTGTCGCGGGGTCCGTTCCGCGCATCGCCGAGTCCGTCACGCGCTCCCCGTCAGGTGCGCGAAGACGACGACGTTGCCCTGGTAGCCGGTGCTGCTGGAATAGCCGCCGCCGCAGGTGATCACCCGGAGCTCGGGCCGGGCCGCCGCGCCGTACACCTTGCGGTCGGGGAAGTTCTTGGCGTCGTACACCTCGATCGCGTCGACCTCGAAGCGGGCCACGCTCCCGTCGCGCCGGTCCACCTCGATCACGCTGCCGCGTCTGAGGGCGCCGAGTCGGTAGAAGACGGCGGGTCCGTCGGCGTTGTCGACGTGCCCGGCGACGATGGCGGTGCCGGTCTCACCGGGAGTGGTGCCGGCCTCGTACCAGCCGGCGAGGTTCTTGTCGGCCGCGGGCGGCACGTCCAGGCTGCCGGTGCGGGTCAGGCCGAGGCCCATCAGGGGCGCGTTCACACGGATCGCGGGGATGCGGATGCGGTCGGGCGGGGACGGCGGCAGCCCGGGCGCCGCCGGCTGCCCCACGGAGGCTCCGGTGTGCGCCTCCACGGCCGACGGCTGCGGCGGGGCGGGCGCGTCGCGCCCGGTGGACAGCAGCCACACGCCGGCGCACAGGGCGACGACGGTGACGCCGGCTATCGCGGCGTCGCCCGTGGTGCCGTACCTGCCCATGTCGGCCTCCCAGCTCGACTGCTCGCCCCGTTCCCCTCCGGGCCGCGAGGGGCGTCGGACCCGGAGGGGGCGGGGTGATGCGGTACCGGCGGACGGACAGCGGAGGGTGTCCGTCAGATCCCGTCGCCTCTCGCCCGGCGATGCAGGAGCCAGGTACCGCCCGCGCCGGCGACGGCGAGAGCCGCCACGCCGGCCGCGGTCTGCACGGGGTCGGTGCCCAGGGCGCCGCCGACCCCCGTCTTCACAATGCCTCTCGGGTGCACGTAACCCCGGGCCGATTCCAGGACGACCTCCAGGTCGCCGCGGACCTCCGGGCCGTCGCCGGCGCACTTGGCGACGATCTCGTACGTCCCCGGCTGCGCGCTCGGCGGCACCCTGAACTGCCCGATCACGTCGTTCTCGTGGGTGCTGGGCGCGAGCGTGAACCGCCCCGCCCCCACCGCGCTGGCGTCACCCTCCGCCGTGCCGCCCTCGCCGCAGGCGGCGGTGTTCACCGTGACGTCACCGCCCGGCACCGCGGTGGACGGCAGCACCTCCAGGCGTGCCGCGTCCGCGCCGTACACGGGTGCGGCGAGCGACCCCGCGGTGGCGACGGCGAGCGTGGTACCGATCAGCAGACGGGCGCTACGTCGCATCGATGCTCCTCACGAGGTCTCCGGCGGGCCACGCCCCGCGGCACCCCATGTGCCGCCGTCGGTCGCGCCCTTGCACTTCCGAGGTAAAGCGCACGACGGCCTGCCCGCTCCCTGAAGGCTCGTCAGATTCGCCCGGAAAGGGGTCCCGCAGGCGCCTCCGCACCCTGCCGGAAACCCCGTTTCAGCAGGTCACCGCCGTCCGCGGGCCGCCAAGAGCACGAGAACCCGAAGGGCGCGGGGCGGAGGTGTGAACGGGTGATCGCACCCCGGAAAACCCGTGACGCGCCGACGCGACCGCGACGTGACCTCACCCTTGGTCGAGGTATCGGCCTTGCCGGCATGACGCACCCCACCTCGGACCCGTCCGCCCCCTGGCCGTCACCGCCGTCATCGGCAGCAACCGGCACGGCCGCTTCGGCCCCGTTGTCGCCGAGTGGCTGCTCGACCGCGTCCGGGACCGCCCGGACCTGACCCTCCAGGTGGTCGACGTGGCCGGAACCGACCTGCCGACGAACCTCGCGCGCAGCCCGCGGAACCGTGCCCCAGCGGCCGGCCGTCCGCGGCGGTGGTGATGTCTGGGCCGCCTCGAACCAGGCGTGGTCGTACGCGTAGCGGCCCTCGTCCTCGTCGGCGCCCAGCCCGGGCGTCGCGGTGTGCATGACGGGCAGCCGGTACTCCGTTCTCCGCTCCCGCTCGCGCAGCACCAGCTTCGTGCCGACGTCCCGCGTCTCCACCCGGTGGAGGCCGGCGTGACCGGTCAGGTGCAGTGACCAGCCGGTGAACTGTCGCCTCGCGCACCGCAGACCCGCACAGCGAGGCCGGCCGCCTCCCGGACGCCTCTCGCACGCCCCGGGGACGGCCGGCCGCATCCGCCGGACCCGGCTCAGCCCACGTTCACCGCACGCCAGGCCGCCCCGACGGCCGCGTACTCCGCGCTGCCCTCCCCGTACAGGTCCCGGGCCGCGTCCAGGGTCGCCGTCCGCGCCCCCGCGTAGTCCGTCGACGACGTCATGTACACCGTCAGTGCCCGGTACCAGATCGCGCCCAGCTTGTCCCGGCCGATGCCCGTCACCGTCGAGCCGTCGCAGGTGGCGGAGTCGTGGGCCCGCCCGTTGATCGTCCTGGCGCCGCTGCCCTCGGCCAGCAGGTACGCGAAGTGGTTGCCGACGCCGGAGGAGTAGTGGACGTCCAGGCTGCCCGTGGCGGCGCTCCAGCAGTCCGCGGAGAGGCCGTCGCGCGACGGGCGGTCCATGTACCGCAGCGCGTCCCGCCCGAAGCCCGCCCGCACGACCTTCTCGCCGATCAGCCAGTCGCCCCGGTCGGACGCATTGCCCGCGTGGAACTCCACCAGCGTGCCGAAGATGTCGGACGTGGCCTCGTTCAGCCCGCCGGACTCGCCCGAGTACGTCAGCGCGGCCGTCTTCGAGGTCACGCCGTGGGCCATCTCGTGGCCGGCGATGTCGAGGGACACCAGCGGCCCCATGTTCGTGCCGTCACCGTCGCCGTAGGTCATGCAGAAGCAGGTGTCGTCCCAGAAGGCGTTGTTGTACCGGGTGCCGTAGTGCACGCGGCTGTAGGAGCCCTTGCCGTCGCCCGCGATGCCGTTGCGCCCGTGCACGTCACGGAAGTAGTCCCAGGTGACGTCGGACCCGTACTGCGCGTCCACCGCCGCCGACGCCCGGTCCGTCGTCGTGCCGTCGCCCCAGTGGTTGTCCGCGTCCGTCAAGACGGTCGCGGGGGCGCGCACCACACAGATCGTGCCGAGGAAACACAGGTCGGACCGGTTCGCGGCGTCACCGGTGTACGTGCCGCCGCGCGTCGCGTCCGCCAGCCGGTACGACGACCCCGCCGCCGTCGTCCGCAGCGGCACCGTGCCGCCGTACAGCGACCGTCCGTCCCCCGACGCCGCCTCAAGCGTGTCCCAGGCGTCGATCTGCAGGCCCGTGCGGGCGTCCGTCAGCACCGTGCGGGCGACCGGGTTGCCCTGGTCGTCCAGCGCCACCGCCTCGGTCCGCCAGGCCAGTCTCGGCGTGCCGTGCAGGGCGTCGACGACCAGCTCCGGCCGGGCCGTCAGCCGCTTCAGCGCCTCGCCGAGCCGGGTGGCGCGCAGGGCGTCGGCCGCCCGGTCGGCGGCCTTCGGGGCGGCCACCAGGGGCGTGACGGTGGGCAGGGACAGGGTGCCCGAGGTCGCCCGGCTCGCGCCGCGGTAGGTGCCGTCCGGCGCCAGGTGGACCACGAAGTCGCCGCCGAGGACCGGGAGTCGGTGGTAGGTCCGGTCGTAGCGGACGTGCTGGGTGCCGTCCGCGTCGACGATCACGTCCCGGACCTTCGTGCCCTGGGCGGCGCTGAGCCCCAGGGCGTCGGCGTGCCGCACGAGCGCCGCGTCCGCGTTCTCGACCGCCTGGACCCGGGTGGGCCGGTCGGCCGCGCCGGCGGTGGTGGGGGAGAGGGCGGCGGCCAGCAGGGCGGCGGTGGCGGCGGTGACGGCGAGGCGGGAAGCTCGCGCGTGCCGTATTCGACTCATCGGTCTCCTCGGGAAGGCGCCTGAGTGGGGGGCGGCGCAGATGTTCACCGAGGTTTACGCGATCATGACATGTCATGTCCATAGAGGGCTGGTGAGGGTGTGTGAGGGGTTGTGAACTGCCGCAGTGGGGCTGAGTGTGAGCGTGTACGAGTGAGCAGGAGTGAGTGTGGGGGCCTGCCGCACGTAGGGAATGGAGGTTCGTGTGTCGAATGGGTGACCTTGTGGGGTGTGGGTCGTTGAGTGCGGTGATCGGGTTCTCGGCGGCGTGGTGGGGGTGCAGGGTGGGCGGGCTGCGTCAGGTGGCGGCGTCGTTCGTGGTGCCCGGCCCTGCGAAAGAATCGTTTCTGTGACCCTCCCGTTCTTCGTCTACGGCACCCTCCGCCCCGGCGAGCCCAACCACGACGCCTTCCTGCGCGGTCGTACCCGGGCCGAGGAACGCGGGCGGCTCACCGGTGCGGTGCTCTACGACGGGCCCGGGTATCCGTACGCGGTGGAGGAACCCGGCGGAGTGGTGACCGGCGACCTGATCACGCCCCTGTCGGACGCCTACGGCGAACTCCTCGCCGCTCTCGACCGGTTGGAGGAGTACGCCCCGGGAAACGCCCGCAACCTCTACGAGCGCGTCAGCCGCGAGGTCGTCCGGGACGCCGACGGGGCGAGGCTGCGGGCCTGGGTGTACGTGGCCGCACCCGCCGTCGCCGCCCGGCTGCGGGCTCGGGGCAGGCTGATCGAGGGCGGGGACTGGTTGACGCGGGGTTGAGGGGGCCTCGCGGCGCCTGCGGCGCCTTCGCCTACGCCTGCGCCGCCTCGATGGCTCCCGTCGCCTTCACGGCCTTCACCGCTTCCACTCGCACCGCACAGGCCTTGAACTCCGGCATGCGGGAGGTCGGGTCCAGCGCCGGGTTGGTGAGGGTGTTGGCGCGGCCCTCGCCCGGCCAGTGGAACGGCATGAAGACGGTGTCCGGGCGGATCGACGTGGTGATCCGCGCCGGTGCCACCGCGCGGCCCCGCCGGGACACGACCGCCACCGGGTCGCCCTCGGCCGCGCCCAGCCGCCGCGCCAGCCGCGGGTGCAGCTCCACGAACGGGCCGGGCGCGGCGGCGTTCAGCTCGTCGACCCGCCGGGTCTGGGCGCCGGACTGGTACTGGGCCACGACCCGCCCGGTCGTCAGCAGCACCGGGTACTCGGCGTCGGGTTCCTCGGCGACGGCCCGGTGCGAGACCGGCGCGAACCGGGCGCGGCCGTCGTCGGTGGCGAACCGGTCGAGGAACAGGCGCGGGCTGCCGGGGTGGACGCCCGGGGCGTCGTCGTCCTGCGCCGGGTCGTCCGGCCGGCGCACGTCGAGGGCGGCGTCCTCGGCGTCGTCGACCCCGTCCGAGTGCGCACCGCCACCGCCCGGGACCGCACCGCCGCTGCCCGAGTTCGCACCGCCACCGCCGGGACCCGTACCGCCACCGCCCGGCCCCGCGTCCGCTCGGTCGCCCGCATCCTCCGGCGGTGCGGGGCACGGCCAGAACACCCCGTTCTCGCGCGCCAGCCGGCGGTAGGTGATCCCCGAGTAGTCGGCGGGCCCGCCCGCACTGGCCCGGCGCAGTTCTTCGAAGACCTCCTCGGGGTCGGTCGGGAAACCCTTCTCCACGCCCAGCCGCGCGGCCAGTTCGTGCATGACCTCCAGGTCGCTGCGGACGCCCCGCGGCGGGGTGATCGCCTGCCGCCGCAGCAGCACCCGGCCCTCCAGGTTGGTCGTCGTGCCGGTCTCCTCCGCCCACTGCGTCACCGGCAGCACGACGTCCGCGAGGGCCGCCGTCTCGGACAGCACCACGTCGCACACGGCGAGGAAGTCGAGGGACCTGACGCGCTCCTCGACGTGCGCGGCGCGCGGCGCGGACACCACCGGGTTGGAGCCCATCAGCAGCAGCGCCCGGATGTCGGTGCCGAGCGCGTCCAGCAGCTCGTAGGCGCTGCGGCCGGGCCCCGGCAGGCTGTCCGGGTCGACACCCCACACCTCGGCCACGTGCCGTCGCGCCGCCGGGTCGGTCAGCTTGCGGTAGCCGGGCAACTGGTCGGCCTTCTGGCCGTGTTCGCGCCCGCCCTGCCCGTTGCCCTGCCCGGTGAGGCAGCCGTACCCGGACAGGGGGCGGCCCGCGCGGCCGGTCGCCAGGCACAGGTTGATCCACGCGCCCACCGTGTCCGTGCCCTTGGAGTGCTGCTCCGGTCCCCGCGCGGTGAGCACCATCGCGGCCCGGGGCTCGCAGAACAGCCGTACGGCCTCGCGCAGTTCGGGCACCGGCACGCCGGTGATCCGCTCCACGTACTCCGGCCAGTGCGCCATCGCCGCGGCGCGGGCGTCCTCCCAGCCGGTGGTGCGCTCGCGGATGTACTCCTCGTCGGTCCGTCCCTCGGCGACGATCAGGTGCAGCAGCCCCAGCGCGAGCGCGAGATCGGTCCCCGGGCGGGGCGCGAGGTGCAGGTCGGCCTGTTCGGCGGTCCTGGTGCGGCGCGGGTCGACCACGATGAGCGTGCCGCCGTTGTCCTTCAGCTCGGTCAGGTACCGCAGCGCGGGCGGCATGGTCTCCGCGAGGTTCGACCCGACGAGGATCACGCACCCCGTCCTGGGGATGTCCTCCAGCGGGAACGGCAGCCCCCGGTCCAGCCCGAAGGCCTTCGTCCCGGCCGCCGCGGCCGACGACATGCAGAACCGCCCGTTGTAGTCGATCTGGGAGGTGCCCAGCACGATCCGCGCGAACTTGCCGAGCGTGTACGCCTTCTCGTTCGTCAGCCCGCCCCCGCCGAACACACCCAGCGCGTCCGGCCCGTGCGCCGACCGGACGGCGGACAGCCGCTCGGCGATCCGGTCCAGTGCCTCGTCCCAGGTCGCGGGCACCAGGGCGCCCCCCTCGCGCACCAGGGGCGAGGTCAGCCGCACCCGTGAGGACAGCACCGCCGGCGCCGTACGGCCCTTGCCGCACAGTGCGCCCCGGTTCACCGGGAAGTCCGCGCGCTCGGTCACCTCCACCGTCCCGTCCGGGGCGGGTGCGAGGTTCATCCCGCACTGCAGGGCGCAGTACGGGCAGTGCGTGGGCGTCGCGGAGGTTTCCATGCACGTCAGCGTGCGTCCGCCGTGTTACGTGCCGCGACGGCTCCTTGTTACACGGGCGCGACGGTGATCTCCCCGCCGGGGCCCGGCCGCCGTGAGGCACCCGGCCGCGCGGCCGCTTCGGCACCCGTCGCGGTCGTCGGTCCGGGTGGCGCGGCCCACGAGCGACGCCATCCGTGAGGGAGTGACTACGGAGATGCGCGATCCGTTCGTCGCACGCCCGAGTGAGCAACCCCGGCACAGCGGCCCGTTCTCAGAACGGCCCGAAAGCCGCAGCTCACCGACCAGATCCGGTCAAGATTCGGTCGGGCCCGTCACTCCTGCCCGTCCGCCGCCAGGGCCCGCTCCACGCCCGGCTCCCGGGGCCCCAGGAAGCGCGGATCGGGCCTGAAGACGACGTCCAGGGCGCCCTTTCCCGCCGCGAGGATCTCCCGGACACCCCCGTAGTACCAGGTCGCGTCGTGCCGCTCGTCCACCCCGACGCCGTACGACACGACCCCCGCCGCCTCGCACAGCGCGACCGCCCGCCGGATGTGGAAGCCCTGGCTGATCAGCACGGCCTCGTCCACCCCGAAGATCTTCCGGGCCCGCACGCAGGAGTCCCACGTGTCGAACCCCGCGTAGTCGCTGACGATCCGGGCGTCCGGGACGCCCTGCCGGGTGAGATAGGCCCGCATGGCGTCCGGCTCGTCGTAGTCCGCACGGCTGTTGTCGCCGCTCACGAGCACCACCTCCACCCGTCCCGCGCGATACAGCTCGGCCGCCGCGTCGAGACGGTGGGCGAGGTACGGCGACGGCTCGCCGTTCCACAGGCCCGCCCCGAAGACCACCGCCACGTCGGTGCGGGGCGCGTCCGCCGTCGTACGCAGCCGGTCGTCCGTGGTCACGTGCGTCCACGTCGACGGCGCCAGGGCGAGCACGCAGCCCGCGAGCAGCGCCTGCACGAGTCGCCGCTGCCCGGCCCGGGTGCGCGGCGGACGCGGTCGGCGGATCTTCATGGGATGCCCTCCCGTCGGCTCCGACACGTCGGCGACCCGTCGGTCTCGACACGAACAAGACGCTCCGCGAGGCGGCCGGGTTGCGTGACCGCTGTCACCCCGGCCTTCGTAAGGCCAGGTCACCCGGCCTCACACACTCCCACCACCGCACGGTGAACCCGACGAAAACACCCGTGACGCCCGCGCAACGGGTCGGCAACGTGGCCGCGCAACGATCGGTTCATGACGGCGTTGCTCCCGCTTCACGACGAGTCCGACCGCCGCCCCGGCTCCCCGGCGCTGGTCCTGGTGGCCCACGGCAGCCGCGACCCCCGCACCCTCGCCACGGTCCACACCCTCCTCGACCGGATCCGCGAGCTGCGCCCCGGCCTGCGCGTGCGGCTGGGCCACATCGAGCTGAACGAGCCCCTGCTGCCCGACACCCTCGCCGCCCTCGGCGACGACGAGGCGATCCTCGTACCGCTCCTGCTCAGCCGCGGCTACCACATCAAGCAGGACATCCCCGAGATGGCCGCCGCGGCACCGGCCCGCACCCGCGTGGCCGCACCGCTCGGCCCGCACCCGCTGCTGGTGGACACCCTGTGCGCCCGTCTGGCCGAGGCGGGCCTGCGCATCCCCGCGACACGGTCCGGCCGCCGCCCGTCCGCCGTGGTCCTCGCCGCGGCCGGCTCCCGCGACCCCGACGCCGCGACCGACACGGGCCGCACGGCGGCGCTGCTCTCCGCCCGCCTGGGCGTCCCGGTCCGGCCGGCCTACGCGTCGGCCGCGTCCCCCACGGTGCCGGAGGCGATCCGCCTCCTCAGGTCCGAGGGCCGCCACGACATAGTGCTGGCCTCGTACTTCACGGCTCCGGGCCGCTTCGCGACGGAGTGCGCGCAGGCAGCACCGGGCATCGCGGCGGCCCCCCTGGGCGCCCACCCCCTCATGGCCCGCCTGGTCCTCGCCCGTTACGAGGAGGCGAGGTCGAGGACGGAGGCACGGCAACCACTGCCGGCATCGGCCTGAGACGCCGCAACGGGCACGTCCCCAGGGGCGCGGCCGGCCCCCACGACCCGCACCCGTCCCACGACATGACCCGGCGGACGCGTACGCGGTTGTCACCCCCTGCGCTTACTGTCGAGTCATGGAAGGCACCGCACAGCAGCCGCAGGAGAACCACGTCCCACCCCCCGGCTACGACCCGACGTCGGTCGAACGCTGGGCCCCCGAGCCCGACAAACGCCCCGGCCGCACAGCCTTCCAGCGCGACCGCGCCCGCATCCTCCACTCCGCCGCACTGAGAAGACTCGCCGGCAAGACGCAGGTGGTGACCCCCGGAGGGACGAGCAGCGCGGCCTGGGACCCCAGCCCCCGCACCCGCCTCACCCACTCCCTGGAATGCGCCCAGGTCGGCCGCGAACTGGGCGCGGCCCTCGGCTGCGACCCCGACCTGGTCGAAGCCGCCTGCCTCTCGCACGACCTCGGCCACCCGCCCTTCGGTCACAACGGCGAACAGGCCCTCAACGAGTTCGCCGAGGACTGCGGCGGCTTCGAGGGCAACGCCCAGTCCCTCAGACTCCTCACCCGCATCGAGCCCAAACGCTTCACCCCGGAGGGCTCCGTCGGCCTCAACCTCACCCGCGCCGCCCTCGACGCCGCCACCAAGTACCCCTGGCCGCGCGGCGCCCACCCCACCGACCCGGCCTCCCCGAAGTTCGGTGTGTACGAGGACGACCGCCCGGTGTTCGACTGGGCCCGCAAGGACGCCCCCGGCACCCGCACCTGCTTCGAGGCCCAGGTCATGGACTGGTCGGACGACGTGGCGTACTCGGTGCACGACGTCGAGGACGGCCTGCACGCCGGGCACATCGACCCCAACTGCCTGCACGCGGAGCCGGAACGGCAGGCGGTGTTCGAGGTCGCCGTCGGCCGGTACGTCCCCGCCGACACCGAGCCCGCCGAACTCGCCGCCGCTCTCGACCGGCTCCTCGACGAGGAGTGGTGGCCGCACGGCTACGACGGCACGGCCGTCGCCCAGGCCCGCCTCAAGGACGCCACCAGCCAGCTCATCGGCCGCTTCTGCCTGGCGGCCGAGGGAGCCACCCGCGAGGCGTACGGCGGCGGCCGGCTCACCAGGTACGGCGCCGAACTGGTCGTACCGCGCGAGACCCGGATGGAGTGCGCGGTGCTGAAGGCGGTCGCCGACCGGTACGTCATGCAGCGCGCCGAACAGGCCCGGCTCCGCGCCGACCAGCGGGTGGTCGTCGCGGAACTGGCCGAGGCGCTCACCGCCCGCGCCCCGGACGGACTGGACCCGCAGTTCCGCGCCCTGTTCGACCACGCCCCCGACGACCGGGCCCGCAAACGGGTGATCGTCGACCAGATCGCGTCGCTGACGGACGCCTCGGCGCGGTCGCTGCACGTGAGGCTGACCGGGCACCTGTGAGACTGGCGCGACGCGGGTGATCCCGTGGGAGCCCGAAGGTGACCCTGCGTGGCCTGATCGGGGCACTCCCTCTTCCCCCATCACGCTCCGTGCGGGACGCTCGCATATGGCGGGACGATGAACTCGCACGGGGCGGCACGTTTACGAGGAGGCATCAAGTGGTCGACGCGGATCAGACGTTCGTCATCGTCGGAGGAGGGCTCGCCGGCGCGAAGGCGGCCGAGACGCTGCGGGCGGAGGGCTTCAACGGCCGGGTCATACTGATCTGCGACGAACGCGACCACCCGTACGAACGCCCGGCCCTGTCGAAGGGCTATCTGCTCGGCAAGGAGGAACGCGACAGCGTCTTCGTGCACGAACCCGCCTGGTACGCGCAGAACGACGTCGAGCTGCACCTCGGCCAGACCGTCGACGCGATCGACCGCACGGCGAAGACGGTCCGCTTCGGCGAGGACGGCACCGTCGTCCGGTACGACAAGCTGCTGCTGGCCACCGGAGCCGAGCCCCGCCGCCTGAACATCCCCGGCACCGACCTGGCCGGCGTGCACCACCTGCGCCGCCTCGCGCACTCCGACCGGCTGCGCGGCGTCCTGCACTCGCTGGGCCGGGACAACGGCCACTTGGTCATCGCCGGCGCGGGCTGGATCGGCCTGGAGGTCGCGGCGGCGGCGCGGCAGTACGGCGCGGAGGTCACCGTCGTCGAACCGGAGCCGACCCCGCTGCACGGCGTGCTCGGTCCCGAGCTGGGCGCCCTCTTCGCCGAGCTGCACCGCGACCACGGTGTCCGCTTCCGCTTCGGGGTCCGGCTGACGGAGATCGTCGGCCAGGACGGCATGGTGCTGGCCGCCCGCACCGACGACGGCGAGGAGCACCCGGCGCACGACGTCCTCGCCGCGATCGGCGCCGCCCCCCGCACCGCCCTCGCCGAGGCGGCGGGCCTGGAGATCGCGGACCGGGCGTACGGCGGCGGCGTCGCCGTCGACGAGCGGCTGCGCACCTCCGACCCCGACATCTTCGCCACCGGTGACGTGGCCGCCTTCCCGCACGCCCTGTTCGACACCCGGATCCGCGTGGAGCACTGGGCGAACGCGCTCAACGGCGGCCCGGCGGCGGCCAGGGCCATGCTGGGAGAGCCGGTGACGTACGACCGCGTGCCCTACTTCTTCTCCGACCAGTACGACCTCGGCATGGAGTACTCCGGGTGGGCGCCGCCCGGCTCCTACGACCAGGTGCTGATCCGCGGGGACGCCGGGAAGCGGGAGTTCGTCGCGTTCTGGCTCGCGGAGGGCCGGGTGCTGGCCGGGATGAACGTGAACGTGTGGGATGTCACAGAGCCGATCCAGAACCTGATCCGCTCGCGGGCGCGGGTGGACACGGACGCCCTGGCAGACCCGCACGTACCGCTGGGCGACCTCGTCCCGTAGCCGACGGGAGTGTCACCGCGTCCCCGTAGAATCATTTCGTGGCAGGACGGATCAACGACGAGGACGTGAAGGCGGTACGGGACGCGGTCCCGATCGACGCCGTCGTGTCCGAGTACCTCCAGCTACGCAACGCGGGTGGCGGCAACCTCAAGGGCCTGTGCCCCTTCCACGACGAGAAGTCGCCGTCCTTCCAGGTCAGCCCGAGCAAGGGACTCTTCCACTGCTTCGGCTGCCAGGAGGGCGGCGACACCATCACCTTCGTGATGAAGGTCGACCACCTGTCCTTCTCGGAGGCGGTCGAGCGCCTCGCCGCCCAGGCCGGCATCACCCTGCGCTACGAGGAGGGCGGCTACCACCCCGGCCACCAGCGAGGCGAACGCATCCGCCTGGTCGAGGCCCACAAGATCGCCGCCGAGTGGTACGCCGAGCAGCTCGCCACCAGCCCCGAGGCGGAGACCGGCCGCGTCTTCCTCGCCGAACGCGGCTTCGACCAGTCGGCGGCCGTCCACTTCGGCGTCGGCTATAGCCCCCAGGGCTGGGACCACCTCACCCGCCACCTCCGCGGCAAGGGCTTCACCGACAAGGAGCTGCTCCTCTCCGGCCTCTCCCAGGAGGGCCGCCGCGGCCCCATCGACCGCTTCCGCGGCCGTCTGATGTGGCCGATCCGGGACATCGGCGGCGAGGTGGTCGGCTTCGGCGCCCGCAAGCTGTACGAGGCGGACAACGGCCCCAAGTACCTCAACACGCCGGAGACGGCGATCTACAAGAAGTCCCAGGTCCTGTACGGCATCGACCTGGCGAAGAAGGAGATCGCCAAGACGAGCCGCGCGGTGGTCGTCGAGGGTTACACGGACGTCATGGCCTGCCACATCGCGGGCGTGACCACCGCCATCGCCACCTGCGGCACGGCCTTCGGCGGCGACCACATCAAGATCCTGCGCCGCCTCCTCATGGACAACGGCTCGGCCCGGGTGATCTTCACCTTCGACGGCGACGCGGCCGGCCAGAAGGCGGCGCTGCGGGCGTTCGAGGACGACCAGAAGTTCGCCGCCGAGACCTACATCGCGATCGCCCCGGACGGCATGGACCCCTGCGACCTGCGCCTGATGAAGGGCGACGAGGCGGTCGCCGACCTGGTCGAACCGCGCACCCCGCTCTTCGAGTTCGCGCTGCGCCAGATCGTCGGCCGGTACGACCTGGACACCCCGGCCGGCCGCGCGGCGGCGCTGGACGAGGCCGCCCCGATCGTCGCCCGCATCAAGAACAGCGGCGCGCAGCACGAGGTCGCCGTCCAGCTCGCCGGCCTGCTGGGCATCCTGGACACGCAGTTCGTGGTCAAGCGGGTGGCGCAGCTGGCCCGTTGGGCGCGCGACCGGGGCGGCAAGGGGCCGGCGCCGGCCCGACCGCAGCAGCCCTACGACGGTCCCGCCGCGCCGGTCCACTCCGGCCCGGCGCTCAACCTGCGCAACCCCGTCCACGCCACCGAACGCGAGCTGCTCAAACTCGCCCTCCAGCGCCCCGAGCTGGTCTCCCCGGCCTTCGACGCGTACGGCGTCGACGAGTTCACGGCCCCGCCCTACGCCGCCGTGCGCCAGGCCATCCTGGACGCGGGCGGCGCGGAGTACGGCGCGCGGGACCCGCAGCAGTACCTGGTCGGGGTCCGCGAGGCGGCCCCGGACGACACGGTCCGCGCGATGGTCACGGAACTGGCGGTGGAGGCGATCATGCGCCGCACGGTCGACGAGGCGTACGCGGGAGAACAACTGGTCTGGGTCCGCCGCCGCGCCGTCGACCGCCGCATCCAGGACATCCAGAGCACCCTCACCCGCCTGGGCACGAACGGCGACCCGGCACAACTGGCGTCGGTGCAGAACGAATTGTGGGTACTCCAGCAGTACGGCCAGGCCCTCCGCGAACACGGCGCAGCGGCCCTCTGAGCCCACCCCGAACCACTGCCCCACCCTCTTCTTGACTCGACCGCCAAGCCCTCCGGGTGGCGACCGCCTGCCGCGCCCGGGCCGACGGCCAAGCCCCCGCGGGTGGTGACTGCCTGCCGCGCGCGGGTCTGCCGCCCGGCCCCCGTGGGTGGTGACTGCCTGCCGCGCGCGGGTCTGCTGCCCGCCCCCGTGGGTGGTGACTGCCTGCCGCGCGCGGGTCTGCTGCCCGCCCCCGTGGGTGGTGACTGCCTGCCGCGCGCGGGTCTGCTGCCCGCCCCCGTGGGTGGTGACTGCCTGCCGCGCGCGGGCCGGCCGCCCCGCCCCCGCGGGTGGTGACGCCCGCCGCGCCCGGGCCGACGGCCAAGCCCCCGCGGGTGGTGACTGCCTGCCGCGCGCGGGCCGGCCGCCCCGCCCCCGCGGGTGGTGACGCCCGCCGCGCCCGGGCCGACGGCCAAGCCCCCGCGGGTGGTGACTGCCTGCCGCCCCGAGGGCAACCACCCACCGCCCCGGGGACGGCCGCCCCACTGCCTCGGGGACGGCCACCCCACTGCCTCGGGGACGGCCACCCCACTGCCACGGGGACGGTCACCCCACTGCCTCGGGGACGGTCACCTCACCGCCTCGGGGACGGCCACCCCACTGCCTCGGGGACGGCCACCCCACCGCCCCGGGATGACCGCGCCGTCACGGGTCGACCGCAAAAAGTCACCGCACGCCCCTCGTGGCGGAGATGTGTCTTACCCCACACTGGGTCCCGGTGCCTGAGTCCTCGGAGCGCGGCCGATCCGTCCCCCACGGGTCCCTCACCCCCGCGGTTCCGCTCATCGCGTACGGGACGGACAGCGGCGAGGCCGCCGACTCCGCCCCCCGAGCAGCGCTGCCGTACGCCTCAGCAGCGATCACCCTGGAGGTCGCCCCCGTGCAGACCCAGACCCTCATCCCTACCGACACCACCACGGACGGCGCGGACCCGGACGCGGAGACCGGCGTGCTGGTGGCCGTGCCGCCGCAGAGCCGGGTCGCGCTCCACCCGGAGACGGACCCGCCGGAGGCCACGGAAGCCGTCGAGCACCCCGCGGACGCCGACGGAGCTCCCGCAACCGCCGGGCCGGTGGAGCCCGTCGAGCCGGCCGAGCCGGTGGAGCCGCCCGCTCCCGGCCGGGCCGACACCGGCGGTCCCTCCTCGGACCTGTTCCGCCAGTACCTGCGTGAGATCGGCCGCATCCCGCTGCTCAGCGCCGCCGAGGAGGTCGAGCTCGCCCGCCGCGTCGAGGCCGGCCTGTTCGCCGAGGAGAAGCTGACCAGCACCCCCGACCTGGACTCCGAACTGGCCCTGGACCTGGACCGCCTGGTCGTCATGGGCCGGATGGCCAAACGCCGCCTCATCGAGGCGAACCTGCGGCTCGTCGTCTCGGTCGCCAAGCGGTACGTCGGCCGCGGCCTGACCATGCTGGACCTGGTCCAGGAGGGCAACCTCGGCCTCATCCGCGCGGTCGAGAAGTTCGACTACGCCCGCGGCTACAAGTTCTCCACCTACGCCACCTGGTGGATCCGCCAGGCCATGTCCCGCGCCCTCGCCGACCAGGCCCGCACCATCCGGGTCCCCGTCCACGTGGTCGAGTTGATCAACCGGGTGGTCCGCGTGCAGCGCCGGATGCTCCAGGAACGCGGCTACGAACCCACCCCCGCGGAGGTCGCCGCGCATCTCGACCTCCCGCCCGAGCGGGTCAGCGAGGTGCTCCGCCTGGCGCAGGAGCCGGTCTCCCTGCACGCCCCCGTCGGCGAGGAGGACGACGTGGCGCTCGGCGACCTGATCGAGGACGGCGACGCCGCCAGCCCCGTCGAGTCGGCCGCGTTCCTCCTGCTCAGGCAGCACCTGGACGCCGTCCTGTCGACCTTGGGGGAACGGGAGCGGAAGGTGGTCCAGCTCCGCTACGGCCTGGCCGACGGCCGCCCGCGCACCCTGGAGGAGATAGGCCGCCTCTTCGGCGTCACCCGCGAACGCATACGCCAGATCGAGTCGAAGACCCTGAACAAGCTGAGGGACCACGCCTTCGCGGACCAGTTGCGGGGCTACCTGGACTGAGGCCGCGGGGTGCCGCCGTGGTGGACGCGGCGGCACCCCGGCGCCGGGCGGGCGACCGCCTCAGTCCACCTCGGCCACCGCCTGCGCGAACTGCGCCCGGTACAGGCGCGCGTAGGCCCCGTCCGCGGCCAGCAGCTCCGCGTGCGCCCCCTGCTCGACGATCGCCCCGTTCTCCATCACCAGGATCGTGTCCGCGTCCCGGATCGTCGACAGCCGGTGCGCGATGACGAACGACGTCCGCCCGTGCGCCAGCTTGGCCATCGCCTTCTGGATCAGCACCTCGGTCCGGGTGTCCACCGAGGACGTCGCCTCGTCCAGCACCAGGATCACCGGATCGGACAGGAACGCCCGCGCGATCGTGATGAGCTGCTTCTCGCCCGCGCTGACCCCCGCCCCCTCGTCGTCGATCACGGTGTCGTAGCCGTCCGGCAGCGTCCGGACGAACCGGTCCGCGTGCGCCGCCCGCGCCGCCTCCTCGATCTCCCCCCGGGTCACCTCGCGCGCGGCCCCGTACGCGATGTTCTCGGCGATCGTCCCGCCGAACAGCCAGGTGTCCTGGAGCACCATCCCGATCGCGGACCGCAGTTCGTCGCGGGACATGCCGGCGATGTCGGCCCCGTCGAGCGTGATCCGCCCGCCGGACACCTCGTAGAACCGCATCAGCAGGTTCACCAGCGTGGTCTTGCCCGCCCCGGTCGGCCCGACGATCGCGACGGTCTGTCCGGGTTCCACCGTCAGCGACAGGTCCTCGATCAGCGGCTTGTCCGGGTCGTACCGGAAGGACACCCCTTCGAGCGCCACCCGCCCGCGCAGCTCCTTCGGCCGCAGCCCCGGCACCGGGTCCGCCGACTGCTCGTCCGCGTCGAGGAGTTCGAAGACCCGCTCGGCGGAGGCCACCCCGGACTGCACCAGGTTCGCCATGGACGCGATCTGCGTCAGCGGCATCGAGAACTGCCGCGAGTACTGGATGAAGGCCTGCACATCGCCGATGGACAGGGCACCCGAGGCGACCCGCAGCCCACCGACCACCGCCACCAGCACGTAGTTGAGGTTCGACACGAACAACATCAGCGGCTGCATCACCCCGCTGTTGAACTGCGCCCGGAACCCGGCCTCGTACAGCGCCTCGTTCTGCTCGGCGAACTGCCGCGCCGACTCCTCCTGCCGCCCGAACACCTTCACCAGCGTGTGCCCGGTGTACATCTCCTCGACGTGCCCGTTGAGTTTGCCCGTCGTCCGCCACTGCTGCACGAAGTGCGGCTGCGACCGCTTGCCGACGTACGTCGCCACGTACAGCGACAGCGGCACCGTCACCAGCGCCACCAGCGCCAGGATCCAGGACACCCAGAACATCACCGCCAGCACACCGATGATGGTCAGCAGCGAGTTGATCAGCTGGCCCATCGACTGCTGGAGGGTCTGGCCGATGTTGTCGATGTCGTTCGTCGCCCGGCTGAGCACCTCACCGCGCTGCCGCCGGTCGAAGTACGACAACGGCAGCCGCGACAGCTTCGTCTGCACGTCCTCGCGCATCCGGTACATCGTCCGGTTGACGGCCCGGTTCACCAGCCGCGTCGCCACCGCCATCAGCAGCCCCGCCGCCACGAACACCGCGAGCGCCAGCAGCAGTACGTCCCCCACCGCGCCGAAGTCGATGCCCTGGCCCGGGGTGAAGTCCGTGCCGCGGAGCATGTCGGCCATGTCGCCGTCGCCCCGCTCCCGCATGGCGTCGAGGACCTGCTCCTTGCTCTGCCCGGCCGGCATGTCCCGCCCGACGATCCCCGCGAACACCAGGTCGGTGGCGTGCCCGAGGATCTTCGGGCCGATCACGGACAGCCCGACGCTCACCACCACGCACAGCAGCAGCGCGCCGATGGTCAGCCGCTCCGGCCGGAACCGGCCGATCAGCCGCCGGCCCGACCCCCGCAGGTCCAGCGAGCGATGGTCGGGGCCGGTCCCGGCCATCATCCGCCCCATCGGACCGGCCATCAGGCAGCCTCCGCTTCCGTCAGCTGGGAGAGCACGATCTCCCGGTAGGTCTCGTTGTCCGTCATCAGCTCGTGGTGCCGCCCGGTGCCCACCACACGGCCCTCGTCGAGGACGACGATCCGGTCGGCGTCCCGGATGGTCGCCACGCGCTGGGCGACGATCACGACGGTCGCCCGGGCCGTCTCGCGGGTGAGCGCCGCGCGCAGGGCGGCGTCCGTGGCGTAGTCGAGGGCGGAGAAGGAGTCGTCGAAGAGGTAGATCTCCGGCCGCTGCACCAGCGTCCGCGCGATCGCGAGCCGCTGGCGCTGGCCGCCGGAGACGTTGCTGCCGCCTTGCGCGACCGGCGCGTCGAGCCCGCCCTCCAGCCGTTCCACGAAGGGCTTGGCCTGCGCCACCTCCAGCGCGTGCCACAACTCCTCGTCGGTCGCGTCCGGGTTGCCGTAGCGCAGGTTGGTGGCGACCGTCCCCGCGAAGAGGTACGGCTTCTGCGGCACCAGTCCGACGGTCGTGGCCAGCACCTGCGGGTCGAGGGTGCGCACGTCCACCCCGTCGACGAGCACCTGCCCCTCCGTGGCGTCGAACAGCCGGGGCACGAGCCCCAGCAGGGTGGACTTGCCGCTGCCGGTCGAACCGATCACGGCGGTCGTCTCACCGGGCCGGGCGACCAGGTCGACGCCCTTCAGCACCGGCTCCTCGGCCCCCGGGTAGCGGAAGCCGGCCCCGCGGATCTCCAGATGCCCGTGCCGTCGCAGCTCCCGCACCGGCGCCTTCGGCGGTACGACGCTGGACTCGGTCCCCAGCACCTCCTGGATCCGCTCGGCGCACACCTCCGCGCGCGGCACCATCATGAACATGAAGGTGGCCATCATCACGGCCATCACGATCTGCATCAGATAGGCGAGATACGCCGTCAGATCGCCGATCTCCATTCCGCCGTCGGCGATCCGGTGCGCGCCGAACCACACCACCGCGATGGACGAGAGGTTCACCACGGTCATCACGATCGGGAACATCAGCGCGAGCAGCTTTCCGGTGCCCAGCGACATCTCCGTCAGCTCGGCGTTCGCCTTCCGGAAGCGGTGCTGTTCGTACTCGTCGCGTACGAAGGCCCGGATCACCCGGTTGCCGGTGATCTGCTCGCGCAGCACCCGGTTCGCCGTGTCCAGGCGCTCCTGCATGGCGCGGAACAGCGGCCGCAGCCGCCGCACGATCAGCGCCACGCTGACGCCCAGCACGGGCACCACCGCGGCGAGCACCCCGGACAGCGGCACGTCGAGGCCGAGCGCCAGCACGATGCCGCCCACGCACATGATCGGCGCCGACACCATCAGCGTGAACGTCATCAGCGCCAGCATCTGGATCTGCTGCACGTCGTTCGTCGTCCGGGTGATCAGTGAGGGCGCGCCGAAGTGACCGACCTCACGCGCGGAGAAGGACTGCACCCGGTCGAAGACGGCGGCCCGCAGGTCCCGGCCGAGCGCCGCGGCGGTGCGGGCGCCGTAGTACACGGCACCGATGTTGCACACCACCTGCGCCAGCGAGATGCCGATCATCACGGCACCGAAGGACAGGATGTAACCGGTGTCGCCGTCGACGACACCGTTGTCGATGATGCCGGCGTTCAACGTGGGGAGGTAGAGCGTCGCGCAGGTCTGCAGGAACTGCAGCAGCACCAGCACGGCGATGGGTTTCTTGTAGGGCCTCAGACAGGTCCGCAGAAGTCGTATGAGCACGCTGGTCTCTCGGAGTCGGCGGTAGGGGCCGGTTGGTTGCCCCTGGCCCCTATCGTCGGACACTCCACCCGCGTTACCTCAACCGATCAACCCGGCGGGTCGGCCGCCGCCGACCCGCCGAGGGACTGCTACGGCCGGAACGCCCCGGGATGCGTCTGCTCCCGCACCGACACGTACTGCTGGCGCACCGCCTGCCCCACGGCCAGCTCCTCGCCGGGTTCGAGCACCTGCGCGACCGCCCCCTGCCAGGCCGGCGGGGTACGCGCGTCGAGGGTCCCCCGGGACACCCCGAGCGACCAGGCCGCCTGCCGGGCCGCGCCGATCGCTGCGTAGTCCGCGGGCTGCGGCACGACGACCTGGGCCCCGAACAGCGAGGGCGCCGAGGCCTGCACGGCCGGCAGCTCGGCCGCCGCCCCCAGCAGGAAGACCCGCCGCACCTCGACCCCGCGCCCACGCAGCACGTCGAGCGCGTCCGCGAGCCCGCACAGCATGCCCTCGAAGGCCGCCCGCGCCAGGTGCTCCGCCTTCATCGACTCCCGCCTGAGCCCCGTCAGCGTCCCCGCGGTGTGCGGCAGCGCGGGCGTCCGCTCGCCCTCCAGGTAGGGCAGCAGTACGAGGCCGTGGGAGCCGGGCGTCGACTTCAGCGCCAGGTCGGACAGGCTCTCCAGGTCGGGCAGCCCGAGCAGTTCGGCGGTGCCGCGCAGGGTGCGCACGGCGTTCAGGGTGGTGACGACCGGCAGGTGCATGCCGGTGGCGTCGGCGAGGGAGGTGATCATCCCGGTGCCGTCCTGCAGCGCCTCGGGGTGCACGGCCATCACCGACCCGGAGGCGCCCAGGGAGACGACCGCGTCCCCGAAGCCCAGGCCCAGCCCGAAGGCGGCCGCCATGGTCTCGCCGGTCCCGGCGGAGATCAGCAGCCCCTCCGGCGTCGTACCGGCCGCGTCGGACGGCCCGACGACCTCGGGCAGCACGACCTGGTGACCGAGGGCCAGTTCCACCAGGTCGGGCCGGTAGCCGCCGGTCGCGGCGGACCAGTAGCCGGTCCCCGAGGCCCCGCCCCGGTCGGTGGTGCGCCGGATCGGCCGGCCCAGCAACTGCCACACCAGCCAGTCGTGCGCCTGCATCAGCACGGCGACCCGGGCGGCGTTCTCCGGCTCGTTCCGGGCGAGCCAGCGCAGCTTGGTCACCGGCTGGGCGGCCTGCGGCACACACCCGACGGCCTGCGCCCACGCCTCACGCCCGCCCAGCGCGTCGATCAGATCGGCCGCGGCGACCTGCGCCCGCCTGTCCCCGCCGACCAGCGCCGGCCGTACGGTGCCGCCCTGCGCGTCCAGCGGCACGAGGGCGTTCTGCTGCGCGGACACGCCGATGGCCTGCACGCCCTCCAGCAGCCCACCGCCGGCCGCCTCGCCCAGGGACAGCAGCCACGCCTGCGGGTCGACGTCACTGGGCCGCCCGGTGCCCTCGGCGCCTTCCACCGGATGCGGCGCGTAGCCCTGCCGCAGCACGGCTCCCGTGTCCGCGTCGCAGACGACGATACGAGTGAAATCGGGCGAACTGTCCAACCCGGCGACTATCCCCATGCCGGAATTCTGCCGTATCGCTGGGCCGAATCGGACTGCGGAGACCGCAGGGGCGCGTGAAGGGGGTGCGGGCGCGGGTGGAAGGTGGTGCTCACGCGGTTTTCCCGCGCCCTGTCGCGAACGTCGCGGTTCCCCGCGCCTACGTGTTGCTGGTGCCCCAGTCGTCCCCGGCCGTGCCGTTGACGTTGCGCTCGCGCAGGGAGCGGACGCGGTGGGCGACCGAGTCGGGCATGTGGTCGCCGACCTTCGCGCTCACCGTGTGGTACGCCTTGCCGGCGAACTGGCGGCCCTGCAGGGCCGCCGTCTCGGCGGTGTTGCGCACGGTCGGGTTCTGCGCGACCTGACGTGCGGTCTTCTTCAGCTGTTCGTAGCGCTCCCGTCCGGCTCGTGTGCCCAGCACGTAACCCACAGCGAGTCCGACGACGAACGTGAGCCGGTAACGCATACGGCCACCCTTCCCTTGCGTAGGTCCTCTGGCGCGGCCTGGGGCCGGGGAGTACCGATTGGCGGAGCACCCCCCTGCTTGCGCTAATGTATGTGTCGCAGCGAGCGCGCGCCCTCTGGCGAATACCCAGGTGGGTGCGTTCGATGCAACGAGGCATTCCTCCGTAGCTCAATTGGCAGAGCAGCCGGCTGTTAACCGGCAGGTTACTGGTTCGAGTCCAGTCGGGGGAGCTCGGTCCTCCGTAGCTCAATTGGCAGAGCAGCCGGCTGTTAACCGGCAGGTTACTGGTTCGAGTCCAGTCGGGGGAGCAGCCTGAACGAGGACCCCGCAGGGGTCCTTTTTCATGTCCGGTGGAACCGCCCGGGCCGCGGGGGAGTCTCCGAGGTCGTGCGGAGCCGACCAGCCGGAGCAGGAGATCGTATGAGCGGCTATGCTGCGGCAGACGGCGCGCACAAATGTGCGCGACACGCCGCTATGGGGCGGTAGCTCAGCCGGTTAGAGCAGCGGACTCATAATCCGTCGGCCGTGGGTTCGAGTCCCACCCGCCCCACCAGTGCAGGCCCGTAACCTGCGGAAACGTCTCTTCTTGGCAGGGAGATCATCAACGTCGACCCGACGGGGAGAATCCGCTGCTCAGGGGCACTGCCGGGAGTCGCAGAGAGTGACCTGACTGATCCAGGCATGGCTCTGACCTGCACTGATACGAGGGGTCGGTGAGCTGGAAACCACCTCGCGGTCTCCGTGCCTCAAGATCCAGTGGACGCATAGTGGACGCGAGGGCCTGGAGCTGAGTGCAGAACGGCGCGGCTGGTTCGAGCAGCAACGGAGCACGCGTCCGGTACTGGTACCCGTACCTGAGCCGCCACGCCGCCCGGCGTAGCCCCAGTGGTGCGGCCTAGTGCCGCGACAGGCAACGTTCACCCCGTCCCGACGCCCGGCACGCCCTCTCGCCGCACCGGCCGGAAGCCCAAGTACATCCAGTACGAGGGCTTCCGGCCGGCACGTCGAGAGGACGCACCGGACGCCGCTCCTTGCCGGGCAAACGTTGCCTGCCGCGGCACTAGAGGTCGTCGGGTAGGAGCCGGAAGGCGGGATGGCCAGTCAGGGGGCGGACCATGCGGAAGTGATGGTCGGTGGTGAGCAGGGCGTCGGTGCGGTAGGCGGCGGCCAGGGCGACGTTCATGGCGCCGGTCAGTCCGATACCTTTGCCGCCGTCGGCGTCGGCGTACCCCTCTGCGACCGCGATCGCCGCGCTCAGGTGCGCGCTGACAGGCGGTACCTCGAATCGGCGCGTCGCCACGTTGCGTTCGATGAACCGGGCCGCCGCCAGAGCTTTGCGGGCTCCGGCGCGTGTCGCGATCAGGTAGTCCAACTCGGCCAGAACCAGGGGGGAGATGACCAGGTGGCTGGTCGCCGCCAGTGCCTTCCTGTGCTCCTGGTGGCCGGTTAGGTTCGGATCGAGCAGGCGGTACAGGCCGTTGGTGTCGGCGATGGCGACCAGGGTCACGCGCTCATCCCCTTGAGCGTGTCCTCGATCTCGTCGTCGGTGAGGTCGGGCAGGCCCAGGTCGGGCAGGTCGAGGTCGCCCATGGGGTCGGTCGGGTACGGGGGGACGTTGGTGTCGCTTATCGGTACGACCCGAGCTACCGGGGTGCCGTTCTTGGTGACCGTGACGGTCTCGCCGCGGGCCGCGGCGGCAAGGATCTGCGAGGACTTCTGGTTGAACTCGCGGGCAGTGGTCTCCATGTAGTACATGTTACTACCCTAGGCTGTCGGCGACGGTCGGTGCCGCTCATGCGGGGTCCCAGCGGAGCAGCCGGAACGCGAGTGCCGCGGTCGCACGGCGCAGGTGGCCGGGGCCGCCGAGGGCGCGGTGGATAGGGCGATGCCGTGGTGTGGGGTGAGCGTGTCCGGCAGTGCGGTGTCGAGGTGGTGCAGCGGCAGCAGCCGGGCGGTCCACTGCAGCCGTGAGGGGGCCTGGTCCAGGTCGAAGAAGCTCACGCAGCGGGGGCAGCACCGTGGACAACGACTTCAGTACTGGGTCGGCGGTCCTGAAGGGAGTTACAGCAGCGGGACGCACGTGCCTGATGACGGCGACCGCTGCGGGAGAGCTCCGTCCGTCGAGGTGGCGTCGTACGAAATGCGCCGAGCACGGATCACTCGATCGGCGGTGCGGTGGAGGCGGCCACCAACAAAGCGACGTCGGCCTCCCGGTGACGCACCCCGGACGGGTGCGGCTGCCTCGCGCCCTGGGCCGCCACCCGAGCGTTACGCCGGGGGCATCACACCGTGGATCCGCGACAGGGTGAACACCCGTTCCGCATCGCGTAGATGACACCAGGCGTACAGATACGGGGGGTCGAGGTCGAGGCCGCTGATGGTGCGGACCGTGCGGCTGCCCGTGGTGGCGACGTACTCGATGGTGATCGCCGTACGGTCGTCGACGGCGTGCGCGAGTTGACGGACATCGGCGTGGGGGAGCTGGGTCGCGTATCCGGCGATGATTTCTTCGGTATCGGTGGCGAAGGGGACTCCGTTGTACGGGTCGGGGGCGGGATGAGCGTGCGGGGCGCCCGTGAGTCGGGTGGCCGGCGCGGCCAACTCGGCTTGCTCCGGGGCGGCGGTCGTACGGGACCGGACACCGGGCCCGCCGACCGCTCCGCGCGGGGGCGGTACCGGCGCGGTCGCCCGGTGGCTGCGGGGCCGTTCGATGCGCACGGTTCCGTCTGCTGCCTCCGCGACGCCCCGCCTCACCGCCCCCGCCGGGCGAGCGCCCGGCGCAGCGCCGCGCGTACGTCCTCCGGCGGGGGCGGGCCGTCGGACTCCGCGCCGGAGGTGATGGCCGCCGCGACCGTGTGGAGCTTGGTGTTGGAGAGCTGGGAGGCCTCGCGGAGGATGTGCCACGCCTCGTCGGAGGTGCAGGCGTGGGTGGCCATGAGGACGCCGCGGGCCTGGTCGATCACCGGGCGGGAGGCGATGGCCCGGCGCAGGTGCTCGATCTCCTCGCGCAGTTCGTGGAGTTGTTCCGCGCGTTCCAGGGCCACCGCGGAGGGGAGCGGGGCGGGCGGCGGCGCCGGCGGCTCCGTGTCCTTCGGGCGCAGGGGGTCGGTGGTGTCCAAGCCGATCAGCTCCAGGATCCGGCGCGGCTGGCCGTGCCAGTTGGTGGCGGAGACCGGGACCACGTGCCGGCGCCCGTAGTCGCACAGGGTGGCCAGGAACTGCCGTCCCGCCGTGTCCATGAACGTCACGCCGGCCATGTCCAGCTCCACCCGGCCGGTGCGTGCGGGCAGCCGGGCCAGTGCCTCGGCCAGGATGCCGTCGCAGCCGTGCACGACCTCGCCCCGCGCGCGGAGCACGGCCCGCCCGGCGGCGTTTGTGCGCCGGTCGATGGTGAGGGGGCGATACCGATCCCCGAGAGAGGGTGGTGCCACAGGGTTCATGTCACCGCCTTCGTGGTCGCCGACAGCCGTGGACGGCCGCCGACGGTCGGGCACGACGTGGCGTTGTCCACGACTGTTCCGTTGTCCCGATGTTGTGCGGAGCCCTCCGCAGCCCCGATGCTGTGGGTGCGCCTGCCCCGCGGGTGGCGCCCTACACCCGCTGACGGGCCGGACGCGAGGATTGACCGGTTCACGTCGGGGTACGAGCGACGACGAGGAGTACGGGGAGACGGCTGTGGCCATCCAGTACCGGGAGCCGTCCGGGTCCGGCGGCGCGCCGGCGCGGCTGACCGTCGCGCCGCTGGCCGAGCGCTTCGGCGTACGCGCGGTGGGGGAAGTGGGGCTGACCACGCGCGCCATCTGGGAGAGCGCTCTGGAGGGCGTCGTGCGGGACGGCAGGGACGTGTGTCATCTGGAGATGTCCGCCGTGACGTTCGTGGACGTGGCGGGCGCCGGGGCTCTCGTGGACGCCGCGCGGCGGCTGTCCGTCGGCCGGCGGATGGTGTTGCACGCTCCGCCGCCCGTGCTGTGCCGGACACTGGAGTTGTTCTGGCCCGATCAGTCGGCGATCGAGGTGTCGATGTCATGAGTGCCGCAGCCCAGCCCTTCGTGCACCCGGCGCTGTTCTACGCCGACGAGCAGGAGTACCTCGACGGCACCGTCCCCTTCGTCCGCGAGGGCCTCGCCGCCGGGGAGCCGGTGGCGGTGGCCGTGCCCGGCAAGAACCTCGCGCTGATCCGGGACGGACTCGGTGACATCGCCGGCGCGGTACGGCTGCTGGACATGCGCGAGGCCGGCCGCAACCCCGGCCGGATCATCCCCGGAGTGCTGCGCGCGTTCGCCGACGCCCAGCCGCCCGGCCGCCGGGTGCGGATCATCGGCGAGCCGGTCTGGGCCGGCCGCACCGCCGCCGAGTACCCGGCCTGCGCCCAGCACGAGGCCCTGATCAACGCGGCGTTCACGGGCCGCCGGGTGACCATCCTGTGCCCGTACGACGTGCGGACCCTGGACGCCGAGGTGCTCGCCGACGCCCGGGCCACGCATCCCACGGTCGTCTCCTCGGGCCGGGAGGAGGACAGCGCGGCCTACGACTGGGAGGGCGTCGTCAGCCGCTACAACCAGCCGCTGCCCGTCGTGCCGGAGGCGCTCTCCTTCGCCTTCACCGCGGACACGCTGCCGACGGCGCGGCACACCGCCACCCGGGAGGCGGCGGGGTTCGGGCTGTCCGGCACGCGCCTGGAGGACCTGGCGCTGGTCACCGCCGAGCTGACCACCAACAGCGTCGTGCACGGCGGCGGTTCGGGCGTGCTGCGGGTGTGGGCGCAGGACGGGTACGTGGTGTGCGAGGTGCGCGACCCGGGCCGTCTGACCGACCCGCTGGCGGGCCGTCGCCCGGCCGTCCGGGACCAGCGGGGCGGCCGGGGACTGCTGCTGGTGAACCTGATCGCCGATCTCGTGCGGGTGCACACCGGCGAGGACGGGACGACGGTGCGCTGCTGGTTCGCGCGGTGAGCCGTTCTGGGGTCGCCGCAACGCTTACGGGGGCGGCTGCTGCAGGGTGAGGATCGTGGTGCGGACCTCCTCGATGGTCGCGTGGGGTTCGTCCACGGCCCGACCCACCCGGTCGTGCACCGCGCCGGACTCGCCGCGGCGCTGCGCGCCCTCCAGCATCAGCGCGGTGGCGAACAGCCGCTGGACGACCAGGTCGTGCAGGTCGCGGGCGACGCGGTCGCTGTCCTCGTAGACCGCCAGACGCGCGCGGCTGTGCCGGGCGTCGGCGAGGACCGGGGCGAGCGCGGCCTGCGAGGCGAACTGGCCGGCCGGCAGCCGCTCCAGCGGCGTGTACGGGCGCTCGCCGCGCCGGCGGGGCAGGGCGAGGGTGCCGATCAGCCGGCCGCCCGCCTGCGACGGCAGCAGCATGCTGGCCCCGAACCGGCGCCGTACCCGCGTCGTCATGCGCGGGTCGGTCGCCGAGTCGTCGACGAACACCGGCTCACCGCTCAGGAGTTGCCTCAGTACGGGGCTGCCGGGCGCGATGGTGGTGCCGACGAGGTCACCGGGGTCGTCGGGCGCGGCGGCGGTGACGATCTCCATGCCGCCGGCCTCGGTGGGCAGCAGGATGACGCCCGCGGCGGCGGCGAGCAGGCGGGCCCGTTCGGCGACCGTCATCAGGGAGTCGTCGGCACTCCCGCCGCCGAGCAGGGCGGTGATGACGGCCGCCACGCCTCGATCCAGCGTTCGCGCTGCCGGGCCGCCTCGTACAGCCGGGCGTTGCCGAGGGCGATCCCGGCCTGGGCGGCCAGGATGCGCAGCGGCTGTGCGTCCTCGGCGGTGAACGGGCCGCCGCCGTGCTTGCCGGCGAGGTGGAGGTGGCCGAACTCCTCGTCGCCGACGTGGATCGGCCCGTCGAGGGTGTCGGCGTCCGGCGGCGGGGCGGGCAGGCCGGCCCATCGGGACTCGTGGAGGCCGTCGTCGCCCGGGCCGCGGGTCTGCAGGGCCGCGTGGCGGGCGCCGGTGAGCTCGGCGGCGCCGTCCACGATGCGCTGGAGCGTGGCGCGCGGATCGAGGTCGGCGCCGACGCCGAGGACGGTGCCGAGCAGCAGGGCGGGGAGTCGGGGGACGTCGGGCATGTCCCTGGGCCCGGGGCGCTCAGTCGTCCAGCGGGTCCAGCTCCAGCGGTGTGATCCGGCCCTCCAGCATGGTGCCGAGACCCTGGACGGCGCACACGTCGGGCCGTTCCGCGATGTGCACCGGCATGCCGGTGGCCTCCCGCAGCATCTGGTCGAACCCGGGCAGCAGGGCGCTGCCGCCGACCATCATGATCCCCCGGTCGGCGAGGTCGGCCACCAGGTCCGGCGGGCAGTCCCGCAGCACCTTGCCGATGCCGTCCAGCACGGCGGTCAGCGGGGTCTGGATGGCGTCCCGCACGGCGGCGGTGTCGACCCGCACGCTGCGGGCGAGGCCGGTGGCGACGTCCCGCCCGTGGATCTCCGTGGAGGCCGGTCCGTGCGGGGTGAGCCCGTTGCCGGACAGGGCGAGCTGCAGCGGCCGTACCGACTGGCTCGGCAGCATCAGCTCGTGCTCGTGCCGCAGGTGCTGCACGATCGCGTGGTCCACGGCCTCACCGCCGACCGGGATCCGCTCGGCGGTGACGATCGAGCCGAGGGAGAGCACCGCGACCTGCGTGGCGGCCGCCCCGCACACCAGCACCATGGTCGCCTCGGGCTGCTCGACCGGCAGCCCGCAGCCGACGGCGGCGGCGATGAGGGTGTCGACGAGTTCGACGCGCCGCGCCCCGAGCCCGACGAGGGTCTCGATGGTCGCGCGCTGGGCGAGGGGGTCGGCGTCGTGCGGGGTGCAGGCGGCGGCGCGCAGTCTCGGCTTGCGGCGCAGGTAGCGGCGCGTCTTGTCGCCGAGCAGATGGCGCAGCATCCGCTGGGCCATCTCGATGTCGACGACCGTGCCGCCGGAGACCGGCCGGACGACCCGGATGTAGTGCGGCGTACGTCCCGTCATCTTCTCGGCGAGCTCACCCACTGCGATCAGCGCCCCGGTACGGGTGTTGACGGCGGCGGCCGAGGGCTGGTCGACGACGAGTCCGGCGCCCTTGACGTACACCCGCGTCCGCGCCGCCCCCAGGTCGACGGCGAAATGGCAGCGCCGTAGCTGCTCCAGACTGGCGGTCATGGCGGATCCTCCCGGGCGTGGACCGAGGTGCCGCCGGGCGGCGGGCCTCCCTGGCATCGTGCGCGGGGCCGGGGTGGGGGCGCCCTCTGGAGGGGGCCGGGCGGGGTGCGGCCGGACGAGTGATTCGTCGTACCGGTCGGCGCGTCGGCGTGCGAAACCCGCCCGATCGCCGCCGCATTCCGACCACCGCGCCGGCCCCACCGACCCCACTCGACTCCCCCGCCCCCCGCGCGGCGTCGCATCTCTCCTTGCGGTGAGGCGGGCGGGGGACCTGCGCCCGGACGGCAGCCCGTCGCTCGCCCACCGCCGGTGTCGACGGACGCCGCGCGACCCGGCCGCCCTCAGGGGTGGGGATCGTCTGCCTCGGGGGAGGAGCGATCGTCTGCCCGGGTCAGGCCCAGCTCGGCCAGGTCCTGTGGGCGGACGCGGAGTTGGGCGGTCGTCGACTCCACCTCCCGCCGGGGTCGTTTGAGGATCGCCGCGGCCAGCTCCGGGGCTATGACGGAGAAGTAGCTGTCCGGGGTGGCCCAGGTGTTGCCGGGTGCGGCCAGGGCCAGGGCGCCGCCGGAGCCGCCCTCGCCGATCACCAGGGTCGTGATGGGGGTGCGGGCCACGGCCACCGCGCCGAACAGGTCGGCGATCGCCGCCCCCACGCCCTGCCGCTCCGCCTCCGCGTCGTTCGCCGCTCCCGGGGTGTCGACCAGGGTCAGCACCGGGATGCCCAGCCGGTCCGCGAGGCGGATCAGCCGGGTGGCGGTGCGGTAACCCGCGGGCCGGGTCGCCGTGCCCGTCTGGGCGGCGTACGCGACCGTACGGCCCCCGTGGTCGCCGAAACCGCACAGCATCCCGTCGTCGGTGCCGCCGCACCGGTCGCCGCTGATCGCGACCCGGTGGGTGAAGTAGGCGTCCAGATAGCTCCGCGCGCGCGGGCGTCGCGGTGAGCGGGCGCGCCGGACCGCGGCCCAGCCGGAGGCGGGCAGGTCGGTCGCGCCGAGGGGCCGGGGCGGTGGCGCCGGTTCGCCGGACGGGGCGGTCAGCAGCGACAGCCACCGCCCCAGCGTCCCCCGCAGTTCCTCCGGCCGTACGACCGCGTCGGCGGCGCCTGCCGCCACCTGGGCCTCCGCCGTGTACGCCGCCGGGTCCGCGTCGGCCGGGCGGACCCGGGAACCCGCGAAGCCGACCTGGGCGCCGGGCAGCGCGAGGATCACGTCGGCACCCGCGCCGAGGGTGGCCCAGCCGCCGCCGGTGGTGGGGTCCCGCACCACGGCGAGCTGCGGCAGCCCGGCCTCCCGGGTGAGCGCCGACTGCCGTGCCACCCGCTGGAGTTGGCTCAGCGCGACCATGCCCTCCTGCATCCGGCTGCCACCGGTGGCGATCAGCGCGACGACCGGCAGCCGGTGCTCGCGGGCGTGGATGTACGCCGACTCCAGCCGGTCGCCGGTGCGTTCCCCGAGCGAGCCGCCGAGGTAGCCGAACTCGAAGGCGATCAGGACGGCCGGGGTGCCCTCGACCCGGGCGGTGCCGCAGACGACGGACTCGTCCTCGCCGGTGCGCTCGGCGGCGCGGGCGCGGGAGGCGTCGTAACCGTCCCAGGCGAGGGGGCCGTCGGGCCGGGCCCGCCGCGCCGGAGACGGCAGTTCGCTGAACGCGTCGGTGACGAGGGCGATGGCCGCGCGGGCGGACGGGCGCTCAGGCATGGCCGCCCAGCGCCCGCTTCATGATCTTCCCCATGTCGTTGCGGGGGAGCGCGTCGAGGTGGTGGACGACCCGCGGCCGCTTGTGCGGGGCGAGGCGGCGGGCCACGTGGCCGGCCAGCTCCTCCAGTCCGGGCGGCGCCTGGGGGTCTGCCGGGACGATCCAGGCGACGATCCGCTCGCCGAGGTCGGCGTCGGGTTCCCCGGTGACGGCGGCCTCACGCACCCCGGGGTGCTCCAGCAGCGCGTTCTCGATCTCACCGGCGCCGATCTTGTAGCCGCCGCTCTTGATCAGGTCGGTGGCCTTGCGGCCGACGATCCGGACGTAGCCGTCGGGGTCGCGCACCGCCATGTCGCCGGTGCGGAACCAGCCGTCGGCGGTGAAGGCGGCGGCGGTCGCGTCGGGCCGGTTCAGGTACCCGGTGAACAGGTTGGGGCCGCGCACCTGGATCTCGCCCACGGTCTCGCCGTCGTACGCCGCGATGGGCGTCCCGTCGTCCTCCACCAGCCGCAGCCGGACGCCGGGCAGCGGGACGCCGACGGTGCCGGGGCGGGCCTCGCCGTCGGCGCGGACGCTGGTGTTCATCAGCGTCTCGGTCATGCCGTACCGCTCGATCACCCGGCGGCCGGTGGCGGACGCGATCCGCTCGTGGTCGTGCACGGGCAGCGCGGCCGAGCCGGAGACCAGCAGCCGCGCCCCGGCCAGCGCCTTCACCAGTTCCTGGTCGGCGGGGAAGGCCTCCGCGACGCGGTGGTACATCGTCGGCACGCCGAAGAGCATCGTCGCGCCGGCGCCGAGCTCGCGGGCGACACCCTCGGGGCTGAACCGGCCGAGGTGGCGCACGGACCCGCCGCGCCGCAGCGGGCCGAGGACGCCCAGGACCAGGCCGTGCACATGGAACAGCGGCAGCGCGTGCACGAGCACGTCGTCGCCGGTCCACTGCCAGGCGTCGGCGAGCGCGTCCAGGGTCGCGGCGATCGCCCGGCGGGGGATGACGGCGCCCTTGGGCGGGCCGGTGGTGCCGGAGGTGTAGACGATCAGGGCCGGGGCCTCGTCGTCGGCGTCGTCCGGCAGGACGGGGCCGGTCGCCCGGACGTCGACGTCGATGCGCGGCAGGCCGGCGAGCGCCGCGGGGAGTTCGGCGCCGGGGGCGGTGAGTACGGCGTCCGGGGCGCTGTCGGCCAGGATGTGCCCCAGTTCCCGCTCACCGGACTTCGGGTTCAGCGGCACGGCGGCCGCTCCCGCGGTCAGGGCGCCGACGGTGGCGACGGCCGTCTCCAGGACCGGGGTCGCCCAGACGGCCACGCGGCCGGCGGTGCGGATCCGCTCGGCGACGGCGCCGGACGCGGCGGCCAGCCGCGCGTACGTCAGGGAGCGGCCGCCGAAGGTCAGGGCGGGCCGCTCGGCCGGTCCTCGGTTCAGCGCCGGGAAGAGTGGGGACACGCTGCGTACTCCTTGGTCGTCGTCTGAGCCGTCGTCGTGGCCGTGGTGCGCCGGTGGCCCGCGCGGTCTCGCGGATGAGGGTCCGCGCGGGTCAGGGCTTGCGTCGGTGAGGGCCGGCCGAAACCGGGCACGACCGTCACCGGCCACACCACCGCGGGGACCACGCCACCACGATCCCTCCCTACATCATCGGCTGCCGGAAGAAGCGCTCGCGGTGGCGGGGTGGTGAGGGCGACGGTGGCGGGAGTCGGCGTCGGGCCGGGCGTCAGCCGGGCGTGGTGAAGCAGGCCGTCGTGGTGCCGGAGGTGCGGGCCTGGTGGAGGTTCGGCACGGCGGCGGGACGTACCTGGGGCGCGACATGAAGGAGCGCGGCGCACAGGCGCGACGCGCGACGATTCACCGCTCGGGAGGTCTCACACGGTGGACAACGGCACGTCCTCGCTCAGACGGCAGGGGCCGCCGGCACGGTAACGGCGCACACCGTCGCTCCACTGCTTTCCGGCGCCTCACCGCGTCACGTCGGCCACCACACAACTGACGTTGTCGGGCCCGCCGGCGTCGTTCGCGGCGGCGACCAGGGCGCGAACGGCCTCCTCGGGGGTCGGTTCCGTGCCGAGCAGGCCGCGTATGCGGGCGTCGGGGACCACGGCGGTCAGGCCGTCGGAGCAGAGGAGGTAGCGGTCGCCGGGGTGGGCGTCGTGCAGGCGCAGGTCCGGGGCGGCGGGGACGGTTCCCGTGAGGGAGTTGAGGAGCAGGGCCCGTTGGGGGTGGCTGGCGGCCTCCTCGGGGGTCAGGCGGCCCTCGTCGATCAGCGACTGGACGACGGTGTGGTCGTGGGTGATGCGGAACAGGCCGCCGTCGCGCAGCAGATACGCCCGGGAGTCCCCGACGTGGACCAGCGCGACGCTCGATCCCGTCCACAGCATGGCCGTGAGGGTGGTGCCGGCCTCCTCGTCCGCCGCGACGTCGTGCACCGCCAGGGCGGCGTCCCGCACCGCGGCCTCCAGCAGGTTCAGCACGCTGCCGGCCGAGCGTTCCGCCGTCCGTTCCAGGGTCTTCAGACACGCCACGGCGGCCGTGCTCGCCGGGCCGCCTGCCGGACCGTAGCCGTCGGCCACGGCGAGGAGGCGGTCGCCCGCGTACGCGGTGTCCTGGTTGGCGGGACGGATCATGCCCCGGTCGGAGTGGGCGGCGTAGCGCAGTCGCAGTGCGGTCATGGTGGGGTCCTTTCGCGGTGATGCCGTCAGATGGGCGACGAGGATTCCGGCGAGGTCCCGGCGTGCGGCCGTCTCGGCCTCCACACGGGCCCAGTACGCGCGGACCTCGCGGGCGGCGTCCGGCGCCGGCAGGGCGCACACCTCGCGAATGCGGGCGAGGGGCATGCCCAGGCGGCGCAGCCAGGCCACCAGGCGGGCGCGTTCCAACTGGTCCGCCGCGTAGTAGCGGTAGCCCGTGCCGGGATCGACCCGGGCCGGGCGCAGCAGGTCCAGCTCGTCGTACAGGCGCAGGGCCTTGGGCGTGAGCCGGGACGCCCTGGCGAAGGCGCCGATCGTCAGCAGGTGATCCAACTCCGCACTCCTCCGGTTCCGGGCGCCGACGCACCGATGCTGAGGCTTCACCGAAGGTGAAGGTCAAGCGGGGTTCTCGGGCTGGGTCGCATTGTTAGCCTGCGGGGCTGTTGGTCGGAAGAACGTGCGTGCGACCGCGTCGTACGAGGAGGAGAGCGCCGTGGCCCGAATAGCCCTTGCCACCTGCCGTCCGGGGCCCGAGGTGAGCGTCGACCCCGATCTGCCGGTGCTCATCGAGGCGTTGAGGGAGGCGGGGGCCGATGCCGTCGGGGTCGAGTGGGACCGGGCCGGGGTCGACTGGCGCGGGTTCGACCTGGTCGTGATCCGGTCGACCTGGGACTACAGCTGGCGGTCGGCCGAGTTCGTCGAGTGGGTCCAGGCCTGCGGGAAGGCCACGCGGCTGGCCAACCCGGCGGACGTCGTGCGGTGGAACGTCGACAAGCGGTACCTGGGGGAACTGGCCGCGGCCGGGGTGCCCGTCGTGCCGACCCGGTATGTCGCGCCCGGGGAGCCGGCCGGGCTGCCCCGCGACCGCGAGTACGTCGTCAAGCCGACGTCCGGCGCCGGTGCGCGGTTCGCCGCGCGGTACACGCCCGACCAGCACGACATCGCCGTACGGCACCTTCAACGCATGCACGCCGAGGGGTTCACCGCGATGGTGCAGCCGTATGTCACGGGCATCGACGTGGCCGGAGAACGAGCGTTGCAGTTCTTCGGCGGGCGGTTGCTGCACGCCAGCCGGAAGGGGGCCGTGCTCGCGCGGGGGACGGCGTACGACGAGCGGAAGGTCGCCCACCCGGGGCTGGAGGTGTGGCGGCCGACCGACGCCGAACTGGCCGTCGCCGAGCGGGCGCTGGGCGCCGTGCCCGGGGCTCCCGGGCTGCTGTACGCGCGCGTCGACCTGGTCGACGGCGAGGACGGGCAGCCGCGGGTGATGGAGCTGGAGCTGGTCGAGCCGCACCTGTTCCTCTCGCTGCACACCGCGTCCGTGCCCAAGGTCGTGGCGGCGGTGCTGGCGGCGGCCCGGGGGTGACGGCGGCGGCCGCCCCGGGCGGCGGGGCGGGGCGCGCCGGCTTGTTCGTCGGCACGGCCCGCCCGCCGTCACCGGACCCCTCACAGGACCCGTCGGCCGCCGATCATCGTGCGTTGCAGCAGGCCCCAGGTGAACTCCGCCACCACCTCGTGGCGATGGCCGTCGGTGTCGGGGGCGGTGAAGGCGAGGCCCCAGCGGCTGGGGGCCGAGCCCTCCATGGGGCGGGCGGGGGAGAAGGCGCGGGCCGCCTCGTCGACCGTGCAGGACCAGGGGTAGAGGTCCTCGACCGTGTGCAGCTCGGGCGGCTTGGCGTCCGGCGCGCGGACCAGCCACTCGTTCCAGACCGCGCCGCCCGGGGCGAGCAGCACCTCGAAGCGCAGGTCGGGCCAGAGGGGGACCGGCCACTGCCAGGCCTCGCAGTCCAGGTCGCCGATGCGGCGTGAGGTCGTCCATTCGGGTGCGCCGAGGATCGCCCGGTGCCGGCTCTGGGCGGCGCGGACGCGCGGTGAGCGCAGCAGCATCTGCCAGCGCCGGTTCGCCTCCTGCATCCGTGTGACGGACACGCCCAGTTCGCGGCGGGCGTCGTCGACCAGGTCGGCGTTGTGGTCGGCCATGCGGCGCAGCAGGACCACCTGGAATTCGACGAGGGTGAAGGGGCTAGTGGGGTTGTCTGCGGAGGACGGCATGCGAACCATCGTCGCCCATTCGGCCCCCTCCTGGCCGCCTTCCGTCCGGAAGGAACAGCACGGAGTTGACGTATCGGGTGCGACCGTGTAATGGGAGGACGCGGCGTACCAGTCCGTGCGACGCGACGTGTGCGGTGGCGGCCTGATGGGCCTCCAGGGGGAAGTCGGCGAGGGGGATCCAGCGGTCCTCGGGGAGCACCCAGCCGTCATATCCGAGCAGCGCCACATACGTCAGGACGGGCGAGATCGGCTGGATACGGGACTCCAGTTCGACGAACAGGGCCGGGCGGTCGCGGGTCAGCAGAGCCGTCCCGCCGCGCAGCACCGCCAGTTCGCTGCCGTCCACGTCCACCTTGACGAAGCCGACGTCCCGCAGGTCCAGATCGTCCAGCGCGACGCTGCGCACGTCCACGGCGTGGGCGTGGATGTCCCGGCGGACGAGGGACGACACGCCCCGGTCGCCGGTGTCGTCGGCCGGCAGCCACAGGCGGGCGGTGCCGGGGCGGTCCGAGGCGGCGGCCTGGATCACCCGGACGTTGGACGGGGCGGTGGCGGTGAGCAGGCGGGCCAGGTGCGGGACCGGCTCGACCGTCACCACCCGGCGGGCGTGGGCGGACAGCCGGTGGGTCCAGGGGCCGTACCAGCCGCCGATGTCCACCGCCGTGCCGCAGCCGGGCGGGCACAGCTCGGCGATCCTTGCCAGCTCCGGTTCGAAGCGGGGGTAGACCGCGCGGGCGGTCGCCGCGACGAGGCGGGCCGGGAGGAAGGGAGCGAGGCGGGCGGCGAGCGTGGTCATGGGCCATCCGTTTCCGGTCCGGTACCTGGGGCCTCCGCTTCGGAGGCCGTCGGTGAGGCCTCCCCTTCGGGGCCGTCCGTCGTGGGGTGCGCGTCGTGCGGGTCTCCGTCGTGCCGCGCCCGTCGTGCCGCGTCCGTCACGCTTGCCCGTGTTGTCCGTCATGGAGGCATCCGTGGGGCATCTGTGGCGGAGGCGCGTTGTGGGGCGTCTGTCATGGCGGCAGACCTTATGGCGCCCTTCGCTGGAGCAGTTTCTCGTGCTCCTCCTCGGACACCTGTTCACCGGAGGACGGCAGCAGTTGCGGGATGCCGTCGACGATCGGGTAACGGCGGCGCAGGCGCGGGTTGTACAGGGCCTGCGCCGACGCGACGGACCCGTCCGGCGGCACCAGATGCAGCGGGCCCTTGTCGAGCGGACACGCGAGGATGCTCAGGAAGAGCCGGTCGTCCGGGCTCGGGGAGGAGCTCATGGCGGGGTCAACTCCTTGGCGGGTGCGGGGGGTCGGGGAGCGTCGTCGTGCTTCGGCATGGCCAGCAGCACGGCGACCGCCAGCGCCGTGCCCGCCAGCCGCAGGGCGAGCCGCGGCGGGTCGTCCGGCAGCGCCTCGCCGAACGACAGCGTGCCGAGCACCGCCGTGTACAGGCACGTCACCGTCGTGCACACCGGCACGATCAGCGAGGCCCGGCAGCGCTGCAGCGCGGCCTGCGACATGACCAGGCCGAACGCGCCGGTGAACAGCAGCAGGTACGGGTACGGGGAGCGCAGCACGCCGAGCAGTGCGCCGCCGACGTCACCGGCCGGCCAGTAACCGGAGACGCCCTTGACGGCGAGCGAGCTGACCCCGTAGAGCAGGCCCACCGCCACCCCGTACTCGACGCCCGCCGTCGGCATCCGGTGCCGGCGCGCCGCGCGCCGCTCGGCCGCGCGGTACAGCCAGACGCCGCAGGCCAGCGACGGCACGCACAGCAGCAGGACCAGCGGGTGGGGGGCGCCGTGGCCGACGGTGTCCGTGCCTTCGTCCAGGGACAGGACGACCATCAGCAGCGCGGCCAGGATCGCGGCGAGCGCGTACCGCTCGCGCCCGCTGGTCCGCTCGCCCAGCAGCCGCGCGGAGAGCAGCACCAGCAGGACGAGCCCGGACACGAAGATGCCCTGCGCGGCGGCGATCGGCAGGGTGCGGTAGACGACGAGCTGGGCGGCGAAACCGGCCGCGAGGGCGAGCGAGCCGCCGATCCACAGCGGGCTGCCGAGCACCAGGCGCAGCAGGCGGCCCGGACGGCGGACGGAAACCTCGGGCAGCATGGCCAGAGCCCGCTTCTCCAGCACGAACCCGCTGCTGTACAGCACGTTCGCCAGCAGGGCCGCGGCCACTCCCCACCACACGGCCTACGTCCTTCGCGCGTGCAGCAGCAGGATCGAGGCCAGGGGCGGCCGGGCACAGGCGAGCCGGTCCAGCGCCCGCAGCGGACGCGGTACGCCGTGGAAGGGCGCCCCTTCCAGCCGTACGACCTCGAAGCCGGCCGCCGCGACGAACTCCCGCAGCGCGCGGGCCGTGTACAGCCGCAGATGCCCCACGACCTCCCGGCCGGGACGGCCGTGGACCGCGCGCAGGCTCACCTCGGAGAAGACGGGCTGGACGCCGGCGAGCAGCAGGCCGCGGTTGTACCAGGCGGCGAGGTTGGGGGTGGAGAGCATCAGGTGGCCGCCGGGGCGCAGGACGCGGCGGATCTCCTCGAGGGCGGCGTCCGGGTCGACCAGGTGCTCGACGACCTCGCTGAACAGGACGGCGTCGGCGACGCCGGTGCGCAACGGCAGGCCGCCGCCGGTGAGTTCACCGCGGACGGCGTACGACAGACGGGAGCGGGCCCGGGTGAGGGCGTCCTGGGACCAGTCGACGCCGACGATGCGGTGGCCGGGCAGCAGCGGTGCGGCGGTGGCGGCGGCGGTGCCGTCGCCGCAGCCGATGTCCAGGACGAGGCTCGGCGTGCCGCTCGCGCCGAGGGCGGTGGCGAGCATACGGGCCTGGCGGAGACTGCGGGGGGTGCCGGAGGCGACCGGGACGCCGGGGTTCTCGTAGAAGTCGCGGAGGTCCCCGGGAGGTGCGGCGGTGGTCATCGGGGCACCTCCGTCATGTGCAGGTACTGCTCGAACAGGTCCCGCAGACGGGCGCCGTCGCCCGGTCCCAGGAGGCTGCGCGACCAGCGCAGGGCCAGGTGGAGACGGCCCGCGGTGGACGCGGTCGTGAACGTCAGGCCGCGGGGCATGCGGGCGGGGGCCGAGAACCAGACCGCGTGCGCGCGGCCGGCCTCCGCGCCGAAGTCCAGGGGGTAGGGGTTCCGGCCGATGTTGCTCAGGAGCGTGGTGGACGTCCAGGGCGCGGCGGCCCGGCGCAGGCCGCGGGTGAGGGCGGCACGCCAGGGGACGGGGAGGACCGGGGCGGTCAGGAAGGCGGCCCCGTGGCCGAGTTGCGGCCGGGGCAGGGACTTCAGGGCCCGGGTGCGGACGGCGGTGCGGTGCAGCAGGGCGGGCATGTCGCGGTCGTGGCCGGCCAGTTCCCCGGGGGCGAACGGGACTTCCACGAGGCGGGTGCCGTTGCCGATGGGCATGGTCGTGTCGCGAGGGCGGTCGTCCACGGGCATGGTGATGCGCACCGGGCGGGGAGAGGCGCCGCCGTGTTCCCGGTTCCAGCGCGCGAGGGTGAGGGCGGTGGCCACCATCAGCTGGTCGTTGACCGTGTAGGGGGCGCCCCGCGGGCGGTGGGGGACGGCGAGGTCGGAGACGATGAGGCCGTTGCCGGGCGAGGGGTCCGGGGTGCCGGGGGCCACTCGGGCGGGCCGGGACCAGGTGGACGGGGTGGTCCCGGTGGGTGGTTCGGGGCGGGCCGTGCGCAGGGGCGGGGCTGCGGGGGAGTTGTCCCTGCCGCCGTACAGCTCCGCGGCGGTGGCGACGACGCGGAGGCATGCGGGGCCGTCGAGGGCGGTGTGGTTGATGGTCAGCAACAGGACGCTGCCGGTGCCGGGCGGGCCGGGCGTGCTCACCACGTCCAGGCGTACCGGCGGGGACAGCGCCAGCGGGGGCGCCTGGGTCAGGGCCCTCGTCCTCGCGTCCCGCAGCGCGTCCCGCCCCGGGAGCGGGAAGCCCACCACCTCCACGTCCGGTCCCTCCGTCAGTTCCCACTCGTAGCGGCGGCGGTACCACGGGCCCGGGGCCTCGCGCATCAGGATGCGGGGGTGGTGGCGGAGGGCCTCGGTGAAGGCCGTGCACAGCCGGGGCGGGTCCAGGGGGCCGGGCAGGTGGACCTCGATGTGGACCGTCTCCGGTTCCTCGTCCTGCAGGCAGTGCCGGGCCACCTCGTCCACGACCGGGAAGGGGATCCGTACCGCCGGGCGGGGCGTCGCGTCGTCCAGTGCGGTCATCGGGTGTCGTCCCCCTCCTTGGACTGCGGGCTGCCGGGACCGCGCGCCGTGACGGGTGGCCCGGCCTCGGCGCGCGGGAACGGGTCCGGCACGGCCCTGGCGCGGCGGGGCAGGGGCCGCGTCGGGGCCGTCCCCGGCGCCACCGGCGGCGCCGTCGTCCCCGCACCGCCGCCCCGCTCCCGCACACTCACCAGCGCGGCGAACAGCCCGACCACGGCGAGCAGTTGAGCCACGTGGGAGAAGGCGCCGCCGCCGTCCCCGGCCGGCTCGCCGGCCGCCGTCGCCGCGACCACGCCCGCTCCCGCGAGCCCCGCGAACGCGAGCGGCACCAGCAGCGCGTGCCGCCGGTACGCCAGGACCGCCAGCGCCGGCACCAGCAGCGCGAGCCACCCGGCCATCACCGCGCCGGCCGACGTCAGCGCCACCGTTCCCAGCCACAGCCCCGGCGCCGGGGGCGCCGGCTGCGGTCCGTCGGGGTTGGGTGCCCGCCGGCGCCACAGCACCAGGCCCACCAGCACGGCCAGCCCCACCCCGCTGCCGACGAGCCCGGCCTCGTACGTGGTCGACGGCTCGTACGCCAGCTTGATCGTGCCGCCCGCACCGGCCGGGACGCGCCAGCCCTGCTGCCAGCCGTCCAGCCGGACCGGGGTGAGTTCCTCGCCGTTCAGCGTGGCCTTCCAGCCGTCGTTGAAGTTCTCGTACGTCGTCAGGTACGAGGCCGCGCCCGAGCCGGCCGTCACCTCGCGGCGGTCGCCGAGCCAGTCCCGTATCCGGAGGTCACGAGCCGTGGACACCGGCTGCGTCACCGTGCCGCGTGTCAGCGTCACGTCCGTCAGCACCAGCGGACCGGCGTCCCCCGCCTCGACCCGGTGGGTGCCCTCGGTCAGCTCCACACCGCTCGACGGGCACAGCGACACCTCCACCGGCCGGCGTTCCGTCAGGTCCCGTACCGTGCCCTGCACGCTCGTCCGGTACAGCTCCCCGTCCACCGCCAGCACCGGCCCCTCGCCGCACGGCAGCGAGAACGGGCGTTCGGGGCGGGGCTGCGGGGTGCGGTAGGCGTCGAGGGCCGGGAGATAGGCCTCCGTGAGGCCGACCGGCAGCTGCAGGTCCTCGTCGACGACCGGGTTGTGCAGGGTGAGCGGGGCCGTCTCGGTGACCGTGATGTCCAGCCGGTCGGTCGTGATCGCCGGGAAGCGCACCCAGCCGTTGTCGTCCACGGCGGCGCTCGCCGCGCCGTCGGGGGAGCTGACGCGCACCTCGGTGGGGCGGGTGGACAGACCGCCGGCCGGCGCCAGCACCAGCTCGCTCACCGGCTGCTTGCCCTCCCAGCGCAGATGCACCGTGGGCCGGTCGCCCGCGAGCCACGCCGTCGTCAGGTCGCCGTCGGTGAGGTTGCGCGCGGACAGGCCCGCGCCCAGCCGGGCCGTGGAGTCGGCGGTGGCGGTGACGCGGGCCGGCCGGCCGGGCGCGACCTCGTAGAGCAGCCGGTCCAGTTCCTCGCCCGGCACCGGCACGGCGCTCGCCCTGATGTCGTACGTCCCCGTGCCGGTGGTCGAGAAGCGCCGGTGCAGGCCCGTTTCCGTGCCGGTCGCGGAGAGGCCGGTGGGGTCGGCCGCGCGGTGCAGGGAGACGATCTCGAAGGCCGCCGCCGAAACGTCGGTCGGCAGCCGCAGCATGCGGGTCACCCGTACGTCCGGCAGCCGTATCTCGGTGAAGCCCGCGCCGGTCAGCCCGGGCCTGCGGGCCACCGAGTCGACGATCGTCAGCTTCATCCACCTCGTCGCGCCCGCCGGGGCCTTCACCCGCTGCGTCATGCCGTTCGGCTGGAGGAAGCTGGTCACCGAGCCCCGCTCGGTCTCCACCCGCACCCGGGTCGGCGCCGACCGCACGCTCTCCTGCGGCAGCGGCGTCACCGCGAACGACGACGGCATGGCGTACGCGCCCGCGGCCTCGTCCTCGCCTGCGCCCGCGAACTCGATCCGCAGCCACTGCCCGTTCGGCGACCGGTCCGAGCCCTCCGCCCACGCGGTGGCCGGGTCGCCGTCGAAGGCGCCCACCGGGTCGAACTGCGGCAGATGGAAGAACCAGCTGCCGTACGACGACGCCGTCACCGACCGCGCCCCGCGCAGCTCGGCCACCGTCTGATGGCGGAGGCCGGTCACCGGCAGGATCTGGTGCGGTGGCTCGCCGGCGTCCTGGTGGGCGTCGGGCGCGTTGCGCTCGTCCCGGGTGTACGTGTACGAGGTGTTGGCGTTGACGAGCCCGAACCGCGTGTCCGCGCGGCGCAGCCCGTCGCCGGTCACCTGCAGCCGCGGGGAGCCGAGCCCGGGGTGATGGTCGCCGGCCAGCACGGTGGCCCGGCCCCGCAGTGCCGGGGCGAGCGGCAGCAGGGACTCCGGGCCGCCGGAGACGACGGCCGTGTCGGCGATCGGATACAGGGCGGCCTGCCCGGGGCGCGGCACGCCCGCGCCGCCCGGCCGGTAGATCTCCACCGCCCGTTGCCGCGGGTACAGGCCCTCGACCTGGAGCGGGGTGTCGTCCGCGATCCGGCCGCCGGTCATGACCGGGCCGAGTCCGGTCACCCGCCGGTAGCCGGACTGCTCCAGCGTGCGCTTGACGATCGTGGTCGGGACGGCGCCGATCTGGTCGGGGTCGAGGTCGTTGCGCACCACGACGTAGTGGATGCCGGCGCGGCTCAGGTGGTCGGCCAGTCCGGGGACCGCGCCGCCGGTCAGCAGGGCCTGCTCGACGGCGTCCATCGCGCGGCGGTTGCCGGGCGTGCCGAAGGGGACGTAGTCGCGCTGCGCCCAGCGGGACTCGGCCAGGACGTCGAGGGGCTGGTCGATGGGGGAGCCCCAGGTGTGGATGCCGTGCGCGGTGGCCGGGACGACGAGGGCGCGGGAGTCGGGGGAGTACCTGTGCAGCCAGTCGGCTGTGGCCTGCCAGTACTTGGGGAGCTCCTGGAAGGAACCGGGGTTGAGGATCGACCCGTTGACGTACGGCACCACCAGCCCCGGCAGCACCAGCAGCGCCGCGAACAGCGGGGCGAACCGGCGGCCGCGCACCGGCCGGGCGCCGCGCGGCTCGGCGGCAGCCGCCACCAGGTGGGCGAGGCCGAGGACCAGCGCCAGCGCCAGACCCGTCTGGAACTTGTAGACGTTCCGGAACGGGGCCAGCCAGCCGTTCAGCCAGTCCCGCACGGTCTCGTGGAACGGCGCCCCGAACGCGCCGCCGTACCCGGCGAGCAGGACCAGCCCGGTCACGAGCACGGTGAGCACCAGCCACCGCCGCTCCGGCAGGTCCCGCCGCGCCAGCCCGGCCAGCCCCAGCCCGGCGGCGCACGCCGAGCAGACGATCACCGGCACGGAGGACGCCACGGTCCAGCCGGCCGGCAGCCACGCCTCGCCGAAGTGCAGGTACGCCACCCAGTTCCCGGCGCCGCGCAGCGCCTCGGTGGCCGACATGGTGGCCGTCGTGGTCTGCGAACTCTCCACGTAGGGCAGGAAGTTCTCCCCGTAGGCGCCGAGCAGCAGCAGCGGGATCCACCACCAGGCGGTCGCCACGAGCACGCCCGGCACCCACCAGGCGATCAGCTTGCGCTGCCGGGGGCCCGGCGGGCGGGACAGCAGGTACAGGCCCACCGGAAGCAGGGACGCCAGCGTCGAGGCCGCGTTCACCCCGCCCATGAACGGCACGATCAGCGCCGACCGCAGCGCCGCCACGCGGGCGCCGTACCGCTCGTCGGTCAGCGGCAGCAGCACCCACGGCAGGAAGGCGCCGGGGAGCGCGGCGGCCGACGTCGAGCCGACGACGGTCGTGAACACCGGCCACAGCGCGTACGCCACCGCCGCGAGCAGCCGCGCCGGGCCGTTGCCGATCCGGAGCCGCTCGGCCAGGCGCAGCGCGCCCCAGAAGGCGACCGAGACCACCAGCGACATCCACAGGCGCTCCGCCAGCCACACCGGCAGCTCGACCGCGCGGCACAGCCAGTGGAAGGGGAGCATGGGCCACAGGTAACCGGCGTACTGGTCCTGGATGCCGCCGAAGCCTCCCCGGTCGTGCCACAACTGGCCGAGGTCCGCGAGGAACCGGCCCGGGTCGACCGTCACCCCCAGCTTGGTGTCGAAGGTCTGCCGGCCCGGGCGCACGGCCAGGAACAGCACGAGGACCACGGCCCAGAACCCCAGCAGCCAGCGCCGCGACCGCGGGCCCTCCGGGGGGCCCGCGGTGGTCGCGGTGGTGGGGACGGCTGCCGGAGGAGGGGCCTGGACCGTGGTCGTCATGGGGGACACCGCCGGAGGATGAGGAGGAGGTTCCAGGTGGCCACCTCGCGGATGCCGGGCGCCTTGACGACGGCCTGCGCGAGGAACGGCCAGTAGCGGGAGCGCGCCGTGACGAGCGTGACGTCGTCGCGGGCGCGGACCTGCCGCAGGGTGGGGCCGATGTGCACGGCGAAGAGGTTCTCGCCGAGGGTGTGCTTGGCGGGCTTTCCGGTGCGGCGCCGGTAGCGGGCACGGGCCCGCTCGGCGCCGAGGTAGTGCCAGGGCGCCCACTCGTGGCCGCCCCACGGGGAGAGCCAGTTGGTGAACGACACGTAGATCAGCCCGCCGGGCCGGGTCACGCGCGCCAGCTCGCTGAGGAAGGTCTGCGGGTCGGCCACGTGCTCCAGGACGTTGGAGGAGAAGGTCACGTCGGCGGCCCCGTCGGGCAGCGGCAGCAGATAGCCGTCGGCGATCACCGAGCCGTCGGGCGGCCGCCGTCCGAGCTCGCCGACGTCGGGTTCGAACAGGTAGGCGTGCGCGCCGCGGCGCCGGAACTCCTCGGTGAAGTGCCCGCTGCCCCCGCCGACGTCGACGACGGTCCGCCCGGCGACGGGACCGTCGTAGGCCTCGACCTGGTCGACGGAGTCGCGGGCGAGCAGTGCGTAACAGGCGTCGGGGTCGTCCTGTTCCCGCAGGAAGGCCCGCAGGAGGGCGAGGGAGCGGCGGAAGGACGGATCCTTGACGGGCCGGCGAGGTGATGCGGTGGAGGGGCGCGGGGCCGTCCTCGGTGTGCGGCCGCCGCCGCGCGGGCGCGACCAGCCACGCACGACCGGCACACGCCAGACGGCCTCACCGATACGGCGCACCGGCGTCATGGCGCCCAGCCCCTCACCGCCTCCTGTGCCACCGCACGGAACTGCCGCACCGTACGATCCCAGCGGTACCGCGCCGCGTGGTCGCGCGCCGCCTTCCCCATCAGCTCACGGCGGTGCCCGGACAGCGCGAGGGTGCACCAGGCCGCCGCGAACGAGGACTCACCGCCGGCCAGCACACCGGTCTCACCGTCGACGACGGAGTCCCGCAGACCCGGCACGTCGAAGCCGACCGTCGGCGTCTGACGCGCCGCCGCCTCCGTCACCACCAGTCCCCAGCCCTCCACCGCCGAGGGATGCAGCAGCAGCCACGCCGCGCACAGCAGGCGGTGCTTCTCGGCCTCGGAGACATGCCCGGTGAACTCGACGTCCGGTCCGGCCAGCGCGGTGAGCCGCTCCCGTTCCGGGCCGTCGCCCACGATCACCAGCCGGCCGCCGGTGACCGGCCGGACCCGCTCCCACAGCCGCAGCAGCAGGTCGACGCGCTTGTACTCGACGAGCCGGCCGACCGCCACGAACAGCGGCTCGGGGGAGCGGTCGGCGCGCGGGCCGGGCTCCTCGACGCCGTTGTGGACGACGCGGACGCGTTCGCGTGCGACGCCGAGCGCGCGCAGCGCGTGCGCGGTGGACGGGGAGACGGCGACCAGCAGGCCGGACTGCGCGCCGGTCAGCGCCCAGTGCTCGAGTCTTCGGCCGATCCGGGCGGCGGGCGCGAGCGGGCCGCCGAAGCGCATCCCCCACAGGTCGGAGTGGACGTGGTTGACCAGGCAGAGGGTGGGGCCGCGATGCCACAGCGGGGCGAGGTAGGGCATGCCGTTGCACACCTCGACCAGCAGGTCGCAGTCGCCGACCTGGCGGGCGAAGGCCGACCGGGCGCGCAGGTAGTGGCCGTAGGGGCCGCCCGCCGACACCACCCGGTAGTCGCGGAAGGCGGCGGGGCCGCCGCACAGCAGGGTGACCTGGTGGCCGAGGCGGGTCAGGCCCTCGGCCAGCCGGTCGACGAGCAGCTCGGAGCCGCCCGCGGCCGGATTGCCGAGGTCGCGGTGGGCGAGGAAAACGATGCGGCGCGGCGATGGGGGGAGCGCCGGGAAGTGCTGCTGCGGCCGGGGGAGCGCGGTGCGCAGCGGCGGCGGTACGTGCTGGGGCATGGGTGCTCCAACTCGTCTCGGAGTGCGGTACTCGGCGTGGGGGACGAGAACGATCGCTGTGCTCTGGCTGGGTGGGGGCTGTGCACGGGATGTGCTCGGGGTGGGGTTGGACAGTTTTCGCCGAGGCGTTCGTCACGGCTACTCACCGACATGACAATTTCGGCGCTTGTTGTACCTGACGTCACGTCACAACGTGAGCCTCGGTCCGATTCCGGCCCTTGACGGCATACCGGGCCGCGCCGACACTGGGCCGACGGGCAGGGGCGCCGGGGTGGGAGGACCTCCGGACCAGAGAGGCTGACCCCACATGTCCAGACTGATCGCCGCCACCGTGACCGTCGTGGTCGCGAGCGTCCTCGCCGTGGGCGCCGCGCTCGGCGTCGTCGCCCTGCTCGAAGCCACTCCCGAGCAGCCCAACACGCCCTTGGTCACCTATGAACAAGCGGGGCGGGGGGACTGACCGGTGACCGCCCGCCCGGCAACCGTCACCCCGGCCGCGTCCACCGGCACGGTCGGCACGTCCCGTTCCGCCTGGCACGAGGTGCCCCGGCTGCAGGTGCGCCGGTTCGCGGCGACCGCCATGGCGGAGGCGCCCGCGCTGGCCGAGGAGATCCTGTACGAGATCCGCCGCGAGTACCCGCACCTGCCGCTGGTGCTGGACGAGAACGGCGAGCCGATGGCGCTGGTCGGCATCCGGCGTGCCATCGAGGTGTTCGTGCAGCACCTGGAGCACGCCGACTACTCGACGGGACGCCCCACCGTGCCGCCCGGCGTCTTCCAGGACTTCGGCCGCGGCGAGGGCTACAACGGCCGGACCCTCGACTCCCTCCAGGCGATCTACCGGATGGGGGTACGACTGGCCTGGCGCCGTTTCGCCGACATCGGCCAGCGTGTGGAGATCCCGCCGCCCGCGATGTACGAGCTGGTCGACGCGGGCTACGAGTACCTCGACGGCCTGGTCGACCAGTCTGTGCGCGGCTACGCCGAGGCCGCCGCCCGCCAGGCCGGGGAACGGCTGCGCCTCCAGCGCCGCCTGATGGAGCTGCTGCTCGCCGAACGCCACCGCGGCGACCCCGCCGACGCCCTCGCCGAACGCGCCGCCCGGATCGGCTGGCAGCTGCCCGAGAAGGTCGCCGTCGGGGTGCTGCTGCGTCCGGCACGGGAGGCGGTCGCGCCCGCGGTCGGGCAGGACGTGCTGCTCGACCTGGAGTACGAGCAGCCCCGCATGGTCGTGCCCGAGCCGGACGCCGCCGGCCGGGGCGAGCTGCTGCACCGGGCACTGGGCGGCTGGGCGGGCGCCATCGGGCCGCCGGTGCCGCTGGCCGACGCCGCGAAGTCGCTGCGCTGGGCCGAGGCCGCCGTACGCCTGATGGAGCGGCGGCTGCTGCCCGCCGGGGAGGTGCTGTTCTGCACCGAGCACACCGAGGCGCTGGTGCTGCTCCAGCCCGAGGAACTCCTCGACGACCTGGCGCTGCGCTGCCTCGCCCCGCTCACGCACTGCGGGCCCGCCCACGCGCGGCGGCTCGCGGAGACGCTGCTGGCGTGGCTGGAGACGCGGGGCGGGGCGCCGGAGGTGGCTGAGCGGCTCGGGGTACATCCGCAGACCGTCCGGTACCGGTTGCGGCAGATACGGGAACTGTGGGGCGACGAGATCGACGACCCCGACCGGCGCTTCGAGTTGGAACTGGTGCTGCGCGCCCGCCGGCTGCGCGGCGAGATCGGCCGGGGCCGCTCGCAGCCCCGCCGGGCGGGCCCCACCGGCAGACGCGTCACATCACCTGCCACGGCAACACGCGCGGAGTAGCCACCCCGGCCCGCCCCGGGGCGCGCCCGGCGGTCCCGCCCCGGCCCGACGGGACCCCGCGACGACCTGCGGGGCGTCGCGCGTGCGGCGGGCATGCGCGGGATGCCGCGCGGCGGCGGGCATGTGGGGGATGCCGCGCGGCGGCGGGGTATGCGCCCGGCGCCCTCACCGCGACGACCTGCGGGGCGTCGCGCGTGCGGTGGGTATGTGCGGGATGTCGCGCGGCGGCGGGGTGTGCGCCCGGCGCACCCGCCGCGACGACCTGCGGGGCGTCGCGCGTGCGGTGGGTATGTGCGGGATGTCGCGCGGCGGCGGGGTGTGCGCCCGGCGCACCCGCCGCGACGACCTGCGGGGCGTCGCGCGTGCGGTGGGTATGTGCGGGATGTCGCGCGGCGGCGGGGTGTGCGCCCGGCGCACCGCCGCGACGACCTGCGGGGCGTCGCGCGTGCGGTGGGTATGTGCGGGATGTCGCGCGGCGGCGGGGTGTGCGCCCGGCGCACCCGCCGCGACGACCTGCGGGGCGTCGCGCGTGCGGTGGGTATGTGCGGGATGTCGCGCGGCGGCGGGGTGTGCGCCCGGCGCACCCGCCGCGACGACCTGCGGGGCGTCGCGCGTGCGGTGGGTATGTGCGGGATGTCGCGCGGCGGCGGGGTGTGCGCCCGGCGCACCCGCCGCGACGACCTGCGGGGCGTCGCGCGTGCGGCGGGCATGCGCGGGATGTCGCGCGGCGGCGGGGTATGTGCGGGATGTCGCGCGGCGGCGGGGTATGTGCCCGGCGCACCCGCCGCGACGACCTGCGGGCGGCGAGCATCCGCCGGGCATCCCGCGGCGGCGGGCATGCGCCGGATGCCCCGCGCCCCCGCGGCTCGGGTCACCCCGGCCCCGGAGGAAGCCTCGTCCGGCACGTGCAAGGCCATTGCCCGGGTAAACCCTCCATGAGTAGCCTGTGTTCGCCATTCCGACCGCGTGTTGAAATCTCGAACACGAGGGCTCGGGTCGACGTCCGGACGCCTCGTCGCCCAAGCCACCACAGCACACGGCCGGAAACAAGCCGTCGGGCACAAGTCACCGACGTCAGCCGCAGACGCAAGTCTCAGAACGCAAGGGAGGGGCCGGTCGTGGGACGCCTCGTACCAGCCGTGACCCGGGCTCTCGACATCCTGGAGCTCTTCCTCGACGGGGACGGCACGCTCTCCGCCCCCGACATCGTGCGCAAGCTCCAGCTGCCGCGCACCACCGTGCACGAGCTGGTCACCACGCTCGCCGCCCGGTCGTACATCGTCCAGGTCCCCGGCCAGCCCGGCCGCTACCGGCTCGGCGTGCGCCCCTACCAGCTCGGCAGCCGCTACGCCGAGCAGCTGGACCTCGCCGCCGAGGGCCAGCAGGTCGCCCGGTCCGTCGCCGAGACCTGCGACGAGACGGTGCACGTCGCGATCCTGGAGGGCACGGACGTCATCTACATCGCCAAGGTGGACTCCACGCACGCGGTGCGCATGGTCTCCGCGGCCGGCCGCCGCCTGCCCGCCCACTGCACGTCCGTCGGCAAGATGCTGCTGGCCTCCCTGCCCGATCCCGAGCTCACGGCCCGCATCCCCGACGGCGCGGAGCTGGCCGCGATGACGCCGAACAGCATCACCGAGCCCATGGCCCTGCGCGCGGCGCTCGCGGGCATCCGGCAGCGGGGCATCGCGGTGGAGAGCCGCGAGTCCAACCCGGACGTCTCCTGCGTCGCCGCGCCGGTCCGTGACCGCACCGGGCAGGTGGTGGCCGCCCTCTCCATCTCCGTTCCCATGATCCGCTGGAGCGACGAGCGCCGCGCCGAGCTGGAGCAGCTCGCCGCGAAGGGCGCGGCGGAACTGTCCGAGCGGCTGGGCCACCGGAGCGCGGCATGACGGCGCTCGAGGTGGCGGTGCGCGCCGAGGCGGCGCTGGGCGAGGGGCCGACGTGGGACGCGGCGACCGGGCGGCTGATCTGGATCGACATCCTGAACTCCCGGCTGCACACGTACGAACCCGCCACGGGTCGGCGCACGACCCGCACCACGCACCAGCACGTGGGCGCGGCCAAGCCCCGCGCGAACGGCGGCCTGGTCCTCAACCTGCGGGACGGTGTGGGCCTGCTGGACCCGGACGGCACCTACCGCGTGCTGCACCACGACCCGGTCCCCGGCCGGCGCGCCAACGACGCCGCCGTGGCGCCGGACGGCGCGCTGTGGGCGGGCACCATGCGCTACGACGAGGCGCCGGGCGGCGGCACGCTGTCCCGCGTCGCGCCCGACGGTTCGGTGGAGGTGGTCCTGGACGACGTGTCGGTGAGCAACGGCATCGGCTGGAGCCCCGACGGCCGCCTGATGTACTACATCGACTCCCCGACCCGCCGCGTCGACGTCTTCGACCACGCCGACGGCCGCGTGACCGGCCGCCGCACCCTGGCGGAGATCGAGGAGGGCGCCGGCTTCCCCGACGGCCTCACGGTCGACGCCGACGGCTGTGTGTGGGTGGCGCTGTGGGACGGAGGCGCGGTGCGCCGCTACACGCCGGACGGCGCACTGGACCGGGTCCTCCCGCTCCCGGTGCCCCGCCCCACGGCGTGCGCCTTCGGCGGCGCCGGCCTGACGGACCTGTACATCACCACGGCGCGCGTCGGCCTGACGGCGCCGACGCCGCTGTCGGGCTCGCTGCTGGTGGTCCGGGACGCCGGAAAGGGCCTGGCGCAACCGGCGTTCGCGGGGTAGGGACGGGTCGCGGGCGGCCCGCCCGCCCTTGGTGCGGGCGGGCCCCTCCGTGAAGCCGTGGCGATGACCACCACACCGGACTGGGAACGGGCGCTCCGCAGACCCTGAGGGCCGCCAGTGCGAACGACGCGACCGGCAGGGGCGAGGAAGCCGTACCGCTCTCCCGCACGACATTGGAGAGCGGCCTCACCGGCGAGCGCCGGCGGCGGGCGGTAGTCCAGCGGGCCGGCAGACCGCCTTCCTGGTCCTGGCGCTGATGGACGTGGGCCGGCAGCGGGAGGAGGCCGCGCCGGCCCTGGGCGCGCTCGCCCGGCACCTGCCGCGCTACAACGTTCCCTCGCCGCCTCCGCGAAGACGGCGATCGGCGACGAAGCCGGTCCGACGCCTTCGGCCAATGCCACGGTCCCGCCGCCTTGCGGCTAGGACAGTCCAGCTGCCTTGCGCTCCTCGGCCGTCAGGGGCGGCCGACCCAGCGCCGGTTTCAGCGGCCCGACCATGGCCGCCAGCAGCATCCCCGGCGTCAGCAGCATTTCGGCGCCCCGCTCGAGGGACGTCACGTCGGTCACCCTTTTGGCCACGCGGCCGTTGCCGGTGGCGGTGTGCATCAGACGGTCCACGTACGCCGCCACCGCCCGTTCCCGCAGCGTCGGCCCGTTCTGTGTGGCCCCCGGGTAGAACACGTCCTGCCCGATGGCCAGTTCCCACGCCGCGCCGACCGGCCGGGCGACCGCCCGCTGGGCAAGCCTGGCCAGTGCTCGCGAGCCCCACCCGCGACGTCTTACGGCGGCTCTCAGCGCCACCGCGCTCTGCGCTGCCACGGACATGCCGTGCCCGTACACCGGATTGAAGGCGGCGAGCGCGTCGCCCAGTACGACCAGCCCTTCCGGCCACACGCGCATTCGCTCGTAGTAGTGCCGCCGGTTGACCGTCGTCCGGGTGAAGGACGGCTCGCCAAGCGGTTCCGCCTGACCGCAGAGGTCGGCCAGGACCGGGTGCCGCAGTTCCTCACGGGCGTAGCGCTCGAAGTCGGCGGCGTCGGTGGAGGGCTCGCCGCCCTGGGTGCCGTACAGCGTGACAAGCCACTGGCCGCCCTCGATCGGCAGCAGCACACCCCCGCGCCCCGGCTGCCCGGTCCGCGGGTCCGGCTGGATGCTGACCACGGGGAAGCCGTCCCGCGCTGCCTCGGGCGCCCGGTATATCCGGCTGGCGTAGGCCAGACCGGAGTCCACCTCACGCCTCTCGGGCTCGGGAAGTCCGAACTCCCGCAGCCGCTGTGGCGTCCGCGAGCCGCGGCCGGTGGCGTCGACGACCAGATCGGCAGTCAGGCTCCGCTCGGCTCCGTCGGAGCCGCGCAGGCGCACCCCGGTGATCGCTGTGTCCGTGCCGAGCAGCGCCAGCGCCTCGGTGCCGTCGGCCAGTTCGATGTGAGGATGGGCGAGCGCCTCGGCCCGTACCGTCGCGTCCAGCAGGTCCCGACTGCACAGCAGCATGAAGTGGGACTCGTCCCAGCGTCGGAACCAGCCCTGCGGGGACAGCACGACCATGTCGGTCGTGACCTTCTGCCGGTGCGCGCCCGCGTCCACGAGCATTCCGGTGACGCCCGGCAGCAACTGCTCCAGCGCCCGTGCACCGCCCGACCACAACTGGTGCACGTGCCGTGCCTGAGGCAGCCCCTTGCGCGGGGCCGGCCCGGTGGGCAGGACGTCGCGCTCGACCACAACGACCCGATCGGCGACGTCCGCCAGCGCTCTGGCCGCGAGCATGCCGGCGAGGGAACCGCCGAGGACGACGGCGGTGGTGGGTTCACTCATGTACGGACACGCTCTCTGAGGATGCGGCGGCCCGTGCGCGGACCGCGTCGAGGACATCGGGACGTCGGAGGGCTCGGGACACGGCCCCGATCTCCCGGAGCAAATCCGTGGTGTCGGTATTGGCGGTGCCGTCCCTGGCGGGCGAGCGCCGCTTGCGTTCGACGGCGTCCTGGATGGCGACGGCGGCGGCCAGCGCCTTGGCCTGCTCCGGCGAATGGCCGAGCGCGAGCGCCGCCTCGTACGACCGCCGGCCCAGCTCCTCGTCGAAATGCCGGGACAGCGGCAGGAGAGTGTCGCGGATGAACGTTTCGCGGCGGATCAGCCGCAGCTCAGGGGTGGCGCGCAGCACAACTGGGACACCGGAGCCGCTGACGCCCCGCATCAGCACGTACAGGGGCCGCAGTTCGCGATGGGCGAGCCGCACCCGCCAGCGGTCGTGAAGGTACTGGCCCGCGTGCGGCAGGATGAAGCCGACCGCGATCAGAATCGCGGAAAGTGCGGCGACCGGCGGTGCCAGGTGGGTGCTGAGCCAGTCGAGGTCGTGCCCGGTCCAGCGGGCCACGACGGCGGTGAGCTTGGAGGCGTCGAAGATCAGGTTGAGCCCGTAGCCGACGCCCAGGAGTTTCAGCCCCCAACGCAGCCAGGCGTCCAGCCCGTCGGTGCGCACCCACTCCCAGATCAGTTTGGACGTGATCAGCACGGCCACGGAGTGGGCGAGCAGGTAGAGCAGGATCTCCTCGCGCATGAACGGGGTGGTGGCGTAGTACGTGTCGAGGTCCCGCAGCCGCTCCTCAGGTGCCTCGGCGAGGAAGAACAGCACCCAGAGGGCGACGATCACCGCCGAGTAGGTACTGATCACCCAGCGCATGGCGCGGCGGGTCTCGGCGGAGCCCCGGGCCGGTCCGTTGCGCCAGGTGATGATCAGAAGCAGACAGGCCGCGCAGAACGCGGTGAGCAGCGAGTAGCACCAGGGTGCCGAGATGTTGGGGACGCCTGTGACGCGGTTGGTCCAGGCGATGGTGGACGGCGCGACGAAGACGAAGACCGCGCAGGCGAGCAGCAGAAGTCCGCCGACTGCGCGCAGCAGCGGGTCTCGCCACAGCCGGATGATGGTGGGCAGCTTGATCAGCAGGGCCGCGGTCAGAACCGCGGTCGGGATCCAGAACGAGATGTAGATCCTGCTGAGCAGATCGGAAGGGTCCATCGCGAGCACGGCACCGATCACTGCGCGGCTCCTCTGCGTCCGCGGTAGCCCATCGACCGCTGCACCGGGTCGAGCGAGGCGTCGGTGCCGCGGTCCCCCGTGAGCACGGGCCGGAACAGCGCGGCGAGCCGGTGTCCGAAGTCGTCGGCCTCGGCCTCCTCGCGCCGCCGCGAGCCGTTGCGGGCGGCCACCGCCACCGCGATGCCCTTCCAGCCCGGTGCGTCCGCGAGGGCGTGCGTGGCGGCCGGACGGGCGCCGTGCCGGTGCTCGTGCCCGACGTGCATGTGCCACAACTCGTGTCCGAGGATGACCAGTTGCTGTACGGCCTCGGCGCGTTCCTCGACGATCACGAGGTCGAAGTCCTGGAACTCGACCCACAGACCGGTCACTTCGATCTCGTCGGGGAACCGCTCGAAGCGCAGTTCCAGGGGCCGTCCGCCGCGCCGCGCGCTCATCGCCCGGCACAGCGCGCGGCACAGATCCCGCACGTCGGCCGGGGGAGCGGGGAGGGCGCGCAGGGCGGCGCCCAGCTCGGCCTCCAGCGCGCGCATGGCGGAACCGCGCCGCCGCGGCCGCAGCGCCGAGAAGTCCATCGCCACCCCTTCCACCGCCGCACGGCGGGCTGTTCGAGACTACGCGGCCGAAAGTGTCCGCGTCAGGTGATCCGACGACCGTTGTTCAACGAGGAACGACCGGGTCCTGCCGGACGTCGTGCAGACCCGTGGACGGGCCGACCCCGGCGCCCGCGACACGCTCCCCGGAGGCGACGCCGGGGCACAGCCCGTTTCCGGTCGGCCCACAATGGGCGTATGAGGATCTCGGCACGGGCGGACTACGCGGTACGGGCGGTACTCGAACTCGCCGTACGGCAGGGCGGCGAACCGGTGAAGGCGGAGGCCATCGCCGCCGCGCAGGACATCCCGCACAAGTTTCTGGAGGGGATCCTCGGCGATCTGCGGCGCGGCGGGATCGTCGACAGCCGGCGCGGCGGCAGCGGCGGCTACCGGCTGGCGCGCGAGGCGTCCCGGATCACGGTCGCCGACATCATCCGCACCGTCGACGGCCCGATCGTCTCGGTGCGCGGCGAACGCCCGACCGGGCTGACCTACCAGGGTTCGGCGGAGCCGCTGCTGCCGCTGTGGATCGCGCTGCGGGCGAACGTACGGAAGATCCTCGAAGGGGTCACAGTCGCGGACATCGCGGCGAACGCGCTGCCGGAGCCGGTGCGGGAACTGGCGGCGGAGCCGGCGTCCTGGGAGAACCCGTCCTGACCCTGCGGCGGCCCTGGCTAGTACACCCCGGACACCAGCTCCAGCGCCTCCTGCAGGCCGCCGGGGCGTGGCATCCCCGGCGACGCGGAGCCGGCCCACCCCGTGCCGGCGAGGACGACCAGCGGACGGCGGCGGGCGCCCCGGGCTCCCCAGCCGGTGCCGGCGATGTGGGCCGCGAGGGGAGCGCTCGCCGTGCTCCGGGCCTGCGCCCACAGCACGACGACGGTGGGGCCGAGCCGGCGTACCGCCGCGGTGAGCGCCTCCGCCGGTACGGCCGCCCCGAACATCCGCGCGGGCACGTCCCGTTCGCTCAGGGCGGCGGTGAGGGCTTCGAGCGCCAGCGTGTGCTGTTCCCCCGGCACGCAGGCCAGGACGACCGGGCCGGGGGCGGGCGCGGGAGCCGGCTCCGGCGGCGCGGCGGGGGAGTCGACCCGCCGCGTGGCCCGGCGCAGCGCGGTCGAGACGTGCCAGGACAGCAGGTGCTCGACTTCGACGTAACGGTCGCCCGACGTCTCCCACTTGCGGCCCACGGCGTGCAGTACCGGCATCATGACGTCCTGCCAGGCGCCGACGACGCCGTGCCGGTCGACGGCCGCGGTCAGGAGTTCGTCCACCGCCGGGGCGTCCAGCCGCACGGCGGCCCGGGCCAGGCCCCGGCACTCCTGCCGCACGTCGCCCAGCGGCAGGGCACCGGCGGCACGCGAGCGGCCGTCGGCCTCCGGTTCGCCGTTGGCGGCCCCCGACACGTCGGCGCCGCCGCGCGCGGCCCGCGCGGCCTCGGCGGGCGGCACCCCCGCGGACGTCAGCCGGCACATCGCCTCCAGCACGGCGACGTCCTCCGGCGACCACCGACGGTGCCGCCCCTCGGTCCGCACCGCCGTGCCTATGCCGTACCGGCGGTCCCAGGAGCGCAGGGTCGTGGGCGAGACGCCGAGCCGGCGGGCCAGCGCGCCGGTCGTCAGGCCCACCTCGGGGACCGGCTCCACCTCCTGTGCCATGCGGCAACTCTACGGCCGTGGTGCCGGGTCAGCCGGGAAAACGTCCGGTGGACCGCAGCAGCCGGCGGCGCTCGGCGTAGGCCAGGTCGTCGCGCCACAGACGCCCGGCGGCGGCGCGGACCAGCGGACGCAGCACGGGCGCCATGGCGCGCGCCACGGCGAACCCCCGGCGGTCGGAGGCCGCGACGACCGCCTCGATCACGGCGGTGCGCGGCCTGCCCCGGTCGTCCGGGCCGAGCGGCGTGGCATGGGTCTCGACGACGGAGCCGACGCCCTCCCCCTCCTCGATGCGCATCACCACGGTGCGCGGCTCGGGCGCCGTGAAGACGGCCCGCACCGGCACCACCAGCCGCCCGGCCACCTTGAACGACACGTCGACGGCGAAACCGTCGCCGTCGCCCGCGGCGGCGACGCCCGGCGCGTCGACGACGGTGAGGTCCACGAAGGAGTACGGGTGGAACCAGGCGCCGTGCCACGGGTCGAGGCGGTTGGCGACCACGTCCTCGGGCTCGCAGATGCCGATGCCCGTGTACACGGAGTGCAGGGCGCCGGCAAGAGCGGGCCGGGCGGGCACCACGGGGGCCGCACGCGGCGCCTCGCCGCCGACGTCGTCCAGGCGGACCCACACGAGGACGCCGTCGTCGTGCGCGGGCAAAGGCTCCCAGCCCGCCGCCGGCCGGCCGTCCAGGGACAGGCCGTGCCAGTGGCAGATCAGGGTGCCGCAGCGCACCGGGCTGTCGGCGAGCGGCGCCCCGAGGTGCGGGCAGCTGCCGGGCCCGGCGACCAGCCGGCCCTCGCGGTCGCGCCACACGACCACTTCCCGGCCCGCCACCGTCCGGGCCAGCGGCCGGTCACGGGGCACGTCGCCGGTGGCGCCGACGACGTACCAGTTGCCCGACGGCCGCGCCTGGGCCCGTTTCAGCGCGGCGGCGATCACGGCGGGTCGGGCCTCGCGCCAGGTGGGCCGCTGCCGGGTCCAGGCCACCGGCTTCCTGCGCAGCCTCAGCGGGAACCGGCCCCGGCGGTCGGCGCTCATCCGGCCTCCTCGGGGACGACGGCGGCCGGCGGACACGGCGCCGCCGGCTCGGGACGCGGGGGAGCGGCGCCCGCGGCCGTCCGGGCCCGCAGCACGCGCAGGAGCCCGTCCCCGGCCACCGTGAGCCGCCGCCGCAGCGGAACCACCGCACGGCGGTGGACCACCGCGTACCCGTCCTCGGCGATGGCGTCCAGGATCCCTCCGTACAGCACGTACGCGGTGCGGATGCAGGGACGGGCGAGCGGTTCGAGCATCGCGATACCCGGCGCGGCCTCGCGGTAGACGCCGCGGGTCAGGTCCTCGGCGGCCCGCAGCGCCTCCGTGATCCGCCGGTCGCCGCGGCCGGTGCGCCTGCTCCACAGCAGCAGCTCGCGGTCGGCGCCGTGCGCGGCGAGCAGGTCGGCGGGGAGGTAGACGCGTCCGCGGTCGAGGTCCTCGCCGACGTCGCGCAGGAAGTTGGTGAGCTGGAAGGCCACGCCGAGCGCCGCGGCGTGCGGGGCGGCCTCGGCGCGCGGCACCACGGTGCCGAGGACGGGCAGCATCTGAAGCCCGATCACCGCGGCCGAGCCGTGCATGTAGGCGCGCAGGTCGGCGTAGGTGGCGTAGTCCGTGACGTCCAGGTCGCTGCGCATGGCGGCCATGAAGTCCGTGAAGTGCCGGTGGTCGATGGCGTGGCGGCGGGCGGTGTCCGCGAGGGCGTGCACGACGGGCTCGGTGCTGTGCCCCTCCTTCAGGCCGCGGGCCAGCCGGGCCTCCAGCAGGGCCAGTTGCCGTGCGCGGTCGCCGCGGGTGTGGCCGCAGCCCAGGGAGTCGACGATGTCGTCCGCCCAGCGGGCGAACCCGTACAGGGCGTGCACGGCCGGCCGGCGTTCCGGGGGCAGCAGCCGGGTGGCGAGGAAGTACGTCTTGCCGTGCCGCGCGTTCAGCACGCGGCACCGGGCGTAGGCGGCGCGGAGGTCCGGGTCGCAGATGCCGGCCGCGTCCAGCTCTCGGCTGGTCATGACGGGATCCCTTCGGGCGTCGTCGTGCCGTCGGTTCGGGGGCGGGAGCGCGGGGCCGGCGTCGTCGGCCCGGTGACGCGGGCGGCGGCGAGCTTGCCGGACAGCAGCACGGTCGGGACGCCGACACCGGGTGTGGTGCCGCACCCGGCGAGCACGGCGTTGTCCGTGCCGCGCACCAGGTTGCGGGGCCGGAACGGGCCGGTCTGGCGGAAGGTGTGGGCGGCGGAGAACGGGGTCCCCGCCGCGTGGCCCTGCGCCTGCCAGTCGGCGGGCGTGACCAGGCACTCCTCCTCGATGGCGGCGCCCAGGCCGGCCAGCCCCCGGCGTTCGAGTTCGGTGAGGACGCGGTCGCGGTAACGGGGCGCGAGGTCACGCCAGTCGGCCGCGCCCGGCCCGATGTCGGTGTTGGGGCAGGGGGCGAGGACGTAGTGCAGGTGACGACCGGGCGGGGCAAGGCCCGGGTCGGTGGCGGTGGGCCGGGTGATCAGCAGGGACGGGTCGGACATCAGGTCGCCGGTGCGGGTGAGTTCGTCGAAGGTGCCGTGCCACCGCGCGCCGAAGGACAGGGTGTGGTGGGCGAGTTGCGGCCAGGTGCGGTCGGTGCCCGCGTGCAGCACGACGGCCGACGGCGCGTGCGTCAGCCGGGCCGGGCGGCGCGGGGCCCGCCCCAGCAGCCGGTAGGCCACGGGCAGGTCGGGGGTGAGGACGACCGCGTCGCAGGGGATGCGCTCCTCGGCGGTCACCACCGCGGTGACCCGGCTGCCCCGGCGCTCCAGCCGGACGACCTCCTGCCCGTAGCGGAACTCGGCGCCCGCCGTCGCCGCGGCGTCCGCCATGGCCTGCGGCAGCGCGTGCATGCCGCCGCGCGGGAAGTAGACCCCGGCCACGGTGTCCATGTAGGCGATCACCGCGTAGGCGGCGAGGGCGCGCCGCGGCGGGACGCCGGCGTACAGGGCCTGGAAGGAGAACACCCGGCGCAGCCGCTCGTCCCGCAGATGACGGCCGATGGCCGGGTCCAGCCGGCCGAAGCCGCCCAGGGCGGCGAGGCGCGCCAGGTCCCAGGTGACCAGATCCAGGGGCGAGTCGAAGTTGCGGTCGATGAACCGGCGCATCTGGACCCGGTGCAGCCGCTCCAGCCAGTCGCGCAGCCGCCGGTACCCGGCGGCCTCCGCCGCGCCCGCGAACCGCTCGACCTCCGCCTCCATGGCCTCGCCGTCCGTGTGCACGTCCAGTGCGCTGCCGTCGGCGAAGAGCGCCCGGTAGGCGGGTCGCAGCCCGATCAGCTCGACCCGGTCGGCGAGGCGCTCCCCGACCGCCGCGAAGGCCTCGTCCGCCAGATGCGGCATCGTCAGCACCGTGGGCCCCGTGTCGATGCGGTAGCCCGCGCGGGTCAGACGCCCGGCGCGTCCGCCCGGCAGCGCGTCGCGCTCGACGACGGTGACACGGCGGCCGGCGCCCAGCAGGTGCAGGGCGGCCGACAGGCCCGAGAGACCGGCGCCGACGACCACCACGTGGTCGGTCGGGCCGGGCAGCGTCCGCGTCATCGGCCCGCCCCCTCGGCCTCGGCGGCGTGCGCGAGAGCGGGCGGTCCGGCGTCGTCCGGTGGTCGTGTCGCGCCGGCCGGACGCGCCGGGTGCACGCCCGCCACGGCGAGCAGCAGCCGTTCCAGCTCGGCGGCGCCCGCGCCGTCCAGGCGGGCGTCGCGCAGATGACGGACGCCGCACCCCACCAGCCGGTCGATCTTCTCCTCCACGGCGTCGCGCGCGCCGGTGGAGACGAGGACCCGCCGTAGCGAGGCGAGGCCGGACTCCGGCAGATCGGCCCGGCCGTGCGTGCCGTCCAGCACGGCGAGCGCCTCCACGTCGCCGGCCGCTTCCGCCCACGCCCGGGCCACGGTGAAGACGTAGGTCGGTTTGCCGTTGCGCAGGTCGCCGCCCGCCGGCTTGCCGGTGCGGCCGGGATCGGCGAACACGTCCTCGAGGTCGTCGCGCAGCTGGAACGCCAGCCCGACGCACCGCCCGGCGGACGACAGCGCCGTCGTGGTGGCCGCGTCCGCTCCGGCCAGCGCGGCGCCCAGCGCCATCGGCCGCTCGACCGAGTACAGGGCGCTTTTGAGGGTGGCGGCCCGCAGCGCCCGGGGCACGTCGTGCGAGCGGGTGGCCTGCCCCTGGACGTCCAGGTACTGTCCGGCCACCATCTCGGTGCGCATGTCCCGCCACAGCTCCCGCACCCGCCGTGCGCTGCGCTCCGGCACCTCGGTGTCGGCGATCAGGTCGTCCGCCCAGGCCAGCGCCAGGTCCCCGGCGAGTATCGCGGTGGCCTCCCCGAGCCGTTCGGCCCGTCCGTCCGGCGCGGCACCCCGGTACTGGGCGGCGACGGAGACGTGCAGGGCGGGCCGGCCGCGGCGCACGCGCGCGCCGTCCATGACGTCGTCGTGGGCCAGCGCGCAGGTCTGGATGAGCTCCAGGGCCGCCCCGACCCGCAGCGCCGCCCTCGCGGCGGCGTCGTCCCGGCCGCCGCAGGCGCGCATCGTCCACCACACGATCCGGGAGCGGAACCGCCTGCCGCCGTCCAGGGTGAAGTGGGCGACGCGCCGGGCCACGTCGCGGGCGAACAGGGGGTCCGCGGTGGCGGCCCGGGTGAGGTTGTCGGCCAGGGCGTGCCCGAGCACCCGGTCGACGGCGGCCCTGACGTCCCGGTCGACGGCGTCCACCCGGAGCCCGTCCACGGCGAGGCTCTCGGCCCCCGCCGGGTCCGGGGGCGCCTGCAGGTGGGGCAGGTCGGGCGCCCCCGGTGACCGGTGCGGGGCTGGGTCCGCCGTTTCGGCGCGGCGGTCCGTGGGGTGGCTGGCACGCATGCCGGGTCCTCTCCTCGGTGGCACGGCACTGTGTCCATGCCTTCCGCGCCGCGGACCGGAACGGATGCGCCAAAAGGGTGTGTCACGGAGGGGCGTCGCCTCGCTGTCGCTCCTGGCGGACCACGGCGTCCACGTCGGGGAGCCGGTCCAGGCCCCGTACGGCCTGCCGCATCCGGGGGTTGTCCACCAGTCGGGCGCGGTGCCGGTGCAGGAAGGCCCAGTAGCCGGCGGTGTACGGGCAGGCGCGTTCGCCGACGCGTTCGGTGGGCCGGTAGGCGCAGCCGCCGCACAGATCGCTCATCCGGTGCACGTACGCCCCGCCGGAGGTGTAGGGCTTGGTCGTCATCCGCCCGCCGTCGGCGTACTGTGACATGCCCACGACGTTGGGCAGCATCACCCAGTCGTAGCCGTCGACGAAGCAGCGGTGGAACCAGTCGGTCACCGCGCGGGGGTCCCAGCCGCGTTGCAGCGCGTGGCTGCCGAGCACCATCAGCCGCTGGATGTGGTGGGTCCAGCCGGTGTCGCGGACCTGCGCGAGGGCGGTGGACAGGCAGCGGGCGGTGACGGCGTCGGCGTCGAGGTCGAGGAACCACTCGGGCAGCGGCGCGTGGTGCCCGAGCGCGTTGTGGTGGCGGTAGTCCTCACCGAAGTACCAGTACAGGTGCCACACGTACTCCCGCCAGCCCGCGATCTGCCGGACGAACCCCTCCACGCTGTTGACCGGCGCCCGCCCCGCCCGCCAGGCCGCCTCGGCCAGGTCGACGCACTCGGCGGGGTCGAGCAGGCCGAGGTTCAGCGACGAGGACAGCAGGCTGTGGTTCAGCACCGGGTCCCCGGCGAGCATCGCGTCCTCGTACGGCCCGAAACCGCCCAGGCGGTGGTCGACGAACCGGTGGAGCGCCGCGAGCGCCTCGCGGCGGGAGGCGGGGAACAGCCGCGGGCCGTCGCGGCCGACGAAGCGGATGCCCTCCTCGCGCTCCCAGCGGTCCAGGTCACGCCGTACCTCGTCGTCGATCCCGTCCTCGCGGGGCCGGTAGGGGGCGGGCGAGTCCAGAGTGCGGGCCCCGCGCGGCGGCGGCAGCCGGTTGTCGTGGTCGTGGTTCCACCGGCCGCCCGCCGGCCGGTCGCCGTCGAGCAGCAGGCCGTGCGCGCGCCGCACCCAGTGGTAGAAGTCCTCCTGCAACAGCCGTCCCCGCCCTCGGCCCCCCGCCCAGGCGCGGAAGTCCTCGTGCGGCACCAGGAAGCCGCGGGCCGGCAGGACCGAGACCCGGTCGAGGGACGAGACCAGGCGCAGGGCGGCCCGCGAGGTGGGGTGGAAGACGGTCACCTCGCCGTCGCCGACGGCCTCGCGCAGACCCTCGCGATAGGTCTCGGCGCGCACGTAGCGGACCCGGTCGCCGAGTTCGGCGGCCCGGTGCCGCATCGCGGACAGCACCAGGTGCGCCTTGGCCCGGTGGAAGCGGCGGCGCCGGAAGACGGAACGCGCCTCGATCATCACGACCGGCGCCGAGCGGTCCGGCCCGCCGTCCCCGGGCGTGAGGAAGCGGGGGCCGAGCTGGTCCCCGAACAGCCAGTGCGCGGTCGCCACGGTCGTCCTCTCAGCCGCGGTCGCGGGCCCTCTTGAACCGGTCGAGGCCCTCGCGGAGGTCGATCAGGGGTTCCGGGTAGTCGAGCGCGGCACGCTCGGGCCCGCGCAGCTTCCACGGCTCGTGCACGGCGGGACCCTCGACCCCCGCCAGCTCGGGCACCCAGCGCCGCACGTACGCCCCGTCGGGGTCGTACCGCCTGGCCTGGAGGACCGGGTTGAGGACGCGGTGGGGCCGGGTGTCGGTGCCGGTCCCGGCCACCCACTGCCAGTTGAGCTGGTTGTTGGCGAGGTCCCCGTCGACGAGCAGGGACAGGAAGTGGTCGGCGCCGACGCGCCAGTCGACGTACAGCGTCTTCGCCAGGAAGGACGCCGTCAGCAGCCGGCCGCGGTTGTGCATCCAGCCCTCGTGTCGCAGCTGGCGCATCGCGGCGTCGACGACGGGGTAGCCGGTACGGCCCTCGCGCCACGCCTCGATGTCGCGGCGGGCCTCCGGTTCGCGGCGCCAGCGGTCGTCGCGGCCGCGGTAGTCGGCGGTGGCGGCGTCGGGCCGGGCGGCCAGGACCTGGCGGTGGAAGTCCCGCCAGGCGAGCTGCCGCACGAAGGCGTCGGCCCCCGGGCCGCCGACCCGGCGGGCCCGGTGGACGATCTCGACGGGGGAGAGGGTGCCGAAGTGCAGGTGCGGCGAGAGCCGGGAGGTGGTGTCGCCGGCCAGGTCGTCCTGGCGGTCCTCGTAGGCGCCCACGCGCCGGTTCAGCCACGCCGTCAGCTGCGTGCGGCCGTCCGTCTCGCCGCCGCGCGCCAGTCCGGGGGAGACGTCCGTGAGGGCGCGGCGGGAGGGCAGCGGCTCGGATCCGACGGTGTCGGGGACGCCCACCGAGCGCGGTGCGTCGAGGGGCCGGCGCAGTTTCTCCTGCGACCACCGGCGGAAGTAGGGCGTGAAGACGGAGAAGTGGTCCGCGCCGGACGGGGTGAGCGCGCCGGGGGCCACGGCCGTGGTGACCGTGTCGTGCACGTGCAGCCGTCTGCCGTCGGCCTCCAGCGCGGTGCGCAGGCGCTGCTCGCGGCGGTGGGCGTAGGCGCTGACGTCGGACGACATGTGCACCTCGTCGGCGTCGGCCTCGGCGGCCACCTTGCAGACCTCGTCCACGACGTCGCCGTAACGGACCACCAGCCGACCGCCCCGGGCCCGCAGCCCGGCGTCCAGGTCGCCCAGGCAGTCGACCAGGAAGGCCATCCGGTTCGGCACCGCGAAACCGGTGTCCGTCACGCCCCTGTCGCGGACGAACAGGGGGACCACATGCCGGGAGCCGTCGAGGGCGGCGCGCAGCGGCGGGTGGTCGTGCAGCCGCAGGTCGGCGGTGAACAGGACGACGGACACGTTCATGGGCGTGCTCCAGTTGAGTGAGCGGTGGACGCGGTGCGCGGCCGGCGGACCCGCTCAGGGGGCGCAGGCGCCCGGGACGACGGCGGGCACGGGGTGCGCGGCGCGGCGGACCGGGGGTGGGCCGGGGTTGCGCCGTTCCGCGGGGTCTCGCCGTCCCGCGGGTGGGCCGCATACCGGGTGCCCCGTGGGTGGGCCGGGGTCATGAGGTCGCCTCGCCGCCCCGGGCGGCGGTCGCGTGCGGGACCGCCGGGTCGCGCACGGCCGGGGACTCGGCCGTCGCCGCCGCGCGGGCGATGTTGCGGGCCATGCCGCCGAAGACGGCCGCGTGGAAGGGGGAGACGCCCCACCAGTACAGGTGTCCGAGCAGCCCGTGCGGGTGGAACAGGGCGCGCTGACGGTAGCGGGCGCGGCCGGAGCCCAGCGGCTCGGCGTACAGCTCCAGCCAGGCCAGGCCGGGCAGCCGCATCTCGGCCCGCAGCCGCAGCATGTGCCCCGGCTCGATGTCCTCCACGCGCCAGAAGTCGACGGCGTCGCCCACCCGCAGCCGGTCCGCGTCCCGGCGTCCGCGGCGCAGCCCCGCCCCGCCGATCAGCCGGTCCAGCCAGCCGCGTACCGACCAGGCCACCGGGAGGGAGTACCAGCCGTTGTCGCCGCCGATGCCCTCGATGATCCGCCACAGCGCGTCGCGCGAGGCGCCCACGGCCACCGCCCGCCTGTCCTCGTACAGGCTGCCGCCCGCCCAGTCGGGGTCCGTGGGCAGGGGATCGCTGGGCGCGCCGGGCAGCGCCGAGGAGGACCAGCGCGTGGTGACCTGGGCGTCCCGGACGCGTTGCAGCGCCAGCCGTACCGCCTCGTCGAAGCCGATCGACCCGCCGGGCGGATCGGGCACGTACCGGGCGATGTCGTGCTCGTGGCAGACGACCTCGTGGCGCAGGGACTCGGTCAGCGGGCGGGCGATGGACGGCGGAACGGGCGTCACCAGTCCGACCCAGTAGCTGGACAGCCGCGGCGTCAGCACCGGCACGGGGAAGATCAGCCGGCGGGGCAGGTCCGCGACCGCCGCGTACCGGAGCATCATGTCGCGGTACGTCAGGATCTCCGGGCCGCCGATGTCGAACGAGCGGTTCACCGAGGCCGGCATGCCGGCGCTGCCGACCAGCAGCCGCAGCACGTCCCGCACCGCGATGGGCTGGATGCGGGTGTGCACCCAGCTGGGTGTGACCATCACCGGCAGCCGCTCGGTGAGGTAGCGCAGCATCTCGAACGAGGCGGAGCCGGAGCCGATGATGACGGCGGCCCGCAGCACGGTCGTCGGCACGCCCGAGTCGAGGAAGATGCGCCCGACCTCGTCGCGGGAGCGCAGGTGGGGTGACAGGGCGTGGTCGGGGACGCCCGCGGGTTTCAGGCCGCCGAGGTAGACGATGCGGCGCACCCCGGCGGCGCGGGCCTGCTCGGCGAAGACGCGCGCCGCCCGCCGGTCGGACGCCTCGAAGTCGCGGCCCGTGCCCAGGGAGTGCACCAGGTAGTAGGCGACGTCGATGCCGCGCATCGCCTCGGCGACGGACGCGGCGTCGGTGACGTCGCCGCGCGCCACCTCGACATCGCCCGCCCACGCGTGGTCGCGCAGCTTGTCCGGTGAACGCGTCAGACAGCGCACCCGATGTCCCGCGTCCAGCAGTTCGGGGACGAGCCGGCCGCCGATGTAACCCGTGGCGCCGGTGACGAGGCTGTGCGGTCCCGGCGCGGTGGCGTTCTGGCGCATGGTCGTTCCTTGGTGTCGGCGCATCTGGGGTACCTTCCGCACTTGCGACCCGTTCGGATGCGGTGACGGGGGTGCCGTCCGGGTGGTGAGGGCTCACGGCCTGCGGAGTCCCGGGTCGTGGAGGTGTCCCGGGCCGTGGCGGGGCCGGGCGGAGGCCGGCGCCCACCGGGTACCCCGGACCGCGGCGCTGCTTCCTCTACGCTGATCAGGTGGCCGGAGCAGACGTGGAGCACAGCGGGTCGGGCGGGACCGTCGGGCCGTCCGGGGGCCGGGCCCCGAGCGGCGGCCGGGACGCCGACCTGCGCGCCCTGGCAGTGGCGCTGCGCCGGATGCACGGCGAGATCGGCCGCGTGACCCAGCGCTTCGCGGGGGAGCGGGGCCTGCACGCCACGGACGTGCAGGCACTGGCGGCGATCCTGGACGCCGAGGAGCCCATGACGCCGGGCCGGCTGCGCGAGAGCCTCGGACTGACCTCGGGAGCGGTCACCGCGTGCGTGGACCGGCTGGAGCGCGCCGGGCACATCCGCCGGGTCCGCGAGAGCAGCGATCGCCGCGTCGTGCACCTGTACTACGTGGACGACGCCCGCGCCGCGGCCCGCACCCACTTCCGTCCGCTGGCCGACGCCACGCGGTCCGCCATGGAGCACTTCAGCGACGACGAGCTGTCCGTGGTGCGCCGCTTCCTGGCCGTCCTCAACGAGGAACTGGCCACGGAGAGGAACTGACGGGTTCCGGGCGCATCCGAGGGGCCGCCGTACCGGGAACGAGGGGTGTCACCTACGATCACCGCGGCTCGAATTTATCTCAATCATTGAGATTCTTTTTTATTGAGCATGTTGCCGCCATGCCTGGAGAACCGGAGAACCATGTCCGTCACCCCCCGACGAGCGCGCCGGCTCGTCCCCGTCCTCCTGCTGATCGCCTGGCTCGGCATCGGCGGCGCCCTCGGCCCGTTCGCCGGCCGGCTCGGCGAGGTCGCCACCAACGACCAGGCGGCCTTCCTGCCGCGCAGCGCCGAGTCCACCAAGGTCGTCGCGGAGCAACGCGCCTTCAGCCGGGCGGAGACGCTGCCCGCGATCGTCGTCTGGACCACGCGGGGCGAGGCGAGCGGCGCACAGCCCGCGGCCACCCGGGCGCTCGCCTCGCTGGCCGGCACGCCGGGCGTCACCGGACGGCTCTCACCCGCGCTGGTCTCGCGGGACGGCGCCGCCCTCCAGGGCGTCGTCCAGCTCCGCCCCGACCTCGGCGAGGAGCTGCCCGCGGCACTGGACCGGATCCGGGCCGCGGCCGAGCGGGTACCGGGGACCACGGTGGGGCTGGCCGGCCCCGCCGCCACCCGGGCGGACCTCTCCGACGCCTTCGCCGGGATCGACGGGCTGCTGCTGTTGGTGGCCCTGATCACCGTCCTGGTGATCCTGCTGCTGGTCTACCGCAGCCTGCTGCTGCCCCTGGTAGTGATCCTCGGCTCGGTGTTCTCCCTCGGGCTGGCCTGCGCGGTCGTGTACGCGCTCGCCGACCACGACGTCGTGCGCGTCGACGGCCAGGTCCAGGGCATCCTGTCCATCCTGGTGATCGGCGCGGCCACCGACTACGCGCTGCTGCTGACCGCCCGCTACCGGGAGGAACTCGGCCTGCACGACGACCGGTTCGCGGCCGTGCGGGCCGCGCTGCGGCAGTCCTGGGGCGCCATCGTCGCCAGCGCCGCGACGGTCGCGCTGGGTCTGCTGGCCCTGCTGCTGAGCGACCTGACGAACAACCGGGCCCTCGGACCGGTCGGCGCCATCGGCATCGTGTGCGCCGTGCTCAGCGCCCTCACGTTCCTGCCGGCCGCCCTCGTCCTGCTCGGCCGGGCCGCGTACTGGCCCGCCAAGCCCCGGCCCGGCGGGTCGGCGGACGCCTCGACCGGCGTGTGGCGCAGGATCGCGGACCTCGTCGACCGGGCGCCCCGCAAGGTCTGGGCCATCGCGCTGGCCGCGCTGCTGGCCTGCGCCGCCCTGGCACCGACCCTCACGTCCAAGGGCGTCCCGCTGGACGAGATCTTCGTGGACGACGCCCCGTCCGTCGCCGCGCAGCGCACCCTCGGCGAGCACTTCCCCGGCGGCGCGGGCAACCCCACGGTAGTGATCGCCGACGCCGGGCGGCTGGACCGGGTCGTCGCGGCGGCCAGGACCACCGAGGGGGTCGCCGCGGTGGCACCCGTGACACGGTCCGGACGTCCGGGCGAGGAGCCGTTCGTGGTCGACGGGCGGGCGCGGGTGGACGTCACCCTGGAGTCGGCCGCGGACAGCGACGCGGCCAAGGACACCGTCGCCCGCCTACGGACCGCCGTGCGGGCCGGGCCGGACGCGGACGCGCTCGTCGGCGGCTACACCGCCCAGCAGTACGACACGCTGCGCACGGCCGAACGCGACCGCACCCTCATCGTGCCCGTCGTCCTCGCGGTGATCTTCCTGGTCCTCGTCGGGCTGCTGCGGTCCCTGCTCGCGCCCGCCCTGCTCGTGGCCACCGTGGCGCTCAACTTCCTCGCCACCCTGGGGATCGCGTCCCTGGTGTTCACGCACGTGTTCGGCTTCACCGGCACCGATCCCTCGGTGCCGCTGTACGGCTTCGTGTTCCTCGTGGCGCTGGGCGTGGACTACAACATCTTCCTCATGTCCCGGGTACGGGAGGAGTCGCTGCGCCACGGCGTGCGCGAGGGCATACTGCGCGGACTGGTCACCACGGGCGGCGTCATCACCTCCGCCGGCGTCGTGCTCGCGGCGACCTTCGCCGCGCTCGGCGTCATCCCGCTGGCCTTCCTCGCGCAGATCGCCTTCATCGTGGCCTTCGGCGTCCTGCTGGACACCCTGGTGGTGCGGTCCCTGCTGGTGCCCGCCCTGGTACGGGACATCGGGGCCCCGGTGTGGTGGCCGGGGCGGCTCGGACGCAAGCGGTAGCCGCCCCGCGCGGCCGGCCCCGCTCGCGGGTCATTTCTCCGCGAGCAGGGCCGTCAGGGCCCGCAGCACCGCCGACCGGCCGCGCTCCGGCACCGTCCGCAAGGGCTCGGCCCGCACCCCCCACCGGCGCAACAGGACGTTGGCGGCCAGGAATCCGCTGGTCGCGGCGCGCTCCATGAGCGCGACCGGCAGACCGGTGGCGACCATGTCACCGGCCACGACGACCGCCGGGTCCGCCGTCCGCACGCGCGGGCGGCGGTCGTAGCCGCCCACCTCGAACAGCGGACAGTCCTCCCGCCACTCGTGGCGGCAGTCGACCACCCCCGCGTCGCGGGTCTCCGGATACACCCGGTGCAACTGGCTCACCAGCCGCTCCTGCACCTCCTTGCGGTCGGCGCCCGGCGGGACGGCGTAGGCGTGCAGTTCGACCACGCAGCCGCCGGTGCGCAGCGACCAGCGGTGGGCCTCGCCCTCCCAGCGGTTCAGGACACTGATGTTGTCCAGCGCGTCGTACCCGCTGGTGCCCAGGAACGCCGGGCGGTCGGGGTGCACCGGCCGGTCCAGCCACAGCCGGGACACCAGGAACGGCGGGGCGGTGCGCAGCCCGGCGACGTTCTCGCGCCAGGTCCGGTCGACCAGGTCCGGCGACGCGGCCGCGACCTGCCGCAGGCCCGGCACGTCCGTCGCCAGCACCACGGCGTCGTAGGTCCGGGTCCTGCCCGCCGCCTCCACGCCCACCGTGCCGTCCGGGTTCGGGGCCACCGACTCCACCGGGCTGGCCGTGCGGACCGTCGCCCCGCGTTCCTGGAGGTAGTCCCCGAGGGGCTCCCACAGTGCCTGGGGGAAGGGCTCCCGCGGCACGTCGAACAGCAGCCCCTCGCTGGAGCCGAGGAAGTAGACGTGGAACATGAGCGCCAGTTCCGCCGCGGACAGCTCCCGGGGATCGGCGAAGAAGCTGCGCGAGAAGACCTCGAAGGCGAGATGCCGGGCCGCCGCGGGAAACCCGATGCGGGACAGGAAGTCGTGCGCGCTGATCCCGTCCAGCCGCTGGTGGATCCCCGGAACGCGGACGTCCAGCAGCGGCAGCGCGGAGCGCGGGTTCATGGCCAGCAGGTCCCGCCGGCCGAACGTCGGGCTGAGCGCGACGAAGCCCAGGGCGTTCAGCGGGGGAGTGCGCGGCACGCGGGCGAAGCTGTCGAGCATCCCGGCGCTGTTGCGCAGCGGATAGTCGGGCAGGGCGGTCAGCCCGTGCAGGCCCGGGTCGGTCCGCCGCAACAGCGCCCGCAGGTTGTAGTACTGCCGGAAGAACGCGTGGAAGCCGCGGGTCATGGTGGCCGACGACCCGTCGGCCAGCTGCACCTGCCACCCCGCCAGCCGCCCGCCGAGGTCGGACTCCCGCTCCAGCAGGGTCACCCGCACCCCGCGCTCGGTCAGCACCGTGGCCGCCGCGAGCCCGGCGATGCCACCGCCGACGACGGCGACCGCCGGACCGGCGCCCTCCAGGCGCGGCACGCCCGTACGGTCCGTCAGCAGGCGCGCCTTGCGGTCCCTTCCGTACCCTTCGCTCACCAGGCCCCTCCCGCGGTCCCGTCGGCGGCTCTCGTTCACGAGGACCTCCCGCGGTCCCCGCCGTGGGCCCCGCCCGTGCGCCGCACGGCCGACGCCGCTCGCGTGGCCGGCAGCCGCGCCACGAACGTGTGGGTGATCCCCGTCTGCCAGCCCGTCAGCGGCAGCGTCCGCACGTCCGCGAACCCGGCCCGCGCCAGCCGCGCCGCGAACGCACCCGCCGTGTCGAATTCGACGACGCTGCGCCACAGGTGCTCGTACAGCCTGTCGTCCCCGGTGCGCCGGGACACCGGAAGGACCAGGCCCTTGCACACCGCCGTCCACACCGCGCGGTGCTGCGCCCGGCCGGTGAGGGTGTATTCGTGCACCGCGAGCCGCCCGCCCGGGACGAGCACGTCCCGCACGTTCGACAGGACCCGGTCCGGGTCGGCGACGTTGCGGAACAGGTAGGCGGCGAACACGGCGTCGAACGGCCCGTCGACCCCGGCAGTGGCCAGCTTCTCCGCGGGGGCGTGCACGAAGCGGACGCGGGTCGGCCAGCGCTTGGTCCGCGCCCTGGCGAGCATCCCCGCCGACGCGTCCACCGCGGTGATCCGCGCGCGCGGCGCGGCGGCGAGCAGGGCGGCCGTGGAGGCGCCGGTGCCGCAGCCCACGTCGAGCAGCCGCAGGCCACTGCCGCCGTCGGGCAGCGCCAGCCGCCGGGCGGAGCGGCGCAACTGGCTGTGGTAGCCGGGGTTGGCGGCGACCATCCGGTCGTAGGACGGCGCCGCGTGGTCGAACGCGGCCGACAGTGCGGCGTCGCGCAGCAGTGACATCAACGTGCTCCTCGGTACGGCCGCGGAGGGCCGGGTCATGGTCCGGCCGGGCGCCGGGCGGGAACGGGTCGTGGTCCGGCCGGGCGCCGGGGAAGGAAGGGCAGTTCCAGGGCGGTGCGCAGCATCGGCCGCACGGGGGTGCGCAGCCCGACCGCGACGTCCTCCAGCGCGGTGGTCCGGCCGTCGAGGAAACGCAGCAGGCGCTGGGCCGGCACCTTCTCGAACAGCCCGGTGAACAGGTCGGCCCCGTCGACCCGTCCGGTGTCCAGGGCGCGCAGCAGCACGGCGTCCATGGCGAGGGAGCGCGCCCCGTGCGGGGCGGGGACCAGCGGCGTACGGCCCCGGGCGAGCGCCGCCGCGATCGCCCGCGTGTGACGCTGGGTGGCGGCGAACGAGTAGCCGGTCGCGGGCCGCGTCGCCCCGCCCGCCACTCCGACGGGGAAGACGGACCTGCCCGTGCGGCGCGGGAACCGGGCGTCGGTCATCGCGATCACCCCCTGTTCCACCGCCGTGACCTCCAAGTCCCCGAGTCCGAGCACCTCGGCGGCGTAGTGCCCGAGCGCCCGGTCGTAGGCGTCGTCGTCGAGGACCGCGCCGGAGAACTCCGTGTACTCGACCAGCGCCTCGTGCCGCCCGAGCGGCAGGACGTAGCCGAAGGCCAGCCCGTGCCGCGGCTGGGGGGTGCGGAAGTCCATCAGGTCGGCGACGCCCGGGTCGAAGGCCGGGCGGGCGGTGCGCACGAACCAGCCCCGGAAGTGCTGCAGGAGCGTGGTCCGGGCCGGTCCCGGCCGGCCCGGCGGCCGGGAGTCGAACACCCAGCGCGCCAGCAGCCGCACGGACGCGCCCCGGGCGTCGTGCCCGCGCACCTCGGCGCCCCCGGGCACGTCCCGCACGCTCTCGACGACGGCTTCGTGCCGCAGGCATCCGGCCCGGTCCAGCTCCGCGCCCGCCCACCGCTCGAAGTCCGGGGACCGGATCATCTTGTAGCGCAGCGGACCCGGATTGCCCACCACCGTCCGGCCGTCCCGGCCCGTGATCCGCAGGCGGCCCCAGTGGGCGCGCACGACGGCGTCGTACTCACCGCCCGGCGCCTCCCAGAAGCACCAGGTCCGGGGCGCCGCGCGCAGTTCGCCCGGCGGGGCGTCGACCAGGGCGACCGTCAGGGGTCGGCGGGACCGCGTCCGGGGCCCGGTCAGCCGCCGTGCCAGGGACAGCCCCGCGGCGCCGCCACCGATGACGACTACGTCTGCGTCCCGCACCCAGGCTCCCTCGTGGCCGTGCCGGTCCCCGGACGGCGCTGCCCCGGGGACGCGTACTCATGATGCTGGTGCTTCCTCGCCGGGCCCGCTCCTGGATGCGCCTGCGGACGGAGTTCACGCGTTCGCAGTGCCCGTCTCCTCCCGCAGGCAGTGGGCGAGGCGGTGCAGCCCGCGGCGCGCGTGACTCTTGACGGTGCCCAGGGGCCAGCCGGTGAGGTCGGCGATCTGCGCGTGGGACAGGTCGCCGTAGAAGGCCAGGCTCAGCACCCGGCGCTGCGCCCGGGAGAGCTTCGCCAGTTCCGTGGTCACCAGCAGCCGGTCGATGGTGGCTTCCGGGTCCGCCGCCGACCGCGCGGCGCGGGCGAGGACCATGGACGCGGCGGCCTCGGCCAGCTCGGTACGCCGGTACCTGGCCGCGAGGGCGTCGGCGACCTTGCGCCGGGTGATGCCCATCAGCCAGGCGGACAGCGCGCCCCGCTCGGGGGCGAAGCCGTCCCGTCCGCTCCACGCCGCCAGGAACACCGCCTGGGTGACGTCCTCGGCCTCGCCCCGGTCCGCGAGCGAGCGACTGGCCAGCGCGTGCACCAGGGGCCGGAACCGCCGGTACACCACCGCCAGGCACTCCTCGTCCCCGCCGGCGAACCGGGTGGCGAGGTCGTCGTCGACGATCCGCTGTGCGTGCATGGGCCTGCTCCCTCGGCCGCGGTGCTTCCGCGTCCCGGCGTTCACCGTGAAGCCCGTGCCGGGAGGCCTTCAACCCGCAGCGACCGTGCATCGCTTCGGGCGCCGTTCTCACGGGCCGAGCGTCCTGCCGGGCGTGGGCACGATGGCGTACGTCGTCCTGTGCGCGCTGTGGGCGGCGGCGGTGGGGCACTCTGTCTGTGCCCACCTGAAGGAGAGGGTGACGGAGAGCCGACGCGCGCCGCGCGGGGTGAGCCGGTGGGCATCCAGGCCGAGCAGGGGCCCACTACTGGAGTGTCATGCCCTTCGGGGAGGTCAGTCCCTTGCCCGGGTCGGCGCGGAAGGCCGCCGTCCAGACGGTGGGCGGGCAGGACGTGCCGTTGGGGTGCTGCTCGGTCAGCCTGGCCCGGGTGCTGTCCGTGATCACGGGATCGCCGATCTTCGCGGACGTCACGGTGAGCCGCACCGGCACGGTGGACGCGCCGATGTCGTCGGGCAGGCGGACCGAGACCGAGCCGAACGGGTCCTCGGGATCGCCCGACGCCCGCTCCTCGCAGGTGTCGTCCACGCACAGCTCGATCGTCGCCGCGTCCCGGCCGCCGAAGTCGGACGGCCGCCACACGAGGGAGACCGCCGAGTCCGCGTCGGCCTGGGCGCACGGCGTGCCCTGACCCGCGAACGAGCATCCGGCCAAGGCCGGCGCGAGGAGCGGCACGAGCACGGTTTCGCGCACCTCGGCGACGTGGGATCGGGAAGACACGGGAGATGAGGCCGGCCCAGGCCCCGGGGGAGAGGGCCGGCCGGGGCCGCGCCCGTACGGCTCGCTGGTGCTCATGACTCCTCGCATCCGCTGCAGCAGGCTCGTTGAGTCCTGTGAGCGAGAGCCTGTGAGCGCATCCTGGCACAGCGCCCTTGACTCAGGTGGCCGACCCAGGGGCGCGGGGAACTGCGCGACCGGCCACAACGGACCCGCAGTCGCCCGCACACACCACCTCCCGCGGCGAGCAGGCGCTACCCCGCCTGCCCCATCCCCGCCGCGTTCGGCCAGCTGGTCGCACCCGGCCAGCCGGTCGCGGAGGCCGGGGACAGACCGCCCGGGGGGACCGGGGCGCCCGGGCCCGTGGTGCCCCGGACCTGCGCCGCGGTGAGGCCGCCGCGCGCGGGGACACCGGGCGGGGTGGGACCGGGGACGGGCGTCGGCTGGGGGACCGCCCGGGCAACGGCCGGCTGCGGCAGCGCGGGCTGCGGCAGCGCGGGTTGCCCCAGCCCGGGCTGGAGCAACTCCGGTTGGTGAATCCCGGGCTGAGGCATCGCGGCGGGCATCCCCGGCTGCGGGATCTGCTGCGGGATCTGCTGGGGAACCTGCCGCGGCACCTGTTGAACCTGCACCTGCACCTGTGGCTGTGGCTGTGGCTGCGGCGGGAACGCCTGGGCCGCCGCCGGCATCGGCATTGGCATCGGCATCGGCATGCCGGCGTCGACGCCGGCGGCCGGGGCGGCTGCCGGCCCCGACGCGCCGGGGCCGACCGCACCGACGGGAGCGGCGGCAGCGACGGCCTGAGCGGCAAGGCCCTGCATGCCGGCCCCGTTGGTGGCACTGACCAGCCGGTCCACCGCCGCCGTGCCCGAGCTGTAGCTGGTCCCGGTGCCCAGCTCGGGCACGGCGGCTCCCCTCCTGGTCCCGTAGAGCACCTGTTCCAGGCCGGACACCAGGCGACGCACATCCACCTGGGGGCGCACCACGAGACGCAGGAAGCGGCTGGAGGATCCGATCTTGTTGCCGCACTCGCGGACCAGGACCCGGTGCTCGGTGAGCAGCCGGTCCCGCACCACGGTGCCCTCGGCGCCGACGGGCAGACGCACGAAGAGGAAGTTGCCCTGGGAGGGATAGACCGTCAGCCCGGGCAGCGCGGACAGCCGGCCGGCCATGTCCAGCCGGTCCCGGCGGACCTGCTGAAGGCTCTGCGCGTACTCCTGGCCGTGCTCCCTCAGCATGAACACCACGTGCTCGGCGAAGGAGTTGAGGTTCCACTTGGGCAGCATGGAGCGGATCCGTCCCGCGAGCGCCGGGTTGGCGACCAGGTAGCCGAAGCGGATGCCGTGCAGGCCGAAGTTCTTGCCGAGGCTGCGCAGCACGACGACGTTGGGGCGGATCATCGCCTCCTGCACGACGCTCGGCTCGACCTCGGCGTCGGCGAACTCCAGGAAGGACTCGTCGACGACGACCAGGTCCCGGTCCGCCATCGCGTCCATGAACTGCACCACCGCGTGCCGGTGGAGGAAGCCGCCGTCGGGGTTGTTGGGGTTGCAGATCACGGCGACCCGGGTGCCGCGGACCCGGATGAACTCGGCGTACTGCGCGAGGTCCAGGGCGAAGCCGCTGGACTCCTGGAGCGGGAACATGTCGACCCGCTTGCCGGTCTCCATGGGCTGGTCGGTCCAGCGGCCGAAGGTGGGGACGGGGACGGCGAGGGACTCCCGCACGAGGAGGTGGTCGATCCAGGTGATCAGCTCGGTCGAGCCGTTGCCCATCGCCACGCACTGCGGCGGAAGCTGGAGCAGGCTGCACAGCTCGGCGGTGATGGTGTCGGCGCCGCTGGGGTAGTACGTGATGATGTCGCGCAGCTTGCCGGCCATCTCGTCGAACATCGCCGGGGTGGGGAAGTACGGGTTGCAGGGAATGCAGAAGTCCACCGGCCCCGACCCGTCGCTCTCCCGCGTCAACGCCGCCATCGACGGGCTGTGCGCCGCAGTGCTGCGGAACAGCGAGGTGACGTTGTCAGCCAAGGAGACCTCCGTTTGGGGCGGTCCCGGTGGTCAGCTCCGGGTCCGTCGTCTCGGGCGGCCCGCGCGGGGGAGCGCGGGCCGCCCTTACATACGGAGGCCGCGGTGGCCCCGTTCAACGCGTGTGACGGAAGTGTGGAGGCGTCACGCGCTGAACGAGTGGACCGTCGTCGTGCGGTAGGTCTGCCCCGGACGCAGCACGGTCGAGGGGAACGACGGCTTGTTCGGCGAGTCCGGGAAGTGCTGCGTCTCCAGGCACAGCCCGTCGCCCTGCCGGTAGACGGTGCCGCCGGAGCCGACGAGGGTGCCGTCGAGGAAGTTGCCGGAGTAGAACTGCAGGCCCGGCTCGGTCGTCGCGATCCTCAGGGTGCGGCCGGACGAGGGGTCCCGGAGCGTGGCGATGTGCTCGGGGCGTGCGGTGAGGCCCTTGTCGAGGACCCAGTTGTGGTCGATGCCCTTGCCGTACAGCAGTTGCTGGTGCGGTACGCGGATGTCCTCGCCGACGGTCTTGGTCCGGCGGAAGTCGAAGGGGGTGCCCGCGACCCGCGCCAGTTCGCCCGTGGGGATCAGCCCGGCGTCGACCGGGGTGTAGCGGGAGGCGGCGATGGACAGTTCGTGGTCGTAGATCGTGCCGCTGGACTCGCCGGCCAGGTTCCAGTAGACGTGGCTGGTGAGGTTGACGACGGTGGCCTTGTCGGTGGTGGCCTCGTAGTCGACGCGCCAGTCGCCGTGCCGGGTGAGGGTGTAGGTGACCTTGGTCCGCAGCGTGCCCGGGTAGCCCATCTCGCCGTCGACGCTCGTGTAGTACAGGTGCAGCCCGACGTCCGTGCCCCTGGTGAACGGCTCGACGTCCCACACGTGCTTGTCGAAGCCCTGGGCGCCGCCGTGCAGGCTGTTGTCGCCGTCGTTGACGGAGAGCTGGTGGGTTTCGCCGTCCAAGGTGAAGCGGCCGTTGCCGATGCGGTTGCCGTAACGGCCGATCAGGGCGCCGAAGTAGGGGCTGCTCGCGACGTAGTCCTCGATCGTGTCGAACCCGAGGGAGACGTTGGCGTGGCGCCCGCGCCGGTCGGGGATCTCCAGGGACTGCACGATCCCGCCGTAGGAGAGGACCTTCAGCCGGGTGCCGCCGTTCTCCAGGGCCCAGCTGTACACCTTGGTGCCGTCGGCGAGCTTCCCGAACAGCGACTTCACCGGCTTCCCGCCTCCCGTCGCGTGCGCGCCGCCGATGCTCGCCGCGGTGATGCCCGCGGCGGCGGCTCCGGCGATGACCGTGCGTCTGCTCATGTCCATGTGCGGCTCCTGCAGGGGAAGGGGCCCCGCCTCGCGGCGGGGCCCGAGTGACCTATGAACCGACCTTGCGCTTGTTCCACACGTCGAAGCCGACCGCCGCCAGGAGCACCAGGCCCTTGATGACCTGCTGCCAGTCGGTGCCGATGCCGACGAGGTTCATACCGTTGTTCAACACGCCCAGGACCAGACCGCCGATGATCGCGCCGAGCACGGTGCCGACACCGCCGCTCATCGACGCACCGCCGATGAACGAGGCCGCGATCGCCTCCAGCTCGAAGTTGAGGCCGGCCTTGGGCGAGGCCGCGTTGAAGCGGGCGGCGAAGACCAGACCCGCCAGGGCCGCAAGCATGCCCATGTTCAGGAAGACCAGGAAGGTGACCTTCTTGTCCTTGACGCCGGACAGCTTGGCGGCGGGGAGGTTGCCGCCGATGGCGTAGATGTGCCGGCCGATGATGGCGTTGCGCATCACGTAACCGAAGCCGACGAGCAGCACGCCCAGGATCAGCAGCACGATCGGGGCGCCCTTGTAGCTGGCCAGCAGCAGCGTCAGCGTGAGGATGGCGGCGCCGAGCGCGACCAGCTTCAGCAGGAAGAGGTTGAAGGGCGGGACGTCGAGGTGGAACTCCTGCTGCCGGCGGCGGTCGCGGAACTCCTGGAAGACCACGAACGCGATCATCGCGAAGCCGAGCAGCAGGGTGAGGTTGTGGTAGTTGGTGTTGGGGCCGACCTCGGGCAGGAAGCCGTTGGCGACCTTCTGCAGGCCCTCCGGGAACGGGCCGAGGGTCTGGCCCTCGAGGAAGATCTCGGTCAGACCGCGGAAGATCAGCATGCCCGCGAGGGTCACGATGAACGACGGTATGCCGCCGTACGCGATGAAGAAGCCTTGCGCGGCCCCGGCCACCGCGCCCATGGCGAGGCAGAGGATCACCGCGAGCGGCCATGGCATGTCGTTCTTCACCATGAACACGGCCGCCATCGAGCCGACGAACGCCGTCAACGAGCCGACCGACAGGTCGATGTGGCCCGCGATGATGACCAGCATCATGCCGATCGCCAGGATCAGGATGTAGCTGTTCTGCAGCACCAGGTTGGAGACGTTGCGCGGCAGCAGCAGGTCGCCGTCGGTCCACACGGCGAACAGCACCACGATCAGGCCGAGGGCGATCAGCATGCCGTACTGCCGCATGTTGCGGCGCATCCCGTCCAGCACCATCTGGAGCAGACCGTCACCCGCGCCCGCTCCGCCCTTGCCCGGCGGCGCGGGGGCCGGGGTCTTGGCGGTCACATCCGTGCTCATCGCGTTACCTCTTTGTCCTTCGTCATCTGACGCATCAGCGATTCCTGTGAGGCCTCGACCCGCGAGAACTCACCGGTCAGCCGGCCCGCGGCCATCGTGTAGATGCGGTCGCACATGCCGAGCAGCTCCGGCAGCTCGGAGGAGATGAAGACGACCGCCTTGCCCTGGGCGGCCAGTTGGTCGATGACCGTGTAGATCTCGTACTTGGCGCCGACGTCGATGCCGCGCGTCGGCTCGTCCAGGACGAGCACGTCCGGACCCGCGAAGATCCACTTGCTGAGGACGACCTTCTGCTGGTTGCCACCGGACAGCTTGCCCACCGGCTCGAAGACGGTCGGCGCCTTGATGTTCATGGACTTGCGGAAGCCCTCGGCGACCTGCCGTTCCTCGTGCTCGTCGACCACACCACGGTTGGCCACCTTGCCCAGCGCGCTGAGCGAGATGTTCCGGTTGATGGTGTCGATGAGATTGAGGCCGTAGTGCTTGCGGTCCTCGGTGACGTACGCGATGCCGTTCTTGACCGCCTCGGGGACGGTCTTGGTACGGATCTCCCTGCCGTCCTTGAGGACCGTACCGCCGTGGTAACGGCCGTACGTCCGCCCGAAGACGCTCATCGCGAGCTCGGTGCGGCCGGCGCCCATCAGGCCCGCGATCCCCACGATCTCCCCGCGCCGCACGGACAGTGACACGTCGTCGACCACCTTGCGCTGCTGGTCGATCGGGTGGTGCACCGTCCAGTTGCGGATCTCCAGCGCGGGAGCCGCGCCCTTCTCGGGCTCGTGCGGGGTGCGCTCCGGGAAGCGGTGCTCCAGGTCGCGGCCGACCATGCCGCTGATGATCCGGTCCTCGGTGGTCTCCGGGGCCTTCACATCGAGCGTCTCGATGGTGCGCCCGTCGCGCAGGATCGTCACCGAGTCGGCGACCTTGCGGATCTCGTTGAGCTTGTGGGAGATGATGATCGAGGTGATGCCCTGCTTCTTCAACTCCAGGATCAGATCCAGGAGTTTGCCGCTGTCCTCGTCGTTCAGGGCCGCGGTCGGCTCGTCGAGGATGAGCAGCTTCACCTTCTTCGACAGGGCCTTCGCGATCTCCACGAGCTGCTGCTTGCCCACGCCGATGTCGGCGACGCGGGTGTCCGGGTGGTCGGACAGACCGACCCGCCGCAGCAGCTCGGTGGCGTGCTGCAGGGTCTGCCGCCAGTCGATGAAACCACCCTTGGCGTGCTCGTTGCCGAGGAAGATGTTCTCCGCGAGGGAGAGGTACGGCGACAGCGCCAGCTCCTGGTGGATGATGACGATGCCGCGCTGCTCGCTCGCGCGGATGTCCTTGAACTCGCAGACCTCTCCCTCGAAGAGGATGTCCCCCTGGTAGGTGCCGTGCGGGTGGACGCCGGAGAGGACCTTCATCAGGGTCGACTTGCCGGCGCCGTTCTCCCCGCAGATGGCGTGGACCTCGCCCTGCCGGACGGTCAGCGTGACGTCCGACAGCGCCTTGACGCCGGGAAAGGTCTTGACGATCGAGCGCATTTCCAGGACGGGTCCCGCCATGGTCGTGCCTTCCAATCAGAGTGAGCCGGCGGTTAGTTGAGGTCGCTTTCCTTGATGTATCCGGAGTCGACCACCGTCTCCTTGTAGTTGGTCTTGTCGACGCTGACCGGCTCGAGCAGGTAGGCCGGGACGACCTTCGAGCCGTTGTCGTAGGTCTTCTCGTCGTTGACCTCGGGCTTCTTGTCGTTGAGCAGCGCGTCCACCATGTTCGAGGCCACCTTGGCGAGCTCGCGGGTGTCCTTGTAGACGGTCATCGACTGCTCGTCGGCGATGATCGACTTCACCGAGGCGACCTCGGCGTCCTGGCCGGTGACGATCGGCAGCGGCTTGCTCTTGGAGCCGTAGTCGTCGGACTTCAGCGCGGACAGGATGCCGATGGAGATGCCGTCGTACGGCGAGAGCACGGCGTCCACCCGCTCGGACTTGTACGCCGAGGTCAGGATGTCGTCCATGCGCTTCTGCGCGGTGCCGCCGTCCCAGCGCAGGGTGGTGACCTGGGTCAGCTCGGTCTGCCCGGAGCGGACCACCAGCTGCTTCTTGTCGATGTAGGGCTGCAGGACGTTCATCGCGCCCTGGAAGAAGTAGCGGGTGTTGTTGTCGTCGTTGGAGCCGGCGAACAACTCGATGTTGAAGGGGCCCTTCTTGCTGCCGTCCTTCAGGCCGAGCTTGTCGACGATGTAGGTGCCCTGGAGCTCGCCGACCTTCTCGTTGTCGAAGGAGGCGTAGTAGTCGACGTTCTCCGTGCCGAGGATCAGGCGGTCGTAGCTGATCACCGGGATGTTGGCGTCCTTGGCCTGCTGCAGGACGTTGTTCATCGACTTGTTGTCGATGGCCGCGACGATCAGCGCCTTGACGCCCTGCGTGATCAGGTTCTCGACCTGGGAGACCTGCTGGTCGGGGTCGTCCTCGCCGTACACGAGCTTGGTCTTGTAGCCCTTGGACTCCAGGTCCTTGACGACGTTGTTGCCGTCGGCGATCCACCGCTCGGAGGACTTGGTCGGCATCGCGATGCCGATGGTGGCGCCCTCGGAGCTGCCCGAGTCCTCCTTGCTGCCGCCCTCGCCGCTCTGGCCGCAGGCGGTGAGGGTGAGGGCGAGACAGGCGGCTGCGGATATGGCGGAGAGTGCGGCTCTGCGGTTACGCATGATCATCATCCTTGATGTGTGCGGGGAGGAACCGAGACAGGGTGTGTGGGATTGTGCGCGACTGTGTCTTGTTGTGAGAAGCCGGTTTTCCGGAACGTTATGACGAGGTGTCGAATCGGCGCAGTTCGCCCGGGAGCCGGGAGCCGAGCGGCGCCATGTCGCCCTCCGCTCCGTGGCGGACCAGCAGATCGAGGGCGAGCCGGCCGCGCCGCACCCGTTCCCTGGCGGTGGCCAGGGTCAGCTCCCGCAGGTGGTGCCCGTACGGGTAGATCCCGGGTGCCTTGGACAGGCCGAACTTCAGATAGAGCGGTGCGCCGCGCCGGATCAGCTCGGCGACCTCGTACATCCGCACATAACCCCCGAGGTCGTCGGGGGCCTCGATGTACATGTCCATGGGAGCGGCGGACACGCGGCGGATCTCCGTCAGGTGATCGAGCGTCAGATCGCTGGGCACGTTGACCGAGTCGGCGCCGAGGTGCTCGTACACCGCGTAACTCGCCGGGTTCACCGGCCCGATGAGCGCCGACACCTTCAGCGTGGTGTCGGCCGGGAGGATGCCCCGCGCCCGCGCCCGGTGCAGCGTCCACAGCACGCCCTCGTCGGCGACGAGCAGGCACTTCACGCCCAGCTCCGTGGCCCGTACGGCGTCCTCGACACAGCCGGCGACGGCGTCGTGGCCGCGCGCCCGCAGCCCGGCGCCCCGGGAGTCGGTACGCGTCGAGGCGCCGATGTCCCAGGTGCCGCGCGGGCCGGTGAACAGGCAGAGTTCGATGTCACGTTCGCCGGTCGCCTCCACCATCTCGGTGATCTCGGCGTCGGTCAGCATCCACACCCCGCTGCCCTGGCTGATCCGGTGGATCGGCACGTCGAGGCGCGAGGCCTCCTTGAGGACGACCGCCAGCGCCTCGGGACCCTCGCACGAGGGGATCTCGGTGCGCCAGCGGCCACCGCCGGGGAAGGTGTGCGGTGAGGCGTCGGCGGGGTCGAGGGCGGGCGCGCCCAGGCCCAAGGCGGTGAGCGCCTGCTCACCGGGTCTGCGGGCTGCCGTGGCGGAAGCGTCGGTCACAAGCTGTCCTTAGTGTTCGGTATTTCGGACGAGGTTCGCGGCGGTGGGGACGCGAAGGCCGGGTACGCCGGTACGGCGGCCGTCAGGTCGCCCCCGTACCGGCGTACGACTAGGGGCGGAGCAGCACCTTGCCGACCTTCGGATCACCGGCCCCGACCAGCTCGATGGCCTGCGAGAACTCGGTCAGCGGCAGCTCGTGGGTGACCATCGGCACCGGATCGAGCAGCCCGGCGCCGAACACCCGCACCGCGTGCGCCCAGGCGTCGGGCGGCGCCCCGAAGACGGTGTGCACCTCCAGCTGCCGGACGACCAGGTCCGTCGGGTCCAGCCCGTCGGCGCCCGGCGCCGGAATGCCCGTCAGCACCAGCCGCCCGCCGCGCCGCAGCAGCGCGGCGGCGCCCCGGGCGGCGTCGGCGGACCCGGCCGTCTCGATCACCACGTCGAAGCCGCCGGGCAGCTCCTGGTCCTTGGTGCGGAAGTCGGTGGCGCCGAAGCCCCGCGCCATGGCCGCGCGGTCGGGGCGGGTGCCGACGACCAGCAGTTCGGCCGGGGAGGTGGCCCGCAGGAACTGCACGGCGAACATGCCGAGGGTGCCGGTGCCCACCACGGCCACGCGCTCGCCCGGCTTCGCGCCGGCCTTGAGGGCCGCTGCGGCGACGCAGGCGGCGGGCTCCAGCAGCGCCGCCGCCGTCAGGTCGGCGTCGTCCGGGAGGACGTGCAGCAGACGGGCCGGAAGGGTGAGGGTGGCGGCCATCGCGCCGGGCTGGGTGAACCCGGTCTCCTCGTACCCGTCCGTGCACAGCGTGGTGTCGCCCGCGTGGCAGCGGTCGCACACCTGGCAGTTGCGGAAGCCCTCGCCGACGACCTTGCGGCCGACCAGTGAGGCGGGCACCCCGGGGCCGGCCTCCGCCACCGTCCCGGACCACTCGTGGCCGGGGGTGAGGGGATAACGGACGTACCCCTCGGGCCGGTTGCCCTGGTAGACCTCGCGGTCGCTGCCGCAGATGCCGACCGCGTGCACCCGGACCTGCGCCTCGCCGGGGCCGGGCGGGCGGGGCGTGTGCGCGACGAGCCGGTGCTCGCCGGGGGCGTCGACGACGACGGCGGTGCTCACGGCTGCGTCGCCTTCGGCTTGCGCTGCTCCCAGCCCTCGGCCCACAGGTCGAAGCGGGCCTGCTGCTGCGGGAACTCGGCGGCGGCGTCGGTGTCCAGCTCGACGCCGAGGCCGGGGGCGTCGGACAGGTGGAAGCACCCGTCCTCGGGGTTCACCTGGGGCGCGCCCCTGACGACCTTCTTGATCTCCGCGTCGGCGAAGTCGTTGAAGTGTTCGAGGATCTTGAAGTTGGGGGAGGTGAAGCCGACCTGGAGCGAGGCGGCGGTCAGCACGGGGCCGCCCACGTTGTGCGGCGCGACCAGCATGTAGTGGGTCTCGGCGGTGGCGGCCAGCTTGCGCGTCTCCCAGATGCCGCCGATGTGGCCGACGTCCGGCTGGATGATGTCGACGGACTGATCCTCGAACAGCTCGCGGAACTCGATCCGGTCGTGGATGCGCTCACCGGTGGCGACCGGCATGTCCACCTTCTCGGCGACCTTCTTCAGCGCCTTGAGGTTCTCCGGCGGGACCGGCTCCTCCAGCCAGGCCGGCTTGAACGGCGCCAGCTCGTGGGCGAGCCGGACGGCGGTGGCGGGGGAGAAGCGGCCGTGCATCTCCAGCATCAGCTCGGCCTCGGGGCCGATGGCGTCGCGGACCGCCTCGATGAGGGAGACGGCGTACAGGGTCTGCCGGTGGTCCAGCTCGAAGTGACCGGTGCCGAAGGGGTCGATCTTCAGCGCCCGGTAGCCGCGGGCCATGACCTCCTGGGCGGCCTTGTGATACGCCTCGGGCGTGCGCTCCGTGGTGTACCAGCCGTTGGCGTACGCCTTGACCTTGTCGGTGACCCTGCCGCCCAGCAGCTGCCACACCGGCACGCCGAGCGCCTTGCCCTTGATGTCCCAGCAGGCCATCTCGACCACCGCGATGCCCGACATCACGATCTCGCCGGCGCGCCCGTAGTCGCCGTACTTCATGCGGCGGACCAGGTCTTCCACGGCGAACGGGTCGGAACCGAGAATGTGGTTGGCCTCGGCCTCCTTCAGGTAGCCGAGGAGGGCGTCGGTGTGGCCCAGCATCCGGGTCTCCCCGACTCCAGTGATCCCCTCGTCGGTGTGCACCTGGACGTACGTCAGGTTGCGCCACGGCGTCCCGACCACGTGCGTGCTGATTCCGGTGATGCGCACGGCAGTTGCCCCTCGTGAACGTCGGCTCTGTTCGAAATTTCGTCACACGTTCGAAATGTTGGCGTGACAGTAAGGAGGCGACGGCAGGGGTGTCAATGGGTCCCGCCGATAACGGTTTCGAGACTTTCGACGGCCGTTTCGCGATGATCCGCACGGGTTGCCCTCAAGTCGACGCGCCGGAAGAAGTTGTTCCGCACAGAACATTCACAGCGACGACTATGAACGTTACCGATCAAAAACTTAACCTTCCCGCGTCATGGACTACTGCCACCCGTGCCGACGGCACCTGAATGGCGCCCTCGCCTGCCCGGGATGCGGCGCACCGGCCGACCAGCTCCCTCCGTACGCGGAGGAGACAGTCGTGCACACCGTCGTCCGCACGGACGTGCGCACGGATGTGCGGACCGACGTGCGTACGGACGTCGTCACGGTGATCCGGCCGGCCGACCCCGGCGAGCCGTACGACGAGGACGCCGCGGATACCGCCGACGACGACGAGTCCCGGGCCGGGTCCCGGCGCCGGCAGACCGGCGTGAGCCGCCGGGACCGCAAGGCCGCCGCGCACCGCAGGCGGCGCCGCCGCGCCCTGCTCGTCGCGGTCGGCTTCGTGCTGGCCGCCGGCGCCCTGAGCCTCGCCGAACTCGGCCTGGACGGACCGGGGTCGGACCAGAACCCGGCGGCGGCCGGGGACCCCTCGGCGGACGGCGGCGCGTCGGCCGAGTCGGAGGAGACGACGGACCCGCTGAGCGGCGCCACCGGCGGTGCCGCCCCGGGCACGGGCACGGCCTCCCCGGACGCCTCGTCCTCCCCGTCCCCGTCGACGTCCGGCAAGGACGAGGACGACAAGGACGGCAAGGAGTCGGCGAGCCCGTCCGAGGCGGACGCGTCGTCCCCGTCGGACACGGCCCCCGACCCCTCGGTCTCCACACCGGCGGCCCCGCCCGCGGCGGACCCGACGCCGACGCCGACGGCGGACCCGACGCCTCCGCCGCCCACTCCTGAGCCGTCCCCCTCCGAGACGTGCGACCGCTTCCTGTGGTGGTGCACCTAGCGCCGCGACAGGCAACGTTCACCCCGTCGCGACGCCCGGCACGCCCAGCCTCCGGCCGGGGGGACCCCAGAGCACGCACCGGACGCCGCTCCTTGCCGGGCACACGTTGCCTGCCGCGGCACTGGCGCTGCCGCTCGGCTCGCGCCGCGGACGCGCGGTCCGGCACGCGCATCTGCCGCGTCTGCACGCACGGGGCCCTGCTCGCCGGCGCCGATCAGCACCGTCGGCTTCCTGCGGCCTGATCCGGAGGTCAGGCCCCGGCGCCTGCCGTTCGGCTCGCGCCGGGGACGCGGGTCCGGCATGCGTACCCGCCGCGTCGCCGCCGGTGCCCCGCGCCGGCTTCCCCTTCCGCCTTGCGGCTGCACGCACGGGGCCTCGCTCACCGGGCGTCAGGCCCCGGCGCCTGCCGTTCGGCTCGCGCCGTGGACGCGGGTCCGGCATGCGTACCCGCCGCGTCGCCGCCGGTGCCCCGCGCCGGCTTCCCCTTCCGCCTTGCGGCTGCACGCACGGGGCCCCGCTCACCGGGCGTCAGGCGCCGGTGCCTGCCGTTCGGCTCGCGCCGGGGACGCGGGTCCGGCATGCGTACCCGCCGCGTCGCCGCCGGTGCCCCGCGCCGGCTTCCCCTTCCGCCTTGCGGCTGCACGCACGGGGCCTCGCTCACCGGGCGTCAGGCCCCGGCGCCTGCCGTTCGGCTCGCGCCGTGGACGCGGGTCCGGCATGCGTACCCGCCGCGTCGCCGCCGGTGCCCCGCGCCGGCTTCCCCTTCCGCCTTGCGGCTGCACGCACGGGGCCTCGCTCACCGGGCGTCAGGCGCCGGTGCCTGCCGTTCGGCTCGCGCCGCGGACGCGGGTCCGGCACGCGCATCCCGCGTCCGCCGCGCCGCCGGTCAGCGTCGTCGGGTTCCAGCGGCGTCCGGCACGCGGCCCGGGCCGTGTCCGCCCGGCCCGCCGGAGGCCTCCTTCACCCAGGTCTCCAGCCGGTCCGTGAACTCGGCCGATCGCTCCGCCCAGTCGAGCTCGGCCAGCGCCGCGGCCCGGCCGCGTTCGGCCGTGCCCAGGCGCAGCGCCGCGTCGGCGCGCAGCCGGCGCACCGCATCCGCGGCCGCCGCCGGGTCCTCGTACGGGACGACGAGACCGCAGCGGTGCCGGGTCACCAGGCCGGCCGCCAGGGGGTTCGGCGTGGTGACGACGGGGATGCCGTGGGCCATGTATTCGACGACCTTGGTGGGCTGCGAGTGGCGGTAGTTGGGCTGGTCGTGCAGCAGGGACAGTCCGGCCAGCGCCCCGGACAGCAGCGCGAGCGCACGGTCGTTGGGCAGGTAGCCGTGCCAGGCCAGGACGCCGTCGCGGTCGGCCTCGGTGAGCGGGCCGCGCACGTCGGGGTCGGCCGCGCCGATCACCTCGACCCGCACGTCCGGCCCCAGCAGCCGCGCCGTTTCGACGAGGTCGAGCGCGCCGCGCGCCCGGGACAGGTGCCCCAGGTAGACGACCCGGTCCGTGCCGGGCGGCTGGGCCGGCCCGGGCGGCACGGTCGGCAGGTTCGGCACGACGGGATGGGGCCGGCGGAACCGCGCCCGGTAGGCGTCCTCGGCGAGCAGCAGCCGCACGTGCCGCTCGGCCAGGCGTTCCGCCGCCCGCACCGCCACCTTCAGCGGCGGCCGCAGCGCCGCCGGCACCCAGCGCTTCATCGACAGCGCCGCCGCCGTGTCCTCGTGCACGTCCCACACGGTCACCGGGGCCCGGCCGGCCCGCCGCCACCCGCGCAGGGTGCCCGGCAGGGCGAGCAGCAGTTCCGGGTCGTGCAGCAGCACCACGTCCGCCTCCGGTCCCCGCTCGGCGAGCAGGGCGCGCGCCGCGCGCAGAGCCGCCCGGCGCTCCCGGCCGGCGGCCCGGGGCAGGTCCACGCCCTCGACGCCCGGGCGCGGTACCACCCCGCGCGCGCCGAACGGGGCGGCGTACACGATCCGGTGACCGCGCTCGGCAAGGGCGGCGATCTCCCGGTGCAGTATCCGCGCGTCCTCGGGATGGTGGACGACGGTGACCACGAGTATCCGCATCAGACAGGCACCTTTCGGCTCCGCGCCCGCACCGTCACAGCACCTCGACCCCGGGCCGGAAGATCCGCCCCCGGGTGTCGAAGAACAGGCGGGCCGCGTCGGCGAGGGCGGGCAGGTCGTAGGACGAGTGGTCCTGGAGCAGGATCGTCAGGTCCTGGTCGGTCACGGCGGCCCTCGGGTCGTCGACGCGGGGCACCGGCACGTCGTCGACGCGCCACTCGGTGACGTGCGGGTCGTGGAAGGTGACCTCGGCCTCGCGCTGCCGCAGCAGCCGGGCCACCGGCACGGCCGGGCTCTCCCGCTGGTCGGCGACGTCGGGCTTGTAGGTCACCCCGAGCAGCAGCACCCGGGAGCCGCGCAGCGGCCGGCCGGAGGTGTTGAGGAGGTCCTGGGCGCGGCGTACGACGTACTCCGGCATCCGCCGGTTGATCTCCTGGGCCAGCTCGACGAACCGGAACTCGTAGCCGAGCGACGCACGCACCTTGTACGACAGGTAGTTCGGGTCGATGGGTATGCAGTGCCCGCCGACCCCGGCGCCCGGCCGGAACGCCTGGAAGCCGAACGGCTTCGTGCTCGCGCAGCGGATCGCGTCCCACAGGTCGACGCCCAGCTCGTGGCTGATGACGGCGAGTTCGTTGACGAGGGCGATGTTGACGTGCCGGTAGGTGTTCTCCAGCAGCTTGGCCATCTCGGCCTCGCGGGTGCCCTTCGCCTGGACGACCGTGTCGACGAGCTTGCCGTAGAAGGCGACCGCCCGGGCGGCGCACGCGGGGGTGCAGCCGCCGACGACCTTCGGGGTGTCGCGCAGCCCGTGCCCGGTGTTGCCGGGGTCGATGCGTTCCGGCGAGAAGGCGAGGGCGAAGTCCTCCCCGGCCCGCAGCCCGGATTCCTGCTCCAGCAGCGGCCGTACGACCTCCTCGGTGGTGCCCGGGTAGGTGGTGGACTCCAGCACGACGAGCTGTCCGCGCCGCAGCCGGCCCGCCACCGCGCGGACGGCGGCGGTGACCGCGCTCAGGTCGGGCCCGCCGTCCCCGTTGAGCGGGGTCGGCACGCAGATCACCACGGTCTGCGCGCGGGCGAGGCACGCGTCGTCGGTGTACGCGAGGAAGCCGGCCGCCAGCATCCGGTGGACGTCCTCGTCGGACACGTCGTCGACGTGGGAGCGTCCGGCGTTGAGCCCGGCGACGACCCGGGGGTCCCGGTCGAGGCCCACCACCTTCAGGCCGACCGTCGCCGCCTCCCGTGCGAGCGGCAGCCCGACGTAACCGAGTCCGATCACCGCGAGTTCGGCGGTGCCGGTCATGTGCGATTCCCCGAGCTGTGCGCTCTCGTCCCCGAGCGGTGCGGACTGGTCGGCCTGCATAGGGGTGCTCCCGTCCCGTTGGCGGACACGGATGTGAAGTTGTGCTCGGTCCGGCCCGCTCCTCACAGACAGCCGAGGGCGCGGTACGCCTCCCGGGTCGTCATGGCGACCCGCGTCCAGGTGCGGTCGCGCGTCACGATCTCGCGAGCGGCCGTACCCCATTCGGACCGCTTTCGACTGTAAAGAAGGAATTCGATCGCATCTGCCCAAGCCTGCTCGGAGGACGGCGGAACGAGCTGTCCGGTCACTCCCGGCTTGACGAGCTCCCGCAGCGCGGGGAGATCGCTGGCGGCCACCGGCAGTCCGCTCGCCATCGCCTCGACCGGCTTCAGCGGCGTCACCAGCCGGCACACGCGCTCGTCCGTGCGCGGCACCGCGAACAGGTCCAACACGGCGTGAAAACCGCGGACTTGGGAGTAGGGCACCCGGCCGGTGAACACGGCGGTCCCGTCGTCCAGACCCAGCCGCCCGGCCAGCCGCAGCAGCGCCGCGCGCTCCGGTCCTTCCCCCACGATCAGCAGCCGCAGCGGCACTCCGCGACGCCTCAGCTCGGCACCCGCATGGAGCAATGTGCCGATTCCCTCGTGTGGAGTAAGGCTGCTGACCGTGCCGACCACGAAGTCGTCCGGCGCGATGCCGAGCCGGGCCCGCAGCGGGGCCCCGTCGGGCAGCGGGGCGAGGAACTCCGCGTCCACCGCGTTCGGCACGATCAGCACCCGCTCCTCGGGCACCCCGCGTGCCACGATCTCCGCCTTCATCGCCGCGCCCAGCGTCAGCACCAGGTCCGCCTCGCGCATGCAGTGCGTCTCCAGTTCACGCCGGGCCCGGTACGTCGGGTCGGCCGGACTCCGCCCCGGCGCCTGGGTCAGCCAGGTGTCCTCCAGGAAGCCGCGCACCTCGTAGACCACCGGCAGCCCGTACGCCGCGCGCAGGGCCAGCGCCACCCGCCCGTTGCCGTGGTCGGTGGCCGGGTGCAGCACCGCGGGCCGCAGCCGCTGGACCAGCCGGCCGGCCAGCTCCGCGTTGCGGGCCAGCAACGCCGCCTGCCCGTACGGCAGCCACGGCGGCAGCAGCCGGTGCTGCGGCACCCCGCCCACCGTCTGCACCGGACCGGCGTTCAGCACCCCCTGCGCCACCGGGAACCCGATCCGCGTCACCACGTGCGGATCGAGCCCGGCGGCGCGCTGCGCCTCGGCGATCTGCTGCGTGCGCACGGTGTAACCGGCGTGCTTGAACGGCAGCCCGTTGGTCACCAGATGGAGCACCCGCCCCGGCACCGGCCGCACCCTGCGGACGGGCGGCGGAGGCACCCGTACCCCGGATGGAGCAGCGGCCGGCCCGGCCGTCCGGGCCCGGTCGGCGAGCCGCGTTTCCAGCGGCCGGACCCGGCGCCGCACGGGCGGCGGCAGCAGCCGTACCCCCAGCAGTGCCGCCCGGAGGGGGTCATGACGCAGCTCGCCCCACGCCACGGATGCGGCCAGACTGAGCGCACGGGGGATATGACGCGACATGCCGTCACGTTAGGCGGCGAGAGCGGAGAAAGTACGACATGAACGGCCGCATACTCCACGTCGTCGGCACCCGACCGAACTTCGTCAAGGCCGCCCCGGTCGTCGCCGCACTGCGCACGGCGGGCTGCGACCAGGTGCTGGTGCACACCGGCCAGCATTACGACGAACGGATGTCGGACATCTTCTTCCGGCAACTCTCCCTGCCCGAGCCGGACACCGATCTCGGCGTCGGCTCCGGCAGCCACGCCCGGCAGACCGCCGACCTGCTCGTCGCCCTGGAGGGTGAGCTCACCGCGCGGGACCCCGCCCTCGTCATGGTCTACGGGGACGTCAACTCGACGCTGGCGGCCGCCCTGGTCGCCGCCAAGCTGGGCATCCCCCTCGCCCATGTGGAGGCGGGCCTGCGCAGCTTCGACATGGCGATGCCGGAGGAGGTCAACCGGCGGCTGGTCGACCAGCTGGCCGAGCTGCTGTTCGCCACCAGCCCCGAGGCGGTGGGCCACCTCGCCCGCGAGGGCGTCGACCCCGCCCGGGTCCACCTCGTCGGCAACCCCATGATCGACACCCTGCTCACCCACCTGAACCACTTCGACCCGGACGCCGCCCGTGCCGCGCACGGACTGCCCGAGCGCTACGGCGTGGTCACCCTGCACCGCCCCGCCAACGTCGACGACCCCGAGGCCGCCGGGGCCGCCGCCCGCGCCCTGACCGAGGCGGCCCGGCTCCTCGACCTGGTCGTGCC